>NZ_CP020947.1:65000-1265000 GCF_000172795.2 Rhizobium sp. CIAT894
GAGATAGGGGAAGGACTGGAGGTAGGAGGGAAGCTTGTCGCTCTGGATCGTTTGTTGTTCGTGGCTTCGGCCTCGTCTGATGAACGATCGGATTACCGTTGCCTGACCGCGCGGTATCGGATCCAATCTCGAGAAGCTGGTCTTAAGACAGGCTGCAAGTGGGCTGCTCGGCGTAGCTCCAATAAAGCAGACCTGTCGAACACGTCGATGGCATTGTTGGATTGACTGGGTTGTAAAAGGTAACCCGGTCTGTTGCTGTTTCCTTTGGGAGCGGGCAACGAGATGATGAGCATTGGCAATGAGAACGATTAAGTGTCGTAAGGGCATTTGGTGGATGCCTTGGCATGCACAGGCGATGAAGGACGTGATACGCTGCGAAAAGCCGTGGGGAGCTGCGAATGAGCTTTGATCCATGGATCTCCGAATGGGGCAACCCACCTTAAGATACTTGGGAATCTGATGCGCCGATGGCGCGAGAGTGAGTAGGAATTAGTGAGTAGTGAGTAGTGAGTAGTTTAAAAACTAATCACTACCGACTAATCACTACTCACTGTTTGCATCACAGACGCATGAGGTTCCAAGTATCGATAATAAGGTATCTACACCTGAATACATAGGGTGTAAGAAGCGAACGCAGGGAACTGAAACATCTAAGTACCTGCAGGAAAGGACATCAACCGAGACTCCGCAAGTAGTGGCGAGCGAACGCGGACCAGGCCAGTGGCAATTGTGATTAAAGTGGAACGCTCTGGAAAGTGCGGCCGTAGTGGGTGACAGCCCCGTACGCGTAGATATCATGATTGTCCTAGAGTAGGGCGGGACACGAGAAATCCTGTCTGAACATGGGGAGACCACTCTCCAAGCCTAAGTACTCGTGCATGACCGATAGCGAACAAGTACCGTGAGGGAAAGGTGAAAAGCACCCCGACAAGGGGAGTGAAATAGAACCTGAAACCGGATGCCTACAAACAGTCGGAGCCTGAGAGGGTGACGGCGTACCTTTTGTATAATGGGTCAACGACTTAGTGTAACAAGCAAGCTTAAGCCGGTAGGTGTAGGCGAAGCGAAAGCGAGTCTGAATAGGGCGATATAGTTTGTTGCATTAGACCCGAAACCGAGTGATCTAGCCATGAGCAGGTTGAAGGTTGGGTAACACCAACTGGAGGACCGAACCCGCATCTGTTGCAATAGATTGGGATGACTTGTGGCTAGGGGTGAAAGGCCAATCAAACTCGGAAATAGCTGGTTCTCCGCGAAATCTATTTAGGTAGAGCGTCGAGCGAATACCCCCGGGGGTAGAGCACTGGATGGGCTATGGGGACTCACCGTCTTACTGATCCTAACCAAACTCCGAATACCGGGGAGTACTACTCGGCAGACACACGGCGGGTGCTAACGTCCGTCGTGAAAAGGGCAACAACCCTAACCTCCAGCTAAGGTCCCCAAGTCATGGCTAAGTGGGAAAGGATGTGAGGATCCCAAAACAACCAGGATGTTGGCTTAGAAGCAGCCATCATTTAAAGAAAGCGTAACAGCTCACTGGTCTAAATAAGGGTCTTTGCGCCGAAAATGTAACGGGGCTGAAGCCATGCACCGAAGCTGAGGATTTGCAGTAATGCAAGTGGTAGCGGAGCGTTCCGTAAGCTGATGAAGGGAGACCTGTGAGGGCTCCTGGAGGTATCGGAAGTGCGAATGTTGACATGAGTAACGATAAAGAGGGTGAGAGACCCTCTCGCCGAAAGACCAAGGGTTCCTGCTTAAAGTTAATCTGAGCAGGGTTAGCCGGCCCCTAAGGCGAGGCAGAAATGCGTAGTCGATGGGAACCACGTTAATATTCGTGGGCCTGGTGGTAGTGACGGATTGCACAAGTTGTTCTGGTTTATTGGATTATCAGGGCAGCGGAGCGGTTCCAGGAAATAGCTCCACCGTATAGACCGTACCCGAAACCGACACAGGTGGTCAGGTAGAGTATACCAAGGCGCTTGAGAGAACTATGTTGAAGGAACTCGGCAAATTGCACGCGTAACTTCGGAAGAAGCGTGACCCCATATGAGGCAACTCTTGTGGGGTGGCACAGACCAGGGGGTAGCGACTGTTTATCAAAAACACAGGGCTCTGCGAAGTCGCAAGACGACGTATAGGGTCTGACGCCTGCCCGGTGCTGGAAGGTTAAGAGGAGAGGTGCAAGCTTTGAATCGAAGCCCCAGTAAACGGCGGCCGTAACTATAACGGTCCTAAGGTAGCGAAATTCCTTGTCGGGTAAGTTCCGACCTGCACGAATGGCGTAACGACTTCCCCGCTGTCTCCAACATAGACTCAGTGAAATTGAATTCCCCGTGAAGATGCGGGGTTCCTGCGGTCAGACGGAAAGACCCCGTGCACCTTTACTATAGCTTTACACTGGCATTCGTGTCGGCATGTGTAGGATAGGTGGTAGGCTTTGAAGCGGGGACGCCAGTTTCCGTGGAGCCATCCTTGAAATACCACCCTTATCGTCATGGATGTCTAACCGCGGCCCGTCATCCGGGTCCGGGACAGTGTATGGTGGGTAGTTTGACTGGGGCGGTCGCCTCCGAAAGAGTAACGGAGGCGCGCGATGGTGGGCTCAGACCGGTCGGAAATCGGTCGTCGAGTGCAATGGCATAAGCCCGCCTGACTGCGAGACTGACAAGTCGAGCAGAGACGAAAGTCGGTCATAGTGATCCGGTGGTCCCGTGTGGAAGGGCCATCGCTCAACGGATAAAAGGTACGCCGGGGATAACAGGCTGATGACCCCCAAGAGTCCATATCGACGGGGTTGTTTGGCACCTCGATGTCGGCTCATCGCATCCTGGGGCTGGAGCAGGTCCCAAGGGTTTGGCTGTTCGCCAATTAAAGCGGTACGTGAGCTGGGTTCAGAACGTCGTGAGACAGTTCGGTCCCTATCTGCCGTGGGTGTAGGAATATTGACAGGATCTGTCCCTAGTACGAGAGGACCGGGATGGACATATCTCTGGTGGACCTGTTGTCCTGCCAAGGGCATAGCAGGGTAGCTATATATGGACGGGATAACCGCTGAAGGCATCTAAGCGGGAAACCCACCTGAAAACGAGTATTCCCTATCAGAGCCGTGGAAGACGACCACGTTGATAGGCCGGGTGTGGAAGTGCGGCAACGCATGAAGCTTACCGGTACTAATAGCTCGATCGGCTTGATCGTTCTCATTGACTGTGCTCATCGAACAAAGTTCGATAGTGAGTAGTGAATAGGCAGTAGCGAGTAGTGAGTAGTAAACTGCTCCGCCTCTTCCCTCGCAAACATCAAAGACGTGTTCAAAAAAATGCGATGACGCTAGTCACTATTGCCTAATGGCTACTGACTACCGCCTCATCCCCCAGCTTCTCAAACATAAGTTGCGCTTTGCCGACCTGGTGGTTATGGCGGGGTGGCTGCACCCGTTCCCTTTCCGAACACGGCCGTGAAACGCCCCTGCGCCCATGGTACTTCGTCTTAAGACGCGGGAGAGTAGGTCGCTGCCAGGTCTGCAAAGCGCAACTTCATGATATAAAATCTTCTCACACAAAACTAACGGCCCAAAGCCGATCAAAGGGCCGCTCACAAAGCGGCCTTTCGTGTTAATATATACCGCGGGGTGGAGCAGCCCGGTAGCTCGTCAGGCTCATAACCTGAAGGCCGCAGGTTCAAATCCTGCCCCCGCAACCAAATTCTCTACAGCCATACCAAAAGCCCGCTGCAAAGCGGGCTTTTGGCGTTTCGGCCCTCCAAAAACAGTGGCTGTCCGATAGTTCCTTAAAACCGGTCTTCTGTCCCGCCAATCCTGGCAAGGAAGTCCCCTGCCTGGATCCTATCCAAGGAGCTCGCCGTCTCTCTGAAATAAGGCAGAGTTTCCCAGAGGGACCGGTCGCCGACGATGTAGAAACGGCGTTTGGCGCGCGTCAGGGCCACGTTCAGGAGGTTTGGCTTCGATGCTGCCCAGGCTGCGGCTCCGCTATGCTCGGCATCGGCGCCGAGCACCATGAAAACCATGTCCTCCTCCTTGCCCTGGAAAGTATGCACCGTGCCGATCCGCTCCCGCAGCCACCTCGACAGTCTTGGCGGGGATGAACGCGGATTGCCGTCCGGATCGATCCATCTTGCGTGGGTCAGAGCCTCCCGCAGACGGTTCTTGATCTCCTTGAAGGGCGAAATGATATAAAGATCCGGCAATGCGCCATCCCGGCGGTAGGTGGCGGTGAGGAGATCGACGATAAAGTCCGTCTGTTCGGCAACCATCTGTTTCCCGGATACCTTGCCCTTGATGTCGATCCAGGCGCTGTCGCCGTAAAATGGCGGGGCATCGCCGGCGGGCTGGCGTTGCCTCAGCCCGAATATCATCTTGTTTTGATAGGCGATCCGGTTGGCAAGGCTGAACATCGGATCGATGCAGCGCCGATGCACCCTGAGGGGAGTGCCGATCCAGAGCCCATCCGCTTCCCCGCCCTCGATTGTTGTTCCGTAGCGGTTGGCGGCGTCGGCCAGCATCTGCACCGATGCCATGTTCGGTGAATATTGTCCTGTCGCCGTATGGGGCGAGAGCGCAGCAGTGGCGGTAATGAGCGCACTCGGCAGGGTGAAGACCGGCTCGATCTGCTGGGGGTCGCCGATCACCATAATGCGGCGTCCCCGCAGCAAGGCCCCGACAGCGGCCTGGGGCACGGCCTGGCCGGCCTCATCGATGAAAACCCAGCCGATCGAACCGGCTTCGAGGCCGTGGAACTGCCGGGAGAAGGACGCGAACGTCGTCGACACGATCGGAACGATCATGAAAAGGCTCTGCCAGATCAATGCAATATAGTCGCTGTCGACAGGATTGTTGTTGGAAAGCAGTTTGCTGATGGAGACGATGTTGCCGCCAAAACCTCCGCCCTTTCTGCCGACATCCGCCAGCCAGGCTTCATGCAGCGTCAGCGCCGCTTCCAGCAATGCAGAACGCAAAGCCGCCAGTTCGTCCTGATGCCAAAGGCCGTCGATCTGGACCTGCTCGGTCTCAAGATCCGCAAGGCGCCTGGGTGCGGCGGGATGACCGAGAATTTCCGCCAGCCGCTCGAATTCTTCTCTTTTCGCGGACCAGATTTTCCGTCGTGACCGCAGTGCCCGTTCAGCCCGGTCATGCTCCCGCAAAGCTTGTTCCAGCATAGGCCCATCGGCTTTGGCAAGCTGATGCTCGCATTCCGCCAGCGCCTTGCGCAGTTCCAATTGCTTCAGCGCATTGGCGACAACGTCCTGCCGATGCTGCCGGGCGGGGTTGGTCGCCAGTAATCTTTTCCATCGCGCAGGCGCGCTGCGGTCGAGCAACTGTTCCTCCTCCTTCAGATCAGACAGATCTTTCCTGATGCGACGCATTTCGGCGGCGACCCTGTCGCATCGGTCCTGCGCATCTCGACGTTCGGCCGCAGCGGCTGCCACCCTTTCAAGCGCCTCGCGGCAGAAGCTATCCTGCGAAACGAGAGTGATCTCGTCATGGAGATCGGCATAACGTGCATATTGGCCGATCTTGTCGCGAACCGCGCCGTCGGCGGCATGAAAAGCTGCCGACGCTTCGGCAAAGGTCGGTCCTTCATAGCTCTTCAGCCATTCCCAAATGGTCTGCGGCTTATCGGCACCGGACCAGCCGGGCTTTGGCCGGTCGGTGATTTCCATGAAGGCGAAACGCTCCTTAAAGGCGCGGCGGTTCCTGGAATTGCCGAGCGCACAGGCGATCAGCCCCCATGGGCGGTCGCCGTCGGAAAGCTTGACGGTGGCGCCATTGTCCTTCTGGCAGGCGATCTTGTGCGCGACCGTCTGCAGATATTGGAATGACGACCCTCTGGCGATCGCGCTTCGCTTGGGAAGGTCACGCGAAATATTCTCCACAGCGGCGTTGTTGGAGGAGGTGACGACCATCTCGAAACCGGTAAGGGCCGGGATCAGCGTCGACAGGGTGGCAGTGCTCCGGTCTGCGAAAATGGCGCGGCGCACCGATCCGTCAAAGGCATCGCGCGCCGTCTTCAAGGAGGAGAGAACCCGGGCGCGCCGAACGATATTATCCGCGAACATGTCGCGAAGCAGGGTCGTCTTTCCCGTCCCCGGTGGGCCGTTGACCGAGAAAAGTCCGGTTTCGGAAAGGTCGCCGACGGCCGAATTGATCGCGAACTGCTGCATGAGGCTCATCGCCTGATGCGGTTCGCCGAGCCAGCGTCCACGGTTGAGATTGCCAGGATGCAAGGCCCTGACGATCGCCCGGCGTCCATCCTCCGAGTAGAGGTCGATCCGCTTCTCCCGGGAAAGCGCCGTGAGATATCGCCTGAGCGGCTCGGGGATATCGCCCTGTTTGACGCGCAACATCGCCCGCTCGATATCCTCGATGAAGAAGCTGTTCAGGATACCGATCTCTTCCTCGACGTTTGCGCTCTCATCCTCCGCATCGTCGGCATCGGGCGAAGGGCTCTCCTGCGGCGGCGGCAGCGAGAGGACTTCCGGTTTTTCCACCTTGTCCTTGTAGCGGATTTCAACGGCGGCGATGGGCTTCTCCCGATGCGAGGCAAATTTGGCCCAATCGCAGAGCAATTCATGCAGCGTCAGGATCTCGCCGGCATCGATCGGTTGATCGTCGATGTCCCCGCAGGACGAAGATCTTAAATGCCGCTGCGCCCGAAAATTTTGCAGCAATTCCGATAGCTGCCGCTTACTCTCGGCAAATGCCTCGGAACTGAGCGAGGAGAGGCCGGATTTCTGCACTCGTCCCAGAGCCCATGGCAGCGTGGAAACGGAAAATGTTTCGAAAATCGGCTGCCCCAGCGGTGTGAGCCGCAGGCTGGCAAAGCAGGTATCGCCATCGAGATCGCTGCGTTCGGCATCCTCATATTCGGCGATATCGGCCGCCACATTGTCGAAGTGCCTGCGGATACTGGTAATTTCGGATTTGCTGAAAACGCCGAGGAACAGGGTAAAACCGGTAATCTGTTTCTCTTCGGGGATCGCTGGGCGACTGAGTGCGGCGCCGTCGTCTTCGAGCGTTTTTCTATGCAGCCAGAAGACACTGCGCCCTTCACCTGTGACGATACGGCTGGAGAGATCGTAGGGAATGAAGAACTCGATCTTGTGCCAGAAATCGAGAATGGCCAGAAGCCGTTCTCTTTCGGCGCGATCTGCACTGGTCTGCATGAGTTTCCACTGAGGAGTTGCAAAATTGGCTTGCACCTCTTTTAACAATGATCGCAACTCAAAATCAAAGACCATGCAAACGTGGCCGGCGTCGTTCGCCGAGCTGGCGCCGCCTTCGATCGATATCGCCCGAAAGTGCGCGGCGGTTTTGGCAGCGCCACGTCCATGCGGATTAGATCAAAGCCCGCCGGAGATCTGCGGGCTTGCGTGGATGAAGGCCCACAGCGTCTGGCTGATGGCGACGATTTCGGCGATCGACTTCTCCAGAAGGTCGAGCTCACGTGCATCCATCTGCTCGATCTTGCCGTAGCGGATTTCCTTGTCGTCCTCGACCAGCCGCATCAGCTGCGTGCTGGAGATCTCTCCCTTCTCGTCGAAGGAATAGATGCAGTGATTGTATTTGTTGCGGATTTTGGATTCCTTTTTCAGCCGCGACATGGCTGAGAGGATCGCCTTCCGGTCGGATGGCGAGGTCGACGCGAGCTTGGCAAGCCGTTCGACGAGATCGATCCGGGCGCGCGTCGTGTTGAGCGTCAGGAAGACGACGATTGCCGCTTCCTTTTCGACCTTGAGAAGATGGGCGATGATGTAGATCAGCAGGCTTTCGGTGTTCGTCCAGACATAATTCAAGCGGCCGACCCGCAGCAGGACATCGGACATCGCGGCCATGCTCGCCCTTTCTTCCCCGGAGGAGACGATCCATCCCGAAAGGATGATTGATACCGATACCATGTCGAAACGACGGGCAATCCTTCACTTTTAGCGGATCGGCGTCGTTTGCCGGACCGCCTACCTTCAGCGTTCCTTGATAGCCCGGGACATGCCGTCGGCGATTGGTTTGTTGGCATCCGCTCATTCGAGCGGGAGGCGGTTGGATCGAGGATCAGCAGGATATCGCCTTCCTTCACAGTGTCGCCCTCGCTGACGCGCATGATGCCGCCCTCCAGACGCTGGACGATCTTGTTGTTGCGGTCGCGACGAAGCCTTCCTGCGCGATGACGGCCGAAGCAAGTGGCGCCGTTGCGCCGAACCCTCCGAACAAGGCGAAGAGAACCGTCAGCCCGACGATGCTGTGCATGCGGGTCGAGCGCGGCACGCCGCTGTACCATTCGAGCTGTGCCGGGCCTGTCGTCAGGTGCTGCTGTCCTCGCCGACGTCGGAGACATGCGAATTGCCGCCGATGACGCTGGCGTCGACGGTGTTGCTGAGCAGGTTTGCACCCTGAACGAGCTCGAGGGGGAAGCCAGAATTGGCAGACACATCGATATCGGCTTTAACGGTTACGTCGACACCGTTGTCGGTATTGTCGCGATTATCGTCATTGGCGGCGCCGACATAACCGGTCGAGCCGTCGTCGACTTCAGTTGAATTGACAGCGCCGTTGGCAAAACCGTCGGCGAGCGCCCCGACCTTCGTGATGTCGTCGCCGGGTGGCTTCGGGTCGTGCTGATAGTCGTCAGGCATCAGAGTGTCTCCAGAAAAAACCGGAGCAGCCTTTCGACATCCCTCTCATCTCAAATGGGATTTTGCTCGCGCTCGCTCCGATGCGTTAACATCGGCAGATGTATTCGAAACCAGTCATCTGCGGCATGATCGCGATTTGTTGATCAAATCGTTGGTATTGGGAACGTACGCACTCAGTACAAGACCGCACGTATCCAGATCATCATCCTGGATGAGGATAAGGAGTATTCAGAATTTATTTTCGTTGAGTTGCCCCAATGGAGGTCGGGCATCAAAACGCATGCAGATACCTGACGTTTCCATGTCGCCACTTGGACAACCATCAAAGATTGCTGGAAAAATTGAGGATCCGATAGATATCAATTCGGGCTAAAGGCGGATCTGCCCCGGTGGCTAGCCCCTGTCGGTGGTCGGTTGAGACCGCTTCGGTTGGGGTCGTCGCTGAGCCGCGAGCATCCCAGATACCGGCATTCGCTGCTGGGTTGAGCGGCGCCGTTCGACGGTTGCCTGTCTCATATTCGACACTTCACGAATGCTGAAATATAACAATCTGTACTGAAATATTACATCGAGCGCTCATCTATATTCAGAGCAAATATAACCTTGAAGTATCACCGACAGTAAAAATGCAACCAAAACTTTGTATATTATCGTTTTTTGCCCACTAAAACTAATCACTTTGGGCCATTTCCTTCCTTCTCAATCCGTATTAACATTATTAAGAAATGTCTAAAGAATAAAGCGGTGACATCAGGGGCTGGCATTTCATAATATTTAATACCCGACATCGCTCCACGTTTGAGTAAAGTGTAACGCTAGGGGAGGCGTATATGTTCATGGCAGGCTCAGGAATGGAGAACGCAGACCAGGGAAAGAAGTTGGGTTCATCGGGAAATACTATCCTCGTGGTCGCCAAGGCGGATCTGTTTTCAGAATGCATGGTAGAAGCGCTGGCAAAGAAATTTCCGAACTGTGAAGTGGCAAGCATAACGAACACGAAGCCGATGCTGGAAAAAGATACCGGCGATTTGAAGCTCGTTTTATTCTATCATATACCTGCACCGGAGCTTCATGAGGCACTGCAGGCTGCCCGCGAAAATCACCCGGAAACCTCTGTCGGACTGGTCGTCGAAGCCATCGACATGCTTGAACCCTATGTCAGCCGGCTGGTCGAGGCAAGGATCATCGATGGCGTCCTGCCGCTCAACCTGCGGCTCGATGTCTTCATGGCCGCTGTGGATCTGCTGATGAAGGGCGGCGAACATTTTCCGTCAGCGCTTCTCAATCGCCTGACCAACAACAACGCCCAACTGGAGCCGTCGCTCTATCAGACGAAGTCGGTCGACGTGGCGCGCACCAATGCGCTGAAGCTGAGGCGCGACAGCATTTCCGCTTTGACCACCCGCGAGGTTCAGATCCTCGATCTTATCTGCAAGGGCACGCAGAACAAGATCATTGCCGACAAGCTGCATCTTTCCGAAAACACGGTGAAGGTCCACGTCCGTAACATCTACAAGAAGATGAATGTACGAAACCGCACGGAAGCAGCATCCCGTTTCTTCAACGAGCATCCCGCCGGCGATGACGACATGTCCGGCCGGTGGCGCAACTGATCGACAGCGCGACCTTTCTTTCAGACGTGCAGACGACGTTGCCGCACTTTGAATTGCTGCATAATTTTGTCCTTGGACCGATTCCGATTTGAGGAATTATGCAGTGGCGCTATTGTTTTCAGATCGAGGGGCGCGCAAAGCAGCGCGATTTCTGTCCGAAGCCGCTTGGAGAGCAGATGTAGGGCGCTGAGCCGTGATAGGCGACGCGAACCGTTGCTGGGGCCGGGCGTTCGGGCCGATCTGCCGGATAGGCATAGGCCTTCGAGACGCGCGGCGTCTCGACCGCGTTATTTTTCGCGATGGCGGCGATGTCGTCGTTAACAACCGTGCAGGCCGTCGCTCCGATCGCAAGGGCCGTTCCACAGGCGAACATCGCAAAATGAAATAAGCACCAGCCTTTCGGCTGCGCTGCATCTCGTTTTTTCAACATGGCCAAAACCCCTCTCATATGGCGCTTCCGGATGCAAGCTCGGTCCGCAGTTCAGCGCGGCCAACCTTCCCATTTCTTCTACGTCAACTTCATTGAGTGAAGCTTGAGCAAATGCCGGGATACTCGCTCCAAGTGCAAAATCGATATAAAGTGATTAATCATTTGTTAAAATAAAGAATAGTGCGTAGTTATTTTGGATGGTTGTAATTTTTAAAGTTGAACTTGGCTGTTATCGTCATATCATTTGAATAGTAATTCTGTTATCTTAAGAATAACTGAAACGTTATTCGAGTTGTGGTAGCCGGAAGGTGAATATCAACGAGGATAATGGAGGCGCGCAGTGCATCAATAAATCAAAAGACTAAAACATGGGAAGGAGTTTGTAATGCGTAGTTTCGTTCCCAGCGAAGGCTATTCTAAAGCATCAGGCATAGCGGTGCCCCAGGGGGTAGGCACCGTTCTGGTCAATGGCGGAGCCGGGTTCCTCGGCTCGCATCTCTGCGAAAGACTTCTGCAGCGCGGCCATAAAGTCGTATGTCTCGACAATTTTTCAACCGGCCGCCGCGTCAATGTCGATCACCTCGCCTCGAACAGCCGCTTCCAGATCGTCGAGCATGATGTCCGCCGGCCCTTCGATATCCATGCGTCACTCATCTTCAACTTCGCCTCGCCCGCTTCTCCGCCCGATTATCAGCGGGACCCGGTCGGCACGCTCCTGACCAACGTGCTCGGCGCCGTCAATACCCTGGACTGCGCGCGCAAGACCGGCGCGATCGTCGTCCAGTCGTCGACCTCGGAGGTCTATGGCGACCCGAACCACAGCCCACAGCACGAATCCTATTGCGGCAATGTCAACCCGATCGGACCGCGCGGCTGTTACGATGAAGGCAAGCGTAGCGCCGAAACCCTGTTCTTCGATTATCACAGGACTTACGGCGTCGACATCAAGGTCGGCCGCATCTTCAACACCTACGGCCCGCGCATGCGCCCGGACGACGGGCGGGTGGTTTCCAATTTCATCGTGCAGGCCCTGCGCAATGCCGATCTGACGATCTATGGCGATGGTGAGCAGACCCGCTCTTTCTGTTATGTCGACGATCTCGTCGACGGTTTCCTGCGTTTTTCGGCCGCTGGCAGCGCCTGCATCGGCCCCATCAACCTCGGCAACCCGGCCGAGTTCACCGTTCGCCGCCTGGCGGAAATCATCCGCGACCTGACGAATTCCCGTTCCCGGATCGTCCACCTGCCGCGGGTCATCGACGACCCCCGCCAGCGGCGGCCGGATATCTCCAGGGCCATGGTCGAGCTGGGCTGGCAGCCCCGCATCGGGCTCGAAACGGGCCTCGCCCGCACCGTCGACTATTTCGACAGCGTGCTCGCCGGCACAGAGAAGGCGGAGGTCGTATGAGATGCCCCGCTATATTCTGGTTACCGGCGGCGCCGGTTTCATAGGCAGTCATATCTGCAAAGCGCTGGCGCGCGCCGGCATGGTCCCGGTCACCTACGACAATCTCTCGACCGGGCATGCCGACAGTGTCCGCTGGGGACCGCTTATTCGGGCCGAGCTTGCAGACGCCGCCACGCTGCGCCGGACTCTCGCAGAGTTTTCGCCCGATTGCGTCATCCATTGTGGTGCCAATGCCTATGTCGGCGAATCCGTCGAGATGCCAAGGAAATATTACCGGAACAACGTCGTCGGCAGCCTGACGCTGCTCGAGGCCTGCCTCGACCAGGATATCGGCCGGATCGTCTTTTCGAGCAGCTGCGCCACCTATGGCATTCCTGCCTCCCTGCCGATCCGCGAGGAAAGCCCGCAGCTGCCGGTCAACCCCTATGGGCGCACCAAGCTGATATTCGAGATGGCGCTCGAGGATTTCGCCGCCGCCTATGGCATCCGTTTCGCCGCGCTGCGTTATTTCAACGCGGCCGGCGCCGATCCGGAGGGTGAGCTTGCCGAGCGCCATCAGCCCGAGACCCATCTCATCCCTCGTGCCCTTCTCGCTGCCGCCGGCCGGCTGGAGCGGCTCGATGTCTTCGGCACCGATTATGCGACCGAGGACGGAACCTGTGTGCGCGATTATATTCATGTCAGCGATCTCGCGCAGGCACATCTTGCCGCCGTCAATCATCTGATGGAGGATGGCGGCTCGCTCAGCGTCAATCTCGGCTCCGGCCGCGGCACCTCGGTGCGTGAGGTTCTCGAAGCCATCCATCGCGCGACCGGCCATGAAGTCCCCGTGCGTTATCGCCCCCGCCGCGCCGGCGACCCGCCGATCCTCTTTGCCAACATAGCACGGGCCAAGGCCGAACTTGGCTTCACGCCGGCTCTCTCGGATATCGATACGATCATTCGCACCGCCAGCCCGACCTTTGGACTGGGGGTTGTCGCATGAGCGACGTCTCGCGCCTTGGCTACGGCACCAGGACGGCAAAAGCCGCCACCGCCGCGGATGCGTTCGATGCTGTTTTCACCGGCTGGAACCGCGTTGCCTATGGTTTCGGCATTGTCTGCTGGCTGGCGGCGCTCGGCTACTTCTGGATCTGGTGGTTCCAGTCCACCCATATCATTTCCGGGGCGGCCTTCATGCTGATCACCCTGGTGCTCGCCTGGATCACGCTCGTGCCGGCCTATTTCATCCTGATCTTCCTCGATGCGCGGGCGGTCAACTCCTGCGCATCGCTTCCGGAAGGGCGGGTGGCGATGGTCGTCACCAAGGCGCCGTCCGAGCCCTTTGCCGTCGTGCGCGCCACGCTTCAGGCGATGCTCGGCCAGGTCGACGTCGAATTCGATGTCTGGCTGGCCGACGAGGATCCTTCGGAGGAAACCAGGCGCTGGTGCGCCGAGCATGGCGTGCTGATCTCGACCCGAAAAGGGGTGGCGGA
The DNA here is from genome assembly GCF_000172795.2 of Rhizobium sp. CIAT894. NCBI lineage: Bacteria > Pseudomonadati > Pseudomonadota > Alphaproteobacteria > Hyphomicrobiales > Rhizobiaceae > Rhizobium > Rhizobium sp. CIAT894. Next base: position 78,573 of record NZ_CP020947.1, read on the forward strand.
ATATCACCGCACGGTCTGGCCGCGCCGGACGCGCTGCAAGGAGGGTAATCTCGCTTACTTCTACGACCATTTCGGTTATGCGCGCTACGATTTCGTCGCCCAGTTCGATGCCGATCATGTGCCGACGCCGACCTATCTCCGCGAGATCCTGCGTCCCTTCGCCGATCCCGGGGTTGGCTATGTCTCCGCCCCCAGTATCTGTGATGCAAATGCCGAAGCAAGCTGGGCGGCGCGCGGCAGGCTCTATGCCGAGGCGAGCCTGCATGGTTCGCTGCAGACCGGTTACAACAATGGCTGGGCGCCGCTTTGCATCGGCTCGCATTATGCGGTTCGCACATCGGCCCTTCGTCAGATCGGCGGTCTCGGCCCCGAGCTTGCCGAAGACCACTCGACGACGCTGATGATGAATGCCGGCGGCTGGCGTGGTGTGCATGCCGTCGACGCCATCGCGCATGGTGACGGCCCGGCGAATTTTGCCGATCTCGTCGTCCAGGAATTCCAGTGGTCGCGCAGCCTCGTCACCATCCTGCTGCAACATTCCCGCCACTATGTCATGCGCCTGCCTTGGCGGCTGAGATTGCAGTTCGTGTTCTCGCAGCTGTGGTATCCGCTCTTTTCCGCCTTCATGGCCGTGATGTTCCTGCTGCCGGTTGCCGCCTTGCTGACGGGCCACGTCTTCGTCGACGTCACCTATCCGGATTTCCTGTTGCACTTCGCGCCGATATCGATCGTGCTGACGCTGTTTGCCTTGTTCTGGCGGGCGACGAGAACCTTCAGGCCGCACAATGCGAAACTGTTCGGCTGGGAGGGGCTCGCCTTCATCTTCCTGCGCTGGCCATGGTCGCTTGCCGGTAGCCTGGCGGCCGTCCGCGATCACATCTCCGGTTCCTTCGTCGACTTCCGCATTACCCCGAAGGGCAGGCAGCAGCAGCAGTCTTTGCCGCTACGCGTCGTTGCGCCCTATATCGGACTCGCCGGGCTTTGCGCGGCCGCCATGGCGATTCCCAACGAGGCCGCATCCGCCCAGGGCTTTTATATTTTCGCCGCGATGAACCTCTCGATCTATCTGTCGCTGACGGTGCTGATCGTCATGCGCCATGCGATCGAGAACGGTCTGCCGCTGCGGCCGCAATCACGCGGGCTCTGGCTTGCGACGGCCACCGGTTTGGCGATCTGCGTCACCGGCGGCATGCAGGCCGGCAGCCACGGTCTGCGCAGCCTCGAAGCCCTCTCCCACGGCCAGACGATCGTAAGTTTCAGCCAATCGCAGTTTGCCGTTGCCGGCGCCGGGCTCGGCGGCAAGACCAGGACCGTGAAGTTCCGCATCAGATGGAATGGGTTCGGAAACACGGGACAGGATCAACAAGGTGTCTGAGCCGGCGGAACCGGCAAGTATCGAGTAGGAGGACGTAATGCGTATCGGATCGAGATTGTATGGGGCAGTCCTTGCCCTCGGCCTGTGTTTGCCCGTGGCGGCGCACGGTGCCGAGGCGGCGGGGACGAAGGCACCGACGCCGCTCAGCGCCTATGAGCTCTATCGGATGTATGGCGACAGGACCTGGACCTGGGGCACCGGCGGCGGCCATTTCTTCGAGGAGGGCCGGCGCTTCGTCGCCTGGACCAACGACAAGGGTAAGCAGTCTTTCGCCGAAGGCAGATGGGTCGTCGACGATCTCGGTCAGCTCTGCATGCGCGCTACCTGGACCAATGCCGAGGGTGCGGCCCGCGCCAGCACCTGTTTCGGTCACCAGAAGCTCGGCAACACGATCTATCAGCGGCGCCAGCCGGACGGCAACTGGTACGTCTTCCGCCATGCAAAGGCGCGTGACGACGACGAATTCCGCAAGCTCATTCCTGTGGATACCGTGAGCGCGAAGGCGCGCGAACTGAAGCAGGTCCTGCTGAGCCAGGAGTAGCCCGAAAAGGAGGGCGAGCCATGAAGACGCTGATGAAAAAGAACCTCTCGACCGCTGCGATAGCGCTGCTGCTGCTGTCGGTCGCGGATCTGCCGAGCCGAAGCGAGATGCAATATGCAGGCATTGTCCCGAATCCGGCAGCGAGCGTGCGGACGATCATCGATAAACGTCCGGTCGTTCATGCCGACGGCATCAAGTTCGGCGCCTACGATCCGAACGGCGATTTCGGTGCGCAGGCGAATGTCGCGACGGAACACCTGTTCCTGCCCTGGGAAGACGTCGATCTGGAAACGCTGCGTGTCGCCGATGCCTACGCACTGGCGAGAGGCCGCAACCTGCTGATCACCATCGAACCGTGGTCCTGGGACGTCGATTGGCGGCTGACCTCCGCCCAGCTTCGCGCAAAGATTCTGCGCGGCGGCTACGATGTCAACATGCGGGCGATCGCGCAGATGATATCTCAGCTGAAAAGCCCGGTGATCGTCCGCTGGGGACAGGAGATGGAAGACAAATCCGGCCGGTTTTCCTGGGCCGGCTGGAACCCGCAGGACTATATTACGGCCTATAGGCGGATGATGGATATCGTCCGCCAGGAGGCGCCCGGCACCCGGGTCATGTGGTCGCCGAAGGGCGAGCCGGGCCTGCAGGATTATTATCCCGGTGACGACTATGTCGACCTCGTCGGGCTCTCGGTCTTCGGGCTGGAGCGCTACGATGAGCTCGCCCATAACCAGCACCGGACATTCTCCGAAGCGCTCAAGCAGGGTTATGATCTCGTCGCCGGCTATGGCAAGCCCATCTGGGTGGCGGAACTCGGCTACCAGGGCGGCGACGCCTATATGAAGCCCTGGATGGAAACCGCGACGCTGAAGCAGAGCGCTTTCCCGAACCTGCAGGAAGTCGTCTATTTCAACGACCGCGATGTGCACGCCTGGCCGTTCGATCTCGGCCGGCCCGACTGGCGGGTGGTCGAGAGCCCGGCGGCCAACTGATGCCACGCAATTCCAACAAAACTGTATAGCGTTTGCGTCCGGAATTGCGTGAAAACAAAGAGATAGAGCGTTTTCGAGACTCTGGGAAAACGGAAAGGCTCTATAGAGAGGCCCGCCGGGGTTTGCGGGCCTCTCCTCTTATGTCAGGCGATCGATCATCCCTTGATCGTCGCCTTACCCTCTTCGATCAGCCGGGTCGCCGCATCGGCCGGCGAAATTCGTTCGAAGGCGAGTTCGTCGCAGATCGGGCGCAGCACGCGCTGGTCGAACTGGGTTGCGCCCATCGGCACCGGCGGCGGATATTCGCCGACCTGATCCTTGAGAAGATTGACGTATTTGACTGTTTCCTGCTCCGTCGGGTTGAGCTGCGGCAGGATGGCTTCGCGTACGGTCGGCGACATCGGCACGCCGCGCTCGACGCCGAGAATCTTGCCGGCCTCGACATCGTTGACGAAGAAATCGATGAACTTCGCGGCCGCTTCGCCGTTCTTCGTCGTGGCGCCGACGCTCCAGATCAGTGCCGGACGATAATAGTGGCCGGAGGGGCCAGCCTTCTTTTCGCGCGGCAGCATGGTGATACCGAGCTTGTTCTTGATGATCAGCTGATAGCCGATCATTTGGTTGGAATAGGCCATGCCGATCACCGATTTGCCGAGACCGAGGCAATTGGTGTCGATGGTGTTCTGATCGAGCGTCTGCACGTCGGCCGCAACGGTGCCGCCCGCCTTGCGCAGCTTCTCCCAGTAGTCGAACCATTCCGTGGCGTCGTCGGCCGTGAAGCCGAGTCCGGCACTTTCCTTGGCAAAGAGGCTCTTGCCGCGCTGGCGCAGCCAGGCATCGAACACATAGTTGTAGCGTGCCGCATAGGGGCCGCCGCCCTTGCCGGAGGACTTTGCCAATTCGACCGCGAGCTTGGCATATTCATCCCAGGTGAGGTCGGGCGTCGGCAGCGGGATTCCTGCCTTTTCGAATTCGACCGTGTCGAAGAACATCGAGAAGGAGTTGAGGCCGAGGCCGACGCCGTAGAGCTTGCCGTCGACGGTGGTCAGCTTCAGCATGTCGGGGCCGAAGCTGCCGACCTTCAGCGTCGAAGGGACGAATTCATCGAGCGGCAGGCAGGCGCCGCGCTTGGAATAGTCGGAGATCGTTCCCGGCTCGAGCTGGAAGACGTCGGCGACCGAGCGGCCGGCCATCTGCGTTGCGAGTTTCGTCCAGTAGCCGTCGCCCGAAAGCGATTCACCGACGATCGTGACGCCAGGCGTTTTCGACTGATAGAGCTTGGCGACGTCGAGCGTACGCTTGGCGCGGTCGTTGGACCCCCACCACATGGCGCGCAACGACGTGCCCTCGGCAAAGGCCGGAAAGGCGCTTCCCGCGCCGAAGGCGAGGCCGGCGGCGGCACCTGCTGACCCCATCAGGAATGAACGGCGATTGACCTGCATGATATCCTCCTTGTCCCAATATGCCTGCTGGCCATCCTCCAATGGCGTTGACGGGCATTTCCGCAAGAAGAGTACGCAAAAAAATAATTATTGCAACAAATAACGATTATCTTGCAAATTTGCGTAATTTGCATAATGTTTGCTCATGAACGATCAGAAAATCAAGCACGATCAGAAAATCAAACGGCCGCGTCAGGCCGATATCGCCACACTCGCCGGCGTCTCCGTCTCCACGGTGTCGCGCGTGCTCGCCAACGAACCGGGTATCAGTGAAACCGTGCGCCGTCAGATATTGAAGGTGGCCGCCGAGCACGGCTATCCCGTCAAACCGGCTTCGGAAACCGTTGCCGGGGGACTGGCGCTGATTGCCAGCGATGGCGTCACCGGCGGTCTCAGCGTTTTCTATGAAACCATCGTCGAGGGGCTGCGGGCCGGAGCCGCTGAAGCAGGCATGCCCTTCGAAATCCGGATGGTCCGCGAGGATCGCACGACGCCGGACGCCGTGCGCGACTATATGCAGGCCGCAGCCGCCGAAGGTCTCTTTCTCGTCGGCATCGATCCGAACGAGATGCTGCGCGACTGGCTGCAGCACAACAGGACGCCGACCGTTCTGGTCAACGGCACCGACCCCAGGACGCAGTTCGACGGCGTTTCGCCGGCCAATTTCTTTGGCGCCTATCAGGCGACCAGCCGGCTGACGCAGGCCGGCCATCGCCGAATTCTGCATCTAAGCGGTTCCCACCGCCAGACGATCCGGGAGCGCATCCGTGGTTTCGAGGCGGCGATCGCCGCCGTCCCCGGCGCCGAGGGCCGTTTCGTGTCCATGGCGCTGCAGGGCAGCGCCAGCGGTGAGGCTCATGAACGCATGGCCGCGATCCTTGCCGAGAATGCCGGCTTTACCGCCGCCTTCTGCATGAATGATTTCATCGCCGTCGGCGTGCTCGAGGCCGTCACCGAAGCCGGCCTGCGGGTGCCGGAGGATTTTGCGATCGTCGGCTTCGACGATCTGCCCTGCGCGCTGATGACCAATCCGCAGCTTTCCACCATGCGTGTCGATCGCGCCGCCCTCGGGCGCGAGGCCGTCTCGCTGATGCTGTCCCGTTTCCGCAACAGGACGGCGCCGGCGCGCCACATCTGCCAGGCTGTCGTTCCCGTTGCGGGAGGGACCGTTCCGAACGCTGAAACCCGTGAGTGATCCGATGACCTATGATCCCGCCAGCGCCAACCCGCTCGCCGGCAATCCGCTGGAAGCCCGTGCCGATATGAGCCGGGCCCTGCTTGATCTCTTCGATCCGCTGCTTGCCTGTTTTTCGAAAAGCAATGCCCGCGTCAGGCTGAGCGGCGCCGCCGCCCATTTCGACCGGGCGGCAGCCGATCTCGAAGGTTTCGCCCGTCCGCTCTGGGGATTGGCGCCGCTCGGCGCCGGCGGCGGCGACTTCGCCCATTGGCATCGTTTTGCCGAAGGCCTCGCAAACGGCACCGATCCCGCCCATCCCGAATATTGGGGAACGGTCAATGGCCGAGATCAGCGCATGGTCGAACTTGCCGCTCTCGGTTTTGCCCTGGCGCTGGTGCCGGAAAAGATCTGGGAACCACTCGATCAGCGCGCCCGCGGCAATGTCATCGCCTATCTCAAACATGCCAGGCAATTCGACTATGCCGACAACAACTGGAAATTCTTCCGCATCTTCGTCGACATCGCCCTCGATCGCCTCGGCGCCGATTTCGATCGCAACCTGACGCGGCAATATTTGCAGGAACTCGAAGGCTTCTATATCGGCGACGGCTGGTATCGCGACGGCAGTGTGCGCCGCATCGATCACTACATTCCCTTCGCCATGCATTTCTATGGGCTGATCTATTCGAAGCTCGTCGATGACGATTACGCCAAGCGCTACCGCGAGCGGGCGATCCTGTTCGCCCGGGATTTCCGCCACTGGTTTGCCGCCGATGGCGCAACGATTCCATTCGGCCGCAGCCTGACCTATCGCTTCGCCTGCGCCGGCTTCTGGTCGGCGCTCGCCTTTGCCGATCTCGAGGCTCTGCCCTGGGGCGAGGTCAAGCATCTCTGCCTGCAGCATCTGCGCTGGTGGAGGGACAAGCCGATCGCCGATCGTGACGGCGTGCTGTCGATCGGTTTCGGCTATCCGAACCTCTTGATGTCGGAGAGCTACAACTCCGCCGGCTCGCCCTACTGGGCGTTGAAGGCCTTTCTGCCGCTGGCGATCCCGCAGGATCATCCGTTCTGGACCGCTGAGGAGAAGGCGCCGGAGCCGTCGTCAGCAGCCGTCCCGCAGCGCCATCCCGGCATGGTGATCATGCGGGCGGGCGGTGACGTCGTGGCGCTATCTTCCGGCCAGGAAAACCTGCAGATGCGCTTCGGCACCGAGAAATACGCAAAATTCGCATATTCGGCCCGTTATGGCTTCAGCGTCGAGTCGGATGAGCGCGGCTTTGCGCTGGCCGCCTTCGATTCGATGCTGGCTTTCAGCGATGACGGCCTGCACTACCGCGTGCGTGAAACGAATGAGGAGGCCCGGCTCGCGGGGGATGTGCTTCATTCGAAATGGTCGCCCTTCCCCGATGCCGAAGTCGAAACCTGGCTCGTGCCCGCGGCCCCCTGGCATATCCGCCTTCACCGGATCAGGTCGGGCCGGCCGCTGCGGATTGCCGAAGGCGGCTTTGCCATCGGCCGCCGCGATTTCGAGCAGGATAGGCTGTCGGCTTCGGAGGGGGCAGCCTATGCGATCGGTGAAGCCGATTTCACCGGCATTCTGGATCTCGGTTCCTCGGTCAAGCGCGCGGGGCTGGCGCAGAAGGCGCAGCCCAACACCAATGTGATCTTTGCCAAAACCATCGTGCCGCAGCTGCGGGGTCAGATTCCGGCCGGCGAAACCATTCTGGTGACGGCGGTGCTGGCACTTGACGATCCCGCTGCCGTTTCGTCGGCCTGGAAGCGGCCGCCGCAGGCACCCGACCTTGCGGCGCTGGAGGCCCTGGTGCGGGAAAAGGGCGTGACCGTCAGCGCCATCGAAGCGCCGGGGCAGATGCCATGAGCCGTCCGGCGATCGTCCTTGCCATGGAGCCGTCGCGCACGGAGCATGTCCTGCCCGATGAGATCCTGCGCCGGCTCGATACGATCGGTCGCCTGCTCGACCCCGAGCCGCTGCAGCGGTTGGACGACGCGCGGGCAAGACGCCTGCTTTCCGAAGCGGAGATCCTGATCACCGGCTGGGGTGCGCCCTATGTCGGGCCTGAGATTCCCGCTGCCGCGCCGCGGCTGCGCCTCGTCGTCCATGCCGCGGGCACGGTCAAGGGCATCATTGATGACTCCATCTTCGATGCCGGCATAGCGGTCAGCCACGCGGCCGAGGCCAACGCCGTGCCGGTTGCCGAATTCACGCTGGCTGCGATCCTCTTCGCCGGCAAACGCGCCTTCCGTTTCCGCGATCTCTACGTCGCCGACCGCGACCGCGATCGGACCTATCCGATGCAGCGCGAAGCGATCGGAAACTACGGCCGAACCCTCGGCATTATCGGCGCCTCGCGCATCGGCCGGCGGGTGATCGAACTCTTGAAACCCTTTGACTACAGGTTGCTGCTGTTCGATCCCATGCTCGATGCCGCCGAGGCCGCGCGATTGGGGGCGGAGAAGGTCGACCTCGACGAGTTGATGCGGCGAGCCGATATCGTTTCCCTGCATGCGCCGTCACTGCCCTCGACGCAGCATATGATCGATGCGCGAAGACTGTCGCTGATGAAGGACGGGGCGACTCTCATCAACACCGCGCGCGGCATTCTCATCGATGAGGCCGCCTTGCTTTCGGAGCTGAAGACCGGCCGCATCGACGCTGTTATCGATGTGACCGATCCGGAGATTCCAGACCCAGGTTCGGTCTTCTACGATCTGCCGAATGTTTTCCTGACACCGCACATCGCCGGCGCCATCGGCCTGGAACGGGCACGTCTCGGCGCGATGGCGGCGGATGAGGTCGAGCGTTTTGCGACCGGCCGGCCGCTGCTCTACGGGATCAGCCGTGAAAATCTCGAAAACATCGCCTGAAGCGTCGCGCCGGCCCTGAGGTCAGCGCGGCGTTTTCAAGGAATTGGGCGAACCGTCATTGGCAAGCTCGGGCATCAGTTCGGCAATCTCGACCACCTTGCCCGTGCGCGAGCTCGTCAGCGCCGCAATGCCGCAGAGCACGGACATGGCGCCCGCCCGCGTGCCGGCACGCTGGCCAAGCCTGTCTTCCGTGTCGGGCTTGAAGATCATGTTGCGCATCCGGTCGTCGCCGCCGTAATGGCCGCCGGTGAAATGCGGCACGACGATGCGTTCGACAGCTTCCTTGCCATTCGGGAAATTGCGGATGAGCAGGATCGTATCCTGCTTCGGCTCTTCCCAGGGCTGAGCCTCGTACTGGCGGATTTCGATACGGCCTTTCGTTCCGTTGAAGGCCAGGTGATGGCCCTCGATCGGCTGGAAAGTATTCAACGAATAGGAGACATGGACGTTGTTCCGGTAGCGGATGGAAACGACCATCGTATCGGGAATATCGATGTCTTCGCGGAAAACGCAGCCGTCGCGGAAATAGCCGTCGATCTCTGAGGGGTCTTCGTAGAGCTGATCGAGGAAGGGATCCTTTTCGAGATCGAGATAGTAGTCGCATTCATGAGCGTGCGGACAGAGCTTGCAGCGGGGGCCGCGGAACGGCCCCTTGCGGCCGTAGTTCTGCAGGTCGGCAAACGAGGTGACGGCTTCCGGATCGCTGTCGAGATACCAGTTCAGCAGATCGAAATGGTGGGTGGCCTTGTGAACGAACAGGCTGCCGGAATTTTCCGTATAGGCATGCCAACGGCGGAAATAATCGGCGCCGTGTTTGGTGTTGAGATACCAGTGAAAATCGACTGAGGTCACCCGGCCGATCTCGCCGGCATTCAGCAGTTCCTTGATTTTCGCGGCCGTCGGCGCATAGCGATAGTTGAAGGAGACGTCGACCCGGCGGCCGGTGCGCTTTTCGGCGTCGAGAATCCGGCGAATTTTCTCGATCGAGGTGGTCATCGGCTTTTCGGTGATGACATCGATGCCGGATTCCAGCGCCCGCACGATGATATCGTCATGCGTATGGTCGGGTGTGCAGACGATGGCGAGATCCGGCCTCTGCTCGGCAAGCATGGAATCGATATTGTCGTAGAGCGGCGCATTGCTGCCGATCATGTTGCGGGCGCGCTCGCCGCGCAGCGAATTCTTTTCGACGATGGCGGTGAGGTCGACATGTTCGCGCCAGCCGGCAAGCAGGTCCTTGCCCCACATGGTGGTGCCGCGGTTTCCGGTGCCGATCAGGGCAAAACGGCGTTTCTCCATCGGATGATCTCCTTCGCACGTGATGAAACAAATACTGAAATCAGATCTGGCAGCAGCTTCGGAAGCGCTCGACGCAGGTGGCGATTACCTCGTCGGCCGGACGCTTCCACCAGTTTTCGGCCGAAAAGATCTCCACCTCCTGCGCCCCGAAGAACCCGGCAGCCTCGATCATCCGTCTTATGCCTTTGAGATCGATGACGCCATCGCCCATCATGCCGCGGTCGAGCAGCATGTCCTTGGTCGGCGCCAGCCAGTCGCAGATGTGATGGGCGAAGATGCGTTTCATCCGGCCGGCGCGGGCAATCTGACCGGCGAGGTCGGGGTCCCACCAGACATGATAGACATCGATGGCAACGCCGACATCCTCGCCGAGCGGCTCGCACATATCCAGCGCCTGGCCGAGCGTGTTCACGCAGGCCCGGTCGGCGGCATACATCGGATGCAGCGGTTCGATCGCGAGCTTCACGCCCGCAGCCTGCGCATGCGGCAGCACGGCGGCAATGCCGTCGAACACCATCTGGCGAGCCGCGACGATATCCTTCGAAGCGCCCGGCAGGCCGCCGACGACGAGCACGAGGCAATCGGCGGCCAAGGCTGCCGCCTCGTCGATCGCACGCCTGTTGTCGTCAAGGTTCTTCTGCCAGTCGGCCTCGCTTGCCGCCGGAAAGAAGCCGCCGCGGCAAAGCCCGGTCAGCTTTATGCCGTTCGATTTGACGATCCGCACCGCCTCGTCGAGACCGATCTTGGCGACCTGGTCGCGCCAGGGCGCGATCGAGGTGATGCCGTGCTTCAGGCAGATATCGACGGCCTCGGCAAAGCCGCATTGCTCGCGGATTGTCGCCAGATTGATCGAAAGTCCTTCGACCTGCATTTCATTCTCCTCCCATTCCGAACTGCGCGCTTCAGTTGACGCCGTGGACGGCGAGCACCTGACGCATGCGGCTTGCAGCAAGTTCGGGATCGGCCAGGACCCGCGCCTTGTCGGCCAGCCGGAAGAGTTCGGCCAGATGCGTCAGCGAGCGGGTGCTCTGCTGGCCGCCGACCATGGTGAAATGGTCCTGCAACCCGTTGAGATAGGCGAGGAAGACGACGCCGGTCTTGTAGAAGCGGGTCGGCGCCTTGAAGATGTGGCGCGACAGCGGCACGGTCGGCTCAAGCAGGTCGAAGAATTCGTGATTGCTCTTGCGGCCGAGCGCGTCGAGCGCTGCCGACGCTGCCGGCGCGATCGCATCGAAAATACCGAGCAGTGCGTCGGAATGCCCCTCTTCGTCGCCGGCAATCAGTTCGGCATAGTTGAAGTCGTCGCCGGTATACATGCGCACGCCTTTCGGCAGTTGCCGGCGCATGGTCACTTCCTTCTCCTTGGAAAGCAGCGAGATCTTGATGCCGTCGACCTTGGCGGCATTGGCTTCGATCACCTCAAGGCAGGTTTCCATGGCCTTCAGGTGGTCGCCATTGCCCCAATAGCCCTCAAGCGCCGGGTCGAACATTTCGCCCAGCCAGTGGATGATGACGGGTTCCTTGACCTGGCGAAGGATGCGGTCATAGACCCTGACATAGTCGTCCGGCCCCTTGGCCGTGACGGCAAGCGCCCGGCTCGCCATCAGGATGATGCGGCCGCCGGCTGCCTCCACCGTTTCGATCTGCTCCTCATAGGCCTTGAGGATGGTGTCGATGGTCACGTCGGGTCCAGGCACTAGGTGGTCGGTGCCGGCGCCGCAGGCGATCAGCGCGTCGTTGCGTCCGGCGGCTTCGGCAAGCACCCGGCGGATAAGGTCGCGCGCCTCAGGCCAGCCGAGGCCCATGCCGCGTTGTGCCGTATCCATCGCTTCGGCAACACCGAGGCCGAGATCCCAGAGCCGATGGCGGAATGCGAGCGTCCGCTCCCAGTCGATCGCCGGCGTCAGCCAGGGATCGTTGTCGGCGAGCGGGTCGGCGACCACATGGGCGGCGGCAAAGGCAATGCGCGGAAAGGCCTTGGCGTCCCGCTTCTTCAGTTCGATCGGCGTGCCGGTCAGCGTATACGGGACGATCTTGTCGTCGAGGGGGAGATTGATCGTCGTCACGGCTCAAAACTCCAGTGCGGGGACATCGAGCCAGCGGCGTTCGGCCCAGGATTTCAGGCCGAGTTCGGCAAGCTGCACGCCCTTGGCGCCGGCTTCCAGGCCGTAGGGCCACGGCGCATCTTCGACGACATGACGGATGAACATTTCCCACTGCGCCTTGAAGCCGTTGTCGAAGGCCTGGGTATCCGGAACCTCATCCCAGGTCTTGTAGAAGTCGATCGTCTGCGGCTGGTCGGGGTTCCACACCGGCTTCGGCGTGTTGACGCGGTGCTGGCTCCAGCATTTCGTCAGGCCGGCGACGGCAGAGCCATGCGTGCCGTCGACCTGGAAGGTGACGAGGTCGTCGCGGCGCACGCGAACGGCCCAGGAGGAGTTGATCTGCGCGATGGCCCCGCCTTCCAGCTCGAAAGTCGCATAGGCCGCATCGTCCGTGTCGCAGTCATAGGGCTTGCCCTGCTCGTCGATGCGCTGGGGAATATGCGTCGCGCCGACGCAGGAGACGGCCTTGACCTCGCCGAACAGATTGTCGAGCACGTAGCGCCAGTGGCAGAGCATGTCGAGGATGATGCCGCCGCCATCGCCCTTGCGGTAATTCCAGGAGGGGCGCTGGGCCGGCACGCCCCAATCGCCTTCGAAGACCCAATAGCCGAATTCGCCGCGCACCGAGAGGATCTTGCCGAAGAAGCCGGAATCTCTGAGCAGTGCCAGTTTGCGCAGACCGGGCAGGAAGAGCTTGTCCTGCACGACGCCGTGCTTCAGCTCGGAGCGCCGCGCCTTGCGGGCGAGATCGATCGCCACCTGCAGATCGTCGGAAATCGGCTTTTCGCAATAGACGTGTTTACCCGCATCGAGCGCCTTGGACAGAAGTTCGGCGCGCATCAGCGTCGTGCCGGCATCGAAGAAGATCGTGTCGTCAGGATTGGCGAGAGCGGCGTCGAGATCGGTCGACCAGCGCTTGATGTTATGCTTCTTCGCCAGCTCCTCCATCTTGGCGCCGTTGCGGCCGACGATGATCGGGTCGATCTCGAGTTTCTCGCCCGATTTCAGCGTAATGCCGCCCTGGTCGCGGAAGGCGAGGATCGAACGCACCAGGTGCTGATTGTAACCCATGCGGCCGGTGACGCCGTGCAAGATGATCCCCAAGCGTGCCATTTTTTCCTCCCTGGAATCTTTTGCGGCGGGGAGCGGGCATCCGGCCCGGCCCTCCCAAGCCGGTAACTAAACAGTTACTTGATGGCAGAAGAGCGGCGAGCCTGTCAAGAGTCAAATCCGACATTCGAAAGTCAGCGCTTGATCGACGCGAGCGTCACGTGGACGATATGCCTTTCCCAGGCGTTGAGATGGGTCGGCTCGATCAGGTCGCGGCCGAAGATTGTCGAAAGCGTGTACTGGTTGGATAGGTAGAAATAGCCGAGCGAGGCGATCGTCAGGTAGACGTTCAGGGGATCGGCGGTCTCGATGAAGACGCCCTGCTTCTTTCCTTGTTCCAGCACTTCGGAAAGCTCGCCGATCAGGTGCGAATGCAGCTCCTTGAGGCGCACGGACTGGCGCAGCCAGCGGGCGCGGTGCAGGTTTTCCGTGCCGAGCAGGCTCAGGAATTCCGGGTGCTGGAGGAAATAGCGCCAGGTGAAGAGCGCCAGTTCGCCGATGCCTTCCTCCGGGCTGCGGTCGCCGATATGAAGCGCCCGCTCGGCCGTGCGGATGCCGACATAGGCCTCTTCGAGCACCTTGAGGTAAAGCTGCTCCTTGTCGCCGAAATAGTGATAGAGCATGCGCTTGTTGGTGCCGGCGCGCTCGGCGATGGCGTCGACGCGCGCCCCGCCCATGCCGTTTTCGGCAAACTCCCGGGTGGCCGCTTCCAGGATTGCGGCGCGTGTCCGCTCCGGATCACGTTGGCTCGTCCGCTCCTGAGACGGACGTCGAGGCCGTTTCCTGTCCGCATTCCCCCCGCTGTCGTTCACCGCTCCACCCTCCGTCGTCACGTGTTGCGCTCATAAGCCTTCGGTGCGAAATTGTAAAAACCGAATTTGAAGGCTGGCTCGCGAGCCGACACACCGCTTGACACGCTTGCCGCTTTGCCCGTAGCTTGTAACCAATTAGTTATTTGCGCAAGTAAAACTAGTTTGGAAGCGTGTGGAGGCGCTTCCCTTTGGAGGAGGAAAAAATGACTCTACGTGTAAGCAGACGTAATTTCGTTGCGGGAAGTGCGGCACTTCTGTCGCTCTCGGCGCTTGGAACCAGCGCCATGGCACAGGAAACGCGCCTGCGTCTCCTGTGGTGGGGCTCGCAGCCGCGCGCCGACCGCACCAACAAGGTGTCGGAGCTTTACAAAACTAAGAATGCCGGCACTGCCATCACCGGTGAATTTCTTGGATGGGCCGATTATTGGCCACGCCTTGCAACCCAAGTCGCTGGCCGTAATGCCCCTGACATTATCCAGATGGACTACCGTTATATTGTTGAATATGCCCGGCGCGGCGCCCTCGCCCCACTGGAATCCTACATGCCGTCGAAGCTGCAGCTCGAGGATTTCGACCCTGCGCAGATCGAAGGCGGCAAGGTCGATGGCCATCTCTATGGTGTCAGTCTCGGCGCCAACTCGGCTGCAACAGTGTTGAACACGGTGGCCTTCAAGGAAGCCGGCATCGATATGCCGACGCAGAAGACAACATGGGAAGAATTCGGCAAGATCGGTGCCGAGATGACCAAAGCCGGTAAGCGCAAGGGTTACTTCGGCTTTGCCGACGGCAGTGGCGTCGAACCGGCCCTCGAAAACTACCTCCGCCAACGCGGCAAGGCGCTCTACACTGCGGACTCAAAGATCGCTTTCGGTCCTGAGGAAGCTACTGAATGGTTCGATATGTGGGCGAAGTTCCGCGAAGCTAGAGCTTGCGTTACACCTGATATCCAGGCTCTGTACAAGGATACGATCGATACCAGTCCGCTCACCGTCGGTAAGGCTGCCTGCGATTACGCACACAGCAACCAGTTCGTCGGTTACCAGGCCATGGTCAAGGACAAGCTGGCCCTTACCAACTATATGCGCATTACCCCGGACTCCAAGGGTGGCCATTACCGCAAGCCTTCGATGTTCTTCTCGGTCTCGGCGCAGTCGAAGGTGATGGATCAGGCGGTCGACTACGTCAACTTCTTCGTCAAAAATCCGGATGCCGCGGTAATCCTCGACGTCGAACGCGGCATTCCTGAATCAAAGGCAATGCGAGATGTCGTCGCCGCCAAGCTCGACGAAACCGGCAAGGTTCCGCTTGCCTATGTCGCCGGGCTCGGCGATCTCGCCGGCCCGCTGCCGCCCCCTCCGCCGACCGGTGCAGGCGAAGGTACCCTCATTCTCCGTAACATCGCCGAGCAGGTTGCCTTCGGACAGCTGTCTCCCTCCGATGGCGGCAAGCAGCTTGTCGACGAAATCACGCGAATTCTCGCACGAGGCTGATCCCGTATGAGCAATGCGATGCGCACGCCCGCAGGGGCCATATCCGTGGAAAGATATCAGGGGGCCGTGGCCGAAGGACGCCTCAAGCGTCTGTGGAATGCCAATGCTCCCGGCTATCTCTTCCTGCTGCCATGGCTCGTCGGCTTTTTCGGGCTGACGCTCGGGCCGGCCCTGATTTCGCTCTATCTCTCCTTCACCGACTTCGACATGCTGCAGTCGCCGCGGTGGGTGGGAATGGCGAATTACGTGCGCATCGCCACGGCGGATCCGAAATTCTCGGCTGCCATGCACGTCACCCTGACTTATGTGGTCTTCTCGGTGCCGTTCAAACTGACTTTCGCCTTGCTGGTCGCCATGGCTTTGAATCGCGGCCTGCGTGGGCTGCCGATCTATCGTGCCATCTTCTATCTGCCGTCGCTGCTCGGCGGCAGCGTGGCGATCGCCGTGCTCTGGCGGCAGCTTTTCGCCAGTGACGGCCTCGTCAATGCCGCGCTCTCGCATTTCGGCATCGAAGGTCCGAGCTGGATCTCGCATCCGAACTATTCGATTTACACGCTGGTGGCGCTGTCCGTCTGGCAGTTCGGCTCGCCGATGATCATTTTCCTGGCCGGCCTACGCCAGATCCCACAGGATATGTATGAGGCCGCGAGCCTCGACGGCGCCTCGAAATTCCGGCAATTCTACAAGATCACCTTGCCGCTGCTCACACCCGTCATCTTCTTCAACGCCGTGGTCCAGACGATCGACGCCTTCAAGGCATTCACGCCGGCCTTCATCATATCAGGCGGCACCGGCGGGCCGATCAATTCGACGCTGTTTTACACGCTCTATCTCTATCAGGAAGCCTTCGGCAATTTCCGCATGGGTTATGCCTCGGCGCTCGCCTGGATCCTGGTGCTGATCATCGCCGTTTTCACCGCTTTCTCCTTCCTGACCTCGCGTTACTGGGTGCACTACGATGACTGAGATGACCGCTTCCGTCACTGCGGCCAGGCCGCCATCCGATATCACCAAACGCAGCCTGCCGGCCTCGCTCGTCATCCACGCCTTGCTGATCGCCGCTTCGCTTCTCATGCTCTATCCGCTGCTGTGGATGGTTTCGGCATCGGTCAGGCCGGAAACCGAGATCTTTTCGTCGACCTCGCTCATCCCTTCGTCGATCGATTTCTCCTCCTATGCACGCGGCTGGGTCGGCCTGGACGTCAGCTTCGGCCGGTTCTTCTGGAATTCGCTCGTCATTTCGCTGCTTGTCGTGACGGGCAATGTCATCGCCTGTTCGCTGACGGCCTTCGCCTTTGCGCGGCTGCGTTTTGCCGGCCGGAACTTCTGGTTCGCGATCATGCTCGGCACGCTGATGATCCCCTACCATGTGACGCTGATCCCGCAATATGTGCTCTTCCTCGATCTCGGTTGGGTGAACACCATCCTGCCGCTGGTCGTGCCGAAGTTCCTGGCAAGCGACGCCTTCTTCATTTTCCTCATGGTGCAATTCTTCCGCGGCATCCCGCGCGAACTCGACGAAGCCGCCATGATGGATGGCTGCAGCGCCTGGCGCATCTACTGGAAGATCATGCTGCCGCTGTCGCTGCCGGTTCTGGCGACGGCCGCCATCTTCTCCTTCATCTGGACCTGGGACGATTTCTTCGGTCCGCTGATCTACCTGAACGACATGAATACCTACACGATCCAGCTCGGCCTGCGCACCTTCGTCGATTCCACTAGTGCATCGGATTGGGGCGGCCTCTTCGCCATGTCGACCCTGACGCTCGTGCCGGTGTTCTTCTTCTTCCTGTTCTTCCAGCGCCTGCTGATCGAGGGCATCGCCACGACGGGCATGAAGCGTTGATGGCGGCAATGGGAAAGAGTGACATGAGCATCAAGACGGTCGCGATCGTCGGCTGCGGCATCGGCCGCTCGCATATCGTCGAGGGTTATCTGCCGCATTCCGACAAGTTCAAGGTCGTGGCGATCTGCGACCTGAACGTTGAGCGCCTGGCTTCCGTCGGCGACGAATTCGGCATCGAACGCCGCACCACCTCCTTTGCCGAGCTCTTGGCCGACGACACGATCGACATCGTCGATATCTGCACCCCGCCCGGCATCCATCTCGAACAGGTGGTTGCAGCGCTCGCTGCCGGTAAACATGTCGTCTGCGAAAAACCGCTGACCGGCTCGCTTGCCGGCGTCGATACCATCATGGAAGCGGAAAAGGCGGCCCCTGGCGTACTGATGCCGATCTTCCAATATCGCTATGGCGACGGCATCCAGAAGGCCAAGCGCATCATCGATGCCGGTATTGCCGGCAAAGCCTATACGGCTTCGGTCGAAACCTTCTGGCTGCGCAAGCCGGAATATTACGCCGTGCCCTGGCGCGGCAAATGGGCGACGGAGCTCGGCGGCGTGCTCGTCACCCATGCGCTGCATCTGCACGACATGATGATGCATCTGCTGGGGCCAGCGGCAAGGGTCTTCGGCCGTGTCGCCACCCGCGTCAACGATATCGAGGTCGAGGATTGCGCCTCCGCCAGCCTGCTGATGGAAAACGGCGCCGTTGTCTCGCTGTCCTGCACGCTGGGTTCGCAGGAACAATTGAGCCGGCTGAGGCTGCACTTCGAGAATGTCACCTTCGAAAGCAGCCACGAGCCCTATACGCCGGGCAAGGACCCCTGGAAGATCATCGCTGCCAATGACGATGTGCGGCAGAAGATCGACCGGGTGATTGCCGACTGGCAGCCGGTCGCGCCGCGTTTCACCACCCAGATGGGCCAGTTCCACGCCTTCCTCAGCGGCCAGGGGCCGCTGCCGGTGACGACGGTGGATGCCCGCCGGGCACTGGAACTCGTGACCGCCATCTACCAGTCCTCCGACAGCGGCGCCGAAGTGCCGTTGCCGGTCGGCCCGGACAGTCCGAAATACGCCGACTGGCGCGCAAGAACGAAGTAACCGATAAATAAAACGAGAGGGTTTTGAGAAGATGGCAACCAGTGTCGTTCTTCAGAAGGTCGAGAAGCGCTACGGCTCGCTGGATGTGATCCATGGCATCGACCTGACAATCGATCCCGGCGAATTCGTCGTTTTCGTCGGTCCCTCCGGCTGCGGAAAATCCACGCTTCTGCGTATGATCGCCGGTCTTGAGGAAATATCAGGCGGCGCGTTGCTGCTCGACAGCGAGCGCATGAACGAGGTGGCGCCGGCCAAGCGCGGCATCGCCATGGTCTTCCAGTCCTATGCGCTTTATCCACATATGTCGGTCTACAAGAACCTCGCCTTCGGCCTGGAGACGGCCGGTTACAAGAAGGCCGATATTCAGCCGAAGGTGAAGCGTGCCGCCGAGATCCTACAAATCGAGAAGCTGCTGGAGCGCAAGCCGAAGGCGCTCTCCGGCGGCCAGCGCCAGCGTGTCGCCATCGGCCGCGCCATCGTGCGCGAGCCGCGCATCTTCCTGTTCGACGAACCGCTGTCCAACCTCGATGCCGAATTGCGCGTGCAGATGCGTGTCGAGATCTCCCGCCTGCACCGCAGCCTCGGCAACACGATGATCTATGTCACCCATGACCAGGTCGAAGCCATGACCATGGCCGACAAGATCGTGGTGCTGAATTCCGGCCGCATCGAGCAGGTCGGCGCGCCGCTCGATCTCTACAATAACCCGGCCAACCGTTTCGTTGCCGGCTTCATCGGCAGCCCGAAGATGAATTTTCTGAAGGCCCGCATCGAACAGGTCGGCGAGACGGAAACCAGCATTCATGTCTGCGGCAATTCCGTCCGCCTGCCGCGCCGGCTGAAGGGCGAAGCCGGTGAGGCAGTCACCTTCGGCATCCGCCCCGAGCATCTGTCCCTGACCGGCGGCGCCATCACGCTCTCGAGCGTCAACGTCGATCTCGTCGAAAATCTCGGCGGCGCCACCATGCTCTACACCACGACGCCGGATGGCCAGTTGCTCACTATCGCCCTCGACGGTCAGCAGAAGGTCGAGCGCGGCACCAACGTCACCACCTTCTTCGATCCGGCCCGCTGCCACGTCTTCGATGCCTCGGGCAAGACGATCTGACCGCTCCGCTTGACAGCCGATCTTCCTCTGCCCCATCATTTCGATGATGAGGCGGGGATGGGGATAGCATGACGCCTGAAGATAGGATTCATGCGCTCGGCATCTGGCAGGGCCCGATCGAAATTTCGCCGATCTCAGGCGGCATTACCAACCGGAACTATCTGGTCAGCGATGCCGTGGCGCGCTGTGTGGTGAGACTCGGCACCGATATCCCCATCCATCACATCAGCCGGCAGAACGAGCTTGCCGCAAGTTATGCCGCCCATGCAGCGGGCCTATCGCCCGCCGTCATCCACCATTCGCCCGGTGTGCTGGTGCTCGACTATATCGAGGCGAGGGCGCTTTCGCCGGAGGATATCAGGGCGCGTGATATGCTGGCCCGGGTCTTGTCCCTGGTGCGCGCCTGCCACCATGATATCGCCCGGCATTTCCGCGGCCAGGCGATGATCTTCTGGGTCTTCCACGTCATCCGCGATTACGCCGCCAGTCTGAAGGAGTCCGGCAGCCCCTATGTGCCGCTGCTGCCGGCGCTGATCGCCAAGGCCGAAGCACTGGAACAAGCGGCAGGGCCGTTCGAGATCGCTTTCGGCCACAATGACTTGCTCGCCGCCAATTTTCTCGACGACGGAAAGCGGCTCTGGCTCATCGACTGGGACTATGCCGGTTTCAATACGCCTCTGTTCGATCTCGGCGGACTGGCCTCCAACAACGAATTTTCGCAAGCGGCCGAGCGCGCGATGCTGGAGAGCTATTTCGACGGGCCGCTCACCGATGATCTCGGCCGCCGCTATAGCGCGATGAAATGCGCCTCGCTGCTGCGCGAGACGCTCTGGAGCATGATTTCGGAAATCCATTCCACCATCGATTTCGATTACGCCGCCTATACGGCCGAAAATCTGGCGCGCTTCGAGCGCGCCTACCAAGCCTTTGAACAGGATCGATAAATGACGAGACAATTACCGAAGACGGCAAAAGCCGTGATCATCGGCGGCGGCATCATCGGCTGCTCGACAGCCTATCATCTCGGCAAGCTCGGCTGGACCGATACTGTGCTGCTCGAACGCAAGAAGCTGACCTCGGGCACGACCTTCCATGCCGCCGGCCTCGTCGGCCAGCTGCGCACCAGCGCCAACATCACCCAGCTGCTCGGTTATTCCGTCGATCTCTACAAGCGGCTGGAGGCGGAAACCGGCCTCGGCACCGGCTGGAAAATGAATGGCGGCCTGCGCCTTGCCTGCAACGAGGAACGCTGGACGGAAGTCAAACGCCAGGCGACCACCGCCCAGTCCTTCGGGCTCGACATGCAGTTGCTGACGCCGCAGGAGGCCTTCGATCTCTGGCCGCTGATGAATACAGACGATCTCGTCGGCGCCGCCTTCCTTCCGACAGACGGCCAGGCCAATCCCTCCGACATCACCCAGGCGCTGGCAAAGGGCGCCCGCCTGTCGGGCGTTTCGATCTTCGAGGATACCGAAGTTCTCGACCTCGAAATCGACAAGGGGAAGATCCGTGCCGTCGTGACCGCTGAGGGCCGTATCGAATGCGAGCGGGTCGTCGTCTGCGCCGGTCAATGGACGCGCGCCTTCGCTGCCCGCTTCGGCGTCAACGTGCCGCTGGTCTCGGTCGAGCATCAATATATCATCACCGAATCTTTCGGGGTGCCCTCCAACCTGCCGACCCTGCGCGATCCCGATCGCCTGACCTATTACAAGGAGGAGGTCGGCGGCATCGTCATGGGCGGCTATGAGCCCAATCCCATTCCCTGGGCAAAGCAAGGTATCCCCGAAGGTTTCCACTACACGCTGCTGGACAGCAATTTCGACCATTTCGAACAGATCATGGAACAGGCGCTCGGCCGCGTTCCGGCACTGGAAAATGTCGGCGTCAAGCAGCTGCTGAACGGCCCGGAAAGTTTCACGCCTGACGGCAACTTCATTCTCGGCGAGGCGCCGGAACTGAAGAATTTCTTCGTCGGCGCCGGTTTCAACGCTTTCGGCATCGCCTCGGCCGGCGGTGCCGGCATGGCGCTCGCCGAATGGGTAACGAAGGGCGAGCCGCCCTATGATCTTTGGCCGGTCGACATCCGCCGCTTCGGCCGCCCGCATTTCGACACCGACTGGGTGCGCACACGCACGCTGGAAGCCTATGGCAAACACTACACGCTGGCCTTCCCCTTCGAGGAATATGCGAGCGGCCGCCCCTGCCGCAAGTCGCCGCTCTACGACCGGCTGAAGGCGCAGGGCGCCTGTTTCGGCGAAAAGCTCGGCTGGGAGCGGCCGAACTGGTTCGCCGATCTCTTCGCCAATGAGGAGCCGAAGGATGTCTACAGCTACGGCAGGCAGAACTGGTTCGACGCCGTCGGCCGCGAGCACAGGGCAGTGCGCGAGGCGGCCGTCATCTTCGACCAGACCTCCTTCGCCAAATTCGTGCTGAAGGGCAGGGATGCCGAGGCGGCTCTCTCCTGGATCGCCTCCAACGACGTCGCAAAACCGGTGGGCTCGCTCATTTATACGCAGATGCTGAACGACAAGGGCGGCATCGAATGCGACCTGACCGTCGCCCGCATCGCCGAGGACGAATATTACATCGTCACCGGCACCGGTTTCGCCACCCATGACTTCAACTGGATCGCCCGCAATATTCCGGCGGAGATGCATGCCGAGCTGGTCGACGTCACCTCGGCCTATTCCGTGCTGTCGCTGATGGGACCGAATGCACGCGCGGTGCTGGAAAAGGTGACCGGCAGCGATGTCTCGAACGCGGCCTTCCCCGTCGGTCAGGTCAGAACCATCGGCATATCGGGCTGCCCGGTGCGGGCGCTGCGCATCACCTATGTCGGCGAGCTCGGCTACGAACTGCATATTCCCATCGAATACGCGACCACGGTCTATGACGTGCTGATGGCATCAGGCGGCGAGTTCGGTCTCGTCAATGCCGGCTACCGCGCCATCGAGAGCTGCCGCCTGGAAAAGGGCTATCGCGCCTGGGGCTCCGATATCGGTCCTGATCACACGCCAGCCGAAGCTGGCCTCGGCTGGGCGGTGAAGATCAGGAAGAACATTCCCTTCCGCGGCCGCGAGGCGATCGAGCGCCAGCTCGCAGACGGGGTGAAGAAGCGCCTTGCCTGCTTCGTGCCCGACGATCCCGATATCGTGCTGCTCGGCCGCGAAACCATCTATCGCGACGGCAAACGCGTCGGCTGGCTGTCGAGCGGCGGCTTCGGTTATACGCTCGGCAAACCGATCGGCTACGGCTATGTCCGCAATCCCGATGGCGTCACCGAGGATTTCATCCTCTCCGGCAGTTACGAGCTCGACGTCGCCAGGGAACGCATCCCCTGCAAGGTGTCGCTGGCGCCGCTTTACGATCCGGATATGCTGCGGGTGAAGGCTTGATGGGTTGATTTTACGGTGCGTTGAGCGCTCCGAGGATATGGTTTTAGGAGGAGAGGGTGTGCCGTGCCCGCCCCCCCCCTGCCGGGCATCTCCCCCACAGGTGGGGAGATCGCAAGTGGCCAAACCTTCGCACCCGTCTATCGTTTCGCCGGGCTGTGACGCCAGTTGTTTGGGGAAGCCAGTGAGCCCAGCCAATCTCCCCACCTGTGGGGGAGATGCCCGGCAGGGCAGAGGGGGGCTCACACGGCGTACCCTCTCTGTTAGAAAACCTCAAAACAACGGCAGCCGATCGTCCTGGATCAGAATTTCCAACTTGTCAGACACATCCTGCGTCCAGGCCCGGTGCCCGGTCAAAGCCGCCGGGAACAATCCGGGAAGGGTAAACAGCGCCGCCGAAATCGCCGGCCCTGTGCGTGGGACATCGGCAATCAGCGCGGCGATTTCCGCGGCCCGGGGATCGCGTAGCTCGTAACGCTCGCCATTGCCGTGTTCGCCCAGCGCATAGCGCATCCAGGCGGCCACCGCGATCGCATAGGTTTCCGCCCTGTCGCCATGCGCCAGCGCCTCACATGCCGGTTCCAGCAGCCGCTGCGGTAGTTTCTGGGTGCCGTCCATGGCGATCTGATAGGTGCGATGCGCGATCGCCTTATTTGCAAAGCGTGCTATCAATTCGTTGGCATAGTCGTCGAGATCGATGCCGGGGACCGGATCGAGCGTTCTCGCCGCCGCATGCATGTGGCGGTAGGCCAAGGCTGCCAGGGCGGCATCGTCCATCACGTCGCGGATGAATTCATAGCCGCCGATATAACCGAGATAAGCAAGCAGCGAATGGGCGCCGTTCAGCATCCGGAGTTTCATCTTCTCATAGGCCGAGACGTCTTCGACCATCAGCGCGCCGCGCACCTTTTCCCAGGCCGGACGGCCATCGGCGAAATGATCTTCGATGACCCATTGCGTAAAGGGCTCCGTCTCGATCGCCGCCATATCCGCGCGCGCCGTCAGCCGCTCGGCATCGGCATAGGTCGCGTCGGTACTGGCCGGGGTGATGCGGTCGACCATCGTCGACGGGAAGGGCACGTTCGCTTCGATCCAGTCATGCAGATCGGCATCGATGCGAGAGGTGAATTCGAGCACGAGGCGTCTCAGGACGGCGCCGTTGCTGGGCAGGTTGTCGCAGCTGAGCGGTGTAAAGGGGGCGATCCCCTTCTGCCGGCGGCGCGCAAGGCCTTCCACCAGGTAGCCGATGACGCCGCGCGGCGCATGCCGGTTGGCGAGGTCGGCGACGATATCGGGATGTTTCAGGTCGAGGCCGCCGGTTGCCGGATCGAAACCATAGGCCTTTTCCGTCACGGTCATGCTGACGATGCGGATCGCGGGATCTTCGAGCCGCGCCAGCAGGCCGGCCGGGTCGCGCGGCGCCACATGCGCCTTCAGGATCGAGCCGATCACCTCAGCCGTCGTGCCCGAGGTGTCGCGGATCAACGTCGTATAGAGCCCGTTCTGGGCGCTCAGATTGTCGGCTACATCGGGTGTGCGCAGGCTCGCCACCTCGATACCCCAGTCACCGCCTGCGGCGGCGAGCGCGCCATCGGTGAACGGCGCGAAATGCGCGCGGAAGAAGGCGCCGGGGCCCAGATGCAGGATGCCGCTTTTCAGCCGGCTGCGGTCATAGGCGGGAAGCTTCGCCGTCGGGGCGAGGCCGGAAAGGGTCTGCAGTCGTTCGGTCACAGCTTATAGGCCTTCTTCGCATTGCCATAGGAGAGTTCGCCCGCCACGATCTCGGCCTCCCTCTTGGAAAGCCGGTGCTCGGCAGCGAGCTGGGCGAGGAAGCGGCAGACTTCGCGGCGCCAGACGTCATGGCGCGCCGGGATCGAAAGCAGTGCGCGCGTATCGTCGTTGAAGCCCGCCATATTGGCGAAGCCAGCCGTTTCCACCACCTGGTCGAGATAGCGGCGAATACCGAGCGGGCTGTCGTGGAACCACCAGGGCGGTCCGATCATCAGGCAGGGCCAATGGCCGGCCATCGGCGCCAGTTCCCGGGCATAGGTCGTCTCGTCGAGCGTGAAGAGCAGCACCCGCAGCCCCGGCGCATGTCCGTATTTTGAAAGCAGCGCATTCAGGCCGCCGACCCAGTCCGTGCGGGTCGGGATATCGGCGCCCATATTGGGGCCACGCGTCGCAAACAGCCCGCTGTCGGTGTTGCGCCGCGAGCCGGCATGGATCTGCATCACCATGCCGTCCTCGGCCGAAAGTCCGGCCATCTCGGTCATCATCTGGCCGCGGAAAAGCTCTGCATCGGCAGCCGAGAGCGGCCCCTTCAGCGCCCTGTCGAGCAGCGCCTGTTTTTCCGCAAGCGGCAGATCGGCGGTGAAGGCGCTCGGTACGCCGTGATCGGTCGCGGTGGCGCCGAACTGGCGGAAATAGGCGCGCCGGCGCCGATGCGCCTCGATCAGCCCGTCCCAGCGCGTCACATCGGCGCCGGTGATCTCTCCGAATTTGACGAGATTGTCGCGGAAGCCGACGGCGTCCGGATCGGTGACGCTGTCCGGCCGGTAGGTGGTGCGCACCTTGCCGATCCAGCCATCGGCCGCCATCTTCTGGTGATGGACAAGCGGGTCGAGCGCGCCTTCGGTGGTCGCGATCGTTTCGATGCCGAATCGCTGATGCAGTGCCCGCGGCCGGAATTCGGGACGGGCGAGCTGGGCATTGATATGGTCGTAGAGCGCATCGGCATTGTCTGCTGTCAGCGGCTCGGTGCAGCCGAGCACGGCCGACATCGCATGGTCGACCCAGAGGCTCGAAGGCGTGCCGCGGAAGAGATGGTAATGCGCGGCAAAGGTCCGCCAGATCGCGCGCCCCGTTGCCACCGGCTTGCCGTCCAGCCTGGGAACGCCGAGTTCGTCCAGCGTCACGCCGACGCTGTGCAGCATCCGGAAAAGGTAGTGATCGGGAATGACCAGCAGCGAGGCCGCGTCTTCGAAGGGCTTGTCGTCGGCAAACCAGGACGGTTCGGTATGGCCGTGCGGGCTGACGATCGGAAGATTGCGCACCGTCTCGTAGAGGTCTCGCGCGATCGTCCGTGTTGCCGGATCGGCCGGAAAGAGCCGGTCCGGATGAAGAAAGCCGTTGCCTGCATCCATCAGTATTCCTCCCTGATGGATAGGGCCTACCCCACAACATCAGGCACGGCAAGGTCTTTCAGTAACCAAACGGTTCGGTTTTGCGCGTGGGCGCGACCGCCCTCGAAAGCATTGACGCGGTGGCCTATTTCCGCTTTGGGAGAACCATCTGTTCTGCCGGTGTCGGCAAAGGAGGTTCGATGTCCGACGAGACCAACCGCATCACCCGGCTGGAGGAAATGCTGGCCTATCAGGCAAAGACGATCGAGGAGCTTTCCGATCAGCTCGCCGAACAATGGAAGCTCGTCGAGCAGATGCGCACCAAGCTCGACCGGCTGACCGAACGCTTCCTGTCGCTGGAGGAGCAGTCGCTGGAAGCCCCGGCAATTACCCGGCCGCCGCATTATTGACGGCACGCGGCATTCGGCCGCGTGCCTGATTCCGTGCGACGGCGGATCAGACGCCGCCGATGCAGAGATATTTCAGTTCCAGATAATCGTCGGCGCCGTGGCGTGAGCCCTCGCGGCCGAGGCCGGATTGTTTGATGCCGCCGAAAGGCGCCGTCTCCGACGACATCAGCCCGGTATTGATGCCGATCATGCCGTATTCCAGCGCTTCCGCCACCCGCCAGACTTTCTTCAGGTCACCGGCAAAGAAATAGGCGGCCAGGCCGAATTCCGTATCATTGGCCTGAGCGATGACGTCCTCGGCCGTCTCGAAACGGAAGAGCGGCGCCACCGGCCCGAAGGTTTCCTCGCGCGCCACCGTCATGCCGCGGGTCACGCCGGTCAGCACCGTCGGGGCAAAGAAGGTGCCGGCGCCGTCGATGCGCTTACCGCCGGTCAGCACCTTGGCGCCCTTGGCAAGCGCGTCGCCGACATGGTCTTCCACCTTGGCAAGGCCCTGCTCGTCGATCAGCGGCCCGATCTCGACGCCGGCCTGGAAGCCGTCGCCGACCGGCATTGCGGCGACCCTGGCGGCAAGCTTGGCCGCGAAGGCGTCATAGACGCTCGACTGGATGTAGAGGCGGTTGGCGCAAACGCAGGTCTGGCCGGCATTGCGGTATTTGGAGGCGATCGCACCTTCGACGGCGGCGTCGAGATCGGCATCCTCGAAGACGATGAACGGCGCGTTGCCGCCGAGTTCCAGGCTGACCTTCTTGATCTGGTCGGCGCACTGCCGCATCAGGATGCGGCCGACCTCCGTCGACCCGGTGAAGCTGATCTTGCGCACCTTGTCATTGCCGCAGAGCTCGCGGCCGATCGCCGGGCCGTCGATGCCGACAATGAGGTTGAAGACGCCGGCCGGAATGCCGGCCTGTTCGGCGAGCACGGCAAGGGCGATCGCCGTCAGCGGCGTCTGTTCGGCGGGCTTCGACACGACGGTGCAGCCGACGGCAAGCGCAGGGGCGATCTTGCGGGCGATCATCGCCGCCGGGAAATTCCACGGCGTGATCGTGCCGACGACGCCGACCGGCTGCTTGATGACGATCATGCGCTTATCGTTGGAAGGCGCGGGGATCGTCTCGCCGTAAATGCGTTTGGCCTCTTCCGCATACCATTCGATATAGGCGGCGGCATAAAGAATCTCGCCGCGCGCTTCTGCGAACGGCTTGCCCATTTCGGCCGTCAGGATCGCCGCGAGTTCGTCGGCATTGGCGACCATCAGGTCGAACCATTTGCGCAGGATGACGCTGCGCTCCTTGGCCGGGCGGGCAGCCCAGGCCGGCTGGGCGGCATGGGCCGCATCGATCGCGCTCCGCGTCTCGGCAGCGCCCATATCGGGCAGCGAGGCGAGCAATTCTCCCGTTGCCGGGTTGAGCACGTCGAAAGTCCCAGTGGCATTGCCTGAGGTCCAGGCGCCGTTGATGTAGCCGGCGTCGCGCAGCAAGGGAGAAGAAAAGGGAACGTGTTTCGTCAGTGCGGTGGTGAAAGGCATGTCATATCCTCATTGGGAACGCGGCTGCCGGCGCCGGCAGCCGTGGAATGCGGGTTCCGGTGCGGTCACTTGCCCGCAGTCGCTTCCAGCATCGAGGCTTCGAGAATGTCGAGCGCCTCGCCGAGTACCTCGTCTTGGATGGTGATCGGCGCGAGGAAGCGGATAACGTTGCCGTGGACACCGCAGGTGAGCAGGATCAGCCCCTTGTCGAGCGCGATCAGCCGCACCCGGTTGGCGAGGTCGGCACTCGGCAATCCCGTCTTCCGGTCGTTGAATTCGACGGCGTTCATGAAGCCCGGTCCGCGGATATCGACGATCTCCGGCACCGCCTCGCGCAACGATTCCAGCCGCTGCTTCAACCGTCCGCCGAGCTGGTTAGCGCGGTTGCAGAGATCCTCATCCTTGATGACGTCGAGGACGGCATGGGCGGCGGCGATTCCGAGCGGATTACCGCCATAGGTGCCGCCGAGCCCGCCCGGTCCCGGCGCGTCCATGATTTCGGCGCGACCGGTGACGGCGGCAAGCGGGAAACCGCCGGCAAGGCTTTTCGCCATCGTCGTGAGATCCGCCGCCACCTCGTGATGATCCATCGCGAACATTCTGCCGGTGCGGGCAAAACCGGTCTGCACCTCGTCGGCGATCAACAGGATGCCGTGCTGGTCGCAGAGCTCGCGCAGCGCCTTCATGAAGGCGGCCGGCGCCGGGTAAAAACCGCCTTCGCCCTGCACCGGCTCGAGGATGATGGCTGCGACGCGCTGCGGATCGACATCGGCGGCGAAGAGCTTCTTCAGCGCTGCAAGCGACTGATCGGCGGTGACGCCGTGCAGTTCGACCGGGAAGGGAACATGGAAGACATCGCCCGGCATTGCGCCGAAGCCGACCTTGTAGGGCACGACCTTGCCGGTCAGCGCCATGCCCATGAAGGTGCGGCCATGGAAGCCGCCGCCGAAGGCGATGACGGCCGAGCGGCCGGTCGCGGCACGCGCGATTTTCACGGCATTTTCAACGGCTTCGGCCCCTGTCGTGACGAAGATCGTCTTCTTCGCGAAGTCACCAGGCACAAGCGCGTTCAGCCGTTCGGCAAGGCTGACGTAGTTCTCATAGGGCACCACCTGATGGCAGGTATGGGTGAAATGATCGAGCTGCTCCTTGACCGCCGCGATCACCCGGGGATGGCGGTGGCCGGTGTTGAGAACGGCGATGCCGGCGGCGAAATCGATATAGCGGCGGCCCTCCTTGTCCCAGATCTCGGCATTCTCTGCGCGATCGGCATAAATCTGGGTCGTCATGCCGACACCGCGGGAAATCGCGGCGTTCTTCCGGTCGGTAGGGCTTGTCGTGGGCATCGATCCGCTCCTGCGTTGAAGGTTTTTGAATTATCTTGCATAAGTTCTGCAAGCTGTGTAGAAAACTCCTACATTTTTCCTGCAAGAAAACAAGCGGGATTTTTTGCTTCAAACATCACGGGTTTTGATAAATGCTCACGGGCGTTGGAATCGGGGATATTTTCGGATGAACGAGAACGGGCCGGTACGCTACAAGGTGGCGGAAGCCGCACGGCTGGCCGGCGTTTCGGCCTCGACGCTGCGGCTCTGGGAAAGCCAGGGTCTGCTCGTTCCCGGCCGTTCGCAGACCGGTCATCGGCAATACAGCGCCGATGATGTGGCGCGGCTGAAGCGCATCTCCTGGTATCGGGTCGAGCGTGGTCTCAATCCTGCAGCCATCCGCGAAGCGCTGGAAGGCGAGGAGCCATCGGCCGATGGCGCCGAGGCAGGCCAGGGCACAGGCCTCGGCCGCAAGCTGCGCAGCCTGCGCCATGCGAGCGGCAAGACGCTGGATCAGGTGGCCGGCGATATAGGCATCACCGCTTCGACGCTCTCGACGCTGGAGCGCACCTCACAGGGCGTCAGCTTCAAGACGCTGCACGATCTTGCCGAATATTACGGCACCACGGTCTCCCGCCTTTCCGGCGAGGAAAGCGATGAGGTGCCGGCGCTGGTGCGCGCCGGGGAGTGGCGCAGCTGGCCGGAAACGACGCCCGGCGTTGCGGTGCAGCTTCTCGCCGAAGGCCGCAGGATGATGGATTGCCATCGTTTCGTGCTGGCGCCGGGGGCTGCCAGCGAGGGCGCCTATCGCCACGAGGGCGAGGAATTCATGCATGTTCTTTCCGGCCGGCTCGAACTGGTGCTCGACAGCGATCAGTTCTTCGATCTCGGCCCGGGTGATTCACTCTATTTCGAGAGCCGCCGCTACCATTCCTGGCGCAATCGCCACGACGGCGAAACCGTGCTTTTATGGGTCAATACGCCGCCGACATTCTGACGGCCCGCATCGGCCCGAAAATCGGAATCGATTTTCGGAAAGCACGATGCGGAGATTAAAAGAGGTAGAGCGTCCTTTGTGCGTCCGAAAGGACGCACGGCGCTCTAGCAGCAGGAAGCGGTTTCGCATTTTGCGCCTTTGCGCTATAGCGCCAGGGGAGAGTATCCGAACGAAAGACAGTCCGATGGCCGCCACCATACGTTATCACGAAGGCGATATTTCCGCAGCCGATGCCGCCCGCTATACCGGCGCGATTGCCATCGACACGGAAACGCTCGGCCTGGTGCCGCGCCGGGACCGTCTTTGCGTCGTCCAGCTTTCACCGGGCGACGGCACTGCAGACGTCATCCGCATCGCCGCCGGCCAGAAAGAGGCCCCCAATCTGGTCGCCCTGCTCGAAGATCCGACTCACCAGAAGATCTTTCATTACGGCCGCTTCGATATCGCCGCGCTCTTCCATACTTTCGGCGTCACCACGACTCCGGTCTTCTGCACCAAGATCGCCTCGCGCCTTTGCCGGACCTATACGGACCGCCACGGTCTCAAGGACAATCTCAAGGAGATGCTCGACATCGACATCTCCAAGACGCAGCAGTCCTCCGACTGGGCGGCCGAGCCGCTGTCTCCGGCCCAGCTCGAATATGCCGCCTCCGACGTGCTGTATCTGCACGCGCTTCGCGACAAGCTGACGGCACGGCTGATCCGCGACGGCCGGTTCGATCATGCGACGGCCTGCTTCGCATTCCTGCCGACCCGCGCCAAGCTCGACCTGCTCGGCTGGGAAGAGGCCGATATCTTCGCCCACAGCTGATCAAATTGCCTGCGACATGCAGGAAACCCGGGACCGTGGACGGGTCTGTTCGCAGCCGTTAAAGCATGTCGCGCAAAAGTGTGCAGCGGTTTTGCCAGGCAAAGCGCGAAGCGCTTTTGCCGCAACGACATGCGTAAAACAAAGACCTAAAGCGCGAGGAGCGAATCTGAAAGATTGCGACGCGCTTTAGCGATTCGTTAACGCCTCTTTCCTAAAATTCCTCTTAATATTTATGCATTCGATGACGCTGAAATCGCGTCATGCGGACGGGAGGATCTGCTCGATGCAAGGGGGCCGGATGAGCGCGGTCCTTTTATAGAGCCTGCTTTCATCGTCACTTTACGAAAGGAGCATGCCATGTTGACTCCCGTTCGTGCAGCGTCCAATGCGAGCTTTTCGTCTCAAGGCCAGACTGCGGCGATCGTCGCCGGCAGCATCGGCCGTTCCGTCATTGCTCCCGCGCCCGTCAACCCAGTCGAAGCTGCCGACCTGAATTCCGCCATTGCCGGCAAGCTCAATATCCTGCTCCTTGCGGCGCGCGAGCGCATGGTCGAGGCTCTTTTCGACGTCATCGACGCGGCAGGCCGCTCGATCTCGCTGGATCGCGGCGAGGACGAGACCAATCTTGCTTTTGCCTCCCGGCTCGCCGACGCTATCCGGGGGCTGCCGGCCGCCAGGATCGACGAGATCGAGCGCCAACTCGCCGGAGAAGGCCATAGCCTGCCGCTGCGGATGATCGCCGAAGCCCTGAAAAACCCGGCAGGCCCGCAAGCGGCGCGTGTCGTCGCCTATCTGGAAATCGTCCGCTACAAGGATCGCGATCTCGCCGCCCGCGCCGTCGTGCGTTCCTATGGCCAGAACGACGCTTCGCCGATGCGCACTGAGGCCCGCCCCGAGATAGAGCTGCATGAGGACAGCCTGCCCGCCGCCATGCGCCAATCGGCAGAAAGGCCACCCCTGCCGGCCGATGCGCCGGTCGAGGTTGCCGTGCTTGCGACCGCCGAGGAAGCAGTCATCGCCGAAGTCGCGGAAGCTGCCGATCCGGAAACGCCGCAGCTTGAAACCCGGGCTCAGCCCGCTTCGGCAACGGCAAGGGAGGTCGTCTCCGAGAGAGCTGCGCCGCAGGAGATCGAGGCCAGCCAATCCCTGTCGGCGGAGACAGCCGCAACAGACGACCTGATGGAGACGACGGAGCCGTCTGCCGTCCAGCCGCGCGCGACGTCGGAAAGGGCCGATCCCGTCATTCCGAGGAACTGGACGGGCATTGTCGCCTCGATGACCGAAGAGGCCTCCGAAATGATCGCCACCATCATCCGCGAGCAGGACGTCGAAACCCTGCTTGAGGATGTTTCCGTCGAAGCGGCAGTGGAGATCGATACGATCCTCGATGAAGCCGTCATTAGCGACGCGACCGAGACCTTGACCCGGCAGCCGGCGGAATTGGCAGTGCCGGATGCTCGCCAGTCGGCCGTCCCCCACGCGCCGCAGATGGATCGCGAGATCGCGGCTCCCGCTGCCCGGCAACCGAAGGACATCTCAGCGCAGCCACCAATGATGCCGATTCCCGAGACGGCCGAGCCTGCCTATATCCAGCTCGCAGCCCGGATGCCGGACGGCTTTGCCTATACCCAGCTGCCCTATCAGTTCGCCAAGGATACGCCGCCGAACGAGACGGCAGGCGAAACGAGCCACCAGCATCATCATGGCGGTGCGCCGCAGGATCAGCAGCAGCAGGATGACCAGCAGGCTCAATCCGGTGGCGAAGATGCCGAACCCCGCGCCGAAGCAGCCAATGCGGCGCCCGAACGCAGGGCCCCGAGAATGATCGATGCCGAGCCAACGCCGCATCAGCCAGGCGCGCCCGCAGATCCTGTCTATGCGCTCTATCAGCGGATGGTCGGCTGGGAATAGTCGAGGCAGGCCTTAAAACTTTTTACCGCCTGAAAATGAAGAACCCGCCGGATCGCTCCGGCGGGTTCTTCAATTCAGAAGCGGATGCGAGGCTTATTCGCCGCCGCGGTTCTTCAGGGCTGCGCCCAGGATGTCGCCGAGCGAAGCACCCGAGTCGGACGAACCGAACTGAGCAACGGCTTCCTTCTCTTCCGCAATCTCCAGAGCCTTGATGGACAGCATGATCTTGCGGTCCTTCTTGGAGAAGTTGGTGACGCGGGCGTCGAACACCTGGCCGACCGAGAAACGCTCGGGGCGCTGCTCGTCGCGGTCGCGGGCGAGGTCGGCGCGACGGATGAAGGAAGTGATGTCCTCGTGGTTGACGAGCTTCACTTCGACGCCGCCGTCGTTGACTGCGATGACTTCGCAGGAAACGACCGCATTCTTGCGCAGATCGCCGGAAGCAGCAGCATCGCCGACCGCATCCTTGCCAAGCTGCTTGATGCCGAGCGAGATGCGTTCCTTCTCGACATCGACGTCGAGAACGACGGCCTTGACGACGTCACCCTTGTTGAACTCCTCGATGACCTGTTCGCCCGGACGGTTCCAGTCGAGGTCGGAGAGGTGCACCATGCCGTCGACATCGCCGTCGAGGCCGATGAACAGGCCGAATTCGGTCTTGTTCTTGACTTCGCCTTCGACTTCAGTGCCGGCCGGATGGCTGCGGGCGAATGCTGCCCACGGGTTTTCCAGCGTCTGCTTGAGGCCGAGCGAGATACGGCGCTTGGACGGATCGACTTCGAGAACGACGACTTCGACTTCCTGGCTCGTGGACAGGATCTTGCCGGGGTGAACGTTCTTCTTGGTCCAGGACATTTCCGAGATATGGATCAGGCCTTCGATGCCCGGCTCCAGCTCGACGAACGCACCGTAGTCGGTGATGTTGGTGACGGTACCGGAAATCTTCTTGCCTTCCGGATACTTGGCCTGGATGCCATCCCACGGATCGCTCTCGAGCTGCTTCATGCCGAGCGAGATGCGGTGGGTTTCCTGGTTGATGCGGATGATCTGAACCTTGACCTGCTGGCCGATGTTCAGGATTTCCGACGGATGGTTCACACGGCGCCATGCCATGTCGGTGACGTGCAGCAGGCCGTCGATGCCGCCGAGGTCGACGAACGCACCGTAATCGGTGATGTTCTTGACGACGCCGTCGACAACCTGGCCTTCTTCGAGGTTCTGAACGATTTCAGAACGCTGCTCGGCACGGGATTCTTCCAGAACCGTACGGCGGGACACGACGATGTTGCCGCGGCGCTTGTCCATCTTGAGGATTTCGAAGGGCTGCGGGTTGTGCATCAGCGGCGTGACGTCGCGGATCGGGCGGATATCGACCTGCGAACGCGGCAGGAAGGCGATCGCACCGTCGAGGTCGACCGTGAAGCCGCCCTTGACCTGGTTGAAGATCACGCCTTCGACGCGCTCGCCGGCTTCGAATTTGGCTTCGAGCTTGATCCAGCTTTCTTCGCGGCGAGCCTTTTCGCGCGACAGAACAGCTTCGCCAAGCGCGTTTTCGATGCGCTCGACATAGACTTCGACTTCGTCGCCGACCTTCAGCGAACCGTCCTTGGCGCGTGCGCCGAATTCCTTGAGCGCGATGCGGCCTTCAACCTTGAGGCCGACGTCGACAACGGCGACGTCCTTCTCGATGCCCGTGACGATGCCCTTGGTGACATAGCCTTCGGCCAGGTCGTTCTTGGCAAAGGACTCTTCGAGAAGAGCCGCGAAATCCTCGCGGGAGTGGGTAGCTACTGACATAAAATCTCCTGCGTGTCCTGGTAGGGAAGCGGACACGTATGCGCCGGTTGGTTTGCGTTGAACGGGCCTGAACCCAGTCCGCCCTCTTTCACGAAGGCAATCCGGCGCTTGGACGGAATTTCAGGCTTGCTGTATTAAAAAGCGATTCATGCTCGAAGCATGCAAAAACGCTTGAATTTAGGCATTTCGGTTCAAGACTGCATCGATGATCGATTGCGCAGCTTGAAACGCGGCTTCTATACTCATTTCCGACGTATCAAGCAAGTGCGCATCATCAGCTGGTTTCAAAGGGCTGTCGGCCCGTCCCGTATCGCGTTCGTCGCGCCGCTTGACGTCTTCGAAAATCGCCTCGAAATCCGCTGTCGCCCCCTTGCCGAGGATTTCGTCGTAACGGCGTCTGGCGCGCACCTCCGGCGAGGCCGTCACATAGAGTTTGACCGGCGCATCCGGGCAGACGACCGTGCCGATATCGCGTCCGTCGAGCACGGTTCCCGGCGCTCTGCCGGAAAAGCGCCGCTGCGCCTCGACCAGCGCCCGGCGCACCGCCGGCATGACGGCAATCTTAGAGGCGGCTTCGCCGATCTCGTGTTGCGAAAGTATATCGCGATTGAGCCCTGCGAGTTCAACCTCCCGCGCGATCTTTTCGGCCACCGCCTCGTCATCAAGCGGCAGGCCGGCATCAAGCAGCGCCTTGGCGGTGGCGCGGTAGGTGAGCCCCGTGTCGAGATGGTGAAAGCCGTACCGCTCGGCGATAAGGCGCGAAAGCGTGCCCTTGCCGGCCGCCGCCGGGCCATCGATGGCGATGGTGAAAGTCTTCGGTGTCATGTGATCCATCCTGCGTCAGGGCTTACGGAGGGCGGCAGGCCCCGGCGCGGAGCCGTGCGTGGCGTAATCCTTTGTAAAGGCGAAGCATTTCCTTCGCAATGCCGGCCTTTCCGGCGACGATCGCCGCCCGCTTGCGCGACCGCTGCGGCTCGTTACCATATCGGCGCCGGCCGGTCATCCGCCGGTGCCGGAAAAACCCGGCGCTCTGATCATAAAGTTTGGCTTTGACATGGGAAGCCACAGCGATTAAGGGGACCGGCTTATAAATTCCGATGGAACGCCGGCTTGAACGGCATTTGCCGAATCTCGGATTCGGCCATTCTCACGAGGCTTATAGTGGCGAAAGCGGAACTTGGAACCAAGCGTACCGATCCGGAAACCGGCAAGAAGTTTTATGATCTGAACCGGGATCCGATCGTTTCTCCTTATACCGGCAAGTCCTACCCCCTGTCCTTCTTCGAAGAAACCTCGGCGATCGCTGACGTTGCCGAAGAAGACGAGGTTGCGGAAGTCGATACCGAAAACACCGAAGTCGAGCTGGTTTCGCTCGAGGATGCCGATGACGGCGCCTCCGGCGACGACATCCCCGATATGGGTGATGACGATGTCGAAATCGAAGGCGACGACGATGACGATACCTTCCTCACACCCGACGAAGACGATGACGACGACGACATGAGCGACATCATCGGCGTGACCGGCGACGAAGACGAAGTCTGATTCAGACAAATGCCGGCCCGGATGACAAAAAAATTCCGGGTCGGATTTTTTAGGCTTGCCATCTGCGAAAACCGCAAGTAAGAAGCCGCCACCCCAGAGGAAACGCCCTCTGGAGTATCCCAGGACCGGCCAGACCGGGCCACCTTGATGGGGCTATAGCTCAGCTGGGAGAGCGCTTGCATGGCATGCAAGAGGTCAGCGGTTCGATCCCGCTTAGCTCCACCAATTCCTATTCATGTCGTTTTTTCTCAATAAAAATAACTGGATAAGGCGTCACGGGAGATCCGTGAGTACCCAATAAAGTACCCAACCTAGGTACCCAGTAGATTCGCAGCTTTGCCGGATGATTGGCCCAAGCGAGCGCATAACGCCGACGAGAGTTGCGCACATGTTCCGTACTCGCCATGGTGTAGGCGGCGGTGACAGATGATTCGGGGGGGCAGGTGACTAATCGGGACCACTTAGATACCGAAACCTCACTAACGGCGGAAGTTACACCTACCGGCGTGAGTGCGAAAGCAAAAAGCCGACTGATTTCCGCGTTTGATCGGTTGGGTGGTAATTTAGCGGAGTGGTTGAACGTCCGCATCGAAGGTGGAACTGCACGGCGGAGATCAATTATTGAAGGTGAGCGCGCCTTAATAGAGGAAACCGTCAAGTACGGAATCGAGCACCTAAAGAGCGATCCTCAGTTTGCTGCAAGGGCATTTGAAACCCACTTCGGGACGGTCGCGCGAAAGCAAATCAATAGGGACGAAGTTCTGGGTTATGCCGTCGAAGATTTGAAGATTTCTCCCCCGACCGAAATTGAAGCTGCTGCTGGCCCTGAAGAGCTTAACCAACCCTTTATGGATCGGTTAGGGAGTTACGCTGGCGAAGCATCGACCGAAGAGCTGAGGCAGCGATGGGGTCGGGTATTGGCTGAAGAAGTAAGGAACCCGGGAACATTTTCGAACAAAGTTCTTCGCGTCGTGGATGAGATCGATGCGGCAACTGCTAAGCTTTTTGAGGACGCTTGCGATCATCGAATTGGCGACTCCTTACCCAGATGCCTGACAGGCGAACTCCCCTACGCCACCGTAATTGCCCTCACAACTGCAGGTCTCCTTGTGGAGCCGGGCCTGGGTCAACATCGTGGGTTCAGCGGGAGCAAGAGCAACACGGGGGAGGACTTTTGGTTGATCTCATTCGACGACAATGCTCTCGTGATTTCGAAAGACGCGAAATTGCCCGACCAACAGTTTGGGGGTATGGCCGATTCAAGTAGGGCAATCTTCCGGAACCACACTTCGTTCCCTGCGACAAGCGTCTACATCCTGACAAAGGAAGGCCTTGCGATTAGTTCGATCCTCCCAGATAAGGCCCGCGAAGCGTTTCTTCGCTATGCAGGACTCGTCCGGGAGCAAATGCCCGAGATAGAGTTACGCATCTGCCGCCGCAACGTCGCAGGGGGATATGACGTGGTGCAGATACTTGAAGGCTCCCCTCCAGAGCAACCCTCTCCCGGATTCTCTACAGCAACATAGGGCCTCAGCAGGAGACTTGAACAGGACCTTCGGCCCCTTCTTGTAACTAAGTCGCAAGCCAAGCAGATTTAGAGGTCGCGCATCTCAGAGGCCACCTACGTGCCAGTGACCGCGCAATTTCCCCCCGGTACCCCTTGATGGGACCCTAGAGCTGGTGCGAAGTATGGTCGAGGCCACCGTTTGGAATCAGTTCAATGACGCGCAGCGCTGCGTCTCCGATCCTCAACCAGCCTCTGCAAGACGGCCAAGAGAGAGGTTTCATCATCCGTCCCGGTGCTCCATCGCTCGGCAACTAATCCACGTAGCAAGACTTTATGACTGGACCCGCCGTACATTGTGTTAGCGGATGCCAGCGCTTCGACGGCTGGAACATGCCGGAGACCCAGCATCCCCTCTCGAAGCTCTTCCGGTGACGCCTTAGGCGGGGTTGCTGCGAACTCGATACGGTAATTTGGAGCATGTCCCTTTCCTCCCGCGCCGAGACGAACCGCCCACGGACCGTGCTGAAGTTCGAACTGTTTCGCGTTCCTGAAGATACCTCGGACGTATTCCTCCGGCTTATTTAGCAGGCCGTTTCTGACGATGTAGTCAAGGCGCACGTCCTGGGGCAATGTAGCCATCTCAAGCTCCA
Organism: Rhizobium sp. CIAT894; assembly: GCF_000172795.2. Classification (NCBI taxonomy): domain Bacteria; kingdom Pseudomonadati; phylum Pseudomonadota; class Alphaproteobacteria; order Hyphomicrobiales; family Rhizobiaceae; genus Rhizobium; species Rhizobium sp. CIAT894. The sequence continues at coordinate 116,848 of NZ_CP020947.1, forward strand.
ACGTTTCCGTAAGCTAGGCTTCGGATCGCTACCAAGTTAACGAGCTGTCTCAATAGAGCAAGCCCTTGTGAGTCTTTCCCTAGGCGGCCCGAATAGTCTCACATAAGTACTGTTGACATTTTGAGACAGATAGCATCTCATAGTCAGTGATCCGTGTGAGACTGAGGACGCCAACATGACAGCAGTGATGATAGGTTATGCCCGCACATCCACCAACGACCAAAAGGCAGGCCTGGATGCCCAGCTCCGAGACCTACAGGCGGCGGGATGCACCAAGATATTCAAAGAGCAGCTTTCCTCTGTGGCAAACACCAGGCCCGAGCTGGAGCGCGCCCTTGAGTTCGTTCGCGAAGGTGACGTACTGGTGGTGACCAAGCTGGACCGGCTTGCCCGCTCGGTGGCAGACCTCATGGCCATCACGGCGGCCCTTAAGGCCAAGGGGGTCGAGTTGCGCATCCTCACCATGAATCTCGACACGTCTACACCCACAGGCAAGCTCATGCTCAATCTGTTGGGGTCAATCGCGGAGTTTGAGCGGGAGCTGATGTTGGAGAGGCAACGAGAGGGCATCGCCAAAGCAAAGGCAGAGGGGAAGTATAAGGGTAGGGCTCCAACCGCGCGCCTACAGGCGAGTCACGTGTTAGCGTTGAAGGCCGAGGGAAAGAGCCCGACGCAAATACAATCGACATTGGGGATTAGTCGTGCCAGCTACTTCAGGATTCTAAAAGAGGCGGATATCGTTTCGAGATAGATCACGCTCCAGAAGGCAAGGCAATGACTCAAAAGATAGTCCTGCGATACGTGTTGCCGATAGCCGCTCTCTTATGTCCAACCATCGCCCACGCTGACGCAGCCTTTATGACGGGCAACATGCTTCTTGAAAATTGCCACAAGGAAAAGCTCTTTGTGCTCGGATACATGATGGGCGTAGTAGACAAAGGACTCCTAGACAGCGATGTCGCTGACTGGGGGCTTGAACATGAACCTGGGTCCATACAGCTGAAAGTCGTCGGCAAATTTGTACGCACCAACCGTTGTGTGCCTGACAGAGTCACCTCGGGCCAAATGGTTGACGTGGTTTGCAAATGGTTAGATGACCATCCAGCTGACCGACACAAGTATGGACCTTCGTTGATAGCCAGCGCTTTCGAGAATGCGTGGCCATGTGAGTAGTATGACAGCGCAACGCGGTATCCCAAGTTCCTCGCGTATCCCCGCTCGAACCTATCCTCATTGAGGCCCTTCAGTTTGGCTGGACTGCACGAAATCCCTGTTGGACTGGCTCCAAGGAAAGCACGTCAAAGGTTTCCCGATATTGCCGTGATCATAGTAGCAAGCGGAAATCGCGCCGGAAGTAGTGTCCATTCGGACAATCGTGGTGTTCTTGAGAAGGACGGCCTGATAGCGGCCCAAAGAACCCCACGGAGAAAGATGCAATACAATCGCACTGCCCAATACGATACCGAGCGCGCTTAACGCAACGACTGCGATAGGTGACAATGAGGTGGCGGCGGGTAACGCTTGGGGCTTCCCATCGTCAATCTTGCGGGTGGCCTGAAGCCCTTGCTCAAGTGTATCCATAGCGATTTCCTTGAGGCCTGTGCCTGCGGTGCGCCCCCGCAAGCTTGCCTCCATGACCCCTTGATCCGGGGTTGGAAACCGAGTCTAGTCGGCCCTAAGCTTTTAGTTCCGTGGAACCTGGACATAACCAAGGCCCCCGGACCAACTTAAGGTCAAGGACGGTTCCCTTCCGGTGGGAACCAGTACCGCTAGACTCAGGGTTTCCAGCCCTGGAGCGCCGCGTCTGCGCTCAACGCCAACCATTATCCACCTATCGGCAAGTCGGCAAGAATCTCCTTCAAAAAGAATATCAACTTAAAATCGTATTAGTGGTATATGCTAACGTATTGAGATAGCCTCTCTGCCGTGTTTCCGGAGGACATGGCTTCATCCATCGACCTTCGGATTCCTTCCCATGTCCTATCCTAAATGTCTGATCCAACTAGATTTTCGCGATGGATATTCTTGAATGCGTGGGCCAGCAACCCATGTGTGCGTCTCAACTCATGGAGAACACACAATGGGAATTGAACCTTTTCGCATTTACATTGCCGCGACGCAGCATGGAGCGCATCGCAACGGAAAAGTGCACGCCGGCTACGCACTCCGGATGCTAGGAAACGGCATCGACAAAGTGATGCATGCTGGCGGACTCCAGGCGGAAGTTCAGGCGATGTACGCAATCGGCTTGAAGGACGCTTATTCGTTTCTGTGGTCTGAGGTCGAGGACAAAGTCTCCGACAATAAGCCGACCGTCGAGGTTGTGGTCAGAAAACCGAACATGAGCGTTAGATTTCGCAACGCCGACGAGAGCCTGGTCGAGAAGGCTAAAACGCGGGAAACCAAAGCCGCAGATAACATCGACGTGTGGCTGGAAGATAGCGTGATGGCGACTCACTTCCCGACTACATTTCGGAAGCCTGTTGACAAGGAAGGGCAAATACTGAGGCAGGTCGAAGATTTGGCAAAAGCTGAAGCCCGCAAAAGTGCTTTGAGTAGCGGGGGCGCCGGTGAATAAAATACACAGAAGCGGCCATATGACAGCGGAATGTCGATGCGCGGTCCCAGGATGCAGCCGACCGGCAGAAGTATCCGATGGGTCCGGCCTGGCTCGCTACCACTGTCGTTACCACGTCCAACACAAGTCTCGGCACGGCTCTCATTGGCACACGACCTACAAAGCATCCGAACTGCGGGCCTATGTCGATAGCGCCAACCTTTGGATAAAAAACCACCGGCAGGACCCAGCCTATCAGGCGGCATACTGGCAGCTAGAGCACCTATTGGCTGGCGCTGGACCTGCGGCCCCGGCAACAAATCTGCGTGGCCAATCTGCCGAGTATCGCGCGCGGGTCGCCTTTGCGCGTCTGCGGGCAGCGAACATTCCAACGCGGAGGATCATCGCCATCTATCTCGGCGTTGCGGCTCTCATTGAGGATGATTACGGCAGTCATCGCACCCGAGAGTTCCGCATTGTGCAAGCAGCAAAGGCCATCCATAGGCTCGCTAGCGGCACGCACCGCAAGTGGGACGTTTGGGACCCGCGAACAGGCGGCACCCGGCAGGCCGAACTTCACGCCTACCCTCGCTCATCGGGGCATGTCCTGAGGAAGATCGGAGAGACGTTGGAGAAGGCATGCGATGAGCTAGCCCCTGCAGCCGTGCCCGAGGTCATCGCAATGCGAACCCAGCACTTCGGACCCCATCCATCTCATCGGCCCATCGCTACGGCGTCCTGATCAACAACAAAGTCCTCACCACCGTCTGATCACCTGGCGGAGGTGGGGACGCACATGTTGGAGCCAACTTGCATCCGAAACGACAAGCGGACGAAAAGGCGATGCCTCATGTCCTGCATTATGACCCGTGGCTGACCGCCCGTAGTGATGGTTTTACCGGATTGGCTGACCGGTTGTTTGAAGAGCTTCCGCGCCCGATCATCACCGAAGGAAGGAAGCCGAGGGCCGACGCAGAGGAGCGTCGTAAGCTCTCCTTGAAGACACTCGTGGCTAACGTTATGAAGGCTGCGCTCAGCCCATCTAGGTATGTCGGCTTGGCGGTGCCGCTCGGCAATGGGAGGCTCACCCGATACGACCGGAAAGACTTCAGTGCTGATGTCTTGAGGCTGGTGATTGACGAGGCGAGACACGCGGGCCTCGTTGCAGTCGAGAAGGCTATCTTTAAGGAGCGGCGGACGATCGTTGCCCCGACACCCTATTTCCTAAAGCTTGTTGCCGAGCGTGGCGTGTCGATTGCCGATCTCCATCACCTCGAAGGCCGGGAGACAATCGAACTGTGGGCGGGGAGCAGAAGAAGCGGCGGCAAGACGCCGGTTGACTATGCGGATTGCGAGGACGCGGACGCGAGGCGCGCCCAGATGGCGGAAATCAACAGGGTCCTTAATGGTGCTGATATTCGCCTGGACAATCGTGGATGCGGCCCTATCCAGCTCGTACGGAAGTTTCGAATTGAAACGCCCGAAGACGCCCACACCTTCAATGGCCATGGCAGGCTTTATGGCGGCTTTTGGGAGGACTTGCCGAAGGACCAGCGGCATTTGCTGACGATTGGTGGGGAGCAAGTTGTTGACCTCGATTTTGCAGCGATGTTCATCCAGCTCGCCTATTGTCGCCAAGGGGCCGAGCCGCCGAGCGGCGACCTATACGCGATTCCCGGATTGGAGGAGCACCGGAAGGAGGTCAAGCCGCTAATGGTCTCATTGTTCTTTCGGAACAAGGAGGCTCGGCGGCTGCCCAACGGCGGCAAGGGGGCTTTGCCTGACGAATGGAACATGGCGCGCTTTAAGGCGGCAGCATCACAGTTCCATCCGGCCATCATACCGCTTTTTGATACCAACGTTGGCTTTGAGATGATGGCGCTGGAAAGCGAAATCCTGGTTAGCATCTTGTTGGAGCTTGCCTCAAACGGCGTGGCCGCATTGCCAATGCACGATGGTATCATGGTGCCGGCAAGCCAGAAGGAGTTGGCCGTCGAAACAATGCGAAGTGTCAGCGCCGCAAAGGCGGGTCGTCCGCTTCCAGTTGTCGAAAAGCCAGTCCAAAAGCCTGCGCCAAATAACTCCCCACTATGGTGCTCTAGGGCTGCCTTGGGGTGATTGGCCTCATTGCGGTAGACCCCATCATCACCTTCAGCTCAATGGCGGCTTCAAGCTGCTTAGGGGAACCTGGGGGCTGTATCTCAAAGTGACCAACATGGGGGGCTCATGCTTCCTTCCCGTGCTGCCTTGGGGAAGAGATGATGATAGGCGACCCATTACCGTTCCAATGCCTCAAAGCTATACTTTGCGTTCGCTAACGGGAGACCAAAAGATCATTCCACTAGGCGGCTGTCGGTGGAGGTGATGGGGTCAGAGAATGGACGGCTTTCTTCCGCGAGCTTGCAGGCTCAACCTCAGTATGTCACGCTCCCAAGAACCACAACCCGAGCCATTATGGTAACAGATTGACTGACCCCGGCTTCTCCCTCGAAGAAATCCACGAGATGCTGGACGGCATTGAGCGAAGCCTAAGCAGGCTGAAAGCTGCAACCCTCCACCAGAAGTACATGCCCATGACATATATTCCAGAGGCGGTCTCTGTCTTTATGGAACTCGAGATGAATGGCGTTCTCCATAGCCTCGGGATCAATCCCTCAGTGGCGAACAAACTGAAGAACTTTGACGCGAAGCTCAGAGCCCCCGTAATGATAGCCGCGCTGGGCAGGGCTCGCAGCTACCTTCGAACGTTGGAAAGCGAGCACGGCGGTGGCAAACCTTCTCCAGAGCATCCGGCGAACCAGGATCTTCTGATTCAAGAGCTTGCCGAGGCACATCCACCCCCGCCAATTCAGGTTTGGGCAGAACAGTGGGTCTATTTGAAGCGTGGATCACGCGCCAAGGTGATTATCGCTGATGTCTCCGAACTGCTTGACGAAGCTGTGTTTCTAGCCAAGGCCACAAACCTGCCTGAAGATCAGGCCGCCTTGACCGCCATCGAGCGGGCGCAGCTCATTGCCATCTTGGAAACTACGCTTGCTGTGTTAAGGGCTCCGATGGTCGAGCCTGGGCTCTTAAAGAAGGCTGCTGGCATCGCCAAAGAGGTTGCCCAGAAGACGGCCAAAAAGAAGGCCGAAGAGGCGCTCGGTACTGGTCTTGAGGTTGTTGCCAAAAGGCTTTTAGAACTCATTGGGAGTTTAATGTAAACAGGCGCACCGATTATTCCGGACCCCTTGTGGCTGCTGAAAGTAGAGGGCGTCCATGATTGAAGAAAGCCGCTTTGCGCCTTCAGCAACTAGACAATTAGCGCTGTTGCTGTTCAACCTCGCATTATGTCTGACCAAGTGATTCTCATCAACGATAATGGCGCGCGGGTCCAAGCTAGTATCACGATGGACGAGCGGGGAATCAGCCTCCACAGTAGAGGCCGAACCATCCGAAACGTTGATTACCGGGTGGCGCTTGAATTGATGATATCTCGGCTGGACAATGCTGGGATTGATTACAATATATTTTTCGATGGCATTGCTAAACAGAACCTCCCGCTGTCTTCGCGGCAACATTTCTTTGATCGTAAGGCCACAGTTCAAGAGCGTTTTGATGCAATTGCCGAAGCCGGCGGTGCGTATCGAAGGCTATTAATCACGGCACCGGGCGTTAGCCCCGTCGAGTTGCGGGTCGCGATTGGAGCGGTGGCAGTGGCAAACGAGATTGTCCGCCTGTCTGCCCGCGATTTAAGAAAGGTTACGACGACTCACATCCAAAGTGCTGTCCAGAGGCTCCTCAACGGCGACGACGCTCCAAACTTCGCCCCGTCTCGCGACTATGATGCTTTCACCGAAACAGGCACTCCACTTGCGCCCAAAAAGGTGTTCGGTCTGGCCCTTGAGGAAGCGCTTGGAATAGAGGCTTATCCTGGCCACTTTAGCGCGGGATGGGGTCAAATCTGCTTCGAGTTGCTCGAAGAAGCTGGCCTCTGGATCACGCCGAAAAAGGAGGGCGTTGCCCGCCCCAAGCCTGACCCCAAGAAGGTCGAATCAGAGCTGGTTGGTTTTGCGCCGACAGAAGAAGAGCGCAGTTGGATCGAGGGTAACCCGAAAATCGTCTCGCACCTGCAGCGTGAAAGAGCCGCCGGTTTGGCAAAAGAAAAGCGGGACGCCTTCATTGCAGAGCATAAGCGGCTTTTCTGTGAGGATTGTAAGCTTGATCCTGTTGAGCGATATGGCACTGCAGGGGCTGCGTGCATCGAGGTTCATCACCACGGAACTCACATTGCGAACATGCAGCCTGGACACAAAACCAGTATGGAAGACCTAAAGTGCTTATGCGCGAATTGCCACCGGGTGCTACACCGCAAGCTAGCGCTTGGCATTCATTTAGGATGATGAAATGTTTTATATAACGTCACTGCCTGAAGAGCCTGAAGGCTATGTCAATATATCCACTTCTTCGCAGTGGGAACGCTGGGTCCGTCGGTCTTTGCCCGAAGGACTAGAGGTCGAAGTTCAACGACGGCTGATCTCAAATCTGAAGCACGTCCTAGTGGGCTTGGAATTAAAGGCTGCGCTAATTGTTCCTCATGCGCGCCGTGGTCCAGGCCCGTCTGTCCTATTCGAGCCTTATATGCATATAATGAGTTTCGAATTCTGTGTCGGGGCTTTTTCCGTGTTTGAGGGAATCGGATCGGCACTCTGGCTGCGTGAAAATGGCTTTGATGGTTCAGCAGCAAATCGGGTCGGCTTCGAGGAATGGAAGCCACCGCTGATTTCCACTTTTGATCCTGAAGGACAATTCTCACTTGAAGCCGGCCTCGATCGCGTTAAGAGCGTCAGGGACAAGCTGCATCAAGATCGACTTGGGGCTCGGGAAAACATCGACTGGCATGCATTTTCCTTCGAAGAAGCCTTCGTTCCCGCTTTCACAGCGCTCCAATGTCTGCTGCTACAAAGGGAGGGAGACCTTCCTGAAGGCACCAATCTTAGAGCTTTCTAGCTGAATTTCTGGGCATTAGCCTGCGAGAGACTGTCGCATGCGGCAGCGCCATCGCGCAGCACAGGAAGCTTCACCGATTGGACACATTCGCGTGCCTGTTCAAGGAGCGGCCCTCCAGAGTAAACCCCAAAGGTCATCCCTTGCCGCTTGTGCCCGACCACAACCGCTATGGTGCTCTCAGGCTGCCCCGCCTGCTCAGCTTTGGTGATGAACCAGCGTCGGAAGCTGTGAAAGTTTACTAGACCCCTGCGCTTGCCCTCGCGCCTGTCCTCCACGCCGACACTACGGCGATATTCGGTGAACTCGTTGGAGGTCTTGAAGGAGCGCTCACGCAGCGAATCCGCTTTCTTCACGCCAGGCCACTCAGGGAAAATGTCATCCTCAGGCTGCTTCCCCTTTTTCCTCCGCTCAACGATCTCGATTAGGTCAGGGTGGATGGGGCAGAGGCGCGGCCCCGGTTCTTTCTTCTGGGGCTTGAACACGAAAACCCCGTCGTCACGGCAGTCCTTTGCCTTGAGGCACACGATGGCATCCAACCGGGCACCGGATAGGGCTGCAACCCTCATAAGGTCGTCCATTTCTGGCTCAGCAGGACCTTGGAGCAAAACCCGGACCTCATCGTCGGTGAAGGGGCGTTCCTTCTGGTCAGTTGTCTGTTGGGGTTCACGCAGTCGGCGGCCCTTCCAGATATTGGATTCGACCTCATGCCTGTTCTCCAGCCAAGTCCAATAAACTGAAAGGCGGCTTACGTATTTGTTGAGAGTGACGGGGGTCAGATTGGCGGTGACGTTCGGAAGTTCGTCACAGAACCGAACGGCCTCCTTTTTGGTGATAGCCTGTAGATAGGGCGGCACACCAGCGCGGCTGCACCACTCCTTCAAGAGGTTCATCGCTCGCCTATCGTCCGCCAGGGTGCGAGCCTTCACGTGCGACATCGAAAGGAACTTCTCATGATGGAGGTCGACCGGTGTCTTTTCTCCTCGCGCCAATTGCGAAAAGTCGGTAGCGAGTCGCAAACGTTCCGGATCGAAGACATCATGCCCACGCTCATCAACCGCGAGGGGGCGACCTGCGAGAGACTCTGCCTGCCAATCGATCTCTTCATCAATTACATCTCGCCGCGCCGGATCAAAAGCGGCTCTCCGCTGCTCTGCAAATTTAATAGCCTGCTGTATGGCCTGTTCACGGCTTACGGCTCGCGCGGCCTCCAGTGAGAGCGACGGATCTTCTGCGTGTGCAATGGTCGCCTTGAGTTCTGCCAGTGCATCCCACTTGAGCCGGTTTGCCTCTTTAAGGCTATCTGTCCCGAGCGCTTTCTTTAGCTTCGTGCCAATTTTCGCATGAAGCTTCCTCGGGACATTGACGACCACGCGCCACTGGTTCCCGTGAAGCTCTAGATATTTGCGGTCGGATGAGAGGGACAAGAAAGCCTCCGAGTACCCAAGAAAGTACCCATATGTAGTCCCACAGTTAATTGATTTTCAATAACTATTTGACAGAAAATAAAAATTTATTGGGCGAGGTTGTCTCCCGCTTAGCTCCACCACGCTTCGCCCTTACGGGCTTCGCGTGGCGCAGCCGCGAGAAACCGTTAGGCCGAAGCAGTGCCCGGCATAGCCCGAAGGGCGACGACGGGCTGAAGCGCTGATGTGGTACGTCTATATTCTCCGCAGCGTCGATTTTCCCGATCAGGAATACACCGGCTCTACCGCCGACCTGAAACAGCGGCTTACTGCTCACAATACACGCAAATCCAACCACACTGCCAAATTCGCACCATGGAATTTGCTCTGGTATTGCGCCTTCCCCGACAAGCACAAAGCCCTTGAATTCGAAAAATACCTGAAATCGCATTCAGGCAGAGCTTTCGCCGGCAAGAGACTGGTCCAGCCGAACCCGGATACCGGTCGCTCGGCGGGTGGGATGACCGATTCCGATTAAGTGCTGGCTGCTGCGGTGCCGAAAGCCACTCAGTTAAGTCGTGCAGTCAACTCCGGCAGGCTTGCCCCCACACCCGCCGACGCGCCTCGTTCTCTTCACATCTCTTCCGAAGCACAGGCCGCACCCCATCCCTTCCAATCGCCTTTGCCAATTCCTCAATGAAACGAATTATCCTCGTTGCTGCAATCCCAGCGATTCGCCTCCAGGACCTCGCCCATGACCAGAGCAAGACGCCGCCGCCTCATTCGGACCCGACGAACCCTGACAGGGGTTGGCCTCGTCGGCGCGATCGCATTTCTCGCCGGCATGACCGATGCGACCGGGCTGCTGCTGACCGGCGATTTCGTGTCCTTCATGACGGGGAATACGACGCGGGCGGCCCTCGCCCTGAGCGAGGGCAATCTTCATCATGCGGCGGTGCTGATCTCGGCCATCATCGTTTTTGTGCTCGGCAATGCGGCCGGCATCGTCATCGCCCATGTTTCGCAACGGCGCATTTTCGTCGTGCTCGGCTGCGTCGGCCTCGTCCTGGCGCTCGCCTCGGTGATGACGGCGCAGGACATGTTATTCGTCCGGTTTTATCTGATCGTTTTTTCCATGGGCATGGTGAACGCCGCCGTCGAGCATATCGAGGGCCTGCCGATCGGGCTGACGTATGTCACCGGCGCCCTGTCGCGCTTCGGCCGCGGCATCGGCCGCTGGATCATCGGCGACCGCCGTGTCGAATGGACGATCCAGATCGTGCCCTGGGGCGGCATGGTGCTCGGCGCCGTCGTCGGCGCCGTGCTGACGCGACTGACCGGAGCCTATGCGCTGTGGCTGGTCTCCCTTTTTGCCATGGTGCTGGCGCTCGCCGCGATGTTCATCCCGCGGCCGCTGCAGCGGCGCTTCAACCAGAAGATCGCACCGAACCGGCACGTCGTCGCCCGCACCAAATGAAACCGTCGCATTCCTGTCATCGTCGAATCGGATAGGAAGGACCGCCGCCAATCCCCAAGGAGCAGGTCTTGTTCGTCATTTCGAAGCTTGTCTGGATTTTCGCTCAGCCGCTGTCGCTGGCATTCTTCCTCGTCTTCCTTGCCCTCATTGCCGGCCTTCTGCGCTGGCGGACCTTGAGCATTCTCGGCGCGGCCGGTTCCGCCCTCATCCTGTTCATCACGCTCTACACCACGGCCGGCAATCTGCTGATGCAGGGTCTCGAGCAGCGCTTCACAAAACCCGCCGCCGATCCGGAAAATCTGCAATGCATGATCGTGCTCGGCGGCGCTTTCGAAAACGAGGTGAACACGGCGCGCCACGGTATTGAATTCAACGCCGCGGCCGACCGCTTCGTCGAAGCCCTGCGGCTCGCCCAGAAATTTCCGCAGTCACGCATCCTTGTGTCGGGTGGCGACGGTTCCCTCTCGGGCGTCTACGAGGGCGATGCAGCGGCATCCGAGCGCTTCTTCCCTCTCTTCGGCATCGGCAAGGATCGCCTGATCGAGGAGACGCAGTCGCGTACCACCTTCGAAAATGCCGTCAATACCAAGGAATTCCTGGCAAGCCAGGGGTTGTCCCATTGCCTGCTGATCACCTCGGGCTTTCACATGCCGCGCTCCGTCGGCATTTTCCGCAAGCTCGGCATCGATACCGTGCCCTGGCCGACCGATTATCGCACCGATGGTGCGGTGAGGCCGGGGTTGGATTTCACCCAGCCGAACCTCAATGCGCAGAACATGGCGACCGCCATCCGCGAATGGTATGGCCTGGTCGGCTATTATCTCGCCGGCCGGACGTCGGAGCTCTATCCGCGCTAGATCACATTGAATTTGGGATCTATTTCTTCGAGATGGTGACGAATTTCGTGCCGCGCACACGGGCTGTGACGATGCAGGGATCACCTTCGGTGCGGTCGCAGAAACGTGGATGCATCTTCATCGCCAGCACCATGTTGCCGAAGCGCTGGACGAAGTCGTAGCCGTAGATCTGCGCCGTCGCGATCATGAAATAACCGCCTTCGGCGACCTGCAGGTAGAAATTATAGGTGCAGCCGTCGTCATTGCACTGCGGCCCCTTCTGCCCGTCGCAGGTCAGTTGGCCCTCATTGACCACCGCATCGATCAGGCCGTCATTGTTGATATCCTGGCGGGTGACGAAGCCATCGGCGAATTCGGCCGTCTTGCACTGCTCCTGGAAATGTTTCTTCTCGTAGATCTCCGGATCGGAGATCAGCGATTGCTGGCCGAAGGCCACAGCCGGCATGATAACCAGCAGGAGAATGTTCAGAACGGCGAGCACCAGCGTTTTCACGGCTTTCCTCTTTTGGACAAAGGCTCTGCAGCCTGATGCATGTCGCCCGGAAGTGCGCAGCGGTTTGGGGTGACGACATGCATCGAATAAAGACATCGGCTTTATGGCTGTACCGCCTTGCGCCGCGCTTGCCGCCGTGGTTTTTGGTGAAACATTCCGCGGTTCCGGGGCTCGCATGTCTTTGCTCGTCTATCTCGATTATGCCGGCATTGCGCTGTTTGCCGCCACAGGCGCGCTTGCCGCCTCGCGCAAGCAGCTGGATCTGATCGGTTTTCTGTTTTTCGCCATGGTGACGGGAACGGGCGGCGGCACCGTGCGCGATATCGTGCTCGGCCGCGTGCCGGTCTTCTGGGTGCTGAACCCTGCCTATATCCTCGTCTGCTGCATCGTGGGCGTCATCGTCTTCTTCACCGCCCACCTGCTGGAATCGCGCTATCGCCTGCTGATCTGGCTGGATGCGATCGGCCTTGCCGCCTATTGCGTGCTCGGCGCCGCCAAGGGCCTTGCCGCCACCGGTTCGCCGACGATCGCGATCGTGACCGGTACGCTGACGGCAACCTTCGGCGGCATTCTGCGCGATCTGATGGCAAACGAACCTTCGGTGCTCTTGCGGCCGGAAATCTACGTGACTGCGGCCCTCATCGGCGCCGGTGTGTTCACGCTCGCCAATGCGCTCGGAATGCAGCTCTATCTGGCGTCTGCCTGCGGCGTCGCCGCAGCCTTTGCGGTGCGCGGCGGAGCCCTATGGTTCGGCTGGACCTTTCCGACTTACAGACACAAGCCCGGTCGGCACCCCGACGATGTCATGTGAAGGCGCTCGAGGGCGTCAGCCCTGCTTTGCCCGCAGGCGGATCACCACGTCGACATGGGCGATCTCCATGCCCTCAGGCGGTTCGGGCAGATTGCCGATCGTCAGGTTGCTGACGGGAATGTCGAGCACCTCGTTCTGACCTTCGACGAAGAAATGGTGATGATCGGAAACATTGGTGTCGAAATAGGTCCTGGCGCTCTCGACGGCGAGAACGCGGATGAGGCCGGCTTCGGTGAACTGGTGCAGCGTGTTGTAGACGGTTGCCAGCGAAACCGGCACGCCGGCGGCAACCGCCTCTTCGTGCAGTTCTTCGACGGTCAAATGCCGGTCGCCCTTGGCAAACAGGAGGTCGCCGAGCGCGACGCGCTGGCGGGTGGGGCGCAGGCCCGCGCCGCGCAGCCTTACCTCTATTGCGATCGGGAGTGCACCCGTCATCAAGACCAACTCCGGTTATTCCTGCATAAAGCAATCATGTTTCTTCAAGCGGTATAACTTTTGCATCGGAGCCTTTCAATAGTTCAATGGGGACAAGAGCCTGATAAACCCGGCAAAAACGGGCTTTTGGCGTAAATAGGTCTGGTCGCGGCCCTGGCCTTCCTGTATTCGACCACCAAATAATGGCGTAAGCCTGGTCCGGGACGATGAAGGAAGCCGCCTTGCTCGTGCTTCATTTTCTGAGGAACTTGGACTAAATGTTGACATCCATCGGCTTCACGCGGGGGGAAAAAGAAACTTTATGACGACCAGACAGTCCAGCTTCTCGTACGACGAACTCATTGCCTGCGCACATGGCGAGCTGTTCGGCCCCGGCAATGCGCAGCTTCCCCTGCCGCCCATGCTGATGGTTCACCGTATCACCGATATTTCCGAAACCGGCGGCGCCTTCGACAAGGGCTACCTCAGGGCCGAATACGACGTACGTCCCGACGACTGGTATTTCCCCTGCCATTTCGAAGGCAATCCGATCATGCCGGGTTGCCTCGGCCTTGACGGCATGTGGCAGCTGACCGGGTTCTTCCTCGGCTGGCTCGGCGAGGAAGGTCGCGGCATGGCGCTTTCAACCGGCGAAGTGAAATTCAAGGGCATGGTCAAGCCGCATACGAAGCTGATCGAATATGGCATCGACTTCAAGCGTGTCATGCGCGGCCGCCTGGTCCTCGGCACCGCCGACGGCTGGCTGAAGGCGGACGGCGAGACCATATATCAGGCGGCCGACCTTCGCGTCGGTCTCTCGAAAGACAAGACGGCCTGAAACCGCATTTCAGGCGGTTCACGAAACAAAAAAGGTTTGATCAGATGAGACGGGTAGTTGTCACGGGTCTGGGTATCGTGTCCTCGATCGGGAACGACGCCGCCGAAGTCACCGAGTCGTTGCGCCAGGCAAAGTCGGGTATTTCCTTCTCCAGCGATTTCGCCGAGCACGGCTTCAAGTGCCAGGTTTGGGGCAGCCCCAAGCTCGGTGCGGCGGAGCTGGCCGAACTGGTCGATCGCCGCGCCATGCGCTTCCTGTCGCAGGGCGGCGCCTGGAACCATGTGGCCATGAAGCAGGCGCTCGCCGATTCTGGCCTGGAAGAGAAGGACTACGCGCAGAATGAGCGCGCCGGCATCATCATGGGCTCCGGCGGTCCGTCGACCCGCACCCTGATCGAGGCGGCCGAGATCACCATGAAGAATAACAGCCCGAAGCGCATCGGCCCTTTCGCCGTGCCGAAGGCGATGTCTTCGACCGCATCGGCCACACTCGCCACCTGGTTCAAGATCCACGGCGTCAATTATTCGATCTCGTCTGCCTGCTCGACATCGGCCCATTGCATCGGCAACGCTGCCGAGATGATCCAGTGGGGCAAGCAGGACGTGATGTTTGCCGGCGGCCATGAGGATCTCGACTGGACGATGTCCAACCTCTTCGACGCCATGGGCGCCATGTCCTCCAAGTACAACGACACGCCCGATACCGCCTCGCGCGCCTATGACGCCAACCGCGACGGTTTCGTCATCGCCGGCGGCGCCGGCGTGCTGGTGCTCGAGGAACTGGAGCACGCCAAGGCCCGCGGCGCCAAGATCTACGCCGAGATCGTCGGCTACGGTGCAACCTCGGATGGTTACGACATGGTCGCCCCCTCGGGCGAAGGCGCCATCCGCTGCATGCGCCAGGCGCTCGCATCAGTCAAAGGCGATGTCGACTACATCAACACCCACGGCACCTCGACGCCGGTTGGCGACAGCAAGGAAATCGGCGCCATCCGCGAGGTATTCGGCTCGAAAATCCCGCATATCCAGTCGACCAAGTCGCTGACCGGCCATTCGCTGGGTGCTGCCGGCGTGCAGGAATCGATCTATTCGCTGCTGATGATGCAGCAAGGCTTTATCGGCGAAAGCGCTCACATTTCCGAGCTCGATCCCGAATTCGAAGGCGTGCCGATCGTGCGCAAGCGTATCGACGATGCGAAGATCGATATCGCCCTCTCCAACTCCTTCGGCTTCGGCGGGACAAACGCCACGCTGGTCTTCCAGCGTTATAACGGATAACAAAATGACGGGAATCATGCAGGGTAAGCGCGGCCTCATCATGGGCGTCGCCAACAACCACTCGATCGCCTGGGGGATTTCAAAAGCTCTCGCCGCACAGGGTGCGGAACTCGCCTTCACCTATCAGGGCGACGCGCTCGGCAAGCGTGTCAAGCCGCTGGCTGCCGAAGTCGGCTCGGATTTCGTGCTGCCCTGCGATGTCGAAGACGTCGCTTCGGTCGATGCCTTGGTCGATGCGATCGAGCAGCGCTGGGGCAAGCTGGATTTCATCGTCCACGCCATCGGTTTTTCCGACAAGAACGAGCTGAAGGGCCTCTACGCCGACACCACGCGGGAAAATTTCAGCCGCACCATGGTTATTTCCTGTTTCTCCTTCACCGAGATCGCCAAGCGTTGCGCGCCGTTGATGGAAGACGGCGGTGCGATGCTGACGCTGACCTATAATGGTTCGACGCGCGTTATCCCGAATTACAACGTCATGGGCGTCGCCAAGGCAGCGCTCGAGGCTTCGGTGCGTTATCTCGCCGCCGATTACGGTCCGCGCGGCATTCGCGTCAACGCCATCTCAGCCGGCCCGATCCGCACGCTTGCCGGCGCCGGCATCTCGGATGCGCGCGCCATCCTCTCCTGGAACCAGCGCAATGCGCCGCTGCGCAAGACCGTGACCATCGATCAGGTCGGCAATTCGGCGCTCTACCTGCTCTCCGACCTTTCAGCCGGCGTCACCGGCGAAATCCACTTCGTCGACGCGGGTTTCAACGTCACTTCCATGCCCATCCTGGAAACGCTGCGCGGGGCGGACGTGGAGTAAAGGCTATCGCACTGCTGAATCTGGGCCGTGCGCACAATAGTGCGCACGGCCTTGTTGTTTTTGTCGGGATGAATTATACCAAAAAAGAGATTTGAGGCGCTCAGCGGAGCGAAACAGTCAGAGGATTATCGCCAGGCTGAAGCGAGAAGGCTTCGAAGTGGTTTCCATCAAAGGCTCGCACCATAAGCTTCGGCGGGGCGGTCAGAGCATCATTGTTCCGCATCCGAAGAAAGATCTGCCGATCGGCACCGCGCTTGCGATCGCAAAACAAGCCGGATGGAATGTGAGTGACAAACCATGAAGTATTTCATCGCTCTCGTGCACAAGGACATGGACAGCGCTTTCGGCATCAGCTTTCCGGATCTACCGGCGGTATTCTCCGCTGCCGATGAGGAAGAAGACCTGACTGCGAACGCCATCGAAGCGCTGCGCCTCTGGGCGGAAGATGAAACCCTGCCGACGCCTTCCTCATATGATGAGATCAGTTCTCGGCAGGATATCCGCGAGCAACTGGCCGGCGGTGCCTTTCTCACGCGTATTCCCTTTATCGAGGATACGACACGCACCGTTCGAGCCAATGTCACTTTCGACAAAGGCATGCTCGATGCGATCGACAAGGCCGCTAAAGAGCGTGGCCTGACCCGTTCGGCTTTCCTTGCGAGTGCTGCCCGCAAGGAAATCGAAGCCGCCTGAGCCTTACTTCTTCGCCCACAGTACCTTGAAGCGGGCATTCCGGCAGGTTTCGCCGCTTTCCTTGAAATTCGCCGACAGAACCGGCTCGTAGGGCAGGCCGCGATTGGCGACCAGCATCAGTCGGCCGCCGCCGCGAAGAGCGGATGCGGCGGTCTTGATCAGCGTCTGGCCGAGCGCCGGCTCGGCGGCGTGTCCTTCATGGAAAGGCGGGTTCATGATGACGAGATCGTATTTGTCCTTGACCGGCTCGCCTGCCAGATCGTGCCAGAAGAAGCGCGCAGGCGCGTTCGGGCAGTTTTCCGCCAGATTATCCTTCGCAGCCTCAAGAGCCGCGTGGTCGGCCTCGTAGAGGTCGAGACGGGTCAGTCCGCGCGATCTCTGTGCCAGCTCGACGGAGAGATAACCCCATCCGGCGCCGAAATCCGCCACGTCGCCGGTAAAATCCTGCGGCAGGCGCGAGGCGAGCAGTTCCGACCCGGCATCGATCCGGTCATGCGAGAACATGCCGGCAGTGGCATTGAAACGGCCGTCGACGCGCACCGGCGCCTTTGCCAGCTTGGAGACGATCTCGCCGGCATCGGCAGGGCGGCCGAACCAGAAGGCGACGCCGTGATATTTCGGCATATGGTCGATGGCGAGGCCGAAGCCTTCCAGGCGTTTGCGCAGCGGCTGAATGCCGTCTTCCTTGGCGCCGGCAACGACGATCAGGCCGCCCATCCGCGTGCGGGCGATGGCCGCGGCGAGATTGGCCTCGTTCTCGCCCTTGTGCTTGGTGCAGAGCACCAGGGCGGCATCGTAGTCCTCGCCGTCGATCTCGGGTTTGGCGTCGATCCGCTGGGCCAGCAGCTGCCGGTAGAGCGGCCGGAAGCCCTGGACGGCGCTGAGCGAGGCGGCGAAATCGTCGGGCAGCGCAAAGCCCGCCTCGGCGCCGAGGAAGAGCACACGCTCGCCCTCGCCGGGCGCCTGGACTGTGCCGCTGGCAAAGGGATGGAACAGGGTCTTCAGCGTCTCGCGGCTCATGGGTCTCGTCTCGTTAAAAGCAGGTCGCGCAAAAATGTGTGAGCGGTTTTGCGGCCACGACATGCGCAAAACCGGGATACAAAAAGGGCGCGGAAGATTCCCGCGCCCGGATTTCTATCTGGGAGACGCGGCTTATTCGGCCGCTTCTTCCTTCTTCTTCTCGTTCGGGATCTCCTGGCCGGTGGCCTGGTCGACGACCTTCATCGACAGGCGAACCTTGCCGCGTTCGTCGAAGCCGAGCAGCTTGACCCAGACCTTGTCGCCTTCCTTGACGACGTCCTGGGTCTTGGCAACACGCTCGGAAGCGAGCTGCGAGATGTGGACGAGGCCGTCGCGGGCGCCGAAGAAGTTGACGAAGGCGCCGAAGTCGGCGGTCTTGACAACCGTGCCTTCGTAGATCTGGCCGATTTCAGGCTCGGCGACGATCGAGTGGATCCACTTGCGGGCCGCTTCGATTTCCTTGCCGGAGGAGGAGGCGATCTTGACGGTGCCGTCGTCCTCGATGTTGATCTTCGCGCCGGTCTTTTCGACGATTTCGCGGATGACCTTACCGCCGGAGCCGATGACTTCGCGGATCTTGTCGACCGGGATGTTCATGACTTCGATGCGCGGAGCGAATTCGCCGAGCTGGCCGCGGCTTTCGGTGATGGCCTTGGCCATTTCGCCGAGAATGTGGGCGCGACCGCCCTGGGCCTGGCCGAGAGCGACCTTCATGATCTCTTCGGTGATGCCGGCGATCTTGATGTCCATCTGCAGCGAGGTGATGCCGTCGGCAGTACCTGCAACCTTGAAGTCCATGTCGCCGAGGTGATCTTCGTCACCGAGAATGTCGGAGAGGACGGCGAAACGATCGCCTTCCAGGATCAGGCCCATGGCGATACCGGCAACCGGCTTTGCCAGCGGAACGCCGGCATCCATCAGAGCAAGCGACGTACCGCAGACGGTCGCCATCGAGGACGAGCCGTTCGACTCGGTAATTTCGGAGACGACGCGCAGCGTGTAGGGGAACTGCTCAGGCGTCGGCAGCATCGGACGGATTGCCCGCCATGCAAGCTTGCCGTGGCCGATTTCACGGCGGCCCGGGGAGCCCATGCGGCCGGTCTCGCCAACCGAGTAGGGAGGGAAGTTGTAATGGAGCAGGAAGCGCTCCTTGTACATGCCCGTCAGGCTGTCGACATACTGCTCGTCTTCGCCGGTGCCGAGCGTGGCAACCACGATCGCCTGCGTTTCACCGCGGGTGAACAGCGCCGAACCATGGGTGCGCGGCAGGAGGCCGACTTCCGAAACGATCGGACGAACGGTTTCGAGGTCGCGGCCGTCGATGCGGCTCTTGGTGTCGAGGATGTTCCAGCGGACGATTTTCGCCTGCAGATGCTTGAAGATCGCGCCGACTTCCTCAGCCGTGTACTTGGCTTCGCCTTCCTCGGGCAGGAAGTGTGCCTTCACCTTGGCCTTGACGGCGTCGACGGCGGCGTAGCGGTCGGCCTTCTGGGTGATCTTGTAGGCCTGACGAAGCTCACCTTCGGCAAGGCCGAGCATCTCGGTTTCGAGAGCGGAATAGTCTTCCGGCTGGAAGTCGCGCGGCTCCTTGGCGGCAACTTCGGCGAGCTTGATGATCGCATCGAGAACCGGCTGGAAGCCCTTGTGGCCGAACATGACGGCGCCGAGCATGACTTCTTCGTTGAGTTCCTTGGCTTCGGATTCAACCATCAGCACGGCGTCGTAGGTGCCGGCGACGACGAGGTCGAGGCTCGATTCGTCCATCTCGTCGAGATGCGGATTGAGAACGTATTCGCCGTTGATGTAGCCGACGCGCGCACCGCCGACCGGGCCCATGAAGGGAACGCCGGAGAGCGTCAGCGCTGCCGAGGTGGCAACCATCGACAGGATGTCGGGGTTGTTTTCAAGGTCGTGCTGGATGACGGTAACGACGACCTGCGTGTCGTTCTTGTAGCCTTCCGGGAAAAGCGGGCGGATCGGGCGGTCGATCAGGCGGGAAACGAGGGTCTCGTTCTCGCTCGGACGTCCCTCGCGCTTGAAATAGCCGCCGGGGATCTTGCCGGCTGCGTAGGTCTTTTCCTGGTAGTTGACGGTGAGCGGGAAGAAGTCCTGGCCGGGCTTCGGCGCCTTGGCCGAAACGACGGTGGCGAGAACGACGGTTTCGCCGTAGGTGGCGAGAACGGCGCCGTCGGCCTGGCGGGCGATCTTGCCGGTTTCGAGCTTCAGCGGGCGGCCGGCCCACTCGATTTCGACTGTGTGTGTATCAAACATGACTTGTCCTTCAGTGCGGGAGCACGCGCCATCGCCGATATCAAGGCGCAGCGCACAGTCGACCGCAAGCAATGTGACGTATCACGGGCAAGACAACGAGAGGCTTTTATCTCAGCTTCCCCAGGAAACCCAGTTCCCGGGAAACTGGGCCAAAGCTCTGACAAGCCTTGGCCGAAAGCATCCGGCAATCCTGCCCCATGACAGGTCAACGGTTGGTTTGGCAGAACCGGCCCATCCGGGTCTGCCGATCTTTCCACCGCTTGGAAAATAGGGCGCGGCTGGAACATTTCATCGGGAACCGTGTCCCGAAACAGGATCCGGCGGGCGCTCGGAAAGCGCCCGCCGGACAATCTTAGCGGCGGATACCCAGGCTGGAGATCAGCTTGGAATAACGGCCTTCATCCTTCTTCTTGAGATAATCAAGAAGCGAGCGGCGGCTCGAAACCATCGTCAGCAGGCCACGGCGGGAATGATTATCCTTCTTGTGGTCCTTGAAGTGTTCGGTCAGGTTGTTGATGCGTTCGGTCAGGATCGCGACCTGAACCTCAGGAGAACCGGTGTCGCCTTCGGCGGTTGCGTATTCCTTGATCAGCGCAGCCTTGCGCTCAGCAGTAATCGACATCGGGTGATCCTTTCTAAGAGAGGAGATAAAAGTCGCCAAAAGCCGGGATGCCGTCCAGCTTTGGCCGTGAATGCAAACGGGCGTACCCGATGCTGGCGCTGCCTATAAACCAAATATGGATCGATGGAAAGAGGGGTCGTCCCCGGCGGCTTCAGCGACCCGCCATGGCACCCCGGATCATCCCGTCATAGGCTGAAGGATCCTGCAGCATGGCGAAGTGGCTCACATCTTTCAGGATCACGAGTTTGGCGCCCGGAATCTGCTTTGCCATCATTTCCGTATGGTCGAGCTTGACGGCTTCATCGTGATCGCCGATGGCAAGCGTGACCGGCACCGAGATCTTGGCAAGATCGGCGGCCGTCCAGGCCGGCTGGGTCGCCCACATTTCGGAGATCTGCTTGACGAAGGCGTCGTACTCGTTCGGCGTCGGCGAAAGCTTCCGGTACTGCTCGCCGGCGACGTTGATGTAGTTGTTGAAGGTCGTGTTGTCCATGACGTCGGGCTTGACGCCGTCCGTGGTGACATTCGCGGCCTGGGCAATGACCCGGGTCAATTTTTCCGGATGTTTCATCGCCATTTCGATGCCGATGATGCCGCCGTCCGACCACCCCACAAGCGTCACCTTGTCGATCTTCAGATAGTCGAGAAGTGCGACATAATCCGATGTCATCAGGTCGTAGCCGAAGGGCTTCTGGCTGCGCGTCGACCGCCCATGGCCGCGGCTGTCGGCAACGATGACCAGGTGATCCCTCGCGAAATCGGCGACCTGGTTGCCCCAGACCTCGGCATTTCCAAGTCCGCCGTGAATGAAAAGGATCGGCTCGCCTTCACCATATTCGGCGTAATACATTTTGATGTCGTTCACATCGGCCATGCCGCTTGTCTTGGCCGCCGGCATCGAAGGAAAGGCCGGAAGCTCGGCCCAGCGCTCGGCGGATTGAGCGCCGGCAACGGTCAGGAACAGTGAAAAGAGCGTCAGTATCGCGACAGCGTTTACGCGCATATTCTTCCCCTCAGGTGGCAATCGCCCGAAAGGAAGATATCGCATCACTGCCGGCTGACAATCGCCGTCACGAACAAATACTTCAGCCGAAAACGCGCTTGGGGCGAAACTCGCCCTGGCCGATCTCGCCGATCGCAATCAGCCTGCCGCGGGCCGTCGCATAGGCTTCGCTTTCGGCAACCGGCGCATCGCGGCCGCGCACAAGGATCGGGTTGCCCATCTTCAGCCGGTGCGCCTGGTCGTCGTTGATGACGAGATGGGGCAGGGCCGATAGCGCCTCGCAGGTGTCGATCAGCAGCGCATCGAGGGCTGCCAGCCGCTCGTCCATATCTTCGATCGCCTCCAGCGCCACGAGATTGGCGAGCGGCACCATGGCCTCTTCCGCGAAAGGCGCGACGAAGGTGCGCCGTAGCCCGGACACATGGCCGTAGCAGCCGAGCTCACGGCCGAAATCGCGCGCGAGTGCCCTGACATAGGTTCCCTTGCCGCATTCCACTTCGAAATGCGCGGTATTGGCATCCGGGCAGGCAAGCAATGTCAGGCGGAAGATATCGACCTCGCGCGAGGGGATCTCGACGACCTCGCCTTCGCGCGCCAGATCATAGGCGCGTTCACCCGATATTTTGATCGCCGAAAATTGCGGCGGCACCTGGCTGATGGTGCCGATATATCCAGGCAGGATATCACGGATCTGCTGTTCGCTGGGGCGCTTGTCCGAGCTTTCGGTCACTTCGCCCTCGAGATCGTCCGTCGCGCGTTCCTCGCCCCAGCTGACCGTGAATTCATAGACCTTGCGGCCGTCCATCACATAGGGAACGGTCTTCGTCGCATCGCCGAGCGCGATCGGCAGCATGCCGGAGGCGAGCGGATCGAGCGTGCCGGCATGACCGGCCTTCTGCGCCTTGTAGAGCCACTTGATCTTGGAAACGGCTTCCGTCGAGCCGAAATCCACCGGCTTGTCGAGGATCAGCCAGCCGGAAATCGGCCGGCCTTTGGGTTTGCGTGGTTTGGACATCAGTCTCTTCTGTTTATTGTTCGTCATTATCGCCGTCGAGGTCGCGGCGCACCTCGGGCGAGCGCAAGAGCTCGTCGATCTTCTTGTAGTTGTCGAAGCTGGTATCGTCGCGGAAGCGCACCTCCGGCATGTATTTCATCTGCCGAAGCTGCTGCCCGAGCCGGCCGCGGATAAATTTCGCATGACGGTTCAAGGCCCCGATGACGATGCTGTGGTCGGAAACGCCGAGCGGCGTCACGTAAGCCGTGGCGATCTTGAGGTCGGGCGACATGCGCACTTCCGAGATCGAGATCACGGTCGCTTCGATCACGTCGTCGCGCACTTCGCCCCGCTGCAGCACCTGGGTGATTGCGGCGCGAACCTGTTCGCCAACGCGCAGCATGCGCTGCGAAGGCGCGGAAGAAGTTGCTCTGGTCATTGTTATCTCTATTTGCCGATGCGGCTGGGAATCGAACCCGTCAAAGGAGAGCGTCCATGACTCTTTTGGCCGAAAAGGTCAAGGCGGCTGATGCCCGAAAGCCATCCGCCGGCTGGCGAATGGCTTTCGGAAAGCTGATAGCGTGCGCAGCGGTTTAGAGCGTGCGCGTGATATGCTCGACGCGGAAGCACTCGATGACGTCGCCGGCGCGCATATCCTCGTAGTTTTCGAAGGCCATGCCGCATTCCTGGCCCATCGGCACTTCGGAGACTTCGTCCTTGAAGCGCTTGAGGGTCTTGAGCTTGCCTTCGTGAACGACGACATCGTTGCGGATGAGGCGGACGCCCGCACCACGTTCGACCTTGCCTTCGACGACACGGCAGCCTGCGACCTTGCCGACCTTGGTGATGTTGAACACCTCGAGGATTTCGGCATTGCCGATGAAGGTCTCGCGCCGTTCGGGAGACAGCAGGCCCGACATCGCTGCCTTCACGTCATCCACCAGGTCGTAGATGATGTTGTAGTAGCGGATTTCGATGCCTTCGCGCTCGGCGAACTGGCGTGCCTGGGTATTTGCACGAACGTTGAAGCCAATGATGGCGGCGTTCGAAGCTTCGGCGAGCGAGATATCCGACTCGGTGATGCCGCCGGCGCCCGAATGGACGATGCGGGCGCGGACTTCGTCGGTGCCGAGCTTTTCCAGTGCGCCGGCAATCGCTTCGATCGAACCCTGCACGTCACCCTTGATGACAAGCGGGAACTCCTTGATGCCGGCGCTCTGGCGCTGCATCATCATCTGTTCCAGCGAGCCGCGCTGTCCCGACTGGCGGGCAGCCGCCTTGTCGCGGGCAAGACGCTGACGATATTCCGAGATTTCGCGGGCGCGGCTTTCGCTTTCGACGACGGCGAACTTGTCGCCCGCCTGCGGCGTGCCGGAGAGACCGAGAACCTCGACCGGGGTTGCCGGGCCCGCTTCCTTCACATGGTCGCCCTTGTCGGTGACCAGCGCACGCACGCGGCCCCAGACGTCGCCGGCGACGATGATCTGGCCCGGACGCAGCGTACCCTTCTGGACGAGCACGGTCGCGACCGAACCGCGGCCGCGGTCGAGTTGGGCTTCGATGACGGTGCCTTCCGCGGTGCGGTTCGGATTGGCCTTGAGATCGAGAATTTCCGCCTGCAGCAGGATCGCCTCGAGCAGCTTGTCGAGGTTCTTGCCGGTCTTGGCCGAAACTTCGACGTCGAGCACTTCACCGCCCATGGATTCCACGAAGACTTCGTGCTGCAGCAGCTGGTTGCGGACCTTCTGCGGATCGGCCTCGTGCTTGTCGACCTTGTTGATCGCAACGATGATCGGAACACCGGCCGCCTTGGCGTGGTTGATCGATTCGATCGTCTGCGGCATCACGCTGTCGTCGGCCGCAACCACCAGGATCGCGATGTCGGTCGCCTGCGCACCGCGGGCACGCATTGCCGTGAAGGCGGCGTGGCCGGGCGTGTCGATGAAGGTGATCTTCTGACCGCTCTGCTCCACCTGGTAGGCGCCGATATGCTGGGTGATGCCGCCGGCTTCGCCGGAGACCACGTTGGCATGGCGGATGGCGTCGAGCAGCGAGGTCTTGCCGTGGTCGACATGGCCCATGATGGTGACGACAGGCGGGCGCGAAACCAGTTCGCCATCCTCGTCGGACACGTTGAAGATGCCGAGTTCGACGTCGGATTCCGACACGCGCCTGACCGTATGGCCGAATTCGCCGGCGATGAGTTCGGCAAGGTCGGCGTCGATGACGTCGCCCGGCTTCATCATCTGGCCTTCCTTCATCAGGTACTTGATAACGTCGACGGCGCGTTCGGACATGCGCTGCGACAGTTCCTGAATGGTGATGGTCTCGGGCAGAATCACCTCGCGCGAGATCTTCTCGCGGGTTTCCTGCATCTGGCCGCGGCGGAATTTCTCCTGCCGGCGGCGCATCGCCGAGAGCGAACGGCCGCGGGCATTGTCTTCGCCGTCGACGTTGGCAGTGGAGATCGTCAGCTTGCCGCGGCGGCGCTCTTCATCGGTCTTCGGACGGGTCGTGACCGGCTTTGCCGGTTCCGGGCGAACGACGCGGCCACGGACAGGACCGCCGCGCGCTGCGCCGCCACGATCGTCGTCTTCCTTTTCGTCGCGACGGCCGCGAGCGGCGCCGGGGGCAGCAGCGCCCGCTGCCGGACGGGCAGCAGAAGGTGCTCCGGCCGCATCGGGCCGGCGAGCGGCAGGTGCCGACGAAGCGGGTTGCTGCGGACGCTGCGCGTCGGAGCGTGCTTCGGCCGGAGCCGGAGCTGCGGCTGCCGGTTCGGCAACGGCGGCCGGTGCCTCAGCCTGCCGGATGGCCTCTTCGGCGGCCCGGCGGGCAGCTTCTTCGGCTTCGGCAGCCTTGCGGATAACCTCTTCGGCGGCCCGGCGCTTTTCTTCCTCGGCGCGGCGGATCGCATCCTGGGCGTCACGCGCCTGGGCGTCGGCAAGCGCGCGGCGGCGGGCGTCCATCTCTTCCGGCGACAGATGGTTCAGCACCACCGGGCGCGGACGATCGTTCTGCCGCGGCGTCTGGTGGGACTGCTGCGGACGCTGGTTCGCCTGGCTGTTGCTCGGCTGAACCCGCGGTGCCGGTGCCGGCTGCTGCGGGCGCGCCTGCACGGGTGCGGGCGCCGGTTCGGCTGCACGCACGGGGGCCGCCGGAGCGATAGGTGTGATCGGCTTTTCGTCTTCCGGGCGCATCGGGCGCCGCTTGCGGGTCTCGACAACGACCGCCTTGGTGCGACCTCGACCCATATCCTGGCGAACGGTGCCCTGACTCATCCCCGATGGTTTCAGGGTAAGCGTCTTTTTGCCCGTCACGCTGATTGTCTTGTCGTCGTTACTATCGGTCATTCGTTCCCGTTCCTTCGGACAGGGAGCGATGACTAGATCAGACCCTGTCGTTCAAATACTGTCGATCAATGAGAATTGGACCGGCCGATGCCGGTGACCGCCTCATTGTTTTTGCCGGCCAGCGCCGCCCGCTGCCCGGGACTGACCGCCAATACGGTACTGTTCGAGCATCTTTGCGCGCTTCACTACACCTTCACCCGCCTGCCCTGCAAGCACTGCGGCATGGATAAAAGCATTCTGGCCCATCAGGCCTTCCATTTCGCTCTCCGAGAAGAGACGGAAGGAAGGTATCTCCTCCTCGGTCTCCATTCCGAGGTGCCAGGCCTTGCGGGCCTGGTCGATTTTCCGCACGCCGTCGTCGGCGGCATCGGTTGCATGGAACACCGCAAGGGCTGCTCCGCTTCTGACAGCGGCATCCACTTTCGAGGATCCGCTGACGAACTGGCCGGCTTTGCGCGCCATGTTCATCATCTGCATCAACTGCGCCGCGAGCAGCCGGTCGAGGCTCGCGCCGAGATCGTCCGCCGCCTTCACATCCATTTTCAGCGCGCGGGCGAAGAGTTTCTTCGCCACCGCCCTGTCGACCAGCGACCGGTCGATCTTCACCCAGCATCCGCGTCCCGGAAGCTCGCGCTTCAGGTCGGCGACGACTGTTCCATCGGGAGCGGCTACGAAGCGGATCAGCTCTTCCGGCGATCCGCTTTCGCGCGTCACGATGCACATGCGTCCGTTCACGTCATAACCTGCAAGATCGTCGTCCTCGTCAGGGAGAGCGTCCGGCTCATGCGCGGTCATCATGCTTCTTGTTCGGCTTCAGCGTCGGTGACCTCTTCTTCGGCCTCCTTCGCCAGATCCTCTTGCGTGATCCAGCCGGCCGAAAGGCGAGCCTGGACGATCATCTGCTCGGCCTCGACGCGCGAGACGTCGAACTTCGAGAACAAGCCTTCGAACTTCTTCGTTTCGCCGTTCTTGCGTTCCGTCCAGCCGACGAGATCGTCGGCGGCGCAACCGGCAAAGTCTTCGATCGTCTTGATGCCGTCTTCGCCGAGCGCCACCATCATCTGGGCGGTCATGCCGTCGATTTCGCGCAGCTCGTCCTGAACGCCGAGCGCCTTGCGCTTCTCGTCCATCTCGGCTTCGAGACGCTCGAGGAATTCGCGGGCGCGCTGCTGGATTTCCTGTGCCGTTTCTTCGTCGAAACCGTCGATCGAGGAGATTTCGTCGAGATCGACATAAGCCAGTTCTTCAACCGCGGCAAAGCCTTCGGAGGCCAGAACCTGGCCGACCATTTCGTCGACGTCGAGCGAATCCATGAACAGGTTGGTGCGCTCGTTGAATTCCTTCTGACGGCGTTCCGATTCCTCGGCTTCCGTCATGATGTCGATGTCCCAGCCGGTCAGCTGCGAGGCGAGGCGGACGTTCTGGCCGCGGCGGCCGATCGCAAGCGACAGCTGCTCGTCGGGAACGACCACTTCGATGCGCTCGGCATCCTCGTCGAGAACGACCTTGGCGACTTCGGCCGGCTGCAGGGCGTTGACGACGAAGGTCGCCGGATCCTGGCTCCACGGAATGATGTCGATCTTTTCGCCTTGGAGCTCGCCGACGACGGCCTGGACGCGCGAACCGCGCATACCGACGCAGGCGCCGACCGGATCGATCGAGCTGTCGTTCGAGATCACGGCGATCTTGGCGCGCGAACCGGGATCGCGGGCGACCGACTTCACCTGGATGATGCCGTCGTAGATCTCCGGCACTTCCATGGTGAACAGTTTCACCATGAACTGCGGATGCGTGCGCGACAGGAAGATCTGCGGGCCGCGCTGTTCGCGACGGACGTCATAGACATAGGCACGGACGCGATCGCCGTAACGGACGTTTTCGCGCGGGATCATCTCGTCGCGGCGGATGATGCCTTCGCCACGGCCGAGATCGACGATGACATTGCCGTATTCGACACGCTTGACGGTGCCGTTGACGATTTCGCCGGTGCGATCCTTGAATTCGTCGAACTGGCGGTCGCGCTCGGCTTCACGCACCTTCTGCACGATCACCTGCTTGGCGGACTGTGCGGCGATGCGGCCGAAATCCATCGGCGGCAGCGGATCGGCGATGAAATCGCCGAGTGCGGCGTCCGGGTTGCGGTCACGGGCAAGCTCCAGCGGGATCTGCGTCGAATAATCCTCGGCCTTGTCGACGACTTCGAGCAGGCGCTGCAGACGGATCTCGCCGGTCTTCGGATTGATGTCGGCCCGGATGTTGGACTCGGTGCCGTAACGGGAGCGTGCCGCCTTCTGGATAGCGTCGGCCATTGCGGCCAGCACGATCTCGCGGTCGATGACCTTTTCGCGCGCCACTGCATCTGCGATCTGCAGAAGTTCGAGCCGGTTCGCACTGACTGCCATTGTCTTGTTTCTCCGTCTTTACTCCAGGGTTCCCGTCCCTGGAGCGGTCTGTTGATCGGTTATTCCTGGTCGCCCGCGTCGTTCTGGTTGGCGGCCTCAGCTTTCGCCAGCTTGTCGGCGCGCAACGCGTCGCGGATCAGGTCGTCGGTCAGAATGAGCTTCGCATCGCTGAGCGCCGTGAAGGGAATGGTGACCTTCTGCTCTTCCCCGTAAGCGACCTGGTCACGCTCGAGCGTGAAACCATCTACGCCTGCTTCGACGATCTTGCCGCGGAAGCGCTTGCGATTGTCGATCAGGATCGACGTTTCGCATTTCACAAGGTGGCCCTGCCAGCGGACGAAATCGGATTTCCGCACCATCGGACGGTCGATGCCGGGCGAAGACACTTCGAGATGATACTCTTTATCAATCGGATCTTCCACATCGAGGACAGGAGAAATCGCCATCGAGACTTCTTCGCAGTCCTGAACCGTCATCGTGCCGTCGTTGCGTTCGGCCATGACCTGCATCGTCGCGCCGTTCTGGTTCAGCATCCGGACGCGGATAAGCCGGAAGCCCAGTCCGACGAGCACGGGTTCGATGATATCGGCAAGACGCTGGTCGAGCCCTGTTTCGGTAATCAGCCGCGGCTCGACTTCGTTGCCTGCGTTTGTCATGTCCGACAAGCGGTGCGCTCCTCGCAATTTCATGCTTTTTAGGGATCGCGCTAATAAAAAAGAGCGGGTCCTTGCGGCCCACTCTTCATCAAGCGATCAAGAATTTGAGAGCCATATAGTCGGGTTTTTCCGAAATTGCAAGGTCTGCGACCGATTCCGCCAATTCGCGTCCGCCGAGGCGAACAGCCTATGGCCAGCGCCGGTCTTGCGCATATATTGCCGATGCGGCGCAATAACAAAAGCGGGAGAAATCGTGGCCTACACTTCCTCGACATTGGCGCCCTTGCGGCACGATACCTACCGCACCATCTGGTTCGCCAGCCTGTCCTCCAATTTCGGCGGCCTGATCCAGGCGGTCGGTGCCGCCTGGATGATGACGACGATAACCGCCTCGGAGGATATGGTGGCGCTGGTGCAGACTTCGACCGCGCTGCCGATCATGCTGTTTTCGCTGATATCGGGCGCGCTCGCCGACAATTACGACCGCCGCCGGGTGATGCTGACGGCGCAGTGCATGATGCTGACGGTCTCAGCCCTGCTGACGGCGACAGCCCTTCTCGGCTGGATAACCCCCTGGCTGCTGCTCTTCTTTACCTTCCTGATCGGTTGCGGCACCGCGCTCAACAATCCCTCCTGGCAGGCCTCGGTCGGCGACATGGTGCCGCGCGCCGATCTGCCGGGCGCCGTCACCCTGAACAGCATGGGTTTCAACATCACCCGCAGCGTCGGCCCGGCGATCGGCGGCGTCATCGTCGCAGCAGCGGGTGCCGCCGCGGCCTTCGCGGTGAACACCGCAAGTTACCTTGCATTGATCTATGCTCTGCTGCGCTGGCGCCCGAGTACGCCGGTCTCCACTTTGCCGCGCGAGGCGCTCGGCAGCGCCATCTTCGCCGGCCTTCGTTATGTCTCGATGTCGCCCAATCTCGAGAAAGTTCTCGTCAGGGGATTGCTCTTCGGCATCGGCGCGAGTTCGATTCTGGCGCTGCTGCCGGTCGTCGCCCTCAACCTGGTTGCCGGCGGCCCGCTGACCTACGGCTTCATGCTCGGCGCCTTCGGCATCGGCGCAATCGGCGGCGCGGTGCTGAGCGCGAGAATTCGCCAGGCGTTTTCCAGCGAGACGATCATTCGCCTGGCCTTTGCCGGCTTTGCGTTGAGTGCCGTCATTGCCGCCTTCAGCCCGAGCGCCGTCCTCACCTCTGCGGGGCTGCTCGTCTCCGGCGCCTGTTGGGTCTCGGCGCTGTCGCTCTTCAACACCATCGTCCAGCTGTCGACGCCGCGCTGGGTGGTCGGCCGTGCCCTGTCGCTCTACCAGACCGTCACCTTCGGCGGCATCGCCGGCGGCAGCTGGTTGTGGGGTGTTGCCGCCGATCGTTATGGTGTCGCCGATGCGCTGCTGATGTCATCCGTCGTCATGCTGCTCGGCATTGCCATCGGCCTGCGTTTTTCCATGCCGGCCTTCGCCTCGCTCAACCTCGATCCGCTGAACCGCTTTACCGAGCCGGCCTTGAGCCTCGACATCACGCCGCGCAGCGGCCCGATCGTCATCCAGGTCGATTACGAGATCGGAGATGACGATCTTGCCGAGTTCATGGTGCTGATGGGCGAACGCCGGCGTATCCGCATCCGCGACGGCGCCCGCAACTGGGCGCTGATGCGTGATCTCGAAAATCCCGGGCTGTGGACGGAAACCTACCATACGCCGACCTGGGTCGAATATATCAGGCACAACCAGCGGCGCACGCAGGCCGATGCCGAAAACACCGATAGGCTCCGTGCGCTTCACCGCGGTGAGGGTCCGCTGCATGTCCACCGCATGATCGAACGCCAGGCCATTCCGCCGGGTGATGACGTCTTCCACAAGGCGCCGATCGATCTGCATCATTGAGGCCATATGCAGAGATCAGCCATGTATAACTTCAGGCTCGCCCGCCGATCCGATCTCGCCGCCATCATCCGGCTGCTCGCCGACGACGATCTCGGCGGCACCAGGGAGATCGTTTCGGACCCGGTCGATGCACGTTATCTCTCGGCCTTTGCCGCGATCGAGGCGGACGCCAATCAGCTGCTGGCGGTCGCCATCGACGCGGCCGAGGAGATTGTTGGCTGCCTGCAGCTGAGCTTCGTTCCGGGTCTTTCCAGAATGGGCATGTTGCGCGGCCAGATCGAAAGCGTACGTGTCGCTGAGGATATTCGCGGCTCGGGCCTCGGCCCCCAGTTTATCGAATGGGCGGTCGCCCAATGCGCCGCGCGCGGCTGCGGCCTCGTACAGCTGACAACGGACAAGACACGGAAGGACTCGATCCGCTTCTATAGAGAAGCTCGGCTTCGTGGCGAGCCATGAGGGCATGAAGCGCACACTCTGAAGCCGCCTATTTCAGCTTGCCCTTCATCGTGGCTTCGGGAAAGCAGGTCGGCTTCATACCGTTCTTCGCCTGCCACTGGCCGATCGAACGCCGCGTCTTGTAGCCCGGCAATCCGTCGGAGCCGCCGACGTCATAGCCCTGCCGTTCCAGCGCCTTCTGCATGGCGGCGACATCCGAGCGCAGCATCTTGCCGACATCGCCCCATCTGCCCTCAAAGGCGCCGCCGTTGGCGGCAATCCGGTCGGCGAGATTGCCGATATAGAGCGCGTAGAGGTCGGAGTTATTGTACTCCTTGATGACGTAGAAATTCGGCGTGACGATGAATTCCGGCCCGTCGCGGCCGGCCGGAACCAGCATCATCCCTTGAGCCTTCATCTCCGCCGACGGAAAACCCTTGCCGGAGATACGCTCGATGCCGAGTGAGGCCCAATGCGAAAGCGGCTTTGCCAGATCGGGTCCTTCCTGGGCGCAGGAGACCGCTTCGGGTATCGACACTTCGAAGCCCCAGTCGCGGTCGCGCTGCCAGCCTTTCTTGACCAGGAAGTTGGCGATCGAGGCAAGCGTGTCCGGCACCGAGGTCCAGATGTTGCGATGGCCGTCACCGTCGAAATCGACGGCATATTTCAGATAACTCGTCGGCATGAATTGCGGCTGGCCAAGCGCGCCGGCGGACGAGCCCTTGAAATCGGCAGGCGTGACGTCGCCGCCATCGAGAATATGCAGTGCCGCCACCAGCTCGGTGCGGAACATTTCCTTGCGGGTCGACATGAAGGCCTTGGTCGCCAGCACCTCGACCGCCGAATTCGGGATCTTCGCCGCCCCGAAGCCCGTCTCCCGGCCCCAGATGGCAAGCACGATCGAGCCCGGCACACCATAGGTCTTCTCGATCCGTTTCAGCGTCGAGCCATATTGCGCGGCAAACCCGCGCCCCGTTGCGGCAAGCCGCTTCAGGTGATCCTCGTTGAAATAGGGACCGGGCGAGGAAAATTCAGCCTGCGTCTGCTTCTGCTCCTTCGGTGGCGGGAAGCCGGGCGGGGCGAGATCGGGCAGGTTCCAGTTCAGGGTGATGCCGGAGAAGGCGGCCTGGAAGGTCTTTTCGGAAATACCGCCTGCCTTCGCTTCGGGCCAGAGGTCCTTCTGCACCCAGCTTTCGAACTGCGCCTCGACATCGGCTTTGGATGGGGCGGCGTGGGCGGAGAGGGGGAGGAGGGCGGTCATCAAAGCAAGTGCGAATAGTCGCAGCCGTCGTGGAACACCCCCCTCTGTCCTGCCGGACATCTCCCCCACAAGGCAGGGGAATCGCATATAGGCGGTAAGCAGTTGTTTTATTGAGGCAGATCGATTCAAAGGCTCTCTGTTGATTTGGAGGGTCGGATGGATCGATTTGCCGCCTGTTTTAAAGCTTTGCCCGACCCTCGGGGGCGCAATACGCGCCATCCGCTGATGTCGATCCTGTTCATTGCCATTGCCGCGATCGTCTGCGGCGCCGAAAGCTGTGCCGACATGGCCGACTTCGGCATCTCCAAGAAGAGGTGGCTCAAGACGATCGTGCCGCTGCCCTACGGCATTCCCAGCCATGACACGTTCTCCACCGTATTCCGCTGCCTCAATCCGGATGCCTTCGAAGCCGCCTTCCGCCGCTTTACCGAAGCCTTTGCAAAAGGCATCGAAGGCGTGGTGGCGGTCGACGGCAAAGCGGTGCGCGGCGCCTATAAGCGCGGTGCCAAGGCGACGCCGCTGCACCTCGTCAACGTCTGGGCCGCCGGTTGCGGCCTGGTCATCGGCCAACAGACCGCACCGCGCCGCAACGAGGTGCAAGGCGTGCTCAAGGCGCTTGCGCTTCTGTCGCTCGAAGGCGCCATCGTCACGGCCGATGCTCTGCATTGCCGCGCCGACACGGCCCGCGCCATCCTGGCCACCGGCGGCGACTATGCCCTGGCGCTGAAAGGCAACCAACCCGGCCTGCTGGCCCAGGCGATTGCCCGCCTTGACGATATCGAGCCGCTCGACAGCATCCAGACCGCCGCCGAGAACGACCATGATCGCATCGACAGCCGCCGCGCCAGCATCGTCGCCGTCGATGATATTGACTTTCCCGGCCTGCAAGCCATCGGCTCCGTCGAGGCCACCAGCCGCCATGCCGATGGCCGCCTGACCAGCCATGTCCGCTACTTCCTGCTCTCCACGGTCATGTCGGCCGCCGCCCTCATCGAGGTGACCCGAACCCATTGGGAGATCGAAAACAAACTGCATTGGGTGCTCGACGTCCAGTTCCGCGAGGATGCCGCCAGAAACAGAAAGGATCACGGGCCGGCAAACATCGCACTGCTGCGCAAGATCGCCCTCAACCTCATCCGATCCCACCCAGATAAGGCATCCATCCGACGCAAAATCAAAAAGGCGGGATGGGACGATCAGTTCCTTATCTCCCTTATCGCTCATATGCGATAGCCCTGCCCCACAAGGGGGGAGATCGGCTGGGGGCACCCTCTCGTCCGAACCAAACGCTGCAGATCGCCGCCGCCTGGCACGCGGTCAAGATTTCGCGACGCCGGTGAAACTTGCCGATCTCCCCCCTTGTGGGGGTCCGAAGGACGGGTCGAGACCCGCGGCTCGACCCCGGGCCCGGCAGGGCAGAGGGGGGTATCTTTCGGCATACGCGGACTCCTCATATCACCGTCCGCGCCCGTAGCGCCGCCGCCAGCGTGCCCTCGTCGAGATAGTCGAGCTCGCCGCCGACCGGCACGCCATGCGCCAGGCGGGTTATCTTCACCTCAAGCCCCTGCAACTGATCGGTGATGTAATGCGCCGTCGTCTGACCCTCGACGGTGGCATTGACCGCGATGATCAGTTCGCGGATGCCGCCTTCGCCGATCCGGTCGATCAGCCCGCGTATATTGAGATCGTCGGGCCCGATCCCGTCGAGCGGCGACAAGGTGCCGCCGAGCACGTGATAGGCGGCGTTCATCGCGCCCGCCCGCTCCAGCGCCCAGAGGTCCGAGACATCCTCGACGACGATGATGACGGACTGGTCGCGCTGGGTATCGGTGCAGACGGTGCAGGGGTCGACCGTATCGACATTGCCGCAGCGCGAGCAGATCTTTACCTTGTCATAGGCCTCGCCCATCGCATTCGACAGCGGCCCCAGCAACTGGTCCTTCTTCTTGATCAGATGCAATGCCGCCCGGCGCGCCGAGCGCGGCCCGAGGCCCGGCACCTTCGCCAGAAGCTGGATGAGTTTTTCGATTTCGGGGCCGGTGACTCGTTTTGCCATGCGCCGTTCTTAACTGATATGGAGCGGAAACGGAATCGCGGAAGGATCGGCCACCCCATGAAAATCCTGGCTCTCTGCATCGGCAATCCGGAAAGGCTGGCCGGCAAGAGTTACAAGACCGGCATCTTCAAACATGCCGTCAACGGCGCGGTGATGATCGATGCCGAAGGGCTGGTCGGCGATGCCATCTGCAACCGCAAACATCACGGCGGCGTCGATCAGGCGGTTTATATCGAGGGATCGCTGACGCTCGACTGGTGGAGCAGGGAGCTCGGCCGGCCCTACGAGCCCGGCACCTTTGGCGAAAACATAGTGATCACGGATCTCGACAATCGCGACGTTGCCGTCGGCGACCGCTTCATATCAGGCGATCTCGTCCTCGAAGTCACCGCCTGCCGTATCCCCTGCGCCACCTTCGCCGCCAGGATGAACGACCAGCAATTCGTCAAACGCTACACCGTCGCTGCCCGCCCGGGGATCTATTGCCGCGTGATCAGAGGCGGCGTAGCCAAGGCCGGAATGCCGGTGGAGCATCAGGCGTTTGTTGGAGAGAAAGTCTCGATGCCGGAACTGATGAGAACCTTCGGTCGGCGGCTTTCAGAGCCGAACCGGGCGCGATATCTCGCGTCACCGATCCACTATAAACTGCGAGCGTTGTTGGAAGCCGAAACATAGGGGTGCCGGCTATCAGAACGGCAGCTTGAAGCCGGGCGGGATCGGCAGGCCGGCGGTCAGCGCTTTGGTCTTTTCGGCGGCGAGCGCCTCGGCCTTGTCCTTGGCGTCCTTGTGGGCGGCGACGATCAGGTCTTCGAGGATCTCGACATCGTCTTCCTTGAACAGCGACGGGTCGATCTTCAGGCTCTTCAGCTCGCCCTTGCCCGAGATGACGACGGTGACGAGGCCGCCGCCCGCCTTGCCTTCGGCCGTGAGCTCGGCGATTTCCGCCTGCATCTGCTCCATCTTGGCCTGCATTTCCTTGACTTTGCCCATCATGCCCATGATGTCGCGCATCGTCTCGCTCCTTGTTGAACCTTCAGAATTCTATGTCGTCGCCGGGCAGAATGTCGCCTTCTTCGGATTCGGCGGCGGCCGGCGCTTTCGCCTCGCCTTCCTCTTCCGGTTCCGGCGCCCGCACGCGCACGTCGATGATTTTTGCGCCTGGGAAATGCGCCAGGATCGCCGCCACGTCGGGGTCCTGGCGGGCATCGATGACATGCTGTTCCCGGGTCCTGGCCTCCGCCTCCACCATCGTCGGCCCGCCTTCTTCGCGGCTGGTGCTGACGATCCAGTGGATTCCGGTCCATTCCTTGAGCTTGACGGCGAGTTCGTTGAGCAACGTCGTCGGAGCGCCCTCGGTGAGGTTCACATCCAGCCGACCGGGCTCGAGGCGGACCGGCCGCACGAAGTTGCGCACCAGGGCCTTCAATTTGACATCCCGCTTGTCGCCCGCGAGGTCGACGATATCGGCGATGGAATTGATGCGCACGAGCGGCTTCGGAGCCTCTGCGGGCCTGGCCTCGGTGCGGCCGATATTCTGTGGCTCCGGATTGGGTACGGCGCGCAACATGGCGGTCGGCCCAGAGGGCTGCAGCCGTGGTGTTGGCTCCGTTGCACGTGCCGCGACACTGCTTTGATAGGGCACCCGCGTGCCGCCGCCGGAAGGCGGCGATGAGGGCCGTGAGCCGCCATTGTCGCCGGAAAGATCGGCAAGCCGCCGTGCCGCATCCTCGGGCGCCGGCAGATGCGCCGCATGCGCAAGCCGGATCAGCACCATTTCGGCAGCCCCTGCCGTCCGCGACGAGCCTTCGGTTTCGGGAATGCCCTTCAGCAGCATCTGCCAGATGCGCGACAGCGTCGTCACCGCAACGCCTTTGGCAAATTCCGCCGCCTTGGTGCGCTCGACTTCGCTGAGCGAGGGATCGTTTGCCGCATCCGGCACATATTTCAGCCGCGTCACCAGATGGGTGAAATCGGCAAGATCGGTCAGCACCACCACCGGATTGGCGCCGGCCTCGTACTGGTTCTGGAATTCGCCGAGGGCAGCGGCGACATCGCCCTTGACGACATGCTGGAAGAGATCGACGATCCGGGCGCGGTCGGCAAGGCCGAGCATGCCGCGTACGGCTTCCGCCTGCACGGCGCCGGCGCCATGGGCGATCGCCTGGTCGAGCAGCGACAGGCCGTCGCGCGCCGAGCCTTCGGCGGCGCGTGCGATCATCGCCAGCGCGTCGCCTTCCGCCTCGATGCCTTCCTTGGCCGCGATCGTCGTGAACAACCCGACGAGGTCGGAGGCGCTGATGCGGCGCAGGTCGAAGCGCTGGCAACGCGACAGCACGGTGATCGGCACCTTGCGGATTTCGGTGGTGGCGAAGATGAACTTAACATGTTCCGGCGGCTCTTCCAGCGTCTTCAACAGGCCGTTGAAGGCCTGCGTCGAGAGCATGTGCACTTCGTCGATGATATAGACCTTGTAGCGCGCCGAAACCGGCCGGTAGCGCACCTGCTCGATGATCTCTCTTATATCGTCGATGCCGGTGTGGGAGGCGGCATCCATCTCGATCACGTCGACATGCCGGCCTTCCATGATCGCCTGGCAGTGCTCGCCGGGCACGCGCAGATCGATCGTCGGCTTGTCGATCTCCGATGTCTTGTAGTTCAGCGCCCGCGCCAGAATGCGCGCCGTCGTGGTCTTGCCGACGCCGCGTACGCCGGTCAGCATATAGGCCTGGGCGATGCGGCTGGTCTCGAAGGCGTTGGTCAGCGTGCGGACCATCGGCTCCTGGCCGACCATCAGGTCCGTGAAATCCTTAGGGCGGTATTTGCGAGCCAGCACCCGGTATCCGGTGCCCGTCGAGGCGGCATCTTTTGATTGTCGCTCGGTCTCGCTCATCGCCCTGCTTGTCGCCCGGGATCGTCGGGCATTTCGTGGAGAGAAGGTGGGAGGCTGGCACGATGACCCGTGCCGGGCTCGTTAGGGCTGCTTCCTTCCGGACCTGACCCGGTTGGCGAGTGGCTCGTCCACCACCAACCTCCCGGATGCACATATCGGCAATATCGTCATCAAAAGCAAGCCAACATCACAAAAAACTGCTAGTCGTTGGAAAAGACAGGAGGAATGCCCCTTGAATGCGTTCGAACTAGACCCCCGGCTGGAAAACGACAGCGTCAGCATCATGATCACCGGTCTCTGTGATCTCAGATTGTCGAGGGATGCCCGCTGGCCCTGGCTCATTCTCGTGCCGCGCCGGGCTGATATTACCGAAATCTTCGAGCTGACGCCGCTCGACCAGGTGCTGCTAGCCTTCGAGACGGAACTGGTCGCCAAGGCGCTCAAGCAAGTCACCGGTGCTGCAAAAATCAATATCGGGGCTCTTGGCAATATCGTCCGCCAGCTTCATGTTCATGTCATTGCCCGCTTCGAAGGCGATGCCAACTGGCCGGGTCCCGTCTGGGGCTTCGGGCGCGCGGAGCCCTACGAGGACGGAAAGAGAGACGAATTCACAGAAAAGCTGCGGGAAGCCCTTTCATCATGAGTCATTCGCTTTTCGATTCGGATGTGCCGCATCCCGAACCCAGCAATCTCACAGCCTTTGCCGCCAACGACCTCAATCGTGATTCCGAGCATCGCGACGAACGCTCCGTCGAAAAGGCGCTGGCGAGGGAGGGCACCCATATCTTCGCCTTTGCCGGGGATAAGCTGGTGCTGAAGCACGACGGCCAGGTGCTCGACCCGCTTTTTGCCCGCTACGAACTCCAGGAATTGCAGCCGGACTGGGACGAGACGGTGCTTCTCGGCTACCGCAAATCGGGCGAGCCGCGTCTTGCCGTTCCTGTCGGCGTCAACGTCGACGATCTCGCCAGTCAATATAAGCCCGCCGACGGCCGCTCGCTGTTTCGCGAAATGCTGATCGACGAGGTGCTGCTCGGCGAATTCGCCCAGGCCGCGAGCCTTATCCGCTGGAATGGCGACAACCGCTTCTGCGGCCGCTGCGGCTCGGCGATGGAGATCCATATCGGCGGCTACAAACGTGTCTGCGCCGCCTGCGAACACATGATCTTCCCGCGCACCGACCCCGTCGTCATCATGCTGACGATCGACGAGACGCGCGATCTCTGCCTGCTCGGCCGCAGCCCGCATTTCGCCCCCGGCATGTATTCCTGTCTCGCCGGCTTCCTCGAGCCCGGCGAGACCATCGAGAATGCCGTGCGCCGCGAAACGCTGGAGGAATCGGGCATCCGCACCGGCCGCATCCGCTATCACGCCTCGCAGCCCTGGCCGATGCCGCATTCGCTGATGATCGGCTGTTACGCCGAGGCCAAATCCACCGAAATCACGCGCGACGAGACGGAACTCGAGGATTGCCGCTGGTTCACCCGCGAGGAAACCATCGAGATGCTGGAGCGCCCGAGCGCGACGGGCAAGGCCACTCCGCCGAAAGGGGCGATAGCCCACCGCCTGATGCGCGACTGGGTGGAATGGAAGCGCTAGCGCCATGCCGGTCGCCCGCTCGGAACGGCTGCTGACGCTGCTCCAGACGCTTCGGCGTTACCGGCGGCCGGTGACCGGCACTGTGCTTGCCCAGGAGACCGGTGTCAGCCTGCGCACGCTCTATCGCGATATTGCCAGCCTGCAGGCCCAGGGTGCGATGATCGAAGGCGAAGCCGGTATAGGCTACGTGCTGAAGCCGGGCTTCATGCTGCCGCCGATGATGTTTTCCGAAGAAGAGCTGGAGGCGCTGGTGCTCGGCTCGCGCTGGGTCGCCCGCGCCGCCGAACCGCGTCTTGCCGGCGCCGGCGCCGATGCGCTGGCCAAGATTGCCGCCGTGCTGCCGGCCGACATGCGTGAAATGCTCGATTCGGCGACGCTCTTCGTTGGCCGCAAGCGCCAGGACGAGGACAAGGCTGATGTTTCGGCCATTCGCAAGGCGATCCGTCTGGAGCGTGTGCTCGAACTGCATTACGGCGACGAGCAGGGTCGGATCTCGCGCCGCCGCGTCTGGCCTTTCGCGCTCGGTTATTTCGAGCATGTGCGCATCATCATGGCCTGGTGCGAATTGCGCCGGGATTTCCGCCATTTCCGCACCGACCGCATCATCGATATGGCGGTCCATGAGACGCGGTATCCACGCCGCCGCACGGTGCTCCTCAAGGAATGGCGCGAAACGCAGGAC
The DNA here is from genome assembly GCF_000172795.2 of Rhizobium sp. CIAT894. Taxonomy (NCBI): domain Bacteria; kingdom Pseudomonadati; phylum Pseudomonadota; class Alphaproteobacteria; order Hyphomicrobiales; family Rhizobiaceae; genus Rhizobium; species Rhizobium sp. CIAT894. The sequence continues at coordinate 156,594 of NZ_CP020947.1, forward strand.
GTGCCGATGGAGAGCTGAACGCTGCTGCCATAAACTGTCAGCAGACGACGTTATGATCAGTATCAATCCGCTACAGCGCCGTGCGTGTTTGGACACGCAAGGACGCTGTGGCATCCAGGTTTCGCGCATCGTGCCGATGCGCTGGGGAAGGAGTACTGATCATGGTAACGCCTCCAGTCATTCAGCAGGCCGGCGACCGCTTCGTCACCGATAATTTTGCCGATATCATTTCGGCCGAAACCTTTGCCGACGTCCGGCAGTCGGCCCGCTTCGGCCTGCTGCGCCTGGCCATGGACCTGTTCCGCATTCCCAGGGGAAACCACTCCGGCCTCGACCTCGAGGCGATGCCGGATTCCCGCAAGCGTGATCTCGGCTTCATCGATGGACGCGACCCGCGCCGCGGGGGCCGTTTCTCGCTCTAATCCGTCTCATCACCGACATTCCGCCCGACGAGACCGGGGCGTTGCGATGACAACGCCCTTGGTATGCTGCTGCCAGAACTTGTCAGCAGCGGGTCCTCGTCGACCGCATTTCACAGCAAAGGGAGAACCGAAATGACCAGCCCCAATCTGATTATCCTCTACGTCAAGGACCCGGGCGAAAGCGCCAGCTTCTACCGGAACCTCCTGAACCGCGAACCGGCCGTGGAAGCGCCGAATTTCGTCGCCTTTCCACTCGATGGCGGCTTCACGCTCGGCCTCTGGCGCCGCAGCAAGGTCGAACCGCAGCCCTCCGCCATCGGCAATCGGGGCGAAGTGGCCTTCATGGTGGCGGGAGAAAATGCCGTTGCCAGCCATTATGAGGATTGGCGACGGCGTGGCCTGCCGATTGCCCAGGAATTGACCGAACTCGATTTCGGCCCGACCTTCGTCGTGCTCGATCCCGATGGTCATCGCCTTCGCGTCTGTGAGCCGGACAAATAACTGCCGAACGACGCGGCCTGCCTAAAGCAGGCCGCGCATCACATGTCCCTTGTAGACGCCGAGGATGCGGACTTTCTCGGAGAAAAACCGCAATTCTTCCAAAGCCCGGCGCACGTTCGGATCGTTCGGATGGCCTTCGATATCGGCGTAGAACTGCGTCGCCACGAATTTTCCGCCGAGCTGGTAGCTTTCGAGCTTCGTCATGTTGATGTTGTTGGTGGCAAACCCGCCGAGCGCCTTGTAGAGCGCGGCCGGAATGTTGCGAACGTTGAAAACGAAGGTGGTGACGACCTTTTCCTCCGCCGAATTGCGTTGCGCCCATTCCTCGTCGCGCGACAGGATGACGAAACGGGTGACGTTGTTTTCCGTATCCTCGACATTCTCGGCGACGATCTCCAGTCCGTAGAGATCGGCCGCAAGGCGCGGGGCAAGCGCCGCCATCGACCGGTCGCCGGTTTCCTTCACGAGCTTTGCCGCGCCTGCCGTATCGCCGGCGATGACAGGCTTCCAGCCGTGAGAGCGCACGATCTTGCGGCACTGACCGAGCGCGTGGATATGGCTGTGCACCGTGCGGATCTCGTCCTTGGTGACACCGGGCAGCACCATCAGCTGGAAGCGGATCGGCATGAAATACTCGCCGATGATGTGGAGGCGCGATTCAGGCAGCAGATGATGGATGTCGGCGACGCGCCCGGCGATCGTGTTCTCGATCGGGATCATCCCGATATCGGCATCGCCGTTGTCGACCGCCGTGAACGCATCCTCGAAGGTCTGACAGGGCAGCGGCTCCATGGTCGGAAACATGTCGCGGCAGGCCATGTCGGAATTGGCGCCGAATTCGCCCTGGAAGGCGATCCTGTTGGTTTTGATGTTCATGATGGTTCCGTCAGTTCGACTTGGAGCATGACGCCGAAAAGTGTGAGCGGTTTTCGGACGACATCATGCTCTAACTCTTTAATTGAGAACAGGATTCAGATTTTAGGCCAACCGAGCCTAAAATCATCCTGTTCTGGCGGAAAGGATGCGCCGCGCTTTTTCGAGGTCGGCTGGAGTATCGACACCGAGCGGAACCGTGTCAACGATCTCGGCGTCGATGCGCATACCGGCCTCCAGTGCCCGCAATTGTTCCAGCGATTCGCGCCTTTCGAGCGTCGACGGACCGAGCGAGACGAACCGTTCGAGCGCGGCGCGCCGATAGGCATAGAGACCGATATGATGGAAGAGCGGCCCTTTGCCGTAAGGCGCCGTGGCGCGGGTGAAGTAGAGGCTGCGCAGGCGGGTGGCGGAAATCGGCGATCCGATGACCTTGACGATGTGTGCCGCCGTCTTGTCCTCCTCGTTGTCGATTTCGATGGTCAGCGTGCCGATATCGACCGCTTCGTCCTCAAGGGGGCGTAAAGCCGCCCGCACCGTTTCCGGCTCGATCGTCGGCAAATCGCCCTGGACGTTGACGATGAACTTCGCCTTCCCGTCCGGATCGACCTTGGTCAGCGCTTCGAAGATGCGGTCTGAGCCCGATTGATGATCCTTGCTGGTCATGACGACTTCAAAGCCGGCGGCAGAAACGGTATCGAACACCTGCTGGTCGTCGACGGCAACGACCACGCGGCCGATGGCTGCCTCCTTGGCGCGCATCGCCACCTGGACGATCATCGGCAGTCCGCAAATATCGGCGAGCGGCTTGCCCGGAAGCCGGGTGGAGGCCATGCGCGCCGGGATCAACACGAGCGCGCCGTCTAATTTTGAATCACTCATTGTTCGGGCCTTCTATTCCGGGCTGAAAAGTGTCAAAAAGTCTCACGCACAAGACCATTTAGACAGTTGCAACGATCAACCAAAAGACATAGGTTCCGCGCGATTTCAAGATGGTCCGGTTTATGGTCTGCCGGCTGCAAGGGGAGCATTGCAGATGAATTCATACGTCAATACGGCCGTGGGGGCGCTGCTCGGAACGATTTTCGTTCTGATGTCGGTCTCTATCGCGTCCGAGGGGATCTTCCATTCCGAAGCGCCGGAGAAGGAAGGTTTTGCGATCGTTGCCGAAGAGGCGTCCGCCGCTGGCGGTGAAGCTGCGCCTGCCGCTGCTGCCGTTCCGATCGCGCAATTGCTCGCTTCTGCCGATGCCAAGGCCGGTGAAACGGTCTTCAAGAAGTGTCAGGCCTGTCATGACGGCACCAAAGGGGGACCGAACAAGGTCGGTCCCAACCTCTTTGGTGTCGTAGATCGCCCGATCGCCTCGCATGAAGGCTTCGCCTATTCCGCCGCCATGAAGGATTTCTCCAAGGGCAGCAGCGAGAAGTGGACTTTCGAATTCCTCAACAAATTCCTGATGGCGCCGAAGAAGGACGTTCCCGGCACCGCCATGGGCTTTGCCGGTCTTCCGAAGGATCAGGACCGCGCCAACGTCATCCTCTATCTGCACACGCTGGCCGATTCGCCGGTACCGCTGCCGGATCCGAAGACGGCGACGCAGTAACGCTGCAGCATCTTCCGATGACACGGGAGCCCGGCCACAAGCCGGGCTTTTTCATTATGCGGGGAATTCACGCGCCGAGGAAGTAGGCCCAGAGCGAGACCGTGATGGCGCCGAGCGCCGTCGTCACGGTGATCGTCGAGGCGGCGAGGCTGTGGCCGACGCCGAAGCGATTTGCGATCAGCCAGGCGTTGACCCCTGTCGGTACAGACGAGGTCAGCACGATCGCTGCCGTCCATTCGGGGCTGAGGCCGAGCAGGCGGCTCGCAGTCCAGACGCAGCCGGGCAGCAGCAGCAGTTTGCAGGTGGACGTGACGCTGGCGATGCCGAGATTGCCGGACACGCCGTATTTCTCCAGCGCCATGCCGAGTGATATCAGCGCCGCCGGACCGGCAATGCCGGCGATCTGCCCGACGACCGATGCCATCGCCGTCGGCATGGTGAGACCGGAAAGATGCACGGCCATGCCGGCTGCAAGCCCGATCACCAGCGGATTGCGGATGAGATTGATGGCAATCTGGCGAAGGACGAACACCATGCTGCGGTCGCTTTTGCCGGCGATCTTTCGTTCGGCATGTTCCATCAGCACCGTGCCGGCGACCATCATCACGGGCAGATGCACGGCGAGCAGGATCGACAATGCCACCAGCCCCTCGTCGCCGACGGTCCGCTGGACGAGCGGCAGTCCGATGAAAACATTGTTGGCGAAGGCCGAGGAAACGCCGGCCAGCACGCCGATCCGCTCGTCGCGGCCGAAAAAGCGGGTGGCGGCGATATGGCCGGCTGCCCAGGTGATGGCAACGCCGGAGAAATAGACGATCCACAGCCGGAAAGGCGAGGCGCCGTGAAAATCCGCCTCGGCGATAGTGCGGAAAAGTAAGAGCGGCACGGCGATCTTGAAGACAAATTCGCTGAGCGCATCGCCGACATTCGACGCCATCAAGCCGCTGCGGACGATCACCCAGCCGATGAGGATCAGGATGAAGATGGGAAGGACGTCGAGAATGATGGCTGACATTGGGAGGCTGCTTTGCGCGGGGGGAGTGTCTGACCTCTAGCAGCAAACCGTCTGGATTGAAAAGGCAATCGCCGCCTATCCGCCGGCTGCGGCATCCGCAAAGCAAAAAAAGCGGGCATGGCCCGCTTTTCCGCTCCGGCGCTGCCGGAAAGATCGCGAAGCCGCCAGTTCATCCGTGGTCAGCGTCGCGCCGGTAAGATCGAAGGGATCATCCCTCGTGCGCCCGGCTGCAACTGAAAGCTGCCCATGCCGGTCTTCCTGCGAGTATATCTAGATTTTGAAGATGACAGGGACATGACGAATAAGCGGCACTTTTGCGAAGAAATAGACGGAGATGCGCCATTTATCCTTCCAAACCGCGGAAATTTCGCTAAGACCGAACCCCTGATATCACTAATCTGGGACTCCCCATTTCATGACAAGATTCGACGTTCTGACAGTCGGCAACGCAATCGTGGACATCATTGCCCGTTGCGACGACCAGTTCCTTATTGACAATCAGATCACCAAGGCGGCGATGAACCTCATCGATGCCGAGCGCGCCGAACTCTTATATTCGCGCATGGGGCCGGCGCTCGAAGCCTCCGGCGGCAGCGCCGGCAATACGGCGGCGGGCGTGGCGAACCTCGGCGGCAAGGCCGCCTATTTCGGCAATGTCGCCGCCGATCAGCTCGGCGACATCTTCACGCACGACATCCGCGCCCAGGGCGTTCACTACCAGACGAAGCCCAAGGGCACGTTCCCGCCGACGGCGCGCTCGATGATCTTCGTCACCGAGGATGGCGAGCGTTCGATGAACACCTATCTCGGCGCCTGCGTCGAGCTCGGTCCCGAGGACGTCGAGGTCGATGTCGTGGCCGACGCCAAGGTCACCTATTTCGAAGGTTATCTCTGGGATCCGCCGCGCGCCAAGGAAGCGATCCTCGATTGCGCCCGCATCGCCCATGAAAACGGCCGCGAAATGTCGATGACGCTGTCCGACAGTTTCTGCGTCGGCCGCTATCGCGGCGAATTCCTCGATCTGATGCGTTCCGGCAAGGTCGATATCGTTTTCGCCAATCGCCAGGAAGCGCTGTCGCTCTACGAAACCGACGATTTCGAAGAGGCGCTGAACAGGATCGCCGCCGATTGCAAGATCGCCGCCGTGACGATGAGCGAGGACGGCGCCGTCATCCTTAAGGGCAGCGAGCGTTACTACGTCGATGCGATCAGGATCAGGGAAGTTGTGGATACGACGGGTGCCGGCGATCTCTTCGCCTCCGGCTTCCTCTATGGCTACACGCAGGGACGCTCTCTGGAGGATTGCGGCAAGCTCGGTTGCCTTGCTGCCGGCATCGTTATCCAGCAGATCGGTCCGCGCCCGATGACCTCGCTTTCCGAGGCCGCCAAACAGGCTGGGCTTATTTAAAGGCTTCGCCGGGATAGGCACCCCAGATCTCCGACTGCGCCACCCAGCCAGAGGCGCCGTCGGTTTCGGCGCGGCACCAGTCGCCGTTGCACTCACCGATCGTCACCATCACGCCGGGTTCCAGCTTGGCGACGATCGAGGCGGAGGGCAGCGCCTCGCGGCGCAGATTGACAAAGACGCCCTTGCCCTTGGCCTTCATCCAAGGCGCGGCGATCGCCGCGCGCTGGCCCGACAGCAGCGACTGGTTGACCCAGCCTTCGGTACCGTCGGCATCGCGGATGCGGCGCCAGTTGTCGTATTCCTGGATGATCTCGACCGGCAGGCCGGATTTCAGGTACATCCATGAAACCGCGTAATCCGTTCCCGGGCCGATGCGCAGGTTGACGCGTTTGGATTTCAGCGTGACGAAGCGCGGCAATGGCAGCCCGCTTGGCCCCTTGGCGGCCTGCGCATGGGCAAATTCGACGGTTCCCATGGATGCGGCCAGAGCGATGACAAGGGCGAGGCAGGACTTCAGGAATTTGCTGCGCATGGAAGTTTCCGTTTGCTCGAATTCGCGGGCAGATCCGGCCTGCTCGCGGTCCGGGCTCTGACATTCCCACGGCTGCACCGCGAGTTTTGTTTGTCTTCGCGTGCGGGTCTGGTAGAAAATGCCCGGATGGGAAAATTATCACCCCTCTTGGTTAAAGACCTCTGAACAAGGCACCACAGCCAGCCATGACAGCGAAGAAAAAACCGAAGGTCTACATCACCCGCAAGTTGCCCGACGCCGTCGAAACCCGCATGCGGGAACTCTTCGACGCCGAGCTGAACATCGATGACACGCCGCGCTCCGTTCCAGAGCTGATCGCCGCCGTCAGGACCGCCGACGTGCTGGTGCCGACCGTCACCGATCGCATCGATGCGGCGCTGATCGATCAGGCCGGGCCGCAGATGAAGCTGATTGCGAGCTTCTCCAACGGCACGGACCACATCGACGTCGAGGCGGCGGCGCGCAAGGGCATCACCGTCACCAACACGCCGAACGTCCTGACCGAGGATACCGCCGACATGACGATGGCGCTGATTCTCGCGGTTCCGAGAAGGCTCGGCGAGGGCGCCCGCGTGCTGACCGACAAGCCCGGCGAATGGGCTGGCTGGTCTCCTACCTGGATGCTCGGCCGGCGCATTCACGGCAAGCGCATCGGCATCGTCGGCATGGGCCGCATCGGTACGGCGGTCGCCCGCCGCGCCAAGGCTTTCGGCCTGTCGATTCACTACCACAACCGCAAGCGCGTCAATCCGGCCGTCGAGGACGAGCTGGAGGCGACCTATTGGGAAAGCCTCGACCAGATGCTCGCCCGCGTCGACATCGTTTCGGTCAATTGCCCGTCGACGCCGGCGACTTTCCACCTGATCTCGGCGCGTCGTCTGGCGCTGCTGCAGCCAACGGCCTATCTCGTCAACACCGCGCGCGGGGACGTGGTCGATGAAGCCGCGCTGATCAAGTCTCTGAGGGAGGGCCGGATCGCCGGCGCCGGCCTCGACGTCTTCGAAAACGAACCCGCCGTCAATCCGAAGCTCGTCAAGCTCGCCAATGAGGGCAAGGTCGTGCTGCTGCCGCATATGAGTTCGGCGACGATCGAAGGCCGCATCGACATGGGCGACAAGGTGATCATCAATATCCGCACCTTCATCGACGGTCACAGACCGCCGAACCGGGTGCTGCCGGGGCGTTGAAGGCTTAATTCAGCCGGTGCGGGTCCGAGATGCAAGGACCTTGCGCATCTCGACGAAGGTCGTCCTGGCAAAGCCGGGATGCGCCTTCTCGGCAGTTCTGGAAAATCCCCAGGCGGCAAAGACGGCGTGATTGTCGGTGAGTTCGATGCGTGTTTCCAGCCGCAAGGCGGCAAGCCCCAGGGACGCGGCCGTCTCCTCGGCAATTGCCAGCAGCCTTTTGCCGAGGCCTTTGCCCTGCGCCTCAGGCAGAACGGCAAGCTTGCCGACATAGAGGCAATCGGCCTCCGGCCGCAGAAAAAGGCAGCCGATCAACTTTTCACCGTCGAGGGCGGCATGGCCGATCTCGGCTCTGGCCTTTTCCGCCAGTGACTCGGTCGTCAGCTTGAGCGCCGAGGACGGCGGATCGATCCTCCCGTTCATCGAAGCGAAGGCGGCGAGGATAAGCGCCAGCAATTCGTCCCAGCGTGTGAAGTCCTGGTCGAGACGGACGGTCGTCATACGGCCTGTCTCTCCCGCGTCCGGCGTCTTCTATAGCGGACGGTGTCGAAGCGGGCCGCAAGCGCGTCATAGAGCAGCAGTCGTCCGACCAGCGGCTCGCCGGTGCCGGTGACGAGTTTGATCGCTTCCATCGCCATCATGGTGCCGATCACGCCGGTCAGCGCGCCGATGACGCCGGCCTCGGCGCAGGCGGGAATGAGCCCCGCCGGCGGCGCTTCGGGAAAGAGGTCGCGATATGTCGGGTTGGGGGTCCCGTCCTCACCGCTCTCATAGGGCTTGAGAACCGTCAGCGAACCGTCGAAGCGCCCGACCGCTCCGGTAACAAGCGGGATGCGCGCTTCCTCAGCTGCATCGGCAGCGGTGTAACGCGTATCGAAATTGTCGGAGCCGTCGATCAGCAGATCGAAGCCGGAGAGTTGCCGGCGGGCAGTCTCGTGGGAAAACCGTTCCTCGAAACGGATGAGCCGGACATGCGGATTGAGTCTCGCGATGGCAAGCGCGGCGCTTTCCGTCTTCAACTCCCCGATCGTGCCGGAATCATGGATGACCTGGCGCTGCAGGTTCGACAGCGATACCCGGTCGTCATCGACGATGCCGAGCGTGCCGACGCCGGCTGCTGCCAGATATTGCAGGATCGGTGCGCCGAGGCCGCCGGCGCCGATCACCAGCACGCGGGCGGCCTTCAGCCTCTGCTGGCCTGCGCCGCCGATCTCCGGCAGCAGAATATGGCGGTGATAGCGCGCGATTTCGTCAGGGCTAAGCGGTTCCATGGCAGCGATGTTATCATGACGCCGGAGGCTGGGAAAAGCCGCTTCGGTCATTCGAACACCTTTCCGTCGGCCACTGTGAAGACCTGCGCTCTGTCGCCCAACGCCGAAAACATCGAGCGATCCGTTCCGGTCATGAAGGCCTGGCCTCCGAGGCCGTCGATGAGGTCGAACAGCGCGGCGCGCCTGTTCTCGTCGAGATGGGCGGCGATCTCGTCGAGCAGCAGGATTGGCGCATGGCCGGTAAGATTGCCGACCAGCCGTGCATGCGCAAGCACCAGGCCGACGAGCAGCGCCTTCTGCTCGCCGGTCGAGCAGCGTTCCGCCTCCATCGCCTTTTCGCGATGGTGCACGATGAGATCGGCCCGATGCGGCCCGTCGAGGGTGCGTCCCGCGCCGGCGTCGCGATAACGGCTCTCGGCCAGCATCGCCGCGTAGTCGTCCTCGAGGTCGACCGAGGGGCGCGAGAACTGGCCGTCCATGAAGCCCGAGAGCTGCAGTGATGCCGATGGAAAAGGCGAACTCTCGTGGGTCTCCTCGATCAGCCGGGTCAGCAGGCCGAGCATTTCCTGCCGGGCGAGCGCCATGGCGATGCCGAGGCTTGCCATCTGTTCCTCGATGCCGGCAAGCCAGGAGGGATCGAAGCGGCCTTCATCCAGCAACCTGTTGCGGCTGCGCATGGCGCGCTCGAAATCGCTGGCGCGGCGGCCATGGGCGGGATCGAGCGATAGCACCAGCCGGTCGAGAAAGCGGCGCCGCTCGGAGGAGGCGCCGGTAAAGAGGCCGTCCATCGCCGGTGTCAGCCAGAGAAGACGCAGATGATCGGTCAGTTCGTCTGCTGTTTTGGCAGGGGTGCCGTTGATCCGCAGCCTGCGGGCGGTGCTTTCCTCGCCGGTTTCGATGCCGGTGCCGATCTCGACGTCGCCTTCCATGCCGTCGAGCGCCGCGAAGATCGAAAAACCGCCGGCCGCGCCGACACGGGTAATGTCGCCATAGGCAGCGCGGCGCAGGCCGCGGCCAGGCGAAAGCAGCGAGACGGCCTCCATGAGATTGGTCTTGCCGGCACCGTTGTCTCCCGTCAGCACGGCATGCCGGCCGTCAAGGGTTAGCGCCGCCGACGCATAATTTCGGAAGTCTGTCAGCTTCAGACGGGAAAGAGAAACCTTGTGCGGCATCGAATGTCCGGAATCGTGAAACGTGACAGCTAAGCCTAAGCGGCGTTGATGGCAAGGCACTGAGAGCTTTGCCGCCCCGGACCGGCCACTGCTGCCGGAGGCAGGCGGCGGCAGTGGCCGGATAGGATAGGCTGCGGGCGACAAGGGACGGCACCGGACGGATTTTCGAGGTGCCTCCGTGACCGAGTCCTGTTGTCCGGTGCCTCACGGCGTAGGGGCGCTTTCCAGATTGTTTTAAAAATACAACCACCGCGCGGATAGGCTGGCTTCATCGAGCCGGTTCGGTTTACAGCTGTTATCGATCACTTCAAGCCCTGGATATCCGGGGTTTTGCCGCGTCCCTCCGCTGCTCCTGACGTAACGTAAAGCCCAAAAAAAGTCGGTTGAATTTTGCAACTGTAGAGTTGAGTTATCCCGTAAAAACGCTATGGTAAACGAACTGTTAAGTATTAGAGAGTGATGAAGTGCCAGATCCGGTTGATATTATCGTTGGTCGCAACGTAAGACAGTTTCGCGCCCTTCGCCGTGTTTCGCAGCTTGAGCTTGGCGAAGCACTCGGACTGACTTTCCAGCAGATCCAGAAATACGAAAAAGGCGCGAACCGCGTTTCCGCCAGCAAGCTGCATCAGATCGCGGTTTTCCTCGATGTCGAGATCTCTGCTCTTTTCGAGGGCGTATCGCAATTCGGCAGCCGAGTCGAACTCAGCCCTGACGCCTATGCGCTTGCTCTGACCTACGACAAACTGAGTTCATCGGCAGGCAAGGAAGCGGTCAAGACCATCCTCACCCTCATGGTTGGCGAAGCGGCCGAAACCGCCGCTTGATTTCACCGCGCATCATAGAGAGCACGACTTCGGTCCGGGTGATATCCGGACACAGGCATCTGTGCGGCAATTTGGTGGGGCATCAAGACGAAGACAGGAAGCATCTCCGGTGCGCGCGGTTTCATGCCGCGCTTTAGTGAATCTCGCATTCGTGCAACGCCATCAGCAGATCGTCCTGCGTCTGGTGGCCGGCATGATAGAGGTCGATCGCGATACTGGCGATCGAAAGGCCCTGCTGGCTGCGAAGCTTGATGTTGCGCTCGGCGCACCATGTGTAGAGGGCGCCGGCGAGAACGTCGACATCTTCGGACTGAGAGGAAAAGGCTGACGCCATGGCAGATACCCTTGATTTTTTGTTGTTCCCGACTGACGGCAGAGACTGAATTCATTTGGAAAACTTGCAAGCGGCATCATCTGGCTGCGTTAACGTAAGCCATGTTCCGCCCCGTCGCCGTGCCGATCCGGGACAGATTGCTCAGCGCAAGCACCGAGTGTTGCAAATTGGGGCAATTGCAAAGCACCCGAAGCGGGTCGCGCAAAAGTGTGCAGCGGTTTGCGACAACGACATGCGTAAAAACTGAGATGGCGAACCAAAAAAGCCGGAGACGTTTCCGTCCCCGGCTTTTCGAGATGGATCCATCGATCGCGGCTCAGCCTTCGAAGAATTCCTTCATGCGGGCAAAGAAGCCCGTTGATTCGGGATTGTTCTCCTTGGAGGAAAGCTGCTCGAATTCCTGCAGCAGCTCGCGCTGGCGCTTGGTGAGCTTTTGCGGCGTCTCGATCTGGATCTGGATGTAGAGGTCACCCGTCTGCGCCGAACGCAGCACCGGCATGCCCTTGTTTTTCAGGCGGAACTGTTTGCCGGCCTGCGTGCCCTCGGGCACGCTGACGCGCGACTTTGTGCCGTCGAGCGTCGCCACGTCGAAGGTTCCGCCGAGAGCGGCGGTCGTCATCGAGATCGGAACGGCGCAATAAAGATCGGCTCCGTCGCGCTGGTAGAATTCATGCGGTTTGACGGACAGGAAGATATAGAGATCGCCCGCCGGCCCGCCACGGGTGCCTGCTTCGCCCTCGCCCTGCAGGCGGATGCGCGTACCATCCTCGATGCCGGCGGGAATATTGACCGAGAGCGAACGCTCTTCCGTTACCCGGCCCTGGCCGTGGCATTTCGGGCAGGGATCGGGAATGATCTGGCCACGGCCATGGCAGGTCGGGCAGGTCCGCTCGATCGAGAAGAAGCCCTGTGCGGCACGCACGCGCCCGCTTCCCTGGCAGGTGCCGCAATTCTTCGGCTGCGTGCCGGGCTTGGCGCCCGAACCCGAACAGACGTCGCAGGTGATCGACGTGGGAACGCGGATCTGTGCCGTCTTGCCGGAAAAGGATTCTTCCAGCGTAATTTCCATATTGTAGCGAAGGTCGGCGCCGCGCTCCCGGCCTCCTGACGAGCGCTGGCGCGCACGCCCTCCACCCATCATCTCGCCGAAAATATCCTCGAAGATGTCGGAGAAACCGCCGCCGGCAAAGCCGCCGCCACCGCCGCCGCCCATGCCGCCATGTTCGAAGGCCGCATGGCCGTAGCGATCATAGGCCGCCCGCTTCTGCGGGTCCTTGAGCATCTCGTAGGCTTCGTTGATTTCCTTGAACTTGCGTTCGGCGTCCTTGTCATCCGGGTTCTTGTCCGGATGGTATTTCATCGCCAGTTTGCGGAAGGCGCTCTTCAGCTCTTTCTCGTCCGCCGTCTTGGCTACACCCAGAGTTTCGTAAAAGTCCGCTTTTGCCATTAAGGATTAAACCCCGGAAATGGATTTCCGGCTGCCATGGTGAGCAGCCGGATCAGGTGTTGAAGCATAACCACGCCGTCGCGGATTACGCGGACTTCTTGCGGTCGTCGTCCTTGATTTCCTCGTAGTCGGCATCGACGACATTGTCGATGCCTTCCGCGGAGGCATCCCCGGCAGCGCCGCCTTCGGCCTGTTGCGCTTCATAGATGGCCTGGCCGAGCTTCATCGACACTTCCATCAGGGTCTGGGTCTTAGCCTTGATGTCTTCGGCGTCGGCTTCGGTTGCCTCGGTCGCGGACTTCAGCGCGGCGATCGCATCCGAGATCGCGGTGCGGTCGGCTTCGGAAACCTTGTCGCCGTAATCCTTCAGCGACTTTTCCGTGGAGTGGATCAGGCTTTCGGCCTGGTTCTTGGCCTCCACGCCTTCGCGGCGCTTCTTGTCCTCGGTGGCATGGGCTTCGGCATCCTTGACCATCTTTTCGATGTCGGCGTCGGAAAGACCGCCGGAAGCCTGGATGCGGATCTGCTGTTCCTTGCCGGTGCCCTTGTCCTTGGCCGAAACCTGCACGATGCCGTTGGCGTCGATGTCGAAGGTGACTTCGATCTGCGGCATGCCGCGCGGCGACGGCGGCAGGCCGACGAGGTCGAACTGGCCAAGCAGCTTGTTGTCGGCGGCCATTTCACGCTCGCCCTGCGAAACGCGGATGGTGACGGCCTGCTGGTTGTCTTCGGCGGTCGAGAAGGTCTGGCTCTTCTTCGTCGGGATCGTCGTGTTGCGTTCGATCAGGCGGGTGAAGACGCCACCGAGCGTTTCGATGCCGAGCGACAGCGGCGTGACGTCGAGAAGCAGGACGTCCTTGACGTCGCCCTGCAGAACGCCGGCCTGGATGGCGGCGCCGAGTGCAACGACTTCATCCGGGTTGACGCCCTTGTGCGGCTCCTTGCCGAACAGCTGCTTGACGACTTCCTGGACCTTCGGCATGCGGCTCATGCCGCCGACGAGAACGACTTCGTCGATTTCGGCCGCAGTGACGCCGGCATCCTTGAGGGCTGCCTTGCACGGTGCGATCGTGCGCTGGACGAGATCGTCGACCAGGCTCTCAAGCTTGGCGCGGGTCAGCTTCAGCGTCAGATGCTTCGGGCCGGAGGCGTCAGCCGTGATGAACGGCAGGTTGATTTCAGTCTGCTGCGACGAGGAAAGCTCGATCTTCGCCTTTTCCGCAGCTTCCTTGAGGCGCTGCAGGGCGAGCTTGTCGTTTTTCAGGTCGATGCCGTTGTCGCGCTTGAATTCGCCGACGAGATATTCGACGAGACGCATGTCGAAGTCTTCACCGCCGAGGAACGTATCGCCGTTGGTGGACTTCACTTCGAAGACGCCGTCGCCGATCTCGAGGATCGAGATATCGAAGGTGCCGCCGCCAAGGTCGTAGACGGCAATCGTCTTGCCTTCTTTTTTGTCGAGGCCGTAGGCGAGCGCGGCAGCGGTCGGCTCGTTGATGATGCGCAGCACTTCAAGACCGGCGATGCGGCCGGCATCCTTGGTTGCCTGGCGCTGCGCGTCGTTGAAGTAGGCGGGAACGGTGATGACGGCCTTCTCGACCTTTTCGCCGAGATAGGATTCGGCGGTTTCCTTCATCTTCTGAAGGATCATCGCGGAAATCTGTGCGGGCGAGTAGCCCTTGCCATTGGCTTCGACCCAGGCGTCGCCATTGTCGCCCTTGACGATGGTGAAGGGAACGAGGTGCTTGTCCTTCTCGACAGTCGGGTCTTCGTAGCGGCGGCCGATCAGGCGCTTGACCGCAAAGAGCGTGTTCGTCGGGTTGGTGACCGCCTGGCGCTTGGCCGGCTGGCCGACGAGGCGTTCGCCATCATCGGAAAATGCCACCATGGAAGGCGTCGTGCGGGCCCCTTCCGCATTCTCGATGACCTTCGCATCCTTGCCGTCCATGACCGCGACGCAGGAATTCGTCGTTCCAAGGTCGATACCAATTACTTTTGCCATGTCATTCTCTCCTTGAAGCAAGCTGTCGGAACCCCCAGAAGGCATTTCCCTGACAGCCCCTTACGGGATGGGTCTACTTACGATTACGCAATCGTGATTGCGGTGATGCGGCGTATATAAGGAGCGGTTTTCGGGACTGCAAGGCGGGAAATGCCCCGGAATCCAGCAAAACGAATGTGTTGCATTCAATTTTCATCACCGCCGGGAAAGAGGTCGTCCCATGAGCGGAGGGCAGTCGATTTCCAATGCGTGTCGCGCCGAAACGTACAGCGGTCCCCGGGATAGCGCCATCCACCGAAACCATGCGCGAAAGGGCCCCGCTCGATCAAATCGGGGGCGACCCGTTTTGCGGCGTCGCGCTTGCATCGGGCCTGCAGCAAAGCTCTCACTGGCCCATGATCAGATCAAGCAGCGTCGTGCGCCGAGGCTGGACGGAAGAGGTTGTCTGCGGCGACCCGATATCGCCCGGCGGAACCCTGTTCCCGTCGCCCGAGCCGCCGCCTTCGGCAATGTCTGCAGGCGGAACTGGACCGTTGCCGGAGGTTGCCGACGGCTGCCGGACAGGCGCTTGCGGATAGCGGTTGGCATTGTCGTTGCCGCCGAAGACGCCGGAAATGATGCCGCCGATCGTCGACGGCGGTGCTTCGGCCGTGACCGGCTGTCCGCCGTCGGGTGCCGCCTGCGCCATCGGCTGGCCGTTGTTCGGATCGCCGATCAGCTGGCCGTTGCCGAAGAGCGGCGCCGGCGAAAGACCCTTGTGGGCGGCGACCATGAATTCCTTCCAGGCCTTGGCCGGCAGGCCGCCGCCGGTCACCTTCTTCATCGGCTTGCCGTCGTCATTGCCGAACCAGACCCCTGTCGTGAGGTTGCTGGTGAAGCCGACGAACAGGGCGTCGCGCGAATTCTGCGTCGTGCCGGTCTTTCCGGCCGCCTGCCAGCCGGGGATCTTGGCGCTCTTGCCGGTGCCGTTCTCGATGACGCCCATCATCATCGTGTCCATCTGGGCAGCGATCTGCTCGGAGAGCACGCGCGGCGGGCTGTCATAGGTGTTTTCGTAGAGTACCTTGCCCTCGGCGGTCGTCACCCGGCGGATGACGTGCGGCGTCGCCTTGTAGCCGCCGTTCATGAAGGCGGCATAGGAGGCGGTGAGCTCCATCAACGACACTTCCGAAGTGCCGAGCGCGATCGAGGCGTTCGGTTGCAGCTCGCTTTCGATGCCGAGCCGGTGGGCGAGTTTGATCACCTGGTCCGGCCCGTCATACATCACCAGCTGGGCGGCGACCGTATTCAGCGATTTCGCGAGTGCGGTCGCCAGCGTCACCTCGCCATTGTATTTCTTCTCGTAATTTTCGGGCGTCCAGTCGCCGATGCGGATCGGCGCGTCGTTGAAAACCGAAAAAGGCGTCAGCCCCTTTTCGAGTGCCGCGGCATAAACGAAGGGCTTGAACGAGGAGCCCGGCTGGCGCTTCGCCTTGACGGCGCGGTTGAACTGGCTTGCCGCATAGTCCCTGCCGCCGACCAGCGCCCGGATCGCGCCGGTGCCGTCGATCGACACGAGGGCCGCCTGCGAGGCGTCAAGCTTGCCACCCTCCTTGTCGAGCACGTCGACCAGCGAATGTTCGGCCTTCTTTTCCAGCGATTTGTCGATGGTCGTGTCGACGATGACGTCTTCCTTGACGTCGCCGATCAGGCCCGGCAGCTCGTCCATCACCATGTCGGCGACATAGTGGCCGGCGCCCGACCAATAGCTCTTGGCCGAAGCCGGGGTCTGCGACATCGCCGTCTTGACTTCGGAATCGGTAATGAAACCCTGCTCGCGCATTGCCGCGAGCACAAGCTGGGCGCGCGCATTGGCGGCGTCCGCATCGCGGGCCGGCGAAAGCCGCGATGGCGCCTTGAGCAGGCCGGCCAGCACCGCGGCCTCGCCGAGGTTCACGTCACGCGCCGATTTGTTGAAATAGCGGCGTGAGGCCGCCTCGACGCCATAGGCGTTCGATCCGAAGAACACCCGGTTGAGATACATCGCAAGGATCTGGTCCTTGGTGTATTTCTGCTCCAGCCAGAGCGCCAGCAGCACTTCCTGCACCTTGCGTTCCAGCGTTCTCTCGGGGGAGAGAAAGAGGTTCTTGGCAAGCTGCTGCGTCAGCGTCGAGCCGCCCTGCACCATGTGGCCGGCCGTGAAGTTGGTCACTACAGCCCGGCCGAGGCCGAGCGGGTCGACGCCGAAATGCGAATAAAAACGCCGGTCCTCGATGGCGATGACGGCTTCCGGAATATAGGGCGACATGTTTTCGAGCGACAGCGCCTCGCCGCCGGTGGCGCCGCGATTGGCGATGACGCTGCCGTCAACGGCGGTGATCTTGACGTTCGGCGGCCGTTCCGGGATCGCCCATGTGCTGGCGCTCGGCATGCGCGAACCGTAATAGAGCACGAGCCCGGCGACGCCGATGCCGGCCCAGATGAACAGCACGACGCACCAGTAGATCACGCGGCGCATAAAGCCGAAAAGGCCGCCGCTTTCGCGTTCGCGCGGTTCGCGCCGCCGCCGCGGGGCGGGGCGTTCCGGCGGCGGTTTGGAACCGCCGCGCCGCGAAGATCTGCTTCCGACAACACGGTCATCGGCATCGAGCGAAAATTCGTCATCGTCGCGTGCCGGGCGGCCGCTGAAGGACGGTTCGATTCTGTCGCCTGATCTGCCTCTGCCTGCCATCGCCGACCGGTCACACCCCATGTTCGATCGCGCCCGATCGTGCGGGCGACGTCATCATCCGGTTGAACTGTAATTGCGGCGATTTAACGGGGTATTAAGGACGGCGCGCGAAGGGATCGCAGCCCTTTCCTTCAGAGCGGACTTTCAGAACTGGCGGGCCTCGTAATCGTCGAGCGTTTCCGGATCCTGCTTATATTCCCACTCGCCCAGATGAAAGCGGCGCCAGATCTGGCCGGAAGGGTTGAGGCGTGCCCCATCAATAAGTCGCACAGGAAGGAGTGGGTTGTGTTTATGCCAGAGGGTCACATCTGTGGCGGCTGCCCGAGCGCCGAAAAGCCTTGGGAAAGCCAGGTAGTCTTGCGTCATCAGGGTCCAGCCTCGAACGGATCAAAATCAATCCGCAACGCCACAAAATTGCAACAAAGGATCCCGCAAGACAAGAGCATCACGATGCCCTCACAGCAAATTGTCGGCAACCTCCCGCAGGCATAATGCCGTTCATCGCGACTGCCTCAAATAGGCATGCATCCCGTCGGCTTGCGCCCGCCGGCGCCGCGAAAGGCCGCTTTCGGCACTCCGCCGAATATCTTCTGTCAGGTTGGCGGAACCAATAGGCTCCGCGATTGTTTAGGAACAAGCGGGACAACCCCTCACGTCCCGCGCATGATCGGCTCGTCTCCCCTCAACACGTGCCGATCGACATCAGGCTCGGTGCATCCCTCATGGGAGCGCCGGGCTTTTTTGTTCGGATTTTCCCTCGGCTTGGCAAAACTCGAAAGGGGCGTCGCCGCGCCCTTTCTGTTTCATTCGTCGCAGGAGGGATCGCCGGGGCGGCAATCGAAATCCCTGCGGTCCGGTCTGCGATCATCGCCTCTCCGGTCGTCCCATCGCCGGCCATCCCGTTGCCGGTCATCCCTTTGCCGGTCATCCCTTTGCCGGTCCCCTTGATTGTCGTCGCGCCAGTCCCGCTCACGATTGCGGTCGCGCCAATCTCTGTCGCGATCCCGGTTATCCCGATCGTGGCCATCCCGATCCCGATTGTCGCGATCGCGGTAATAATAGTCCGGGCCCCGGCTCCAGCGGTCACGCTCGCGATAGAAATCGCGATTGCGGTAGTAGCGGTCCCAGTAATTGTCGACGTTGAAGCGGATCATTGGAATGCCGAGCGGGCGGTAATATTGCGGGCCGACATAGATCCGGCGCTGCTGATAGAGGGCCTGCACATACTGGCCGGAAACCCAGCCACGGCCGCCGTAAAACTCGACATCGCACCAGTTGACCTCGGAGAGGCATCCGCGGATCTCGACGGAAGAGCCCGCCGGTATGATTGCGACGGCGGGATATCGGGTGCTTGGGCCCGCACGCATGTTGACGTTCGCCGTCGAGTAGCCCTCGGCGGCCTGTGCTATGGCGGGAGCCAGCACGAGCATGCCGATCGCTGCGATTTTAACAAAGAGATTTTTCACGCTTCTCAGTCCTTGTTGGCACGTTATTCAGCAGCGCCTGGCCGCGTTTCCGTGGCATATGCGGCTGAAACAAAAGACGGAAGTGATGCCCGCAATTGTCCGATGCGGCATCATTCATCTTATCTTTCAATAGCTTATATGCAGATCGCGATGAACGTAGCTTGAACGGTGAAATTTCTGTCGGCGCCTTGCCGCCGCAAATAGCCGAACGGTAGCCGGCTGTTAACGGTCCGTTAACCTTTCGGGGCCAGTCTCACTGCAATACCGCTTTCTCCTTGACCACGGATGAACTGGCACTGAGGCGAGCGGACGACGAAAGGCCGGTTTGCACCGGCCTTTTTGTTATAGCGATTGCATCGCGTGTCTTCGCTGAGCGCGTGCCCGTTTCCCTCAGGCGGCGAGCGCCTGAAGAATCCGCACCCAGGAGCGGATGCCCTTGTGGTAGGAGACGAGCTCGTATTTCTCGTTCGGCGAGTGGATTCGGTCATCGGCGAGGCCGAAGCCGACGAGCAGCGATTCCATGCCGAGCATCTTCTGGAAATCCCCGACGATCGGGATCGACCCGCCCATGCCGATAACGATGGCGGGTTTCGGCCATTCGTCGGAAAGCGCGGTCTTGGCCTTGGTCAGAACTGGCGAATCATAGGAGAGGTGGATCGCCGGCGAACCGCCATGCGGATGGAACTCGACCGAGCAATCGGCCGGAATCTTCGACCTGATATAGGCGCGGAAAGCCTCGCGGATGGCGGCCGGATCCTGCGTGCCGACGAGACGGAACGAAACCTTCGCCGAAGCCTTGGCGGCAATCACCGTCTTGAAGCCTTCGCCGGTATATCCGCCCCAGATGCCGTTGATTTCGGCGGTCGGCCGGGCCCAAGTGAGCTCCAGCACCGAACGGCCCTTTTCGCCGGAGGGAATGGAAAGACCGACGTCGCCGAGGAAGCTCTCGGCGGTCTTGCCGAGCGTCTCCCATGAAGCCTTGATATTGTCAGGGGTTTCCTCGACGCCGTCGTAGAAGCCGTCAAGCGTGATGCGGCCCGTTTCGTCATGCAGGCCGGCCAGAGCCTCGACGAGAATATGGATCGGATTGGCCGCAGCACCGCCGAAGAGGCCGGAATGCAGGTCGCGGTCGGCGGCCGTCACCACCACCTCCTCGCCGACGAGGCCGCGCAGTGCCGCGGCAATCGCCGGCGTGTCGCGGTCCCACATGCCGGTATCGCAGACCAGCGCATAATCGGCCTTGAGCTCGGCGGCATTGGCCTCGAGGAAAGGTTTCAGCGACGGCGAACCGGATTCTTCCTCGCCCTCGAAGAGGATGGTGATGCGGCAGGGAAGCGCGCCGTGGATCTCCTTATAGGCGCGGCAGGCCTCGAGGAACGTCATCAACTGGCCCTTGTCGTCGGAGGTGCCGCGGCCGGTCAGGATCTTGCGGCCATCGCCGACATCCTTGATTGTCGGCTCGAAGGGATCGTTTTCCCAAAGCTCGATCGGGTCGACCGGCTGAACGTCGTAATGGCCGTAGAACAGAACATGCGGCGCGTCGGTCGACGCGCCGGCATGGTGGGCGACGACCATCGGATGGCCTGGCGTGTCGCGAACGGAGGCTTCGAAGCCGAGCGTTTCGAGATAGCTGACGAGCCATTCGGCGGCCTTGCGGCATTCGGTTTTGTAGGCGGGATCGGTGGAAATCGACTGGATGCGCAGCAGCTCGAACAGCTTTTCGAGGCTCGATGAAAGATTCTGGTCCGCACGCGAAAGAACCGGTTGTATGTCGGCCATTTTCGACTCCTTTTCGAAATTTGGCCGGACGATAGACCAAAGCAGGAAAGCAGGCGAGGCGGAAAAAGGAAAAAATCAGGGCGCGCAAGCGTGCCCGAAGCGACGTGGATCGAGTCTCGCGGAGGACCGTCGCTCGATAATAAAGAGAGATCTAATTCAATTTACAGTTAATTAGCACAACCTAAATAGCATCTGCCGAAAATCAGCTGTTCGGGGGGCGCGCAGATGTTTTCGGTCATTGCCTGTATTCGCGACAATCACGATTGGCGCCTGGTCATCGTGGCGGCCGCGGTCTGTCTGGTTGGCGCCATGGCGGCGATGCTGCTGCTTTCCCGTGCCCAGGAGTGCGACGCCGGGCGGCGCAAGCTCTGGATCGGTGCGTCAGGCTTTGCTTTCGGCACCGGCGTATGGGCAACGCATTTCATCGCGATGCTCGCTTATGATGGCGGCACGCCGATCAGCTACGCGCTCGACCTGACGCTGCTTTCCTTTCTCCTGTCGGTGGTCGGCTCATGGGTGGCGATCCTTGTCGCTTCGCAACGTGAGGGAAGGTTTTCCCGTATCCGCGGCGGGGTTCTGCTGGCGTTCGGCATCGCCTCCATGCACCTGACCGGCATGCAGGCGATCGAGACACAGGCGGTCATCCTCTACGATCCGGTGATGACGCTGACGGCGGTCGTCGCCGGAATGCTGTTGTCGAGCGCCGCCTTCCATATCTTCTTCAATCTGAAGGGCATAAGGCGTCTCCTAACCTCGTCGCTGGTCTTCGTCCTCGCCATCTGCACCCTTCACTTCATCTCGATGGGCAGCATTACGCTGGTGCCGGACCCCGGCATGCAGGTTCCCACATTGGTGCTCGACACCCGGGTGCTCGCCGCGATCGTCGTGGTGGCGGCAACGGCTCTTATCCTGGTCGCGCTTGCCGTGGTCTTCGTCCAAAGCCATCTGACGGATCTGCGCGGACTTGCCAATGCCTCGCAGGAGGGGCTGCTGATCCTGCGCGACGGCCGGATCATCGATGTCAACGAGCGGTTCCAGGCCTTGTCCGGCTGGAAGCTTGCCGATCTCTCGGGCAAGGCGCCCTCGGATGTGCTGACGGTTGTTCAGGGACCCCGGGAGAACCGGCCCGGCGAGACGCTGCTGAACACCCGCGCCGGCAGAGAGATTGCCGTAGAAGCGACCTCCAGCAAGATCGTTTATCGTGGCCGCAATTGCGAGGTGCTGGCGGTGCGCGATCTCACCGAGCGCAAGCAGGCCGAAGAGATGATCGAGCATCTCGCCCATCACGACGTGCTCACCGATCTGCCGAACAGGTCGCTGTTCGACACCCGCATCCGGCAGGCGCTGCAGGTGGCGGAACGAAAGAACACCGAGGTGGCGCTGTTCTGTCTCGACCTCGATCGATTCAAGGCCGTCAATGACATCTTCGGCCACGCCGAAGGCGACCGCATTCTCCGCAAGGTTGCCTCTATCCTGCGCCGGGTGGCCGGTGAGAGCGATACAATTGCCCGACTTGGCGGCGATGAATTCGCCATCATCCAATCCGCTGGGCCGCAGCCGGCGTCGGCGCAAAAGCTTGCGGCCGATATCATCGACGAATTCGCCGCCGAGATGGACACCGCCCGTGACCCCACAGCCGTCGGCGTCAGCCTCGGCATCGCGCTCTATCCAAGAGATGGGCGCACGGCCGAAGAACTCTGCAACAATGCCGATACCGCACTCTACCGCGTCAAGCATGATGGTCGCGGCCGGGCCTGTTTCTTCGACGCGGAAATGGACGAAGCGGCGCGCAACCGCCGCCAGATCGAAAGCGATCTGCGCCACGCGATCATCCGCAACCAGCTCCACGTCAACTATCAGCCGATCCTCAATGCGCAGAGCGGCGAGATCACCGGCTACGAGGCCTTGATGCGCTGGCACCGGCCGGGCCACGGCATGACCGAGCCCGACATTTTCATCCCCGTCGCCGAGGAAAGCGGTTCGATCGTTCAGCTTGGTGAATGGATATTGCGGCAGGCCTGCATGGAGGCCGCGCGCTGGCCGCAGCCGCTGACCATTGCAGTCAATGTTTCACCGGTGCAGTTCATGCTGCCCAACCTGTGCGAGCGGATCGAGGCGGTGCTTGCCGAGACCGGGCTCGCCCCCGATCGGCTGGAACTTGAGATCACCGAGGCAGCGCTGATCCGCGACCGCGACCGGGTGATGGCAACGCTGCAGCGCCTGCGGAGGTTGGGGGTACACATTGTCATGGACGATTTCGGCACCGGCTACTCTTCGCTCTCGAACCTGCGCTCGTTTCCCTTCGACAAGATCAAGGTCGACCGCAGCTTCACCGGCGTGCTGGAGCAGGACGCGGCGGCGCGATCGATCGTGCGCGCTATCATCGGTCTCGGCCACAGCCTCGGCATGCCCGTCGTCACCGAGGGCGTGGAAACGGAGATGCAGCGGCAGATCGTCGTCGAGGAAGGCTGTGCGCAGGTGCAGGGACTGTTGCTCGGCAAACCGGACATCGAGCCGAGCATGAAGCAGGCCGCCCGCAAAAGCTTCCTGTCGGGGCAGGCCGGAACCGGCATGCAGCCGCCGCGGCGCACACGCCTTGTCAGCGAATAATCCCGGTCAGAGCGCCTTGGCGTTTTCCAGAAGCCGGCGGATATATTCGAGCGTCAGCTCGCGCTCGAAAACCCGAAAACCTTTGAACAGCGCAAGATCGGCCTCACGCGCCGTCTCGATCGCCTCGGCCTCCATGGCGCGGGCCTTCGGCGTCAGGAAGAGCAGCTGCGCCCGCTTGTCTGATGGATGCGGCCGGCGTTCGATCAGCCCGTCGCGGACCATGCGCGAAAGCGTATTGGCCATGGTCGCCTGCTCGATATCGACCCGCTCGAGAAGCTGTTTCTGGGTCAGCCCATCCTCGGCCCAGAGTTCCAGCAGAATGGGGAACTGACCCGGAGAAAAGCCGAGCCCGACCGCGCGCTGGTGCAGCGAGCGGGCAAAACCCTTCGCCAGCTGGCTGGCAAGGTAAGCTCCCGATTCCATGCGGTTAAATCCCATGATTGCAAGTTAGGCTCAAAACCATGCCGGAGACAATGCAGCAAATCGCATGCGATGCTCCAAAATATGCAAGCCGCGAGAATAATTTCGAGTGCCTGGAAAAACAAAAGTCGCCATGGCCTGGAGGTTGGCCATGGCGACCTTAAAGTGGGGACAAAGGCCCGGAGAGGGGGATAAGGCCTTTGTCCAAGCCTGACGCGGCGGGGGACAAGCCGGTGATCAGACCCGCGGCGCGATCAAGCGCCGGTGACATCGATTTGTGTCTGCAAATGTGGTTTTTCAAGGGAGGCCGATCGTTACAAATCGGTAACAGTTTGGTGAGCTGGGCTCCTGAACGCCGAGCGCGGGGAATCGGTTTCGCGCGCCGAACTTTATATGGACCTCGTCCCGTGCCCGCGCTATCCATGCACGCATGAAAAAAGGCGATCACCTCTTCCTAGTCGATGGTTCCGGATTCATCTTTCGGGCGTTTCATGCACTGCCACCGCTGACCCGCAAGACCGACGGCCTGCCCATCGGCGCCGTTTCCGGTTTCTGCAACATGCTGTGGAAGTTGTTGAGAGATGCGCGCAATACCGATGTCGGCGTGACGCCGACCCACCTTGCCGTCATTTTCGATTATTCCGCCAAGACCTTTCGCAAGGATCTCTACGACGCCTATAAGGCGAACCGCTCGGCGCCCCCGGAAGAACTCATCCCGCAATTCGGCCTCATCAGAGAGGCGACCCGCGCCTTCAACCTGCCCTGCATCGAGACCGAAGGCTTCGAGGCCGACGACATCATCGCCACCTATGCCCGCCAGGCCGAGGCAGCGGGCGCCGACGTCACCATCGTCTCCTCCGACAAGGACCTGATGCAGCTCGTCACATCCAACGTCCACATGTATGACAGCATGAAGGACAAGCAGATCGGCATTCCCGATGTTGTCGAGAAATGGGGCGTGCCGCCGGAAAAGATGATCGACCTGCAGGCGATGACCGGCGATTCCGTCGACAATGTTCCCGGCATTCCCGGCATCGGCCCGAAAACCGCCGCCCAGCTGCTCGAGGAATATGGCGATCTCGACACGCTGCTCGACCGCGCCGCCGAGATCAAGCAGGTCAAGCGCCGCGAGACGATTCTGGCCAATATCGAGATGGCGAGGCTCTCGCGCGAACTCGTGCGGCTGCGCACCGATGTGCCGCTCGATCTCGACCTCGACGCGCTGGTGCTGGAGCCGCAGAACGGCCCGAAGCTGATCGGCTTCCTGAAGACGATGGAATTCACCACGCTGACGCGTCGCGTTGCCGAAGTCTGCGATTGCGATGCCAATGCCATCGAGCCGGCCATCGTCCGCGTCGAATGGGGCAAGGCGGCCCACGGGCCCGATCTCGATGCGGCGGAGCCTGCGCCCGTTGCCGGCGGCATCCCCGAGGTCTCGGGCGAATCGGTCCCGGTACCGCCGCGCGCCAAGGCGAAGGCTGCCGTCGAAGGCGCTTTTTCGCCCGCCGATCTTGCCAAGGCGCGGGCCGAAGCCTTTGCGGCGCTGCCTTTCGATCATTCGGCCTATGTGACGATCCGCGATCTGGCGACACTCGACCGCTGGATCGCCGATGCACGCGATACCGGCCTCGTCGCTTTCGACACCGAGACCACGTCGCTGGATGCGATGCAGGCCGAGCTTGTCGGTTTTTCGCTGGCGATCGCCGATAATGCGGCCGATCCCACGGGCACGAAAATCCGCGCCGCCTATGTGCCGCTCGCCCACAAGAACGGCGTCGGCGATCTGCTCGGCGGCGGCCTTGCCGACAACCAGATCCCCATGCGCGATGCCTTGCCGCGGCTGAAGGCATTGCTGGAGGATCCTGCGGTTCTGAAGGTCGCGCAGAATCTGAAATACGACTACCTGCTGATGCAGCGCTACGGCGTCGAGACCAGAAGTTTCGACGACACGATGCTGATCTCCTACGTGCTCGACGCCGGCACCGGCGCCCATGGCATGGACCCGCTCTCGGAAAAATTCCTCGGCCATACGCCGATCCCCTACAAGGATGTGGCGGGCAGCGGCAAGGCGAACGTCACCTTCGATCTCGTCGATATCGACCGCGCCACCCATTATGCCGCCGAAGACGCCGACGTGACACTGCGCCTGTGGCTGGTGCTGAAGCCGAGGCTGGCCGCGGCCGGGCTGACGAGTGTCTATGAACGGCTGGAGCGGCCGCTGCTGCCGGTGCTGGCGCGCATGGAAGCGCGGGGGATCACCGTCGACCGGCAGATCCTCTCGCGCCTGTCGGGTGAGCTGGCCCAGGGTGCCGCGCGTTTGGAAGACGAGATCTACCAGCTCGCCGGCGAGCGGTTCAATATCGGCTCGCCGAAGCAGCTGGGCGATATCCTGTTCGGCAAGATGGGCCTTGCCGGCGGCAGCAAGACGAAGACCGGGCAATGGTCCACCTCCGCGCAGGTGCTCGAGGATCTGGCCGCCGCCGGTTTCGAGCTGCCGCGCAAGATCGTCGACTGGCGCCAGCTCACCAAGCTGAAATCCACCTATACCGACGCGCTGCCCGGCTACGTCCACGCGGAGACCAAGCGGGTCCATACCTCCTATTCGCTGGCATCGACGACGACGGGGCGCCTGTCCTCTTCCGAACCGAACCTGCAGAACATTCCGGTGCGCACCGCCGAAGGCCGCAAGATCCGCACCGCCTTCATTTCGACGCCAGGCCACAAGCTGATTTCGGCCGATTACAGCCAGATCGAATTGCGCGTGCTTGCCCATGTGGCCGAAATCCCGCAGCTGACCAAGGCTTTCGAGGATGGCGTCGACATTCACGCCATGACGGCCTCGGAAATGTTCGGCGTGCCGGTCGAAGGCATGCCGAGTGAGGTACGCCGCCGCGCCAAGGCGATCAATTTCGGCATCATCTACGGCATCTCGGCCTTCGGTCTCGCCAACCAGCTGTCGATCGAGCGTTCGGAAGCCGGCGATTACATCAAGAAGTATTTCGAGCGTTTCCCCGGCATTCGCGACTATATGGAAAGCCGCAAGGCCATGGCCCGCGACAAGGGCTATGTCGAGACGATCTTCGGCCGGCGAATCAACTATCCCGAAATCCGCTCGTCCAATCCGTCCGTGCGCGCCTTCAACGAGCGTGCGGCGATCAATGCGCCGATCCAGGGCTCGGCTGCCGACGTCATCCGCCGGGCGATGATCCGGATGGAGCCGGCCCTTGCCGAAGCCGGCCTTGCCGAGCGTGTCCGCATGCTGCTGCAGGTGCATGACGAACTGATCTTCGAGGTCGAGGACGAGGATGTCGAAAGGGCGATGCCGGTCATCGTCTCGGTGATGGAAAACGCCACCATGCCGGCGCTCGAAATGCGCGTGCCGCTGCGTGTCGATGCGCGCGCCGCCAGCAATTGGGACGAGGCGCATTGATGCCTGCCGCCCGGGCGTGCAGCGGTTCCGGGGTGACGGCATGCATGAGAACAGCAAGCTGAAGCGCGTCTGCAGGACCACGTTCGCCGCACCGCGCTTCGGCCGCCGCCCCAAAATGGCAAAGATTTTTCCGCCTAACGCAAATCATTGAAAGCACAGCGCTTTATGTCAGGCAGCCGTCTCGGAACGATACGGCAGGAAGGAACTTATTAACCTTCCTTTTCTATCCCGGTAGGGTCGTAATTTGTTAGGCATGAGTGAGTAGCGGACGCATGCGTTTTCCCAGAACCAATTTGACGGACGCCGGTGACTTTTCCAGCGGGATTGAAACGGAGCTTCCGGATGAAAATCCGAGAGAAAAGCCGGCGGCGCCCATCTGGCAGAGCAATTTTTCCCTCGCGCCGAACGTCCGTTTCACCCGCACGCCGGAAACGCTGATCAGCAGACGGCGCGAGCCGAACGAGCCCGTTCGCGATGATTCGCAGCTTGGACAGCAGGCGATACGGATCGAGCCGGTCGCCGTCGACGTGCCCTTCGATATCTATCTGCCGGAGCCGGATGAAATTCCCGCGGCACCTGACATGGTCGAACTGCAGCCGCCCCCCTTGGCTGAAGAGGCCGCCGCGCCGGTCTTCCGCGCCACCGCCGAGCTTTCCTCCATTTCGGATTTCGCCTTCTGGGAAGTCATGGCCTTCGAAGAGGCCGAGCCGGTTCGCGCGCCGCCCTTGATCTCGTTCCCGAAGGCTGAGAGCGCGCCCGAATCGATCACGTCGCTGTTCCGCATCATGGAATGGCGCCCCGGCCGGCCGGCTCCCGCTCCGGCCGTCTCCCGCCCGGTTCCGCCGCCGGCGGTCTCGGCAAAGGTCGCCATACGTCCTCCGGTCGGCCCTTCGCTGGAAAAACCCAGGCGCATTCCTGTCGAGGCCCCGGTCGCGCCGGCACCTCAGGCAATACAGCTGCCTCCGATCGCGCCAGCGCCCCAGATTGCGTCCGCTCCTGAGCTCTCGCCGCAACCGCCGCGCACGCCGCCTGTCGCCGCGGTTCTGCCGTCGCCGCGCCTCGTCGCGCGGCCCGAAAGGATCGACGCTTCAGGCTATGAATTCCCGCCGCGCGCCCTCCTGCAGGAGCCGCCGGAACGCCTCGGCGAGATCATGTCGCAGGAGACGCTGGAACAGAATGCCGGCCTTCTGGAAAGCGTGCTGGAGGATTTCGGCGTGAAGGGCGAGATCATCCATGTCCGTCCCGGCCCTGTTGTCACGCTTTATGAATTCGAGCCTGCGCCGGGGGTAAAGTCGTCCCGTGTCATCGGCCTCGCAGATGACATCGCCCGTTCGATGTCGGCGCTTTCGGCCCGCGTTGCCGTCGTGCCCGGACGCAACGTCATCGGCATCGAATTGCCGAATGTCACCCGTGAAACCGTCTATTTCCGCGAGATGATCGAAAGCGACGATTTCGAAAAGAGTGGCTACAAGCTGGCGCTCGGCCTCGGCAAGACGATCGGTGGCGAGCCCGTCATCGCCGAGCTTGCCAAGATGCCGCATCTGCTCGTCGCCGGCACCACCGGCTCGGGTAAATCGGTCGCCATCAACACGATGATCCTGTCGCTGCTCTACCGGATGACGCCGGAACAGTGCCGTCTCATCATGGTCGATCCCAAGATGCTCGAACTGTCTGTCTATGACGGCATTCCGCACCTGCTGACACCCGTTGTCACCGATCCCAAGAAAGCCGTCATGGCGCTGAAATGGGCGGTGCGCGAAATGGAGGAGCGCTATCGCAAGATGTCGCGCCTCGGCGTGCGCAATATCGACGGTTACAACGGCCGCGTCTCCCAGGCCCGTGAAAAGGGCGAGACCATCCATATCATGGTCCAGGTCGGCTTCGACCGGCAGACCGGCGCGCCGATCGAGGAGAGCCAGGAGCTGGATCTGGCGCCGATGCCCTATATCGTCGTCATCGTCGACGAGATGGCCGACCTGATGATGGTCGCCGGCAAGGAAATCGAAGGCGCAATCCAGCGTTTGGCGCAAATGGCGCGCGCGGCCGGCATCCATCTGATCATGGCGACACAGCGCCCCTCCGTCGACGTCATCACCGGCACGATCAAGGCGAACTTCCCGACCCGCATCTCCTTCCAGGTGACCTCGAAGATCGACAGCCGCACCATTCTCGGCGAACAGGGCGCCGAACAGCTGCTCGGCCAGGGCGACATGCTGCATATGCAGGGCGGCGGGCGCATTGCCCGCGTCCATGGTCCCTTCGTCTCGGATGCCGAGGTCGAAAAGGTTGTTGCCCATCTGAAGACGCAGGGGCGTCCCGAATATCTCGACACCGTCACCGCCGATGAGGAAGAAGAGACAGAAGAGGAAGAGGGCGGCGCCGTTTTCGACAAGAGCGCTATGGGCGCGGAGGATGGCGACGAGCTTTACCAACAGGCTGTGAAGGTCGTCATGCGCGACAAGAAATGCTCCACTTCCTACATCCAGCGCCGCCTCGGCATCGGCTACAACAGAGCCGCCTCCCTGGTGGAACGCATGGAAAAGGAAGGCCTTGTCGGTCCGGCCAATCACGTCGGCAAGCGCGAAATCGTCTCCGGGCGGAGCGAGGGCGATTGATCGGCATGAGCAGCGCCGTCACGGCTCGACGTGAGGCGCTGCACTCCATAGCCCCGGACATCATCCCGCGATTGTGGAACGGGCGGCGCGTTTGTGCATGATGGCAAGCAGGCCTCCGAGAAAGACCGTTCCGAGGATGAAGAGAAATGCCGCAGCGACGATGGCCGGGCTGATGTTTTCGCGGATCGACGAGAACATCTGGCGCGCGAGCGTCAACTGGTTTGGGCCGGCGACAAACAGTGTCAGCACGACTTCATCAAGCGAGGTGGCAAAAGCAAGCACCGCGCCTGACAGCACGCCCGGCATGGCGAGCGGCAGCGTTACTCTCCAGAAGACCTTTGCTGGGGAAGCCCCCAGGCTCGTCGCCGCCCGTTCGACACGATAGTCGATACCCTCAAGCGATGCGGTAATGCTGATCAGCACGAAGGGTACGGCGACAACCGTATGCGCTATGATGACGGCCGCAAAGCTATTCGGAAATCCGAGCTTGGCAAACAGGATTTGAAGCCCGACGCCGAGCACGACCGCTGGAACGACCATCGGCAGAAGGAACATTGTCCGCAGTATCGAGCCGAAGGCAATGCGCCTGCGCAGCGCAAGCGAGGCCAGCATGCCGAGCACGGTTGAAAGCAGAGTGGTCCCCATACCGATCAGCAGGCTGTTGACGATGGACCGGCGCCAGGCGTCCTCGTTTGCGAGTTCCGCAAACCAGCGGGTCGAAAAAGAGGGGATGGGATAAGCCAGGAAACTGCTGGAGGTAAATGCGATCGGAAGGATCGCCAAAAGCGGGGCCAGCAGAAAAATCACCGTTGCCGCGCCGTACAGAGATTTAAGCAAACGAACCATCATGTCATGCACCTGCCGTCTTCGTCGTGAGCCGGCCATAGACGCCATAGAGCACGATGGTCGCGGCGAGCAGCACGATGCCGAGCGCGCCGGCCATGCCCCAATTGGCGGAGCCGGTGGCATAGAAGGCAATCACCGAACTGATCATCTGGTCTTTCGGCCCCCCGATGAGCGCCGGCGTGATGTAGTAACCGAGCGCTGCCATGAAAACGAGCAGCCCGCCGGAAGCGATACCGCGCAATGTCAAGGGCAACAGGATATGCAGAAAGGCCCGGATCGGTCTCGCCCCGAGGGAGGCTGCCGCCGGCATGAGATTTCGGGGGATTGCGATGAGGACACTGTAGATCGGGAGGACCATGAAGGGCAGCAGAACATGCGTCATGGCGATAACGACACCCGTTCGGTTGAAGAGAAGTGGCAACGGGTCGCTGACGAGGCCGAGCGACAGGAGGGAGGAGTTGATAAGCCCCTTGTCCTGCAGGAGAATGTACCACGCCGCGGTGCGCACCAGCAGCGATGTCCATAGCGGCAGGAGCACCGCGGCAAGGAGAAGCTGTCGCCGCCAGCCGCTGGTGGCTGCGACCAGCATCGCATATGGCAGGCCGATCAGGCATGTTGCCAAGGTCACGACGGCAGCCACACCGAATGTTCTTAGAAGAATCGCCTGATTGGCCGACTCTCCGACCGGCATCGCCACGATCGCTCCCGATGTGTCGTGCTGGAGATCAACCGCGGCAAGGAGGTTGCGATCGGTATAAGGATTGGTCGCTTCGGCGATCGCCCTCCAGAACGCAGCATCGTTCCATCGCGGGTCCACCTCGCCGAGGGTTGCCGCCCCAGCGCCGTCTTTCACCGCGGCGACGGTCTTTCTCATCAGAGTGCGGAAGCCCGGCTGGGCGCTGTTCAGTCGACGGACCACCTCGCCCAGATTCTGATCGTCGTCAATCGATTTCAGGTCGTCGACAAGCGCTGTCCGCATGTCGTCGGAGGGTGGGGAAATACGGTTCCAGGTTGAGACCGCGGCGGTCGTCCGGGGCAGGTTTTGGCTGACGACAGGATCGGACACCGCCTGCTCGAGCACCGTCAGAAGTGGCCACATGAAGAAGACACCCAGGAACAGGGTAAGAGGAAGGACGAGGGCGAGGCTGCCGATGCTTTGACGGAAAGCGTTCATGCCGCAATCACCCAGCAATCGTCCGGTGCGAAATGAGCCACCACGTCGGCGCCGGCTGGCCACTCCACCGATCGCCTGTCGGTCCGAACCACGAAGCGGAAGGCATCGTGGTCAAGCTGTACCCGCAAGTGATCGCCCTGATATACGCTGTCGAGTATTTTCGTCGGCAAGGCATTCATCGCAGAGCCGGTGCCGCGGGCCATAAGAGAAATCCGCTCGGGGCGGACTGAAATATGGACGCGGCTTCCGACCGAGAGGGAGGCATTCCCGGATACCATCACATGCCGCCCATCGGCGATCTCGATGGAGGCCCCGGCTGTTCCCGTCGCCTTCACCGTTCCTTCTATCAGATTGGTTTCGCCGATGAATTCGGCGACGACGCGTGTTTGCGGGCGGTCATAGATATCACGCGGCGAACCGATCTGCTCAATGTTCCCATGGTCGAAGACCGCAATGCGATCGGACATGGTAAGCGCCTCGGCCTGATCGTGGGTTACGAACACCACGGTCAGTTCCAGACGCTTGTGGAGCGCGCGGATATCGAGTTGCATCTGTTCCCGCAACTGCTTGTCAAGCGCACCAAGCGGCTCGTCCATCAGCACGACGGCCGGCTCGAACACCAGGGCGCGGGCAAGTGCCACGCGCTGCTGCTGGCCACCGGAGAGCTGGGCCGGCTTGCGGCTGCTCATTGCAGACAGTTGCACCATGTCGAGCGCCCGCTTTACGCGATCGTCGATCTCGCTGCGGCCGATACCGCGCATCTTCAGCGGAAAGGCGATGTTGTCGGCGACCGACATATGCGGAAAGAGTGCATAATTCTGGAAAACGACACCCATTTCGCGCCGATGCGGCGGCAGATGGTCGATGCGGCGGCCGTCGAGACAGATGCTGCCGCCGGTCGGGTTTTCGAAACCCGCTGCCATCATCAGCAAGGTTGTCTTGCCGGAACCCGAAGGTCCGAGAAGGCTGACGAACTCGCCTCTCTCGATGTCGAGCGACAGGTCTTTGACGACCTGAAGCGTGCCAAAGGATTTGGAGACTCTTTCAAAGCGTATGCGCGGCGTAGCCAAGGCGGCCCTCCGTTCGGATTATCGGTGCTCAAGGAGACGAAGTGACGAGGATGTGCGGAAGCCCCCATGGATCCTCGGCACGAGCGATCCGTGGGGGCGATATTGTGCCGCTACTGTGCCAACCAGGCGTCGAACCTTTTGGTCAGCGCTTCCGAATTGTCGATCCAGAAGTCCGTATCGAGGCTGACGGCGCCCTGCATGTTGGCCGGGGTCGTCGGCAGGTCCGCCAACTGGTCGGGCGGCAGGGTCTTGCCGGCTTCTGTGTTCGTAAGACCGTAGGCTATATATTGCGGCAGTTTTGCCTGATTTTCAGACTTGCTGGCGAAGGCGACGAAGTCAAAGGCCGCATCCTTGTTTTCGGCACCCTTGAGGACGACCCAGCTGTCCACGGCGTAGATGCTGCCCGGCCAGACAACCTTGAACTTCCTGCCTTCCGAGCGGTTGATGCCGGTGATGCGGCCGTTATAGGCGCTGGTCATGGCAACCTCGCCGGAAGCAAGCAGTTGCAGCGGCTGGGCGCCCGAGGTCCACCAGACCAGGCTCGGCTTCAAGGCGTCAAGCTTGGCAAAGGCGCGGTCGACGCCTGCCGGTGTCGCCAGGACCTCGTAAACCTGGTCGGCCGGCACGCCATCGGCCATCAGCGCGGATTCGAGCGTGTATTTCGGCCCCTTGCGCAGCGCACGCTTGCCCGGAAATTTCTTCACGTCCCAGAAATCGGCCCAGGATTCGGGGCCTTTGGCAATCTTTGCGCCGTCATAGGCGATCGCTGTCGACCAAACGATGGAGCCGACACCGCAATCGCTGACGGCGGATGGAAGGAATGCATCCTTGCCGCCGAGCTTGCTCCAGTCCACCTTTTCAAAAAGACCGTCGGCACAGCCGAGCGCAAGCTCGTCCGCCTCGACTTCCACGGCATCCCAGGAAGGATTGCCGGCTTTGACCTTCGCCTGAAGTACACCGATGCCGCCATCCCAGGCCTCATCGAGCAAGGGCTTGCCGGTGCCTTCGGAAAAGGGTTGGAAAAAAATCTTTCGTTGAGCATCCTGAAAGTTCCCACCCCAGGAAGCTATGGTGAGGTCCCTGGCCACGCTCGGCCCCGCAGCAACTGCCAATGACAGCAGTCCCAGCGCTGCAATTGTAGACCTGTTCTTGAGTTTCATTCGCTTCCCCTGTTTGTTGAGCGTCTGCCAGACGCCTGGTTGACAGCCACGATCTTCTGGATCGTTGGCGATCTCGTCGGCCGCGCCAGTGGGATAAGCAAAGCCCGGCTGCAGCAGGCTTGCCGTGTGTCATCTCCAAGAGGCGGACGGTTTTGCTACGGACAATGCTGGCGGATGTCCCAAGGGGCGGAAAGGCGTTTTTTGTTGCCCTCGGTGGAGACGTGGATGCACCGCTCCCGATCGACCTCTCCGGCCAGGCATTGCTCACGCCCCCCCGGATTCGACGGGACTCGCCGGTGAAAAGGGGTCGATACCGCAATTGTCAATTGACCGGTAAGTGGTGCATCATATGCACCACCGTGCACCACTCTTCGTTACACCGAAGGTCCGAAGCCTATGTAATATGGGAGGCGTAGACGGCATTCCGACTTCGGTTCGGTCGAACCACTTTCCTTGTGAGGGACAGGATTGCGCAGAGGGAAATCGCTGGCAGATGAACCGGAAGGGGTTCAGAAACGCGGACGTTTGCCACCATTATCCATGGTGCGCGCTTTCGAGGCGGTCAGCCGGCTGGGCTCGATGCGCAGAGCCGCGGATGATCTCAATCTCAGCCACACCGTCATATCCCGTCACGTCCGCAACCTCGAAGCCTGGCTTGGCACGCGGCTTGTCGATGCCGGACCGCGCGGCATCAGGCTGACGGCGGAAGGCCGGGTTTTTGCCGAGACCGTCGGAACCGCTTTCGACCTCATTGCCAAGTCGACGGCGGAATTGCGCCCAGCGGTCAACCGCACCGTCTTGCGCATCTGGTGCGTGCCGGGCCTCGCAACGCGTTGGCTGACGCCGCGCTTCAATCAGCTCCAGCTTGCCTTGCCCGGAATCGATTTCGTGATGCGCGCAACCGATCTCGAACCGGATTTCACGCGTTATGAGGCCGATGTGGACATCCGCTACTCCGACGAGCCAAGAGGAAATGTCCGCTGGATCTTGCTGGAGAGGCCCCGCATGTTTCCGGTTACAAGCCCCGAATGGATCAGCAGGAATGCGCCGATACGCACCCTCGACGATCTGGTGCGCCAGCCGTTGATCCACGAGGAAAGCCGCGACCAGTGGCGGCAATGGTTTCACAAGGCCGGCTTCGAGCATGAAGTCGTTTTGAATGGTCCACGCCTCTGGTCGGCCAATCTGACGGTCGACGCGGCGGTCGCGGGCCAAGGAATAGCGCTTGCTACGCGTTTGATCGCTGCGGATGACCTGCGCGCTGGGCGGCTGGTCGAATTGCTTGAAACGGATGTTCGGCTCGGCGGCTATTATTTCGTCGGATCGCGAGAACGCTGGAATGAAGTGACCTTGGCGCGGTTCCGCGCATGGATGCAACAGTCAATCGCTGAAACTATTGGTGGTCATTCCTCAGATGAAACCAGCAAGCCGGGGCGATAGCAGAGGGTTGGACACGCTTTCCCGGTTTGAAAAGGGCGCGCAGCCGCTCACGCCCCGGATATGGCCAATCGCACGGTCTCGCTGACGAACCCGGTCTTTCCGTTGGTGTAGAAATCAAAATCGCCGCCTGCCTCCACAGCCAGGCAGCGTTTCAGCTCGGCATAGTCCCGGGCTCTTTCCGGGTGATCCCGGAGATAGTCGCGGAACAGGATGCGCTCGCGGTGCGCGCGATTGTCGGGTCCGCAGAGATAGAGCTTGAATCCGTAACCCTGGTGATCCCGGGTGAAGGCCCAGCGTTTCTCTCCCCGATCGCCGTGGAAGACGAAACCGGCAGCGCGCATCGCATCGATCGCCGTCGGCAGAACGTCGTCGGAGATCGTGACGATATCGAGGTCGATCTTCGGCTTGGCGGCCAGGCCGGGCACCGATGTACTGCCGATATGGTCGATGGAAAGCACGAGATTGCCGAGCAGGATGGAGATCTCGGCGCTGATTTCGGCAAAGAGCCGCGGCCAGGACGGGTTGTAGTCGACCACTTTGACGGCGCGCATGCCCTTCCTCGCGATTGTCGTCAGTGCACCTGGGCGAGCAGCCCGTCGAGGATCGCGATCATCTTCTGCTCGGCCTCTTCGAGCGACCCGCTATTGTCGAGTTCCGTCACGTCGTAGTCGCCGCGCACCGTCAGCGGGCCGCGGGCAAGCCGTGCCATGATGTCCTCATGCGTTTCACGTCCGCGCGCTTCCAGCCGGCCGGCCAGCACTTCGGGGCGAGCGGTGACGTTGATGACTTTCAGCCGCGGGAAGGCGGCCTGGAAGCGGTGAAGGGCGGAGCGCGAGCCATTGGCGACGACGACATGACCCTTGGAAAGGGCGACGGAGACTTCGGCCGGAATGCCGTATTTCAAGCCGTGCGCTTCCCACCAGACAGCGAAGGAGCCGGACTGCTCCATGGCCGCAAAACCTTGGAGCGAGACCGAAAGATGATTTTCGCCACCGGCATCGCGGTGGCGGGTAATGACGCGGCGGATGAAATGCACATTGTCACGTCCGGAAAAACGCTTGGCCGCGAGGTTCATCAGCGTGTCCTTGCCGGCGCCGCTCGGTCCGACGACGACGACCATGATTCCGCGCTCGGCGCCGGCTCCCGGGTGAGGTTCATGCGTCATGCGACACGGCGTCCCTGGCGCCAGACGGAGCGTGTCACCGGCACGCCATGCGAACGGTGGACGCGGACGAGATCGGCGCGCAGCCCGGTGGCGATCCGGCCGCGATCGTCGAGGCTGACGGTGCGGGCGGGCGTCGACGTCACCATGGCGATCGCCTTCGGCAGGGTAATGCTCTCGACCTCGTCGGCAAGGATGAAGGGCGCATGCAGCAGGCTGAGCGGCACGTAATCGGAGGACAGCACGTCGAGCACGCCCATCTCGGCGAGGTCGCGGGCGGCGATATTGCCGGAATGGGACTTGCCGCGCACGATGTTCGGCGCGCCCATCAGCACGCTCATGCCATGTTCGTGCGAGGCGCGGGCGGCATCGAAGCTGGTCGGGAATTCGGCAAGCCGCACGCCGTTGTCGATCGCCTCGTCGACATGGGAGAGCGTCGCGTCGTCATGGCTTGCCACGGTAATGCCGCGCTCGGCGCAGACCTTG
The DNA here is from genome assembly GCF_000172795.2 of Rhizobium sp. CIAT894. Lineage (NCBI taxonomy): Bacteria > Pseudomonadati > Pseudomonadota > Alphaproteobacteria > Hyphomicrobiales > Rhizobiaceae > Rhizobium > Rhizobium sp. CIAT894. The sequence goes on from NZ_CP020947.1 coordinate 193,550, forward strand.
GCGATAGCGTTGCGATGCGGCGTCGAATTGCGCGCCGATTCCGCCTGGCGCTTGGCGACGAAACGGGCGAAGACCTCGTCGCTCAGGCCCCGCTTCTTCTGGTAGTAGAAGATATATTGATCCATCGTCTGGAACTGCCGCTGGCCGGGCGCATGATCCATCAGCGAGACGAGCCGGACATGCCGGTCGTGTTCGAAATCGGCGAAATGTTCGAGCACATTGTCGGCCGAGACCTCGCAGCGCAGATGCAGCAGGTGCTCGGCGCGCAGCCGGCCTTCCTTCTCGGCCGATTGGATTGCGTCGGCCATGTCGCGCATCTCGCCATGCTCGAAGCCGCCGTCCTCGTCCGCGCCCATGCGCAGGCAGTCGAATACCGTGGTGATGCCCGAGGTGACGATCTGGGCGTCATGGGCCTGAACTGCGGCGATCTTGTCCCAGCGAATGCCGGGACGCGGCTGGTAATGGCCTTCGAGATGATCGGTGTGCAGTTCGACGAGGCCGGGAATGATATAGTCGCCTTCGAAATCTTCGCCGGCCACCGAATTGCCCTCGGAGATATCGGCAATCTTTCCGTCGCGAATGAGGATCGAGCCTGCGAGGATATCATCCTCGAGAACGATGCGGGCGTTGGAAAACACGGTCTCTTTGCTCATCTCGTCAGGTCTTTCAGCTTTTGGCGCCGGAAAGCGGCAGCCAGGAATGAACTTTGAACGGGGCGCCGCGCGTCTCCTCGGTGAAGACGGCAAGGCCGGAAATCGCAAGCGGCCGGCCGATGAAATCGGCAAAACGCTCGGTCAGGATAGCTTTCATCACCTCGGCGCGTGTCTCGGGCACCTGGCCGGTGAGCGTCATGTGGAAGCCGAAATCCTCCATCACATAAGGATAACCCCAGCGCTGCAGATTAGAGCGCTGGCTGTCGCTGAGCTTCTCCGGGTTGCGCCGCGCCACGTCGGCCGGAGAAAGCGCTGCGCGGAACGGTTCGAATGACTTTACCACCTTCGCGGCGAAATCCTGAAGAGGTTGATGAAGAGAACCGGGAACGAGAGCAAAAAAACGGCCGAGCTGGCCGAGCACCAGCTCAGGGATCTCGAAGGCGTGCGTGCGCGCGGCAAACTCCTCGACGACGGTCATGAGATCCTTTTCGGTGACGGAGGCGGCGAGCGAAAACGGCGCCTTGATCGTCGCGTGAAAGCCGTAGCGGCGCGGGTCGGCGGTCAGCTCGAACTGCTCTGCCGCACCGAGGGTCTCATGCTCCGGCGCCGGATAGGTTTCGCCGGCAAAGGCATCGCGGCCGAGCCAGAGCGAGGCCGCGCCGGTCAGGGGATCATCCTTCGGCGGCGAGAAATAGAGAGCGTAGCGCAAGGCTTTTATCCTGGGGATCGTCGAAACGGGGGAGCGCAATGTGCAGTGATTTGGCGGCGAACCGCAAGCAGGTTCCCGGCTAAAAGATTTCCGTGACAGAATGATGATGACGGCAGCGCTGCCACCGTTTTGGACCGGTTGGGTCAGTGCGCCTTCGTGCCCATCAGCCGGTGGCGCAGCGCGTTCGAGGCGGCGTCGAAGAGGAAGACGACGATCAGGATCAGGATGACCATATAGGCGACGTTTTCCCAGTTGGCGTTGGTGCGCATCGCCTCCCAGAGTTTGAGGCCGATGCCGCCCGCGCCGACGGCGCCGATGATGGTCGCGCCGCGCACGTTCGATTCCCATTGGTAGAGGGTCTGACTGACGATGACGGGAACGATCTGCGGCATAATGCCGTAACGATGGACGAGCACGGTCTGAGCGCCGGTCGATTGGATGCCTTCCCGCGGCTTGTTGTCGATATTCTCGAGGCCCTCGGAATAGAGCTTGCCGAGCGTGCCGGTCTCGGTGAGGAAGATTGCGCCGGAACCGGCGAGCGGGCCGGGGCCGAAGGCGCGCGTCAGGAACAGCGCCCAGATCAGCATGTCGACCGAGCGCAGGAAATCGAAGAAGCGTTTCAGGATCTGATTGAGCAGGCGGTTCGGCGTGATGTTGCGCGCCGCCATGAAGGCGAGCGGAAAGGCGGCGAGCGAGCCGAGCAAAGTTCCGAGAAACGCCATGACGATCGTCTGGAAAAGCTTGGTCCAGACATCGCCGTGCTGCCATTCGCTGTTGTTCCAGATATCGTCGAAGGCGAGCGACAGGTTGGACTGGTCGGGCTTAATGCGCGGGCCGGAGATGATGAGGCCAATGACTTCGCCGGCGGGCTTGTCGAAGAAGGAGGATTGTGTGTCGAAGATGAAATTCGCCCAGCCGATGAAACGCTTGCGGATTTTCACCCGGTCGACGGAAATGCTGACATTCCCGGCAAAACCGAGATCGGCAAGCACATTGTCGTCATAAACCGTCATCCAGCCAGGCACCGGCCCGATCACCTTCGGCGCACCGCTCGAAACCTCGACCGGCACGCTGACACCATGGGCGGTGACGATTGTCTTGTTCTTCGAGACGGTGACCGTGCGGCTGGTACCGCTGATCGAAACGGTGATGCTGCCATCGGGGTTGTTGACCAGCCAGTCGGGATGGGGATTGTCGCCGAGCGGCGAGAAGCGCGGGTAACGCACTTCGATCGAGCCGTCGTCCTCGATGCGGAATTCCGGCTGAACGTCGTAGCTTACCCATTGGCTGAGATAGATGCCGACGCGCTCCCAATGCGCTTCGGCAAAGAGCTTCGGCAGATCGAAGAACCAGACGGCATAGAGGCTGTAGAGCAGCGTCGCGATGAGGATCATCAGCCCGCCGAAACGCTGGCGGAACGACCGGTGGAAATAGTCCGGATAGCGCGCTTCTATCTCGTTCATCCGGTTTGCGTCGATCACCGTCATGGCAGCCTCAATGTTGCAGAAGGAAGGCCTGCTCGCCGACGAGGCGGCGGCGCAGCCATGCGGAGAACTGGTCTACGGCAACGATCGTCACGAACAGCAGCAGAACGAGCGCCATCGTCTTGGCGCCGAAGCCGCGCGAGATCGAAAGCTTCAGCTCCTCGCCGATACCGCCGCCGCCCACAGCGCCGATGATCGTCGAGGCGCGCACGTTGATCTCGAGCCGCAGCAGCGCATAGGAGGTGAAATTCGGCAGCACCTGCGGCAGGGCGGCGAAACGCACCCGCTCCCACCAGTTGGCGCCGACGGCTTTCATGCCCTCATGCGGCTTCATGTCGATATTCTCGGCGACCTCGTAGAAGAGTTTGCCGAGCGCGCCGATCGTATGCAGGGTGATGGCGATGATCGCGGCGACCGGCCCGATCGACAGGATCGCCGAAAACAGGCCGGCGATGACGATCTCGGGAAAGGCGCGCAGGAATTCCATCAGGCGCTTGGTGAAGACGCGCAGCGGCCATGAACGCGTCAGGTTGCGGGCGGCAAAGAAGCTCAACGGAACGGCAAAGACGAAGGCGACGATCGTCGAGATCAGCGCCACGTTGATCGTGACGATCATCAGCTCGAAATATTCGGGAATGTAGAAGGCGCCCCAGACGTAGACGCGGCCCTTATCGAAATTGAATTCCTCGCCGCCTTTGTCGTTGACGCTCGCGATGTCGAACAGCGCGCGCCAGACGTCGTTCCAATCCTTGGGGATGAGCCAGCTGAGGAAATCGAAGAGATGCGGCAGACGGTCGAAGAAATGGCCGGCATTGCTTTCGTCGGCGAAGCGGACGGAACTCACGAAAGCCGCAATGAGGATAACCAGGCCAAGCACAGTGTAGAAGCGGCGCTTGGCGACCATCCGGCCCCAGGCGGTGCCGATCTCCTCGGTGCTCTGCATGTGCGGCTGTGTATCGGCAATAGTCATGGATGCCCGCCCGGTTACAAAGAAAGGGCGGCCGTTTCCGGCCGCCCCGCATTCGAAAGGCCGATCAGCCGCCGATGGCAGCTTTGCGGACTTCGACAACAGTGTTGTAGAACTCGTGCTTGACGGGGGCATAGCCCTTGTAATCACCGCCTTCGACGGCTGCGAAGCACTTGTGATCCTTTTCCGGCAACGCCGTGAAGAAGGCTGCGAGCTTCGTCTGCCATTCTTCGCCAAGCGCGTTGCGAACGACGAGCGGGCCGTTCGGGATCAGCGGCGAACGCCAGACTTCAACCAGCTTGTTCGGATCGACGGCGCCCTTGTCGACTTCCTTGCGGAAGGTGCCGGAGGTGTAGCCGTCCTTGAAATCACCGATGCCAGAGGAGTCGTCGACGGCAACGTCGACCTTGCCGTCGTAAGCGGCGAGAAGGTTGTTCTCATGGCCGCCATTGAACTGCGTGGAAGCGAAGAACTTGTCGTTCGGCATGCCCGTATCCTTCGGGATCTGCGTCAGCGGAACGAGATAGCCCGAGGTGGAATCCGGATCGGCATAGCCGAGCTTCTTGCCCTTGGCGTCCTTGATGGTCTTGATGCCGGAGGACTTCAGGGCAAGGCCGATCGAGTGGTAGCCGGTCGAACCGTCCTTCTGCTGCGTCGTCAGGATCGGCGTGACAGCCTTCGGATCCTTGATGTAGACGGCTGCGTAGCCGGAAGCGCCGAGTTCGGCGAAGTCGAGCGTGCCGCCGAGCAGGCCCTGGATAACGCCGTCATAGTCGGCGGCCGGGAACAGCGAGACCTTCTCGAAGCCGAATTCCTGCTTCAGATGGTCGGCAAGGCAGGCATAGTTGCGCAGGCGGTCGGTTTCGTTCTCGCCGCCGAGGATGCCGATGCGGAATTCCTTGAGGTCTGCAGCATGGGCGCCGCCGGCGAGCGCGAAGAGCGCCGTTGCCGCAAAGAGTGCTTTTTTCAACATATGTCTCTCCTATTGACCGGTGTCCCCGGTCTCCCGTTACGAAGAAGTGTGCCCTTGACGCGGGCGCTCGATCGCGGCCGCCTCTCAGAGGCCGGCCAGCGCCAGCGGTTGGATGCCGGCGGATTGATTGTCAGCCCGCTCGGGAGCGACAGTGATGGAGGTCGAGGTCATCGTTTCGTCGATGCCGGCGCCATCCTTGTCCGTCCCGTAAATCGCCTTCACCGCTTCGGCGGTCAGCTCCGACGGCTTGCCGTCGAAGACGACGCGGCCACGGGCCATGCCGACGATGCGCTCACAATAGTTGCGGGCAGTATCGAGCGTGTGGAGGTTGGTGATGACGGTGATGCCCTCGCGTTCGTTGATATCGCGCAGCGCATCCATGACGATCTTGGCGTTCAACGGATCGAGCGAGGCGATCGGCTCGTCGGCTAGCACCATCTTCGGCTTCTGCATCAGGGCGCGGGCGATCGCCACGCGCTGCTGCTGGCCACCGGAAAGCGTGCCGGCCGGCTGCAGCGCCGTCTGCTCGATGCCGAGGCGCTCCAGGGCTGCGATGGCATGCACGCGCTCCTCGCGGGTGAAGATGTTGAGCAGGCTCATCAGCGTCGAGCGGTGATTGAGGCGGCCGAGCATGACATTGGTCAACACGTCGAGGCGCGGCACCAGGTTGAACTGCTGGAAGATCATCGCGCAGTCGCGCTGCCAGTTGCGCAACGCCCGGCCGCGAAGCCTGGAGACTTCGACGCCGGCGAAATGAATGGAACCGGAACTCGGTTCCTGCAGGCGGTTGATCATGCGCAGCAGCGTCGACTTGCCGGCGCCGGAGCGGCCGATGATGCCGACCATCTGGCCCTGGGGGATATCGAGCGTGACGGTATCGACGGCGAGCTTGTTTCCGAAACGACGTGTGACATCTTTCAGCTCGAACATCATGCTGGTCCCTTGCACTTCAGGCCTTGGTCAGCACCGCATTAGTCCCGCTTGATGAACCTCGAATGTCACATTTATGTAAGTCGTGTCACATTTCCCCGCGCCTATATCTGGGGTTTAACCGTCGTAGCGCGCCAGAAAATCTTCCGCGCTCAGGTTGCGGAAATCCTGAAGCGCCAGGCGCAGACGATCATGCTCCCAGTCCCACCAGGCAAGCCTGTCCATCCGCTCGCCGACCGCTTTCGGAAAGCGCTCGCGGATCAGCTTGGCCGGCACGCCGCCGACGATCGTATAGGGTGCGACGTCCTTTGATACGACCGCGCCGGCGCCGATGACGGCGCCGTTGCCGACGCTGACGCCGGGCAGGATGGTCGCCCCATGGCCGATCCAGACGTCGTGGCCGATCGTCACGCGGTTGGCCCGCCGCCAGGCGAAGAAATCCGTGTCCATGTCCGCGTCCGGCCAGTAATTGGCGGCGCGATAGGTGAAATGATGCAGTGTCGCCCGCCAGGTCGGATGGTTGGTGGCGTTGATGCGTACAGCGGCGGCGATATTGACGAACTTGCCGATGGTCGCGCACCAGACGGCGCCGTCCTGCATAATGTAGGAATAGTCGCCGAACTCGGCCTCGCTGATGCGGCAGCGCTCGGAGACCTCTGTATAACGCCCGAAGGTAGAGTCGCTGACGTCAGCCGTTTCGTGGATAGAGGGCTCGGTGCCCAGCTTGCGGCTCATGCGGCGATCTTTCCAGGCGAGAACTGCTGGACATCGAGGATGCGATCGGCAACGGCTTCCCGCACTTCCTCATCATGGAAAATGCCGAGGAGAGCCACACCCGCCTTCTTCTTTTCCGCGATCATGCCGACGACCACGGCGCGGTTTTTTGCATCGAGCGAAGCTGTGGGTTCGTCGAGAAGCAGGATCCTATGTTCGGTGATAAAGCCGCGCGCGATATTGACGCGTTGCTGCTCGCCACCGGAAAAGGTGGCAGGCGGAAGCTGCCAGAGCGTCTCCGGCAGGTTGAGCTTGGCGAGCAGGGCACCCGCCTTTTCCCGTGCCTTGACGGCTTCCTCGCCGCGCGCCGTGAGCGGTTCGGCAACCACGTCGATCGCCGCCACGCGCGGCACGGTGCGCAGGAACTGACTGACATAGCCGAGCGTATGGCGCCGCACATTGAGCACGGTGCGCGGATCGGCGGAGGCCAGATCGACGATGCGCCCGTCGTGGCGGATCAGGATCTGGCCGCTGTCGACGGCATAATTGCCGTAGATCATTTTGAGCAGCGAACTCTTGCCGATGCCCGAGGGGCCGCCGAGCACGACGCATTCGCCTGCTGCGACCGAAAAAGCGACGTCGGAGACGACGGGCAATCTGATGCCGTCGCGCAGGTGCATGGTGAAGCTCTTCGAGACTTCGGAAACGACGAGGGGCGTTGGCATGATGTCTTCTTTCCTGGTTTCTAGAGCAATTCCAGGAAAAGTGCCAAGCGGTTTTCCGTCCGGAATTGCGTAAATACAAAAGGTTAGAGCGGTTCTGCGCTTCCGTGAAAAGCGGAACCGCTCTAGCTCAGACCTGGAGGATCGAGGAGACGAGCAACTGCGTGTAGGGTTCTCTGGGATCGTCGAGCACCCGGTCGGTCAGCCCGTGTTCGATGACATAGCCGTCCTTCATCACCATCATCCGGTGGGAGAGCAGGCGGGCGACGGCAAGATCGTGGGTGACGATGATGGCCGAGAGGCCGAGATCGTTGACGAGGCCGCGCACGAGATCGAGCAGGCGGGCCTGCACCGAAACGTCGAGGCCGCCTGTCGGTTCGTCCATGAAGACCAGGCGCGGGCCGGTGACGAGATTGCGGGCGATCTGCAATCGCTGGCGCATGCCGCCGGAAAAGGCGCGCGGCTGGTCGTCGATGCGGTCGGCATCGATCTCGACGCGTTCCAGCCAGTCGATGGCGGTGGAGCGGATATTGCCGTAATGCCGGTCACCGATCGCCATCAGCCGCTCGCCGACATTGGCGCCGGCCGAGACCGCCATGCGCAGGCCGTCGGCCGGATTCTGGTGCACGAAGCCCCAGTCGGTCCGCATCAGGAAGCGGCGTTCGGCCTCGTTCATATGGTAGAGGTCGCGGTAGCTGCCGTCGCGCATGTGGTATTCGACACTGCCGGTCGTCGGCATCAGCCGGGTGGAAATGCAGTTGAGCAGCGTCGTCTTGCCCGACCCGGATTCGCCGACGATGGCGAGAACTTCACCGGGCCAAAGCTCGAAGGAGACGTTCCGGCAGCCGATGCGATTGCCGTAGAACTTCGAGAGGTCATGGACTTTGAGAAGCGGTATGTCGGTCATTCTGCAGCCTCCCGGGCCAGCATCTCGCCGGCATGTCCGTGTGCGCGGCGATCTTCGCAATGATCGGTGTCGGAGCAGACGAACATGCGCCCGCCCTTGTCGTCGAGGATGACCTCATCGAGGTAGACATCACCAGCGCCGCAGAGCGCGCAAGGCCTGTCGAAGCGCTGGATCTCGAAGGGATGGTCCTCAAAATCCAGGCTGACGACGTCGGTATAGGGCGGCACGGCATAGATGCGCTTTTCGCGACCGGCGCCGAAAAGCTGCAGCGCTTCCGACCTGTGCATCTTCGGATTATCGAATTTCGGCGTTGGCGAAGGATCCATGACATAGCGCCCGTGCACTTTGACCGGATAGGCATAGGTCGTGGCGATGCGGCCGTTGCGGGCGATATCCTCGTAGAGTTTCACATGCATGAGACCGTATTCCTCGAGCGCATGCATCTTGCGCGTTTCGGTCTCGCGCGGTTCGAGGAAGCGTAGCGGCTCGGGGATCGGCACCTGGTAGACGAGCACCTGGCCGGGCCCGAGCTTCTCTTCCGGGATGCGATGGCGCGTCTGGATGATCGTCGCATCGCCGGTGCGCGTCGTCACCGCGACATTGGCGACCTTCTGGAAGAAGGCGCGGATCGAAACGGCATTGGTCGTGTCGTCGGCGCCCTGATCGATGACCTTCAGCACGTCGCCAGGCCCGATGATCGAGGCCGTCACCTGCACGCCGCCGGTGCCCCAGCCGTAAGGCATCGGCATTTCTCTGCTGGCGAAGGGCACCTGGTAGCCCGGAACGGCGATCGCCTTCAGGATGGCGCGGCGGATCATCCGCTTGGTCTGTTCGTCGAGATAGGCGAAGTTGTAGCTGGCGAGATCGCTCATTCGGCGGCTTCCTTCATGTCTTCGCCGGCATTGCGGGCGGCTTCGAATTCGCGGCGCATGCGGCGGACGAGATCGAGTTCGGCCTGGAAGTCCACATAATGCGGAAGTTTCAGGTGTTCGACGAAGCCGGTCGCCTGGACATTGTCGGAGTGCGAGATGACGAATTCCTCGTCCTGCGCCGGCGCGGTGATATCCTCGCCGAGCTCTTCGGCGCGAAGCGCGCGATCGACCAGCGACATCGCCATCGCCTTGCGCTCGCTCTGGCCGAATACCAGGCCGTAGCCGCGGGTGAATTGCGGCGGCGCCTTGGCCGACCCCTTGAACTGATTGACCATCTGGCATTCGGTGACCCGGATGACGCCGAGCGAGACGGCAAAGCCGAGCTCCGGCACGTCGAATTCCACCTCGACCTCGCCGATGCGGATTTCGCCGGTGAAGGGATGATTGCGGCCGTAACCGCGCTGGGTGGAATAACCGAGCGCCAGCAGGAAACCTTCGTCGCCGCGGGCAAGCGCCTGCAGGCGCAGATCGCGGGTCATCGGGAATTCCATCGGCTCGCGGGTAAGGTCGCCGATCTCGTGATCCTCAGGCATGTCGCCATCGGCCTCGATCAGCCCCTCCTCGCCGAGGATCTCGGAGACGCGCATGACACGGCCGGTCTCGGCCGGACGCTGGGCGGGCGCTTCGACCGCTTCATCCTCGAGCAGCGAGGGATCGAGCAGCCGGTGCGTATAGTCGAAGGTGGGCCCAAGCAGCTGGCCGCCCGGCAGGTCCTTGTAAGTCGCCGAGATGCGACGCTCGATCGTCATATCAGCCGTATCAAGCGGCTTGGAATAACCGAAGCGTGGCAGCGTCGTGCGATACGCGCGTAGCAGGAAGATCGCCTCGATCATGTCGCCGCGCGATTGGCGGACGGCAAGGGCTGCGAGCGTGCGGTCGAAAAGCGAGGCCTCGGCCATGACGCGGTCGACGGCGAGGGCAAGTTGTTCGACGATCTGCCCGATGCCGATCGCCGGCAGCGAACGGTCGCCGCGGCGTCGGTCGGCGAGCAGCCGGTGGGCATTGGCGATGGCGGCCTCGCCACCCTTGACGGCAACATACATGAGCTCAGATCTCCGTTGCTGTGATCTTGGTGGTGCGCGGCAGGCAGACGAAGCGCTTGCCCGAGGTCAGCACGATGTCGATGCCGCGCGGAAAGAGCGCGCGGTTCTCGGTCCACAGCCTGAGGAAGGTCTCCGGCAGGCCGACAGGCGCGATCTCCGCCACGGTCTGGATGCCGGGACCCGTCAGCGCCAGCCTGTGCCCATCCTCCAGTTCGGCAAGCTCAATGATCAAGGTCGTCGAACGGTCGGGATATTCCTGCGTGCCCGCCGCAAAAAGCCCGAAGGAGCAAAGCGCGGTGCCGGCCTCGGTGAAGGCAAAGCGTGCTTCGGCTTTTTCGGTGGTCAACGGCGCGCCGGTGTGGAAACCGAGCCACTCCGGTGCGGCGGATTTCGCCAGTCGCTGGGAAAGCCAGACTGATGTGTCGTGGTCGCAAAGCGTCAGCGCGATCGCGCCGGCGGCGATGCCGAGCGGTGTCGGCGGCGCAGCATCGGGCTGAACCGTCTGGATCGTCCCGGGTCGGGCCATACCATCCATCAGCATCTTGAAGACGCTTTGTGCATGGAAGACCGGCTCGGCAAAGCCGCCGGTCAGGGCTTCTGTCTTGAGACCCATCAGTTGTCTCCCCGCACCATGGTGAAGAAATCGACGCGAGTCGCCGCCGTCTCGTCGGCCTTGCGGCGCTCAGTAGCGGCGATCCGTCCGGCGATCGGCAAAAGCAGCGCCTGCTCGACGAAATCCTGTGTCGCCTCCTCCTGCCAAAGCGCGTCGAAGATCGCCGCAAGCCGGGCCTTCTCGCGGTCGGTGCCGAGCGCCTGCGCATGGCCGACCGAGCCGGAACCGAGCCGGACGGTTGCCCGCGTCACCGTCACTTCGCCGAGATTGAAGGGCGCTCCGCCGCCGCCGATGCGGCCGCGCACCATCACCAGCCCGGTCTCCGGTCCGCGCACCGGATGCGCCGCAGGCTTTTGCGGCAGGGCATCCCAGACCGCCCGGAGTTCGCTGCGTTCTGCTCGCGCCAGCAGATCGGCGGCGCGTTTGCGCCCGGATGCCGTCTGTGACGCAGCGTCTTTGCTGTCCGCTGATATCATCGCCGCTTCCCTCAAAATGTCTATTGATATAGACAATCATACAAGATACACCTACGCTTAAATCGATGTCGTGACAAGCGTATGACGTCGTGGGCGTGAAAAGACGGGTAGGGATGGCATGGCGGGATTGAAGCAGGTGCAAAGACAGACCGGCGTGGCGCTCTGGCGCCAGATCGCCGATCGGATTCGCGAGGCGATCGGCAACGGCGCCTATGACGAGACCGGAATGGTGCCGCCGGAAACCGTTCTGGCGCTGCAGTTGGGTGTCAACCGGCATACGGTGCGCAGCGCCCTGGCAGCCTTGGCGCAGGAGGGAATTGTCCGTGCGGTACAAGGTCGCGGCACGCTGATCGAGCGCAAGGAGCGGCTGAATTTCCCGATCACCCGGCGCACGCGCTTCACTTCAGGCATCGGCGACCAGGCGCGCGAGATGCGCAGCCTTCTGCTCGATGAGGCGAAGGAGGAAGCAAGCGCCAAGGTTGCCCGCTGGCTGGGCTTGAAGCAGGGAGAACAGGTGATCCGGCTGGAAACATTGCGCCAGGCAGACAGGCGGCCGGTTTCAAAGGCGACGAGCTGGTTTCCCGCAGCACGCTTCGCCGGCATCGGCGAGGCCTATCGCAAGCACGAATCGATCACCAAGGCCTTTGCCGACCTTGGCCTGCCGGACTATGTCAGGGCGACGACAGAAGTGACGGCGGCCCATGCGAACACATCAGACCTGGCCGACCTGGAGCTCACCCCCGGTGCGATCCTGCTGATCGCCAAGGCGATGAACACCGATCTTGACGGGGTGCCGGTGCAGTATTCGATCAGCCGCTTCGCAGCCGACCGGGTGCAGTTCACCATCGAGAATTAAAGCATGTCGCGCAAAAGTGTGCAGCGGTTTTGCCAGGCAAAGCGCGAAGCGCTTTTGCCGCAAACATGCGTAAAACAAAGAGCTAAAGCGCGTCGCATAAATCAAGTTTGACGCGACGCGCTTTGAGAACAGCCTTCCCCGTCGGGACAGGGAAGGCCAATGGATTCAATGTGCGCCGGACATGTCGCCAAGCACTTCCTTGGAAGCCACGGTGGAATCGGCCTTCAGTTTGTAAACCATCGGGACGCCGGTCGCGAGGTTGAGGGCGAGCACGCCTTCCTTGGTCAGCTTGTCGAGCACCATGACCAGCGAACGCAGCGAATTGCCATGTGCTGCGACCAGCACCTTCTCGCCGCGCAGCACGCGCGGCAGGATTTCGGTGAGGTAGTAGGGCCAGACGCGGGCGCCGGTGTCGCGCAGGCTTTCGCCACCCGGAGGCGGCACGTCGTAGGAGCGGCGCCAGATATGCACCTGCTCCTCGCCCCATTTGGCGCGCGCATCGTCCTTGTTGAGGCCGGAGAGATCGCCATAGTCGCGCTCGTTCAGCGCCTGGTCGCGGATCGTCGGCAGATCGGGCTGGCCGACCTTGTCGAGGATGAGCTTCAGCGTGTGCTGCGCGCGCACCAGCGCCGAGGTATAGGCGACGTCGAATTTGATTCCGTATTCGGCAAGTGCGGTGCCGCCGGCATTGGCTTCCTGGATACCGAGCTCGGTCAGATCCGGGTCCTTCCAGCCGGTGAAGAGATTCTTCAGGTTCCAGTCGCTCTGGCCGTGGCGAACGAGGACGAGGGTACCGCTCATGAATATGCCTCCGATATGTCGTTATTGGGAAGAAAGCCCGAGCACGTCGAGCATGGAATAGAGACCCGGCTTCTTGTCGCGCGCCCAAAGCGCCGCCTTGATGGCGCCGCGCGCGAAGATCGAGCGGTCTGCTGCGCTGTGCGACAGGGTGACGATTTCGCCTTCGCCGGCAAAAAGCACCGAATGTTCGCCGATGACGGAGCCGCCGCGCAGCGTCGCAAAACCGATCGTGCCGGCCTCGCGGCCGCCGGTATGGCCGTCGCGCACCCGGACTGATTTCGAGGCAAGAGAGATATTGCGGCCCTTGGCCGCCGCTTCGCCGAGCAGAAGCGCGGTGCCGGAAGGGGCGTCGACTTTGTGCTTGTGGTGCATTTCCAGGACCTCGATATCCCAATCAACAGGATCGAGCGCCTGCGCCGCCTGCTCGGTCAACACGGCGAGCAGGTTGACCCCGAGGCTCATATTGCCCGATTTGACGATGCGGGCATGGCGGGCCGCGGCGGCGATTTTCGTATCGTCGTCGACCGAGCAGCCGGTCGTGCCGACGACATGGACGATGCGGGCTTGCGCGGCGAGGCCGGAAAATTCCACGGTTGCACCTGGCGAGGTGAAGTCGAGCACGCCTTCGGCATGCAGGAAGGCCTGGAGCGGATCGTCGCCGATAATGACACCGGTCGGCCCGAGGCCGGCAATCTCGCCGGCATCCTTGCCGATGAAGGGCGAGCCGGCGCGCTCGACCGCGGCATGCAGCGTCACGCCTTCCATGGAATGAATGAGCCGGATCAGCGTCTGACCCATGCGCCCGGCTGCGCCAACCACCACCAGTTTCATCGCAGCATCGCTCATGTCAGTCTCTCGTGTCAGGTCAGTTTGAATCGGAGGCCGAAGGCCTCTGCAGGTTGTTGAGACGAGCGTAAAGACCGTCGCTGACCTTCGCAAGCGTCTCGTGATTGCCTTGCTCGACGACGCGGCCCTGCTGCATGACGACGATCTTGTCGGCGCGCACCACGGTCGAAAGCCGGTGGGCGATGACGACGACGGTGCGTCCGGTCATCGCCTCGTCGAGCGCCTTCTGAACCGCCGCCTCGGATTCGGTGTCGAGGGCAGACGTCGCCTCGTCGAGAAGCAGGATCGGCGCATTGCGCACCAGGGCGCGCGCAATCGACAGCCGCTGGCGCTGGCCGCCCGACAGCGTCACGCCGTTTTCTCCGACTGCAGTCTCGTAACCCTGCGGCTGTGCCGAGATGAAGTCATGCGCATAGGCAAGCCGGGCCGCCTCTTCCACCTCGGCGTCCGTCGCTTCCGGCCGGCCGTAGCGGATATTGTCGCGGATCGTGCCCTCGAACAGGTAGGGCTGCTGTGAGACGTAGGCGAGCTGCTGGCGCAGCGACTTCTTGGTGATGTGGGCGATGTCCTGTCCATCGATCAGGATTTCGCCTTCGCGCGGATCGTAGAAGCGCGGAATGAGGCTGATGACGGTGGATTTGCCGGCGCCCGAGGGACCGACCAGCGCCGTGGTGGCGCCGCCCTCGGCGATGAAGCTGACGCCGCTGAGCACGCTGTCATTGCCGTAGGCAAAGGAAACATTGCGGAATTCGATCCTCGCCTGCGTCACTGCCAGCGGCTTTGCGTCCGGCAGGTCACGCTGGCGCGGTTCCATGTCGAGCAGTTCGTAGATCATCCGCGCATTGACGACGGCACGCTCCATCTGCACCTGCAGGCGGGCAAGCCGGCGGGCAGGGTCATAGGCAAGCAGCAGCGCCGTGACGAAGGAGAAAAAAGCGCCTGGCGGCACATTGTAATAGATCGAGCGGTAGGCGGCATAGGCGAGCACGCTGGCGACGGCAAAGCCTGCGAAACTCTCGGTCAGCGGAGAGGTGCGTTCGGAAAGCCGGGCAATCCGGTTCGCGCGGCTTTCGGCGCCGGTGATGAGTTTGTTGACCTTGCGCTCCAGTTCGTCTTCCATCGTGAAGGCTTTGACGATGGCAATACCCTGGATCGTCTCCTGCATGGCGCCGAGGACGTGGCTGTTCAAATGCACCGCCTCGCGGGTCGCCGAGCGCAGCCGCTTGGAAACATAGCGCAGCGCATAAAGCAGCGGCGGCGCCATGATGAACACGGCGAGGCTGAGCAGCGGGTCCTGGAGGACCATCACGCCGATCAGCGAGATAAAGGTCAGGAGATCGCGCACTGTCGAGGTGATCGTCAGGTTGAGCACGTCGCGGATGCCGCTGACGTTCTGGCTCACCTGTGCGGCGATATGGGCCGAGCGCGCCTCGCTGAAGAAGCCGACCGACAGCGTCATCAGATGCGAATAGAGCCGGCGCTGGTAACGCGCGACGATATTGTTGCCGACTTTCGAAAGCGCCACCGCCTGGCCGTAGCTCGCAAAACCGCGCAGCACGAAGGCAATGAAGATCGAAAGACAGATGATCCAGACGACGTCGGCACGGCGGTTGGCGAAGGCCTCGTCGATGATCGCCCGCATGATCCAGGCGGTAAAGGCCGTCGAAAGCGCCACCACGATGAGACAGACGATCGCAAAGACATAGCCCCAGAGATGATCGCGGCCGTTTTCAGCGATGATGCGTTTCAGGATGCCGGTTACGGTATCGCTGTTGACGCCCTGCGTTCTGCTTTCCGCCGCTTCCAAAAATGAGGTTTCCTGTCTCGGACCAAGCACCGCGCGAAGGCGAGGCGCACTTTTGCCGGGGTCTATAAAGAGTTGGGACCGGTTTGGCTAGAGCGCCGCGCGTCCGGACAGGACGCGCTCAGGGACGCCCCATTTGCCGTGTGCGCCGGCGCCTAACGCCGCCAGCGGCGGCCCTCCGTCGAGACGCCGAAATTGGCGGGCATGCGTGCATAGGAGGAAAGCCCGGCGAGCGCGGCCAGGGGATGCGTCACCACATAGGTCGGGATGGTGCGAAGCAGTGCGCTGTGCGGCGCCTTGTCCTCGAAGGCTGCGCGGAATTCCGGCTTTTTCAGCGCCGGGAGAATCTTCTGCGAGATGCCGCCGGAGAGATAGACGCCGCCGCGCGCCATGAACACCATCGCCATGTCGCCCGCCACGCGGCCGAGATAGGTGGCAAACAGCGAGACGGTCTCGACGGCCGCCTTGTCGCTGCCGGCAAGCGCATGCGAGGTGATGTCGGCCGGATCCTTCATCGTCGGCTGGATGCCGTCGACGATGCAGATGGCGTTGTAGAGATTGACGAGGCCGCGCCCGCAAAGGATCTGCTCGGCCGAAACACGGCCTTCGATCGTCTCGATATGCGGGAAGAGCTGATAGTCGCGTTTGCTGCGCGGCCCGAGATCGACATGGCCGCCTTCGCCGGGAACCGGGATCCAGCTGTGCTGGGCATGCACCAGCCCGCCGACGCCGAGGCCGGTGCCCGGTCCGAGCACGACGCGGGAAGCGATCATGTCGCCGGTGGCATCGCCGATGCGTTCGCGGTTCTCATCCGAAAGGGCGGCGACTGCCAGCGCCTGCGCCTCGAAATCGTTGACGACGAGCACGTCCTCGATGCCGAGGCCCTCGATCATCGTCTTTGGCCGTACCACCCAGTCGCAATTGGTCAGTGGGATCTCGTCGTCGTTGATCGGGCCGGCGACAGCAAGGATTGCCGAGCGCGGCTGCACCGCTGTTTTGTCGAGCACGCCCTTTTGGATCGCTTCGTCGATCGTGGCAAAATCCGCCGTGCGCACGTTTGGAAACTGCTTCGGCTCGGCATAGGCATCGGTCAGGATGGAGAAGCGGGCATTGGTGCCGCCAATATCGCCGATCAGGATCGGGAAAGGCATGGGAGCGGTGCTGTTGTTCGGTTTTGGCATGGCCGGTTCCGTGCTGATCAGGCTTCGAGTGTCGGAAGAAGTTTTATAGCGGTCGCGTGGTTGAGCGCCATCGGAATATCGTAAACGATGGCGAGCCGCATCAGCGCCTTGACGTCGACATCGTGCGGCATCGGCGTCAGCGGGTCGACGAAGAAGATCAGGGCGCCGACCTCGCCGGTCGAAATCAGCGCGCCGATCTGCTGGTCGCCGCCGAGCGGCCCGCTTTTCAGCCTCGTGACGTCGAGATCCGGGGCGGCGTCGAGCACGCGCCCGCCGGTCGTGCCGGTGGCGACGATCTTCCAGCGGGAGAGAAGGTCCCGGTTGGCGCGGGCGAAGTCCGCCATGTCGTCCTTCTTCTGGTCATGCGCAATCAATGCAAGGCATTTGCCGCCGGCCATCAACCCCTCCGCCCGAGCAATTCAATCGATTTGACCGCTTCTATACCAACAGTTTGCGATTTGAAAGACAAGGCGCCGGTGCTCATTACTGGATCGCCGGCTTGTCGTTCGGAACGGGGCCGACATCGGGCAGTTCTCCATCGGTATCGGCAGCAGGTTCCGCGGCCGGAGCGGCGGTAAGCGCGCTTGCGGCGGAAGGCCCGCCCGCGGCGGAAGATCCGCCATAGGTGGCGGCCTGCATCGAGGCGACGGGCGCGGCGTCGAGCACGGCGGCGCAGGCCTTCGGCAGATCGGAGACCATCATCTCGCGCGGCGGCTTCGGCGGTTCGGCGCCGGGCTTCGGCGGCTTCGGTGCGGCCCAGGGTGCCGGCGTGAACCACCAGGCGAGCGACTTGTCGCAGCCGTCGCCTGCCGCGACCGGGGCCTGCGGCGTGCATCCGGCGGCACCGGGCGGGCACTTGATGCGAATATGGAAATGCGAGTCATGGCCGTATTCCGGCCGGAGCTTGCCGAGATTGGTGCGGTCGCCTCTCCAGGTGTCGCACATCTTCTTCTTGATCGCCGGATTGACGAAGATGCGCTCGACTTCGGGATAGCTCGCCGCCAGCATCAGGAGCCGCGCCCGCGAGTCCGTCCAGACCTTGGGGTCGACTGTCAGGAACTTGTCCTTCTGCAGCATGGTGGTGAAGGGCAGGTCCTCGCGCTCCTGGGCGCTCATGCGCCGCGCCGGCATCGGCGTGAACCAGACATCGGCATCGAGGCCGATCTGGTGCGAGGCGTGGCCATTGAACATCGGCCCGCCGCGCGGCTGGGCGATATCGCCGACGAGGAGGCCCGGCCAGCCGGCATATTTGGCTCCATCCTGCGAAAGCCGCTCGAGCAGCGCGATCATGGCCGGATTGCCCCAGCGGCGATTGCGCGAAAGCCGCATCGCCTCCCAGGTCGGCCCGTCGGTCGGCAGCGCCACTGCCCCGGTCATGCAGCCCTTTGCGTAAAAGCCGATCGGCTGCGCCGGTCCTTGCGTCGGCAGGCTGACGGCGCCGAACTGCCCCTTGGCACTGCCGGGGCTCGGCGTCTTCTGCTCGGCGCCGACATCGCCGACGGCAAGGCTTGCGCCGATTACGCCGGCAAGCGTCAGTTTGCCGAATGTCCTGAAAGCCTGAGCGAAGCCGAAAGCCATACTGTTTCCTTGAAGCGCTGCCGAAGTGATTTGCGTGCGAATCTACCGTGAAAAGCGATTTTGGTGAATCGATGTTTTGGCTGGCGGGGACAGGCCGCCGCGGTGACGGATCGCCGCAGCGTGTTGCGGCCGCCTGTGTCCGATGACGCCTGCAACCTTGGTTCGGCCAAGCAGGGTCAAAATTTCGCGAGCCCGGCAAAAACCAAACTCTCTCCTGTTTTTCGCCCGTATTTTTCGTATTGTCGAACCCACCAATCAATGAGGGGAAAGCGTGAATGGCGGCTTTGTGGTCGAAGATCGGTTTGTTTCTGACGCTTGCGGCGGCTCTGGCGCCGTTAACGGCAACGGCTGAGGACCAGCCGTTTCAGATCGGAAGTTCGGTCGTCAGCGAGATGAAGTACAAGCCGGGCTTTGCACATTTCGACTACGTCAATCCAGATGCTCCGAAAATTGGAGATCTCCGTCTTTCTGCAAGCGGTGCTTTCGACACCTTCAATCCTCTGCTTGCAAAGGGCCAGACAGCCGTAGGTCTGTCGCTTGTTTACGACACGTTGCTGAAGCCGGCCGATGACGAGCTTCTCGTATCCTACGGCCTGCTTGCCGAAGGGCTCTCCGTTCCCGATGACGTATCGAGCGCGACCTTTCGGCTGCGGAAGGAAGCGAAATGGGCCGATGGTCAGCCGGTGACGCCCGAAGACGTCATCTTCAGTCTGGACAAGACCAAGGACCTAAATCCGCTTGCCGGCAATTATTATCAGCATGTCGTCAAAGCGGAAAAAACCGGCGAGCGTGACGTCACCTTCACCTTCGACGAAAAGAACAATCGTGAACTGCCGAATATTCTCGGCCAGTTGATGATCGTCCCGAAACATTGGTGGGAAGCTCCGGGACCGGACGGCAAGCCGCGCGACATTACCAAGACGACGCTGGAGCCCGTGATGGGATCCGGGCCTTACAAGATCGCATCCTTCTCGCCCGGCGCCACAATCCGTTATGAACTGCGGGACGACTATTGGGGCAAGGACCTCAATGTGAATGTCGGCCAGAACAATTTCCGCAACGTCATCTACACTTATTTCGGTGATCGGGATGTCGAGTTCGAAGCCTTTCGCGCCGGCAACAGCGACTATTGGCAGGAAACCACTGCTGCCCGCTGGGCGACGGGATATGATTTTCCCGCGGTGAAGGAAGGACGCATCAAGAAGCAGGAGGTTGCAAACCCGCTGCGCTCCACCGGCATCCTGCAAGCGCTCGTGCCCAACATGCGGCGTGATCTCTTCAAGGACATCAAGGTCCGCGAGGCCTTGAACTACGGGTTCGACTTCGAGGAGTTGAACCGCACCGTTGCTTTCAACAGTTACAAACGCATCGACAGCTATTTCTGGAACACCGAACTTGCCTCTTCCGGCCTGCCGCAGGGGAGGGAACTGGAAATTCTGCAGGGCATGAAGGACAAGGTGCCGGCAGAAATCTTCACCTCGCCTTATACCAATCCCGTCGGCGGCGATCCGCAGAAGAGCCGCGACAATCTCCGCAAGGCGATCGCGCTTCTGAAAGAGGCCGGCTGGGAGCTGAAGGGCAATCGCATGGTCAACAGCAAGACCGGCCAGCCGATGAGTTTTGAGATCCTGTTGTCGAGCCCGATGCTGGAGCGCTGGGCGGTGCCTTATGCCAGCAATCTCAAGAAAATCGGCATCGATGCGCGGGTCCGCACGGTCGATGCCTCGCAAGCCGTCAATCGCGAACGCAGCTTCGACTATGATATGATTTGGAATGTCTGGGCGGAAACCATGAATCCGGGCAACGAGCAGGCCGATTATTGGGGCTCCGGTTCGGTCAACCAGCAGGGCTCTCACAACTATGCCGGCATTGCCAACCCGGCCGTCGATGAGCTCATCCGCATGATCATCTTTGCGCCGAACCGCGATGAGCAGGTCGCGGCGATCAAGGCAATGGACCGGGTATTGCTGGCAAACCACTACGTCATCCCGCTGTTCTATCGCGATACCTATAACGTCGCCTATTGGAACACCGTCACCCATCCGGCCGAGTTTCCGGCATACAGCCTTGGTTTCCCCGATGCCTGGTGGTCGACCTCGGCGAAATGAGCGGGCTTGCATTGCAGGGGGCCTCGGCTCCAAATGGCACAAGCGAATCACGACAAGCCGGCGGGGCCGGCAAGGGAAGGCTGACGGATTGAGCGGCATTGAACTGGACGGCAGGCAGGCAAGAAGAACATGTCCGGAGGCTGAAGGCTGATGGGCGCTTATGTCATTCGCCGACTGCTTCTGATGATCCCGACCATTATCGGCATCATGGCGATTTCCTTCACTGTCATTCAGTTCGCCCCCGGCGGCCCCGTCGAGCAGGTAATCGCCCAATTGACCGGTCAGGCCGACAGTGCCGATCAGCGCCTGTCCGGTGGCGGCGATCTGCTCGGTGATGGAGGAGGGGACGAAGGCTCCAAATATCGCGGTGCCCAGGGGCTCGATCCGGAGCTGATCGCCAAGCTCGAAAAGCAATTCGGCTTCGACAAGCCGCCGCTGACGCGGTTCGGCGAAATGATGTGGAATTACATCCGCTTCGATTTCGGCGAGAGCTTCTTCCGCAACACCACGGTGCTCGACCTCGTCAAGGAAAAGCTGCCGGTGTCGATCTCGCTCGGCATCTGGATCCTGATCTTCTCCTATGCCATCTCCATACCGCTCGGCATCCGCAAGGCGGTCAAGGACGGATCGACCTTCGATGTCTGGACGTCGGGCGTCATCGTCGTCGGTTACGCCGTGCCGAGCTTCCTTTTCGGCATTCTCCTGATCGTGCTCTTTGCCGGCGGCTCCTTCTACGATTGGTTTCCGCTGCGCGGCCTCATCTCCGACAATTTCGACCAGCTTGCCTGGTGGCAGAAGCCGCTCGACTATTTCTGGCACCTCACGCTGCCGCTGATTTCTCTTTCGCTTGCCGCCTTCGCCACCACGACACTGTTGACCAAGAATTCCTTCATCGAGGAGATCAAGAAGCAATATGTCGTCACCGCCCGCGCCAAGGGCCTGAACGAGCGGCAGGTGCTCTACGGCCATGTCTTCCGCAACGCCATGCTGATCATCATCGCCGGTTTTCCCGGCGCCTTCATTTCCGCTTTCTTCACCGGCTCGCTGCTCATCGAGAACATTTTCTCGCTGGATGGCCTCGGCCGCCTCGGCTACCTCTCGGTGGTCAACCGGGATTACCCGATCGTTTTCGCGACCCTCTATATATTCTCGCTGCTCGGCCTCGCCGTCAGCCTGATCTCCGACCTGATTTACACCTGGATCGATCCGCGCATCGATTTCGAGCGGAGGGATGTCTGATGGACGCCGCCGCAAATCCTGCCGTTGCAACTCCCGTCAAGCCGCCGCGCAAGGGGCTGCTGTCGCCGACCAACATCCGCCGCTGGAAGAATTTCCGGGCAAACGGTCGTGGCTACTGGTCCTTGTGGCTGTTCCTGCTGCTGTTCGTGCTCAGCCTGTTTGCCGAATTCCTCGCCAACGACCGGCCGATCATCGCCTCCTACAAGGGCGAAATTCTCTTTCCCGTGCTGATCGATTATCCCGAGGAGAAGTTCGGCGGCTTCCTTGCGGAAACCGACTATCGCTCCTCGGTGATATCGGACGAGATCAATGCCAATGGCTGGATGATCTGGCCGCCGGTGCGCTATTCCTACCGTTCGGTCAATTCAAATATTCCGCATTCGGCACCGACCGCTCCCTTCTGGCTGATGAGCAAGGAGGAGCGTTGCTCCGGTTATGCGCAAGGGGTGAACGATCCCGGCTGCACGCTCGGCAATCTCAACTGGCTCGGCACCGACGACCAGGCCCGCGACGTGCTGGCGCGCGTCATCTACGGCTTCCGCATATCGGTGCTCTTCGGCCTGGCGCTGACCATCTGCTCGGCGATCATCGGGGTGACGGCAGGGGCCGTGCAGGGTTATTTCGGCGGCTGGACCGATCTCTTGCTGCAGCGCTTCATCGAGATCTGGTCGTCGATGCCGGTGCTTTACATCCTGCTGATCATCGCCGCCATTCTGCCGCCCGGCTTCTTCGTGCTGCTCGGCATCATGCTGCTCTTTTCCTGGGTCGGCTTCGTCGGCGTGGTGCGCGCCGAATTCCTGCGCGCCCGCAATTTCGAATATGTCCGCGCCGCCCGCGCCCTCGGCGTCAACAATCGTACCATCATGTGGCGCCACCTGCTGCCGAACGCCATGGTGGCGACGCTGACCTTCCTGCCCTTCATCCTCTCCGGGTCGATCACGACGCTGACCTCGCTCGATTTCCTCGGTTTCGGCATGCCGCCGGGCTCCCCCTCGCTCGGCGAGATGATCGCTCAGGGCAAGTCCAACCTGCAGGCTCCTTGGCTCGGGCTGACGGCCTTCTTCGCCATGTCGATCATGCTGTCGCTGCTGATCTTCATCGGCGAAGCCGTGCGCGATGCCTTCGATCCGAGGAAGACGTTTCAATGAGTGACATGACAGAACCGCTCCTTTCCGTCCGCGATCTCTCGGTTGCCTTTCACCAGGGCGGCGAGACATCGCTCGCCGTCGATCGCATCTCTTTCGATATCGCCAAGGGCGAGGTCGTGGCGCTCGTCGGCGAATCCGGCTCCGGCAAGTCGGTCTCGGCCAATTCGATCCTGCGGCTCTTGCCTTATCCCTCGGCAAGCCATCCCTCCGGTGAGATCCTGTTCAAGGGTACGGACCTTCTGAAGGCGCCGGAGCGGGTGCTGCGGGAAGTCCGCGGCAACGACATCACCATGATTTTCCAGGAGCCGATGACCTCGCTCAATCCGCTTCATACGATCGAGAAGCAGATTGCCGAGATCCTGGCGCTGCACCAGGGCCTCAGCGGCCAGGCGGCGCGGGAGCGCGTGCTGGAATTGTTGAACCAGGTCGGCATCCGCGAGCCGGAAAAACGATTGAAGGCTTATCCGCACGAACTGTCGGGCGGCCAGCGCCAGCGCGTCATGATCGCCATGGCGCTTGCCAACCGGCCGGAACTGCTGATTGCCGACGAGCCGACCACTGCGCTCGACGTCACCGTGCAGGCGCAGATCCTCGAATTGCTGCGGCAGCTGAAGGCCGTGCACGGCATGTCGATGCTGTTCATCACCCATGATCTCGGCATTGTCCGCAAATTCGCCGATCGCGTCTGCGTCATGACCAAGGGCAGGATCGTCGAGACCGGAACGGTCGAGGAGGTTTTCGCCAATCCGAAACACGAATACACTCGCCACCTCCTCGCCTCCGAACCGCGCGGCGAGCCGCCGCTGGCCGATTCCTCGAAGCCGGTGGTGATGGAAGGCTCGGACATCCGTGTCTGGTTCCCGATCAAGGCGGGGCTGATGCGCCGCGTTGTCGATCACGTGAAGGCGGTCGACGGCATCGACCTTTCGCTGCGCGCCGGCCAGACGCTCGGCGTCGTCGGCGAGTCCGGTTCCGGCAAGACCACGCTCGGCCTGGCGCTCACGCGGCTGATTTCCTCGCAAGGCCGGATCGCCTTTGTCGGTAAGGATATAGCCGGCTATTCGTTCAGCGAGATGCGGCCGTTGCGCAACCAGCTGCAGATCGTCTTCCAGGATCCTTACGGCTCACTCAGCCCGCGTATGTCGGTCGGCGATATCATCGCCGAAGGGCTGAAGGTGCACGAGCGATCCTTGACGGCGGAGGAACGTGATCAGCGCGTCTGCTGGGCACTGGGGGAAGTCGGCCTCGATCCCCTGACCCGCTGGCGCTATCCGCACGAATTCTCCGGCGGCCAGCGCCAGCGCATCGCGATCGCCCGCGCCATGGTGCTGAAGCCGCGTTTCGTCATGCTCGACGAGCCGACTTCGGCGCTCGACATGAGCGTGCAGGCGCAGGTGGTCGATCTCTTGCGCGATCTGCAGCAGAAGCATGATCTCGCCTATCTCTTCATCAGCCACGACCTGAAAGTGGTGAAGGCGCTTGCCAACGACGTCATCGTCATGCGTTTCGGCAAAGTGGTGGAGCAGGGCCCGTCGTCTGAAATCTTCCGCGCGCCGAAGGATGATTACACCAGAGCGCTGATGGCCGCCGCCTTCAACATCGAGGCGGTGCCGACATCAGCCGTCCAGCAGTAAAGAAGATCATGTCCGCACGTCCTCCCATTCTCGTCGATATCAAGTTCAATCCCGAAGGCGTCGCCAGGGTGCTGAAGACGGCCTTTGCCGATCGCGGCAGTATCAATCTCGCCGATCCGGCCGATCGGGCGCGTGATCTCCGCGAGGCCGAATATGCGCTGCTCTGGAAGCCCGACGCCGACCTTTTCGCGCGGGCGCCGAACCTCAAGGTGATTTTCTCTGGCGGCGCCGGCGTCGACCATATCATCGGCATGGCCGGCCTTCCCGAGATCCCGATCGTCCGTTTCGTCGACCGCAGCCTGACGACCCGCATGAGCGAATGGGTGGTCATGCAATGCCTGATGCATCTGCGTGGGCAGCACGCCCATGACAGCCACCAGCGGCAGCGCCAATGGGCCAAGCTGATCGCGCCTGAGGCGGCGGAGGTGACGGTCGGCGTCATGGGCCTCGGAATTCTCGGGCTGGATGCGGTCGCAAAGCTGAAGGTCATGGGTTTTAACGTCATTGGCTGGTCGCGCACCCGCAAAGAGATCGCCGGCGTCGAAACCTTCGACGCCGGTGAGTTGGATGGGTTCCTCGGAAAGACCGACATCCTCGTCGGCCTGTTGCCGCTGACGCCTGAGACGACAGGCTTCTATGATAGCGGGCTATTCAAAAAGCTCCGCAGCAACGGCGCGCTGGGGCGCCCGGTTTTCCTCAATGCCGGCCGCGGCAAGAGCCAGGTCGAAGCCGATATCGTATCCGCCGTCCGGGATGGCACGCTCGGCGGCGCTTCCCTCGATGTCTTCGAGGTGGAGCCGCTTGGCCCCGACCACCCGTTATGGGACTTGGAGAATGTCTTCATCACGCCGCATGATGCGGCGGTCTCCGAAGAAAACGCCCTGTTCCGGCATGTCGAGACGCAGATCGCCCGTTTCGAACGCGGCGAACCGCTGCAATTCGTCGTCGACCGCGCCGTCGGCTATTAGCAACCGGAACCTTCCAGACTCCCACCCGTTTCTTCTGCGGAAATTCTTCGCGGGCCGGATCGCCCCGTCAAGGACAGCGGAAGGAAACGATGATGGCGCATCAGACGGAAACACGCTGGGAAAAGTCCGACGGCAAGCTTCATCGGGAAGAGCAGATCCCGCCGGTGAAGGCAAGACAGGGGCGCACGGGTTATCGCATCCTGCTGGTACTGCTTGCCGCGCTCGTGCTCGCTTTCGTGGTCTGGATCCCGGTCGAGATCTGGGGTAAGCGCGAAGCGAACGAGGTGGCGCCGCAGCAGCCCGGCCAGCAACTGCAGTCGCAGCAGCCTGGCACGGCACCTGCGCCAACACTGCAGAACGGCACTGCGGTTCCGACCGAGACTGAGAACACAGCCCCAGCCGCCCCCGGCGCCGCTCCGGCCCAACCTGCCACGCCGGCGCAATGAGCGCCCGGCAGATGATCTCGCGCCTCCCGCTGCCACGCGGCGGCGGGACGTTTATTGATTTGTCTGGACTTTCTTTGCCGATTTTTCGATAAGAAGGCGCACGAGCCGGTTTCGTGCGCCAACCCCGCACTTGGCAGCACTCGGGAACTTGGCAGCACCTGACCGGAGTGGACAGGGGCAGGAATTTCATGGCCAGGACCGATATCGCAAGACGCGTCTACAATCACGCTTGGAAGCTCGATCCGATCGTCCGCAGCCTGATCGATACCGACTTCTACAAGCTGCTGATGCTGCAGATGATCTGGAAGCTCTACCCCGACGTGAACGCGTCCTTTACGCTCATCAACCGCACCAAGCGCGTGCGCCTAGCCGATGAGATCGACGAAGGCGAATTGCGCGAACAGCTCGACCATGCCCGCACGCTGAAACTCTCCAAGAAGGAGATGATCTGGCTGGCGGGTAATAGCTTCTACGGCCGTGCCCAGATCTTCGAACCGGAATTCCTCGCCTGGCTTTCCAACTTCCAGCTCCCCGAATACGAGCTGTCGAAGAAAGACGGGCAATATGTCCTGGATTTCCATGGGTCCTGGAAGGAAACCACCATGTGGGAGATTCCAGCGCTTGCCATCGTCAACGAGCTGCGGTCGCGCTCGGCGATGAAGGCGCTCGGTCCCTTCACCCTCGACGTGCTCTATGCCCGCGCCAAGGCGAAGATGTGGGCGAAAGTCGAACGGCTGAAGGAGTTGCCCGGCCTGCGCATCTCGGATTTCGGCACCCGCCGCCGTCACAGCTTCCTTTGGCAGCGCTGGTGCGTCGAGGCGCTGAAGGAAGGCATCGGCCCGGCCTTTACCGGCACCAGCAACGTCTTGCTGGCGATGGATTCCGATCTCGAGGCCGTCGGCACCAATGCTCACGAACTGCCGATGGTGGCTGCCGCCCTGGCGCAAACCGACGAGCAGCTGCGCAATGCGCCCTACAAGATCCTGCGCGACTGGAACAAGCTTTATGGCGGCAATCTTCTGATCGTCCTGCCGGATGCCTTCGGCACCGCGGCCTTCCTGCGCGACGCGCCGGAATGGGTGGCCGACTGGACAGGCTTCCGCCCGGACAGCGCGCCGCCGATCGAAGGTGGCGAAAAGATCATCGACTGGTGGAAGAAGATGGGCCGCGACCCGCGCCAGAAACTCTTGATCTTCTCCGACGGTCTCGATGTCGACGCCATCATCGATACCTACCGGCATTTCGAAGGCCGCGTGCGCATGAGCTTCGGCTGGGGCACCAATCTGACCAACGATTTTTCCGGTTGCGCGCCAACCGAAATCTCCGGCCTCAACCCGATCTCGATCGTCTGCAAGGTCAGCGACGCCAACGGTCGTCCGGCGGTAAAACTCTCCGACAATCCCCAGAAGGCGACCGGCGAACCGGCGGAGGTCGAACGCTACCTGAAATTCTTCGGTGCCGAAGACAGGATCGATCAGACCGTTCTGGTGTAACTCCGCGACAAGGTGCCGCCATTCCGTGGCGCATCGCCATGGCCCGCCATCGCATCCTCGATCGACCAGCCGAACCGCCAGGCGTCGAACATCGAGTACCATTCCTGGAAATCGGTGATCGGCAGGATATCGGGTTTCGACATCGGATTGTCGTCCAGGCTGCGGCCGCGCGCACGGTCCCGTACACCACGCTCCTGCATCTCCAGCAGATTCTCGAACATCATCACCCCCCGGGTCCTATCCGATAGGATTTATGCAACCATGCTAATAAAGCATTGTCGAGTCCGGATTCGATAATTCGGGTTTTTCACAGGATTAGCACCATTGCGCTAATTCAGGGGTGACCGGGACCGGAACCGGCCAATACCAAACAAGAAGCATCATGGCGCTGGTGAACCGCTCAGGCGATGCATCATGCGCCACAAACGTCTTGTGACGGGGAGGCTCGGCTTCCTGGCTGGGGTCCGCCGCCAAGCCTCCCGGGCTGGCCGACCTTGAACAGGCCGGCAGCACCGACACGTTGCCGCGTTCCGGCCGTTGCGATCCAACCAAGATCTTATCGATGGCTAACCACCGGTTAATATCCACCGGACCTGTTCCGATTCCGCGCAGTCCTGCCCAGGGGCGGCGTCCTTCGGCCGCTCAGGCCGCCAGTCTGCGAAACCGGGTTCTGATCCGGTCGAGGTAATAGTGGCCGGGGGACGCCGCCACTGTCATCGCATGGGCTTCCGAGGAGGGAACACCGTCGAACAGGCGCTCCTCGCCATTCTTGAAACAAATCCTGAGCCGTCCATCGTCCTGGCTGAAATAGACGGATTTGATGATCTTCGACTTCACCGAAAGTTCTTCCACCTGTTTAATCTCCGTTTTTAAGTTTGGCGGAGGATAAACTCAAACGTGCAAAGACGCGGTGAAGCAGCTTGGTAAAAATTCTGGAATCTTTCGACGCCGAGAGGATGCTTGCGAGAACTGCACCATCAGGGCCTGCGGAAGCTTCGTCCCGTCAATGTAACGGCGACTAACGCCGTACACCTATCAGTCTGACATGAATGTCAGAGCGATTTCGCCACCGTCGCCAGCGGGAGGAAAAGCTGCAACGGTTTGGCTTCGAAAGCGATGAATCCGAAATGGCGGTAGAATGCGGCGACTTGCTCGTCTTTCGCATCAACGGCCAAGGCAAAAACACCCAGTTCCGAACGCAGAGCACGGCTGGCAGCGTCCCATATCAGGGCTGCACCGAGCCGTTGGCCTTGAAAGTCCCTGTCGATCGCCAGCCGTCTGACACGTGCAACGGGAATGACCGGATAAGGCGGAAGGCGGCGGGCCTTGTCGTCTGGAATATCTTTCAACGCCACGTCACCGGCAGAAAGCGTATAATACCCGGCGATACGGGTGGAACTTTCCGGACAGGCGACGTAACAAAGCGCCGCGCGGCGTTTGATATCTTGCCCTGCCTGTTCCTTTAAATATCGGTCCAGCACGAAAATACCGCAGGCGAAATTCTTGCGGTCATGGCCGGAGTTCAGGGCTTCGATTGTAAATTGCACCGTCACCGTGCCTTCAAGATCAAGGCGTCATGGGCCGTCCTGGCGCGTTTGAGGGCATCCGTCGGCTCCGGCGGGTCGAGCAGCATATCGACAAAACGCATCTGATCCTCGATCGAAAGACGGATAAGCTGGTTTTCCTCGATCGTTCGCCGCGCCGCATCCTGTGCCGCTGAGACGACGAAGTCGCTGAGGCTGCGGCCCTCCATCTCGGCGGCGCGCTTGACGATTGCCAACGCTTCAGGACTGATGCGAGCTTCCAATCGGGTCGTGCGGGCGGTTTGCTGCGGCATAATTTCTTCTCCTTATCTAATTGTACGGCAAAACGCCGGACAAGCAAGGATAACCGCAGTGCCGCTTCGTTCCCGGCATGAGACGGCATGAATGCACACGTCGGAGACGACCGCCTGGATGCTGAAATTGCCCATCCCATTTCGATGCGAACTGGTCTTTGCCAAACGACGTCAGATAGTGGGAGACATAGGATGCGGGAATGCATCATGGCGGACAGGGTGGGATTCGAACCCACGGTACGCTTTCACGTACACACGCGTTCCAGGCGTGCGCCTTAAACCACTCGGCCACCTGTCCTTCTTGGGCGTTCGCGCCTGGATAGGAGCAAATCGTCGGAACGGCGCGATATATACCGATGAATTTTTGTCGATCAACCGAAATCTAACAGTTTTTTGACTTCTTCAGATAAAACTCGCCTCCGCCCGTCCATTGTGCTTCATCTCATCGGCGACTATGTAATTCTCAAGGTGGAGAATGGCGCGGGTTCGCCGGAATTGTCCGGCATATCGAAGCGTCGGAGGAATTGATGCGTTTCCTGTTGCGTCTGGCCAGCCTTGTCGCGCTTGCGGCGGCCGTTATTGCCGGGACCATCGATTCGATCCAGTCGGTTGCGGCGTCCGCCGTCGTGATGACGCCGATTTCCGATGCCTGGCAGGATGTCAGCCCGACAACCCTGACGTCGCTGCAATCCTTACTTTCCTATTATATCCACCCGCGCTTCTACACCTTCATCTTCCAGTGGCTGATGCTCCAGCCTGCCTTTGCTGTCTTCCTGGTGATCGCGCTGCTTCTCTGGATGATCGGCTACAAGAAGCCGCCGGTGGCCGGTCGTTTCACGGCATAGTCAAGCCGGTTTTGCCGCCATGGTTCGATCGGCCGCCGATCTTTCCATGACCCTGAGATGGCTGTCGGATTGGCGGGAAATTTTGCATTCAGGCGGCGGAAATGTCTAAAAATCAGCCCCGGGGAATGGATTTTCAGCAATCGCTGCAAATCTTTACCGCCTGAAAAATTTCTGGTGAATTTTTCCGTGAGCCATGCAAGGATGCGCGCAGCCAGGCCTCCGGGGGGAGGTCGGTGGTTCCGCAGACATGTCCGAAAAGGGCTTGCGGGAGGACCCCAACGAATAGCAACAACAGGGCTGCACAATGAAAAAATCCCTTCTCACTCTCCTTGCCGTGGCTGCCATGTCGACGACGGCGCTTGCCGCCGATGTCAAGCCGGCGCTGGTTTACGGCACCGGCGGGAAGTTCGATAAGTCTTTCAACGAAGCGGCCTATAACGGCGCCGAGAAATTCAAGGCCGAGACCGGCATCGCCTATCGCGACTTCGAACCAACAGGCGACACCCAGGGCGAACAGGCCATCCGCAACTTCGCAAGCCGCGGTTTCAATCCGGTGGTTGCCGTTTCCTTCGCCTGGACTTCGGCGATCGAGAAGGTCGCTGCTGAATTCCCGGATACCAAGTTCATCATCGTCGACTCCGTCGTCGACAAGCCGAACGTCCGCTCGGTCGTCTACAAGGAAGAAGAAGGCTCCTATCTCGTCGGCATTCTCGCCGGCATGGCATCGAAGACCGGCAAGGTCGGCTTCGTCGGCGGCATGGACATTCCGCTGATCCGCAAGTTCGAATGCGGTTACGAGCAGGGTGCGCGCGCTGCCAAGGCCAATGTCGAAGTTTTCCAGAACATGACCGGCACCACCGGTGCAGCCTGGAATGACCCGGTTCGCGGCGGCGAGCTCACCAAGAACCAGATCGACCAGGGCGCCGACGTTATTTACGCGGCAGCCGGCGCCACCGGCCTCGGCGTTCTGCAGACCGCCGCCGACAACAAGAAGCTGTCGATCGGCGTCGACTCCAACCAGAACCATCTGCATCCGGGCTCGGTCCTGACCTCGATGGTCAAGCGCGTCGACCTCGCCGTCTACAATGCCTATACCGACACCAAGAACGACAAGTTCACCGGTGGCGTCCAGGCGCTCGGCGTCAAGGAAGATGGTGTCGGCGCCGCGATCGACGACAACAACAAGTCGCTGATCACGCCGGAAATGCAGGCGGCCGTCGACAAGGCCAAGGCCGATATCATCGCGGGGACCATCAAGGTTCACGACTATACCTCGGACAACGCTTGCCCGAAGTGATCCGCGCCCTGATGTAATCGACGATTGAGATCGGGCGTATGGCGGAGGGGATTTTCGCCATACGCCCTTTTCTTATTTGGAGCCTGCAGTGACAGATAAGCCCGCTATCGAGCTTGTCGGCATCGACAAGAAATTCGGTGCCGTCCACGCCAACAAGGACATCAACCTCACCGTTGCCAAGGGGACGATCCACGGCATCATCGGTGAAAACGGCGCCGGCAAATCGACGCTGATGTCGATCATCTATGGTTTCTACCACGCCGACAGCGGCGAGATCCGCGTCAACGGCAGTCCCGTCACCATCCGCGACAGCCAGGCGGCAATCGCCGCCGGTATCGGCATGGTGCACCAGCATTTCATGCTGGTCGACAATTTCACAGTGCTCGAGAACGTCATGCTCGGCGCCGAAGGCGGCTCGCTGCTGGCGAGAGGCGTCGCATCGGCCCGCGCCGAGCTCAAGCGGCTGGAAACGGAATACGGTCTCGAAGTCGATCCGGACGCGCTGATCGAAGAGCTGCCGGTCGGCCTGCAGCAGCGCGTCGAAATCCTCAAAGCCATGTATCGCGGCGCCGAGATCCTGATCCTCGACGAGCCCACAGGCGTGTTGACGCCGGCTGAAGCCGATCACCTCTTCCGCATCCTCAAGGTGCTGCGCGACCAGGGCAAGACGATCATCCTCATCACCCACAAGCTGCGCGAGATCATGGCGATCACCGATACGGTCTCGGTCATGCGCCGCGGCGAGATGGTCGCGACCCGCAAGACGGCGGAAACGACGGTGGAGGAGCTTGCCGAACTGATGGTCGGCCGCCGCGTGCTGCTGCGCGTGCAGAAGGGTGAAGCCAATCCGGGCGCCGCCGTGCTCACGGTGCGCAATCTCACGGTCAAGGACAATCGCGGCGTCACCATGGTCGACAACGTCTCCTTCGAGGTGCGTGCCGGCGAGATCGTCGGCATCGCCGGTGTCGCCGGCAACGGCCAGTCCGAGTTGCTCGAAGCGATTGCCGGCATCCGCAAGCCTGTCTCCGGCGAAATCCTTCTCGACGGACAGACGATCGACAAGGCCGATCCCGCCCGGCTGCGCGAACTCGGTCTCGCTCATATTCCCGAGGACCGCCATCACATGGGCCTGGTGCTGAAATTCGAGGAATATGAAAATTCCGTCCTCGGCTATCACAGGCGCCCGGGCTACAGCCGCGGCCCGCTGCTCGATCTCGAAGCGATCCGCAAGGATGCGATGGAGAAGATCGAAAAATACGACATCCGCCCGCCGAACCCGCGGCTGAAGACGGCGAATTTCTCCGGCGGCAACCAGCAGAAGATCGTCGTTGCCCGCGAAATCGAACGTGACCCGAAGATGCTGATCATCGGCCAGCCCACGCGCGGCGTCGATATCGGCGCCATCGAATTCATCCACCGCCGGATCATCGAAATGCGCGATGCGGGCAAGGCGATCCTGCTCGTCTCCGTCGAACTCGATGAAATCCGCGCCCTTTCAGACCGTATCCTTGTCATGTTTGCCGGCCACGTGGTCGGCGAAAAGACGCCCGATGCCGGTGAACAGACCCTCGGCCTGATGATGGCCGGCATTGCCGCGTGAGGCCTTTATGAGCACTGCATCAGTTCCGCTGCCAAACTGGATCAATTACGGCCTGATCCCACTTCTGAACCTCGTCGTCGCCTTCCTGATCTCCGGTTTCGTCGTCTGGCTGATCGGCGAGAGCCCGCTCGGTGCGCTGTCGCTGCTGCTCGAGGGTTCGCTCGGCAGCGGCGAGGGCATCGGCTTCACCCTGTATTATGCGACGAGCTTCATCTTTACCGGTCTCTCCGTGGCTGTTGCCATCCATGCCGGTCTCTTCAACATCGGCTCGGAAGGCCAGGCCTATGTCGGGGGCCTCGGCTGCGCGCTCGCGGCGTTGGCGCTCGACAAATACGTTCCCTGGTACGTGACGATGCCGATCGCGATCGTCGGCGCCGGCATCTTTGGTGCGGCCTGGGCCTTCATTCCCGCTTTTCTGCAGGCCAAGCGCGGCAGCCATATCGTCATCACGACGATCATGTTCAACTACATTGCTGCCGCCCTCATGGTGTATCTGCTGGTGCACGTGCTGATCGTGCCGGGCAAGATGGCGCCGGAAACCCGCACCTTCCTCGAGGGTGGACAATTGCCGAAGCTTGGCTGGGTCATGAGCATCTTCGGCAGTAAGCTGGGTGCCGCACCCTTCAACGTCTCCTTCCTCATCGCCCTTTTCGCCGCCTGGTTTGTCTGGATCCTCATCTGGCGCACCAAGCTTGGCTTCGAGATGCGAACGTTGGGCGTGAGCTCGACGGCTGCCGCCTATGCCGGCATTCCCTATGCGCGCATCGTCATCATCGCCATGCTGCTTTCCGGTGCGCTCGCCGGTATGATGGCGCTCAATCCGGTCATGGGCTCTTCCGCCCGTCTGCAGGTCGAATTCGTCGGCGGCGCCGGCTTCGTCGGCATCGCCGTCTCGCTGATGGGCCGCAATCATCCGCTCGGTATTATCTTCTCCGCCATCCTTTTCGGCATTCTTTATCAGGGCGGCGACTGGATCTCCTTCGAGATGCCGAACATCACCCGTGAGATGATCCTGGTCATCCAGGGCTTGGTGATCCTGTTCGCCGGCGCGCTGGAATATATGTTCCGGCCGGCGATGGTGCACCTCTATCAACAGTTCAAGCGAGCCTGAGGAACGGACGATGGATTATTATGACATCTTCATCAGCGTTCTGAGCTCGACGATCCGTCTGTCGATCCCGCTGATCTTCACCGCTCTTGCCGGTCTGTTTTCGGAACGTGCCGGCATCTTCGATATCGGGCTCGAGGGCAAGATGCTGGGCTCCGCCTTTGCCGCCGCCTGCATTGCCTATCTCACCGATTCGGCCTGGCTGGGGCTCGGCGCCGGCATCGTCTGCTCGGTGGCGCTCAGCCTGGTGCACGGCTTCGCCTCGATCACCAATCGCGGCAACCAGATCGTCTCGGGCGTGGCGATCAACTTCTTCATCGCCGGCATCACCATCGTGCTCGGCCAGGCCTGGTTCGGCCAGGGCGGGCGCACGCCGCAGTTGTCTGCGGAAGCGCGCTTCGCGCCGATCATCCTGCCGGGCGCAGATGCCCTCCATGATATACCGATCGTCGGGCCGCTCTACGCCAACGTTATTTCAGGCAACAATATTCTCACCTATCTCGCCTTCCTCGCCGTGCCCTTCTCCTGGTGGGTGCTGTATCGCACCCGCTTTGGCCTCAGGCTGCGCGCCGTCGGCGAAAATCCGGGCGCGGTCGATACCGCCGGCATCTCGGTTGCCTGGCTGCGCTATCGCGCTGTCATGTGCGCCGGCATTCTCTGCGGCTTTTCCGGAACCTATCTCGCGATCGCCCAGTCGGCCGCCTTCATCAAGGACATGTCGGCCGGCAAGGGTTATATCGCGCTCGCCGCCCTCGTCTTCGCCAAATGGAAGCCGGTGCCGGTGATGTTTGCCTGCCTGCTTTTCGGTTTCCTCGATGCGCTGGCGAATTTCATGCAGGGCAAGCAGGTGCCATTGATCGGCGAGGTGCCGGTTCAGGTCTTCCAGGCGCTGCCCTATATCCTCACCTGCATCCTGCTTGCCGGCTTCATCGGCGTCGCGATCCCGCCGAAGGCCGGCGGCGTGCCCTATACGAAGGAGCGTTGATATGTCTCACGATCTGTTCGAAGCGGCCCGCGGCGCCATGGCCTTTGCCCATGCGCCTTATTCGAAATTCCCGGTCGGCGCGGCGATCCGCGCCGAGGACGGCAAGGTCTATACCGGCGCCAACATCGAAAACCTCTCCTTTCCGCAGGGATGGTGCGCCGAGCCGACGGCAATCGGCGCCATGATCATGGGCGGCGCCAGGAAGATCGTCGAAATGGCTGTCATTGCCGAGAAGCTGCCGCTCTGTCCGCCCTGCGGCGGCTGCCGTCAGAAGATCTCCGAATTCGCCTCCAAGGACACGAAGATCTATCTCTGCGATGAGGCCGGCGTGCAGAAGACCATGACGATGGAAGAGCTTCTTCCTTTCAGCTTCGAGACGGAACTCGGATGAAGGCGACGGTCAGCCTGCTCGCCGCATTGCTCGGTGGCATCAAGCCGCGTCACGGCATCGTGCTCGGCTCCGGTCTCGGTTCGCTCGTCGCAGAGGTAGAGGACGCCGTCCGCGTTCCCTATCGCGACCTGCCTGGCTTTCCCGTCAGCGCCGTTTCCGGCCATGCGGGCGAAGTCGTCGCCGGCCGTCTCGGGGGCGAGCCCGTGGTCATGCTCTCCGGCCGCGTGCATTATTACGAAAAGGGCGATGCCAATGCCATGCGCCTGCCGATCGAGGTGTTGAAGGCGCTCGGCGTCGAAGCGTTGATCCTGACCAATTCGGCCGGATCGCTGCGCGACGACATGCCGCCGGGCTCGGTGATGCAGATCACCGACCACATCAACTATTCCGGCATGAACCCGCTGATCGGTGAGGAAAGCGATCATCGTTTCGTCGGCATGACCAATGCCTATGATGCCGGCCTGGCCGTGGCGATGCAGAGGGCGGCGGTGAAGCTCAAGATCGAGCTGGCGCAAGGCGTCTATATGTGGTTTTCCGGCCCGAGCTTCGAAACGCCGGCCGAAATCCGCATGGCGCGCATCCTCGGCGCCGATGCAGTCGGCATGTCGACAGTGCCCGAGGTTATCATCGCAAGAATGCTCGGCCTCAGGGTTGCCGCCGCTTCGGTTATCACCAACTATGGGGCAGGCATGACCGGCAATGAGCTCAGCCATGAAGAAACCAAGGACATGGCGCCCCTCGGCGGCGCCCGTCTCGCCGCCATATTGAAAGAGATGATTGCGGCCGGAACAGGATGATTTTAGGCCGGGTCGGCCTAAAATCTGAATCCTGTTCTACATTAAATAGCGAGAGCATGACGTCATGAGAAAACCGCTCACACTTTTCGGCATCATGCTCTAGAGGAAGTAAAGATGAATAGCCATTCCATCCGGGAAACGGCGGCGGTCGCCCTTTCCCTTCTCGATCTGACCAATCTCAAGGACGATTGCACCGAGGCACAGATCGACGCGCTCTGCGCCCGCGCGCAGACGCCGTATGGCAGCAGCGCCGCTATCTGCATCTGGCCGCGCTTTGTCGCCCAGGCCCGCAATATCCTCGGCACTGGCCACGCCGTGCGGATCGCCACCGTCGTCAATTTCCCCTCCGGCGAGATGGAAGTGGCCGACGTCGCCGCCGAAACCCGCGAGGCGATTGCCGATGGCGCCGACGAGATCGATCTGGTCATCCCCTATCGCAAGCTGCTTGCCGGCAACGAGAAGGCGGTGACCGATATGGTCAAGGCGGTGCGCACCGAATGCACCGGCCCCGTCTTGCTGAAGGTCATCATCGAAACCGGCGAGCTGAAGGATGCGGCGTTGATCCGCCGCGCCTCCGAGCTCGCCATCGAAGCCGGCGCCGATTTCATCAAGACCTCCACCGGCAAGGTCGCCGTCAACGCGACGCTCGAAGCCGCCGACATCATGATCCGCGCCATTCGCGAGGGCGGCCGCAAGGTCGGCTTCAAGCCGGCCGGCGGCATCGGTTCGGTGGCCGATGCTGCACTTTATCTCAGCCTTGCCGAAACCATCATGGCGCCGGACTGGGCGATGCCGTCGACCTTCCGCTTCGGCGCCTCAGGCCTGCTCGACGATATCCTGGCGGTTCTGAGCGGAGCACAGTCTGCACCTGCCGCGGCATCGAGCTATTGAAATGATCCCGCAGGAGATCATCCGGCGCAAACGCGACGGCGACGAGCTCGACCCCGCCGATATCCGGTCCTTCATTGCAGCCCTCGCGGCCGGTCAATTGTCGGAAGGTCAGATCGGCGCCTTCGCCATGGCCGTCTGGTTTAAGGGCATGTCGCGCGAGGAAATCGTCGCCTTGACGCTGGCGATGGCCGATTCCGGCGATCGGCTGCAATGGGCGGATATCGACCGCCCGATCGCCGACAAACATTCGACCGGCGGCGTCGGCGACAATGTTTCGTTGATGCTGGCGCCGATTGCCGCCGCCTGCGGCCTCGCCGTCCCGATGATATCGGGGCGCGGCCTCGGTCATACCGGCGGCACGCTGGATAAGCTCGAATCCATTCCAGGCTATATGATCACTCCGGATGCCGAGTTGTTCCACAAGGTGGTGAAGGACGCGGGATGCGCCATCATCGGCCAGACCGGGGCATTGGCGCCTGCCGACGGCAGGCTCTATGCCGTGCGCGATGTGACCGCCACCGTCGATTCCATTCCGCTCATCACTGCGTCCATTCTCTCGAAGAAACTGGCGGCCGGGCTTGAGACGCTGGTGCTCGATGTCAAGGTCGGCAACGGCGCCTTCATGGCCGATCGCGCCCAGGCGGAGATTCTGGCGCGGTCGCTGGTGGAGGTTGCCAATGGCGCGGGTGTGAAGACCTCGGCGCTGATCACCGACATGAACCAGCCGCTCGCCGATAGTGCCGGTAATGCGGTTGAAATGCGCAATTGCCTGGATTTCCTGGTGGGTGGGAAGGCGGAGACACGGCTCCAGGCCGTCGTTCTTGCCTTCGCCGCCGAAATGCTGGTGAAATCAGGCATTGCCGCCTCGTCCGGGGAAGCTGACGCGATGGCGCGCCGGGCCTTGTCGTCGGGGAGGGCGGCCGAGGTCTTCGCGCGCATGGTCTCCATGCTCGGCGGTCCGGCCGATCTCGTCGAAAACCCCGAAAGATATCTGGCCAGGGCGCCGGTGGAAAAACCTGTCCCGGCCGGCCGGTCCGGCTGGCTTTCCGCCTGCGATGCCCGCGGTATCGGTATCACCGTCATCGATCTCGGGGGCGGAAGACGCCATCCCAAGGACCGGATCGACCACCGCGTCGGCTTCTCCGAACTCCTGCCGCTTGGCACCCGCGTCAGTGCGGGCGACCCGATCGCGCTGGTCCATGCCGCCGACGAAGCGGCGGCGGAGAAGGCGGCGGCGGCCCTTGCCGCGCATTACCGCATCACCGAGGAAAAACCGGAGCAGACGCCGGTGATAACAGGCCTTGTCTGATCCCTACTGCTTGAGGCTGAGCGAACCGTCGGCGACGGAATAGGAGGCGAGTTTCCGCAGGAAGCTCATGCCGACCAGCGTCGTCGTCAGCGCATCGTCCTTGAGGACGAAGGCTTCGACCTCGCGCACGCGGATACCGCCGATTTCGACCCGGTCGAGCATCACATGCGCCGCCTTCGTCTGGCCGTTTGCGGTGTTCACGCCATAGCGGAAATCGAGTTGGTTGGCCGTGTAGCCGAGCCGGCGGGCAAGCGTCTCGTTGAGCGCGACATAGGTGGCGCCGGTATCGATCAGGCCCTGCACCGGCTTGCCGTTGATCTTGAAGCTGCCGGTATAATGGCCCTGCGCATCCGCCTGCAGGCGGATCGCATTGCTGGCGGAGACCGGCGCGGGTGCGGCGGGCTTGTCGCCTTCAGGCGATACGTAATTGGCGGAGAGGGCGTCGGCAGGCTGCTGGCTGGTGCTTCCGAAGAAGGAGGGCGCCTGTGTGGCCAGCACCGCGGCGATGCTGGCAAATATGACGGTACGCACGAGCATGAAACAGAAATCCTTCCTGTATAAACCCGGCTTCATGCAGGGCCTCATGCTTCAAGCTTGCTAAGCCTCAAATCCTGATAAGTCGCTAATATCGATACAAAAAGGCCCGGAACGAACCATCCGGGCCTTAAAACTCTTTCGATTTGGTAAAGGAAGGCTGAAACTATTTGGTACCGTACATGCGGTCGCCGGCATCGCCGAGGCCGGGCACGATATAGCCCTTCTCATTGAGATGACTGTCGATCGATGCGGTGAAGACTGGAACATCGGGATGGGCGGCGCGGAAGTTGCGGATGCCTTCCGGGGCGGCAAGCAGGCAGAGGAAGCGGATATTGTGAGCGCCGCGTTCCTTGAGCTTGTCGATCGCCGCGATCGACGAATTGCCGGTTGCCAGCATCGGATCGACGACGATGATCAGGCGCTCGGCCACATCCTCCGGCGCCTTGAAGTAATATTCGACCGGCTGCAGCGTCTCATGGTCGCGGTAGACGCCGATATGCGAGACGCGGGCGGACGGCACGAGATCGAGCATGCCTTCGAGCAGCCCGTTGCCGGCGCGCAGGATCGAGGCGAAGACCAGCTTCTTGCCTTCGAGGATCGGCGAGTCCATCGTCTGCAGCGGCGTCTCGATCGTTGCCATCGTCAGTTCGAGATCGCGGGTCACTTCGTAGCAGAGAAGGGTGGAGATTTCGCGCAGCAGCCGCCGGAAACTTCCCGTCGATGTCTCCTTGCGCCGCATGATGGTGAGTTTGTGCTGCACCAGCGGGTGATCGATGACCGTAACGCCGTCCATGGGGAAGCCTTTCATTCTTTCTATCGAATGTTTCTTTCACGGAAATCGGCCCGACTGCAAGAGTGGAGGCCGATTTGCGCCGATCATCCCCAGCCTGTTAAGGCTGACATTCAGCCCTCAAAGCCGGGCGAGCAGGGCCTTGCGCGTCTCTTCGTCGACGAAGGCAGCCTCGATCGCCGTGCGCGTCATGGCATCGATCTCGGCGTCGCTGAAGCCGAAAGCCCCGGCGGCAAGTTCATACTCCCGCGCCAGCGAGGTATGAAAGAAAGGCGGATCGTCCGAGCTGATCGTTACCCGCACACCGGCTTCCTTCAGCCGGCGCAGCGGATGCGACGCGAAATCGGGAAAGACCTTAAGCGCGATATTGGAGCCTGGGCAGATCTCGAGCACGGTACCGAGATCGGCAAGCCGCTTCACCAGATCGAGATCCTCGATGGCGCGCACGCCATGGCCGATGCGCGAGGGGCGCACGGCATCGAGCGCGTCGGCGACGCTGAAGGCGCCGCAGACCTCGCCGGCATGGATGGTGAGCCCCAGGCCGGCATCGCGGGCGATATCGAAAGCTCTGATATAATCGGCGACGCGTCCCATCCGCTCCTCGCCGGCAAGATTGAAGCCTGTTATCAAAGGATTGCCGGCCTTGGCTGCGTATTCGGCGGCACCGATAACGCTCTCCGGGCCGAAATGCCGCTCACCGGTGACGATCAGCCGGGCCTCGATGCCGCTCTTTTCCCGAGCGCGCCGGATGCCTTCGCAGACACCCGATATATAGGCATCGGCGCCGAGCCCGATGCGCTTGCCGTGGTCGGGCGACACGATGAGTTCGCTATAGATCGTATTGATACCGGCGAGTTCGTCGAGATAGGTTTCGGTCAGAAGAGCATAGTCCTCCTCGGTCCGGTAGACCTCGGAAACCTTGTCGTAACATTCGAGGAAGCTTGCGAAATCATGCCAGACATAGGCGCCGCCACGAAGCTCGCCGCTGATGTCGACGCCGTATTTGCGCGCCTGCGCCTCGGTCAGAGCTGGAGGCGCCGCACCCTCCAGATGGCAGTGCAGCTCGACCTTCTTCAAAGGCGATGTCACAGAAAACTCCTCCCATGCGGTCCGGCCGGAATGCCGAGATGGCGCGCGATGCTCTCGCCGATATCGGCATAGCTGCGGCGAACGCCGATCGAGCGCGACCGGATGCCGGGCCCGTAGGCGATAACGGGCACGCGCTCGCGCGTATGGTCCGTACCGCGCCAGGTCGGGTCGCAGCCATGGTCGGCGGTGAGCACGACGAGATCGCCCGGCTTCAGCTTCTTATGGACCTCGCCCAGGCGCGCATCGAAGGCTTCGAGTGTTGCGGCATAACCCGGCACGTCGCGGCGATGGCCGTAAATCATGTCGAAATCGACGAAATTGGTGAAGACGAGATCGCCGTCCTCGGCCTCGTCGATGGTGGAAAGCGTCGCATCCATCAGTTGCTCGTTGCCGGTCGCCTTGATGACCCGCGAAATGCCCTGATGCGCGAAGATGTCGCCGATCTTTCCGACAGCATGCACATGCCTGTTGTGTTCGATCAGCCGGTCGAGCAGCGTCGGCTCCGGCGGCAGCACGGAGAAGTCGCGCCGGTTTCCGGTGCGCTGGAAGGTAGAGCTGGAATGACCGACGAACGGCCGGGCGATGACGCGGCCGATATTGTAGCGATCAAGCAGTCCGCGGGCTGTACCGCAGAAGGCGAGCAGGCGATCGAGGCCGAAATGCAGCTCATGCGCCGCCACCTGGAAGACCGAATCCGAGGAGGTGTAGCAGATCGGCTTGCCGGTGCGGATATGCTCTTCGCCGAGCTGGGCAATGATCTCTGTTCCGGAGGCATGGCAGTTGCCGAGAATGCCCGGCACGCCTGTCTCATTACAGAGCGCCTCGATGAGTTCGGCCGGAAAGGCGTCGCCCTCCGTCGGGAAATAACCCCAATCGAAACTGACGGGTGTTCCTGCGATTTCCCAATGGCCTGACGGCGTATCCTTGCCGCGGGAGATTTCGCTGGCTGCGCCGTAAATGCCGTAGACCTTCTCCGGGATTGGCATGCCTGCCGGAAACCGCCCGGAGGCGGAGCGGGCGATCTGCATCAGCCCGAGTTCGGACATATTGGGCAGGCAAAGCGGTCCCTCGCGCAATCCGGCGCGGTCTCCGGCACCCGCCGCGCAGAACTCGGCGATATGGCCGAGCGTATCGGCGCCCTCGTCGCCGTAGGCCGCCGCATCCGGCGCTCCGCCGACGCCGAAAGAATCCAGAACGAAAAGAAAGGCACGCGCCATTTTACACCCGAGAGAGCCGATCGCCGGCCTCCGGACTGTCGGAGGCGGCTGAGACCCAGCCATATAATGCCGAGCCTGGCTTGGCAAATTCCAGAGGAGGCAAAAGAGGCGTCAGCAATCGCCGCAGGGGATCGAGTCGCCTTGCCGCTGGCGGTAGAAATAACTGCGGCTGATGGTGATCGTGCGCATGCCATCCGGCATGAAGTTCGGCGCAAACAGGAACATCGTGTAGGGGATGCTGAGCTCGGTGCGAACCAGGAAGCTGTTCGCCGTCTTCATATCGGACGGCACGTCGGACACTGCTGTGTTCTTGGCATAGGGCACTGTCCCGTCCTGCGCCCAGGACCACAGCACCTTCGCATTGGCGCCGGCGTCGACGGTGATCCCGGTGATCTTCAATTTGAGCGACGTCGTGTTGTAGGGCACGAAGATCGAGTTTGCGACAGACGGCATCTGCGCAAGCGCGCTCTTGGTAACGGATTGCTGCTGGGTGACGAGGTCGGCCACCGTGCCTGCGGCGCGTGTCGCCCGCTTGCTGACGCTGAGGCCGATGGTGATCTCGAAAGCGCCGATATAGAGCATGATGAGCACGGGAAAGAGGATCGCGAATTCGATCGCTCCGGCGCCCTTGCGGTCTCGAGCCAGCCGCCGCGCCGTCAATACCAGCCTGGTGAACGGGTTGCGACGCGCCATTATGGATACTGCTCGTTCTGGAAGGCCGCGGTGGCGACGATCAGATAATAATTCGGCATCGAACCGTCGGAGGGCCGTACCGTCGTGATATAAGGCCGGACCAGATCCGTAATGATTTCCCAGCGGTAGTAGGCGCGGACCATGTTGATGGTGCCGGCGCCGCCCGGCGTATATTTGAAGGCCGCCGTGTTGATGTCGGCATATTTGTTGGTGGAAAGTTTGGGAATCGTCGTCGGAATGGCCGAGAAGGTGCTGAACGTCTGTACATCCACGTAGAGCTTGCTCGGCGTGGCGACTTCGCTCGCCGAGCAGCGGATCAGGATCGAGATCTCATTGCAGAAAGCCTGGCGGAACTGCGCCTGGGTCATATCGGTCGTGCGGCCGAGATTGTAGGTAATCTGCCCGGTTCGCATCTTGCGGCTCATCGTATCGACGCCGTTGGAAACGAGTTCTTCGGCGGCAAAGGCGACGAAAGTTTCGAGGATTGCGAAAATCACCAGGAAATAGGGAATGGCGAGCAGGGCGAATTCGATCGCCGCAGCACCGTCGCGCGAGCGGACGAGAGCGCGAAACCGTGAGAAACGGAACGGCGCTGGGGAGTGCGCTTTATCCATCTTCTGATCAATTACCGTCATGGCCTGGACC
Source organism: Rhizobium sp. CIAT894 (assembly GCF_000172795.2). Taxonomy (NCBI): domain Bacteria; kingdom Pseudomonadati; phylum Pseudomonadota; class Alphaproteobacteria; order Hyphomicrobiales; family Rhizobiaceae; genus Rhizobium; species Rhizobium sp. CIAT894. The sequence continues at coordinate 236,806 of NZ_CP020947.1, forward strand.
CGAGCGACATTCTGTGTCCGTCACACTAGGGTCCGTTCGTTGATTTTCCGTTTCAATCTGATGCGACGATTTTAACGAATGGCCGGAGAACGTGCGGTAAGCCGATCAGGGCGAGGTGGTGCCGGTGGTCGCCTGCTGTGCATGCTGCTCGCAGTTCGGCGTGCAGGACAGCACGGAGCGTTCGGTCTGCCGGTAGACGCGCACCGTATTGCCCTCATCGATCGACACCAGAATACGCTCGTCGAGGATTGCATTGCCATCGGCGTCGAGCAGCACCAGATTGGTGGTGCCGAAGCTGCGTCCGGTCAGCACGATGGTCTTGGCGTCGGCGACGGTCGCGTCCGCGACCTTGGCATTGCCGACGATGACCTTGCTGACCGCGCGGTCGAGCTTCAATACGCGCGCGTGATCCATATAGACGCGCAGCATGTCATCGTCTGCGGCCGCGGAAACTCCCGAAATACCGAAAACGGCGATCATGCCGGCAAAGAAAATGGTTTTGCCGCTCGATGACATTTGGTCCTCTTTCACGATCACAGCGCAATATCCGCATAGAATGGAAAAAAATGGTGAACGAAGCCTTAAGCCATCCCTTTTGTTCCGCTATGAGGCGCGATGATCCGATTTGGTGCGGCGCGCGGCGGGCTCGGGCTCGGTTGAAGCGGCACCTGTCCCGTTTCTGGATGAATCCAGCGGTAATCTCGGAAGTATTGTTAAATATTGAGGTGAGTCGGTAATGGAATACTTACTGTGTATAGGGCCCTTTGTCTCGTTCGCATCTCGTTAACTCTTTTCCTTAAGTCGATGGAAACGGCCATTCGCTAGGTTGCAGTCATCCGATCAACGGCAACAGTTGGCGGACGTGCTGAACATCAACTGGAGTTAGGAGTTACCATGACCAAGCTTTTTAGCCGCTTTCTGAAGGACGAATCCGGCGCGACCGCAATCGAATACGGCCTGATCGCCGCCCTCATTTCCGTAGCGCTCATCACCGGTGCAACGAGCCTTGGCGGCAAGATCGGCAACACGTTTAACGGCCTGAGCACTAAGATGGACACCTCGGTCACCGCGAGCGGCGGCTAATAGCTGCTGCCTGACGGCATTGGCATATGCCGGCCGGATGTCCTCCGGCCGAGCTATTCGAGCGGGCTCACAGGCTGAACGGCCGTGAGCCTTTTCGCATCTCGTTATGATCGGGAATATCGATGATCGCAGCTGCAGTCTTCCTGATACTGCCACTCTGCCTCGCCATGGCGGCTTTCTCTGATCTGTTCACCATGACGATCCCGAATCGCATTTCCCTGATCCTCGTCGCCACCTTCTTTCTCCTCGCACCGCTCTCCGGCCTGGGCTGGGAGATGATCGGCATGCATTTCGCCGCCGCCGCCATCGTCTTCTGTGCCTGCTTCGCGCTTTTTGCCTTCAATGTGATGGGCGGCGGCGACGCCAAGCTGTTGAGCGCCACCGCGCTCTGGTTCGGTCTGAATGAATCGCTACTTTTCCTGATGACCGATGTCGCCGCGATCGGCGGTCTCATCACACTGCTCATCCTGCTGGTGAGAACACAGTCCAATACCATCCTGGCCATCGGCCTGCCGGTGCCGAACTCGGTCCTGCTCGCCAAGAAGATCCCCTACGGCATCGCGATCGCGATCGGCGGCTTCATGGCCTTCCCCTCCTCGCCGCTGTTCATCGCCGCGTTGGAAAGCCTGAAATAACGGCATTTTAAATGCCCGTTAACTTAAAATCTAAGCGTTCCATTAACCATAATTATACCATTTGCTGAGCATTCTGCGGGGCGAACATATCGTGCCCTGAGGAATGATCGATGAAACCGGCCCGCCTTATAATTCTCGCTGTCGCCGTGGCGGCCGCCGGCCTTGCCGGCCTGCTGGCGATGCAAATGGCAGGCAGCGGCGGTGTCGTCACCCAGGTTCAGTCGGTCATCGAGAAGGAACCGACGGTCAACGTCCTCGTCTCCACCGGCAATCTGGCGGTCGGCGCAAGGCTGGACGAGCAGTCGGTGCATTGGATGGCCTGGCCGCAGGGCGGCGTCGTCCCGGGCCTCATCACCGAAACTGACAAGCCGGATGCGATCAAGGATCTGCAGGGCGCCGTCGTGCGTCTGCCGATTTTCGAAGGCGAACCGATCCGGCCGGAAAAGATCGCCGATTCCAACAGCCGCATCCTGTCCTCGCTGTTGCCGGCCGGCAAGCGCGCCGTGGCGACCGAGATATCGGTTGCAACTGGTGCCGGTGGTTTCATCCTGCCGAACGACCGCGTCGATGTCATCATGGTCCGCAAGGGCACCGAAGCCGACAAGCTTATCACCGAAACCGTGCTCAGCAATGTCCGCGTCCTCGCCATCGACCAGCAGATCCAGGAAAAGGACGACGGCTCGAAGGCCGTAGTCGGCACCACCGCCACTCTCGAGCTCACGCCTGACCAGACGAAGGTTCTCGCCGTTGCCCAGCAGATGGCGGACCGGCTGTCCCTGGCGCTGCGCTCGGTCGCCGATGCGCAGGAACAGGATACCAGCGCCGCCGATTATCTGCTGAGCGGCGACAACGGCAGTGCCATCATCCAGGTCATAAAATCGGGCGCCATCGTTACGGATGCCAGCGCAGCGCCGAAGGCGGAGTAAGAGGACGTGCAAATGGGCAATTCAACGCGGCGCACCCGGCTTCTCCTGACAGGCTGCCTTTCGCTGGCAGTCGGCGTCTCCGGAACGGCGCCGGCCTCATTCGCGCCGTTTCTCGCGGCAGGCGAGGCGCGTGCCGATTCCGAGAACCTGATCCGCATCTCTCAGACCGGCCGCGATGCCCACCGCCGGCTGAAGCTCGGGCTGAACAAGGCCGTCGTCGTCGATTTGCCGGAGGATGCGCATGATATCCTCGTATCCGATCCGACCATGGCCGATGCCGTGACCCGCACCTCGCGGCGCATCTATCTGTTCGGCAAGAAGGTCGGCCAGACGAATATCTTTGTCTTCGGCGCCGGCGGACAGGAGATCGTCAATCTCGACATCGAGATCGAGCGCGACGTCTCCGGCCTCGAAGTCAATCTCCGCCGTTTCATTCCAGACTCCAACATCAACGTCGAAATCGTCTCCGACAACATCGTGTTGACCGGCACGGTGCGCACGCCGCAGGACGCCACGCAGGCGGCCGATCTGGCGCAGGTCTTCCTGAAGGGTGGCGAGGCGACGACCAGAACCGAGACGGCATCCGGCACCGGCGGTGACAGCTCGGTGGCGCTCTTTGCCGAAGGCCGCCAGGCCTCACAGGTCGTCAATCTCCTGCAGATCGAGGGTGAGGACCAGGTCACCCTCAAGGTGACGATCGCCGAGGTGCGCCGCGAGGTGCTGAAGCAGCTCGGCTTCGACAATCTCGTTTCCAATTCTTCCGGTATGACGGTCGCCCAGCTCGGCAGCCCCAGTGCCGACAGCGCCACATCGACGGTTGGCGGCGGCCTGGCGGCGCTCTTCAAGAGCACGATCGGCAAATACGACATCTCCACCTATCTCAACGCACTAGAGCAGGCCAAGGTTGTCAAGACGCTCGCCGAGCCGACGCTGACGGCGATATCGGGGCAGGCAGCGACCTTCAATTCCGGCGGCCAACAGCTTTATTCGACGACCGACAGCGACGGCAACGTCACCGTCACGCCGTTCAACTACGGCATCAACCTCGCCTTCAAGCCTGTCGTGCTGTCATCGGGACGCATCAGCCTGCAGATCAAGACCAATGTCTCCGAACCGGTGGCCGGTAGCGGCAACGCCACCTATCAGCGCCGTTCGGCGGAGACTTCGGTGGAACTGCCCTCCGGCGGTTCGATCGCGCTCGCCGGCCTGATCCGCGATAATGTGTCCCAGACGATGGGCGGCACGCCCGGCGTCTCGAAGATCCCGCTGCTCGGGACGCTGTTCCGCCAGAAGGGTTTCGAGCGTCAGGAAACCGAGCTCGTCATCATCGCCACTCCGTATCTGGTACGCCCGGTGGCGCGCAATCAGCTCAACCGGCCGGACGATAATTTCAGCCCCGAGAACGACGGCGCAACCTTCTTCCTCAACCGTGTCAACAAGGTCTACGGCCGCCGCGAGGCGCCGGTCGCCGATGCGCAGTTCCACGGCTCGATCGGGTTCATCTACAAATGAGCGGGGCAGGATCGGCAGCAATGGACGAGAACAGAGATCAGGCGATGGCCCATATGAAATCGACGACACCCCGCCTCGGAATCTCGAAGGTGCTTCTATCCGCAGCCGCCATTTCGGCGGCGATCCTTTCCGGATGCGCCGGCCCGCACGACCAGCTGACAACAGGCGGTATTCCCGATGATTACCGCGCCCGCCACCCGATCATCGTGACGGAGGCCGAGCAGACGGTGGATATACCAGTCGCTTCCACCGATCGCCGCCTGACCAGCGCTCAGCGTGACCTCATCCGCGGTTTTGCCGCAAACTACACCGCGCGCGCCTCGGGCCCGGTTTACGTGCTGTCGCCGCAAGGCTCGCCGAATTCGGCGGCAGCCTATCAACTGCGCAATCAGGTCCGTGCCGAGTTGGCTTCGAGGGGGATAGCAAGCTCGAAAATCATCTACACCTCCTATGCCGCGGCCGGGCCCGGCGACGCGGCGCCGATCCGGTTGAGCTTTACCGGCACCACCGCAATCACCACGCAATGCGGTCAGTGGCCGAAAGACATTTCGAGCGATCTCACCAACCAGAATTACTATAATTTCGGCTGCGCCTCGCAGAACAACCTTGCCGCTCAGGTCGCCAATCCCGAGGATCTGGTGGCACCCCGCGGCATGACCCCGATCGACGCGCAGCGGCGCAATAACGCGATCCAGGAATACCGGACGACGACGTCGACGATCGAAGATGTCGCCGGCAGCGACAGCAGCTTCTGAGGCGGAACGGGACGATGAGCGCGATCGAATACGAAATCAAGAATCCCAGCGAGCTTCGCCACGCCGAAGAGGCGGTGCGCATGGCGGATCTGGAAAATATGCGGCCGCTGCCGCGCATCTCGGTGCATGCCTTCTGCGAGAGCGAGGCGCTGCAGCATATCATGGAACGCTGCGCCAACGACCGGCGCGTGGCCAAGGTCAGCATGCGCATCACCAGCGGCGGCATCGCCGCTGCCGCCAATATGTTTTCCGGCGCCCCGACGCCGAACCTCATCATCCTCGAGACCAAGGCGAATGCGGCAAACCTCCTTGGCGAACTTGCGCCGCTCGCCGCGGTCTGCGATCCCAGCACCAAGGTCGTCATTATCGGTTACTACAACGATATCGGGCTTTATCGCGAGCTCATCCGCAACGGCATCTCCGAATATATGGTCCAGCCTGTCGCCATGCCCGATATCCTGGCGTCGATGGCATCGATCTTCGTCGATCCGGAAGCCGAGCCGCTCGGGCGCAGTGTCGCCTTCATCGGCTCGAAGGGCGGCACCGGCGCTTCGACCATCGCCCATAATTGCGCCTTCGGCATTTCCAATCTCTTCTCCACCGAGACGATCCTGGCCGATCTCGACCTGCCTTATGGCACGGCGAATATCGACTTCGACCAGGATCCGGCCATGGGCATCGCCGAAGCGGTCTTCGCGCCCGATCGTCTCGATGAGGTCTTTCTCGACCGTCTGCTGACGAAATGCTCCGAGCATCTTTCCCTGCTTGCGGCCCCCTCGCTGCTCGATCGTGCCTACGATTTCGACGGCCAGGCTTTCCAGCCGGTGCTCGATGTCCTGCAGCGCAGCGCGCCCGTTACCGTGCTCGATGTTCCGCATGCATGGTCGGAATGGACGCGCTCGGTACTATCAAGCGTCGACGAAGTGGTCATCACAGCGGTTCCCGATCTCGCCAACCTGCGCAATGCCAAGAACATGCTGGACGCGCTGCGCAAGATGCGGCCGAACGACAAGCCGCCGCATCTCATCCTCAATCAGGTCGGCATGCCGAAACGCCCGGAGATTTCACCGTCGGATTTCTGCGAGCCGCTGGAGATCGATCCGATCGCCATCATTCCCTTCGACATCAATCTTTTCGGCAATGCCGCCAATAGTGGCCGGATGATTTCGGAAGTCGACCCGAAGTCGCCGACGGCGGAAACTTTTTCGCAGATATCGCACATCGTCACCGGCCGTGTCGCGATCAGGAAGGCGAAGAAGGGCGGCCTGCTGGGCCTCCTGAAGCGCAAGTAGACGATGAGCAATTCCAGCAAAACTGTGCAGCGGTTCTGCCAGGTAAAGCGCAAAGCGCTTTTGCCGAGAATTGCCTGAAAATAAAAAGATAGAGCAGATTGGATTAAGCGGCATGTTTGGAAAACGCGGAAACGAAGGTTCCGGAAAGGTCGGAGGCGCGATTGCTCCCCCGCCGCCGGCTCCGGCCGCAGCCCCTGCGGCCTCTTCCCCCTCTATTCTGGTCGAACCCTCGCGCGAGCCTGCACGACAGCAGGTGACGCCGCCGCCGATGCAGACGCCGCAGCGCAAGCGCCCTGTTCGCACCGATGAATATTACGACACCAAGGCGCAGGTCTTTTCCGCGCTGATCGATACGATCGATCTCTCGCAGCTTTCCAAGCTCGACGGCGAAAGCGCCCGCGAGGAAATCCGCGACATCGTCAACGACATCATCACCATCAAGAACTTTGCGATGTCGATCTCCGAGCAGGAAGAGCTGCTCGAGGATATCTGCAACGACGTTCTCGGCTACGGTCCGCTGGAGCCATTGCTGGCGCGCGACGATATTGCCGACATCATGGTCAACGGCGCCGGCCAGACTTTCATCGAAGTCGGCGGCAAAACGATCGAATCGGAGATCCGCTTCCGCGACAATGCGCAGCTTCTCTCGATCTGCCAGCGCATCGTCAGCCAGGTCGGCCGCCGCGTCGACGAATCGAGCCCGATCTGCGACGCCCGCCTGCCTGATGGCTCGCGTGTCAACGTCATCGCACCGCCGCTGTCGATCGACGGGCCGGCGCTCACCATCCGCAAGTTCAAGAAGGACAAGCTGACGCTCGATCAGCTCGTCCGCTTCGGCGCGATCACGCCGGAAGGCGCGACCGTGCTGCAGATCATCGGGCGGGTGCGCTGCAACGTCGTCATTTCAGGCGGCACCGGCTCGGGCAAGACGACGCTTTTGAACTGCCTCACCAACTATATCGACAGGGATGAACGCGTCATCACCTGCGAGGATACCGCCGAACTGCAGCTGCAGCAGCCGCATGTCGTGCGTCTGGAAACACGCCCGCCGAATATCGAAGGCGAGGGCGAGATCACCATGCGCGATCTCGTCAAGAACTGCCTGCGTATGCGTCCCGAGCGCATCATCGTCGGCGAAGTGCGCGGACCTGAAGTTTTCGACTTGCTGCAGGCGATGAACACCGGTCACGACGGCTCGATGGGCACCATTCACGCCAACACGCCGCGTGAATGCCTGAGCCGTATCGAATCGATGATCGCTATGGGCGGTTTCACCCTGCCGGCAAAGACGGTCCGTGAGATTATTTCGAGTTCGGTTGATGTGATCGTTCAGGCCGCACGTCTTCGCGACGGTTCGCGCCGTATCACCCAGATCACCGAGGTGATCGGCATGGAAGGCGACGTCATCATCACCCAGGACCTGATGCGCTACGAGATCGAGGGCGAGGACGCGGGCGGCCGCCTGATCGGACGGCACATGTCGACCGGCATCGGCAAGCCGCATTTCTGGGATCGCGCCCGCTACTTCAACGAGGAAAAGCGTCTTGCCGCCGCCCTCGACGCGATGGAAGCGAAAACGAAGGAATAGGCGAAATGTTCGGGTTCGATCCGATAGTGCTGGCCATCACCGTCCTCGCCGCCGTCTCCGCGGCGGCGGTCGCCTACGCCCTGTTGTTTTCCCGGATCGAGGCCGACAAGAAATCGGCAAGCCGCATCAACCGCGTCAAATCGGCCGAAGTCGACCGGGTCAAGGTCAAGGCTGCGCGCGATCGGGTGCAGGAGCTGTCGAAGCGCCGTAAATCGGTGCAGGACAATCTCAAGGATCTGGAAAAGCGCCAGCACGAAAAGACCAAGAAGACCCTGTCGCTGAAGTCCAGGCTGGTGCAGGCTGGTCTGGCGATCACGGTGGCGAAATTCTATCTCATCAGTGCCATCTTCGCCTGCGTGCTGCTGCTCGTGGCCTTTGTCGTCGGGGCATCCCCGATGGTGATGATCGGCATCGCCGTCGTCGCCGGTCTCGGCCTGCCGCGCTGGATCGTCGGCTTCCTGATCAAGCGCCGCCAGAACAAGTTCCTCAACGAACTCCCCAATGCGCTCGACGTCATCACCCGCTCGATCAAATCCGGTCTGCCGCTCAACGATGCGATCCGTCTGATCGCCACCGAGGGCACCGAGCCGGTCAAGAGCGAGTTCCGCCGCGTGATCGAGGCGCAGCAGGTGGGGCTCAGCATTCCCGACGCCTGCGGGCGCATGACGCTCCATATGCCGCTTCAGGAAGTCAACTTCTTCGCCATCGTCATCGCCATCCAGTCGCAGGCCGGCGGCAATCTCTCCGAAGCGATCGGCAACCTCTCCAAGGTGCTGCGCGAGCGCAGGAAGATGAAGGCCAAGGTCCAGGCACTTTCCATGGAAGCCAAGGCGTCGGCCGTCATCATCGGTGCTCTGCCCTTCATCGTCGCGACCCTCGTCTATCTCACCTCGCCGAACTACATGATGATCCTTTTTACCGATCCGCGCGGCCACCTCATCATGGGCATTTCGGGGATCTGGATGTCGATCGGCATCTTCGTCATGCGCAACATGGTCAATTTTGACATCTAGCCGGAAGGACGCACCATGTCGCAGGACCTTGCCGCAACTCTCACCAATCCGAGCATGCTGATCGCGCTCCTCGTCGCGATCGCCGTCTTCGCCACCTTTTACACGATTGCCGTCCCCTTCTTCGAGCGTGGCGATCTCAGCAAGCGGATGAAGGCCGTTTCGACCGAGCGCGAGCAGATCCGCGCGCGCGAACGCGCCCGCATGAATACCGAACCCGGCGCCGGCAAGGCCTCGCTCCGGAGCCAGAACAACCGTTCGGTCCGCCAGATCGTCGAGCGCTTCAACCTGCGCAAGGCGCTGGTCGACGACAATACGGTCAACAAGCTGCGCGCCGCCGGTTTGCGCTCGGAAAATGCGCTGAATACCTTCCTCGTCGCGCGTTTCCTGCTGCCTTTCCTGTTCCTGGCGCTTGCCGCCTTCTGGGTCTTCGGCCTCGGCAATCTCGCCGAAAGGGGCATGCCGATCCGCCTCTTCGCCATCATCGGCGTCGGTTATCTCGGTTTCTACGCGCCGAACATCTATATCTCGAACCGCATGGGCAAACGCCAGTACTCGATCAAGCGCGCCTGGCCGGATGCGCTGGACCTGATGCTGATCTGCGTCGAATCCGGCATCTCGATCGAGGCTGCGATGCGCCGTGTGTCGGAAGAACTCGGCGAGCAGTCGCCGGCGCTCGCCGAAGAAATGGTGCTGACCACGGCCGAACTCTCCTTCCTGCCGGATCGCCGCGTGGCGCTCGAAAATCTTGCGACGCGCACCCAGATCGAGCTGGTCCGCTCGGTGACCCAGGCGCTGATCCAGGCCGATCGCTACGGCACACCGGTCGCCCAGGCGCTGCGCGTTCTCGCCCAGGAAGGACGCGACGAACGCATGAACGAAGCGGAAAAGAAGGCGGCCGCCCTGCCGCCGAAACTGACAGTGCCGATGATCCTGTTCTTCCTGCCGGTGCTGATCGCCGTCATTCTCGGTCCGGCCGGCATCCAGGTGTCGGACAAGTTCTGATGCCTGACGCCGTTAAATCGATTCCGGTCTAAGCAATTATGCCGTAACCTTCGATCTCAAACGGGGGTTCCGCGATGTCTTCTACAGGCGTTTTCATCAGCATCATGGCGGCCCTGGCCGTCGGGGCCATGAGCCCCGGCCCGAGCTTCGTCGTCGTCTCGAGGATTGCCATTTCGCGGTCGCGGCTGGACGGTCTTGCGGCCGCGCTTGGCATGGGCGCCGGCGGTGTGGTTTTTGCCGTGCTGGCGCTCGCCGGTCTGACGGCGCTGCTGTCACAGTTCGAATGGCTCTATGTGCTGCTGAAAGTCGCAGGCGGCGCCTATCTCATCTATATCGCCGTCAACATCTGGAAAGGTGCTGCGCAGCCGCTCGAGGTTTCCGACGCCGTCCATAGCCGCCGTGCGCCGAGGCTGAGCTTCACGACCGCGCTGCTGACCCAACTGAGCAACCCGAAGACCATCATCGTCTATGCCAGCCTCTTTGCCGCGCTTCTGCCCAGGACGGTACCGCTTGATCTGATGATTGCGCTGCCGCTCGGCGTCTTTGCGGTGGAAGCTGGGTGGTATTCGATCGTGGCATTCGCCTTTTCGGCCCGCCATCCGCGGCGGCTCTATCTCGCGGCGAAAAGTTGGATAGACCGGGCCGCCGGTGCCGTCATGGGCGGTCTCGGACTTCGTCTTATACTGTCCGGCCTGAGCGCCCGCTAAGGCGATTGTCAGTTGGTATTGCTGCCGTCCGCGGCACCCGGCGTCTTGTCCTTGGCGGCGAGCTTCTGCCACGAATTCTGCTGCGAGAGCATGCCGCGGAGATAGGCGACATTGGCATCGGCCTGTTGCGGCGAAAGTTCGCGCCGGGCGATCTGCTCGGCCTCCGGGAAACGTCCCTGCAGGCCGACGACGAGCGCAAGGTTCTGCCTGACGCGGCTGTCGGCGGTGGGTTGGCTGGCGGCTGAGCGCAGATAGGTTTCGGCGGTGCGCAGATCGCCGGTCAGAACGTAGGACATGCCGAGGTTCGAAAGGATCGACGGCTCGTTCGGCTGGATGTCGAGCGCATCGCGATAACGTTGCCGGGCATCGCTCGCCCGGCCCATCTGGTCGAGGATCGCGCCCTCGGCCGAGATCAGCCTCCAGTCCGGACGGTCCGGCGTCTGGGCGCGGCCGATCGTGTCGAGCGCCTGCTGGAATTGGCCGGCTGCCGCCTGCGCCTTGCCGTAGGCGGCCAGCACATTGCGGTCGGCGGGATTGCTGATCGCCACCTGCTGCATGACGGCGAGCGCCTGCGCATCACGGCCGTTCATGCGCAGCAGATTGGCATAGTTGACGCCGGTGACCGGATCGCGCGGGTTCTTTTCGTAAGCCTGACCGAGGCGGTCGGTCGCCGAGCGCAGCTCGGTCGCGTCCATCTCTTCGACCGGCTTGGTGAGCTTCGGCACCGAGCCTGTCGTCATCCGGTCCTTGGTCGTCGTCGAGCAGCCGGCAAGCGCAAGGACGATCAGCGATGCCGCAGCGCCCTGCAGGATACGATTGGTGAGTGTGGTTGTGAGCGAGGCAGGCATGATGCGTTCCTGGATTCCGAAATCGGCGCCTGACCTCGAACGCGGAACAGGAAAGGTTTGACGCAATCTTCGCTCCAGCAATAGTCTGTTAACCCTAACAGACCGTTAAGGAACGATTCCTGACGACCGCCGAAGGACGATCATGGCCCCCTATCAATTTATCGAGAGACCGACCCCTTTCAACACGAAGGGCGGTTCGACGCTGCCGATCTTTGCCGTCACCCCTGCCCATATCGAGACCGGCACGATCGATCCGATCGCGCTCGACTGGGCGCGCAAGGCGGACTACAGGGCCGAAAGCGGATCGCTGCTGCTGATCCCGACGGCCGACGGCCATCTCGGCGGCGCGCTTTTTGGCCTCGGCACCAATCCGTCCGAGCAGCCTTACATCACCGGCAGGCTCGCCCGTGCGCTGCCCGCCGGCGACTGGCACATCGAGACGGCACCGCTGACGGCAAATCGCCTGGCCCTTGGCTTCGGGCTCGGCAGCTATCGTTTCGACCGCTACAAATCCGAAAAATCGCCGGCGGCGACGCTGATGATTCCCCGTGATGCCGACAGCGCCGACATCAAGCGCCAGCTCGCCGGCGTCTTTCTCGCCCGCGACCTGATCAACACGCCGACGAACGACATGGGGCCGGACCAGCTCGAGGCCGTTTTCCGTGGCCTGGCCGCCCATTACAAGGCGGAGATGTCGGTTATATCTGGCGACGACCTGCTCAAGCAGAACTTCCCGCTGGTTCATACCGTCGGCCGCGCCAGCGCCGATGCGCCGCGCCTTCTCGAGCTGCGCTGGGGCAAGAAGGGTCATCGCAAGGTGACGCTCGTCGGCAAGGGGGTCTGCTTCGATACTGGCGGCCTCGACATCAAGCCCGCCGCCTCGATGCTGCTGATGAAGAAGGACATGGGTGGTGCTGCCAATGTTATGGGGCTTGCCCTGATGATCATGGACGCCAAGCTGAAGGTCGACCTGCGCGTCATCGTGCCGGTCGTCGAAAACGCCATCTCGTCCAACGCCTTCCGCCCCGGCGACATCTACCGCAGCCGCAAAGGCCTGACCGTCCAGATCGACAATACCGACGCCGAAGGCCGTCTGATCCTTGCCGATGCGCTTGCCTATGCCGACGAGGAAGAGCCTGAACTCCTCATCGACATGGCGACGCTGACCGGTGCTGCCCGCGTTGCTCTGGGTCCGGATCTGCCGCCCTTCTTCACCGATGACGCCAATCTGGCGCATGACCTGACCGAAGCGAGCCTGGAGACCGACGACCCGATCTGGCGCCTGCCGCTCTATTCCGGCTACGAAAAGGATATCCGCACCAAGTTCGCCGACCTCACCAACGCGCCGGCCGGCGGCATGGCGGGAGCGATCACCGCCGCCCTCTTCCTCAAGCGTTTCGTCAGCAAGGCGAAGAGCTGGGCGCATTTCGACATTTACGGCTGGGCTCAATCCGAACGGCCGCATTCGCCGGGCGGCGGCGAAGCACAGGCGATCCGCGCGCTCTTTCACCACATCCGCGAGAGCGTGCGCTGAGCCAGACGCAAAACCAGCGCCGAGGCGCATGGCATGATGGGATTCGTGCCATGCTCGCCGGTGCCGATCGTTAAAATTTTATTCACCTTGCCGGGCGGCAATTTCCAGCGCCCCTTGCATGTGCATGGCAACTGCCGGAAAATGAAACGCTAGCGTAACGATTTTCCGGAGGGGCCGTGCCGATCGAACTGACCGCCTCGCAGGCGCTGGGGCTCTGGCATGGCGTGGCGCTCGATCAGGTCCGCCACGATGACCGCGATTTGACGTTGCGCCAGATGGCGATCCTGCTGCATATCTACCTGGTGCCGCCGCCGCATACGGTGCGCGGGCTTGCTGCGACCCTTGACGTCACCAAGCCGGTTATTACACGGGCGTTGGATACGATGGGCGAGATGGGCCTGGTCGACCGCGTGCGCGACGATGCCGACCGGCGCAACGTCATTATCAAGCGCACGGTCGGCGGTGCGCTCTATCTGGAAAAGCTCGGCGATCTCGTTCGTGATCAGGGACGCCGCCTACCGATCTAACGGGCGATGTGAAAGGAAATGCGAAATGACGATGCTCGACCGCCGTCTGCACGCCTATAGGCCGGATCTCGCGGAAGCGGGGCTCGAAGGCAAGGTGGAGGCGTCGCGCTTCGTGCAAGGCGCCCCGGCCCGCATTGCCGTTCCGGTCGCGGCCTTGCGCCCTGAACCGGATCTTGCGCGCGGCATCGATACCGAACTGCTTCTCGGCGAAGACGTGACGGTTTTCGATCGCGCCAACGGCTGGTGCTGGGTGAAGGCCGCCTCGGACGACTATGTCGGCTATCTCCCCACAGAAGCGCTTTCGCAAGGCCTGCCGGCGCCGACCCATATCGTCACCGTGCCACGCAGCTTCCTCTATCCGGAGCCGGAACTGCGTAAACCGCACCAGGACGTGCTGTCGATGGGAAGCCGCATTCACGTCGCCGGCGAGGCGGAAGTGCGCGGCAATCACTACGTCGTGCTGACGAACGGCACGGCGATCTTCGCCAGCCACGTGCAGCCGATCGGCGCTCTCGAGGGTGCCGATTATGTTGCGATCGCCGCCCGTTTTCTGGAGACGCCCTATCTCTGGGGCGGCCGCTCCGGCCTTGGCATCGATTGCTCCGGCCTCGTCCAGCTGGCGATGCTGATGACCGGCAGGCCGGCGCCGCGTGACACCGACATGCAGGCGGCCGGACTGGGCGAGCCGATCGACCGCGCCGAAATCCGCCGCGGCGATCTGGTGTTCTGGAAAGGCCATGTCGCCATTTTCGAAGATCCCCAAACCATTCTCCACGCCAACGGCTACAGCATGACGGTGGCGCGCGAGAATTTCGAGGCCGCCGTCAAGCGCATCGGCCGGCTCTATGAGCAGCCGACCGGCTATCGCCGTCCATTCAAGTGATTGGCGGCCGCGGCCGGGATCTTACCCCGCCGGTCCAGCCCTCGAAGGCTTTCGACAGTCTCAGAACCAGCATGTCGTCAAAACGCGGCCCGACGATCTGCAGCCCGATCGGCATGCCCGACCGGGAGAAGCCGCAATTGATCGAGGCCGCTGGCTGCTCCGACATGTTCCACGGCACGGTGAAACCGATATGCTCGAAGGGCAGGGTCGGATCGTTGGTCGGCGACGCCCATTCGGCGGGATAGGAGACGATCGGATTGGTCGGCGACAGCAGGGCGTCGACCTGGGTGAACAATTGCCCGCAGCTCCTGCGCATCTCTATCGTCTGGTTGAAGCCTTTGACCGCATCGGCGCCGCTGATACCGGCACCGCCCTTCGCCCAATCCCTGATATAGGGCAGGATACTGTCGCACCTGTTGTCGTCCAGGTCGGCAATCTCGCCCCAGAGACGGGCGCGCCAGAAATTGTCGAGCCCATCCAGCATCGCGCGGGTCAGCACCGGCTGCACGGATAGGATGGTCGCGCCGGCCTTCTCGAAATGTTTTGCCGCCGCTTCGACCGCCACCCTGATCTCGTCTTCCACGGCAAGCCCGCAGCCGGTATCGAGCATCAGCCCGATCCTCATGCCCGCTACGTCGATGTCGAGATCCATCCAGTTGAAATCGTTTGGTGGCAGGCTGGTGCCGTCGCGCCAGTCCGGCCGTGACAGCGTCGCCATCGAGAAGGCCGCATCCTCGACCGTGCGCGTCATCGGCCCGACGCAGCGCCCGACATAATAGGGATCGGCCGGAATGCGCCCATGGCTCGGTTTGAAGCCGAAGATGCCGGTCCAGCCGGCCGGAAGCCGCACCGACCCGCCGATATCGGTGCCGATATGCAGCGGTCCGTAGCCGGCCGCCGCCGCAGCAGAAGCCCCGGCGCTCGATCCGCCGGGATTCTGCGAAATGTCCCAGGGGTTGCGGCTGAGCGGATGAAAGCTCGAAAGGCCGGAGGAGAGCATGCCGTAATCGGGGCAGGTGGTCTTGGCGAAGATCACCGCACCATCCTCCCGCAGCCGGGCGGCGGCCGGCGCATCGGCCTCCGCGGGCTTCAGCTCCGTCGCCTGGGTGCCGAGCGGTACCGGCTGGCCCTTCGTGGCGATCAGTTCCTTCAGCGTCGCCGGAATGCCGTCAAGCGCGCCGAGCGGTCGTCCTTTCGCCCAGCGCGCCGTCGAAGCCTTCGCCTGCGCGCGCGCCGCTTCCGGATCATAGAGATAGAGTGCGGAAATCGAAGGCTCCCAGGCGGCGATATGGTCTTCGAGGGCAAGCCAATATTCGAGCGGGGAGAGGCTTTTGTCGTTAAAGTGCTGCCGGAGTTCGCGGATGGTAAGGTCGGTTTCGGTCATCGCATCGTCTTTCGGGCATCTTGGGAGGATATCAGCGGCTCGCCTCGCGCGGGTCGAGAAGATCCCGCAAGCCATCGCCGAGCATGTTGAAACCGAAGACGGTGAGCGCAATGGCAAGGCCGGGCAGGATCGCCAGCCAGGGAGCGAGCGCCAGATAGGTCTGCGCATCGGCAAGCATCCGGCCCCATGTCGGCGCTGGCGGCGCCATGCCGAGCCCGAGGAAGCTGAGACCCGCTTCGGTGAGGATGGCAAGCCCCAGCTGGATCGCACCATGTACGATGATCTGGCTGATGATATTCGGCAGCACATGGCGCAGCGAAATGGTCAGGCGTGTATTGCCGATCGCCCGCGCGGCGAGCACATAGTCGCGGCTCCAGGCCTGCAGCGAGGTCGCAAGCGTCACCCGGGCAAAGACCGGGATCATGAAGACGGCGATTGCGGTGATCGCGGTGAACCGCCCCGGCCCGAGAAAGGCGCCGAGCACCATTGCCGACAGGATCGGCGGCAGCGCGAAGACGACATCGCAGAGGCGCATCAGCAGCGCTTCGAAAGGACCTCGGATCGCCGCCGCCGAAATGCCGGCGATTGAGCCGAGCGTCCCGCCGACCGCAACCGCGGTAATGGCGATCGAGAGAGAGTTCCAGCATCCCGCCATCAGCATCGACAGCACGTCGCGGCCGAACTGATCGGTGCCGAGCAGCCCGAAGGCAAGCGGCGGCTGCAGCTTGTGAACGATCTGCATCTTTGCAGGAGCCACCGGCGTCCAGACGAGCGACAGCAGGGCCACCGCGACCAGCAAGCCGATAATCATCGCTCCGGACACCAGGTTTATTCGCCGGCTAAGTTTGAAGCTTCGGCGGCTGGCAGTGGCGGGGGAAACGACGGAGGTCATGCGTCAGGCCGCCTTTCTCATCCTGGGGTCGATCGCCAGATAGGAGAGATCGACGAGGAAATTCACCACGATCACCAGGCCCGCGAAGAACAGCACGACATCCTGCATGACGATGACATCGCGCTGGGAGAGTGCCTGAAGCGCCAGCCGCCCGAGGCCCGGCAGGTTGAAGACATTTTCCACCAGCACCGCGCCGGCGACGAGAAAGGTGAATTGCAGCCCGATCATCGTCAGGATCGGGATCAGCGCATTCGGCACGACATGCCGCCACAACACTGCACGACGTGAAAGCCCCTTGGCGACAGCGGTACGGGCAAAATCCTCATGCATCGTTTCGAGCACAGCCGAACGCGCCACCCGTGTCAGCACGCCCGCCTGCGGCATCGCAAGCGCGACGGCCGGCATGACAAGCGCCTGTAACGCCGGCATCAGACCGGCGCCCCAGCCCGGGAAGCCGCCGGCCGGCATCAGCCCGAGCATGGTCGAAAACAGGATGATCAACAACAGCGCCACCCAGAAGGCGGGCACGGCGATGCTGATCTGCGAAAACACCGTTGCGGCGATGTCGAAGATACCGCCGCGGCGCGAGGCGGCCAGCACGCCGAGCGGCAAGGCAATCCCCACCGAGAGCACGATCGCCATCAGCGCCAGCGGCAGCGTCACCGCCAGCCGCTCGACGATCAATCCGGCGACCGGCACGCCATAGGTATAGGAATTGCCGAGATCACCGGAGATCACACCGGCCAGCCATTGTCCGTAACGCAGGATGAGCGGCTGGTCGAGGCCGAGATCGTGGCGCAGCGCCGCCAAGGTCTCCGGGCTTGCCGAGGTGCCGAGCATGATCGAAGCGGGGTCGCCGGGCAGGAGGTCCATAACGGCGAAGATCAGCAGCGAGACGATAAGGAGCGTGACGAGGAGGCCGGCGAAGCGGCGGGCGAAGAGTGCGATCATGCGGGCCACGCTGCCGGGGTGGCTTTTAAGGGATGGCCTCGTCGCCAGGCTTTCGAGCTGATGCGACAGTCACCCCACCCACCCTCATTCCTGTCCAGTTTCCCTCCGTTCATCTCCGAGCCTCACGCATTCAACGATGCCTCACTCCTCCCAGGAAACCCCCGACAGCACATTCGACGGGATCGGCTCGTTCTCCCACAGCCCCTTCAGTTTCCTGTCCCAGACACCGAGTTTCGGCATGACGAAGAGGTAGAGCGCTGGCACGTCCTCGGCGAGGATCTTCTGCGCTTCGCCGTAGATCGCGTTCTGCGCGGCGGGATCGGTCGTCTCCTGAACCTTCTTCATCAGCGCGTTGAAGACTGGGTTCTTGTAGTTGAAATAATAGGGATCGCGCCCGTAGATGTCGATGTCGAGCGGCTCGGCATGGGCGACGATGGTCATGTCGAAGTTGCGGTCCTTCATGATGTCCTGGACCCATTTCGCCGGAAATTCGGTGGGCTCGATATTCATCGTCACGCCGATCTCGGCAAACATCGCCTGCATCACCTCGGCGCTGCGCGGTGCATAGGCCATCTGCGGCGATTTGATCGTGAAGGTGAAGCCGTTGGGATAGCCGGCTTCGGCAAGCAGCGCTTTCGCCTTCTCGGCGTCATAGGGAAGCACGCCGGTCATATCCTGATAGCCGGGATCGTTCGGCGTGTAATGGCTGCCGATCGGCGTGCCGAGGCCGGACCATGCACCGTCGATCACCGTCTTGCGGTCGATCGCCATCATCAGCGCCTGGCGCACGCGTTTGTCGTCGAACGGCTTCCGGGCATTGTTCATGCCGGCGACGACCTTCAGTTCGGTGTTGCCGATCCGGGTGACGAGCCTGGTATCGCCGTCGAAAGAACTCATCAGCTCGGGTGCTGCAAATTCCGGAAAGGCATCGAGGTCGCCGGATTTCAGCGCTGCGGCCTGCGCCTGCGGATCGGCGATGAAGCGGAAAGTCACCTTGTCGAGCCTGGCGGCCGCATCCTTGTTCCAGTAATCGGCGTTTCTGGTGAGGTCCACCTTGTCGCCTTTCGCCCAGCCGGCGAATTTGAAGGGGCCGGTGCCGACCGGCGTCACCTTGTCGTCGGCTGCCGTCTTGGGCGCCACCATGACCGAGGCAGGCCAGCCGAGCCAGTAGATCAGGCTGCCGGTCGGTGCCGAGAGATGCAGCACCAGCGTTCCGGCATCGGGCGTATCGATCGAGGTGATCGAGGCAAAGAAGCGCTTTTGCGGATTGACCGAATCTGCGCCGCGGGCGCGGTCGAGCGAAAATTTGGCGGCGGCGGCATCGAAGGCTTCGCCGTCATGGAATTTGACGCCGGTCTGCAGCTTGAACGTATAGGTCAGGCCATCAGGTGAAATCTCCCAGCTCTTCGCCAGCTGCGGCTGGACCTTGCCGGACTGGTCGATCGTCACCAGCCCCTCGAACACGTTCTGCCAGGTGACCTGGCCGATCGCCACCGGCGCGGCGATCGTCGGATCGAGGCCCGTGGGCTCGACGCTCATGCCGAGATTGAGGGTGGCCTTGGCCGCTTCCGCCGGCGTCATCGCCGTCATCACGACGCCGGCCGAAAGCACGGCACCGAGAGAAAGCTGTCTGATGAAGCGTGCTGAAGGCGCAAACGAAAGCTTGGTCATCATGTCCCTGTCCGGCCGCATCGAAGGCCCTTGCGATGAGAATGTCATTGCGACAGTGCACACACAATAGCGATTTTGCGTGCTCAGTGTAGCCGAAAAAGCTACACCGCAAATCCGTGGCCAATGCAAGCCGGAAGCGTCAGGCTTTTGTCCCGGTCCGGCGGTTCGTGCGCTCGCGCATGAACCTCTCGATGAAGTCGAGCAGCTTGGCCGCCGCGAAGGACAGCTGCCGGTCGGGTGCGACGCAGAGATCGACATGGGTGCGGATACCGGTCTTGCCGGCGAGCGGAATGGCAAGCAGCTGGCCCGCCTCGATTTCGCGGCTGACGGTCAGCGCCGGCAGCAGCGTCGCGGCCGCCCCGCTGAGCACGAGTTCCTTCAGCATTTCAAGCGAACTGGTGATGAAGACCGGATCAAGGCTCAGCCCCTCCTTCTCGAACAGCGCGTCGAAGGCCTGGCGGAAGCCGAAGGATTGATCCGGCAGCGCCAATGGGTAGTCGGCGAGTTTCCGGATAGGGATTTCGGCATGGGCGGCGGCCGGATGCTGCGGCGTGGCGATGAGATCATAGGCGATCTCGGAGCGCAGCCGCACCTTGGTGCCTGACATGACGGGCGCAAACAGCGTCACCGCGATATCCGCCTCGGCGCTGTTGACGGCATCGACCGCCTGCCGCGCGCTGGTGATCGTCACGCTGAAACGCAGCTGCGGGTATTTCAGGCTGAATTCGGCCAGTGCCGGAGCCAAGAGATTGGCGACGGTCGCACCATTGGCATAGATGCTGACGCGGCCGCGCTGCAGGCCCTTCAGGTCTTCGATCAGCTGCTGCACGTGATCGAGTTCGCGCAATGTGCGGCCGGCGCGGGCGGCGAGCAGCTCGCCGGCCGCCGTCAGTTTGACGCCGCGGGCGCTGCGTTCGACGAGCGGCGCGCCGAAATGATATTCGAGGTTCTCGATCTGCCGGCTGATTGCCGTCGGCGCGACATTGAGGTTCTCGGCCGCCTGGCGCATGGAATTGGTCCTGACCAGCTCGTCGAAATACATCAGCGCCCGGATCTGCATTCACGTCTCTCCGCCATTCGGCATATTCGGGTTGCGACCCTATTCAATCATGACTGCATGTCGCCCGGAAGTGTGCAGCGGGTCCCGGATAACGACACGCATAAAACAAAGACCTGAAGCGCCTCGTATGAATGACGTTTCATGCGAGACGCTTTAGCCGTTCGGATAGCGGTCGCGCCATGCTTTTTGCGCACCCTCGGCCGGAAGGGCCGTCGCCTCGTAAACGCCGCGGGCGATCGCCCGGGCCATGACGATGGTGGCGAGGTGGCAAAGCTCCATCAGGCTCGCCATGTCGTCCCTTCGGTGCTTGGCCGTCGAAGCGGCAAAGACGGTGTCGCCGTCAAGCGGCAGATGCGCCGGCAGCAGCGCCCGGGCAAAGCCGTCATGGCCGGCCAGCGAAAGCCGGTGCGCCTCGGCCTTCGTCAGCTGCGCGTCGGTCACGACAGCGCCGATCGTCGTCGCCGGCGTGTTCATCCCCTTGAGTCGCATCCGGTGGTCGGCCGCCGCAGGCATGCCGAGCCCGCCGAATTCACCATCCTGCTCGAAGGGCGCCGCCCAGAAATGCGGCCCGTCGCCGATCGTTGCGGAGCCGAGCGCATTGACGGCAACGATCGCCGCGACGTGATACCCGGCGCTGCTGACGGCGCTGGCCGAGCCGATCCCGCCCTTGACGGTGGCTGTCGTCGCCCCGGTGCCGGCGCCTGCGGTGCCGAGCGCGAATGCGCCCTTGGCGGCGGCCTGCAAGGCCGCATAGCCCATGTCGCGATAGGGTGAGTGCAGCCCCCAATCCTTGTCGCCGCCATTCAAGAGGTCCATCAGGATCGCCTGCGGCACGATTGGTATGCGCACCGGCCCGACCGCAAAGCCACGGCCGCGTTCGCGCAATCCCGCCTGCACGCCGCCCGCGGCGTCGAGCCCGAAGGCCGAGCCGCCGGAAAGCACGAAGGCATCGACGGCGTTGACGGTCATCGACGGGTCGAGCAGGCTCGTGTCGCGCCCGCCCGGCGCCCCGCCGAGCACGGTGCCGGATGCGACGGCCGGCTCGTCGAAGACGATGACCGTGACACCGGAGCCGAGCACGAGATCAGTCGCGTGGCCGACGGCAACACCTTCGATATCGGTGATGAGGTTGAGAAGATCGGGCAAGGGCGGATCCTTATGCGAAAGGCCGCCGATAGGACTGCAATTGCCCTCAAAAAACAAGACCGGCCCCTATGGCAGGACCGGTCGCATCAGGAAAAGCTGCGAAAGTCGGCAGCGGCCGCATGCCCGTCAGGCATGAAGCGGCTTCGGATGACGGCGGGTCATCAGATCGTGGATGGCCAGCCGCACCTCATCGGGCGAGCGAAAACGCTGCTCGTCGAGGTCGTGGACATGGAATTTCACGGCGATGAACTTCAGCCGGTCTTCGTCGGGAATGACGATCCCGACGGGAACGCCTGCATATTCGATAACTTGCTTCTTCATAGATAGAACTCCTGCCGCGCGACATGCACAGCCATGGCGAATTGACTTGTCTGGTACCGTTGAAAGGAGGACGAACGTCACATTCGACAGTTCGGGCGGGAGAGGGCGCCCGGACGGTCATTGCCAAGCACGGATCGCCCAAGCAGATCGGCGAGAATATCGATGTCTATCATGTCTCGTTCCTTGCGTTGGCGTTGCGCTTGAGTGGTCCCGGAAGAGCCCGGAGCCGGTGATGGCTGCCTTTTGTAATCTACTAACTTGGTAGAGATTACCCGATAGCCTGCCAGAAACATATTCCGAAACGTGTCAAAATATCGACGATCCGAAAAAATTCATTCCGCCGAACTTTGAACTTACAGAAAGAAACATATCAGCTCTTCGTAAAATTCGCATGACAGAATCAGAGTTTCATCGATCACCGCGGCAGACATAGGAAGCCTGACTGTTTCAGGCAATGGGCGTTTCGCGAAAATTCGAAAAGCCTCGAAATGACCGATTTGGTTAACGCCGGTAGCCCTGTGTCACCAGCCTTCGTCGAGCACTTTTTCCAGCATGTCGGCGAAGAAATCGGCGCTTTCGATGCTGAGGCAGAGCGGCGGCTTGATCTTCAGCACATTTTGGTGATCGCCGGTCGGCTGCATGATGACGCCGAGTGCAAGCAGACGGTCGCAGATGGCAGCCGTCTCCTCCGTCGCCGGCTCCAGCGTCGTTCTGTCGCGGACGAATTCGAGGCCGAGATAAAGGCCCATGCCATGCACGGCGCCCGCGACCGGATAGCGGTCGATCAACGCCGCAAGCCGCGCCTTCAGATGATCGCCGACCGTCCGGGCATTTTCCTGCAGCTTTTCCTCGGCGATGATGTCGAGCACCGTCATGCCGGCGACGCAGCTGACCGGGCTGCCGCCGGTAGAGGAAAAGAATGCGCCTTCCTTCTCCAGCGACTGGGCAATCTCCCGCGTGGTAATGACGGCGCCGAGCGGATGGCCGTTGCCCGTACCCTTGGCGACGGTGATGATATCGGGCACGACCCCTTGCTGCTCGAAGCCCCAGAAATAATGTCCGAGCCTGCCATAACCGACCTGCACCTCGTCGGCGATGCAGAGCCCGCCGCGGGCGCGCACTTCGGCATAGACCTGTGCGAGGTAACCGTCCGGCAGCGGAATGCCGCCTGCGTTGCCATAGACCGATTCGCAGATGAAACCTGCAAGACCTTCGCCGCCGGCGTCGATCGCCTCCAGCACCGGCGTTACGGCGCTGAGGTAGGCGCTCGCAGTGTCGGGACCGCGGAATGCGCCGCGATAGGTATTCGGCGAAACGACGGCATGCACCCAGTCGGGCCGGGTGGTCAGTGCCTGCGGATTGTCGGCGATCGAGGTGGAGACGGCGTCGCTCGCCGCCGACCAGCCATGATAGGCTTCGAGCAGGCAGAGCATGTTGCGGGCGCCGCTATGGGCTTGCGCCAGCCGAAGCGCCAGATCGGTCGCCTCCGAGCCGCTGTTGACAAGGAAGACCGTGTCGAGCCCATCCGGGGCCAGTGCGGCGAGGCGTTCGGAAAATTCCGTGATCGCGGCATAGTGAAAGCGTGAATTGGTGTTGAGCCGCAGCCATTGGGCGCTGATCGCCGCCGCGAGCTTGGGATGGCCATGGCCGAGAATGGAGACGTTGTTGACCATATCGAGATAGGCGCGGCCCTCGACGTCGAACAAATGCTCCCGCCAGCCGCGCTCGATCTGCGGCGGCGCCGCATAATAGTTCTTCTGCGCGCCTGCGAGATGCGCCTGCCGCCTGGCGAACAGCTCGGTGCTGGCAGGTCGTGGCGCATCTGCTCCTGGGCCGAGAAGCGGCGAGGGAGAAGGGCAGAGCATCGACCATGCCGCTGCCTCGTGCGGTGTGGCAAAGAGCGGCGGCTCGAGCCCGGCGACGCTGCAAAGCTGCACGCGCAGCCCGCCGAGCGACGTAGCCTCTCCGACAACCGTGCCGAGCGGGTCGCCGGCGGCCATCTCGGCCCCATCCTCGACCGCGAGGTCGAGCCCGTCGAGGCGAAGGGTCATGCTGTCGCCGGTCAGCGTCAGATGCTGGTCCTTCCAGCCGATGCGGCCGGCAAAGGGCGCAGCGACCGCGCTGCCTGCGGCAAGACAGATGTCGACATGCAGAGCGCAGGTCGCCTGTCTCCTGGCGGTTCCCGCCCGGGAAAGCCGATATTCGCCGAAGCGCGTCGCTGCCGTTCCGTTTTCGGTCGCAGCGCGGGCAAGCAACCGCCAGTCCATGTCGGAATTCAGCCAGTTGCCGGCAGAAAAATGCGGGCTCAGCACCCCAAGGTCGACATAGGCGATCCCGGCGGGATCGATGTCGGGCAGCAGCGGCAGCCATCCCGATGTTTCCGGGGCGGCAACACCAGCACCGGCCGCCTTGAGGATCGCCGCTTCCATGAGCTCGAAGGGAACGGACATCGCCGTATCGAAGATCGCCCACTCGCGGTCGAGATTGCCGCGGACATAATCATTCTCCGGATCGACCGAAATCTGCTGTTCGCCGCTGGCGACGAGAATGACCGCGCGCGCGACCACCAACGGCCAGAGCGCCTTCAACTCCTCCGCCGTCAGCGGATAGATCGCCTGATAGGCGGTCACGGCGGGCAGGATATGAAAAGGGTCGCCCTCTGCCTGATGCAGCAGCGAAGCGCAGGTGACGGCGAGATCGCCGACCAGCCAGCCGCGGATGATGTCGCCGAAATCGATCACCCCGTCGGGGATGGTGTGGCCATGGGCATTGCGGTGACCGACGACATTGTCGCCGGTGACGTCGTGATGCACCGCCTGCAGCCGAAGCGACGGCGCCAGCGGCTGGATACGGCGAACGGCCATCACCATCGTCTTGGCGATCCGGTCGCGCGCGGCGCTGTCGGTGATGGCGGAAAGCAGCTGCACCGCGACCGGCCCGGCCCGCCTCAGATCCCATTGCAGGCTGCGGTCGAGGCCGGGATGGTTGAAGTCGGCAAGCGCCTGCGCCAGCCTTGCGCAGAGGGCGCCGAGTGCGGCGACGGAGGCCGGCGCCACATAATTCAGCTCCGTCAACCCCTGGCCTTCCAGATATTCCAGCAGCCGGACCTGGTAGCCCTGCCCGCGCACGGTCAGGACGACGATCTCGCGCCCGTCATTCGTGGCGATCACATTGGGAACGCGTGGCGCATCCTGCTTGCTTTTGAGGTGATGGATCGCTGCATTCTGCGCTTCGAGTTCGCGGGTCTCGTAGGCAGCATGGCAAATCTTCAGGACGTAGCGACCGCGATCGCTATCGACGCGGTAGTTCCGGTCCTGCTGGCTGCCAAGTTCGGCAAGGGCGCCGGACAGGTTGTAATGGGCAAGAAGGATCTCTTCCGCGTCCGCGACGGTGACGTCCGGACGCGGCAGCGCCATGCGATCAACAAGCGCCTCGTCGGTCATCACCCCTCCCGCAGCATGATTCGATTACCTATTGGACGAGATAATCAAATACTTGCTGCTGGCAGGCAACGGGAGATTGTCGTCTGCCAGCAAAAGAGATGTGGGTCTCGGCGGCGCTCAACCCATGCGTTCGGAAGCGTAGCTGCCGGGGCTTGCCGGGAAGACGACGGTGCGGTTGCCGTTGATGAAGGTGCGGTGGTGGATATGGGCGTGGATGGCGCGGGCCAGCACCTGGCTTTCGACGTCGCGGCCGATCGAGACATAGTCGTCCGGCGACTGCGCATGGGTGATGCGCGCCGTGTCCTGCTCGATGATCGGGCCTTCGTCGAGATCGGCGGTGACGTAATGCGCCGTTGCCCCGATCAGCTTGACGCCGCGGCCATAGGCCTGCTTGTAAGGGTTGGCGCCCTTGAAGGACGGCAGGAAGGAATGGTGGATGTTGATGATCTTGCCCGACATCTTCTGGCACATCTCGTCCGACAGGATCTGCATATAGCGGGCGAGCACGATCAGCTCGGTGCCGGTCTGCTCGGCCACCTCCATGATATGGGCTTCGGCCTGCACCTTGTTGGCCTTGGTGACCGGAATATGGTGGAAGGGGATGTCGTGATTGACCACGACCTTCTGGTAGTCGAAATGGTTGGAGACGACGCCGACGATGTCGATCGAAAGCGCCCCGATCTTCCAGCGATAGAGAAGGTCGTTGAGACAATGGCCGAAGCGCGACACCATCAAGAGCACTTTCATGCGGCTCTCGCTGTCGTGAAATTCGTAATCCATCGCAAAGGGCGCGGCGACAGCGGCAAAATCGGCGTCGATCTCGGTGCCCGACAGGCCCTCTTCGGAAATGAAGGAGACGCGCATGAAGAACTTGCCGGTATCGAGATCGTCGAACTGCGAACTGTCGATGATGTTGCAGCCCTTCTCGGCCAGATAGCTGGAGATCGCCGCCACGATGCCGCGCGTCGATTTGCAGGATACCGTCAATACATAGCTTCTCATGTCTTTCCCTCTTCCCTCTGCAAGATCGCCGCCGTGCTTAGATCAAACCCTGGGCCGCGAATAGGCCGGTGCGCTTTCATTCATGCGACAAATTGCAAGATAAACCATCACGTTCCTGCAAGTTCTCTCATCGCTGCTCAGCTTAGGAGAAGTTGCTGGAAAAGCTGTGCCGCCAGCGCCGCCTGGATGTGTATTCTCGCCTTCATTGGCTGAAATAAAGCATGTCGCGCAAAGCCGCTGAGCAATTTGCGACATCGAGATGCGGGAAAGCAAGGATATGAAGCACGACAGCCGTATCCGGGGGAGCGCGACATGTTTTAGCCCGGCGGGTGGCTGGCGATCGCCACCTTCCGGCGCGGCGTCGTGATTTCATGGATGATGGCACCGCCGATCGACGAGAGCACCAGCGCCAGGACGACGAAGAGTACAGGCTGCTGCAGGATGGCGAACGGCAGGCGGTCGGCGGCGACCCTCAGGAAAGCCAGCGTGAAGGCGTGGGTGATATAGATGCTGTAGGAACAGTCGCCGAGATAGTTCAGCCAGCCGATAACCGGCAGCCTGGAAAAGTCGATCGAAACAGCGCTATAGACGATGAAGATCGCCGGTATACCCCAGGCGTAGAACCGGCTTTCCGGCGGCATCAGCGCCTCGTTGATGAAGAGAAATGCAAAACCCAGCGCAAGCACCGCCCACGCCCAGCGGTTCGGCAAAAGCAGTTTCTGCCCGTAGAGCCAGCCGAGCACGACGCCGGCGAGAAACTCCAATATGATCGGCTCGCCGTAGAACCGGGTGGCCGTCGTTTCCGGCAGCAGCCGGCAGGCGATCAGGACGACGGCAAAGACGGCAAACATCGCCGGTATGCGGCGGACTTCCCGGAGCGGCAGCAGCAGCGCGAAAACGAAGTAGAAGAACATTTCGTAATTCAGCGTCCAGCCCGGCACGACCACCGGCGTGATCGTGGCGGGATCGGCGGGATTGGCCCACGGCAGGAAGAACAGCGAGGCAATGAGATGCGGCAGGTCGAACACCGTCGATTTCAGCAGTGACGGGGCCACGAGCGCCACGGCAGCCGAAAACAGCGTTGCCAGCCAATAGAGCGGAACGATCCTTTTGATGCGCCGGCGGGCGAAATCGACAGGGCCCATCGCCCGCCCGCTCGTCGTCAGCCACATGACGAAACCGCTGAGCACGAAGAAGATGTCGACGCCGGTTTCACCATAGACGAAGGCGGTGGCGTCGATCGCCGGATTGACCTTGGCAAGCTGCAATATCGCGTGGAAATAAACGACCATCAGCGCCGCGACGGCGCGCAGATATTGAAGCTGGACAAGCATCTGGCGTCTTGCTCCCTCGGGCGTCGGTCAGAACCGTGCCGCTGCGGTCAACTCTCTACATCTGCCGGACCACCCTGCCGGATGCGCGGGCTGTCGTGGAAGCGCATATATCCGACGACGAACCAGAGGAGACCGGCGATCTTCATCGAGAAAACGGCGGTTCCCCCGATCATCATATTCAGAAAAATGAAAAGAGAAAGTGAATGGGCGCAGCGCCGCTGCGCCGCCGTGCGCCCGGCGGGAAAAAGGCAGACGAACAGCCAGAGAGCGATGACGCCGAAGATCGTTGCTGCGTAGATCAGGTAGACATAGCCGCTGTCGGCAAATTCCGCGACCCGGTCGACCGAAAGCCCGAGGACGGCGAGCGGATCGAGTTCCATGATCTTTTTCATCGTCAGGTTGATGCGGCCGGTGAAGTTGTCGCCGGTCGCATTGGGTTTTACGGTGTAGACCAGAAAACCCGCAGCGACGATCAGCGGCATCAGCGCCAGATTGAAATTTTTCGGGATCTTCGGAAAGACAAAATAACCGACGATGCAGGCAAAACAGAAGATCAGCATCGTGCGGGTGTCGTTCGTCACCAGGATCAGCACGGCCGTGGCGATGAACAGCAGCCGGTCCCAGCGGCCTGTTCTTTCCCACATGGAAATCAGGTAGATCGCGATCACGCCGCAGAAATTGGCGAGCGACACCTGCTCGAGGAAGATCGACGAAGAACGGTGGTCGATAATGCCGAAGGAGAAACGCTCGGGAAAGCCGAGCGCGTTCTGAAACAGGCCCGTCGTGTTGTAGCTCAGCGGCAGCAGCCCGCGCGTATTGGCGAAATAATCGGACGGATGCACGATGCTGACAAAGAACGGCACGCTGATGATCTCGAAGATCAGGAAGATCAGCACCGTAAGGCTTGCCCAGCGAAAGGCGAGCTTCATCGTCTTCTCGTTGCTCCAGCCCCCGAGCCCGGTAAAGCAGAAGATGATCAGAATATTGCGGAAATGATCGATGAACAGCATGCGGTTCAGCACGCTGACATAGATGGTCACGACGAGCGTGAACAGCAGGAACAGGAAGGCCGGCAGATCGGTCTCGTAGATGCCCCTGTGCAGGATGTAGATGATGGCGCTCGCCATGATCAGGCCTTCGCTGGCGGCGACATGCGTCATCGACAGCGGCATGATGTTGTGGTTGATGAAGGCGAGAATGCCGTTGTAGAGCACCGATAGCAGGCCGAGCCACAGCACCGGGTAATCGACGCGCGCCGCTGCGCCGCCGCCATCGAGCCGGTTGCCGGCCACAGCGAAGGTCGCAGCTTTGTGGTCGCTGACCGCCATTCTCATTTCCTCGCCGGCTTGACCGCGGAGCAAGTGCCGGTATCGGCCTTTGCCGCCTCGGCCAGAAGCCGCATCTGTGGTCGCTCAGGGCCTTTGCGCGGCTGGACGTTGAACGGCTCGTCCGCCGGCCACCAGTCGCCCGCCGCCCAATAGGACCAGCCGAGCCAGGCGTCGCCATTGCCTGACATGGTGGCGTAGATCTCGGTCAGCCCGCTCATGCAATCCTTGTCGGCGGCGGCGCCGAATTCGCCGAGAAAGCCGCGCTTGTGGTTGCGCTTCAGCCAGGCGGTGACGCCGGCGATCGCCTCGACCGCGCCGTCCGCACCTTCGCAGGTCGGGTGGGTTCCGGAGGAATCGACGTCGAGATACTGGTGGACCTCATAGGCGTAGAAATCGAGTGGATCGCGCACGCCGAGCATGACAGTGCCGTTGGCGCCGCCGATCACGTCCTTCTCCCAGCTGTGAGCGCCGCTCCACGCCGTCCCCGGCACCAGAATGAGATTGCGGGCGCCGACGGCGCGAATGCTGCGGATCGCCGCATTGGCGGCGGTGAGCCAGTCCGTCGCCTTGATGTCGTGCGGCTCGTTCATCAGGCCGAAGAGAATGCCGTCCTGATTGGCGAATTCGACCGCGAGCCTTGCCCAGAAATCGGCGAAGGCGGCATCCGTCACCGGCGCCGTGCCGACCTGGGTCTTGTCGTAATAACCGAAATTATGCGGATCGAGCAGCACGGCCATGCCGTGCTTGCGGATCAGGCCGACGGTATCCTTGATCCGTTTGAGTTCGTCCTCGTCGAGCCGTCCGCCGAGCGCCGGCTGCAGCCGCTCCCAGCGAAAGGGCAGCCGGACGATCGTCATGCCCTTTTCGGCGAAATAGCCGATCGTCTCTTCGCTGGGATAGGTGTAGTTGGTGCCGTAGGTGCCGTCGCGTTCGCCATATTCGCCGCCGGAAAGATTGACGCCGCGGTAACAGGGCGCGTCCGCCGCAAGGGCCGGCGAGGGGACGAGCGCCGCGGCAAGCAGCAGCGCTGTCAGATGTCGTCTCGCCCTCATCGTTACCCCTCGCAACCGCGTCAAATCGCAACATCGCGTCGCTGAAATTATTTTAACGGTCCGTTAGCTAAGAATTTCTAAAGTCTCGGCACCTCGGCTTCAGTCTTTCACGCTGGGCGGGACACGAGTGCGCGTATGAACCAGTATGACAGGAACAGGGTAAGCCGGCTTCCCGGCTGGCGCAGTTTTGAGCCACCTCAGACTGCGCCGGAAGGCGTGCGTATGCGCAGCCCTGTCGTTCGTCCGGACGATTTCGTCCCTCCGCCGCCGGAACCCGCCCCTCCTGCCCCCCCTCCTGCCTTTGTGCCGCCGGCGGCAAGGGTTGCGCAAACCCGGCAATCCGAGCGTCCGGCGCCTCCGCCTCCGCCTCAGAAACAGCCTGTCGCCGCCGCGCCGTCGAACGCTGCACCTGCGCCTGATGCGCCCCTTCTCGATCTGCGCTCCAGTATCGCCGCGATCTGGAGCCGACGGCTGGTCGTGCTCGGTCTGGCGCTTCTCGGCGGCGTTGCCGGCGGAGCGCTGGCGCCGTTCATCGGGCAGAAATTCACCGCCGTCAGCAGTCTCTATTTCGATCCGCGCCAGATCGGCCTTGCCGATCCAGGTGCGCAATCTTCGGGACCCTCGCCGGAAATGATCTCGACGCTGATCGACAGCCAGGTGCAGATCCTGACCTCGGGCAATGTGCTGCGCCGCGTCATCAAGGCCATGAAGCTTGATCAGGATCCGGAATTCACCGGCGGCCGCACCGATGGCGCCGCCGTGATCGGTACGCTGCAGAAGGCGCTGGTTATCACTCGCGAGGCCAGCACCTATGTCGTCTCGCTTGCCGCGACGACGAACGATCCGGAAAAATCCGCAAGGCTTGCCAACCAGGTCGTCACCTCCTTCACCGAAGAAGAAAACAGCGCCTCGAACGGCATCTACGAAAATACCTCCTCGACGCTCGACGGACGCCTCGACGATCTGCGCCGGAAGGTGCTGGAGGCCGAGCAGGCCGTCGAAACCTTCCGCGCCGACAACGACATGGCCGCGACCGAGGGCAATTTGATCTCCGATCAGCGGCTGGTCTCGCTGAACACGCTGCTGGTAACGGCGCAGGAAAAGACCATCCAGGCCAAAGCGCGTGCCGATGCGGTCGCCAATCTCCGCGTCGAGGACGTTGTCGCCGGCAACCAGGCGGAAGGCGGCGTCACCTCGCCGCTCGTCAGCCTGCGTCAGCAATATGCCACCCAGGCCGCCGCCGTCGGCAGCCTCGAAAGCCAGATGGGCGCGCGTCATCCGCGCCTGCAGGCGGCCCGCTCCTCGCTGCAGAGCATATCAGGCGAAATCAAGGGCGAGTTGCAGCGCCTCGCCACCTCGGCAAGGGGCGAATACGAGCAGGCCAAGGCCGCCGAAGACAGCGTCGCCAAGGAACTCGCCGTGCAGAAGGCTTTGCAGGCGAGTACTTCCGACAAGCAGGTGGAATTGAACGAATTGCAGCGCAAGGCGACGGCGGCGCGCGATATTTACGAGACGGTTCTGAAGCGCTCCAGCCAGACGAGCGAGGAGCAGAACCTCAACCAGAGTAACATTCGCGTCATCTCGCCGGCCGAACCGCCGGTCAAGGCCGATGGTCCGAGCAGGAAAATCCTGCTGGTCGCCGGCATCATCGGCGGTCTTCTCGCCGGTTTCGTCGTCGGCGCGGGTTTTGCGATCCTCGCCGGCCTCTTCGGCCACCCCGTTATCAGAAGTTATTTCAGGAAGCCGCCCGCTGCGGCCGCTTGATGCCGGCCTTTGCTTTCCCTACATCCTGAGAACGGCCTGTTGCCGGCAGGAGAGTTGCCATGCGGCTTCCGATGCGGTTTGTGATGATGTTTCCGATGCTGCTCGTTGCCCTGTCCGGGCTTGCTCCGTCGTCCGCCCTTGCCGTCGACTGGACGAAATCGATCGAAGCCGGCGTGCAACCCCTCTATCCCTACAAGGGTCTTCCCGGCGTCAAGGCGCAGCCGGACAAGAAAGAAGAAGAATCCTATAATTGCCGCACCGAAACCGTTCAGATCCGCCGCCGTTACGACGAGATCTTCCGCTCCGGCGGCATGCCGACGCTGATGTATGTCTGCGAACGCGACGGTTTCATCTCGATGGACGACAAGGTGCCGCTGCGCGGCCATTATCAGCCGGTGCGGTAGGCGCTTCAAGCGGTCAGAAAGCCTCTGGAGGCGACTGCCGGAAACGTTCGACCGGAAGCTCCATCCTCAGATAGTCGAAGCTGGCATTTGCTTCGGACGGGTCGACGATCGAATATTTGGCCATGCCCTCTTCTTCGGTGCGCCGCAGCGGCAGGCTTTCGAGCCATCGTCGCGCGGCCGAAGCTCGCGCGTTGTGAAGGCCATTTCGCGAACGTCTCTGCGGGTACTCAGGTGGATGGATCGAGACCTCCAGAAAGCGCCTCGACCGGTTGACGGCACGCTTCTTGCATTGTTACTAATATTCTAATCTTTGGGGAGAAAGTGCCATGCAATGGAACACATCGGCGGATTTTTCGCCTCTTGTTCTCTTTCTCGGTGGCCGGCAAAAGCGCAGGATCGTCAGGACGCTGCGCGACGCCGCCGAGGTGCTGATGGTGGACTGGCCGTTTGAAGACGGAGAGGAATATGTCGTCGCCGTGAAGGCTTGCGCCGATGCCATCATCGGCCAGATCGGGATGGACGAACTCCGGGAAATGCTCATCAGCGCCGCCAGAGAAGCCGGTATGGGGGTTCTAACCGTTATTCCCGACAGCCGGAAGACGACGCCCCATATGGCCGCGTGAGCAAACGTCGACCCATCGGCCTTCGCTCAGGGCATTGATGCCAACAAAGTGTCTGGATGAATGGGACTCATTGAAATATCAGGCAATAAAAAAACCCGGTAAACCGGGCTTCTTTAGGGATGTTTCTGGACCGCTTTTGGCGGCCTGAAACAGGAATGGTGCCCAGAAGAGGACAGGGCTCCAAGCTTCTATCCGCGTTGAATTTGCTATGTTTTTTCGCTCGTGTATAGCGACGTGTGTAGCACTCATGTGGGCCCGTAGCAAGGACTTGTGTTGCAAACCCAACCGCCTGCCATCGGTTCGACATCAACCTAGCGAGTAGTATGCATGGAGGTGTTATTAACGAACTGATTTGAAGGATTCCCTACGAGCGGCGTTCGGTGCATCGTGGGGATAGCTCGAATTTTCGGGGCTATACATACCAGTCCACAGGGTTCAGAGATTGACTCTTGGAAATTTTTTTGTTAGACGCCGCGACCTTTTTTAAGTGTATGAAACGAAATGCCTTTCAGGAATCGAATTGAGTTTTTTGCCAATTCGCTTCGGACAATTTGTCCGCAGACTCCTTGTCAACTCCATTTTTTGATCTTAAAAATCAACAACCTGTTGAACGACAGGTACCGGAAAGGCCCCCACCGCAGTGGGGACCCCTGGAAGGTTGATTGATCAGGGGATGTCTGGGATTACGCCGAGACCGCGGTGCAACGCGGCCAACGGCGGCAGTGCGAACTAACGTGTTCCCACTGCCCCAGACGGAACCGCCAGTAGTCTACTACAGACACTGGACGGTAGATCGGGCATGCTATGCGCATCCCCTACCTCCTTTCCGTTACCGACAAGGAGGGCTTGCCGCCCCTTCGCGGGTTACCCGACGAAGTTACGAAACCTCCCAAGGCTTGCCTGGAACGTCGCGCACTCGCCAAGTGGCAGCAACACAGACTCTAAATACTCGGATCAACCTCCCGTGACAAGCACCCGCCAATCCATTTTGGTGCATTATCCCGCTTTATTGCGCCGCTTACGCGCAAAGTGCTGCGGATGCATGTCCGCCTATGAAAATGCAGGAAAGCGCGTCAGCGAGCGAATTTCGCGGTTTAAGCAAGGGTTCTTAAATTGTTCTAACGGACGGGCGTGGCCGATACGAACCCCTTCTAGCAAGCGCAAGCTGAAGTTCACTACAGCCACCACTGAGCGCACGAAACCGAACAGGTTTAACATATCGCCTGGAGGCGTCCTTGAGCCGCAGGTTCGGCGATCCGCCCTACTGCTGGCGTCCTGGTCTTAGCGTTTGGCAACGTTGGTCTCGTGGGGTTAAGCGAGAGGATTCGCGGTTACGCAAAGCACACTGCGATCGCGTCCGGAGTTGCTGGGCAGTGATCTGGTCAATCACAACCTTGTCGCACAGCCGTGCCTTCCTGACGCCGCCTCTCCGCAAGCTTTTCGTTGTAGCCCGGAGGTGTCAGCCGCTCGATCTGGAGCCCCGTCTTACGCTGCCACGCTTTCCGTAGCGCCCATGTGTAACGCGACTTCTCCTTAAAGCTCGCGTGTGCCGATGGGGCCACCGGGAGTTGGCTAAACGGGATACCGGCCTTGATGCATTCGACAAGCCAATTGGGTTGTGTCCTGCGGGTAGTTGCATCCTTGCCGCTCCGAATGTCTGCTCTCATTTCGTGAATGTTCCTTTCGTGGAAATAGAAGAAGGCTCGGATCGCACCGAGTCCTTGTTGAGGTCGTTCGTCCATGTGTGGATATTTTGAAGCGAAACCGCTACAGCCGCTGCGGAACAACGCTTTCCGGAGTTTCGTGTCGCCCTACGGCGGCTAAGTAGCCACTTTCGTCTTAAGTCATTGAAATCTAAGGACTGGCCTTAGAAATCAGGAAGCTCAGCCGCCTTTGGCCACTCCCGCCTTCCAGTAACAGCCTCGGCCACCTCGGTCACCAATGCCGCAGCATCGGTCAGGACCTTACGAGCCTTCCGGTTGTCCTTCATGGCTCGCATGCAGGCCATGTATTCATCCAACGCAGCACGAGCGGCCTTGGCATACTCTTCGTCCATGTCAGGCGACATCAGCCCTCCAGCTTCATCGTTGCCTTGTTCGAAGCCGTTGCCTTTCATTGCGGCATAGATCGCGGGGAAATCGGACTGCATCCATTTCGGCAACTGGTGCCGCGATACGATGCCGTTGAGGTCCTTCTCCATCTCTCGGGCTGACTTCACAGCGGTGCCCCGGCCTTTGCGGTGCTTGCCTGCCCTAACGTAGGCCTGAAAGACATTGCGCTTGTCCGCACGGGACAACGGCAACCCGTGCCGCCTGTTCGCTTCCGCGGCCAACCATGGAATCTCGTAAGGTCCCTTTGGTGTAACCAGAACGGCTTCGATCTGACGAAGGCCGATGCGCTGAGCGGCGCTGACGCGATGCCACCCATCCACCAGGGCAAACCCTCGGTCTTCATTGGCGGCATCAATCCGAGCGACTTTCACAGGGCTGAATCTCTCACCGCCGCGCATCAGCTCCGCGTATTCACGGACGGTGCGCCACGACATCTGCTGACGGATCTGATTGTCAGGGAGCAGAACCAGAGCATCCAAGGAAACGGTAATTACTTCCTGGGTCGCGTCCATGATCACTTGCCGTTCCAATCGGCCTGGGTCGGCGTCCGAGCCTTCCGGTCTTCCTTATCGGCTGCATCCATCGCCGCTGCTATGATGCTGCGCTGGAGCCGTTGCCTTGCCGCTGCGGCCTTGGCGGATCTCTTTCGTGATTTGTAATTCATTCAATTGTCCTCATTGGGGTTTCATTGGTTGGCTGTGGTCTCGCGGGTTGCTTTGGCATCTGCTCATGTCCCGCTGGCACCGATCCCGAGACACGCGGTCTCAAAGATTCGGCCAGTTCTGTGCATGGAATTGCACACGACAGCGCTCCAGCCCGTCTCGCCCAATGAGGAGGCAGGTCTGACAAGCGAGCGCTCGCGTGTGAAATTCGGCTTGGTGCTATGGAAGGCTGTGTTTGGCGGAGTACCGCGATGGTCACCGTCGGTCACCTTGGTCGTGCCAGTGGTCACCGTATTTCAAAGGTGGTTCGTTCTGCTTTGGACACGAGGGTCGTGCTAGGCGGTGGGTTATTGCGCTCAGCCGACTTGGTCGTGCTAGTGAGGTACCTGTTGTGCTAGGGGGGGACCTATTCCGCTAGTGGCAACCTATCGAGCTAGGGGACAACCTGTCGTGTTGGAGTGGTGGAAATCCCCTTGAGGCGCTTTGATCGTGCTACTGGTGGCCCTATCAACGAGAGCCCCACGATTGCTGTCAGTCACCGTCTTCTTTGCTAGGGGTATACCTATTCCACGCTGGCCGCGCCTGAGAGGTCGAGCGCCCGATAGACAGACGCCTTCGACATGCCGGTCTTCGCCATAATATCCTTCACGGCCATACCGGCGGCTTTCAGTTTCCTCATGGTCGCTATGGTCTCTTCGGTCATTTTCGGATGCCGTCCGAACTGCTTGCCGTCCGCCTGTGCTTTCTTGATCCCATCGGCCTGACGCTCCCTCCTGATGCTGTTCTCGAACTCGGCTACGCTCGCCAAGATTTGAAGGGTTAGCTTCCCGGTGGAAGAGGTCGTGTCCACGCTTTGGTCCATGACCTTGAACTCGACGCCCTTGGCCGTAAGCTCCTCAATGATGTTCAGGAGGTCCCGCGTCGATCTGGCAAGACGGTCGATCTTGGTCACCACGAACACGTCTCCCTCACGGGAATAGTCGATTGCCTTCTTCAATTCCTCACGATGCCGGTCAACCCCCGACCTCTTCTCCTGAAAGACCTTGGCAGGCTTCAAAGCCGCCAGCTTCTCAAGCTGTACGTCGAGGGACTGTCCGGTAGAGGAAACGCGAGCGTAGGCTACGATGGCCATGATAGTGTCTCTCATGTCTAAGAGTTTAAGAGAGCGTGCTTGTGAGACACGTGAGAGACGCTGTCAACCCATGCTGTTCGTAATTCGTCTCTCAGGTATACATTTTGAGACAGCCTCAAGATACCTTCCCCGCTAGACGCCCCGGATCTGACACAATAGGTTGAGCCAACACCCTTCTGCACTCATCAAAAGGGTTCGAACAGAGAAGAAATTGCGATGGCTATTCCTGACTACGAAACCTTGATGCTCCCGGTCCTTCGCTTGTTTGCTGAAGGAAAGCCTAATGTTGCCGCATGTGTCCCCGTCCTCCAAAGACAATTCGGCATCTCCGATGAAGAAGCCGCACAACTCATACCCAGTGGCCGCGTAACAATTCTGCAAAGCCGCGCACACTGGGCTCGCACCTATCTTTCCAAAGCCGGCCTTCTAATGTCGCCAAAGCGAAATCAGCATGTCATCACCGAAGGCGGGCGTATGGTGCTGGCGACCAATCCCGAGAAAATAGACAACGAAACGCTTTCCCAGTTTCCTGGCTTCACTGCGTGGATCGAACAGTCTCGCCAAACTGACAGTAGTGAGTTGCACGGCGATAATAGCGTCGTACCGGCCCTGAGCCAAACACCAATCGACGTAGCACCAATAGACGAACGGCAGACACCCGAGGACGCGATGGAAGCCGCTTCGGGTTTGCTTGACGCTGCGTTGCGAGATGATCTTCTGTCGTTGCTTTACCAGCTCCCTCCACGGCGCTTCGAACGGGTAATACTCGA
This sequence comes from Rhizobium sp. CIAT894, assembly GCF_000172795.2. Classification (NCBI taxonomy): domain Bacteria; kingdom Pseudomonadati; phylum Pseudomonadota; class Alphaproteobacteria; order Hyphomicrobiales; family Rhizobiaceae; genus Rhizobium; species Rhizobium sp. CIAT894. The sequence goes on from NZ_CP020947.1 coordinate 274,161, forward strand.
TTTATTGGTTGCAATGGGCTACGGAGGTGGCGACGACGCAAACAGCCTCATGACTAAGGTGACCGGAGACGGAGGAATTGACGGCATCATCCATGAGGACGCGCTTGGGTTGGATGCTGTCTATGTTCAGGCGAAGCGATACGCACCCGACAACAGAATTGGTCGCCCCGATCTCCAGCGCTTCATCGGATCATTGAATGGGGAAAGCGCATCCAAAGGCGTTTTTGTCACGACTTCCGACTTCTCAAGGGACGCACACGAATACCTTCAGAAGGTCCAACAACGCGTAGTGTTGATCAATGGGCAACGTTTGGCTCGCCTCATGATCCAGCATGGCGTGGGGGTACGCATTCGGCAGACATACAAAGTGCAAGGTGTCGACGAGGACTACTTTGGGGACGCCAGCAATTAGCAAAGGCGACAAAAGCCCGCCGCCAAATTCCTCGAATATCCATCGGTGGTCGAATACGGCGACAGTAGGCTACATCAGTTGCCTAGAACGGCCTCGTACAGCACCATTGAGCAACAGCGGGGGTACGGGGGGAAACGCGGCATCGCTTTGCCCAATGATGGCATCTGAAGTTTTTGCGTCGTTTTTTTGGGGAACGTGAACAGGCGCCTGCGATCAATTTCTTCGCGACCAAATTGTCTTCACCGATGCAACGATCTTACTGGCTTTTCAGAAGAAGGCGGCGGGTCCTGTCTTGTTTCAGGGGCATGTAGCCGCAGCTTCGTTGCCTAAAACGCCACCACTATCGCAACTATTGTCATGATGCATCTATCATCTTGATATTGCAGCATTATTTCTGTTGACTCGATCGCCGTTGGATCACTACGTTGTTCGAGAAATGTTCGGTGCATAGGAGCGCGAAAATGACAGATCCACTTTCCCTAGAAGACTGCTCGGAGAACTCAATGCCATCTGCCCCTTCAGACGGAGAAAGCAATGAGTTTCTGGCATTTCAGGGTGCCACCGGGGTCCGCGGATATGGAACCGCGCATGCGTATTTTTCCCGACACCTTCCAGATGCTTTTCGACTGATGCCCGACCCAGTGCTTGATACTGAGGCTGATTTCGGAGCGCTGACTATTAGGACCTTAGAGCAAGGAAAGCAGGTCGTGGTCGTTGAGGCATCAGCGGCACTGAAAGAAAGAGGTATTCACAGGACACTCGCATTCCCGCTCGGTGTACTAAATCGATTTTACCGATAGTCTGGCCAGCGGAGATTTCTGAACCTCCCGACGTTTTGAGGATGGCCAAGCACAAAAGCGTGCAAATCGGCGATCTTGAGGCGAAGCCTCTGGCGGCTGATCTCAGTATAGTGGTCGCTGCTGGGGGGCACCGGGGGTGTTCTCGCGCGATCCCCCATGATGGTGCCGCTTCAAAAATTTCTGCCAGAAATATTCTCATTCGTCGTAGGGGAGCGCCGGGTAAGCCCCTGCGGCCTATTACGGGTTTTCCAGAGGCTTCAACTCATATCGCGGGTATTTCGCAAGAGCCGCCGCTTTTGCCTTGTTGGTAACCGTGCCGTATTTGTCGCCCTCGTCCTTGCTGTCGTGGCCGGTAATGCTGAAACTAATATCCCTTGAGACACCTGCTTCTCGGGCAACGGTACGGAACTTGTGCCGCCAGCCGTGATTGGGCTGGACTTCGGGGTCTGTGACCACTTCGCGGGCAAAGTCCGTGACTCTGTTCTTTGTGGTGCGCCAAGCGGCTCTCTGCGCCTCCTCAGTGTCGCCGAACACCTTCATGAAGAGATAGCCGTCAGTCGCTTTGGATATGAACTCAGGGAAGCCCTGTTCAATAAGATGTTGGTGGAGGGGGACCTCTCGAAATTCCGCGTCCTTTACAGTACCGGCTTCAGGGGTGATTTTGATAATCCATATGCCTGCCTCTGCTCGGAGGTCCTGTTTTCGAAGTTGGACCATTTCGCCCACCCGAGCGCCTGTGTAGGCACAAAGCCATGGCACCCATCTTTTGGCATTTGATAAATGCTCAGAGGCTTTGCCTGTACGTTTGTGGTGGAGGGCGTGTGCAAGGAGCGCCCCGGCTTCCTCGTCGGAGAACTCTGGGTTCCTCACGCGCTTCTTCTTCACCTTTGCGACCTTCACGCCGTCGGCAGGGTTATGGCTCACTTTCCGGTTGGCCATTCCCCAAGCATATAACTGCCGTATCCCTGGCAGGTCGCCACCTGTGATCGTCTTGAGACCGACGCCTTGGGAAAGCCTGTGATCTTTAAACGCTATGATGTCGTCTTGGGTCACGGCTCGGGCATCGTCATGACCCACAAACTCAGAAAGCAACCTCGCGGCCCTAGAATAGGCGTCGTACGTGCTTACCGTCCTGCCTGCCGCCTTGGCCTCACGCCACCATCCTTCAGCCAATCCGATTATGGTCTGAGACCCGTTCGGTAGCGGCTTGGTGGTCTTGGTCTCCTTTGGTAGCTCAAGGGGTGGGTAACGCGGCGCAATTGTGTCCGGGCCGTAATCGCCTTCTGCATTCTGTGCGAGACGTACAGACGCCAGCGACAGCGACACACCCACCGCATCTATGAGAACGGTACGGCTGTCATTGTCTATGATGAGTCGATGTTTCGCCAAGGTCTGGTCAACGGTGGGACCGAACCACTTCTCACGCGCATCATGGTCCTCTGATAGGGCCTTAGCGTGTAGCTGGATGATTTGCTTCCATGTCTCAGACGAACCTGGGTCATCCTCAAACGTTGCGACAAGCGCGTTGTACGCTTCCCCTGCAAGCGCTGCGATCTGCTTATGGGTTAACCGCTTCGGGCCTTCTCGGAGTGATTGCCATACGCTGTCCAGATAAGCCAGGGCGACGGTCTGCCGCTCCTTGGCTTCCCTTGCGTCTCGCGTCCGTAGTGATCCAGTTATCTCGGTTGCCTTGTCACCTACCACGATATGAAGGACTTCATCACCAACCGGAATGGCCATCGTTACGCCGCCAGCCTTATCGATGACATCCTTCGGAATACGTTTTCTGAACTGGATAAAGGTAGAGCCTTTGCGGCGCATTGGACTGGCCATTCTGATATGCACTGTGTGTCACCCGTGTGTAGCAATGGGTGAGCGAAAGACTTAGCAATATCAGGAAGTTGAACGCAATCAATACGTTCTGAATGGAATGGTGCCCAGAAGAGGACTCGAACCTCCACACCCTTTCGGGTACCAGCACCTGAAGCTGGCGCGTCTACCAATTCCGCCATCTGGGCGACGGAGAGCGATGTAAGGGGGCGGCTTCTGACTGTCAACTGGGTTTTTGAAGTTTTTCTGACAGTTGACGAAAAACCAGCCGGTCGCCGGCGGCGAGCGGCCGGTAGCTAGGCATAGCGCTCCGGTCGGCACGCCCTATATAAAGGAAATATCGAAAGGAATGCCGCATGTCCGTTTCCCGCACCCTGCTGCTTGCCGGTCTTTTAGCCGGTCTCGCGCCAGCCATGGCAGGCGCTGATTCGCTGAAGCTGGGCAAGCCGGGGGTCGGGCCGCTCAACACCGGATCGACGCTTTGCGATTTTCGCGGCTGCTTCGGTTTCGGGCCGCAGCAATGGCATCGCCCCGCCTATATCCAGCCGAATTACCGGCCGCGCGGCGCGACGGGACCGACCTATTATCTGCCGGGTGCCGCCGGGCGGCCGCAGCTGACCTATGATCCGCCGCCGGTGCAAAGGGTGCAGCCGAAAGATCCGAACAAGCATATCGCGTGGTGCACCAATGAATACCGTTCCTATAATCCGAGGACGGATCACTTCCTCACCTATGAAGGCGTCTATCGGGTCTGCCGTTCGCCCTATCGCTGAGCGAATACGTTCAGCTTTCCAGCGAGGCGCGGTCGACGTGGCCGAGATCGCGGCCGGGCTCGACGATGTCGCGAACCCGCTGCTTCAGCTCCTTCGGCCCGGGAAAACCGCCGTCGCGCTTGCGTTCCCAGATGAGGTCTCCGTTGACGCGGATCTCGAAATTGCCGCCGGTGCCGGGGATCAGTGCCACTTCGCCGAGGCTGTCGGAAAAGGTATGCAGCAGTTCCTGCGCCATCCAGGCGGCGCGCAGCAGCCAGTTGCATTGGGTGCAGTAGAGGATTGAGACGCGGGCTTTGTCGGTCATGGCGGTTTCCTTTCGTTCGCGTGGATTTAAGCCCTTGCGGCGTGCTCACGCAATGGCACGCAAGCATCTTGCGCGTCGTTCGCCGGCATGGTCTCTTCCATCGTCGGTCATACCGGGGAGAACCTATGCGAGTCGCAGTCGTCGAAAATATGCGCAATACCGGTCTCGGCGCGCTTGCCAGAGCGCTCGACGAGGCGGGAGCTCATATCGAGTGGTTCCGCGTGTGGCAGGATGGCGTCTTGCCGCCGGATATATCCGGCCATGATGCGCTGGTCGTTCTCGGCGGCGAGCAGAGCGCGCTGGATGACGAGACGCATCCTTACCTGCCGGACCTCGTCCGGCTCGCGCACCGCTTCGGTGATGCCGGCAAGGCCGTGCTCGGCATCTGCCTCGGCAGCCAGATCCTCGCCCGCGCCTATGGCGCTGACAATCTTTTAGGGACGGCTCGCGAATTCGGCTGGCACAGGATCGGCGTTACCGCCGAGGGCCGGACCGATCCGCTGCTGTCGGCGCTTGGCGGTGAATTCACCATCTTCGAATGGCATGCCGACACGTTTTCCCTGCCCGAAGGTGCGGTGCGTCTGGCGACGAGCCCGGTCGCCGAGAACCAGGCCTTCCGCATCGGCCGCGCCGTTTATGGCACCCAGTTCCATTTCGAGGCCGAGCGGGCGGTCGTTGAGCAATGGAAGGCGGAATTCCCTGATACGATCGCCCGCATCGCCCCCGGCTGGCTGGAGAACCATGCCGAACTGGCGGCGCGGCATGGCGTCGCCGCCGATGCCGCCGGCCTTGCCATCGCGCGTGCCTGGGTCAGCCTGATCGAACCGGCAGAGATCGGAATATTGTCGGAGGCCTCGGCTTGAGAGGCGAAGCGATGCCGGCGAGTGAACGCGAGAAGATGGCGGCAGGCGAATGGTACTGCTGCCTCGACGACGACCTCGATCTCTTGCGCCGGCAGGCGCGCCTGGCGGTCCATGCGCACAATACGCTGCCGCCGGACGAGCGCGGCGCCATGGCGCCGGCCCTGAGGGCGCTTTTTGCGCAAGCCGCGCCGGATGTCTTCATCGAAGCGCCGTTTCACTGCTCCTACGGCATCAACATCACGCTCGGCGAGCGCGTCTATTTCAATGCCGGCTGCACCATCCTCGATTCCGGCCGGGTCATCGTCGGCGACCGCACGATGTTCGGCCCCGGCGTGCAGATCTATTGCGCCGAACATCACAAGGATGCCGCCCTTCGCAGCGCTGGCATCGAGATCGCCCGGCCGGTTGCGATCGGCAGCGATGTCTGGATTGGTGGCGCCGCCATCATCCTCGGCGGGGTGACGATCGGTGACGGTGCGATCGTCGGCGCTGGCGCCGTTGTAACGAAGGACGTGCCGACGGGAGCAACCGTGGTCGGCAACCCGGCGCGTCGGATAAACGCCGTCTGAAATTCGGCCTGCCTCGCCTCCCTCGACAATGGCGCCGGCTCCGCTAAATCAGATAGCGCAAGGGGAGAGATATCATGACAGCGCGGAACTTACCCATGGAAGGCGGCTGCCGCTGTGGCCGGGTGCGGTTGAAGATCAGCGCGCCGCCGCTGCTGACCATGGCCTGCCACTGCACGGGCTGCCAGAGGATGACTGCGAGCGCCTATTCGCTGAGTGCCGCCATCCCCAGCGAAGGCTTCGAGGTCACCAAAGGGGAGCCCGTCATCGGCGGCCTGCACGGCGTTACGAAACATTATTTCTGCCCGCATTGCATGAGCTGGATGTTCACCCGCCCGGAAGGCATGGACTGGTTCGTCAATCTGCGCGTCACCATGCTCGATGATCCCAGCTGGTTCACCCCCTTCATCGAGACGTGGACGAGCGAGAAGCTGGCCTTTGCCGAGACCGGCGCGGTGCATAGCTATGAGGCGCTGCCCGCAATGGAGGCCTATGAGGGGCTGGTGAAGGAATATATGGGCCGGGGATGAGGGCTCAGAAACCCTGGAAGAGAAAGTCGACAGCCGCGACGATGCGATCGCTATCCGAGCTGAGATCGGCGACCGCTTTTCCCAATTCGTTGGTTGGAATCGATGCCATGCGCTGGGTCGCCATGACATAGGCTTCCCCCTCGATTGAGAAGCGCGGGTTCAGTCGCGAGATCGACCAGTTCAGCTCTTGAACCGGATGCAACGGAACCATGACGCGCGACGGCAGATCTTCAAGCAGATTGGCTTGAAGATCAATTGCCAGGATATTCCCGCTTTTCAAGCGATAGACGTGAAAGCGTGCCATTAAAACTGACGGTATTTGGCGAACGGCAGACCGTGCTTTTCGACATACTCGTTTTCCAGCCGGATAGCCTCGGCATTCTCGATACGCCACAGCCGCTCGCGTTCCGCCTTTATGGCTTTGGCGATTCCATCTTCTGCCGCCCTGGATATGTTGATCTTCAGCTCGCGCGCCTGCGACACCAGACCCTCATCGAGAGAAAGGTTCGCTGCTTTCCTTGCATGAAGCGCCATGACGATCTCCTTGGTCTGATGCGCACACTATATGCGCATCAGATGCCATTGAGAAGTGTTACTCGTCGCCCATCTTCAGCGCCGCGATGAAAGCTTCCTGCGGAATCTCCACCTTGCCGAACTGGCGCATGCGCTTCTTGCCGGCCTTCTGCTTGTCGAGCAGCTTGCGCTTGCGGGTGGCGTCGCCGCCGTAGCATTTCGCGGTCACGTCCTTGCGCAGCGCCGAGATCGTCTCGCGGGCGATGACGTTGCCGCCGATCGCCGCCTGGATCGGGATCTTGAACATGTGCTTAGGGATCAGCTCCTTGAGCTTCTCGCACATGTCGCGGCCGCGCTTTTCGGCAGCGGTCCGGTGCACCATCATCGACAGCGCATCGACCGGCTCGCCGTTGACGAGGATCGACATCTTCACGAGGTTGCCCTCGCGGTGGTCGGTGAGCGTGTAATCGAAGGAGGCGTAGCCCTTGGAGATCGATTTCAGCCGGTCGTAGAAATCGAAGACGACTTCGTTGAGCGGCAGGTCGTAGGTCAGCATCGCGCGCGTGCCGACATAGGTGAGCTCGATCTGGATGCCGCGCCGGTCCTGGCAGAGTTTCAAAATGCCGCCGAGATAATCGTCCGGTGTGAGGATCGTCGCGCGGATCCACGGCTCGTGGATTTCGGAGATCTTGACGACATCGGGCATGTCGGCCGGGTTGTGCAGCTCGCGCTCGGAGCCGTCGGTCATGTACATCTTGTAGACGACGGAGGGCGCGGTGGCGATCAGGTCGAGGTCGAACTCGCGCTCCAGCCGTTCCTGAATGATTTCGAGATGCAGCAGGCCGAGGAAGCCGCAGCGGAAGCCGAAGCCGAGCGCCGCCGAGGATTCCATTTCGAAGGAGAAGGAGGCGTCGTTGAGGCGCAGCTTGCCCATGGCGGCGCGCAGATCCTCGAAATCGGCGGCATCGACCGGGAAGAGGCCGCAAAACACCACCGGCTGCGCCGGCTTGAAGCCCGGCAGCGCCTGGGCCGTCGGCCGCTTGTCCTCGGTGATCGTATCGCCGACGCGGGTATCGGCCACTTCCTTGATCGAGGCGGTGATGAAGCCGATCTCGCCGGGGCCGAGGCTGTCGACATTGACCATCTTCGGCGTCAGCACGCCGACGCGCTCCACCTGGTATTTCGCATCCGTGCCCATCATGCGGATCGTCTGACCCTTGGTCAAAACGCCGTCGATGATGCGCACGAGAACCATGACGCCGAGATAGGTGTCGTACCAGCTGTCGACGAGCAGCGCCTTCAGCGGCGCCTTGTCGCCGCCCGGGCTTTTCGGCGCCGGCAGCTTGTTAACGATCGCCTCCAGCACATCGGGAATTCCGAGACCTGTTTTGGCTGAAATCAGCACGGCCTCCGAAGCGTCGATGCCGATCACTTCCTCGATCTGTTCCTTGATGCGGTCCGGTTCGGCGGCCGGCAGGTCGATCTTGTTGAGGACGGTGACGAGTTCGTGATTGTTGTCGATCGCCTGATAGACGTTTGCGAGCGTCTGCGCTTCCACGCCCTGCGAGGCGTCGACGACCAGCAGCGAGCCCTCGCAGGCCGACAGCGAGCGCGAGACTTCATAGGCGAAGTCGACGTGGCCGGGCGTGTCGATCAGGTTGAGAATGTATTTTTCGCCGTTGTTTGCCTGGTAATGCAGGCGCACGGTCTGGGCCTTGATGGTGATGCCGCGCTCGCGCTCGATATCCATATTGTCGAGCACCTGCTCGGACATTTCGCGCTCGGCAAGGCCGCCCGTCGTCTGGATCAGGCGGTCGGCCAGCGTCGATTTGCCGTGGTCGATATGGGCCACGATCGAGAAGTTGCGGATATGGGACAGCGGAGTGGTCGAATTGGTGCTCATGCGCGCCATATAGCAGCGCCGCCCCCTGCCGCAAAGCGGTAATTATCCCGCTGTTTACGCTATTTTGTCAGCCGGTCGGGCGCGTCTCAGACCGGCCACGTCTCCAGCCGCCAGGCCGAGTCCCAGAACATCCATTCATATTGCGAGGCGCGCACGAAGACATCCATCATCTGAGTGCGCTCCGTGGGCGAGGCGGCGCGGGCGGCGATGTCGGTCAGCGCGATCACCTCGCGGGCGCCGGCGGCAAATTGCGGATCGCCATAGGTATTGATCCAGGCCTGGAAGGCATTGCCCTCGACGGCTGGCCGGTTCTTGATCGCCTCGCCGACGTGCCAATAGATCCAGAAGCAAGGGAGGATCGAAGAAAGTGCCACCGCGTAGGAGCTGTGATAGGCAGTGGCCAGCAGGAAATTCGTATAGGCAAAGCAGGCGGGCGAGGGTTCCGCTGACGTCACATCCTCGGAGCTGATGCCGAACTGGGTGAGGAAGCCGGCATGCAGGCCCTGCTCGACGGTGATCGCCTTCTGCGCCGAACCGAGGAAGCGCAGCACCTGCGCATTGTCGGGCGCCTTGGCCGCGACGATGGCGAGGCATCGCGCATAATGCTTCAGATAGAGCGCGTCCTGCAGGATATAGTGCCGGAAAACCTCCGGCGGCAGCGTGCCGTCCGAAAGCCGTGTCAGCAGCGGCAACACCTCGATCTCGGCCATGACAGGCGCAATCCGGTCCCAGGCGGCGACCGTGAAGCTTCCCGTCTCGTCCATGCTCTGCGTGCTGGCGTCCATCATTCTCTCCTCGGATTTCGCTGTCATATATCGACGCCTGCGTGGTGAAAGCAAGGCACGACCTGCCCGTCGATACAGACTTGATTCCATCATCGGATAATGTATTTCTCTTATAGTAGAATCGCGGGAATCGGACGATGGAACAGCAGCTCGAACAGGCGATCGGCCTTCGCATCCGCACGCTGCGGCTGGAAAAGAGCCTGACGCTGGATGATCTGGCTGTCGCCTCCGGCGTCAGCCGGGCGATGATCTCGCGCATCGAGCGGGCGGAGGCGAGCCCGACCGCCTCGCTGCTGGCAAGGATCTGCGCCGCGCTCGGCCTGTCGCTGTCGGCCTTCTTCGCGGAAGAGGGAGAGCAGGCCTCGCCGCTTGCCCGCCGGCAGGAGCAGCAGGTCTGGCGCGATCCGGAAACCGGTTATCTCAGGCGTTCCGTTTCAGCGCCGGGCACGGCCTCCGATGTCGATATCGTCGAAGTCGAATTCCCTCCCGGGGCCCGCGTCAGCTTTCCCCCGCATGCCGCATCCCATGGCATGACACAGCATATCTGGCTCTTCGACGGCGAGCTGGAGATGACGGCGGGTGAAACCGTTTACCGCCTGCGCCCCGGCGATTGTCTCTTCATGCCGGTCGGCGAGGGCCATGTCTTCCATAATCCCGGCAACGCGCCGGCGCGCTATTGCGTCGTGCTCGATCGCGGCGGCCGATGACAGCCTCATTTCAGGAGAACAATATGCCGGACATTCGTACCCTTTCCGCCGACGAGGCGCGCGCCGCCATTCCGGCTCTGTCGGCGGTACTTGCCGATTGCGTCGCCGGCGGCGCCTCCGTCGGCTTCATGCAGCCCTATGGGCCTGAAGAGGCCGAACTCTACTGGCGCGATGTCGCCGATGCGGTCGGGGCGGGCGGCAATCTGCTGCTGGTTGCCGAACTGGAGGGTCAGATTGTCGGCACGGTGCAGGTGGGAGCCGCGCAGATGCCGAACCAGCCGCATCGCGGCGATCTGAAGAAGCTGTTGGTGCACCGCTCCGCCCGCGGGCGCGGCCTCGCCCGGCTGCTGATGGAGGCCGCCGAACGCGAGGCGGTCAGATACGGCAAGACACTGCTCGTGCTCGACACGGCAACCGGCAGCGATGCCGAGGCGATCTACCCGCGGCTGGGCTGGCAGCGCGTCGGCGTCATCCCCGATTATGCGCTGTGGCCGCAAGGCGGCTTCTGCGATACCACCCTGTTCTACAAACGGCTCGCCTGATTGCGCCCGTCCCGCCTATGCCCACTTTGCGAAGATGGGAAGCGTCCCGGTGAGCGTCGCGCCCGCCGTCCATTGCGCCGCATTCCAACCGAACTGCCGCGCCGCTTCGACATTCGCCGCCATATCGTCGATGAAGGCGATTTCCCCGGGCGGCACGCCGGCACGTTCGGTCGCCAGCCGGAAGAAGTCGGGCGAAGGCTTGCTGTGCCCGAGCCCTGCGGAATAGATGATGTCGTCGAAATGTTCGCCAAGGCCGAGTTGCTCCATCAGGTAGCGCGCCCGCCTGTGCTCCTGGTTGGTCGCCAGGAAGAGTGTGACGCCGCTTTGCCTGAGCCCGGCGAGATCCGCCAGCAGATTGCGGTCGAGGCGGGAATCGTTCTCGAACCAGTAGTCGATCAGGACTGCGGCGCTGAGATGCGGCGCGATCTTTGCCAGCACGCCGGCGAGCCTTGGTTCCAGTGGCTCGCGGCCGATGATGATGTCACCCCAGTACGTCTGGAAGAACGCCTGCTGCAGCAGATCAGGCGGCAATCCGAGATCGCGCTCGAGATAGGTGAAGTGGGGCAGCCCGTCGGCCGGACGACCATGAATGAGCACACCGTCGACATCGACCATCAGCACCGTCATGCGGAAATTTCCTTCGGTCTTCAAACATCGGGAAGGTGAAGTCATCCCCGGTGTCGATCAAGGGCGCCGCGCCGGCTTTTTTGTCGCGGCCGAGCCATGTAAGTCTAGAATTTAAATCGAGGACGAATCCGAAATGCGCGTCATCTATTCCGAGGACCATAAGCTGCGCGATGCCAGGACCGAGCTTTACGCCGGCCAGCTGGTGGCGCCTTTCGAGGCGCCGTTCCGGGCCGAATGGATCCTGGCGGCGGTAAAAGAGGCCGGATTCCAGGATGTCGTGGCACCCGATGCGCATGGACTGGAAACGGCATGTAAGGTGCATGACCCCGCCTATCTCGATTTCCTCGCCACCGTCTGGGATCGCTGGGTGGCGGCCGGTTTTACCGGCGAGGCGATCGCCAATTCCTTCCCGGTCCGCCGCACCAGCCACCGCGTACCCGACAATATCGTCGGCGCGATCGGCCATTATGCCAATGCCGCCGATACCTCGATCACCAAGGGCTCCTACGAGGCGGCGATCGCTTCGATGCGTTGCGCGGTGACGGGCGCCGATTGGCTGAATGCCGGCAATCGGTTCGCCTTCGCGCTCTGCCGCCCGCCCGGCCATCACGCCGGCATCGATCTCTTCGGCGGCTACTGCTTCATCAACAATTCCGGCGTGGCAGCCCAGCGTCTGCTCGATCATGGTGCGAAGAAGGCCGCCGTGCTCGATGTCGATTTCCACCACGGCAACGGCACCCAGGATCTCTTTTATCACAGAGGCGATGTCTTCACCGCTTCGCTGCATGGCGACCCCATGCAGGCCTTTCCCTATTTCCTCGGCCATGCCGACGAGGAAGGCGAGGCGGCGGGCACTGGGGCCAACCGCAATTATCCGATGCCGCCGGGCACGCCCTGGGAGGTCTGGTCGTCGGCCCTTGCCGATGCGCTCGCCCGCATCAAGACCTTCGGCGCCGAGGCGATTGTCGTGGCGCTCGGCGTCGATACCTACGAACGTGATCCGATCTCCTTCTTCCAGCTGAAATCGGAGGACTTCATTCGCATGGGAGAGATGATCTCTGCCGCCGGCCTGCCCGTCGTCACCTGCATGGAGGGCGGTTACGGCGTGCCGGAGATCGGCCTCAACGTCGCCAATGTCCTCAAAGGTCTGGAAGCCTGATTGCTTGATATGACCGACGAGACCGTTCCATCCGATATTCCGACACCTCGCATGCTGAGCTGGGCGCGCAACTCCGCCATCTACCGCCTGGAGCGGCGGATGATGACGGAAAAGCAGCTGTTTGACGCCATCACCCGCAAGGCGAAGGAGAAGTTCGAGGATATCAGCGCGGCCCAACTCAAGGCCGTTGCCGATTTCGCGGTCAAATTTGCCTATGACAACAAGGTGCTCGACGATAGCGCCTATGCCGAGATCAGCACACGCTCTGCCGTGCGCGGCGGCAAATCGAAGCGCGCCATCGCCCAGAAGCTTGCTGCCAAGGGTGTCGCGAGCGACAAGGTCGAGGCTGCGCTCGGAGAGGCGGACGATCTCTATGCCGCGGCGATATTTGCCCGCAAGCGCGCCTTCGGCCCGTTCCGCCGGGTCGAGCTTGACGAAAAGCGGAAGGCCAAGGAGCTTTCGGCCTTCGCCCGCAACGGCTTCGGCTTCGGCATCGGCAGGCAGGTTTTCGAGATGAGTTTCGAAGATGCCGAAGAGGTCATTCTTGCCGGCCGTCGCTGATTTCGCATCAAGGCTCTTTCTGCCTGGATCAGAAGTTTGAATTTGTCGCTCGCGAGCCGTCTTTGTAGGAAGAGCGCATAATCGGGGGCGAGCATGGAAGAAAAAGCAAATGGCGGCGCGGGCACGCTGACGGCGGAGGCATCGACGGCATTCGGCGGCGTGGCGGCCGGCGGACTGATGTGCCTCATGTCCATGTCGTCGATCCAGTTCGGCGCGGCATTGTCCTCCTCGGCCATCGCCACCTATGGACCGGCCGGCGCTTCCTGGCTGCGCCTCGCCTTTGCGGCCATCATTCTCGCCGTCATCGTGCGGCCGCGTATCGCCAGTTACAGCAGTGCGCAATGGACGAGCGCTCTGGTTCTCGGCACGACGACGGCTTTGATGACCATGAGCTTCTTCGCCGCGATCGAGCGCATTCCGCTCGGCCTGGCCGTGGCGATCGATTTTCTCGGTCCGCTTTCCGTGGCCACCATCGGCTATGGCCTCGGCCGGCGTCTGATCTGGCCCCTCCTTGCCGGGCTTGGCGTTCTGGCGCTCGCCCATGATGGCCACGGCTGGGTTGGCAATATCGAGGGTATTTTCTTTGCGCTCGGCGCGGGAACCGGCTGGGCGATCTATATCGTCTTGACGAAAAAGATCGGTGCGAGCTTCAAGGGACTGGAAGGACTTTCCATGTCGCTGATGGTTGCCGCACTGGTCGCGACACCCTTCGGCTTTGCTGGCGCCGTGCCGGCGCTCGATGGCTACGGCCTGATTGAAATGGCGGGGCTTGCCATTCTGGTGCCGCTGCTCCCCTACACGCTGGAGCTGATCGCCTTGCGGCGGATGCCGACAGCCTCCTTTGGTATTCTGATGAGCCTCGAACCGGCCATTGCCGCACTCGCAGGCTTCGTCATCCTGGCCCAGCCGATGACGCTTCTGCAGATGGCCGGGACGGCCCTCGTCGTCGCCGCAAGCGCCGGCGCGACCTTTTCGGCCAGGCAATAAAGATCAGCCCGTCTTCTTTGCCGGATCGTCGAGGGCAGGATTGTAAAACAGCGACAGCGTCAGGCTCTTGGCGATCCGCTCCGCCGTCGCCATGAACCAGGCCTTGGCTTCCGACGAGGGGGCGAGATCGTCGAGCGTTGCGGCAAACAGCGCCAGCCATTTGGGAAAGAGATCGGGCGTCAGGTTCGAAACGCCGGCATGCGCCTGCACCGGCTTGCCGCCATAGGCGCCGCTGCGGAAGGCGACGGCCGACCAGAAGCCCTTCATCTTCTCCATATGTTCCGGCCAGCGGCCGGAAAGCCTGGCGTCGAACACCGGCCCGAGATCGGGATGGGCAAGCACGCGCCCGTAAAAAGTCTCGACCAGCCTGTCGATGAAGGCGTCGTCGACCCCCATTGCCTTCATCTCGGCCTCCGCCCTTTCGCGGATCGCCGCGACATGGGCAGGGCGGCCCTGAATCTCATTGTCCATCATAAACCCCGGCGCCGCGTGATGCGGCAGTCCTCATATAGGTGTTTGCGGCGGCGAGCCAAAGTCGCCTGTGCCGCTTGCGGCAATCTGTCAGCCGGCCTGCGGCATGCCCTTGACCGTAACCGCCGCCTTCTCTAGATTTAGAATTATTCTAAATTATTGGAGAAGGTCATGCTGGCGCGGTTTTTCAGATCCTCGAAACGGTCTTTCGACTCGCTGTCCGAGCAGGAAATCCTTGCCCTGGCCATCGCCTCCGAGGAGGACGATGCCCGCATCTATCTCGCCTATGCCGACAGGCTGCGCCGCGACTTCCCGGCCTCGGCCAAGGTCTTCGAGGATATGGCCGAGGTCGAGGACACGCATCGCAAGTCGTTGTTCGAAATCCATCGCCAGCGTTTCGGCGAGCGTATTCCGCTGATCCGGCGCGAGCATGTGCAGGGCTTTTATGAGCGCAAGCCCGATTGGCTCAGGGCAAACCTGTCGCTGGATGCGATGCGGCAGGAGACGGAAGCCATGGAGGAGCAGGCCTACCGTTTTTACGTCGAAGCGGCAAAACGCACCTCGGACGCCTCGACGCGCGAACTTCTCGGTGATCTCGCACTTGCCGAACAGGGGCATGAAGATATCGCCCGCATGCTGGGCGACAAACATACGCCCGAGGATGTCAAGCGCGACGAGAACGAGGCGGTGCATCGGCAATTCGTGCTGACCTATGTGCAGCCGGGTCTTGCCGGGCTGATGGACGGCTCGGTCTCGACACTGGCGCCGATCTTCGCCGCCGCCTTCGCCACACAGGATACCTGGCAGACCTTCCTCGTTGGCCTTTCGGCCTCCGTCGGCGCCGGGATTTCGATGGGCTTCACCGAAGCCGCTCATGACGACGGCAAGATCTCCGGCAGGGGCTCGCCGGTCAAGCGCGGCCTTGCCTGCGGCATCATGACGGCGCTCGGCGGTCTCGGCCATGCACTGCCTTACCTGATCCCGCACTTCTGGACCGCAACGATCACTGCCGCGATCATCGTCTTCTTCGAACTCTGGGCCATCGCCTTCATCCAGAACCGCTACATGGAAACCCCGTTCCTGCGCGCCGCCTTCCAGGTCGTGCTCGGCGGCGGCCTGGTGCTCGGCGCCGGGATCCTGATTGGCAATGGGTGAGTTGCGGTCGGCGAAGCCGAGCAATCGATCCAGTGAATCGATTGCAGCAACGAACGCCCTGAGCCTAAAGCGAAGGGCCGGGAAACGGTGAGGCAAACCGATACCTTCTCTCATACGAGGGTGCGGCACTGCGGTCAGCCCTCATCGAGACTGGAAAGAGCGCATCTGCATCCCCCAAAAGCAAAGGCCGGCTTTCGCCGGCCTTTTCCCACATTCCCCCCGGAAATTCTTACCGCAGCGCGCCGACCAGAACGTCGCGGCCGTTCTCGATGGTGACCCAGCGGCCGGCATTGTAGCTCGACTGGCGCTTGACGAACGAATAGGGCGTGCCGAACCACGGCTTGACGTCGGAAGCGAGGTTGTCGAGCACGAAATCGCCCTCGGCGGTGCGCAGCGTCAGGACGGCATGGCCTTCGCCGTCGGGCTTGCGCACGACGGTCATCAGCAGGTCGGCTGCCGAAAATCCGCGCTGGATCAGCATGCGGCGCTTCAACAGCGCGAAATCCTCGCAGTCACCGGCAGTGGTCGGATAGGCCCAGACCTCATCCTTGCCGTAGATTTCCTTGTCGGTCATCGGCGTGATGGTGCGGTTGACGGTGGCGTTGACCGAACGCACCAGCGACCATTTTGCCGGGGTCATCTCGACCGGGCCGGAATTCCGGTTCGGACCGCATTCACTGCGGTGAATCTGACAGAAATCGTAGTGGCCGATCGGCTGCGAAGTGGCATTGCCTGTGACCATAGAAGCATTTCTGCTTGGGGCCGGTACGGCGGCTGTCGCCATCGCAAACACGGCCATCATGGCCACGAAGATACCCTTGATCCGCACGCCCGCTCTTCCTCGCATCGCCCCTTAATTATTAACAAAGTGTTAATGGAGAGGGCCGAGAAGAGTCAATCGTTACTTCTTGGGAGCACCTTGCGACTCGCCGGTATGGTTAAAATGCCACGGATCGGGGACTTGCTTCAGGGAGGATTTATCCGCCGTTGCTATTCAGGCGGGCATCTTCATATCCGCTGCCGAACGGATGATGCCTTTGACGGCGCCGAGGAGAAGCGCAATATCGCCGGGTCGGGAAAGGCGGTGGTCGCCGTCGCGGATGAAGGTCAGCACCACGTCGTCGGCGGGAAGATGCTCGACCAGTTTCATCGCATGCGCATACGGCACGTCGGCGTCTTTCATGCCCTGGAGGATATGCACCGGGCAGCCCGTTTCGATGATGCCGTCGAGCACCCGGTTTTGGCGGCCGTCCTCGATCAGCGCCCTGGTATAGATGTTCGGTTCCGGGCTGTATTGCGAACGCTCTTCGAAATAGCCGCGCTCGGCAAGCGACTTGCGCTCCCTGGCCTTGAGGTTCGGTTCGATCAGCTCGGAGGTGAAATCCGGTGCCGGTGCGATGAGCACCATGCCGACGAGCTTAGGGCCGCCCTGCCGGGCAAGTTCCTGCGCCAGCCTGAGCGCGATCCAGCCACCCATCGAGGAGCCGACGAGGATCACCCGGTCGGGGGCGACATGGCGGATGACGGCCAGCGACTCCTCCAGCCAGCGCGAGATCGTGCCGTCGCGGAAGCTGCCGCCGGAGAGTCCGTGACCGGAATAGTCGAGGCGGATGCAGGCGAGCCCGAGCTCCGCCGCCAGGCCATCGAGTTCCACGGCCTTGGTGCCGCTCATATCGGAGCGATAGCCGGATAACCACACGAGTGCCGGTGCCTCGCTGCCGGCTTGCGCCGGGCGGACGATGATAGCGATATCACGCGCCGCCTCACCTTCGCCGACCGTCAGCAACTGCGGCTGGGCATTCGGCATCTGATCGGACATCGGCGAAACTCCTGTTGTTTTGGCCTATAAAACAGATTCTTGGCAGGCTGACAGCGGGTGATTTTTCCGCTAAAGGATGATATTGACTCCGTTGCAGCAATGACGCGACACGTTTGTGCACCCTGATCGGGAGCGCGAGGCTGCAACATTCCGAAAACAACGCGAGGAGAATACGACCATTCGCAGACCTTTTAAAACCGACGCGCCCGTGAAGGACGGACCGCGCTCGAACCGTGAAATCCGCATTCCCAGGGTTCAGCTGATCGGGGCTGACGGCGAGAATATGGGTGTCGTGCCTACCGACCAGGCCCTGAGAATGGCTGAGGAAGCCGGCCTCGATCTCGTCGAAATTTCCCCCAATGTCGAACCGCCGGTGTGCAAGATCCTCGATCTGGGCAAGCTGAAATATGCCAACCAGAAGAAGGCTGCCGAGGCGCGCAAGAAGCAGAAGATCGTCGAAGTCAAAGAAATCAAGATGCGCCCTAATATCGACACCCATGATTATGAGGTGAAGATGAAGGCGATGGGTCGCTTCTTCGACGAAGGCGACAAGGTCAAGGTGACGCTGAAGTTCCGCGGCCGTGAAATGGCCCACCAGGAACTCGGCATGAGGCTTCTGCAGCAGGTCAAGGCCGATACGACCGAATTCGCCAAGGTCGAAGCCGAACCCAAGCTCGAAGGCCGCCAGATGATGATGGTGCTGGCGCCGAAGTAAGCGCCAGGCACTTTTTCGCCCCAAGGCCGTCCGCAAGGGCGGCTTTTGTGCTTTCAGGCATTGCGCTTTCGCGGTGGCTGAAGATTCCTCCGCGGCCCCGTTGCACTTTCAGGACGCTGCGGTTATAAGCGCGCGTCCGAACTGACCGGCAGGGCATGCCGTGGCAGTTTCGAATGCTTGCGGAACAGTTCGTCACTGAAGCCGCAGATCAACAACAAACGCTCCCGCACCTTGTTGCGACGGCCGGAGAACCGGACTTCGCGAGAGGGCTTTTTTGATAAAGCACGCAGGGAGAACAGAAGGAGTA
Source organism: Rhizobium sp. CIAT894 (assembly GCF_000172795.2). Classification (NCBI taxonomy): domain Bacteria; kingdom Pseudomonadati; phylum Pseudomonadota; class Alphaproteobacteria; order Hyphomicrobiales; family Rhizobiaceae; genus Rhizobium; species Rhizobium sp. CIAT894. The sequence goes on from NZ_CP020947.1 coordinate 292,490, forward strand.
GCAAAATGCCCAAGATGAAGACGAAGTCCTCTGCCAAGAAGCGGTTCAAGATCACCGCAACCGGCAAGGTCAAGGCTGCCGCTGCCGGCAAGCGCCATGGCATGATCAAGCGTACCAACAAGTTCATTCGCGATGCACGTGGCACCATGGTTCTCGCAGAACCGGATGGCCGCAAGGTTATCAAGAATTACCTGCCGAACGGTCTCTGAGACTCGTCCGCGAACGCTAGATTTAAGGAGATCATGATATGGCACGTGTAAAAAGGGGCGTCGCTGCCCATGCCAAGCACAAGAAGGTTCTGAAGGCCGCCAAGGGCTTTTACGGCCGTCGCAAGAACACCATCCGTACCGCAAAGGCTGCCGTCGATCGTTCGAAGCAGTACGCCTACCGCGACCGCAAGGTCAACAAGCGCAACTTCCGTGCGCTCTGGATCCAGCGCATCAACGCTGCTGTCCGCGAATTCGGCCTGACCTACGGCCGCTTCATCGACGGCCTGAACAAGGCTGGCATCGAAGTCGACCGCAAGGTTCTCTCCGACATGGCGATCCACGAGCCGGAAGCATTCGGCGCGCTGGTCAACGCTGCCAAGAAGGCTCTTGAGTATCTCAAGGAAGCCGGTACGGCGAACGAGTTTGAAGGCGCGGTCAAGTAACCAGCGCTTCCCAAGCTTTGAATTTATGATTTTGGGAAACCCGCGCTGGTTTGGGCTAGCGCGGGTTTTTCTTTCTTTATATTCCTTGCGCCGGCCGGCGCCTCCTGCCTCCCGATCGCCCGCCTGATACTGGACGGAAAGAAGTGACAATGTCAGATATCGACCAGCTCAACGCATCGCTGCGCGCCGAAATCGCCGCCGCCAACGACGAGGCGGCCCTGGAAGCCGTGCGCGTTTCCGCCCTCGGCAAGAAGGGCTCCGTCTCCGAGCTGTTGAAGACGCTCGGCGCCATGACGCCGGAAGAACGCCAGACCAAGGGCGCCGCGATCAACGTTTTGAAGAATGCCGTGACCGAGGCGCTGGCCGCCCGCAAGACGACGCTCCGCCAAGAGGCGATCAATGCCCGGCTGAAGGCCGAGACTGTCGACGTCAGCTTGCCGGTGCGTTCTTCACCCGCCGAGCGCGGCCGTATCCACCCGATCAGCCAGATCGTCGACGAGATCACTGCGATCTTCGCCGACATGGGCTTCTCGATCGCCGAAGGTCCCGACGTCGAGACGGATTATTACAATTTCACCGCGCTGAATTTCCCCGAAGGCCATCCGGCCCGCGAGATGCACGACACCTTCTTCTTCAATCCTGATGAGAATGGCGAGCGCAAGGTGCTGCGCACCCATACCTCGCCGGTACAGATCCGGACCATGGAGACGCAGAAGCCGCCGATCCGCATCATCATCCCCGGCAAGACCTATCGCCAGGATTCGGACGCCACGCATTCGCCGATGTTCCACCAGGTCGAAGGCCTGGTCATCGACAAGAAGGCCAATGTCGCCAATATCCGCTGGGTGCTCGAGGAGTTCTGCAAGACCTTCTTCGAGGTCGACAGTGTGACGATGCGCTTCCGCCCGTCCTTCTTCCCCTTCACCGAGCCTTCTTTCGAGGTCGATATCCAGTGCGACCGCTCTGGCCCGATCGTCAAGTTCGGCGAAGGCAGCGACTGGATGGAGATCCTCGGCTGCGGCATGGTCCACCCGAACGTGCTGCGTTATGGCGGGCTCGATCCGGACGAATATCAGGGTTTTGCCTGGGGCATGGGCCTCGACCGCATCGCCATGCTGAAATACGGCATGCCCGACCTGCGCGACTTCTTCAACGCCGACGTCCGCTGGATGACGCATTACGGCTTCCGCCCGCTCGACATGCCGACATTGTTCGGCGGCCTCAGCGTTTGAACGGAGAATTGAGACGATGAAATTCACGCTCTCCTGGCTGAAAGAGCATCTGGAAACCGATGCAACGCTCGATGAAATCTGCACGCGCCTCACCCAGATCGGGCTGGAGGTCGAGGATGTCGACGACAAGGCGGCATTCAAGCCCTTCGTCATCGCCAAAATTCTCTCGGCGGAAAAACATCCCCAGGCCGACCGCCTGAAGGTGCTGATGGTCGATACCGGTGCCGGTGCACCGGTGCAGGTCGTCTGCGGTGCGCCGAATGCGCGCGCTGGCCTCGTCGGTGCCTTTGCAGCACCCGGAACCTATGTTCCCGGCATCGACGTGACGCTTGCCGTCGGCAATATCCGCGGCGTCGAAAGCCGCGGCATGATGTGCTCCGAAAAGGAGCTGCAGGTATCCGACAGCCACGACGGCATCATCGATCTGCCGGAAGATGCGCCGGTCGGCACGAGCTATGCGACTTATGCCCACCTTGATGACCCGGTCATCGAGATCAATCTGACGCCGAACCGGCCGGACTGCACCTCGATCCACGGCATCGCCCGCGATCTCTCGGCCTCCGGCCTCGGCACGCTGAAGACCCGGCCGGCGCCGTCCTTCGCTACCGAAGGCGAGACGCCGGTGAAGCTGACGCTCGATCTCGACGATTCCAGGCTCTGCCCGGGCTTTTCGCTGCGTCTCGTGCGCGGCGTCAAAAACGGCCCGAGCCCGCGCTGGATGCAGCAGCGGCTCACCGCCATCGGCCTGCGTCCGATCAACGCGCTCGTCGATATCACCAACTACATGACCTTCGATCAGGGCCGGCCGATGCACGTCTTCGACGCCGCCAAGGTCAAGGGCAATCTCACCGTCCGCCGCGCCGCCGAAGGCGAGACCGTGCTGGCGCTCGACCAGCGCGAATACAAGCTCGGCCCGAACAACGTCGTCATCTCGGATGAAGACGGCATCGAATCGATCGGCGGCATCATGGGCGGCGAACATTCCGGCTGCGATGAAAACACCGTCGACGTGCTGATCGAATCGGCTCTCTGGGATCCGATGAACATCGCCAAGTCGGGCCGCAGCCTCGGTATCATCACCGATGCCCGCTACCGCTTCGAACGCGGCGTCGATCCCGAATATATGGTCCCCGGTCTCGAACGCACCACGGAACTGGTGCTGGAACTCTGCGGTGGTACGGCTGCCAGGGCCGAGGTCGTCGGCTATAAGGGTTATCAGCCGAAGATCGTCGATTTCCCCTATTCCGAGGTCAAGCGCCTGACCGGCCTCGATGTCTCGAATGAGGAAAGCGATACGATCCTGAGGCGTCTCGGCTTCAAGGTTTCCGGTTCCGGCGAACGGGTTTCCGTCGCCGTTCCCTCCTGGCGTCCCGATGTCGACGGCAAGGCCGATCTCGTCGAGGAGGTCATGCGTATCCACGGCGTCGATAACATCAAGCCGGCGCCGCTCGAAAGCCATGCCGCCGTCAACGGCAGGATCCTGACGACGCTGCAGATCCGCACCCGCATCGCCAAACGGGCGCTTGCGTCGCGCGGCATGCTCGAAGCCGTCACCTGGTCCTTCATTCCGGAAGATCAGGCAAAGCTCTTCGGCGGCGGTTCGCCGGCCTTGAAGCTTGCCAATCCGATCGCCGCCGAGATGTCGGATATGCGCCCCTCGCTGCTCCCGGGCCTGCTGAGCGCGGCCCAGCGCAATGCCGACAAGGGTTATGCCGACGTCGCCATCTTCGAGGTTTCCGGCACCTATGAGAACGACAGGCCGGAAGGTCAGCGTCGTGTTGCCGGCGGCATCCGCCGCGGCACGGCCTCGCTGGCTGGCGCCGGTCGCGCCTGGTCGAACGCCGCCAAGGGCGGCGGCAAGCCGGTCGACGTCTTCGACGCCAAGGCCGATGCGCTGGCTGTCATCGAAGCCTGCGGCCTGCCGATGGGCAATATCCAGATCGAGCAGGGTGGCCCGGAATGGTATCATCCCGGCCGCTCCGGCACGATCAAGATGGGGCCGAAGGTGGTGCTCGGCTATTTCGGCGAATTCCATCCGCTGACGCTGGAGGCGCTCGATGTCTCCGGTGCGCTCTGCGGCTTCGAAGTCTATCTCGATGCCATGGCCGAGCCGAAGAAGAAGGCGACCCGGACCAAGCCGGCGCTCGAGCTGTCACCTTTCCAGGTCGTGCGGCGCGATTTCGCCTTCGTCGTCGACAAGACGGTGGAATCCGGCGCCATCGTCAAGGCTGCCACCGGCGCCGACCGCAAGCTGGTGACCGGCGTCAACGTCTTCGACATTTTCGAGGGCGCATCGGTTGGCGAGGGTAAGAAGTCGGTGGCGATCGAGGTTCAGATCCAGCCGGTCGAGCGGACGCTGACAGATGAGGATTTCGAAGCGCTGACCCAGAAGATCGTCGCCAGCGTGACGAAATTCACCGGTGGCGTTCTCAGAAGCTGAGCTCTGCCCGTCTTCCCGCAAAACCATGGACCGGTCGCGAAAGCGGCCGGTCTTTTCACAGATGCAGATGGTAGAGCTTGCTGACGATCGTCCAGCGGCCGTCGATCTTCAGCAGTGAGAGATAGTCGGTAAAGCGCATTCCGGCGAAATCGTCGGTGACCTTGACGCTGGCGGCATCGCCTTCGACATCGACGCTCTGGATGTCCATGAAGGGCTGCGTGCCGGGCGGTGCCGGCTCCTCCGCCAGAATAGCGGCGATGAATTCGTCGCGCGTCAGCCATTCCACCGCATTCTGGTAATGGCCGATGATCGAGCTTTTCGGGTGAAAGGCCTTTTTCAAGGCTGCCTCATTGGCGAAGGCCATGCCTTCGACATAGAGGTGAACCGTCTGTTCGACTGCCTGCCTGTCCGACATGGTTCCATCCCGTTTTCCGAGATGACGTTAGATAGTTTCGCCTGCCGCGAAGGCAAGCCCGGCCCTTGCATCAGGCCGGGCTTTCGCTGTTTGTTTCGTCAGGCTCAGAGATTGGTCATGGAAAGCAAGGAGTCGGAATAGCGCTTGCCTGCCACCTCGGCGATGGGGATTATCCGGCCGAGCTGCTCGAGTTCCGCCGCACTGAGCGTGATATCGGCCGCAGCGGCGTTCTGTTCGAGATGGTGAAGCTTGCGCGCGCCGGGGATCGGCACGATGTCGTCACCCTGGCCCAATACCCAGGCCAGCGCCAGCTGCGCCGCCGTCACGCCCTTTTCGGCGGCAAGCTCTTCGAGCGTGGCGACGAGAGCGGCGTTGGCGTCGAAATTTTCCGCCTGGAAACGCGGCACCTGCCGGCGGAAATCGTCGGCGGCGAGATCCTCCGGTTTGCGGATCGCTCCGGTGAGGAAACCGCGGCCGAGCGGACTTTAGGGCACGAAGCCGATGCCGAGTTCGCGGCAGGTCGCAAGCACATCCTCCTCGGGATCGCGCGTCCAGAGCGAATATTCGCTCTGCAGCGCTGCGATGGGATGGACGGCGTGGGCGCGGCGGATGGTGGTGCTGCCGGCCTCCGAGAGGCCGAGCGCGCGGACTTTGCCTTCCCCGACCAGCTCGGCCATGACGCCGACCGTCTCTTCGATCGGCACATTGGGATCGACCCGATGCTGGTAGAGCAGGTCGATGGTCTCGATGCCGAGCCGCTTCAGCGAGGCCTCGGTGACCTCCCGCACATGCTCGGGACGGCTGTCGACCCCGGCGATGGCGGCAGCACCCGACTGGCTGGTATCGATCTTGAAGCCGAATTTGGTGGCGATCACCACGCGGTCGCGGAACGGTTTCAGTGCCTTTCCGAGAAGAACCTCGTTGGTGAAGGGGCCGTAAACTTCTGCGGTGTCGAAGAAGGTGACGCCGAGATCGATGGCGCGGTGCAGCGTCCTCACCGATTCCGCTTCGTCGCTGGCACCATAGGCAAAGCTCATGCCCATGCAGCCGAGGCCGACGGCAGAGACGGTGAGATCGTTTCCGAGTTTCCGGGTTTTCATCATGGGCTCCTTTTCTGAGCTGATTTTGAACCGCTGGAGCAGGATGCCGAAACGTGTTGGCGGTTATCGGATAACATCATGCTCGAAGAGGGGCGTTGCGGTACGGACAAACCATATCGCTGCGGTATCGATCAGAAAATACATGCAGTTTCTAACGGGCTGTTCTATCATTTCGATCAATGAACAGAACCCAGCTCTCACAACTCGCCGTTCTCGCCGCTGTCTCGGAGCATCGCAGCTTCCGCGCCGCGGCCAAGGAACTTCTCGTCGCGCCCTCGGCCATCAGCCATGCGATCTCCAGCCTGGAGGAAAGCCTGGGCGTCAGGCTTCTGGCGCGCACGACCCGCAGCGTCGCGCCGACGGAGGAGGGCCGCCTGCTGCTCGAACGGCTGCGTCCGGCGCTGGAGGAGATCGATATTGCGCTCGAGGCCGTCCGCGATACCCGCAGCAAACCGGCGGGAAACCTGCGCATCACAGCGCCGCGCTTTGCCTCCGATCTCCTGCTCGCCCCGCGCCTCGGCGACTTTCTCAATCTCTATCCCGATATCACCCTGGAGATCGCCAATGAGGATGGTTTCACCGATATCGTCAAGGAAGGTTTCGACGCCGGTTTAAGGCTGGAGGAGAGCCTGGAGGCCGATATGGTCGCGGTGAGATTCTCTCCCGATCTGACGACCGTGATCGCCGCGTCGCCCGAATATTTCGAGCGCTATCCGAAACCCGAACATCCGCGCGATCTCGTCCATCACCGCTGCATCAAGCGGCGCTTCACCAATGGCTCGATCTATCGCTGGGAATTCGAAAAGGACGGGCAGGAACTGGTCGTTGCGGTCGACGGGCCGCTTGTTGTCAGCGAAGACAGGCTGGCTCTGCTGGCGGCACTGAATGGCGCCGGCCTTGCCTATCTTTTCGATATGCGGGTGCATGCCGAACTGGCGGGCGGCAGGCTGGTGCGGGTGCTGGAAGATTGGTGCGCGCCCTATTCCGGGCCGTTTCTCTATTATCCCAGCCGCCGGCAGATGCGGCCGGCGCTGCGCGCGTTCATCGATTTCTTCAGGCATGTGGAGAAGGATACGGGCGGCCGGTAGGGCCGCCGCCCGTTCGCAAGCCGTCAGGCAGCCTTCGCCTTCTGGTTTGCCGCCGTGGCGGCAAGCTGGGAAAGGGTCTTGTCGGTGGCCGTTTCCTGTTGCAGTGTCTGATCGAGAAGGCCGACGACATCCTTGTGGCCGAGCGTCGCGGCCCAGGTCTTCAGCGTGCCGTAGCGGGCGATTTCATAGTGCTCGACGGCCTGGGCGGCCGAGATCAGCCCGGCATCCAGCGCCGGCGTGCCCTTGAATTCCTCCATGATTTCCTCGCCCTCAGCGATAATGCCCTGGATCGCCTCGCAGGTCTTGCCCTGGGCACGTTTGCCGATCTTGTCGAAAATCTGCTGCAGGCGCTCGACCTGGCCTTCGGTTTCCTCAAGGTGCTTCTGGAAACCCGCCTTCAGTTCGGAGGATTGCGCTGCGCGTGCCATTTTCGGCAGGGCGCGCAGGATCTGCCGTTCGGCGAAATAAATATCCTTCAGCGTGTCGTAGAATAGATCTTCCAGCGTCTTTTCCTTGGCCATGTTCTCGATCCTTGTTTTGGGAAAGGCCGCGAATGCGGCGACACCTTAAGAAGCGAACTTTGCCCAAATTGTTCCCGATCGATTTCGGGTGGACTGGAAATCTGCTCCGGGCGATGTTTCCAGCCGTCGATGTGGGAGGAAGAGAGAAAATGCGAAAGCCGAATTCGATGAAAGGTTTGGAGGATCTCGGCCGCGTGCGGCTGTCGCAAAACTTCTTCTTTCGCGATTTCCTGCATTCCGAAATCGCCGATTTCTATCGCATTCCCAATATCCCCGAGGATCCCGACCTGGCGATCGAGGCGGGCAGGAGGCTTTGCCGGGAATTGCTCGAACCGCTGGAAGCGACCTTCGGCCGTCTGCACATCCGCTCCGGCTACCGCGCGCCTGCCGTCAACCGGTTCGGCAACGAAAACAAGCTGAATTGTTCGACCAATGCCGCCACCGCGGCGCATCACATCTGGGATATGCGGGACTTCGACGGCTGCATGGGCGCGGCAGTCTGCATCGCCGTGCCGTGGATGCTCGACCGCTACAGCGACGAAAGCGACTGGCAGCGGCTCGCCTGGTGGATCCACGACCATCTGCCCTATGCCTCGCTCTGCTTCTTCCCGAAGCTATGGGCCTTCAATATCCAGTGGCACGAGCGGCCGAGGCGGGTGATCCAGAGTTATATCAGCCCGCGCGGCACACTGACCAAGCCGGGCATGGCGAACTGGGAAGGCGATCATTCCGAATGGTATAAGGGATTTCCGACGCTCAGAGCGTGATGCGGTAGCGGATATGGCCGTCGCTCTCGACATAGCTGTCGTAGAGCGCCCGTGCCGTTTTATTCTGCTCGCTCGTATGCCAGTAGAGCCGCGACCACCCCTTCGCCTTGCCGAGCGCGACGAGATCGTCGATCAGAGCCCGCCCGACGCCTTTTCCCCGAGCATCGGGATCGACGAACAGGTCTTCGAGATAGCAGTCCTTGTTGCGGATCCACGTGCCCTCATGGGTGAGATAGAGCGCAAAGCCCATGATCCTGCCGTCGACCTCGGCGACGCGCATGGCGATCGCCGACGCCGGATCGAAAACCCGGCGCCATGTCAGATCGCTGATATCGGCATCGATCGTGACCGCGTAAAAGGCGAGATAATCAGCCCAGAGTTCGCGCCAGCGCGCTTCGTCCCCGGGGTGGGCATCGCGGATCGTCGCGGTCATGGATGTTCCTTTCAGGCGCCGGCTTCGTCGAGCAGCGCCATCGCCTCATCGGAAAGCGCAAGTGTCGCCGATTTCACCAGGCTTTCAAGCTGCGAAAGGCTGGTGGCGCTGGCGATCGGCGCCGTCACGCCCTTCTTGCGCAACAGCCAGGCGAGCGAAATTTCCGCGGGCTTGGCGCCGGTTTCGGCTGAGATCTTGTCGAGCACGGCCAGAATACGCAGCCCCTTGTCGTCGAGATATTGCGAAACGCGGCGTTCGCGGGCGCGGCCCTGCGTATCGTTCTTGCTGCGGTATTTGCCGGTGAGGAAACCGGCGGCGAGGCTGAAATAGGTGATGACGCCGATATCCTGGCTGACGCAGAGCTCGGCGAGCGGCCCCTCGAAGCTCGCGCGCTCGTAGAGATTATATTCCGGCTGCAGCACGTCGTACCGCGGCAGCCCGGCCTTTTCGGCAGCGTCGAACGAGGCCTGCAGCAGCGCCGCATCATAATTCGAGCAGCCGATGGCGCGGATCTTGCCCTGCTGCTTCAGCTTGGCATAGGCGCCGAGCGTTTCTTCGTGCGGCGTATCGGCATCCGGCCAATGCGAGAGATAGAGGTCGATATAGTCGGTCTGCAGCCGGCTGAGCGAATCCTCGACAGCCTTCAGGATATAGCTTTCCTTGAGCGTCTTTCCCTGTCCCATGTCCGAGCCGACCTTGGTGACGATGACGGCCTTGTCGCGAGAGATATTCGATTGCTTCAGCCAGCGCCCGATGATCTCCTCGGAATCGCCGCCCTTGTTGCCGGGAACCCATGCGGAATAGACATCCGCCGTATCGATGGTGTTGAGCCCTGCGTCAAAGAAGGCGTCGAGAATGGCCAAAGATGTTTTCTCGTCGGCCGTCCAGCCGAAGACATTGCCGCCGAAGACGATCGGCGAAATCGAAAGACCTGTTTTTCCAAGCCGGCGCATTTCCATGGCGCTCTCCAAAATGACTGAAATGTTTCGAAATTACTGATACGGCAGGACACCGCCTGAACCAACCTAGCGCGATCCCGGCATCAGGGAAACCAAACTTCCGTGATTTCCGGTCGCGCCATTGCGCCGCAGCTAGGGCCTGAATAAGGTTCGTGGACATCAGCTTTGGGAGATTGATCATGTTGCGCTTCGGTATCCTTTCAACGGCGAAGATCGGCCGCGACAATGTCGTTCCGGCAATCCAGGATGCGGAAAACTGCGTCGTCACGGCGATTGCCAGCCGGGATCTCACGCGGGCAAGGGAGATGGCCGACCGCTTCTCGGTGCCGCATGCCTTTGGTTCCTACGAGGAGATGCTGGCCTCCGACGTCATCGACGCCGTCTATATCCCACTGCCGACTTCCCAGCATATCGAATGGTCGATCAAAGCAGCGGATGCCGGCAAGCACGTGCTCTGCGAAAAGCCGATTGCGTTGAAATCAGGCGATATCGACGATGTGATCGCTGCCCGCGACCGCAACCGCGTGGTGGTCAGCGAAGCCTATATGATCACCTATTCGCCGGTCTGGCAGAAGGTGCGCGCGCTGATCGAGAAGGGTGCGATCGGTTCGCTCCGGCATGTGCAGGGCGCCTTCACCTATTTCAACCGCGACGCCGCCAACATGCGCAACATTCCCGAACTTGGTGGCGGCGGCCTTCCCGATATCGGCGTCTATCCCGTCATGAGCACCCGTTTTTCCACCGGCAAGGAGCCGCTGCGGATCCAGGCGATCACCGAGCGCGATGCGGATTTCGGCACGGATATCTATTCGAGCGTCAAGGCCGATTTCGGCGATTTCGAGCTGAGCTTCTATATCTCGACGCAGATGGCCAACCGTCAGGTCATGGTCTTCCACGGCACCGACGGCTATATCGAGGTCAAGTCGCCGTTTAACGCCAATCGCTGGGGGCCGGAGGAGATCGAGCTCGCCGACCGCAGCCACAATGAATCGCGCATCTTCCGCTTTCAGGACAGCCGGCAATACCGGCGTGAGGCCGAAGCCTTCGCCCGGGCGGTGAAGGACGGCAAGGAAGAGATCGTCACGCTCGAAAATTCGAAGCTGAACCAGAAGGTGATCGACGCGATCTACCGCGCCAGCGAAAAGGACGGCTGGGAAGCGGTCTAGCGCATAACCCCGAAAAGCGGATCGATTTTCGGAAAGGATTATGCGCAGATTCAAAGTGCTACAGTGTCTTCTGCGGGTCCGAAAGGGCGCGCGGCGCTGTCATTATTCGGCGCGGAAGACGAAGCGCGAATAGCCGAAGAAGCTGAAGACCATCGAGGCGATGCTGGCGATTACCATCGCCGCAAGCGGCTGGAGGGCCGGCAGCGATAGCAGAAGGGCGGAATATAGCCCGTAATTGACCAGCGCCGCCGTGACGCCGACCGAGCCGTAACGGAAGCCTTCGGCGGCAAGCGAGCGGCCGGAGCGGTCGAAGGTGAAGCTCCGGTTGAAAGCCCAGGTCGCCGCCATCGCCAAGGCGATTGCAATGAGCCGCGCCAGAAATGGCCCGAGCGGCGTCAGCTCGAGCAGTATCGACAGGATGCCGGCATCGACGAGGAAGCCGATGCCGCCGGCGATGGCAAAGCGGATGAGCTTTCTCATGCCGCATCCGCCTTGCTGCGACCGGGGCGCTCTATCGGCCCTCTTTCGCTGAGCGGCGGTTTCATCGCGCTCGGCGTCTCCAGGCTCATATAATGGATGCGAAGCTGTTCGGCGCGGGCGCGTGCAACGGAATCCAGGATGACGCCGGCGGTGAACAGCATGAAGGAGATCATCATCAGCGCCATCGACAGCACCCAGGTCGGCATGCGGCTGACCAGGCCCGTCTGGAAATATTCCGCCAGCACCGGGGCCATGAAGCCGAGGCTCGTCAGCATGAAGGCGGCGCTGATCGCGCTGAAGAAGGCGAAGGGCCGCGTCTCCTTCATCAGCATCGCGAACATCCAGAGGATCTTGGCGCCGTCACGGAAGGTCGAAAGCTTGGAATGCGATCCTTCCGGCCGGCGGCCGTAATCGAGCTCCAGCTCGCTGACCGGCAGCTTCAGCCGGGAGGCGTGCACGGACATTTCGGTCTCGATTTCGAAGCCGCCCGATACCGCCGGGAAGCTCTTGACGAAACGCCGTGAAAAGGCGCGGTAGCCGGAAAAGATGTCGGTGAAATCAGGGCCGAAGATCATCCGGTAGAGCAGGTTGAACAGCCGGTTGCCGAGCGCATGGCCGTGACGGCCGGCATCGTCATGCACACCGCGCCGGGTGCCCACCACCATGTCGGCGCGCTCCGTCAGCAGCGTGCGCACCAGCTCCTCGGCATCGGCGGGCGTGTAGGTTCCGTCGCCGTCGGCGATGATATAGATGTCGGCGTCGATGTCGGCGAACATGCGGCGCACGACATGGCCTTTGCCTTGGCGCCGCTCGCGCACGACATGCGCGCCGGCAAGCATCGCCTGCAGCGCGGTCCCGTCGGTGGAATTGTTGTCGTAGACATGGATCGCCGCATCCGGCAGCGCCGCCCGGAAGCCTCGCACGACAGGGGCGATCGTCGCGGCCTCATTATAGCAGGGAAGCAGGACGGCAATGTCCAGTTTATCGGTACGCGATCGGGCCATGACTTTACTCGTTACACAAAAGCCGTGCCGAGCCTAAACCACCCGGCGTTAATAAGACCCTATGACGCAGGTGAAATCCGTCGCGGCGGCCAACGGCTTTACACTTTCTTGATCGGCGGCGGCTAAGGTTTGGCATCTGGAAACGGACCGCTAACCACGATGAACGCTGTGCAGCCGATCGCCAATGCATCATTCGCGACCGCCACCCCCAAGGGAAAGGTGTCCGGCCTGCTGACGCGGCTGTGGCCAACCGTCATTGCCTATAGCGTCATTTTCGCCGCGGTCATCCTCGTCGCCAAGTTTTACCGCGCCACCGATTATGTCGGCCCCGACAATGACGACGGAATGCGTCTGGTCGAGGTGCGGGATTTATTGGGCGGGCAAAGCTGGTTCGATCTGATGCAATACCGTCTTGGTATCGACGGCGGCACGCTGATGCACTGGTCGCGGCTGATCGATCTGCCGATCGCCTCGCTGATCCGGCTCTTCGGCCTGTTTGCGCCCCCCGAGACGGCCGAGGCGCTGGCACTCGCCGTCTGGCCCCTGTCGCTCATTCTGCCCGCCATGCTCGCCATGGCCGTTGCCGGCCGGCGCATCGGCGGGGTTGCCGGCATGCACATCAGTCTCGTCCTGACCGGTCTTGCCATCTATACCGGAAGCCGCTTCGCGCCGGGCGCCATCGACCATCACAATGCCCAGCTGGCGCTGGTCGCGACGATGGTGGCGATGCTGCTGGACCCGGAGCGTCGCGGCTGGAATTATGCGGTCGCCGGTATCGCGGCCGCCGTCGCCATTGCCATCGGCGCCGAGACGACGCCCTTCGTCGCTGCCGTCTGCCTGACCGTTGCCCTGCTCTGGGCCTGGGAGGGTGAAAACTTCGCCGTCGCCGCTCGCTCCTTTGGACTGGCGCTGGCGATTGCGATCAGCATCCTCTTTGTCGCAACGGTGCCGCCCCGGCTTTATTCGATGGTCACCTGCGATAATCTCTCGCTCGGTTACTACAGCCTGGCGGCAATCGGCGGCGGACTATTGCTGTTTTCGGCGGTTTTTGCGAGCCGCCTGCGCCGGCCCATGCGCTTTGCGGCGCTGGCCGTCGTCGGCGCCGGCGTTCTCGGTTCGGCTGTTGTGATCGCCCCGCAATGCCTGAGCAATCCGCTGGCCGGTCTTGATCCGATGCTGGTCGAACTCTGGCTGAGGAATGTTACGGAGGCGCAGTCGATTTTCGGTGTCGCACGGACCGATTCCTTTTCGGTCGGCGCCTTTTATGCGGCGGGCCTGTTCGGCATCGCCGTCTGCATCTTCCGCATCGCCCGGCGCGACCGCACCCAGATCCACCTGATCCTGCTCGTCCTGCTCGCGACAAGCTGGGCCATCGCGCTGGTCCAGGTGCGCGGCTCCACCTTCTCGAACCTGCTTTCCATTCTGCCGCTTGCTTTGCTGATCATCGATGTCAGGCGTATCTCCAACGACGACAGCGAGAATGTCGCTGCCGCCTTCGTCTATGTCGTGACCGTGCTCGCAAGCGTTCCGGCCGCCTGGGCCGTCGGCGGCGGGCTTGTCTCGCGGCAGGTGGAAAATGATGTGCAGAAGCAGGCGACGGCGGCAAAGGAGCATTCCTGCAAATCGAAAGCAGCGCTGGCGCCGCTTGCCGGGCTTCCGGCCGGGCTGATCGCCGCCCCGTCGGAAATGGGCGTGCCGATCCTCCGCTTCACGGAAAATCGGGTTCTCTCCGCACCCTATCACCGCAATCAGGGCGGCATGCTGACGGAATTGCATATCGGCCTGGCGGAGCCGCAGGAGGCGGAAGCCTTCCTGAAAGGAGCCGGCGTCACGATGCTGGCCTTCTGCCAGGATGACCCGCAGACGCATCAACTCGCCAAGCTGAAGCCGGATGGTCTCTATGCTGAGCTCGGCAAGGGAAATATCCCGCCCTATCTGGAGCCGCTGCCGAAGGCGCCGGATGCCGGCGTTCAGTTCTTTCGCTATCGGCCGGCGACGAATTGACGCCGCCAGTTGTGCGGGCAGTCTTTAGTGGGAAACGCGCGGCGCGCGGCGAAGACGCGAACTGGCGTAGAGCCCGAGAACGAAGAGCATGAGGCCGGCATTATAGCCGAGAACGGCATAGACGAATGCCAGAATTGACACCGGCCCGGGCGAGGTTATCGCCGCCACGGCGAATGTCATTCCGATCAGCGCGGCGACCAGCGCGATGGCGGCGGCCGAGCGCATTTGCCCGGCGCTGACGCCCAATGCTGCTGCTGTGAGAATAATCATTTCAGCACCTTCCCAGAGATAACGAGGGGAAGCATAGGAAGCGCCAGCTAACGAAGACTTACCGGCCGTCGTAGCAGAAAAGCCTTTGTATTACGGTGGTTAGCAATCCCTTTCGTGTAAAACGCGAATTGTAACTATCCGTTCCGCAACCAAACTAATTTAGGCGATTTCGCTCTCGGTCGCCACGCCGGCCGAGCTCGACGGCGCAACGTCGTCGTCGGCCGGTTGCCGATTTCAATAGGCAGGAAAACGGCCTCCGCATCGATGTCGACCTTCCCGTTTGCCGCCGATGCGCTAGAAAGAATGAATGAGCAATGTCTTCGACAGCGATTCGCCGACCAACCTTGCCGAATATTCGGTTTCGGAGCTTTCCGGCTCGATCAAGCGCACCGTCGAAACGGCCTTTGACCAGGTTCGCGTGCGCGGCGAAATATCGGGCTATCGTGGTCCGCACTCCTCGGGTCACGCCTATTTCGCGCTGAAGGACGACCGCGCCCGCATCGACGCCGTCATCTGGAAGGGCACCTTCTCGCGGCTGAAATTTCGCCCGGAAGAGGGCATGGAGATCATCGCCACCGGCAAAGTCACGACCTTTCCCGGTTCCTCCAAATACCAGATCGTCATCGAGACGCTGGAGCCGGCCGGTGCCGGCGCGCTGATGGCGCTGATCGAGGAGCGCAAGCGCAGGCTCGGCGCCGAAGGCCTGTTCGATGCCGCCCGCAAGAAGCGGCTGCCCTTCATGCCCAGGGTGATCGGCGTCGTCACCTCGCCGACCGGCGCCGTGATCCGCGATATTCTCCATCGCATCTCCGATCGTTTTCCCGTGCATGTCCTCGTCTGGCCGGTGAAGGTGCAGGGGGAGGGGTCAGGCGAGGAGGTGGCGAACGCCATTCGCGGCTTCAACGCCCTAGAGTCGGCCGGCGCCATCCCGCGCCCGGACGTGCTGATCGTCGCACGCGGCGGCGGCAGTCTTGAGGATCTCTGGAGCTTCAACGACGAAATCGTCGTGCGCGCAGCCGCCGAAAGCCGGATACCGCTTATCTCGGCTGTCGGACACGAAACCGACTGGACGCTGATCGATTATGCCGCCGATGTCCGCGCGCCGACGCCGACGGGGGCTGCGGAAATGGCGGTGCCTGTCAAGGCGGAGTTGGAAGCCCAGGCCGCCGCCCTTGCCGCGCGCCTCCAAGGCTGCATGAACCGGCAGATGGATCAGCGCCGCCAGTCCGTCCGCGCCCTGATGCGGGCTCTGCCGTCGCTCGATCAGCTTCTCGCCCTGCCGCGCCGTCGTTTCGACGAGGCGGCGGCCGGCCTCGGCCGCGGGCTGGAACTCAACACCATCAACAAACGCCGCGGCTTCGAACGCGCCGCCTCGCATCTGCGCCCCGATATGCTCTCCAACCGCATCGCCGAGCGCCGCCAGACGCTGAACGAGCGCATGGTGCGGGCCGAGCGCATGGTCGAGCGGCTGATCGACCGGTCGAAATCTCGCGTCGGCCGCGCCGAGGCGGTCTTCGCCACACTGCCCGCCCGCCTGCAGGCGCAGACCGGCCGCGCCCGTGACCACCTCGCCAATCTCATCAGGCATGCCGACACCGCGACGTCCCATCGGCTGATCCGCGCAAAAGCCGCGCTTGCGGCGCAGGATCGCGTGCTACAGTCGCTCTCCTACAAGAATGTGCTGAAGCGCGGCTACGCAGTGATCCGCGACGAAGAGGACAGGCCGGTGTCGCAGGCTTCAGCTCTTTCGACGGGTGCCGCAGTCTCGATCGAATTTTCCGACGGCCGCATCGGCGCGGTGACCACGGAGGGCGGGGCACCGCCTGCCTCGCTGAAGAAGCGGCCTGCGAGGGAAGCCGGCGATCCGTCGAAGCAGGGAAGTCTGTTTTAGAGCGGTTCCGTGACGGCGGAGTGCGAGCGCCGTGCTTGCGGCCGTGGGTCCTCGGGTCAAGCCCGAGGACGACGGAGGGTGGGGGAGGCGATGCGGCAAGGACCGCAAACTCAGCGGTGATCTTGTTGCATTGCCGTGCCCTATTTTGCGCGATCCCTACGCAAAACCGCCCCCGTATTCTGCTGGAATTCCCCAGACGTCTCGCCTCCTGCCGATCACGTCCCACACTCTCCGTCCTGCTCGGGCTTGACCCGAGCATCCATGCGGCAAGCACTCCGCTGCATCGTGAAAACGCTCAAACTACTCGAAATCCGAAAGAAACTTCCTGAGCAACCGGTCGAGTTCCGCCTTATCGGCAGCGCTCAGGTTCCCCGTCAGCCGGTGCTGATTGGCGACATGGGCGTCGACGGCGGTTTCCACCGTCGTCAGCCCTTTTTCCGTCAGCGCGATCAACACGCTGCGCCTGTCATCCGGGTTGACGATGCGCTCGACGAGGCCTGCCTTTTCCAACTGGTCGATACGGTTCGTCATCGTGCCGGAGCTGACCATGGTCATCTCCAGAAGCTCGCCCGGCGAGAGCCGGTGAGGCGCGCCGGAGCGGCGAAGCGTTGCCAGCACGTCGAAGGCGGAGGTGGAAAGCCCGTGGTTCAGCAGCACCGCCTCCACTTCGCGGCCGAGATGCGTGCCGAGGCGTTTCAGGCGTCCGAGGATACCCATCGGTTCGACGTCGAGATCCGGCCGTTCCTGGCGCCATTGCGCCAGGATCTTGTCGACGTGATCCACCTTGCTGTCTTTGCTCATCATTCATCGATAACAGTCATTATCTTGACGTCAAGATAAAAAGGCGTAAGGTGCATTTATCTTGAGCTAGAGATTCTTGATATGAAGACAAATCTCCGCCATACAGCCGACCTTGCCGCGACCGCGCTCGCACCCGCTATCTGGGGCAGTACCTATATCGTCACCACCGCCTTCCTGCCGGCTGGATATCCGCTGACGGTGGCGATGCTCCGGGCCTTGCCGGCCGGGCTGCTGCTTCTGCTCCTGGTGAGGAAGCTGCCTTTCGGGATGTGGTGGGGCCGCGCCTTCATTCTCGGCGCCCTGAACTTCTCGTTCTTCTGGGCGATGCTCTTCGTCTCGGCCTACAGGCTGCCCGGCGGCGTTGCCGCAACGGTCGGCGCGGTGCAGCCGCTGATCGTCATCGCGCTGTCGCGGCTTTTCCTCGGCAAACCGATCCGGCCGCTTGCCGTGCTGGCCGGTCTTGCCGGCATGGCCGGTGTCGGACTGCTGGTGCTGACGCCGAAGGCGGGGCTGGATCCTGTGGGGGTTGCCGCCGGTCTTGCCGGCGCCGTGTCGATGGCCTTCGGCACCGTGCTGACCCGGCGCTGGGCGCCGCCGGTGTCGAACCTCACCTTCACCGCCTGGCAATTGACGGCAGGCGGCATCCTGCTGCTGCCTTTTGCGCTTTTCCTCGAACCGGCGCTGCCGACGCCGACTATCGCAAACATTGCCGGCATCACCTATCTCGGCCTGATCGGCGCGGCCTTCACCTATCTGCTCTGGTTTCGCGGCCTGTCGCGCATCGAGCCCTCGGCGGTCGCCTCTCTCGGTTTTCTCAGTCCTGTCGTCGCGACTTTGCTTGGCTGGCTGGCGCTCGGCCAGAGCCTGGCGCCGGCGCAGATCGCCGGTTTCGCCATGGTGCTTGCCGGCGTCTGGCTCAGCCAGCGCGCGACGATGCCGGTCAGGCCCATTCACCCTGGCGCATCACCGGCACCCGCGAACCATCCGATGTGATGCCGTCGATATCGACCTCACCCGAGCCGATCATCCAGTCGATATGGATCAGGCTGGAATTGCCGCCCTGCGCCTTGATCTGCTCCTGGCTGAGCTTTGCGCCGTCGAGGAAACACTTGGAATAGCACTGGCCGAGCGCGATGTGGCAGGAGGCGTTTTCGTCGAACAGCGTGTTGTAGAACAGGATGCCGCTCGCCGAAATCGGCGATGAATGCGGCACCAGCGCCACTTCGCCGAGCCGGCGTGCGCCCTCGTCGGTATCGAGCACCTTATTCAACACCTCTTCGCCGCGCGAGGCCTTGGCCTCGACCATGCGCCCGCCTTCGAAACGCACCTGGATATTGTCGATCAGCGTGCCCTGGTGCGAAAGCGGCTTGGTGCTCGATACATGGCCTTCGACGCGCAGCGCATGCGGCGTGGTGAAGACTTCCTCGGTCGGGATGTTCGGATTGCAGGTAACGCCGTTCTTGGCGGTGGAAGCGCCGCCATGCCATTCGTGCCCGTCGGCAAGGCCGACCGTCAGGTCGGTGCCCGGTCCCTTGAAATGCAGCGAGGCGAAGCGCTCGCCGTTCAGCCAGGCGGAGCGTTTGGCAAGGTTGGCATTATGCTCGGCCCAGGCGGTGATGGGATCGCTGACATCGACGCGCGAGGCGGCGAAGATCGCCTTGGCGAGCTTGGCGATCGCGATCGGTTCCGGATCGTCGGGGAAAACCACCTTGGCCCAGGACGGGTTGGGATAGGAGACGATGTTCCAGTTGATGTCGAAATTCGAAATTTTTTCCAGCGCCGGCTTGTAGGCGGTTGACATGGCGCGATTGGCGCGGCCGACCTTGCCGGCATCCTGCGCCGACAGCAGCAGCGGATTGTCGCCTGATACCGCAAGGCGGGCCGCTCCGTTGGCATAGGCCTTGGCCATGCCTTCGTAGAGCCAGCCGGAGGCGCGGTCGAAACTCTCGTCGCTGCCGTACTGATAGCGCGCCAGCGTCGTTTCCTCGTCGGAATAGAAGGCCGTCACCAGCCCGGCGCCGGCCTGATAGGCCTGTTTGGTGATCAGGCGAACGAGCGGCAGCGCCACGACGGGGGCGGTGATGACCAGATCCTGGCCCTTCTGCAGCTGCAGCCCGACCTTGACGGCGACTTCCGCAAGCTTTTCCAGCTTGTCGGGATCAATGGTGTTCTGGCTCTGGGGCATGAAAGTCATGGTTCAACCTGCCTTCTGTCATCGACGCTGGAGCAATTCCAGGCAAAGCGCGAAGCGCTTTTGCCGGGAATTGCGTAGATCCAAAAGATTGGAGCGGTTCTGCGCTTCCGTGAAAGCTGAACCGCTCCAAGAGGCTGGAAGACTTAGACCCGTTTGCGGCGAAAATGAAGCGTCCTGCTGGCGAATTGAAGCGGCCGGATAACTGTCCGGCCGCTTGTCAGCGGTTCAAGCGGCGGCAGGCTGCCTGAGCAGGATCGAGCTGTGTTTCTCGAGGAATTCCGTCAGCCGCTGTGGGTAATCCTCGCCAACGGCATTCTTGACGCTCTCCCGCGCCGACAGCGCCTTGCGCCAGCGCCTGACCCGCTCAAGGCCGTCGAAGATGCGGCTATCGCCCAACGTGTCGAAGAGATCGAAGTAACGAAAGACCGGCGCGAAGACGGCATCGACGAGGCTGAAGCTGCCGCCGGCGAAATAGGGTCCGTCGGTCAGCGCGCCGTCGATCGTCGCGAACTTGGAAATCAGCGCCTTGCGCTTGGTCTCCAGCTGCACCGCATCTTGCGCCGTTTCATAACCCCAGAGGTCGGAAAGCACGGAGGAGCCGAATTCCATCCAGCCGCGATGACGGGCGCGGATGAGCGGATCGGCGGGATGCAGGGCAGCACCCGCCTGCGTTTCCTCCAGATATTCGCAGATAACGCTGCTTTCGAACAGCACCGCCTCGCTGCCATCCTCCTCTTCGATCCGCAGCAGCGGCACTTTGCCAAGCGGCGAGATCTTCAGGAACCAGTCCGGCTTGTCGGCAAGGTCGATATTGATGCGCTCGAAGGCTACGCCCTTTTCAAGGAGAGCGATGGCAGCGCGCTGCACATAGGGGCAGAGATGATGGCTGATGAGGGTCAGTCTGGGCATGGAAATCTCCTGGTCACAATCCATGCAAATGCATCTAATATCGCTTGCGGTGGATTTCAAGATAGATGTAATTGCATTTATGTCCGAAAAAACATTAGAGCCGAGCGAAGCCTCCACCCGCGCCTGGACGAGCATCATGCGCGCCGGCGAACGGCTGCTTGGTGCGATCGAAACCGACCTGAAAGCCGCCGGCATGCCGCCGCTTGCCTGGTATGATGTGCTGTGGGAATTGGCGCGCGCGCAAGACGGCAGGCTGCGCCCCTATGAGATCGAAGAGCGGACGTTACTGGCGCAGTATAATCTTTCCCGCCTGATCGACCGGCTGGAAAGAGAGGGTTTCGTCCGGCGCGAAGTCTTCGCCAGGGATGGACGCGGCCGCTGGGTTGTCATCACCGAGGCCGGCCGGCAGCTGCGGGAGCGCATGTGGGCGATTTATGCCGGATCGATCGAGACCCATATCGGCTGCAAGCTTGCCGAAAGCGAAGCGAAGGCACTCGCGGGCCTGCTCGATCGCTTCCTTTGATCAGGCGATCAGCGGCGCAGCGACCGCCTTCAAAGCCTTCAATGCATCCTTCGGATCGAGCCGCACTTGCAGCCCGCGCTGCCCGCCATTGATATAGACAAGCGGCTCGGCAAGGGCGGTTTCCTCGACCGCTGTCGGCACGATCTTCTTCTGGCCGAAGGGGCTGATGCCGCCGACATGATAGCCCGTCAGCCGTTCGGCGTCGGCAGGCTTCATCATATTGGCCGATTTGCCGCCAAAGGCGCTCGCCAGCTTCTTCATGCTGACTTCGCGATCCGACGGCACGACGACGCAGACCGGCTTGCCGTCCACCTCCGCCATCAGCGTCTTCAGCACCCGGTGCGGGGCTTCGCCGAGGGCCTCGGCCGCCTGCAGCCCGACGCGCTCGGCGCCGGGATCGTAGTCATAGGTGTGGACGGTGAAGGCGACGCCTGCCTGGGAAAGAAGCTGTGTCGCGCGCGTGGTCTTGGACATGGCTCAGCCCTTGAACATATCCGCGTAAATCTCCGGCTTGAAGCCGACCAGCAGCTTGCCCTTCGTCTCCAGCACCGGCCGCTTGATCATCGACGGCTGGTCGAGCATCAGCGCGATCGCCTTTTCCCGGGTCAGGTTCTCGCGCTCGGTATCGGGCAGCTTGCGGAAGGTGGTGCCGGCGCGGTTGAGCACGGTATCGAGGCCGGCCTGATCGATCCAGCTCTCGAGATGGGCCCGGTCGATGCCGAGCGCCTTGTAATCATGAAATTCATAGGCGACGCCGTGGTCTTCCAGCCAGCTGCGGGCCTTCTTCATCGTGTCGCAATTCTTGATGCCATAGATGGTGACGGCCATGCCGATCGATCTCCTGTGATGGCGGCGAGATAACATGGGCGGGGGCCGGCGCAAACGCCCCGCGGCGTTTTATCCCCGAGCGCGCCGATAATCCGGAGGCTCAATTCTCCAGCGTGCCGGCCTTGCGCGAGGCCTTGCTTCGATTGTCGCAGGCGATCTTCATCAGGTCGCCGCGCCGCCGCACCAGCCGGTCGGAGGTTCGGGTCAGGATCAGCCCGGCCTGCGGCGCATGCAGGTCTATGCCGCCGCCCGGCTGTCCCGGCCGGGTGACGATCGTCGCCAGAAGGTCGCCTTCCGCAACTCTCTCGCCGATATTGCGATGGAAGAGCACGGCGCCGCCTTCGGGAGCGCGAAGGATCTCGACATTGTCGAGCGGCACGGCCGGCCCGGAAAATGCCGTTGCCGCCGTCTCGCCGCTGACGATCCCTCGCGTCACGAGGAAACGCCAGAGCCCGTCCGCATCCTTCTTCGCCAGTACCGGATCGACATCGCGCTTGCCGCGCAGCTCGACGGTGACGGAAAGCCTGCCCGGCAACCGCGATCGGCGCTCGCCGGGAATTTCATATTTCCAGGCAAAACCGACGGCCTCCTCGAAGGCCGAACTTTCGCCATCGGAAAGCAGCACGGCCTGCATGTCGAGCGCGGCGGCCAGATCGGCTGCCTCCGGCCAGAAGGCCTCGTCGATATAGGCATATTGCAGCGATTCATCGTCGCAATGCAGATCGAGCACGAGATCGGCGCGGAGCGCCATATGCAGGAGCTGCCGTTTCAATCTGTCGGTAGCCGGATAATCATCGAGGTCTTCAATAAGTGTGGCCCGGTCAGCAATGGACATCAGCGGGAAATCCCGGTTGAAATTGGTGCGTGAGCCCAAGTCGAAACGGCCTTGCAACTCGCCGAAATGCGATTGCGCCGCACCGATCGGATTGGCCTGCGGGACGATGGTGATATCGCCCGCGATCCGGCCGTCGTTTTCCGCCTGTCGCAGCCTCTCGCAGAGGAAGTGCAGGAGCACCGTTCCCGGGAGTTCGCCGGCATGCAGTGCCGCCTGGATATAGACTTTCGGTGCCTTCGGATCGCTGCCGGCAAAACGCAGCACCGGCAGCCGCCACGCTGTTCCCGGCGTATCGCCCGGAATGATGATCTCTGAAACGTCCATGTTTTTGTCTCGCTTGCAATCGGACAGCTTTTCCGAGTTTTACGCGTGGAAATCCGGCTCGCGCAAGCCGCGGTCGAGGGACATCGTTGCGATCAGCTGAGCAACGGCCAACGATCGATGATGTGGTGTTCGGTTTTTCCGAGAAGGCTGTGAATGAGCAGGAACTCCTGCGCGCCCCATGAAACCGGTCTGACGAGGCTCGCCGGCGGCACCGCCTTGCGGTCGTAGAGCAGCGTCATATGCGGCGTGAAATGCGGGTCGATATTATGGGGCAATCCGGCATTGTGCATGCCGACCCCGAGCTGGACATGCAGTCGGGTGAGCGCTTTCCGTCCGCCTTCGCCATAGAGCACCAGAGGTCGCGCCTTGCCTTCCCGTCTGAAGCTCATGATCCTGTCGAAGGTGATCGCGATCGGCACGCCCTCGACGGTGGCGCCGGCCTGGCGGGCCGCGAAGACCACGTCCTCCGGCAGCACCTCGTAGTCGCCGATGCCGATGACGCTGACATGCAGCGTCGTCAGCCTTGGCTTTGCCGAAAGGGAGAAAGCTTTGCCATAGTCATCGGCGATCGAAGCCGCTTGCCGTTCGACGATCGCCGGAACGCCGAGAGCGAAGAAAAGCCGGTGCCCGCCGCCGTGGCTTTCACCCGGCCGCCGAGGCGGACTGTGACCATGGTCGAAATCGAAGGAAATCTGGTTCATGAGCTGTCAGGTCGTCATGACCCGCCTCGTCGTTCCAAAAACGGGATGAAAGATACGCCGGCCAAATCGAATGGCAAGAACAAAAAAAGAACACTGTGCGCAAGAAACGGGTTGAAACAGCGGTCGTCCCGTACGATTCTGGTGTAAATCGAAAACGCGGAGGCTGTGTCATGGCCGAGACGATACATCACTATCTCATCTTCGAAACATCAGGCGGTTTCTGCGGCATCGCCTGGAGCGACGCCGGCATCGCCCGCTTCCAGCTGCCGACGAAGTCAGCGGAAGCGACCGAACGGCTGCTGCTGCGCCGCCTGCCGGATGCCCAGCCCGGCGCGCCGACGCCTGGCGTGCTGGAGACGGTCGCGGCCGTGAAGCGCTATTTCCAGGGTGAGGAAACCGATTTTTCCGGCGTCGAACTCGATCTTGCCGGCCAGGATGACTTCTTCCGAAATATCTACGCGGCAGCCAGACGGGTCGGCTGGGGTCGCACGACCACCTACGGCGCGCTGGCGAAGGAGCTTGGCGTCGGGCCGGAAGCCGCCCGCGACGTCGGCCAGGCAATGGCGAAAAACCCGGTCGCCCTGATCATTCCCTGCCACCGGGTGCTGGCCGCCGGCGGCAAGCTCGGCGGCTTCTCCGCTCCCGGCGGCTCGTCATCGAAGGCCCGCATGCTGGAACTCGAAGGCGTCAGCCTCGCCCCGCCGCCGCCCGCCCAGCAATCGCTGGGTTTTTAGGCGAAATGCGGGCTGCTCAATGCGGGCTGGCCGTCGGCCGGATGATGATCTCGCTGACATCGACGTCATCAGGCTGGCTGATCGCGTAGAAGATCGAATTGGCGACGGCTTCCGGGCTGATCGTCACCGCCCTGAAAGCCTTCATGGCGTCCCGAGCTGTGGGATCGGTGATCGTCTCGGCCAGTTCCGAGGTCGTCGTGCCGGGAGAAATAACGGTGACGCGGATGCGATCGGTCTCCTGCCGCAATCCGTCCGAGATTGCCCGCACCGCGTATTTTGTCGCGCAATAGACGGCAGCCGTCGGCGAGACGCTGTGTCCGCCGATCGAAGACAGGTTGATGATCTGCCCCGATCCCTGCGCCTTCATGATCGGAAGAGCCGCCGCGATGCCGTAGAGAACGCCCTTGATGTTGACGTCGACCATCCGATCCCACTCCTCGACCTTGAGGGCATCGAGCGGTGAGAGCGGCATGACGCCGGCATTGTTGACGATGACATCAAGCCGGCCGAACTCGGATCTGGCAAAGCCGGCAAATGCTTCGACTTGGGAACGGTCGGTGACGTCAAGCTTTCGCAGGCGCACCCTCCCGCCCTTGGCTGCGATTTCGCCGGCGAGCGTCTCCAGCCGCTCGGTACGACGCGCGCCGATGACGATATGGGCGCCGGCCGCAGCCAGCACCCTTGCCGCAGCCTCACCGATGCCGCTGCTCGCCCCGGTAATGGCAACGACTTTTCCTTCGATATCAGACATTTCAAGCTCCATTGGTTCGTTGAGCGTTTTCTGGGCGGTCAGCTGGACGCGGTTTTCCTGCTTGAGATTGCCGCGTCAGGCGGCATGTCCCTTGCGGCGAAACACCATGCCGCCATGATGCAGTGTGTTGCCGTCGACGAAATCGCCGTCGGCGGTGAAGCCGGTATCGTCCCAATATTCGATGTGGTTTCCTGTGATTTCGTAACGGCCTCGATAGGCGCTTTCCCGGTTGCCGCGGGCTTCGTCGTAACGGCCATCGGCCAGAAGTTCGTGGCGGATCCGGCCATCATTCGTCACCCACATGCCGACATAGGGATGTTGCTGCATGATATTCTCGCTTGTTGATGCATGGGTTCGGCCATTGCTTCGCTGTGACCGGACATAGAGATAGCGCTTCCGGGAACAGCGATTAAGTTGCCAATCGAAGATGCTTTGGTTAGTATTGCTAACCAATGATTGATGATCTCGAAGGCATTTCGGTCTTTCTCGCCGTGGCGGAAGCGCGCAACTTCCGGCTCGCCGGCGAGCGGCTTGGCGTCACTCGCTCCGCCGTCAGCCAGGCTTTGCAGCGCTTGGAGGATCGGGTCGGCGCCGCCCTGGTTCAGCGAACGACGCGCAGCGTCAGCCTGACCGAAGCCGGCGAAGTGTTCTTCGAGGCGGTTCGCCCGTCAGTGCGGCAGGTCAAGGATGCGGTGCAGACCGTGCGGGACATGCAGGCCCGGCCGAGCGGCCTGCTGAGGATCGCCGTCTCCTCGATCGCCGAGAGCTTTTTGTCCGGCACGCTGTTGGCCGGCTTCATGCAAGCCTGCCCTGAGATCAAGCTCGATATTACCATCAGTGATGAGGAATTCGATATCGTCGAGGCCGGTTTCGACGCGGGTGTGCGGCTCGGCGAAGTGATCGAACAGGATATGATCGCGATCTCCGTCTCCGAAGAGCAGCGGCAATGTGCGGCCGCATCCCCCACCTATCTTGAGCGCCGCGGCCATCCCCGCCACCCTCGCGACCTGCAGAACCATGCCTGTATTGGATGGCGGCCGCGCCCCGATACGGCGCCGTATCGCTGGGAGTTCACCGAGAATGACCGCGACTTCGACGTCGCAGTTGATCCCGCCGTCACCACCAACGACATGGGCATGATGATCCGCATGGCCTGTGCCGGAGCCGGCATCACCTTCGGCATGGTGGAAACCTTTCGGCCCTATGTCGATCGTGGAGAGCTGGTGCCGCTGCTCGAAGATTTCTGTCCGCCCTTTCCGGGCTTCTATCTCTATTATCCCCGGCGCCAGCGGCAGCCGCTGAAGCTGCGATCGCTGGTGGACCATATCCGCGCTTCCGGCAGACGGTAGATAGGGTTCGTTGCCGCGGCGGATCTCTGCGAATTGATATCAGGCTTCCCTAACCGCATCGTAGCCCGCCCTGCCGCCGATCACGCAATCCTGCCACGCAGGCTGTCGGCGAGCGCGGAAAGAGCATTGGCGAGTTGCGCCGCTGTTTCCGGCGGCGGCAGCGGTATCTTCAGGCTTCGCGCGCCGGTGGCCGAATCACGCTCTACCCATGGATGCGCCGTCGCATCGGAATCGTTGGCCGCCGCCAGAGCGGCAACAACCTGCGCGCCGATCTGGGCCAAGGCTTGCCACGGATCGGAAGCGGCCTGGCGCGGCGGAGCGGCGGCTTCGGTTGGCGTCACCACCTTCGCTTCCGCATCGACCTCGACATCCGCTGTGAAACCTTCCCCGGATTCAGCCTCGTCGGCGATGCCGAAGTTCGTCATCTCCTCGGCCGGCGCCACGGTCTGGCCTTCACCCATGCTTCCGGTTACGTTCTCCACCTCCTTCATGAACCGGTTGAGGCGCGAGCCGCCGAGCGAAATCTCGCTGAGGCCGCCGTCGAGAATTCCGGCCGACAGAGAGCGCTTGAACGCCAGAACCGAAAGCATGCCCTCTTCGATGGTGCCCTTTGAGACGAAATTGATCACCTGCACCGGCCGCGCCTGGCCTATGCGATGGATGCGGGCGATGCGCTGCTCGAGGATCGCCGGGTTCCACGGCAGATCCATGTTCACCAGCGTCGAGGCATTCTGCAGATTGAGCCCGGCGCTGCCGGCTTCGGTGGACAGGAACACGCGGCAATCGGGATCGTTGCGAAACCGCTCGACCAGTTCCGGACGCTTTTCCGACGGCACACCGCCATGGAGGCTGACATAGCCGATCCCACGCGCCTTGAGGCGGCGGATGACGATCTCGTGGGTGCGGGTCCATTGGGAGAAGACCACCGCTTTGGCTTCGGGGTCGGCGAACAGTTCGCCCAGAAGTGCTGCCAGTTCGTCTGCCTTCACCCCGTGATCGGTTTCCTGGTCCAGCAGATAGGTGCTGTTGCACGACATGCGCATATTCTGGAGCGCGCAGGTCAGCCGGCGCTGGTCCTTGTCCGAAAGAAACTTCGTCTTGTGCCAGCGCTGGACGATTCTCGCCACGATGTCAGCGTTTTCCTGGTGGTGGAGCATCTGCCCCTCGGTCATCGGCACCAGGACGTTCTGGTCGGTCCTGCTGGGCAATTGCCGCAGCACCTCCGACTTGCGCCGGCGTATCATCACAGGCGCCAGTGTCTGGCCGATTTTTTCGAGCCCGGTATAACCGATGACACGCCCGCCGTCGTCCTTGACCTGATGCTCGTGCAGTAGCTTCCAGGTTGGTCCCAAACGGTGCTGATCGACGAACTGGACGATGGAAACCAGCTCTTCCAGCTTGTTCTCCAGGGGCGTCCCGGTCAGGACCATCGCATAGGTGCTGTCGATGCTTTTGAGGGCGCGCGCCGCAATGGTGTTCCAGTTTTTTACCCGTTGTGCTTCATCGACGATGACGAGGTCCGGTGCCCAGGCGGTGATCAGGTCGAGATCGGGTTTGAGTTTTTCGTAGTTGGTGATTTTGCAGAAGTCATCCAGCGCGTAGTCCTTCTGCCGCTCTGCCCGGCCACCATTGATGACGCGTGCCGCATTCTCTCCGCCTCGTCCCGAAAACCGCGCGATCTCGCTTTGCCACTGGTATTTGAGCGAGGTCGGGCAGATCACCAGCACTCTTGAGACGCCGAAATGCCGCGCCAGGATTTCCGTTGCGGCGATCGCCTGTATGGTCTTGCCCAGTCCCATGTCATCGCCGATCAGCGCTCGGCCGGCCTGCGCCGCAAACAGCGCGCCTTCAGCCTGATAGGGATAGAGCGGCACCTTCAGCAGCGTCTGCAGCCCGATGTCGCCGGCACCTTGCGGAAAAAGCTGTTCGAGCTTTGCGGCCCGTCGTTCCGCGTCCCTTTTTCCGGCGATGAAATCGAGCGCATCGTCATAGGCGCGGAGCTCGTGGTCGCTGCCGGACGCTGTGGCCATGAAAGGCTCCAACTCGCCGAAGCGGTCCTCGGCAAGCATGCCGTCGTGATCGGCGTCGAACAAGGCCGCCGCGGCCTCCTTCACGGCCGGTGGGCATTGCGTTCCGGCACGGAAATGGATGCGGCGTTTACCGTCGTTGCGCAGATAGAGTTCGGAAAATGCCGGTTGATAGCCCCGCGCGAACGCCGTCTTGGCACCGCGCTTCTTTTCCAGCTTGGCAAGCGTGAATTCGAGGTGCTTGCAGGTGCCGAGTTCGCTGGTGGAGTAATCGGGGCATGAACAGAAATTACCCCACGGGCCCAAGCCACGAATGGCAACGCGGTAGCTGGAATTCGAAACCGGATTGGTAACCCTGAATTCGGAGAAGAACGGCTCGTCGGTGAGATTCTCAAGCCCAAAAGCTTGCCCCCTCCCGAACTGGCGGCGCAGGCCGCGCTGCCAGTCCATGGGCGATAAATCGGCCGGCGCCTGGGTGCGTGACAGTTTAGGTTCCTGGTTCGGTGTGGGCTTCAAGTTTCGGGACTTGGATTTCATCGAAGTACATCCATTCGATACAGTTTTTCGCGCGCCATTCTTCCAAGCTTGTCGGCTGCGGCATCGCAGAAGAACTATCCAGATTCGAATCCCGATACCAGAGGCAGCCGCGGAAGCTGTGCGCATTGGTCGCTTGTGCCGGACGGTCCGACAATCCCTGATGTGGTTGGTGCCCCGGCCCCAAGGTTGCCGCTGGCATGCGGTTTTGGTATCCCCACCTGAAGGGAACAGCGGTCGCGCTGCTCCATCCCGTTGCCGGAGACCATATGCTGGACGACGTCTTTTCCATTCCGACCAGGGCCTTGATCCGCCAGGGCGGGCGAGCTTGCTTTTTTCGTCTCGTCAATACGAGCCCCTTGTTGATACAGGTGCAATCGGGAACGAAGATCGTCATGGCGGATGACAGGCCTTTGCGCCTTGAGGCGGGCGCCTATGGCCTGCTGCCCGACTATAGGCCGCTGACGATGGAGAATATTCCAAAGGCGCCGCAAAAGTATCAGACCCTGGCGCTTCCTGTTCCCAGACAGCTTTTCGAGGAGACCTATCTCAGCATGAGATCGATCGCCGTTCCGTCGCGGCCTGTCCCGGCAAGCGCCTCGACCCTGCCGGAGGAAGCGGCGGCATTGTTTGATTATTGCTGTCAGCCCGGCAATCTGACGAGGCTTCCCGGCGTCATTGCCAAGGCTCGTTTGATGGAGCTGATCACCTGGTTTGCGCTCAGTGGAGCGGTGCTGGGCCAACTCCAAAGTCCTCGGCTCGAGGATCGGCTAAGGCAGATGATTGAAAGTGATACGGCCTTCGACTGGACGCTGGGGCATGCGGCGCGCTCGTTCAATATGAGTGAAGCGACGTTGAGGCGCAGGCTTGCCGGCGAGAATAGCAGCTTCAGCGAGATCCTCAGCGACACCCGGATGAACCGAGCTCTGGCGCTCGTCCAGACGACAACATTGCCGATGGCGCAGGTTGCGCTTGAGGTCGGTTATGATTCGCCGTCGCAATTCTCAGCCCGCTTCAAGGAGCGCTTTGGCGTCAGTCCGCGCCACGTGCGGAGCGGGCCTGAGAATTTTGAGCGGATCGGGGCAGAAGTTGAGCAGAGCGGGGCAGATATGCTCGCCCGCTGACGATAGGTCTCCTGCATCGTCAACCGCAGGAAAACAACATGCGTCTCATAACAGCAGCCCTTCTCGCCGCGTCCGTCTTCGGCGCCACCGCCGCTCAGGCCGAAATGAAGCTTGCCTCGAAGGATTTGACCGCCGGCAAGGTCATGGCCGATGCGCAGGTCTTCAACAGCTTCGGCTGCTCGGGCAAGAATATTTCCCCGGAACTGGTGTGGTCCGGCGCTCCGGAGGGTACCAAGAGCTTCGCCATCATGGCTTACGATCCGGACGCCCCGACCGGCTCCGGCTGGTGGCATTGGTCGGTGTTCAACATTCCTGCAGACGCTTCGAAGATCGCCACCGGCGCAAGCGGTGACAAGAAGCTTCCGGCAGGCGCCGTGGAAGGTCACACCGATTTCGGCACGTCGGGATATGGCGGCGCATGCCCGCCGGCCGGCGATGCGCCGCACCACTACCAGTTCACCGTCTACGCACTCAAGGTCGACAAACTGCCGCTTCCCGATACCGCGCCGGGCGCCATGGTCGGCTTCTATGTCAGGGCAAATACGCTCGACAAGGCCTCCCTTGAAGTCACCTATGGGCGCTGAAGCCGGCTAAGGATCCCAATATGCATGAGGAAGGCCGGCCGTGGTGACTGAACCTCGGCCGGCCCACGTGCTGAGGCAAGCGCAGGCACTCAAGAGAGCCTCGTCCTGAACCTTCGCAGACGTGTTCATACCGGCCGATAGATCTGCGCCACCGCACCGCCGGGAAAGGCCTTCGAGCTCATCAGCTTGAGAGGCTGTGGCGCGCTAAGTTCGGAAAACAACGGCAGGCCCTTGCCGAGCGCCACTGGGGTCACGATCAGGGCGAACTGGTCGACCAGTCCCAGGGCGACCAGGCTGCGAGCGAAGCTCACGCCGCCATGGGCGATGATCGGCTTGCCCTCCTCGGCTTTCAGCGCCGCGATTCCTCGGCAGGGTCGCCGCTCGCTACATAGGCTTTAGCCCAGCTCTCCGCGCCGGGCTGCGGCTCCGCCGACTGTCCATTCCCCGCCTTGGCGCCGAGGTCGTCGAGCGCCACCTTCGCCTTCCCAAGAATATCAGCCCCCTGCCGCGAGAAGACCGCCTTGGGAATCTGGTTCATCGGCGGCGCGAACGCCATGGTGGAGGTCGGCCAGAAGGGAGCCATGGCGAGAAAGCTGCGGCTGCCCATGATGTGGAGGCTTGCGTTCCAAATATAGTCTACGGCCCAGGCCTTCGCCTCTTGATCGGCGCCGAACATCCATGTGTTTCGGCCATCCAGATCGCTGACGAAGCCGTCGACCGATATGGACATTTTCAGGATCAGGTCTCTCACGGCGTTCTCCTCTTTGGGTGTTAACCCAAGGACGGGTGGCGCCGACAAGATCCGACATCGGCGATCACGTCTGGCCGTGTGCCTTCCGTCTTCATCGGCAAGTTTACTTGCGACTCCTGAAATTAGGCAGGAACATAGGTCAGTTTGATCACATTCTCGTCGACCCGATCATGGCTCACAAGGCGCAGCGGCGGTCGGGGTCCTGCGAAATAGGGTTTACCGTGACCAAGCACGACGGGATGCAGGTAGATGTGATACTCGTCGATCAGGCCGAGTTCGGTAAGGCTTTGTGCCATGTCTGGGCCGGCAACTTCGATCTCCCCATCGCGCTCGGCCTTCAACGCGCGGATCGTGCCCTCGAGATCATCCCCAACAAGGCTGGCGTTGGGGCCGACCGACGTCAACGAGCGCGAGACCACCCATTTGGGCTGGTTCCGCCACGCCGCTGCGAAGGCCTGTTTCTCTGCATCCCATTCGGGATGATCGTCATCCCAATAGCGCATGACCTCATATATTCGCCGGCCATAGACGCTGCCTGCCTGCCTCTGAGCCGCCTCGATGAAGTGGCGGAAGAGAGTGGGACTTGGCGCAAACCTCGTATGGTCGACGTAGCCGTCCAGCGACTGGTTCATCCCGAAGACGAGCTTAGCCATACCAGCTTCCTTTCTTGAACGGGGCATCTGCGTGAGTTCGGCTGCGCAGCGATAGGAAAAGGCTAGATCAACTGATTTTAAATTGTAATTGGTTTTGAGCTGGGCGCGAATACCTGCCGAACGGATAGCCGCAGGCGTTTCGTTAAGTATCGATCCGCTTGCATCAGCGGATGCACCGGCAACTCAGCCCCACTTCATTTCGCCTTTGGCGACCTTCGAGCCGATATCGAGGGCGATACCCATGCCGAGGCCGGGGAAACGGGCTTCCATGGCCGCTTTCAGCGCGGCGGCGTCCGGGGCCTTGGCCGGCTCTTCCTCGAAGGCGAGGAGATAGACCTTGGTGTGGGCGACGCCGGAGAGGTCGGTCGCCGCCTCGGGCGCGAGGTGCCCGGGCACCACGACGTCTATCGCGACTGGCTTCCGGCGAGCGGCGAGGAAGCACGCGATTTCCCGATCTATTGCCAGCGGCTGAGCTTCTTCCCGGAGGTGCCGGAACATGAGGCGGTGGCCGACTGTTTCTGCCGCTGAAATAGCGCACGTTGACGGTGGCTTGTCCTCTCTGAGCTGGAAGTGGGCAGGCTCTTGTCCACTCCAGACCGGCCAGGAACTTGGCTCCTGAAACCATCTTCTCCCGACGAAGAAGAAAGCGGCGCTAGCTTTCCAGCGCCTCGATCATCTCCACCCGCGTCGCATGCCGGCCGCCCTCGAACTGGGCGGACAGGAACGCATCGACGATATCGAGCGCCAGACCTTGGCCCACCACGCGCACGCCGATCGACAGCATATTGGCGTCGTTGTGCTGGCGGATCATGCGGGCTGAGAATGTGTCGCTGCAGACCCCGCAGCGGATGCCCTTGACCTTGTTCGCTGCCATCATGATGCCCTGGCCGGTGCCGCACAGGATGATACCGAACCGGCAATCGCCGGAGGCGACGAGCCGCGCTGCCGCTTCGCCGTTCTTGGGATAGGGTGTGCTCTCCGCCGTCATCGGTCCGATGTCGACGACGGTCCAGCCACGCGCCGCGATATGGGCGGCAATGGCCTGTCGGAGCTCAACGGCGGCGTGGTCGCTGGAGAGGACGATGCGGTTGCTGGCAGTCATGAAGAAGTCGTCCCGTTTCCCGAAGAAATTTGGCGGAGGAGGGGATCAACTCACCCCTCACTCCCACTCGATCGTACCTGGCGGCTTCGACGTGACGTCGTAAACCACCCGGTTGATGCCGCGCACCTCGTTGATGATGCGGGTTGCGGCGCGGCCGAGGAATTCCATGTCGTAGTGATAGAAATCCGCCGTCATGCCGTCGACCGAGGTGACGGCGCGCAGCGCGCAGACGAATTCATAGGTGCGTCCGTCGCCCATGACGCCGACGGTCTGCACGGGCAGCAGCACGGCGAAGGCCTGCCAGATGGCGTCGTAAAGGCCGGCCTTGCGGATTTCGTCGAGATAGATCGCATCGGCTTCACGCAGGATCTCGAGCTTTTCGCGGGTGATGCCGCCGGGGCAGCGGATCGCAAGGCCCGGACCCGGGAAGGGATGGCGGCCGATGAAGCTGTCGGGCAGGCCGAGTTCGCGGCCGAGCGCGCGCACCTCGTCCTTGAAGAGTTCGCGCAGCGGCTCGACGAGCTGCATCTTCATGCGCTCCGGCAGGCCGCCGACATTGTGGTGCGATTTGATCGTCACCGACGGGCCGCCGGTGAAGGAAACGCTTTCGATCACGTCGGGATAGAGCGTGCCCTGGCCGAGGAAATCGGCGCCGCCGAGTTTCTTCGCCTCGTCCTCGAAGGTTTCGATGAACAGCCGGCCGATGATCTTGCGCTTGGTTTCCGGGTCGGAAACGCCTTCGAGCTCGCCGATGAAACGGTCGGAGGCGTCGACATGCAGCAGATGCAGATTGTAGTGCTCGCGGAACATGGCAACGACGTTGGCCGCCTCGTCCTTGCGCATCAGCCCGTGGTCGACGAGGATGCAGGTCAGCTGATCGCCGACCGCCTCGTGGATCAGCAGTGCTGCGACCGAACTGTCGACGCCGCCCGAAAGCGCGCAGATGACGCGCTTGTCGCCCACCTGCTTGCGGATCTCGTCGACCACCTTCTGGCGGTAGGCCGACATGGACCAGTCGCCCTTGATGCCGGCGACGTTGTGAATGAAGTTGCCGATCAGCTTGGCGCCGTCGGGCGTATGCACGACTTCCGGGTGGAACTGCACGCCGTAATATTTGCGCGTCTCGTCGGCGATGAAGGCGTAGGGCGCGTTGGAAGAGGTGGCGACCACCTCGAAACCTTCGGGCAGCGCCGTGACGCGGTCGCCATGGCTCATCCAGACCTGGTGGCGCGAGCCGGAGGACCAGAGGCCCTCGAACAGCTGGCAGTCCTTGTCGACTTCGAGGAAGGCGCGGCCGAATTCGCGGTGATGGCCGCTTTCGACCTTGCCGCCGAGCTGCATGCACATCGTTTGCTGGCCGTAGCAGATGCCGAAGACCGGCAGGCCGCTGTCGAAGATGATTTGGGGCGCCCGCGGCGATCCCTCGTCCACCGTCGAAGCCGGGCTGCCGGACAGGATCACGGCTTTCGGCTGCAGGCGCTTGAAGCCCTCTTCGGCCGATTGAAAGGGAACGATTTCGCAATAGACGCCGGCCTCACGCACGCGCCGTGCGATGAGCTGGGTCACCTGGCTGCCGAAATCGACGATGAGAACGGAGTCGGGATGTGCTGTCTGGGTCATGGCGAGGCTTTAATGAAAAGCGCTTCGCCTGGCAATCCGGGAAATCGGCGGCGTCGGGTTTTTATTGTTCCGATTGTCCCTCGCGCGCCTGAAAGGACGTGCGGCGGCATCGAGGGTTCAGAACCAGAAAACCCCGTCCTCCAGCGCCGTGAACAGGCTGTCGACGCTGTAGGAGAGCTTGCGGTCGACGATGTGCAGATACTCGGTCCAGCCGGAAATATGCTGCAGCTCGACCGCGCCGTCGGAAATGCCGCGAAGGCCGATCAGCGGCAGCTTATAGCCCTGGCAGGCGCGCAGCACCGCAAAGGTCTCCATATCGACCATGTCGGCGTCGATATTGCTATAGGCCGCACCTGAGATGACGTTGCCGCCGGTGGAAAGGCTGGCTTCGGCAATGCCCGGAATGCGCAGCGGCAGCTCGATCACCGCCGGCAGGTCGAGGAAGGGTGTGCGGCCCTTTTCGAAGCCGAGCGGCGAGGCGTCCATGTCGCGGTAGGAAACCGAGGTCACCTGATAGATTTCCGTCTGCTCCAGCTTTGCCGAGCCGGCCGAGCCGAGGGAAACGACGAGATCGGGCAGATCGTCGGCCGCATCGAGACGCGCCAGCGTCTTAGTCAGCACAACAGCTGCCTCGACCGGGCCGACGCCGGTCATCAAGGGTTCGATGCGCGAACGCAGGAAGGGACCGTATTCGGCCTCGGCCGCCATGACGAAAAGGATGGATTTCCCTGCGACCGATTTCAGTTCGAACTTCATCCCGTAATTCCTTCCCTACCGCGGATCACCATCATAGTTCCGGTCATGGAGGCGATGAGTTTCGCCGGCCCGTCGCTGATCGCGTAGCCTCGCCCGTCGGCGACGATAATGGTGGAGCCGGGTTTGGTGATTTCCCCGCGAAACAGGAAACGATCGCCACGCCCCGGCGACATGAGATTGACCTTGAACTCGATCGTCAGGATCGAGGCTTCGGGGTCGATGACGCTGTAGGCCGCAAAACCGCAGGCCGAATCGAGCGCGGCGGAAATGATGCCCGCATGCAGGATGCCGTGCTGCTGTGTCAGTTTGACGTCGAAGGGGAGCTCGATCTCGACGACGCCGTGTTCGACACGTG
Source organism: Rhizobium sp. CIAT894 (assembly GCF_000172795.2). Classification (NCBI taxonomy): domain Bacteria; kingdom Pseudomonadati; phylum Pseudomonadota; class Alphaproteobacteria; order Hyphomicrobiales; family Rhizobiaceae; genus Rhizobium; species Rhizobium sp. CIAT894. Next base: position 328,367 of record NZ_CP020947.1, read on the forward strand.
TCAGTTCCGCGCCGATCGTCTCCATCGCCGCCTGCCGCGCAAAATTACGGCGGATTCGCGCGCGGAAATCGCCCCTGTCAGTCTCGCTCATGTCTGCCCCTCTTGCAGCGGCGAAAGTGGCATGGCGGGCCGGATTCGACAAGCTGCACATTGCCGAAATCGGTCTGGGCGGCGGCGGAAAGCGCGCGGCGTGTCGCCCAGGCCACCTTTCGACTTTCGATCGCTGTGCAAGCCGGTGCGAAGACGATTGCAGCTTCGCGCTCAGCGGGTATTCTCCGCGTTAAAGCGCATCGCGATCTTTCAGATTCGCTCCTCGCGCTTTAGGTCTTTGTTTTACGCATGTCGTTGCGGCAAAAGCGCTTCGCGCTTTGCCTGGCAAAACCGCTGCACACTTTTGCGCGACATGCTCTGGATCTTGAAACGACGGAGCGCCGGCGGATGACGACGATATCGCAATCGGTGCGGAATTTCGAGAGCTGGCTGGCCGGCGAACTCGATGGCGATCTCGTCGAGGACGATCTCCGCGAGAAGCACGAGAAGATGCGCAGCGACGATTTCGTCTTCCTGCGCGCCACCTATTGGCGCTGGTGCGAAATCATTCTCGATATCCGCCCGGAGCTCGCAGGCGCGCCCGAGGTGCTGGCGATCGGCGATACGCATCTGGAGAATTTCGGCACCTGGCGCGATGCCGAGGGCCGGCTCGTCTGGGGCGTCAATGATTTCGACGATGCGGCTGTCATGCCTTATGCGCTGGATCTCGTTCGCCTTGCGGCAAGCGCCATCCTGGCCCGGGGCGGCGACGGCCCCTCGGTCCGGATGATCGGCGAACTGATCCTCGGCGGCTATCGCCGGGGCCTTGAAAATCCGCTGCCTGTGATCCTCGAACGCGATCACAAATGGCTGCGCAAGGCGCTGATGCTGCCGAATTCCGAACGTCGGGAATTCTGGGAAAAATACGAGATGTTGACGCCGGGCAAGACCGAGGCGCCCGCCGCCTACACAAAGGCGCTCGCCGATGCACTGCCGCCCGGCTCAGGACCCTTCGTGGCCAAGCCACGCAGCGCCGGCACCGGCAGCCTTGGCCGGCCGCGTTTCGTCGCTTACGCCGAATGGCGGGGCGGCCCGGTGCTGCGCGAGGCGAAGGCGCTGCTGCCCTCGGCCTGGTCGCTTCGCCACAGGCCGCAGGACGTGGCGATCCACGCGGGCGAAATTGCCGGCGGGCGGGCGCGCTCAACCGATCCCCATTATGGCGTCTCCGGCCGTATTCTCGTGCGCCGGCTTTCGCCGAACAGCCGCAAGATCGAGATCGACAAGCACCCGGAGGTCCTGCTTTCGCCGACGATGCTCGATCTGATGGGCTTCGAGATCGCCAATTGCCATTCCGACGATGCGTCGGCGGCAGCCGCGATCCTGCAGGACTTGCAGGCCAGGGGACCTGAATGGCTGCATGAGGCGGCAAGGGCCGCCGCATCAAGCGTCAGTGCCGAGCAGAAGGCCTATGCGCGCGGCCGTTAAGTGATCCGCACGATGTGCTGGTCCCAGGCGACATCGCTGCGGGTGGAGAGGAAATCGCCGTCATAGGAGGAAACGGCAAAGCCGCTTCTTGCCGGCGCGATGCCCGCGGCATCCGGGATGGTCGTCTCGGCCAGCACCTTGCCCGACCTCGCATCGATGGTCACCGAGGCGCCGCCTTTCGGCGACGTTACGCCGACGCGGCCTTCGCTGCGGTTGACGGCGATTGCGCCGACGTAATTGGCAAGCCTGCGCGTCGTCTCTTCCGGCAGGTCGATGAAGGACAGATCCTCTCCCTTGGCGAAATGGCCGACAAGCGGCGGCAGGTCCTTGCGGTGGCCTTCGTACTGGCAGGCAAACCAGATGCGGCCCTTATCGTCGAGATCGACATGGCGGGTGGAGAGTTGGGCCCATTGCGCCGGCAGCATGTGTTTTTCGACCAGTGCCCCGGTCGCCGCATCGATCAGCGCCAGCGACGGCTGCATCGCCCCGAGATTGAGCTTGGTGCGGCCGAAATCCGGATGTGTCTCGATGCCGCCATTGGCGACGATCAAAAGGCGTCCGTCGTCGGAAACCGTCATGTCGTGCGGACCGATGCCGTAGGTTTCGAATTCGCCGATGCGGCTGAAGCGGTCGGTGGCGTCGTAGAGGCCGATCATGCCGCGATTGCCGTCGAAGTCGTTCTCGCTGGCGTAGAGCACGCGGCCGTCGGGGGAAAAGGCGCCATGGCCGTAGAAATGCCGGCCCTCCGCAGAACTGATGACGATCGGTTCGCGCTTATTGCGAGCATCGAAAATCATCGCATAGGTGCCGGGTCGGCGGGCGAAGGCGACGGTCATGCCGGTGATCGCACTGAAGGCCATGCCGTGCGCCCGGGCCGGAAGTGCCACCTGATCGACGACCTCGCCGCGCTCCGTCACGGTCGCAACCGCATAGGAGCCGTCGGCGGCACGAATGCCCGAAGCATAGACCGCATCGGCCTGCTCCAGGGCCAGAAGCGACTTTGGCGTCAAGGCCGCAAGGAAGCCGATCCCGGCCGCCTTGACGAAGCTGCGTCGATCGATTGCGGCACTTCGTATCATCGCTTCAGTCTCCATCCGAAAAGGAAAAGCCGGCCGAAAGACCGATCGCCGCGCCATATTCGTCGCTGATCCTGGTGATCAGGTCGCGGCTCTCGGCAAGCAGCGTATCGAGTTTGGCCTTCTCCGCATCGCTCACGGCGGCGTCGATGTCGGGGTTGAGCTTCGGCACGCTGTCGAGCAGCGATTTGAAGTCCTCGTCGATCGAGGCGGCGACGGCCTGTTTGTCCGGCGGCAGAAGCTCGGCCATGCCGGCCTTCTGCCAGAGCGTGCGCAGGCCGTCGATATTGGCGGCCATCGATTTCCAGGTATTCTTGGAACGCCAGTAGATTGCCATGCGCGGACGCGGCGCGGTGTCCTTGCCCTTGTAGAATTGTTCGAGCCGCTGGTCGCGGACATTTTCCGCACCGTGGACGAGAATGCCGAGCAGTGCCGTCACGGCTTCCTTGTTGTCCATGAAATCGTTGCTTTGCGGGCCGGGATGTTTCCAGCTCGCCTGCACGCCGTCGGGTTTTTCCCAGGCGGCGACGATCTCGCCGGCCTCCCGCTGAATATTGCCGGCGACCGCCTGGCCGTAGAGGCAGCGGAAACCGCCCTTCTGCTTGACGAGATCGTCGGAGCCATTGCCGTAAAGCACGTATTCCAGTGCCGTCAGGCCCTGCAAGGCGACGCTCTTGCCGGCAATCGCATCGACCGTCGCATCCTTCGGATCGGCCTTGGCGATCAGCGCCTGCACCTGTTTCAGGCCGACCCCCTTGCGGTCGGGATAAAACAGGATGTGCTCGAAGAGATTGTCCTGGATAACCGGTCCGGTCTGCACGATCTCGATGATCGACCAGTAGCGGATCGTATCGTCGAAGGCGGATTTCGCCTTGTCGAGCGACTGCTGCGTGCCGTCGGCGCAAAGGTCCTTCATTGCCGTCGTCAGCCGGGCGGACGATTGCTGCATGTTGCGATAGCCGGGGCGGATCACCTCGTCGACGGCGCGCTGCATGACGGCGGGAACGGCATCCTCGTTCAGCCCTGCCGGAGGAGCGGCGGTCTGGGCGGCGGCCGGTGTGGCGAGGCCGATCAGAGTGAGGCAGAGCAGGGGGTGCCAAAGGCGCATCAAAGTGACTCCAGGAATGTAATCAGGGCCGCCCTGTCATCTCTCGACAGGGAGGAGAAAGCGTTGCGGGCCTTTTCAGCTTCGCCGCCATGCCACAGGATCGCCTCGGTGAGATCCCGCGCACGGCCGTCATGCAGGAAAAAGCTGTGTCCGCTGACCGTCCGGGTCAGTCCTATACCCCATAGCGGTGGCGTGCGCCATTCACGTCCGCTTGCAAGGCCGACCTGTTGTCCGTCGGCAAGCCCGTCGCCCATATCGTGCAGGAGAAAATCGGAATAGGGCCAGATCAGCTGGAAGGACTGCGCCTTGTCTGATGTATCCCGGCGGGTGACGAATTTCGGCACATGGCAGGAAATGCAGCCGGTTTCGTAGAAGATCCGCTTGCCCCGCAGCGTCTCGGGGAAACTCGCTTTGCGGCGCGCGGGAACGGCAAGATTTTCGGAATAGAAGGTCACGAGGTCGAGAATAGACCCTGGTGCTTCCTCGTCGCCCAGGCGTTTCTGCACGCCGGTCGGCATATCGAGGCATTTCTTTTCCGCCTCGGTGCAATCGCCATGCGCATTCGGATGGTCGGGCGTGGAGATGCCGATATCATTGGCGAAGGCGTCGGCATTCTGGTCGCGCACCGTGGCGTTCTGCGCCTTCCAGCCGAAGCGGCCGAGCGCGATCTTTCCGCTGCGGTGGTCGCGCACGATCGCTGCCTTGCCTGATATGCCATCGCCATCGGCATCGTCGGGATCGGCATGGGCAAGGAGATCGGCCGCGGGGATCGCCTCGATCAGCCCGAGGCCGATCATCGCAGGGGCAACCCGCGCCGAAATCGTCGTCGCCGGATCGAGCGGCCCGTAGGCAAGGTTAGCCACCGCATAATGCGGGCGGCGCAGCGGCACGGTTTCGCCGTCGCCAAGTGTCACCGTCTCTTGGTCATAGCGGATCGTCATCCGGCCCTCGGCGGCAAGGCCAGGAACGGCAAGATCCTGCAGCTGGTGACCATAGACCGGATCGGGGAAATTGAGAATGTCAGCGCCCGCGATCGCCTTTTCTTCCTCGGGTGTTCTGGCTGCGCGGGAAAGCCGCAGGAACATCGAGACGGCGCTCGGGCCGCCTTCCGGCGGTTTGCCGCGGCCGTCATTGACATGACAGCTCATGCAGGAGCGGGCGTTGAACAGCGGCCCGAGGCCATCGGAGGCCTGCGTCGAGGAGGGAGCGGAAACCCAGAGCTTGCGGAACAGCGCATTGCCGAGCTTGAAATTCTGCTCTTCCTCGAAGGGGATGTTGGCCGAAATATGCGAGAAACTGTCGTCGGTGACCGGGTCGATCGAGGTCGTCGCACCCGCCTGCATCGCTTCATATTGTTCGGCCTTGGTAAAATCCTCGGTCGGCCGCGTCACATCGGCGACGCGTTTCAGATCGGCCTCGGAAAGGTCCGCGCGTGTCGTCGGGAGATCGAAACCGGCGGCAAGAGCCACAGGCGCTGCCGCAAGGGCCGCGAAAGTGGCAACGCGGAAGGATAGGTGGCGATGATGCCGTGCGGCAAGCTCTAGGGTGCCAGCACGCGCTTCCACTGCTTCTCCCTCATTCCCTTCCTCGGGCTTTGCCCGAGGGATGTCACAGGAATCCAGCGCGCCCAAGTCCTTGGGCGCAGAAGACTTCCCTTTGGCCGACTCATTCACGGCGCGGACGCGCCGTGGCTGGATTCCTGTGACGAGCACAGGAATGAGGGAAGTAACAAATCGCATTTCAGAGTCCGGGCCGCTCCGGCTGTCGAAGCGGCCCGCCTTTTGCTTATTTGAAGACGGCGTTAGGATTATCCAAGCTGTCGGAACCTTCAAGCTGAACCGTGCCGAGATCGAGTGCGGCAATAACGCGCTGTACCGATTTCGTCTGGTCGACCAGCCCGTCGATGGCGGCCTGGACGACGGCATTGCCTTCCTTGTTGCCCTCGCCGATCATCTGGTCGTACTTCTCGACCGTCTCGCCGCGCTTGGCCATGGCGTTCATGGCATCGAGCGTCTTGTTGAGCTTGCCTTCCATTTCGGCATCGAGCGCCTTGTCCTTGGCGGCGACGAGATCGTGCAGCGACGGACCGCTGAGCTTGGTGCCGTTGACGCGGGTATAGTTGCCGGTATAGGCGGCGGCGATGCCGATCGCGTCGTTGAGATGCGAGTTGTAGGTATTGTCGGAGAAGCAGTCATGCTCTTCTTCCGGATCGTGCAGCAGCAGGCCGAGCTTCATGCGCTCGCCGGCGAGCTCACCGTAGGAGAGCGAACCCATGCCCGTCAGGATCGCAACGAGGCCGGCCTTCGGATCGGCTTCGACGTTCTTCGTCGCAGCGCCGTCCGGCTTCCAGTTGTCGGTCATTTCCTGAAGGTCGGAGACGAGCAGGGTGGAGGCGGACTTCAGATATTCGGCGCGGCGGTCGCAATTGCCGTGCGTGCAATTCTTGAGATCGTAATCCGTTGCCGGGCGGTCGCCGGCGCCGGGTCCGGTGCCGTTCAGATCCTGGCCCCAGAGCAGGAATTCGATGGCGTGATAGCCGGTCGCCACATTGGCTTCGATGCCGCCGGCCTCAGCCAGCGTCCCGGAGAGGAATTCCGGCGTCAGCTTCGAAGCGTCGACATCCTTGCCGTCGATCTTGATCGTCTTGTTGGCGATGACATTGGCCACATAGAGCGCATTTTCGTCGCTCTCGGTGCCGTAGGAGGCATCGACATAATCGATCAGGCCTTCATCGAGCGGCCATGCGTTGACCTTGCCTTCCCAGTCGTCGACGATCGGATTGCCGAAGCGATAGACTTCCGTCTGCTGGTAGGGAACGCGGGCCTTGATCCAGGCGTCGCGGGCGGCTTTCAGCGTTGCATCGGTCGGGGCCTTCAGAAAGGCGTCGATGGCGGCGTCGAGCGCCTTGGCCGTCGTCAGCGAGTCCTCGTATTTCGCATGCGCCACGTCGGCATAGTGTTTGACCACGGCGGCGGCATCGGTCTCGGCATGGGCGGGCAGGGCGAGCAGGGCGGCGGGGGCAATCGCCAGCACGGCTGCGCGGAATTTGCGGTTGAGCTTCATAATCCTCTCCTGTGACGGGATTTTCCGTCGAGCGCATCGGCCCGAAATCGGAATCGATTTCGGAAAGCACGATGCGCCAATTCAAAAATGTTACAGCGTCCTTTGCGCGTCTGATAAGACGCGCGGCGCTGTAATCGGGCTCCGTCTCTTCGCGCAAAAGTAAACTGGTGTCAAACGCTCTAGTTTGGAATGGTTTTAAGGATGGATTGCCGCCGGCAAACCGGTTTCCTTTGATCGGCATCTGCATGAAAAACCGGCAGCAACCGACGCCGCGCAGCGTCATTGCGCCGCAGGTGTCTTCATTCATTGTTGGCTTTTGCCAGGCCGCGTCAGTCCTTGCGCTGCATGCGGCAGAAGAAGAAGCCGTCCGTATCGGTGGAAGCCGGCGTCAGCGTCACCGTCAGGCCGTCGGAAGAATGCGGGCGCGGGGCGTCTTTGCCGTACAGGCCGTCCCAGGCGGGCAGGGCGCTGACGATCTGGAAATCGGGATTGCCGGCGGTGAAGCGGCGCACCTGTTCCTCGTTTTCCTGAGGCAGTACCGAGCAGGTGACATAGATCAGCTCGCCGCCCGGTTTGACGAAACCGCTCGCCTGCGCCAGCGCGTCCTGCTGCTGGGCGGTGCGTTCGTCGAGGTTCTTTGCCGTCAGCCGCCATTTGGTGTCGGGGCGGCGGCGCCATGTGCCGGTGCCGGTGCAGGGCGCGTCGACCAGCACCTTGTCGCAGCGCCCGGCAAGGCCGGAGAGCGCTTTGGCGTCGTCATGCACCTGGACATTGCGCGTGCCCGCCCGCTTCAGCCGCTCGATGATCGGCGCCAGCCGCTTGCGGTCGGCGTCATAGGCGTGAACCTGTCCCTTGTTCTGCATGGCCGCGGCCATGGCGAGCGTCTTGCCGCCGCCACCGGCGCAATAATCGAGAACCTGTTCGCCGTCCCTCGCGAGCACCAGATCGGCGACGATCTGCGAACCCTCGTCCTGAACCTCAAACCAGCCTTTCTGGAACGAAAGCTCGGCTGTCACGTTGGGAAGACGCGAGGCGCCTTCGCCGGCGGCAATCCGGATGCCGTAGCGGGCGATCTTCGCCGCCTGCGCGCCTGACCTTTCGAGCGCCTTGACGGCCTTGTCGCGGGAGGATTTCAGGATATTGGCGCGCAGATCGAGTGTTGGGCGGGCGGCAAGCGCCTGTGCCTCGGCAAGCCAGCCGGCGCCGAAAGCCTGTTCGAAGGAGGATTGAACCCATTCGGGAATATCGCCGCGGATATGCGGCGGCGCATCGCCGAGCGAGCGGCTTTCGAAGGCCGAGAGGGCCTCGGCCGAAAGCGGCGCCGGCGCAAACTTGTCATCCGCCAGTTCGGCGGCAAGACTGTCTGGCGTAAAACCCCATTGGCGGAACATGACGGCATGGGCAATCGCTGTGGCGCTGTCGTCATCCATCAGCCAGGCATGGGAAAGCCGCATGCGCAGGGCGTCGTAGACGATGTTGCCGATGGCAGCACGATCGCCGGAGCCGGCGAAACGATGCGCAAGGCCCCAGTCCTTCAGCGCGTCGGCGACAGGCCGCTTGCGGGCATCGATGTCCGCGAGCACAGAAATCGCCCCTTCGAGGCGGCCGCCCAGACGCATTCACAAGTCTCCTGTTGCCATGCCTGCGAAGGATCCCGTCAGCCGCGACAGTCGCGGGATGGATTGTTCACAAGTCTCAACCGCGTGGTAACCGCGATTGGCGGCAAGAGCAAGCGCCGCTGACGGCGCAGCCGGTTGTTGGCTGTCAGCTTTAGCTGATCACTTGGTAGCAGACCTTCGCCGTGCCGGAGCTCACCATGCCGATATTCTGCGCGGCGGCGCGCGACAGATCCAGCACCCGGCCGCGGATGAACGGACCGCGATCGTTGATGCGAACGACGACGGTGCGGCCATTGTTGCGGTTGGTGACCTTCACCTTGGTGCCGAAAGCGAGCGAACGATGTGCGGCAGTCAAGACGGCAGGGTTCATACGTTCCCCGGAAGCAGTTTTGGAGTGAAGTGCGTACCACGAAGCACCGCCACAGCCATTTCCAGCAAAACTCTCCGCCGGAAGCAAGGAAGAGCAGGCTGCAATAGTTGCGGCAGCGATAATAGAACGGCTTATTTTCTTCAAAACAGAGTATCCCTCAACTATTGAACTCAACGCCCTTGCAGGCGGCGGGGCTTAAATCCGTCGAAAAATGGCGAAAAAGTGCCGCGTTCGATCACGGAATATTACAGTCTGTAATATTTGTGAGGCCATTGATAAAATATGAGAATTTGCCGCGTGCGGCAGAATGTGGAAAAAACGCAATGAAATCAGCTAAAATTCAAATGATTTTTCCGAAGAAGTTTTAAATTTCCCGGCCTTCACAAAAATCACGAAATATTTTTTCGGGCTTCGCCATATTTGCTGCCACATTTGCGCAAATTCAAAGGCCGTTAACCATGATATGCGGCGAGAATTGTTCTGCCAAACGCAGAAAGTAGGAATTTCCTACTCATTCCGGGTGATAACCCGGCCGCCTCAAGCGGGCCTTGTCTAACTGCGCCAGCGTCCGCCCTGCCACAATTGCGCAAGTGACATCGGGTAGTCGGGAAAGGAGAATTCGAAGCCGGCCGCCTTGAGTTTCGCATTCGAAACCCGTTTGTTCTCGCCGTAGAAGGAGCGCGCCATCGGCGTCAGCTCGGCTGTTTCGAAGGCCTGTTCCGGCGGCGGTTCGACACCCATCAGCCGTGCTGCCTCGACAATCACATCCTGCGGCGGCCCAGGCCGGTTGTCGGTGATGTTATAGAGGCCGCCGAGGCTGTGGTCGGACAGAAAGCGGGTCGCCGCGCCGATATCCTCGACCCGGATGCGGTTGAACACCTGGTCTTTCTTGATCAGCCGCCGCGCCGTGCCCTTTTCCAGATTGCAGAAGGCATTGCGGCCCGGCCCGTAAATCCCGGAAAGGCGGAGCACCGCTGCCGGCACGCCACGCTGCCTGCCCGTGGCCAGCCAGCCCGCTTCCGCCTCGAGCCGCTCCTTCGAGCGCGCGGACACGGGCACGCAGGGCGTTTCCTCGTCGATCCAGGCACCCTTGTGATCGCCATAGACGCCGACGGTGGAGAGGTAACCGATCCATTCGAGGCTGGGCAGCAGGCTTGCGCTGTCTTCGCCGAGCAGCCGCAGCAGCGGATCGGCCTTTCCGGGCGCGATCGACTGCACGAGATGAGTGACATCGGCCAAAGCCTGGATGAGCCCTTCGTCCAAGGTCTCGCCGTCGAAGAGATAGGCCTCGATGCCGGCTTGACCGAGCGCGTCCATCTTCTCCGCCGAGCGCGTGGTGCCGGAAATGCGTACGCCGTCGCCGGCGAAGGCCCTGGCGATCGCCGTGCCGGAATAACCGCAGCCAAAGATCATCACATGCATCAGCCCGCTCCTGCCATCAGCCATTCGTTCAACACGTCGCCATCGCTCTCATCAGCCCTTTGTGCGGCAAAGAGAGAGAATTCGCCAGCCTCCATCAGCCGCGAAAGCGCCCAGACCGCCATGGCACGCACCACCGGCGAGGCATCGCCGGCGAGCAGGCGGCATTGAGCAATCAGCGCCGTCTCGCCGGAATTGCCGGCAGCGATGAGCAGATTGCGGACGAAACGGTCGCGGCCGATCCGCTTTACCGGCGAGCCGCTGAAGAAGGCGCGAAAGGCAGCATCGTCAAGCGTCAGCAGAAAGGCGATCGACGGCTCCTTCAGGTCTTTCCGCGCCTGCAGCTTCATCTCGGAGGCCGCACTCGCGAACTTGTTCCAGGGACAGGCGGCAAGACAGTCGTCGCAGCCATAGATGCGGTTGCCGATCAGCACCCGCAGGTCGGGGTCGATCGGCCCCTTGTGTTCGATGGTGAGATAGGAAATGCAGCGCCGTGCGTCGATCTGGTAAGGCGCCGGAAAGGCGGCGGTCGGGCAGGCGTCGAGACAGGCGCGGCAGGAGCCGCAATGATCGGTCTCCTCGGCGTCGACGGCAAGATCGGCGGTCGTGAACATCGTACCGAGAAACAGCCAGGAACCATGCGTGCGGCTGACGAGGTTGGTGTGTTTGCCCTGCCAGCCCAAGCCGGCTGCCGCCGCCAGCGGCTTTTCCATGACGGGCGCGGTATCGACGAACACCTTCACGTCGGCGCCGGCCCGCGCCGCAAAACGCGTGGCGATCTCCTTCAGCCGGCCCTTGATGACGTCGTGATAATCGCGGTTGCGGGCATAGACGGAGATGGCCGCTTTGTCGGGCTTCTCAAGGATGCCGCGCGGATCTTCCTCGGGTGTATAATTGAGGCCGAAGACGACGACCGATTTCACCTCGCTCCAGAGTGTCCGGGGATCGCCGCGCCGGTCGCGCGTCTCCGCCATCCACTCCATCGTCCCGTGGCGCCCGGCATCGATGAACTCCCCGAGACGCTGCTTTGCTTGCGGGATCGCGTCCGGTCGCGTGATACGGCAGAGATCGAAGCCCTTGGCGGCAGATTCCGCCCGTACGAACTCGGTCAAATTGTCGCGGCGGCGACGCTCTTTGTCATCTCGTCTATCGGCTTCGGGCATGGAGAGCCCTCGTCAGAAATCCAGATCGGCATAATGCGAAACCGGTGTCAGGCCGCGCACCCGCTCGGTCAGCATCGGCCGGAAGGAGGGGCGCGATTTCAGCCGCTGATACCAGTCCTTGACGACGGGGGAGTCCGCCCACTCGATTTCGCCGAGATAATCGAGGATCGAAATCGAAGCGGCGGCGGCAAGATCGGCATAGCTCATCCGCTCGCCCGCCAGCCACTGGCGCGAGCCGGCAAGCCAGGTGAGATAGCGCATATGCTGGCGGATATTCGCGCGGGCCGTGCGCAAAATCTTCGAATCCGGCGCTCCGCCGCCCTGATCTGATGTCATCTGCAACTTGTAGACACGCTCGCGAGCGAGCGGCTTGGTCACGTCGTTTTCCATCTTCTGCATGAACCATTCGCTCAGCCGGCGGATTTCCGCGCGCTGGAAAGGGTCCTCGGCGAGCAGCCGCCGGTCGCGTTTCAGCACACCGTGCGTCTCGTCCAGATATTCGGAAATGACGGTTGCGCCGCAGAGCGCCCGCATGCTGTCGTCGACATAGACAGGCAGGGTGCCGGCCGGGTTGAGCGCCAGGAAATCCCGGCGCTTTTCCCATGTCTGCTCCTCGATCAGATCCGCCTGATAGCCGTATTCCGCCAGGATCAGCCGGACGAAGCGAGATGCGGATGACATGGGATGATGATAAAGCGTGGGCATCGATACTCGGGCTTTGTGATTGCTGTTACAGGACTGTGTGGCAGCTCGTTTATAGCGCCCTAGTCATGACTCATTGGTTGAAGCTATAGGAGCTTGGCCCCGCCAATACAAGCGAATCGGATTTTACGCCATCTGGCGATGGCGAACCACGGTCTGACGAACGAATGAAAGCGGCAGCCTGATCGGCCCAAGCGCTCAGGCCCGCCCGCACTTTAAACCGGAGACAATGTATGGATTATATCAATGCTGCAATTCTCGGCGTCATCGAGGGGATCACCGAATTTCTCCCGATCTCGAGCACCGGCCACCTGATCATTGCCGAGCAATGGCTCGGACACCGGTCGGACATGTTCAATATCGTCATCCAGGCCGGCGCCATCCTCGCCGTCACCATCATCTACTGGCGCCGCCTGTTGGATCTGGTGCTCGGCTGGCGCCAGCCGGAGAACCGCGATTATGCCGCCAAGCTGATCGTCGCCTTTCTCATCACCGCAATTCTGGGGCTCGTCGTCAAGAAGCTCGGTTTCGAACTTCCGGAGACGGCGACGCCGATCGCCTGGGCGCTGATCATCGGCGGTATCTGGATGATCTTTGCCGAATGGGCTGCGGCGCGCAAAGCTCCCCATAAAGAGATCACCTGGCTCGTCGCCATTCTGGTCGGTATCGCCCAGATCGTTGCCGGCATCTTCCCGGGAACGTCGCGCTCCGGCGCCACGATCTTCGTCGCCATGCTCGCCGGCACCGGCAACCGCGCAGCGGCGACGGAATTCGCCTTTCTCGTCGGCATTCCCACGATGTACGCCGCCAGCGGCTATGAACTGCTGAAGACGTTCAAGGACGGCGGAGCGGCAAATGAAGACTGGACGGCACTCGGCATCGCCTTCGTCGTGTCCACGATCGTCGCCTTCATCGCCGTCAAATGGTTGCTCGCCTATATCAGAAGCAACCGGTTCACGCTGTTTGCCGTCTACCGCATCATTCTCGGCGCCCTGCTGCTCGGCATGGCCGCAACCGGCTTGATCGCCTGAGGCATTCCCAACACATTGCATTCGCGCAGTGCCCAGGCGCGAATGCATTTTGTTTTACGCGATTCCGGACGACGGATCTCGCGAACAGACATGGGATCATCGGCAGGCGCCGATTTTTTAAGATCGCAATATCGAGAGGATAAACGCCAGCCAATTTTGAGGCCGGCACGACTGAGCGTTCATTTGGGAACGTCCTGCTTCCGACGTTCCGACCGCTGCTTGTCTTGATAACAATGCCGGCGCCAAGGCCGGCCTTTTCGTCAGTGGCTGATCGAAGCCGTCGAGCAAGGATCGACGCCGTAGGCCGGCGAGCAGTCGCCCTTGACCGCTGCGACAGAACCTGGAGCAACGAAAGAGCCTGCCAGGATAATTAGCGCCGCACACGCAAAAAGGAGCGCGATTGACTTGCCCATCGAGAAATGCCTTTCACAGTGATTGCCGCACGCGATCCCAAGCGTTGAGTCCGTTGGAAGGCGCGCGGGTTTGGTAGTCAGTGGAATGGCAAATAGCAATAAATGTTCCTGCTAAATTTGGTGTTAATTTCACAAATTTTTCGATGCGTCTTTTATGCAACTGCACTTCATATGGCCGGCACAACAACATTTCAAACTTGCGCCGACTTTGCTTGAGACGGCAAAGGAAAACGCCGCCCGCATCAGATGCGAACGGCGTTGTTTCGAAGGCGCAAAATTGGTCAGGCGGCCTTGCCGGTGCCCGTATACTGGCCGTGCGGGCGATAGTGCACGAGATAGGAGCCGAGTACCGATGCGGCCATGGTGGGCGTAATGCCGAGGCCCTTCAGCGTGCGGCCTTCCGCTTCGGCTGCCGCGGAGACAATGTTGTCGTGCTTCAGCAGCCGCACCTGGTCAGGCGTGATCGGCGGCGTGATGAAGGGGATCAACGAGGCGATGCTGCCGATCATCGAAGCGACGCCGAAGGGCAGGGAAACCAGCGGGTTCTTGCGGCTGGTCACCTTCAGCATCGCCTCGAGACATTCGCGGAAGCTCAGCACCTCGGGGCCGCCAAGCTCGTAGACCTTGCCGCCGGCGACCTTGCCGTCGACGGCGCGGGCGACGGCCTCGGCGACATCCTCGACATAGACGGGCTGGAATTTCGTCTTGCCGCCGCCGACCAGCGGCAGGATCGGCGACATGCGGGCCATGTCGGCAAACTTGTTGAAGAAACTGTCCTCCGGCCCGAAGACGATCGAGGGACGGAAGATCACCGCATCGGACTTGATGGAGTGGATGGCGGCTTCGGCGCGGCCCTTGGTGCGGCCGTAATCCGAAGCGGATTTGGCGTCGGCGCCGATCGCTGAAATATGGGTGAGGGTCGCGCCGGCGTTGCGCGCCGCTTCTGCGACCGCGCGGGCGCCGAATTCCTGCACGGCGTCGAAGGTGTTGCGGCCGGTCTCGTGCAGAATGCCGACGCAGTTGACGACATGGCTTGCACCGTCGACGGCGCGGTCGATCGAGCTGCGATAGCGCAGGTTTGCCTGCACGAAGGAGATCTGGCCGACATTCCCGAGCGGCTGCAGGAAGCCGGCGAGATCGGGACGGCGCACCGCGACGCGGATGTTATAGCCGCGTTTGGCCAGCGCCCGAACCACGTGCCTGCCGACGAAGCCGGACCCTCCGAACACGGTGACGAGCGGCGGCAGGTTGGCAAGGGTCATGGCAGGTTCCTCGAAAGGCTTTGGGAGATGCTTGATCGGCTCCGTCTTAACCGAATCCGGTCGCGACGGGAAGGCCTATCGCGCCGTCAGTTTTTGCCGATGCGAGCAGCTTAGATACCGTCGACGACGACCATTTCCGCATCAGCCGCTTCCTGGCGGATTTTCGCGGCGATCTGGTATTCCGGCGAATTGTAGCAGTCGACCGCATGCTGCATCGAGGGGAATTCGATCACGACGTTACGGGCGCGCGCCTTGCCTTCCAGTTCGGTGAAAGCGCCGCCGCGTGCGAGGAAATTCGCGCCGTATTTTTCGAAGGCGGGCTTGGCCGCCGCCACGTAATCCTTGTAGCGCTCGGCATCGCGAACGTCGACGCGGGCGATCCAGTATCCCTTGGCCATGATCTTCTCCCTTCTGCTTTAAGAATTCAGCGGTTGGCCGGCCAGAGCGCGCCCACCATTTCGTCGAGCACCGCGCGGGCGGCCTCTCTCGGATCGGGTGCTCTGACGATCGGCCGGGCAATGACGAGATGCGTCGCCCCCGCCTTCAGCGCTTGGAAAGGCGTCATCACCCGCTTCTGGTCGCCATGGTCGCTGCCGGTCGGGCGAATGCCGGGGGTGACGATCGCCATGTCGGGCCCGACGATTTCGCGCACCTCGGCCGCTTCCGCCGCCGAACAGACGATACCGCCCATGCCGGCGTCGCGCGCCTGGCCGGCGCGCCTGAGCACCAGGCTGTGCGGATCCTGGCTGTAGCCGGCATCGGCAAGGTCGTCGGCATCCATCGAGGTCAGCACCGTGACGCCGAGCAGGCAGAGGCCGGAGCCGGCCGCGGCCTCGACCGCCGCCCTCATCGCCTTGGGATAGGCGTGCAGCGTCAGCATCGACATGCCCATCTTGGCGATGTTTTCCACGCCTGACGCCACCGTGTTGTCGATGTCGAGCAGCTTCATGTCGAGAAAGATCTTCTTGCCGCTTGCGGCAAGGTCGCGGGCGAATTCCAGCCCGCCGGCGAAAACCAGCTGATAGCCGATCTTGTAGAAGAGAACGTCGTCGCCGAGCGTCGAAACCAGTTTTTCCGCCTCGCCGACCGTTGGAACATCCAGGCCGACGATCAACCGCTCGCGTGCGTCCATTTCAACTCACCCCCGCCAGTCTTCGATGGGCGTCCAGTCGCATGATAAGCGGCGATCCGCAAGGCCGAAAGCATAGAGATTGCCGCCGCCGCCCGGCTGGTCGCGGTCGCGGGAAATCGGCCTGCCGGCCAGATGACATTTGAGCAGCGTGCCGACGCCGCCATGGCCGACAAAGGCGATCGGTGCCGTCGCATCATGGGCGGAGAGGATGGTCTCGACGGCAGAAACGATGCGGGCCTGCGCATCGGCGGCCCGCTCCCAGCCCCTGAAGCTCTCCTGCGGGTGAGCGAAGAACCAGTTGGCTGCCTCCTCGAACTTGTCCGGCGGCAGGAAGCCGGTGGCGGAGCGATCGTTCTCATGCGTGCCGTGCGCAATCTCGATTTTCACGCCGGCAGCTTCGGCCAGGATTTCCGCCGTTTCGATCGCTTTCGTCTCGTCGCTGGAGATGATGCGGGCCAGCCGTTTCGCCCAATGGTTCGACGCAGCCTTGCGGGCACGCTCGGCGCCGATTTCGGAAAGACCCCACTTGGGAACGGGAACCTGCGGGTCGATCTTGACCTGCGGGTGGGTGATATAAAGTCCGAACATTTATCCTCGCCGATAGACCCAGAGTTGGGCGGGAGGAATATTGCGCACGACGAAGTCAAAATGATGAATGCTGTAGCGATCGGCGTTGGCGGCGATCGGCGAGATCGCGCCGTAGGAAATCTGCACCACCGGCCGTCCGGCCGGCAGGCGGTCGAGCAGGCTTTCGAGCAGCGAGACGCGCATCGCCATCGGGAAGTTCAAGAGCGGAATGCAGGAGATGACGCAATCGAACGTCCGGTCGCCGTAGGCGCCGAGCGTGGTCTTGAGATCGAAGGCGTCGCCGTTGATGAAGTGCACGCCGGGATAGGCCCGCAGCAGATGCTGGTGGAAATCCGTCGAATATTCGATCGCGACGAGATTGTCCGGCCGCACGCCGCGGCCGAGAATGGCCTTGGTGATGGCGCCCGTGCCCGGCCCGAGTTCGAGCACCGGCAGCCCGGAATTGATGTCGATGACGCTTGCCATGCGCTTGGCTGTGATCGAGGAGGTCGGCACGATCGAGCCCACCGTCTTCGGCCCCTGCATCATGCCTCGGAAGAAACGGATTTCCTCATCGAATTTTTTCCCGAGGTGTTCCTTCACCTTGACCCTTAAGCGCATTCTCCACCCATTCCGCATGTTGATCGACTGTCTTAATATGCTGCTTGTCGCTCTGGGGACAAGGATTTTCGCAACAAGGACATCGACATCAACAATTCATGCGGCTTTCCGGTGGCAGCGAGGCATGAGATCGGCAAGCCTTTCGCTCAAGTGACCGGCATCGACAGGGGCGCGCAGTTTCTTGTCGGTATTGTCGAAATAGAGATAGACGTCGCGGCCCTCGCTGGATGTCTTGAGCGGCGCCAGCACCCGTGGCGCATTCTCCGGCTCTGCGCCGGTTGCCCAGGAACGGATCCGGCCCGCCCAGAGATCGAGGGCCTCATCCTCATAGCCGCTGACATAGAGCTGTTCGGAGCCATGCAGGCGGCAATAGATGAAATCGGCGGTGATATCCATCAGCAGCGGCCATTCCACCGTATCGGCGCAGACGAGGGCGACCTTGTGGCGCCGAAGCATCTCGATGAAGGCGGGAGACCGGAAGCTGTCGTGGCGGATTTCGAATGCATGCCGGATCGGCTGGTCGCCATCGCTTCGAAGCCAGGCGCGTCCCTTGACATGGCCGTCATGCCTCTTGGCGAGTGCTGTCGCCGCATCGCGGTCCTGCGGCAGCAGCGCCAGGAAATTTTCGAAAAGATCGGCATCGAAAGCCATGTTTGGCGGGAATTGCCAGAGGATCGGCCCGAGCTTGGGGCCGAGCCGCAACAGGCCGGAGGCGAGGAAATTGGCAAGCGCCGTCTCGATATCGCGCAGCCGCAGCATATGGGTGATGAAGCGCGGCCCCTTGACCGCAAAGACGAAATCGTCGGGCGTTTCGTCGCGCCAGCGGCCGAAGCTTTCGGGTCGCTGCAGGCTGTAGAAGGTGCCGTTGATCTCGATCGACGGGAAATACCGGGCGGCGTAGGAAAGCTCCTGCTTCTGCGGCAGGTCCTCCGGATAGAATTGGCCACGCCAGGGCGCATAGGTCCAGCCGGATATGCCGATGCGTACCGTTCCAGCCTTGTTCATCCGGGGATCCTCCGCTTTCACAGGATGAAAACGGAGGCAGGCAGGCTTCGTTCCCGTCAGACGCGCATCGGCATCAGCACGTAGAGCGCATCGTCGCCCGCCGTGTCGCGGATCAGCGTCGGCGAGCCGGCATCGGCCAGCAGGAAGATCGCTTCCTCGCCGGAAAGCTGCGCGGTGATGTCGAGCAGATATTTGGCATTGAAGCCGATTTCCATCGCATCCGTATCATAGCCGACGGCGACTTCTTCCGTGGCGCTGCCGGAATCGGGATTGTTGACGGTCAGCATCAACTGTCCCTCGGAGAGCGCCAGCTTCACGGCGCGGCCGCGCTCGGAAGAAATGGTGGAGACGCGGTCGACGGCCTGGGCGAAGCTCGTGCAGTCGACGCGCATTTCCTTGTCGTTGCCGGTGGGGATGACGCGCTGGTAATCCGGGAAGGTGCCGTCGATCAGTTTCGAGGTCATGACGATCGAGCCGATCGTCATGCGGATCTTGGCGTCGGAGACCTCGACGGTCACCACCGCTTCCGGGTTGTCGACCAGCTTCTGCAACTCGCCCACGGTCTTGCGCGGAATGATGATGCCGGGCATGCCTTCGGAGCCGGACGGCGCATCGACATCGGCGCGCGCCAGCCGGTGGCCGTCGGTGGCGACGGCCCTGAGCTTCAGGTCGCCCTTGCTCTCGATCGTGTGGAAGAAGATGCCGTTAAGGTAATACCGCGTCTCTTCCGTCGAGATCGCAAACTGCGTGCGGTCGATCAGCATCTTCAGATCGGTCGCCTTCAGCTTGAACGAATGCGTGAAGGTGCCGGCGGTCAGATCCGGGAAGTCGGATTCCGGCAGGCACTGCAGCGAGAATTTCGAGCGGCCGGACTGTACGGTCATCGAGCTGCCGTCGGTGCTGGTGGCGAGCAGCACTTCCGAGCCGTCGGAAAGTTTGCGCACGATGTCGTAGAGAAGATGGGCGGGAACGGTGGTGGCGCCTGCTTGTTCGACGCTTGCCGGCGTCGCCTCGGTGATTTCGAGGTCGAGGTCGGTCGCCTTCATGTCGAGGTTCTGGCCATCGGCCTTCAGCAATACGTTGGACAGGATCGGGATCGTGTTGCGACGTTCGACCACGCGGTGGACGTGGTTCAGCGATTTCAACAGGTTTGACCGCTCAATAGTAATACGCATGGGATGCTACCGCTTTCGACCGTGACTGTCCGGGCGCATCGAGCACCCGAGAATGCTTTCCCGACTTTGAGGCCGGGGGAGTGGACGGGCAAAATGGCAGACTTCAGCACCGGTTTGCAAGAGGCATGCAGGGTCAAGCGCCTGCATTTCAGGTTTTCCGGAGCGATGCTCACAGAAATCCGAACCCTTGCCGAAGCGATGCCGCTCGCCCATAAAGGCGCGATGACGCCGCGACGAAAGCAAATGGCATGAATGAGGAAACGACAGCGGAGGCCGCCACCCGGCGAAGCTTCCGCCTGCACAATATGGCGGTGCCGGCGCGGCCGCTGGAGCCGGCGCTTTATCTCGTCGCAACCCCGATCGGCAATCTCGGCGACATCACGCTGCGCGCATTGGAAACGCTGGCCGGCGCCGATGTGCTGGCCTGCGAGGATACGCGCGTCACCCGCGTGCTGCTCGACCGCTACGGCATCCAGAACCGCCCCTTTTCCTATCACGAACACAATGCCGACGAGGCCGGCCCGCGATTGCTGCAGGCGCTGGAAGCCGGACGCTCGGTGGCTCTGGTGTCCGATGCCGGCACGCCGCTGGTGTCCGACCCCGGCTATCGGCTGGCGCAGCAGGCGATAGCGGCCGGGTACCGCGTCATCCCCATTCCGGGCGCCTCGGCGCCGCTTGCGGCCCTTGTCGGCTCCGGCCTGCCGAACGATGCCTTTCTTTTCGCCGGCTTCCTGCCGGTCAAGGACAAGGCCCGCCGCGACCGTCTCGGTGAATTTGCCGCAGCCCCGGCGACGTTGATCTTCTTTGAATCGCCGCATCGCATCGGCGCGACGCTTATCGCCGCTGCCGATGTGCTCGGAAGCGGCCGGCAAGCCTCCGTCTGCCGCGAGCTGACCAAGACCTATGAAGAGTTCCGCCGCGGCACGCTTGCGGAGCTGGCCGCGCATTACGAGCAAGTGGAAAACGTCAAGGGTGAGATCGTTCTCGTCGTCGGCCCGCCGGAGCCGGCAGAGACCGATGAGGCCGATGTCGAGGCGGTGCTGGCGGATCTCTCGAAGACCATGCCGACGGCCAAGGCCGCGACGGAAGCCGCCCGCCTCACCGGCCTGCCGCGCAAAGTACTCTACCAGCGCCTGCTGGAGTTGAAGGGCGCCGATGGGCGATAAGGGTCTCACCGCCATCCGGCGGAAGGCGCTGCGCCGGGGCCTGATGTCGGAATATGTCGCGGCCGTCTTTCTGATGCTGAAAGGTTACCGTGTCCTGGCGCTGCGCCACCGCACCCGGCTCGGCGAGATCGACATTATTGCCCGCAAGGGCGATCTCGCCGTCTTCGTCGAGGTCAAGGCCCGCCATGGCGAGGCCGCAGCTGTCGACGCCGTCTCTGCCGCCTCGCAGAAACGGATAAGGGCGGCAAGCGATCTCTGGCTTGCCCGGCAAGTGGATCAGGCCCGTCTTTCCCAGCGCTACGATATCGTCGCGGTTACGCCCGGCCGGCTGCCGCGGCATTTTCCGGATGCGTTCTAGAGCAATTCCAGGAAGAGTGCGAAGCGCTTTTGCCGGGAATTGCGTAAAAACAAAAGGTTAGAGCGGTTCAGCGCTTCCGTGAAAATCTGAACCGACCCATCGCTTTGCGGATCGTTAAACTTTTAGTTCCCGCGTGAACCAGCTCCTTACGCCTCTCTGCTACCCCCTCGGCAGGGATAACAATTGGGGATTGTTTCATGGCCTGGAAGATGATGCTTGCGAGTGCGGTCGCCATGGCCGCGCGCACGGTGCCTTATGCCGTGGCGAAGCCGGCCGGGAAATCCTTCGTCGCCCATGCGAGCGACCTGTTGCCGATGAAGCCGTCGCCGATCAATCCGGACTGGATCGTCAGCGGCAACCCGCAGGCCCGCACCGGCGAACATTCGCGGGGCCATGACGAGGCCTCGCTGACGGCGATCTGGGACTGCACGGCGGGCGAATTCCGCTGGCGCTTCGGCTGGGACGAGACCGTGATGATCCTCGAAGGCGAGGTCCATATCACCGCCGAGGATGGCACCGAACGAACGCTCAGCGTCGGCGACGTCGCCTTTTTCGCCGGCGGGACCTGGGCAAGCTGGCGGGTCGACAATTACGTCCGCAAGGTCGCCTTTCTGCGCAAGCCCTTCCCGAAACCGCTGGCGATCGCTTATCGCCTCCGCAACATGCTGCGCAACAGCGGCGGCAACCAGGGCATTGCCGCCTAATCGGGCTGGGGCGGGGCGGTCGTTTCGCCTGATAAAACCTCGCAGGCAAACAGGATCGGATTGTCGAGTTCGGGCGCGGTTTGCTTGTTCAGGAGAACGGCGACCGCCGCTGCGGCCATGTCTCGAATCGGCTGCTTCACCGTCGTCAGGCGCGGTGTCGTCATGCTGGCGAGCGGGATACCGTCGAAGCCGACGATGGAAAGGGCGGCGGGGACCGGGATGCCGAGATCATGGGCTGCCCGCATGCAGCCGATCGCCTGCTGGTCCGAACTGGCAAAGATCGCCGTCGGTCGCTCGTTGCGGGCGCGGGCCAGAAGATAATTTCCCGCTGAACGGCCGCTCTCGTAGTCGAAGGCCGCCTCGGCAATCAGCGGCGGCCCGGCGATTTTCGTGCCGCCGTCGGCCTGTTCCCCCGCCTGCTCGATTGCGTCGAGATAACCTCTGAGGCGATCGTTGGCGGGCACGGAGTGCCCGGGCCCCGAGATAAAGCCGATGCGGCGATGGCCGAGCTTCAGAAGATGCTCGACGCCAAGACGAACGCCGTTGCGGTGATCGGCGGCAATGCCGGAATACCCCGGCATCAGCCGGTCGACGACGACGATCGGCACGCCCTTCGGCAGCTTGATCTTGTGGAAATCATTGCTGGGAACGAGCATGATGCCGTCGACCTTCCGGCTCGTCAGCTGGCTGATGCGGTCAGCCTCCTTGGCCGCATGATCGAAGGACGTCATGACGATGATGTTGTAGCCGTGACTGGCCGCCGCTTGTTCCGCCGATTGGACGAGTTCGGCAAAGAACGGATTGGTCAGATCCGGAATGACGATGCCGATCAGCCGGCTGACCTTGCTGCGCATGCTTCGCGCCGACGGGTCGGGCAGGTAGCCGAGGTCTTTGATGATCCCGGTGACGCGCGCCCGCAATTCCCTCGTCACCGACGGATGGTCGTTCAAAACCCGCGAAACGGTGCCGGTGGAAACTCCCGCAAGCTTGGCAACGTCCCTAATCCCGACCTTTGACATGACAGAAACAGTGGCCCTTCTTCTTCGCCTTTCGAAAAACGCCCGAGAGCGCCTGATCGAGGCTTCCAGCTAATGGTCTTCAGGTTCCTAGTCAAAGGCTGTGTGGCGATTTCGACGGCTGAACCTGCATGCAACGTTCGATAAGGCGCTGCATGGAAACGGTTCATCGTGCATATGTCAATATCGGACTGAAAGGGCGATGCAGCATATTGTCCGCCCCTCTTTTTGGCCGCTTGACAATTTTCGAGGGCGTGCTACCCAGATGGCGTTGGAAACGGTTCATTGCCGCGGGCAACTCAGATGGAGCTGAGCCCAGAGCCGTTAGGGAGGAAAAAATGTCCAATTCTAAGCGTGAATCCGTCATGATCAGTGCACCGCGCCGTGCGGCCTTGAAGCTCGGCCTTGCCGGCACCCTGGTGCTGGCGCTGGCGAGCAGCGTCTCGCCCGCCTTTGCGGCCGAAAAGCCGAAGGTCGGCCTGATCATGAAGTCTCTGTCCAATGAGTTCTTCAAGCAGATGAAGGCCGGCGCCGACAAATATGCGGCCGAGAACAAGGACAAGTTCGACTTCAAGGCCGTCGGCATGAAAGACGAGCGTGATTTCGCCGCGCAGGTCGATGCCGTCGAAAACTTCGTCACCCAGAAATACGATATCATCGTCGTAGCACCGGCCGATTCCAAGGCGATGGCGACCCCGCTGGCAAAGGCGGTGAAGGCTGGCGTCAAGGTCATCAACATCGACGTGCCGCTCGACGCCGATGCCAAGAAGAAGGCCGGGATCGATCTCGCCTTCTTCGGGCCTGACAACAAGGAAGGGGCAAAGCTCGCGGGCGATGCGCTTGCCAAGGATCTCGGCCCCGGCGCCAAGGTGGTCATTCTCGAGGGCAACCCCGAGGCCGACAATGCCAAGGAGCGCAAGGAAGGCTTCGTGGACTCCGTCAAATCGGGCAAGCTCGAGCTTCTCGACAGCAAGACTGCCCATTGGGAGACCGAGGAAGCCAACACCGTCATGACGAATTTCCTGACGAAGTATAAGGATATTCAAGGTGTCATGGCCGCCAACGACTCCATGGCCCTCGGCGTCGTCAAGGCCCTCGATGCTGCCGGTCAGGCCGGCAAGATCAAGGTCGTCGGCTTCGACAATATCCCGCCCGTCCAGCCGCTGATCAAGGACGGCAAGATGCTCGCCACCGTCGAGCAGTACGGCGCGCAGATGGCGGTCATGGGCATCGACTATGGCATGCGCGAACTGGCCGGCGAAAAATTCACCGGCTGGGTCAAGACCGACGTCAAGCTGGTCACCGCTGCCGATCTGAAATAGTCGGGATATCAGACTCCCAAAAGCAAACGTGGCGCCGGCTGCCGGCCGACGCCATCGCCACCAACCGATTGACGCGTTGATCGCTTCGGGTGAGGCTCGTTTCGGGCCTCCCCGATGCGCGTTGCGCGGAGGTTTGAAGAGACCATGCATGAGGTCGCCGTGTCAGATAGAGCAGATGACGACATCCTGAGCCTTGAAGGGATCGGCAAGCGCTTCCCCGGCGTCGTAGCGCTCAGGGATGTCTCCATTCGGATCGGCCGCGGCAAGGGGCACGTTCTCCTCGGCGAGAACGGCGCCGGAAAGTCGACCCTGATCAATCTGCTCGGCGGCGTCTTCCGGCCGGATGACGGCCATATCCTGTTTGACGGCAAGCCTTATCATCCGTCTTCGCCGCTCGAGGCGTTCAGGGCGGGCATCCGCGTCATTCACCAGGAACTGCACCCGCTTTCCAACCTGACAGTTGCCGAAAACCTGCTGTTTGAGCATCTGCCGCGCCGATACGGCCTGGTGAATT
The DNA here is from genome assembly GCF_000172795.2 of Rhizobium sp. CIAT894. NCBI lineage: Bacteria > Pseudomonadati > Pseudomonadota > Alphaproteobacteria > Hyphomicrobiales > Rhizobiaceae > Rhizobium > Rhizobium sp. CIAT894. The sequence continues at coordinate 352,688 of NZ_CP020947.1, forward strand.
ACAAAGCGATGAACGCCAGAGCGGCGGAACTGCTGGAAGAGGTCGGTCTCGACGTGGCGCCGACGACACTGGCAAGCCGCCTCAGCGTCGCGCAGCTGCAGCTGGTCGAGATCGCCAAGGCGCTTTGCTACGAAAGCAAGCTTCTCGTTCTCGACGAACCGACGGCGACGCTGACCTCCAAGGAGGTCGATCGCCTGTTCGAAATTCTGAAACGCCTGAAGAGCCGTGGCGTCACCACCCTCTACATCTCGCACCGGCTGGAAGAGATCTTCGAGGTCGGCGACGACGTGACGGTGCTGCGCGACGGCCAGCACGTGATCACCCGGCCGCTGGCCGGACTTGGCATCCCCGAAATCGTCGAGCTGATGGTCGGGCGCAAGCTTTCAGATCACGGCATTTTCAAGGGCGACAGCACGGTATCCGGCGAGGCGCTCGGCGTTTCCGGCCTCAAGGTGACGCGGCATAGCCCGGAACTGTCCTTCTCCGTGGCAAAGGGCGAGATCGTCGGCATTGCCGGCCTGGTCGGCAGCGGCCGCACCGAGGCTGTTCGCGCCCTGTTCGGCGCCGACGTCAAGGCATCAGGCGAGATCCGCGTGAACGGCGAGCCGGTCGAGATCAATGCGCCCAAGGATGCCGTGGCGGCCGGGCTGTGCCTGGCGACCGAAGACCGCAAGATGCAGGGCCTGATGCTCGATATGAGCTGCGCCGAAAACGCCACCATCACCGCTCTCGACAAGATCTCCCGCAACGGCCTGATCCTGGGCAAGGCCGAGGATGAGCACGCGCAGCGCCTGGTGCGCGAGCTCCGGATCAAGACCCCGTCCATCCATCAGGCCGTCCGCACCTTTTCCGGTGGCAATCAGCAGAAGGTCGTCATTGCCAAATGGCTGTTCCGCGGCCCCAAGGTGCTGATTTTCGATGAGCCGACCCGCGGGATCGATGTCGGCGCCAAGGCCGAAATCTATGAGCTTCTGTGGAAGTTCGCCGCCGATGGCAAAGGTGTCCTGGTCGTCTCTTCGGATCTGCCGGAGCTGATGGGCATCTGCCATCGCATCATCGTCTTCTCCGACGGCAAGATATCAGGTGAAATCGCCCGGGAGCAATTTGACGAAAGCAGGATCCTTTCGCTCGCCTACAAGGAGTACAGCCGTGTCCGCCAACATTGAAAAACAGACTGAGGCGCAAACCGGGGCGAAACAGGTAAGCGTCTGGGACAAGCTTCTGCGGATCTCGATGAAGGAAGCCGGCGTCGCCATCGCCCTCGTCCTGATCCTGGCGTTTTTCTCGGCGACGGCGCCCTATTTCGCCACGCCGGAGAACTTCCTGAAGATCTTCGTGCAGATCGCCATCAACACCGTGCTGGCCGCCGGCATGACCTTCGTCATCCTCATCGGCGGCATCGATCTTTCCGTCGGCTCGCTGCTTGCCCTTTGCACGGTGATCGGTGCGACGATCATGATCAATCCGGCGTTTTCGCCATGGCAGGCGATCATTCTCGCCTGCCTGGCCTCGATGGGCACCGGTGCCGTGCTCGGCGCCGTCAACGGCTGGATCTGCGAGAAGTGGAAGCTTCCCTCCTTCATCGTCACCCTCGGCATGCTGAATGTCGCCAGCGGCCTGGCCCGCGTCGTCAGCGACAATTCGACGATCACAGGCCTGCCGCAGCCTTTCGTCGATTTCGGCAACCTGATCTTCTGGGGCATTTTTCCGTCGATCTTCCTGATTGCGATCGTCGTCGTGCTGATCGGCTGGTTCGTGCTGCGCTACACCGTCTTCGGCCGCTTCGTCTTTGCCATCGGCACCAATGAAGAGGCGGTGCGCCTGTCCGGGCATCAGCCGAAACGATACAAGATCGCGGTCTTCACCATCTCCGGGCTGACCGCCGGCATTGCTGCCATGGTCTATCTGCTCCGTCTCAATGTCGGCAGCCCGGTTGCCGGCATCGGCTATGAGCTGAATGCCATCGCCGCCGTCATCATCGGCGGCACCAGCCTCTCGGGCGGCAAGGGCTCGATCATCGGCACGCTTGTCGGTGCCTGCATTCTGCAGGTGCTGTCGACCGGGTTGCAGCTGCTCGGCGCCGACGACAACATCAAGCCGATCGTCATCGGCGCCGTCATCGTGCTCGCCGTCATTCTCGACAGCTATCGCGGCCGGCTGATGCGGATCCTCGAAACCCGGTGATCGCGAGCGCCGAAAGCCCTCGACCGAAGCCCTTGATCGGCATTGCGTTTGATGCCGGGCCGACCTACATCTGTCCGGCATTCAGCGAGGGACGGAAATGGCCAAGATCACCAATGTAGCGGTCCAGATGGATCATGTCGCCGGCATCAATATCGCAGGCGATTCCACCTTCGCCATGAGCCTGGAAGCCCAAGCGCGCGGCTACCGGCTGTTCCACTATACGCCCGAGCGCCTGAGTTTCCGCGACGGCCAGCTCTTTGCCAGCGTCGAGCCGATGCTGCTGAAGGACGTCAAGGGCGATCACTTCGAGCTCGGCGCGCCGGAGCGCGTCGATCTCTCCACCATGGATGTCGTGCTGCTGCGCCAGGATCCGCCCTTCGACATGGCCTATATCACCTCGACGCATCTGCTCGAGCGCATCCATCCGAAGACCCTCGTCGTCAACGATCCGGCCTGGGTGCGCAATTCGCCGGAGAAGATCTTCGTCACCGAATTTGCCGATCTGATGCCGAAGACGCTGATCACCAGGGATGCAGCCGAAATCCGCCGCTTCCGCGACGAGATGGGCGATATCATCCTGAAGCCGCTCTACGGCAATGGCGGCGCCGGCGTCTTCCATTCGACCCGCGACGACCGCAACCTCTCCTCGCTGCTGGAAATGTTCGGCCAGCTCTTCCGCGAGCCCTTCATCGCCCAGCAATATCTGCCCGACGTGCGCAAGGGCGACAAACGCATAATCCTGGTCGATGGCGAATTTGCCGGCGCCATCAACCGCGTCCCGGCCGAGCACGACAGCCGCTCCAACATGCATGTCGGCGGCCGTGCCGAGGCGACCGAGCTGACGGCGCGCGAACGGGAAATCTGCGAACGCATCGGCCCGGCGCTGAGGGAACGCGGCTTCCTGCTCGTCGGCATCGACGTGATCGGCGATTACATGACCGAGATCAACGTGACGTCGCCCACCGGCATCCGCGAGGTCAAAAAATTCGGCGGCGCCGATATCGCAGGCCTGCTCTGGGATGCGATCGAGCGCAAGCGCGGCTGATCTTGCCGCGTGACCCACGCGCCTGCTGCGGCCGGGTACAACCCCGGTCACAGCCTATATCTGACTGCGTTCCTTGATTGTTCTTGTTTTATTCCAGATTCCATGCCAGATTGCAACCGCTGGCCCTGATGGGTTGCAGGGGCTATAAGAGTTTGCGGGCAGGGGGATGGGTTTATGGTCGCGCGTGTCAGTACGGTGGCATTCCAGGGCATCGAGGGTGTGCCGGTCGAGGTCCAGGTCATGGTCGCTCCCGGCAAGATCGGCATGCAGATCGTCGGCCTGCCCGATAAGGCGGTGGCCGAAAGCCGCGAGCGTGTGCAGGCCGCCCTTCACGCTTCCGGCCTGACGCTGCCGGCCAAGCGCGTGACCGTCAATCTGGCGCCGGCCGATCTGCCGAAAGAGGGCTCGCATTTCGATCTTCCGATCGCGCTGGCGCTGATGGCCGCTCTCGGCGCCATTCCCGCCGATGCGCTGTCGGATTTTGTCGTCGTGGGCGAGCTCAATCTCGACGGCACCATCGCCGCCATTTCAGGCGCGCTGCCGGCCGCGATCGGCGCCAATGCGCTCGGCAAGGGGCTGATCTGCCCGGCCGAAAGCGGCGCCGAAGCCGCCTGGGCCGGTGCCGACGTCGATATTCTCGCTCCCCGCAGCCTGATTGCCCTTGCCAATCATTTCCGCGGCACGCAGGTCTTATCCAGGCCGGAGGCGTCGATCCGCGCCAATGCCGCCAATCTGCCGGATCTGGCCGAAATCAAGGGCCAGGAAAGCGCCAAGCGGGCGCTCGAAGTGGCGGCCGCCGGCGGCCACAATCTCCTGATGGTCGGCCCTCCCGGCTCCGGCAAGTCGATGCTGGCGGCACGGCTGCCGTCGATCCTGCCGCCGCTCTCGGCCGCCGAGCTGCTGGAGGTTTCGATGGTCCATTCGATCGCCGGCCAGCTCACCGGCGGCAAACTCTCCGACCGCCGGCCCTTCCGCACCCCGCATCATTCCGCCACCATGGCGGCGCTCGTCGGCGGCGGCATCCGCGCCCGTCCGGGCGAAGCCTCGCTTGCCCATCACGGCGTGCTCTTCCTCGACGAGTTTCCGGAATTCACGCCGCAGGCGCTGGATGCGCTGCGCCAGCCGCTCGAAGGCGGCGAATGCGTCATTGCGCGCGCCAATCACCGCGTCTCCTATCCGGCGAAATTCCAGCTGATCGCGGCAATGAACCCCTGCCGCTGCGGCATGGCCGGCGAGCCCGGCCACACCTGCGCCCGCGGCCCCCGCTGCATGAGCGATTACCAGGCCCGCATCTCCGGCCCGCTGATGGACCGCATCGATATCCGCATCGACGTGCCGGCCGTCTCCGCCGCCGATCTGATCCGGCCGATGGCCGCGGAAACCAGCGCCGACGTCGCTCGCCGCGTCGCCCGCGCCCGCGAAATCCAGCAGCAGCGCTTCGAGGCCGCCGGCGCCAAAGGCATCGGCACCAACGCCCGCTGCTCCACATCAATGATCGAAAAACTCGCCGAACCCGACGCCGGCGGCTTGCAGCTCCTGCGCGACGCCGCCGAAAAAATGAAATTCTCCGCCCGCGGCTACCACCGCGTCCTCAAGGTCGCCCGCACGCTCGCCGATCTCGATGGTAAGCCGACGGTCGGCCGAATGGCATCTGGCGGAGGCGATCTCTTACCGTATCGCGGGCGAGAGGCTGACAGCTGCGGCGTAGGAAGAGGGACAGCCGAGCGCCCTGACAAGCGGTTTCCGAAAGCCGCGAGCGTGCGCAGGCCGCCCTTCACGCCTCCGGCGCCGAAGTGAATATTCTCGCACCGAGTAGCCTGATCGCCGTTCTAGCATGAGCGAGAGTTCGTGCAACTGGTGGGCAATCGACTCCGTTCGCTGAACTGTCCGGTGAAATGGGGAGCACATCCATGGATGTAGGTTCATCCTGAGGCTGGCGCCTCAAACAATGGCCCTGCTAGTCCGGACCTAATTTGTGCGATAGCTCGAGAAAACTTATCGTCAAAAAGCTCGGGTAATGGAGCAAATTGTACGTTCTGTGTTTTCTTTGAACGCCTAGATCTAAAGACCCGCTCGAAGTGCTCACGGTTTCTATGGCCGTCAGCAAGGACGATATAAAGAAATGCCGCCCGAGAGATGGTCGTGCGCAACGAAGCGGGCATTCGACGCCCTGAAATATAAGATATGTAATGCGCGAATTCGTCCAATACGGGAAACTTTATATTCTCCGCAGATGCAGGGATAACCTCGTCAATATTACCCTGTTGCCAGCGATCATACATGAGGTCGGATAGCGCTGTTAACGCAAAACGTGCGTCAGCCTGGGAAAGCTCTAAATCATGAAAGCGCGGTCCGCCAATTTTAGACTGGAGTCGAACTGCTTCGTGTATGATCAAGTACCCCAGATGTGACACCTCAAAGGGGACCAGCTCAGAAGATGCCGAGAATAGTAGTGATACTCCATGTATAGAAAATAATTCTCTGAATTTGTCTCCATAAACGTAATAATAAGTGCGAGCCTCGGCAACGTTATCTACTGCTCGGTTAAACTGTTCAGCTTGCCAATCTTGCCTAATTTGTCGAAATGTTTGCCAGACTAGGTCAGTATAAAAGACGTTACGCCTGTAAATTCTATGTCCTGAAAAGCGCATTCCCAATATATAAAAAAGATATGTGCGCTCGGCGCTCCCTGGTCCTGCCAGCAATGGCCCCGCGATATCTCGCATTACCTCTTGACTAATCATCCCGCGTTTTTGGGTAGCGGAAAGCACTTCGCTAACTATAGAGCCGACTGTGAGGCTAAAGTTCCCCCCGAGTTGAATACAGCGCCGGAATATGTGGTCAATCGCTTGACTAAGTCGTGTTTCTGGCACCAAGAGATAATCGAGCGCCCGTCCAAAAAATGTGAGGAAATTTGCCTCCTCAGACGGAGCGAAATGCTCTTCGGTGCCGATTTTGAGCAGAGTTTCGATCGCTTGAGTGGATTTTGGACCACTACGAAATGTAGCAATCTGCAGGGCAAGATGGCTAACCACATCCCATTGAGACTTGATGATCTTGTCTAATAAATTGCCGCGTATCAGCCCGGTTACGCTACCGGCTTCCTCTTCAATTCGCTTAGCAAAAAAATACTCTAAGAAAGTACGGTGAGTGAATTTGAAGACGCCTGGGCCAATTTCGCACATCACCCAGGCCCTGCCGGTTATAAAATTCACCAAAACCTTTGCAGCGGCAAACGACCGTGCTTTATCTTGATACCAAATGTTGAAGTAAGCTTTGAGACGATCTAACAGCCATTCTTCGTCAACACCATCTTCAGTGTCGGCGCTGCCAAATATTTGGCTCGCAAGATAGCCAAATAGGTCGAGCAGATCGAAATCGTTCGGGAATTCGAATTTGATATCTCGTCTCTGGTCCCATTTTTCGAACATGAGAACCGAGCATTCTTTGTATATCTCCGGTCGACTATTCGGAACTTCGCCCCTCGAATTGAATATGTATACCATTAAACCAAGAAGGAGAGGGTTTTCCCGCAAATCTCGTGCCGTAGCCTCTGTTTGCGCTAGGAAATCTACAGCCTTTTCTTTTGCAGCGTCTGCTTTTTCGCTAGATATCGCTTTTAAGAGTTGTTCCGTGAATTTTCTAACTTCATCAATATTGAAGCGGGCCAATGTAAAGAGTTGGTAATCGTCACCTACGGGAGCGTCGCCGTAACCAACTATTCGTGAGGTTACCAGTGCGGGGCAAGCGGCATAAGCTGACGTAAATTGCTCTATTTGCGATGCCATGGAGCGCCTTGCTCCAACATCCAAAACTTCGTCAAGTCCGTCAAAAAGCAAAACAGCTTGACCAAATATAAGTAATTGTTGAAGGAATTTCTTCGCAAGAAATTCATCATTATCACAATAAACTCGTATCTCGTCGATTAAATAATCGAAAATCTGGTACGAGGGATTTTGTTGCTGTCTTTTCTCAAATGTTCGTAGAATTATTCGAAGCGGCAACTTCATGTCGCGACTATCAAAGCCGCTATACTTCGGGTTTGCCGCGGCGAGAGTAATTTGTCGAGCTAGATCGAAGCACACAAGCTGAGTAAGCGTCGATTTCCCACCACCCGGATCACCCAAGATGACCGCGCGATTGAAGGAACGTCGGAAATTTAAGTATGCGAAACTGGGTGTCTCATTCGGGGGAGACTCTCTATGAGGTGTCGGTATTTGTCCCTTATCCGATAGTGGTTGCAGGCGCGCTGCGATAACGAGCTTTTTTACATTGACTTTACGCGTACCTTGAGTGGTTTCCACGTTAATCTGTCGGTTCGCTGCCTCTATTCCCCGAGCGATTTTTTCGCGCAGCTCTTCAAATCGCTCCGACGATATAGGCTCCTGGATTGACGCGGCGTTCCTCAAACATGAAGACAAAGCCGTAATCCTCGTAGCCAGATCCTCGTGTTGCGTCTTTAATGCCTCGAACAGTACCTTCTCTTCGATTGATTGGTCGATACGAATCTTAATTGACGCATCTAACGCTTTGAAGAGCGCTTCACATGCAAAGGGGAGGGGCTCGTGCGTTTTATAGAGAAGTTCAAATGCGGGAAATGCGTCGTCTGGAGTATGTCCGCAAAAGGCGAAATGCTTTAAGGCATCTGGAATTACGCTTCGCTCAACATCTTGTAGGAAGTTGGCAACGTTATCAGTAAACTCGCCATGGTCATTGCCCAAAACGCGTATGACGTCATTAACAGCGCGATTGGCCTCAAACTTGTCTGGTAGGTCTGCGGTTGAGGGATTTGACAGTGCGCGGTTTATTGCGCGCCTTCTCCCGGTTAATTCTGTAATGCCCTTGAATGGCCTTTTTAAGCCATCATATACAATCGAACTTAATACACCGACGATAATATCTGTTCCAACCGGCATCAACGAATTCCTGCAGCATCGATAAGTCAGAGAAGTCGCTAGCCAGGGTTGTCGTCAAGAGGTCATGCCCTTCGTTTTTCACACAACTAACAGAATTTAAGACCTGAACCCTATTTAAACTAAGATAACCGTACAGGTTCTCGTTTTGATCCTCCTGGAACTCAATAGTTCGCGTTGCTCAACCTGCTGCGATCAATTCAAAACCGGAGAAAGGATCAGCCGTTTCGTCGCGAATTGTGAAAGTTGAATGGAATAGCGAATAATTTAATCGCTGAAGCTCACTTAATAGCGGATGAAAGATGCCACCCTCGTCGATTTAATTCCAACAGCATTAAGATGTCGGGCGAGAGCCCAATAAGACATGTCTGCCCAACCCTCTGGAAGATATGGGCGCAGTTTGCTTGCTCGACGTGCAGCCTCCGTCCGATTTGCCGTGCAAGACATGCTCCGTGAACGCCTAATTTTACGCTTCTCCGCTTCGCTTCAGTTATCTTGACCTGCCACTGAACTTTCGTCCCACTTCAATTGGGGTGCAGGTGACGGCACAAAAGAAGGGACGCCGAAGCGCCCCAATATTTGCAGGATAAATTGCCGGAGAAAAGGCCAACCAAAGCCCTGTGTCAGCTCCCCAGCCCCTCAAACAGCGCCGTCGAAAGATACCGTTCCGCAAAGGACGGGATGATCACCACGATGTTCTTGCCGGCATTCTCCGGACGGCTGCCGACCTTGATAGCCGCCGTCAGCGCCGCGCCCGACGAGATCCCCACCGGTACGCCTTCCAGCCTCGCAACGAGGCGGGCCTGCTCGAAGGCCTCGTCATTCGTCACGGTGACCACTTCGTCATAGATGCCGGTATCGAGGATTTTGGGGGCGAAGCCGGCGCCGATGCCTTGGATTTTGTGGGGGCCGGGATTGCCGCCGGAGAGGATCGGCGAATCGGCGGGCTCGACGGCGATGATCTGGATCTCGGGCTTATGGCTCTTCAGCACCTGGCCGACGCCGGTGATCGTGCCGCCGGTGCCGATGCCGGAGACGAGGATATCGACTGTGCCGTCGGTGTCGTTCCAGATTTCCTCGGCCGTCGTCTTGCGGTGGATTTCCGGATTGGCCGGGTTTTCGAACTGCTGCGGAATGATGGCGTCGGGCAGCGACGCCGCCAGTTCCTCGGCCTTGGCGATGGCGCCCTTCATGCCCTTCGGTCCCTCGGTCAGCACCAGTTCGGCGCCGAGCAGCGCCAGCATCTTGCGGCGCTCGACCGACATGGTTTCCGGCATGGTGAGGATAAGCCGGTAGCCCTTGGCGGCGGCGGCAAAGGCGAGCGCGATGCCGGTGTTGCCCGAAGTCGGCTCGATCAGCACCGTCTTGCCTGATGTGATCTTGCCCTCGGCTTCGAGGCTTTCGATCATCGCCACGCCGATACGGTCCTTGACCGAGGCGATCGGGTTGAAGAATTCGAGCTTGCCGATAAGGTTTGCCACCACGCCTTTTTCCCGCGCCAGCTTGTCGAAGCGCACGAGCGGCGTGTTGCCGATGGTTTCTGTGATCGAGGAATAGATGCGGCCGCGGCCGGGCTTGTGCGACATGGGTGCTCTCCCTTTGAAATCCTGCTCCTGAAATCGAGGGGAGAATAGGATCAAAGGCTTGAAGAGGCCAGCCCGCCTCATCCCGGGGGAGCGGGCCGCGGAGAAAAAAACCTTTGGAAACCGGCTCTTGCCGAATATTTATTTCAGGCGGCCCGCGTGGCGATGAAGGCCGCGGTGCCGGCGAGGATGCCGGAAGCAACCCGGTTCAGCACCTGCAGGGCGCGCGGCTTTTTCAGCATCGTGCGGGCCCGCGAGGCAAGCAGCATATAGGGCACGAGCACGACGATCAGCACGACGAAGGTGACGGCAAGCAGCAGCGCGTAGTCGCGCAGCCCGATATTGCCGATATCGAGCAGCGTCGGCGCCAGCGCGACATAGAAGAGCATCGTCTTCGGATTGCCGAGCGTCACCAGCAGGCCGGAGAGGAAGGACAGGCCGATATTGCTGGATTTCTTCGCCGCGATATCCTGCGGCAGCAATCCCGCCGTCCAGAGTTTCCAGGCGATATAGCCGAGGTAGAGCGCGCCGGCGATCTTGATGGCGAAGAACACCTCGGTAAAGGTCTGCGCCACGAAGGCAAGGCCGAGAATGACCGCGGTGAGATAGGTCATATCGCCGAGTACCAGGCCGAGACCCATGAAGAAGGTCTCGCGGAAATTCGAGCCGAGCGCGCGGGCGACGATCGCGGTAATCCCGGGTCCGGGAATGGCGGCTGCGATGAACAGCGCTCCGGCATAGGCGATCAGGGCGGTCAGGCTCATCTGTCATATCCACTGGATTGGCTGATCTCTCTATAGGCACGTGTTGCAGTCTCATCAATGCATCGGCGCTGATCTGTCCATCAGCGTAAGGAATAGGTCGGCTGAACCATCATCCACTTGGAAAGCGATCCGGCCTTGCTAGTTTTCTCTCTGCACGCGCGCCTTCGGCGTCCTTTGCGCCTCCTGGAGACGCGTAGCGCTGTCGAGATCTTCATTGCCAAGGAGAGAATGGATGTCCCCTAGCTCAGCCGAAACCCGCAGGCTTTCGCCCCTCAAGACGCCGTCCAGCCTGTCGACCAACGCCGTCACCGATATTTCGGCGGCGCTGACCGCGCTGCTTGCCGATGTCTTTACCCTTTATGTGAAGACGAAGAACTTCCACTGGCACATGTCCGGCCCGCATTTTCGCGACTATCATCTGCTGCTCGACGAACAGGCGGAGCAGATTTTCGCCATGACCGACGACGTTGCCGAGCGCGCCCGCAAGATCGGCGGCGTGACCTTGCGCTCGATCGGCCAGATCGCCCGCCAGCAGCGCATTGCCGACAATGATGCCGATTTCGTCACGCCCGACGACATGCTGTCGGAACTGCGCGAGGACAACGCCCAGCTGGTTTTGCTGCTGCGCGAGGTGCACGACCTCTGCGACGAACACAATGATGTCGCGACCGCCAGCCTGATCGAGAACTGGATCGACGAAGCCGAGCGCCGCACCTGGTTCCTGTTCGAAACGACGCGCCGGCAGAAATAGGACGGCAAGCCGGGCGTGCCGCGTGCGGCATGCCCCCTCAGCTCTCCAGCGCCCTCGGGCGCAGCCACCGCGGCGTCCAGCCGAGGTTCATGCCGGCGGCGGCGAGCAGGATGATCGCCGCACCTGATATCTGCATCGGCTGCAGCGCGTGGCCGAAGGCCAGCCGGTCGACCAGGATCGCCGCGATCGGATAGAGGAAGGAGAGGGCGCCCGTGAGATGCGTCGGCAGCCTTTGGATCGCCCCGTACAGCAGCACATACATCAGCCCCGTATGAACGACGCCGACGCTGACGAGGATCGCCCATGTCCCCGCATCCTGAGGCGGATGGGAAAAATCGGTCATCGGCGCCAGCATCAGCATGCCGGTCGCGACTTGAATGAGGGCGATCAGGTGCGGCGGTGTGCCCTTCAGCCATTTCGCGGCAAGGGCTGCGAGCGCGTAGAAGAAGGCCGCACCCAGCGCCATCAGGATGCCGAGGCCGTAACCGTCGGATGTAACGCCGCTTCCACCGGGTTTCGCCTGGACGATCGCCATCATGCCGGCGAAGGCGAGCGCCAGCCAGAACAGCTTGGTGGCGGTGATCTTCTCGCCGAGAAACAGCGCGCCGAGCACCAGCAGCATGAAGGGCTGGGTGTTATAAACCGTCGTGGCGATCGAGATCGTCGCGTGCGAATAGGAGGCAAACAGCAGCAGCCAGTTCAACACGATGGCGACGCCGCCGAAGATCGCGATGCCGAAGGCGCGCAGCGTGATGATGCCGGGCCGCAGCAGCCCGAGGGCGCCGCAGATAACAAGCAAAGTCAGCGCGCCGAACAGGCAGCGCCAGAAGACGACGCCGCTGACCGGCAGGCCCGACATGACCACGAACCAGCCGATCGTCCCCGAGATCAGCATCGCTGCCGTCATTTCCGCCGTACCTCTTTTGATATCACCACCCATGACAGCCTCCTTTATGATGACGGTAAGGATATTGCGGCGGAAGACGAATTTATATAATAATAGAATGGATTATGATCAAAATTGCCTAATAATATGAGGGAAATCTGGCGTCGTGGCTAATGAAGTGCAATCGCTCGATGAAATCGACCAGGCCATTCTGGAGGCGCTGGCCGGCAATGCGCGGATTTCGCTGAAGGAACTGGCGCAGCAGGTCGGCCTCTCCTCGCCGAGTGCCGCCGAGCGCCTGCGCCGGCTGGAGGAGCGTGGCGTCGTCAAGGCCTTCACGATCGATCTCGATCCCGCCGCCGTCGGTTATCCCCTGCAGGCGATCGTGCGCGTGCGGCCGCTGCCGGGCCAGCTGCACATGGTCGAGCGCATCATCCAGGACATTCCCGAAATCGTCGAATGCGACAAGGTGACCGGCGAGGATTGCTTCATCGCCCGCCTGGTGGTGCGCTCGATGGCGGAGCTCGACGGCCTCCTGGACAAGGTCGCCGAACGGGCGGAGACCAACACCGCGATGATCAAGGCCTCGCCCGTCAAGCGCCGCCTGCCGCCGCTGTCCCGCCGCAAATAGACGGACGGCGAAACGGCCTTCTGCTTCGCACTTTTCCTGGAATTGCTTTAGAAATCTGCCATCGGCGACAGCATCGCCGGAAAATCCGGGTCAGGCCCGCGCTGTCGGGACGCTGTGCCATCAAACGCCGGTGGAACCGAAGCCGCCTGCGCCGCGCGCCGTTTCGCTGGCCTCGGTGATCTCCGTCACCCGCGCCTGGGTCACTGGCGCGATCACCATCTGGGCGATGCGCATGCCGCGCTCGACGATGAAGGCCTCCTCGCCGAGATTGGCGAGCAGCACCTTCACCTCGCCGCGATAGTCGCTGTCGACGGTGCCTGGCGAATTCAGGCAGGTGATGCCGTGTTTGAAGGCAAGGCCAGAGCGCGGCCGCACCTGTCCTTCGAAGCCTTCGGGGATTTCGAAGATGAAGCCGGTCGGCACCAGCGCCCGTTTGCCGGGCAGCAGCGTCAGCGGCGCTGCCGCGTCGACGGCGGCGCGCAGGTCCATGCCGGCCGCGCCCTTGCTTTCATAGGCGGGTAGGTCGAGGCCTTCGCCGTTGGCCAGGCGGATGAGGTTCAGTGTCGGTCTTACATCGTGATGAATGGTCATGGCCCATTACTTTGCGCGTGCGCCGGCAAGGTCAATTGCATTGCCGGGGTTTAGTCGCTAGTTAAGCGGCAATTCCACAGGATTCATGATCATGGCCGAAAGCCTCGCCGAGGCGGTCTCCCGCCGCCGCACATTCGCTATTATCGCCCACCCGGACGCGGGCAAGACGACGCTTACCGAGAAGCTGCTGCTGTTCGGCGGCGCCATTCAGCTCGCCGGCGAAGTCAAGGCGAAGAAGGATCGCATGCAGACGCGCTCCGACTGGATGAAGATCGAGCGCGAGCGCGGCATCTCGGTCGTCACCTCGGTGATGACCTTCGAATATAACGACAATGTCTTCAATATCCTCGACACGCCGGGTCACGAGGATTTCGCCGACGACACCTATCGCACGCTGACAGCCGTCGACGCCGCCGTCATGGTTATCGATGCCGCCAAGGGTATCGAGCCGCGCACGCTGAAGCTCTTTGAAGTCTGCCGCATGCGCGATATCCCGATCATCACCTTCATCAACAAGATGGATAGGGAAAGCCGCGATCCCTTCGAGATCCTCGACGAGGTGGAAGAGAAGCTGGCGCTGGATACGGCGCCGATCACCTGGCCGATCGGCCGCTCGAAGACCTTCTGCGGTTCCTACAATATTGCCGCCAACACGGTGCGCGGATCGGATACCGAAGTCGAGGGAACGCCGGTCAACGGCCCGCAGAGCGTTGCCGGCAGGCTGCCGGAAAACGAGCGCCAGGCCTTCGTCGACGAGACCGAGCTGGCGATCGAGGCCTGCCGTCCCTTCGACCGCCAGGCCTTCCTGGAAGGCCATATGACGCCGGTCTTTTTCGGCTCGGCGCTGCGCAATTTCGGCGTGCGCGATCTCATCAACGCGCTCGGCGAGTTCGCGCCGCCGCCGCGCGACCAGGTCGCCGACACCAGGACCGTGCATGCGACCGACGACAAGATGACGGCCTTCGTCTTCAAGATCCAGGCCAACATGGACCCCAACCACCGCGACCGCATCGCCTTTGCCCGCATCTGCTCGGGCAAGCTCGAGCGCGGCATGAAGGCAAGGCTTGCCCGCACCGGCAAGCAGCTTGGCCTGACGGCGCCGCAATTCTTCTTCGCCTCGCAGCGCCAGCTCGCCGACACCGCCTATGCCGGTGATGTCGTCGGCATTCCCAATCACGGGACGCTGCGCATCGGCGATACGCTGACCGAAGGGGAAGCCCTGGTTTTCCAGGGTGTGCCGAACTTCTCGCCGGAGATCCTGCGCCGCGTGCGCCTGGAAGACGCGATGAAGGCGAAGAAACTCAAGGAAGCCCTGCAGCAGATGGCCGAAGAAGGCGTCGTCCAGCTGTTTTCGCCGGAAGACGGCTCGCCGGCGATCGTCGGCGTCGTCGGCGCCCTGCAGCTCGATGTCCTGAAGGAACGGCTGATGGCCGAATACGGCCTGCCGGTCTCCTTCGAAATGTCGCGTTTCTCCGTCTGCCGCTGGATCTCGGCCGATCAGCCGGCCGATCTCGACAAATTCCTCACCGTCAAACGCGGCGATATCGCCCGCGATCTCGACGGCGATCCGGTCTTCCTCGCCCAGGACGGTTTCTCGCTGCGCTACGAGTCCGAACGCCACCCGGCGATCAAGATGGTCGCCATCAAGGAATATCACGCCGCCAAGGCGGCGTGATCCCGGGGCAATGGTTGGCGCCCCCTCTCTCCAGCCTCATCCTGAGGTGCCCCTCAGGATGAGGGCTGGTCGTTGTGCGTGCCGCCTGAAGTAAGCCTACCGGCCTGCTAATCCTCTCGATCAAATCGCGGCAACAGCTCGATATTCTCCACGCCGGGCAAGGCGGACTGGCACCATATCTGTTTTCTCGGCGTCAGGTCGCGCCGCTGGTCGATGCCGCCGAGACGGATGCCGATCGCGCCGCCCTTTCCATCGGTGCGGTAGAGCGGCGATCCGCAATTCGGGCAGAAGAATTGCCGGCTGAGACCGCCGCTGTCGCCATATTTGCTGTAGCCGCGCGGTTCGCCTGAAATCAGCGTGAAGCTTTCCGGCCGCGCCGGCGCGGTGACGCGATAGGCCGAACCCGTCAGCCGCTGGCAATCGGTGCAATGGCAGATCGCCACCCGCTCCGGATCAATCTCGGCCTGATAGCGGATCGCGCCGCAGTGGCATCCTCCGGTGATATGCATCGGCGTGTCCCCAAAGCATGTCGCGCAACGAATCTGAAAGATCGCGCCACGCTTTAGTCCGCCCGCGAAACGGCCGGCCGCGTGGCGTAGAAAGCCTTGGCATCGGCCGTGAAGGCGGCTCGCTGATCGGCCTTGGTGTAGAACATATGGCCGCCGCGATAGAGTTTCAGCCCGACACGGCCGCTGCTAAGCGACGGCGGCAGGTGGTCGACCACATAGCGGCTGACGCCGTAGGGCGTCACCAGGTCGCTGTAGCCATGCGCGATCAGCAGATGGAAGGCCGGGTTCGAGGCGAGCAACTGCCTGACGTCGTCGGTGGCGCTCGCCTGGGAGCGCGAACCGCCGCCGCGCCCGCCCCATTCCCAGCGTCGGCTGATATCGCTGTCGAGCAGCGAATAGGTCATTTCGGTTTTGAAGCCGAGTTGGTTGCGGGCGTAGTCGGCGAAGGCGCCGCCATAGGCGCGGGTGAAACCGTCGAGGATGGCATCGTCGCCGCGATCGTAATCCGATTCCGGATAGGGGTCGGGTGTGGCAAAGGCGGCGTCGTAGGGGCTCGTCACCGCGCCGCTGCCGGCGTCGGAATGTTTGATGAAGGAATTGCCGAGGAAGCCGCGATTGCGGGCGACGATATCCTGAGGGATGCCCGTCAGCCCGGCGATCCTGCCGTAGAAGGCCGCGGCATCGGCGCCCGTCGGCGGTGGCCCGGCAAGGGTCGTCAGATAGTCGCCGAGCGCGAAGGCTTCCGTCTGCTTCTGCGTCTGCTCGTCAAAGGCGTTGCGCCGGTCGAGTTCGGCCGCCGCCAGCGACGGCAGCTCAAGGGCGGCGCCGAGCGCGAACCGATCGGCGTCGAACATCAGCTGGCCCTCGAGCAGCGGTGAGAGCATCACGGCGCCGGCAACGATGATGCCCTGGCTTTCCTGCAGCGCTGAGGCGACCTTGGCGGCACGGAAGCCGCCATAACTCTCGCCGAGAAGATATTTCGGCGAATTCGAGCGGTTATTGTGCGCGACATAGAGCGCGATCGCCTTGGTGATGCTCTGGGCATCCGAGTTGACGTTGTAATAATTGGCGGCATCGTCAGCCTTCGCCGTCCGGCTCCAGCCGGTGCCGATCGGATCGATGAGCACGAGATCGGTGAAATCGAGCCAGCTTTGCGGGTTGTCGACGAGTTTCGCATTGGCGCCGTCGCGCCCCTCAGGCCCGAAGTCGAGCACCTCGGGCCCGACCAGCCCGAGATGCAGGAAGGCGGAAGCCGCACCCGGTCCGCCATTGAAGGCGAAAGTCAGCGGTCGATCCGCCCTCGCATCCCTCGCGACATAGGCGGTGTAGAAGATCGCGCCGGTCTGGGCTCCGTCCTGGCCGAAGAGATCGAGCGTGCCGGCGGTGGCGGTATAGGCGATCTTCCGGCCGCCGATCGTCAGTTCGTGCTCGGTGACGGAATCGGCCGGCAGCAGCTTCAGCACGCCCTCGCGCGCATCGCTCTCGACATTGGCCTTCTGGTGACCGCTTTCCTGTGCCGGGGAAAGGGCAGGGGCGAGCGACCCGGCAAGGGCTGCAAGCAGAAACAGCAGATGTAAACGCAAGATGTCTCCTCCGGCGCTGCGGGATGTGAGCTTGAGATAGCGCAGCATCCGGGATCGGCGACGGGCATCAAGAGATGGTGATGGGCGCGCCAGTGAGAGGACGCGAGTGCGGGCGGCTCAGCCGGCCTTCTCGACAGCGTGCACATTGATCTCGACCGCCCGGCCGGCCTTCCAGCCGTTGATTGCCGCTCCGAGCCCGAGCGCGACGAAGAGGACCGCGCACCAGGAAAAGCTTCCCGTCCAGCCGCGGATGAGACCGACGATCAGCGGGCCGATCGCGGCAAGCAGGTAACCGACGCATTGCGCCATGCCGGACAGATGGGCGGCGACATCGGGATCGCGCGAACGCAACACGATCGTCGTCATGGCCGCGGCGATCAGCCCGCCCTGGCCGATGCCCTGCAGCACCGCCCACAGCCAGACCGTCGATAGCGGCGCAAACAGCAGGCCGAGCAGGGCGGTGACGGCGACGCCGCAAAGGCTCGCATTGATCAGCCGCTGGTCCTTCCCGCGCACGGCAATATGCGGCACGATGAGGCAGGAGGCGGCCTGCACCATCACCGAGAGCGAAACGATCGCTCCGGCGGTGACGCCGTCGAGGCCGCGTTCGCGCAGGATCGGAACCAGCCAGCCGAAGACGCAGTAGGCCAGTGCCGACTGCAGCCCCATGAACAGCGTCACCTGCCAGGCGAGCCGGTCGCGCCACAGGCCTTTGACATGAAATCCGTTGCGCCTTGCCTGGCCGCCGCTGCGCAGCACCTGCGGCAGCCAGATCAGGCCGACGGCAAGCGCCGGCAGCGCCCAGACGGCGAGCGCGCCCGCCAGAGAGCCGCCGAGCGCGTGCTCGATCGGCAGCGTCAGCCCGGCCGCACTTGCCGCGCCGGCGCAGAGCGCCATCGTGTAAAAGCCGGTCATCAGCGCGGCACGGCCGGCGAAGTCCCGCTTCACCAGCCCCGGCAGCAGCACGTTGCCGACGGCAATGCAGGCGCCGGCCAGCGCCGTGCCGATGAAGAGCAGCGGCACGGAGGAAAACCCGCGCAAACCGGTGCCGAGCGCGAGCAGCAGGATAACGCCGAGCAGCGTGCGCTCTGTCCCAAGGCGCTGGGCCAGGCGAGGCGCAAGCGGTGAAAAGGCGCCGAGGCAGACGACCGGAAGGGTGGTCAGCAGGCTGGCGCCGAGCGCGGTGAGCCCGAGTTCGGCGCGGATCTCAGGCAGGAGTGCCGAGGCGCTTGAAAAGACCGGGCGCAGGTTGAAGGCGATCAGCACCAGGCTCGCGCCGAGCAGAAAGCGATCCGCGGCACCGCGCACCGGTGTTGCCTGCGGCGGTGGAAGGCTGCCGGCCTCGGCGTCGACAAGCAGGTCGTCGGCGGCGTCGAATGCGTCGATATCGGTGGAGGGCATGGTCATGACAGGATCATCCGCTCGAGGGCGGCAAGAACCGGCGCCATGAAACGGCGCACCGCCGCATCCGCTTGGTCTGGATCGCCGGTTTCGATGGCGTCGACAATATCGGCATGTGCCTGCATATCCGGTTCGGGAATATCCTTGCCGAGCGTCGCCGCGATGGTATCGGCGATCGAGGCCGAGAAGAAATCGTAGATGTCGATCATCGCCCGGTTGCCGGACGCGGCGATGATCGCCTTGTGGAAGGCGAGGTCGCGCTCGATGAAGGCGGACTGATCGCCGCTGTCGTAACTGCCGCGTTCGGCAAGCAGCCGGCGAAGCCCGGCGACGGTCTCCGGCGTCTTGCGGACTGCCGTCAGCCGGGCGGCCTCGACATCGAGCGCCAGGCGCGCTTCGAACTGGTCACGCAGGCTGGCGCGGCGCGCCATGGTCAGCGGCCGGCCGGCATCGCTGGTCGAGCGCACATAGGTTCCAGACCCCTGCCGTGTCTCGAGATAGCCCTGGGAGACCAGAACCCGCACCGCCTCGCGCACCGTGCCGCGGCTGACGGAGAGCATGGCCGACAGAGAGGCTTCATTCGGCAATTTCTCGCCGACCGCCCAGCGTTTGCCGAGGATGTCACTGCGGATCGCCTCGATCGCCTCATCGGCGAGATTTGTCCTGCTGATCGCACGCATGTCGCTACTCATAAAGTCATCGGATGACTTTATGAGTAATGGAATTTGATTGCTTCGTCAACGCGCTCATCTCCAGGCAATAAAAAAGGGCCGCCTCAGCGACCCTTTCCATGAGTTTGGCCTCAAACTGGCCTGGACTGTCTATGCAGCCCCAGGAAGGCGGGGATTAGTGCGAGGGCTGCCTCGCTTTCATCACCTCTCCCATGCCCGTTACGAGGTCCGAAATCTCATTAGACATTGGATCACCTTCCTTTCGTTCTGTTGCTGATAATTCAAAGGTAGGACGATTCTCTTGAGATGCAAGAAGAAATGCGATCAGTGCGCCGCCTTGATGAAGGTGCCGTTCTGCAACTCGCGCATCGCCTGCATGATTTCCTCGCGGGAGTTCATCACGATCGGACCGTGCCAGGCGACCGGCTCCTCGATCGGCTTGCCCGAAACAAGCAGGAAACGAATGCCCTGATCGCCCGCCTGCACCGTCACTTCGTCGCCGCTGTCGAAGACCACGAGCGTGCGGTTGCCGGACATGTCGCGAATGTTCAACTCTTCGCCGTCGACTTCCTTCTCGACGCGCACGCCGAAGGGTTTCGATGCATCGCTGAAGGTGCCGGAGCCGGCGAAGATATAGGCGAAGGCGTTGCGGTAGGTATCAACAGGCAGGCGCTTCTTTCTGCCGGGCGGCACCGAAACGTCGAGATAGATCGGCTCGGCGGCGACGCCGTCCACAGGACCGGCTTTGCCCCAGAAATCGCCGCAGATCACCCGCACGGCTGTGCCGTCGTCATCGACGACGACGGGAATGTCTGCCGATTTGATGTCCTGATAGCGCGGCGCCGTCATCTTCAGCGAGGAGGGCAGGTTCGCCCAGAGCTGGAAGCCGTGCATGCGGCCGGCGAAATCGCCTTTCGGCATTTCCTGGTGCATGATGCCGCTGCCGGCCGTCATCCACTTGATGTCGCCGGCGCCGAGCAGACCACGGTTGCCGAGGCTGTCGCCATGCTCGACGGTGCCGGCAAGCACATAGGTGATCGTCTCGATACCGCGATGCGGATGCCAGGGAAAACCGCGGATATATTCCGACGGATTGTCGTTGCGGAAGTCGTCCATCATCAGGAAGGGATCGGTCATCGCAGGATCGCCGAAGCCGAAGACGCGGTGCAGCTTGACGCCGGCGCCTTCCATAGTCGGGGTGGCGATACTCTCATGCTTTACGGGGCGGATCGACATGGCGTCCTCTCAAAGGTTCAACTTGGCGTCGACTATAGCCGTCAGG
The DNA here is from genome assembly GCF_000172795.2 of Rhizobium sp. CIAT894. Taxonomy (NCBI): domain Bacteria; kingdom Pseudomonadati; phylum Pseudomonadota; class Alphaproteobacteria; order Hyphomicrobiales; family Rhizobiaceae; genus Rhizobium; species Rhizobium sp. CIAT894. The sequence continues at coordinate 373,157 of NZ_CP020947.1, forward strand.
TCGCCGGGCGCGAAGTCCGCGGCGCGGGCAACGCAGTGTTCACAAAAGAACGCAGCGTTTCGCCGAATTTGAAGCGCTGCCCAGTCACGAATCCGTCATGATCGGCTTGCAAACCGGCCGCGCGTTAAGCTGTTATTAGCCTTGACGTTCGACAATTTCAGCATTCCCGCCGAAGCGGCGGCGGGTCCCGGAGCAAAAGCCATGTGTCGCTGGGCAGCCTATCGCGGAGACCCCCTTTATCTGGAGGAGCTGGTATCTTCGCCCGCCCATTCGCTGATCGAGCAGTCTCATTGCGCCACCCGCGCCAAGACGGCGACGAATGGCGATGGCTTCGGCATCGCCTGGTATGGCGACAGGCCCGAGCCCGGCCGCTACCGCGATATCCTGCCGGCCTGGTCGGATTGCAATCTGAAGAGCCTGGCGCGGCAGATCCGCTCGCCGCTCTTCCTCGCCCATGTCCGCGCCGCCACCGGCGGCGGCACGCGGCGCGACAACTGCCATCCCTTCACCCACGGCATCTGGTCCTTCATGCATAACGGCCAGATCTCCGGCTTCGAGCGCCTGCGCCGGCCGATGGAGGCGATGCTCGACGACGAGCTGTTCAATGCCCGCGGCGGCACCACCGATTCCGAGTTGATGTTCCTGCTGGCGCTGCAGTTCGGCCTGCGCGAGGCGCCGGTTGCCGCCATGGCCAATATGGTCGGTGTCGTCGAAGACCTCGCCGAAAGCCTCATCGGCTCGATCCTGCTGCGTTTTACCGCAGCCTTTTCCGACGGCAACACGCTCTATGCGATCCGCTATGCCACCGATCGCAAGGCGCCGACGCTCTATGCTTCGCCGGTTGGTGCGGGCTATTGCCTGGTGTCCGAGCCGTTGAACGATGATGTCGATGCCTGGGCGGAGATCCCGGACGGCAGCGCCGTCACCGTCGGCAAAAACGGCATCGACGTTGCCGGCTTCCGCCCGCAAAAGCGCGCCGCCAAGCTGCAGTCGGTGGTTATTCCCGCCTGAAACGCTCGGCGATCAGTGCTGCCAGCCTTTCGGCCACCTCCTCCTTGGCGAGGTCAGGCCATTGCTCGACGCCGTCGCGACGAATGAGTTTGACGCTGTTGCGGCTGCCGCCCATGACGCCGGTCGCAGGTGAAACGTCGTTGGCGACGATCATGTCGGCGCCTTTTCTCTCGAGCTTCGCCTTCGCATTGTTCTCGACGTCCTGCGTCTCGGCGGCAAAGCCGATCACCAGCTTCGGCCGCATCGTATGATGTCCCAGAGTCTTCAGGATGTCCGGATTCTCGGTCAGCGCCAGCGTCGGAATGGATTCGCCCGGATGTTTCTTCAGCTTCTGGTCGGCGGCCGAGGCGACGCGCCAGTCGGCAACCGCCGCGACCATCACCGCGATGTCGGCCGGGAGCGCCGCCAGTACCGCATCGCGCATCTCCTCGGCCCGCTCGACGTGGATGACGTTGACGCCGACCGGATCGGCGATCGTCACAGGCCCCGCTACCAGCGTTACCTCGGCGCCGAGCTTGGCAAGGGCCGCGGCGATCGCATGGCCCTGCCGGCCGGAGGAGCGGTTGGCGATGTAGCGCACCGGATCGATCGGCTCGTGGGTCGGTCCCGACGTGACGATCGCCTTGCGCCCCGTCAGCGGCTTTTCTCCGTCGTCGAGCAGGGTTTCGGCCGCCGCGACGATGTCAAGCGGCTCCGCCATCCGGCCGAGCCCGGCCTCGCGGCTCTCGGCCATCTCGCCGGCCATCGGCCCGACGAAACGCACGCCGTCGGCTCTCAGCGTCGCCGCATTGCGCCGCGTCGCCGGATGCGCCCACATTCTGGGGTTCATCGCCGGTGCCGCCAGCACCGGTCTTTCCGTCGCCAGGAGCACGGTCGAGGCGAGATCGTCGGCGAGCCCGTTCGCCATCTTCGCCATCAGGTCGGCCGTGGCCGGGGCGATGATCACGAGGTCGCAGTCGCGCGCCAGCCTGATATGGCCGACATCCTGTTCGTCCTGGCGTGAAAACAGATCGACGAACACATGGTCCGCCGCCAAAGCGCCGACGGCAAGCGGCGTGACGAATTCCTGCGCACCCTTGGTCATGATGGGGCGGACACTGGCGCCGCGCTCGCGTAGCCGGCGGATCAGATCCAGGCTCTTATAGGCGGCAATGCCGCCCGAAATGATGAGGAGAATGCGTTTTCCGCTGAGAGCCATGGCTTTCTACCCGTCGCCTTTTCTGACTAGCCCGACCCTAAGCCTTTGGCGGAGAACATGCAATCGCGGGGAAAAGGCATCGGATCTGCTCAAGAGCGGTGAATAGTTGCGCAGTGAAGACCCCTCCCCAACCCCTCCCCACAAGGGGGAGGGGCTTAGATGCCGCGCCGCCTATATCCCTTTCATCGTCTCATCCGCAGAAAGCCCGATGTCTGTCGTAGTTGGTGCAACGTGTTAGCCCCACCCCTTGTGGGGAGGGGTTGGGTAGGGGTCTTTTCCCGTCGATGGCGGCAGCCCTCGACGTCTCAGCTGCGGGTGATCGAAATGCCGCCGTCGACCAGTGACGCCGTGCCGGTGACGAAGCTTGCATCGTCGGAGGCGAGGTAGAGAACCGAACGGGCGATTTCATCCGGTGTCGCGACGCGCTTCAGCGCATGCATGGCGGTGACGGCGGCCTGTTTCTCCGTCGTATCGTTCACGTCGCGGTACATGTCGGTATCGACGGCGCCCGGCAGGATGGCATTGACGCGCACGCCTCGCGGGCCGAATTCGGCGGCGAGCGCCTGCGTCAGGCCGATCAGGCCGGATTTGCTGGCGGCATAGGCGGCAACGCCGGGAAAGGCGAAGCTGTAGCCGACGAAGGTCGAGGTGAAGATCACCGAACCGCCGCCATTGTCTGCCATCGCGCCGATCTGATGTTTGGCAGCGAGAAAGGAGGCCGTCAGATTGACATCAAGCGCCTCGCGGAAACCTGCTTCCGAAACACCGGTGCTCGGACCGGCTTCGCCGATGATGCCGGCATTGTTGAAGGCGATGTCGAGCTTGCCGTAATGGGTCACGGCGGCCGCGACCAGCGCCTTGTGATAGTCTTCCGATCGGACGTTGCCGGCAACGGCGACCGCATCGCCGCCTTCGGCCTTGATCTCCGCAACGAGGCTGTCGAGTTCGCGCTCGCGGCGGGCGCCGACGACGACCTTGGCGCCTTCGGCGGCAAAGAGCTTTGCCGTGACGCGGCCGATGCCGGAGCTTGCGCCGGTGACGATTGCGACCTTGTTGTTCAAGCGGTTCATGGTTCCATCTTCCTATGTTGAAGCGAGGCGGCCCCTTGCCGTCCCTTTCGTTGAATGGAAGATGGCATCTTCCATTCGTTCGGATTAGTCTCCAGATGATGAAACTCGAATTCGGAAAAACCGAACGATGATCAAGGTCGAAGGCATTGCCGCTTTCGTTGCCGTCGTGGAGGCAGGCTCGATCAGCGAGGCGGCCCGCCGGTTGCGGCTGTCCAAATCCGTCGTCAGCGAAAGGCTGGCGGAACTGGAGAAGTCGTTGGGCGGCATCCTGCTGCACCGAACGACGCGCAAGCTCACTCTGACGGAGGACGGTGCGGCTTTCCTGGAACGGGCGACGCGCATCGTACACGAGATCGACGAGGCCGCGGCCGATATGGCGGAGCGGCGCGGAACGCTCTCCGGGCCGATCCGCATCGCCGCCCCGGTCACCTTCGGCCGCATGCATCTCGGACCGGCGCTTTATCCCTTTCTTGCCGAGCATCCCGATATCGAACTGACGCTCGATATCGACGACCGGCGGGTCGACGCCGCCTCGGACGGCTACGACGCCGTCATCCGCAACGGCCCGATCGCCGATAGCAGGCTGGTCGCCTGGAAGCTCACCCGCAGCCGCCGTCTTCTCTGCGCCTCGCCGGATTATCTCGCCCGTGAGGGCACGCCGTCGTCGCTGACCGACCTGAACGGCCATCGCGGGATTTTCTACACCAATCGCGGCGTTGCCGACTGGCGCTTCCAGACGCCGGAGGGCGCGATCCTCGTTCGTGCGAAACTGGCGCTCGGCATGAACAATGGCGACATGCTCCGCGACGCGGCGATTGCCGGTCTCGGCATCGCACTGCTGCCCGCCTTCATTGCCGGCCCGGCCATCCGCGAGGGCCTACTTGCCGAAATCGATGTCGGTCACCGGCCGGAAGCCGAATTCATCTACATGGCCCATCCCGAGGGACGAAATCCCTCAGCCAAGCTGCGCGCCATCGCCGATCACCTGAAGAAAAGTTTCGGCGATCCGCCCTATTGGGATCCGGCGGGCTGACCGATGACCACAAAGGGCAGGGATGAAGAGATGCCGGCAGCACAGGCCGTGAAGACCTCCGGCAAGGCCGCGGTGCCGGGACAAAGATATTATCTGACGCGCGGCACCGGCGCCTATCGCCGCGCCAGCCTGGCGCTCTTCCTCTCCGGCTTTTCCACCTTCTCGCTGCTTTATTGCGTGCAGCCGCTGCTGCCGATCTTTTCGCAGGAATTTTCCGTCAGCCCGGCGGAAAGCTCGCTGTCACTCTCGCTCTCCACCGGCTTCCTCGCACTCGCCATCGTCTGCGCCGCCGCCGTCTCGGAAGGGCTCGGCCGCCGCAGCCTGATGTCGCTGTCGCTTGTCGGCGCGGCGTTGCTGACGCTTGCCACGGCTTTCGCCCCGAACTGGCACCTGCTGCTCGTCATCCGCGCCCTGCAGGGCCTCGTTCTCGGCGGCGTGCCGGCGGTTGCCATGGCCTATCTCGCCGAGGAAATCGATCCGCGCGGCCTCGGCGCCACCATGGGCCTTTATGTCGGCGGCACGGCCTTCGGCGGCATGTCCGGCCGCGTGCTCACCGGCATCTTCGCCGAATATCTCGGCTGGCGCCCGGCGCTCTTCCTCATCGGCGCCATCGGCCTTGCCGCCGCAATCGGCTTCATCGCCCTGCTGCCGCCATCGCGGAATTTCATCCGCCGGCCGGGCTTCGATCCGCGTTTCCATGCCAGGGCCTGGCTCGGCCATCTCGCCAATCCGGCGCTGCCATTCATCTTCGCCATCGCCTTCCTGGCGATGGGCTCCTTCGTGACCATTTACAATTACGCCGGCTTCCGTCTCGTAGCGCCGCCCTATGGCCTCAACCAGACGGAACTCGGCCTGATCTTCACCGTCTATCTCTTCGGCATCGGCGCCGCCTCGATCGGCGGCCTGATCGGAGACCGGATCGGGCATTTTCGCGTGCTGCTCTTCGGTCTGGCGCTGACCGCCGCCGGCAGCGCGCTGACGCTCTTTGCCGCGCTGCCGGTCATCATTCTCGGCATCGTCGTGCTGACGACCGGCTTCTTCATGAGCCATTCCATCGCCAGCGGCCTTGTCGGCAAGCTTGCCCTTGGCAATAAGGGGCACGCTTCATCGATCTACATGCTGGCCTATTATGTCGGCTCCAGCCTCATGGGCTCGGCCGGCGGCTGGTTCTTCGCCGTCGAAGGCTGGGCCGCCGTCGTCGCCTTCACCCTTGCCATGCTGGCGCTGGCCTTTATCTCAGCCTGTGTCGCCCAACAGCTGGCCAGGAGAAAGGCATGATCCGCATCGACCGCCTCGACCATCTCGTGCTGACCGTCGCCGATATTGCAATCACCTGCGATTTCTATTCCCGCATCCTCGGCATGTCGGTCGAAACTTTCGCGGAAGGCCGTAAGGCGCTGAAATTCGGCCGGCAGAAGATCAACCTGCACCAGGCCGGCCACGAGTTCGAACCCAAGGCCAGACATCCTATCCCCGGCTCCGGCGACCTCTGCTTCATCGCCGAAACGCCGATTGCCGACGTTCTCGCCCATCTGCAGGCGTCGGGCGTTGCGATCGAGGAGGGCCCGGTCGAACGCACCGGCGCGACCGGACGGTTGCGTTCGGTGTATTTCCGAGATCCAGACGGCAACCTCATCGAGGTTTCGAATCTGATCGGCTGACGCTCGATAGGCCGATACCTGCCTCCGGTTTCAATCCAGCCGGATATAGGGCACGTCCTTCTTCGCCACCTCATCCAGCGCCTCCTCGTAGCCGGCATCGGCGTAGCGCATGACGCCGAGCGCCGTGTCGTTGGTCAGCGCGTGGTCGAGCCGTTCGTCGGCGGCATCGGTGCCGTCGGCGATGACGGTGACGCCGCAGCTGGTCATGTAGCCGGCATATCCGCCGCCGCCGGAATGGACGACGACGAGATCGGCCATCGACGAGCAGAGCATCATCGCATCGATCAGCGGCCAGTCGGCGATCGCGTCGGAGCCGTCCTTCATCCGCTCGGTCATGATATTGGGATGCGCCATGGCGCCTGCATCGAGATGGTCGCGGGAGAAGGCGACGGGCCCTTTGAGTTCGCCGCTCGCAACCAGCGCGTTGACGCGCCGGGCGAGTGCCGTGCGTTCGCCGTGGCCGAGCCAGGCGATGCGGGCCGGCAGCCCTTCGAAGGGGACATGCTCGCGCGCCAGCCGGATCCAGTTGGTGATGATCTTGTTGTCGGGAAACATCTCGAGCAGCAGATCGTCGATGCGGGCAATATCGCTCTCCTCGCCTGACAGAGCCATCCATCGGAACGGGCCGATCGCCCGGGCAAACAGCGGCCTGAGATAGGCTTCGGTAAAGATCGGAATATCGAAGGCGTTGGCGACACCGCCTTCTTTCGCCTGGGTGCGGATGAGGTTGCCGTTGTCGAAGACTTCGGACCCGCGTTTCTGGAATTCCAGCATCGCGCTGACATGTTCGACGATCGAGGCGCGGCTCGCCGCCATCAATTGCCCCTGGCCGTCGTCGCGCAGCCCCTTGACCTGGTCGAGGCTCATGCCTTTCGGCACATAGCCGTAGACGAGGTCGTGCGCCGAGGTCTGGTCGGTGACGATATCGGGCACGATGCCGCGCCGGGCGATTTCGGGATAGACCTCGGCCGCATTGCCGACGAGCCCGACGGACAGCGCCCGTTTCTCCTTCACCGCCGCGTCAATCATCTGAAGGGCGGTATCGAGATCGGGCGCGATCTCCTGGAGATAGCCGATCTGTTGGCGCTTGCGGGCGCGCTCCGGGTCGATGTCGATACAGAGGATCGCAGCCCCCGCCATGCGGCCGGCGAGCGGCTGCGCCCCACCCATGCCGCCGAGGCCCGCCGTCAGCACGAAGCGGCCGGCGAGATCGCCGCCGAAGCGCCGCTCGGCAATGCGCATGAAGATCTCGTAGGTTCCCTGGATGACGCCCTGGCTGCCGATATACTGCCAGGCGCCGGCCGTCAGTCCGCCCCAGCAGATCAATCCCTTGCGCTGCAGTTCGTAGAACACCTCCGCTTTCGCCCATTGCCCGACGATATTGCAGTTCGCCATGATGACGAGCGGCGCCCTGGCGTGCGTCTTCACCAGCCCGATCGGCTTGCCGGACTGGATCAGCAGCGTCTGGTCCTCCTCCATCTCGGCCAGCGCCTTGACGATGCCCCGGTGCGCTGCCCAGTTGCGGGCGGCCTTGCCGAGCGCGGCATAGACGATCAGATTGTCGGGATCCTCACCAACGGAAAGCACGTTTTCGAGCAGGCGCAAGAGCGCTTCCTGCCGCCAGCCCTTGGCGCGCAAGTCCGGCCCGCCGGGAATCGGAAATTTCGGATGACGCGGATTGGCCTTCGGCATGGTGGGTTCCTCGCTTGGTCTCTGTTTTTCCCTTCTCCCCTGTGGGGGTCCGAAGGACGGGTCGAGACCTGTGGCTCGACCCCGGTAGGTGGCCCGAAGGGTCGGATGAGCGACTATCTGGGTTGTCAAGTTGCATGTTCGAATTCTCTTCGCGCATCTCGTGCTTTTGCATTGAGAATGACCAGGAGTTTTCGGGCGAGAGCAATACGGACGACCATCTTCGGCTTGCCTGCGCTCTGCAACCTTTGCCTGAAGGCAGCCAGATGCGGATCGTGTCTGGCCGCGACGGCGGCGACCAGGAACAGGATGCCGCGCGGTCCGGAGCGTCCGCCGCGCACCGGCCGGGGACCGCTGCGTTTGCCGCTGTCGTTGGCAATCGGCGCCAGGCCGGCCAGCTTGACGATCGCCTTGTTGGAGATCCGGCCGATTTCGGGCAATTCGCCCATCAGCCGGGCAACGGTGCGGTCGGCCACACCCTTGACCGAGCGAAAGGCCCGATTGAGGCAGGCCCAGAGCGGATCGTCATCGATCATTGAGGCAATCTCGCCTTCCAGCCTGCTGCCCTGGCGCATCAAAAGCGCAATCACCTCGTCGAGGCTTTCCACGATCGCCCCATCGCCGGCCGCACTGCGGCGCTGCTTTTGAACGATCAGGTCTCGCGTGACTTGGGACAGCCGCGTCATCAGCGCCGACAGGCGCAACTGCGCGGCTTTCGGCGGCGACAGGGCAGACAGCCGCTTGGTCTCGGCGTAATGGGCGATCATCGCCGCGTCGATGCGGTCGGTCTTTTCCAGAAAGCCCATGGCCTCGGCAAAGCGGCGCACATGGCGCGGATTGGCAAGCGCGCAGGCGATCCCAAACTCCCACAACAGCAGGAAGGCCTGCCGCTCGTAACCGCCCGACGCCTCCATGACGACGAGTTCGACATTCTCGGCCCGGCAGAGCCCAGCAAGCGCGCCGATGCCGGCCGCATCGTTGCCGAAACGCTTAAACGTCCCGGATGGGCGGATATGCGCATCCAGCCAGTCTTTCGAAACATCCACTCCACATATAACTCTGTTCACGGTAACCTGCCTTGTGCGTGCGGTTGAAGCCAAGCGACTATTCGGTCGTACGTGACGATGACGAAGATCCCAGGCTCATCCACGGTTGTAACCGGAGGGGGTGCGGGCGACTTCGTCACGCCTCTGGCCGGGTGGCCACCCGGCCAGAGGCTCAATCGCTTCCATCGCACGAAATTACTAACGTGCAGATACAAGGGGGCCACAGAGCACAACATTCATTGCCCTTCGCTTGCGCTCAGGGCATTCGCGGCTTTGCCCCTCACCCCATCTGTCCTTCGGACATCTTCTCCCTGCCGGGGAGAAGGGGGAAAGCGCAGTCATTACTTCCCCGGCAGCGATTCCACATAGGCGAGCGCCGCATCGAGCAGACGCCGTCTCAGCGCATCGTCGCCGTAGGCCTCGGCATTGGCGCGCACCCAGCCGTGCATGACCCGCTCACCCATCGACATCTGGATCACGCCCGGCAGCGCCAGCGCCCAGCCGTCATTGCCTTTGCCGAGACGGACCAGCATGCCGTCACTGCGCGCGCCGCAGAGAAGGTTGCCGTTCAGCAGGAAGGCCCAGCCGCCGAACATGGATTTTTCGGCAAGGCCAGGCCGATCGCCGAGTACCTCGCGCAGCAGCTCTTCCAGTCCCCGATCGCGCGCCATGGCTCAGGCCCTCGCCGCTAGCGCATAGCGGGCAATCTCGATCCCCATCGCCTTCTCGACGACGGGATAGACTGAGGGATCGAGCACGCTTGCCGACAGCGGAATGATATCCTTCGGCACATGCAGGATGAAGACAGGCATGCCCTCGCGCAGCTGACCGACGCTGAGCGGTTCGCCCTCCGGCGACAGCGTGGTGATCACCGCGGGGAAGGTGGCAAGCCGCCCGCCATCGGCATTATCGACCGCCATATATTCGTTCATCACATGCAGCGTCACCGATTTTGCGCCGGAACCGACGATGACCGTGCCGATGTCGAAAGCTTCCCTGGTGTAGACGACGTCCTTTCGAGAAATGACGCCCTCGGCGAGGATATGTCCGCCCGTCGTCTTGCAGATCGCGTCGATAATGGCGGCTCCGCCGCGTTTCTCCGCCGCGATGATCGCCTCTCCGAGCGCAAGCGCCATCGAGATGCCGCCGAGTGCGGCGTGACTGCGGACATAGGAAGCGCGCAGCGGGTTGCGGCAGCTGGCGATGAAGCCGCCGGATTGATCGGCGGCGGCGCGCAGTACCGGCGAGATCTTCGCCGTCGCCCCCTTCACCACCAGCTCGATATAGCGGTTTTCGGCCCGATTGCCGCCGACCGCAGTCTGGATCATCGGCTCGGGCGAGCCGGCCATGCCGATCGAGCCCATGTCGCCGGTCGGATGGGCGCGGATATCGCCGACCGCGTCGACCACCTTGGTGCCGAGGATCGCCGAGGGCAGCCAGCCGTTCAGCGTCGAGGATTTGCCGTTCTGGCCGATGATCAGCCCGGAAAGCTTTTCGCCGAGCGCCTCCTGCAAGAGCTGCACCGCCTTCACGTAATCGATGCCCTGCATTTCCCAGGGCGTGGTGGAGGCGGGCGCGCCGATCGCGGCTGCGGTCGCGATCCAGTCGTCGTCCCTCAGTTCCTCGATCGAGACCAGCTCCGGTTTCCCGACATTGACGGCCGCAAGCCCGAGCATGCGCCCATGATCGGCCCAGCCACCGCCGCCGGCGGCATAGACGGAGCCGCCCTTGACGGCGGCTTCGACGTCTTTCTCAACCAGTATGCGTCCCATCGGCCTTCTCCCGCTTCAAATCCTTGTCCATCTCGCGCACCGCTTCGAACAGCACGGCGGCGCCGAGCGCGATGTCGTCATTCTCCGCCCATTCATCGGGACAATGGCTGCGGCCGCCCTGGCAGGGCACAAAGATCATCGCCGCCGGCGCCACCTTGGCGATCCAGGCCGTGTCATGTCCGGCGCCGGACGCCATGCGCCGATGTTTCGCGCCGACGCGCTCGCAGGCAGCCTCGAGCGCCGAAAGCAGCCCGGCATCGCCGGGCGTCGGCTGATTGTCGGATACCCGGTTCGGCGTCGCGATCGTCACGCCATAGGCGGTTGCCAGCTTTTCGACATGGCCGTCGAGCCAGCGGCAGAAAGCCTCCATGTCGGCGCGGATTTCGGCACGGCCGTCGATCAGCAGCACCACTTTCGACGGCACGACATTGGCGGCGTTCGGCTCGATCCGGAATTCGCCGACCGTCGCCGCGAAATGCCCCGGCATCCTGGCAAGCTCGGCGGCGGCGTTGCGAATGTCGAGCACCAGTTGCGATGCCGCCACCAGCGCATCCGCCCGCCGCTCCATCGGCGTCGTGCCGGCATGGTCGGCGCGGCCTTCGACAGTGATCTCGATACGGGTGATGCCCGAGATCGCGGTGACGATGCCGATATCCTCCCTTTCGGCTTCGAGCACCGGTCCCTGCTCGATATGAAGCTCGATAAAGCCCGCTATATCGGACCTTTTCTGCTGTATCAGCACATCGGTTTCGCCGCCCACCTGGGCAATAACCCCGGCAAGGTCGAGGCCGCCGCTGACGCGCGAAAGCCAGGCTTCCGGCAATTGCCCGGTCATGCCGCGGCTGCCGATGCAGGAGACGCCGAAGATGCTCACTTCCTCGGCGAGGAAATCGACGATCTCGAGATCGTGATCGAGCTCGATAGCCTGGTCGCCAAGCGCACGCGCCACCTCCAGCGCCGAGATGACGCCGGCAATGCCGTCGAAGCGGCCGCCATCCGGCACCGTGTCGGAATGCGAGCCGAGCATGATCGTGCCGAGCCAGGGTTTGCGGCCGGTGCGCCGGCCGATCAGATTGCCGGCGGCATCGATCCGGGTTTCCAGCCCCGCCGCCTTCATCCGCGCTTCGAGATAGGCCCGGCCGTCGAGAAAGAGCGGCGAGAAGGCCCGCCGCGTCCAGGGGCGCTCCGGCTCGGTGATCGCGGCGAGCGCCTCGATATCCCCGGCGATCCGGCCGGCATTGACGGGAAGATTGCGGCTCATGTCCCGGCTCCCGCAATGACCTGGCGCGGCAGCGGCCGAATGAATTGCCCGGTGCCGGGCTCGGCCAGCACCGTCCCGCCTTCCGCGATCTTTTCGCCGCGCAGGTAGGTTGCGGCAACGCTCCAGGGCAGGCGAATGCCGTTGTAAGGGCTCCAGCCGACGACATTATTGCCGCTCGCGGACGCATCATAGACGCTGTCGCGCGGCTCCAGCACGGTGATATCGGCATCCCTACCCGGGGTCAGCGCCCCCTTGATATGGTCGAGCCGGAAATGTCTTGCCGGGTTCTCCGCCATCAGCCGGGCCGCCCAGGTCAGGGGAATGCCGCGTTCCATTGCGCCTTTGACGAAAAGCGGCACCATCACCTCGAGGCCGGGAACGCCGGAGGCGTTGGCGAGCATGTCGGGATTGGTCTTGCGGTTTTCCGACCAGCTGACGTGATCGGTCGAGACCAGCCAGACATCGCCGTCGGCCACCTTGCGCCAGAGCCTCTCCACCTCGGCGCGCGGCCGCACCGGCGGATTGATCTTCGCCTTGCCGCCGAGGCGCTTCACGTCGTTTTCCTCGTCGAGCGTCAGGTAGTGAATGCAGCATTCGACAGTCGCGGCAAAGCCGTCGCGGCGATAGGCGCGGGCGATATCGTAACCGCGCCCGAGCGAGCAGTGCACCACATGCGCCGGGCAGTGGGTTAAGGCACCCGTCTCGAAGATCGTGTGCATCGCCAGGAGTTCGGTAATCGGCGGCCGCGACAGGCCGTGCGCCCGCCAGTCGGTGACGCCGCTCGCCTTCACCTGCTCCATGTAGGTGCGCACCGCCTCGTCGTCCTCGTTGTGGACGCCTGCCGTCAGTCCCGTCCGCGAGATAGCTGCAAAACAGGCATCGAGCAGGGCCGGGGGAATGCGGGGAAAACGCTTCGGGTCGGTGCCGAAGGTCGAAAATTTGAAGGCCGCGACACCCGCTTCCACCATCTCGGCAATTCGCGCCGGGCCTTCTTCCGGATCGACGGTGCCGTAAAGCGCGAAATCGACGCGCGCCTGCGGGCTCGCATGGGAGATCTTGCGTTTGACCGCCGCTGCCGAGCAGACGAGATTACCCTCGTCATAGGGCATGTCGACGATCGTGGTCACGCCACCTGCGGCCGCCGAGCGCGTCGACCAGATGAAATCCTCCTGATCCTTCTGGGACAGCGAATGCACCTGCGCGTCGATCGCGCCGGGCAGGATCAGCGCTCTTCCGAGCAGATGGCGTTCACGCGCCGCGGGCGGCACGCCGAGGCCGACCTCGGCAATCCTGCCGTCGCGCGCGGCGACGTAACCCTGTTCGAGAATGCGATCCGGCAGCACGACCGTGCCCTGCAGAACGAGATCGAAGTCCATGCCGCTTCCCTTCCTAGGCTGAAATCAGGGGCTCGTGGCGAGGCAACCGCTCGCCGATGCGATCCAGCGCACCAAGCGCGAAGAAATCGTCGAAGGATGCGATCGGAACCTGCTCGGTCAGCTTCGAAAGGAAGTCGTCCGAGCCGAGTTCTTCTTCGATCGCCTCCACCTCGGCCGAAAGCGGCCGGTCGACGGTATAGAAATCCGCATGTTTGCGCACGACCTCGTAGAGCATGGCGGCGACCCCCTTCGGTTCGTCGCCGAGAATGTCGATCGCCTGGGCCGACAGCAGCGCCTCGAGTGCTGCCAGGCGCTTCAGCGCCTGCATCTGCCGCTCGAAGCGCTCGATAACCAGCGGCAGGAAGGCCGCCTCGTCCTCCAGCCCGGCTGCGACGACAAGCGACTGCGCCGAGACCGGATTGGACATCGACAGTACGCGCGAAAAGATTTCGCCGGCAAGCTTGATGATCGGCCCGAAACCGGTGGCGATCCGCCCCGGCGGCACCAGATTGACCGGCAGGTCGCGGCGCTGGCCGTTGCCGAGAATGACACAACGGTTGAAGGCGTTGCGCGCCGCATGCGCCATGCAGAGGGCGGCCGATTCGAGCAAGATCGTCACATCGAGCGGCAGTGAACCGCCCGACGTCATCACCCTGCCTTCCACCACCACGGGATTGTCGTCCGAGCGGCCGGTGGCGGCCAGGATCTTGTGGCCGGTCGATAGCAGGTTTTCGATGACGGCGCCGAACACCTGGGCGATCATCCGCAGGCTGAGCGGATCCTGCACATGCGTGGCAACAGGCCAGTTCCAGTCGTCCGACGCGTTGCAGAGCCAGGCGCCGATCAGCGCCTCGCGCGCCGTGCCGACATGACGCACCGCCTTCCAGGGATCGCGGGAGGCGCCGAGCGCGCCGGCCGCCATCATCGCCGTCGCCAGCAGGATGCGGATCGAGGCCGCTGCATTGCGCGTCGTCTCCGCTGCCGCGGCAAAGCTCACCGCATTGATGCTGAGCGAGGCGAGGCTATCGCGCGGTGCCATCCGCACCGGCTGCAGTCCGGCTGCCCGGAAGGCGTCGGCCGCCTGCATCCGCTTGCCGCGATAGACTGCTTCGCCGACGCCGGTCAGCACCGCGCCGATCTGCCCCATCAGGCCGATATCGGCGCAGCCGATCGAGCCGGTGCGCCGCACGACCGGGATCAGATCGGCTTCGAGCATGGTGATATAGGCTTCGATCAGCTCCGGCGTGCAGCCGACCTGGCCGGTCAGCGCCGTATTGACGCGGATCGCCATGGCATTGCGCACGACGTTGCAGGAAAACGGCGTGCCGGTGCCGAAGTGATGGGCGCGCACCAGGCCGAGATTGAAAGTGTCGAGTTCGTCGGCCGACCACTCCACATCCTTCATGGCGCCGACGCCCGTCGTCGAGCCGTAGACCGGCATGCCGGAGGCAATCGCATCCTCGACGATCTCGCGGGCGATCGCGATGCGGGCCATGCCGGTCGCCGAAGCCGAAATCGTCACCTTGCCCGCGCCGATCGCCGCCATCTCGGCAAAACCGAGCGGTTGTCCGGAAAGTTCAATGCCGGGGCGTTCCTGCTGCATGTGCCTATCTCCTGGAACAGGCTGATTCTAGACCGGATCGGCCAAAATCTGAATCCCTGTTCTGAATGCGAGACTAAGCGAGCCCTTCGTCACATGGGATATCCCAAATGCCGAACACAGCATGTGTTTGGCGGGCGGTCAGCTCAGCATCCAGGCGATATAGACAAGCGTCAATGCGATGAGCCACAGCGCAATCCTGGCCGAACGGTTGTGCCGTGCCTCGGCCTTGCCGATCGCATCCGCCGTCTGCGCGTCGAAGCGCAGCCCGTGTTCGCTCATATGCAGGAGCTGATGGTGGAATTTTTCGGTCTTTGCCGCAATTTCCGGCACGGCTTCGGCGAGCTTGACCGCCGCTTTCAGACCGTCCTTGAGATCGGTGGCGATCCGCTTCGGCCCGAGATTGGTGCGGATCCAGTCGCCGACGACGGGCTCGGAGGCTTTCCACATGTTGAAGCGCGGGTTGAGCATGCGCGACACGCCCTCGACCACGACCATGGTCTTCTGCAGCATCACCAGTTCCGGCCGTGTCGCCATGTCGAAGAGTTCGGTCACTTCGAACAGCAGCGTCAGCAGCTTGCCCATCGAGATCGTCTCGGCCGGCTGCCCGTGGATCGGCTCGCCGATCGCCCGGATCGCCTGGGCAAAGCTCTCGACATTGTGGTGGCCGGGCACATAACCGGCCTCGAAATGCACCTCGGCGACGCGGATATAGTCGCGGGTGATGAAGCCGTAGAGGATTTCGGCAAGGAACCGCCGCTCCTTCTTGCCGAGCCGCCCGACAATGCCCATGTCGACGGCGACGATCATGCCATCGGCATCGACGAAGAGGTTGCCCGGATGCATGTCGGCATGGAAGAAGCCGTCGCGCAGCGTGTGGCGCAGGAACGACTGGATCAGCGTATCGGCGAGCAGGTTGAGATCGTGGCCGGCCGCCCGCAGACCCTCGACATCGGACATCCTCGTGCCGTCGATCCACTCCATGGTGATGACGTCGCGCCCGGTGCGCTCCCAGTCGACCTTCGGCACGCGGAAACCGGGATCTCTCTCGGTATTTTCGGCAATCTCGGAAAGTGCGGCCGCCTCCAGGCGAAGATCCATCTCCACCTTCGTCGTCTGCTCCAGCGTCTTGGTCACCTCGACCGGCCGCAGCCGCCGGCTGGAGGGCAGGAAACGCTCCTGCATGTGGGCGACGAGATACATCGCCTCGATATCATGGGCAAAACGCTGGCGCACGCCGGGCCGCACGATCTTGACGGCGACCTTCTTGCGGCCTTGCGATGTCTCGACTTCAGCCGGATGCACCTGGGCAATCGAGGCGGCGGCGATCGGATCGCCGAAGCTCGCATAGAGTTCGCCGATCGGCCGCCCGAGCGATCCCTCGATATTGGCCTTGGCCGCCGCCGAGGGAAAGAAGGCCATCCGGTCCTGCAACTGCGACAGATCGTTGGCGAATTCGACGCCGACAACGTCAGGCCGCGTCGCCAGGAACTGCCCGATCTTCACATAGGAGGGGCCAAGCCGCTCGACGGCCTGCGCCAATCGGTCGCTGCGCTTCTGATGCCTTGCCTTGCTTCGCTCGAAAATCGTGACGAAGGATTTGGCAAGCGCGATCGGCGGCGGCAGTCCTTCGGACGGAAGCGCCGACACGACGCCCTCGCGCACGAGCACCCAGCCGACGCGCCAGAGGCGGAAATAGGCTCCGAAAGTGCTCATGCTGAAATGCCCCACCGAGGGAGGTTCGTCTTTTTTTCCTTCATTCCCTCAGAGCTTCCAGCCGGAATGCAGGGCGGCAATGCCGCCGGTATAATTGGTGTAGGAGACGCGCGAAAAGCCGGCCTGGCGGATCATTGCCGCGAAATTCTCCTGGTTGGGGAATTTGCGGATCGATTCCACCAGATATTGGTAGGGTTCGGCATCGCCGGTGATCGCCTTGCCGAATTGCGGAATGGCATTGAACGACCAGGCGTCATAGATCTTGTCGAGAAGCGGCATGTCGACTTCGGAAAATTCGAGCACCAGCAGCCGTCCGCCGCGCTTCAGCACGCGATAGGCTTCCGACAGCGCCGCATCGATCCGCGGCACGTTGCGGATGCCGAAGGCGATGGTATAGGCGTCGAAGCTGGCGGCCTCGAAAGGCAGTTCCTCGGCATTCGCCTCGACGAAGGTGAGATTGCCGGACAGTTTCTTCTTTTCCGCCCGTTCGGCGCCGACGCCGAGCATCGAGCCGTTGATGTCGAGCACGGTCGCATGCGCTTGCCGACCCGAAGCCTCGACGATACGGAAGGCGATGTCGCCCGTGCCGCCGGCAACGTCGAGCACCTTGTAGCCCGGCTCCTTGCGCGGGTTGAGCGCCGAAATCATCGCATCCTTCCAGGCGCGGTGCATGCCCATCGACATCACGTCGTTCATGATGTCGTAGCGCTTGGCGACCTTGTGGAACACCTCATTGACGAGGCCCTGCTTCTCGCCGCCCGGCACCTCGCGGAAGCCGTAGGAGGTCTCCATGCCGCCATCGGCGGAAGTGCGGCTTTCTGACATCAGGCTGCTCCGTTCCTTGAAGATCGGTGCGGCGGCCATAGCGAAAGACCGCGCGCGACGTTATCACTGGGCCACGCTGTCCACGGGCCACTGGCGCTATAGCGCACATCGTCCTCGGTTGAAACACGTTAGATATAGATGGGTTAAGATGCCGGAATTGCCAGAAGTCGAAACGGTCAAACGCGGCCTGGCGCCGACCATGGAGGGGGCTCGCGTCACAAGGCTGGAACTGCGCCGCGCCGATCTGCGCTTCCCCTTTCCCGATGCTTTGGCCGACAGGGTATCCGGCCGCATCATCGTCAGCCTCGGCCGCCGCGCCAAATATCTGCTGGTCGATCTCGATGACGGCAACACGCTGATCTCCCATCTCGGCATGTCCGGTTCGTTTCGCATCGAGGAAGGCGCCGGAGCCGCCACGCCCGGCGAATTCCACCATGCCCGCTCGAAGGACGAGAAGCACGATCACGTCGTCTTTCATCTGGAAGGCGCAAGTGGCCCGCGTCGCGTCATCTATAATGACCCACGCCGTTTCGGTTTCATGGATATGGTGGAGCGCGCCGATCTCGCCGCCCATCCCTTCTTCCGCGATCTCGGCCCGGAGCCGACGGGAAACGAGCTCGGCGCCGCCTATCTTGCCGAGCGCTTCCGCGACAAGGCACAGCCGCTGAAGAGCGCGCTCCTCGACCAGAAGAATATTGCCGGCCTCGGCAATATCTATGTCTGCGAGGCGCTGTGGCGCTCGCATCTTTCGCCGGTCCGCGCCGCCGGCACGCTGGTGACGGCGGGTGGCCGGCCGAAGGAGCAGCTAAACCTGCTGGTCGCTGCGATCCGCGACGTTATCGCCGATGCGATCGCCGCCGGCGGATCGTCGCTGCGCGATCATATCCAGACCGACGGATCGCTCGGCTATTTCCAGCATTCCTTCTCCGTCTATGATCGCGAAGGTCAGGCTTGCCGCACGCCCGGCTGCGGCGGTACGGTCGCCCGTATCGTCCAGGCGGGCCGCTCCACCTTCTATTGCGCCACCTGCCAGAAATGAGAGCCAAAACCGGGAGAACAGCATGGCCTATGAGACCCTGATCGTCGAAACCCGAGGCAATGTCGGCCTCGTCACGCTGAACCGCCCGCAGGCGCTGAACGCGCTGAACTCCACGGTCCTGAAGGAGCTGAAGCAGGCCTATGCCGCTTTCCACGCCGACGAGGCGGTCGGCGCGATCGTGCTCACCGGCTCCGAGCGTGCCTTCGCCGCCGGCGCCGACATCAAGGAGATGCAGCCGCTGCACTTCGCCGATATCTATAAGAGCGATTTCATCAGCGGCTGGGACGAGGTCGCAAAGGCCCGCAAGCCTGTCATCGCCGCCGTCAGCGGCTTTGCGCTCGGGGGCGGCTGCGAGCTCGCCATGATGTGCGATTTCATCATCGCCTCGGAGACGGCGAAGTTCGGCCAGCCGGAAATCACTCTCGGCGTTATTCCCGGCATGGGCGGTTCGCAGCGGCTGACGCGCGCCGTCGGCAAGGCGAAGGCCATGGATCTGATCCTGACCGGCCGGATGATGGATGCCGCGGAAGCTGAACGATCGGGACTCGTTTCGCGTGTGGTGGCGCCCGAGCGTCTGCTCGAGGAGGCTCTTGCCGCGGCCGAAAAGATCGCCTCGCTGTCTCAGCCCTCGGTCCTGATGGCCAAGGAGGCGGTCAACCGCGCCTTCGAAACGACGCTGGAGGAGGGCTTGCGGTTCGAACGCCGGCTGTTTCACAGCCTCTTTGCCACCGACGACCAGAAAGAAGGCATGGCGGCCTTCGTCGAGAAGCGTAAACCGGCTTTTACGCACCGTTGAACGCTTTTCGCCGCTTCCCGCGGCAAAGCTTGAAAATCCGCGTTGACGTGGGCCGGCTTTAGAGTTATATGCCCGCCCACGGTTCGGAAAGCCGGTCTGGTTTTCCGCGATTGCTCCCGCATTGCTGGATTTTGTGGCCGCAGGGCCCGCGGTAATGGCGGAGTTTGTTCGAATTCTTGAGAGAGGCATCCATGGCCAATACAACTTCGGCGAAAAAAGCGACCCGCAAGATCGCCCGCCGTACCGACGTCAATAAGGCTCGTCGCTCGCGCGTTCGTACTTTCGTTCGCCAGGTCGAAGAGGCCATCGCATCCGGTGACGCCGCCAAGGCGAAGGAAGCTTTCCTGGCCGCTCAGCCCGAGCTTGCCCGCGCCGCCAGCAAGGGCGTCCTTCACTCCAATACGGCATCGCGCAAGGTCTCGCGCCTGGCCGCTCGTGTGAAGGCTCTTTCGGTCACCGCGACCGCGTAATCTTCCGTTAACGACCTCCTCGTTATGATTAGCCCGGTAATTTTACCGGGCTTTTTCGATTCCGCCGATCGGCGCCTGTATGGTTAATCTCACGACTGTTTCGTGTCAGTGCCATGACAGGAAAAAGCCTTTAAAAACAAAGGCTTGCGCAAGGATGCTTCTGCGCTGCGCGACTCTGCCCCGAGCTTCCGGGACCTAGGGGGAGTCAAGAAGATTTTTATTTTTTTTCTTTCCATGCGTGTCAAAATAGCCCGAACGGGGAATCTCCTTGATTCAAAAGCGATTCTTTTTTGACGCTGGTGTGACGCCCGAAAACGGCCCCCGGAGTCAATGCCCGCTTCTTAATTTTGCGTAAAATTCATCGTTGATCTTGCCTTTTGATCCTGCCTAAATGGCTTTCAACAAAGGGCGCGGACATCACCTGCAGAGGCTCGGTCTTAAACTGCCACGTCGGCAGGGCGATAAGTTTGTGCCATTTGTTACGGAGCCTTGCGCTTCCGTTTTTTCAAGCACTCGACGGATTTGGGCCGTAACGTGGCTGTTACGGGCAGGGATGTTTTGTGCCTTCAGCGGCCACACGTTTAAGGCGAGGCCGCCGGAGAAGGTTAAAGTGATATTGCGTTCGGGCTGGTCGGCCGAAAACGAGGATCGACCGCCAGCCTGGCACGGAACGCCGATGAAGGCGCCGCATGATTGCGGTCCCTGCAACGGAATTTTGTGCCGGTCCCTTCGGGGGCAGTGTTTGAGTGAACCGGCAGGTGAGCGGCTCATGAGGATCCGCCAGCCCGCCAAAGCGGGGAATAATCGGGCGGCTGTTTTAGCGGAGGTCGCCCGGTGGAATTGAAAGGCGGCATTATGCAGATGAATACGATGACGACGGGCGGGCTCGACAATGGGGATGTGGCACCGCAGGCGTTTGGCTCCATTCGCCTCGAAGTGGGAGAAGAAAAGGCGGAAATGAAGCACGGCATATTGTTTGAGCGCGTCAGCGCGCGCTTGAAGGCCCAGGTCGGTCCTGACGTCTATGCCAGCTGGTTTGCCAGGCTGAAGCTGCATTCGGTATCGAAGAGCGTGGTTCGCCTTTCGGTTCCCACGACCTTCCTGAAGTCGTGGATCAACAATCGTTATCTCGATCTCATCACCGGTCTGTTCCAGGCCGAGGATCCGGAAATTCTGAAGATCGAAGTCCTGGTGCGCACGGCAACGCGCAGCGGCTCGAAGTCGCTCGACGAGGTGGTTCAGCCCGAGCCGGTCGCTGCCCCCCAGGCGCGCCGTCCCGCAAGTGCCCAGCCGGCCGGTCAGGCCGTCCAGCAGGCGATTTCCTCCGTTGCCACGGCAAGACCCGCAAGCTTCGGTTCGCCGCTCTTCGGTTCGCCGCTCGACAGCCGCTTCACCTTCGACACCTTCGTCGAAGGCAGCTCGAACCGTGTCGCACTCGCGGCTGCGAAGACGATCGCCGAAGCCGGTTCCGGCGCCGTGCGCTTCAATCCTCTGTTCATCCATTCGGCGGTCGGCCTCGGCAAGACCCACCTGCTGCAGGCAATCGCCAATGCAGCGGTGCAGAACCCGCGGGCGCTGCGCGTCGTCTATCTCACGGCCGAATATTTCATGTGGCGCTTCGCCACGGCGATCCGCGACAATGACGCGCTGACGCTGAAGGATTCGCTGCGCAACATCGATCTCCTGATCATCGACGATATGCAGTTCCTGCAGGGCAAGATGATCCAGCACGAATTCTGCCATCTCCTCAACATGCTGCTCGACAGCGCCAAGCAGGTGGTCGTCGCCGCCGACCGCGCGCCCTGGGAGCTGGAATCGCTCGATCCCCGCGTCCGCTCGCGCCTGCAGGGCGGCGTCGCGATCGAATTCGACGCGCCGGATTACGAGATGCGTCTCGAAATCCTCAAGCGCCGCCTGGCGGCCGCCCGGCTCGAAGATCCGTCGCTCGAAATTCCGGCCGACCTGCTGCAGCACGTCGCCCGCAACATCACGGCCAGCGGCCGCGAATTGGAAGGCGCCTTCAACCAGCTGGTCTTCCGCCGCTCCTTCGAGCCGAACCTGTCGATCGAGCGCGTCGACGAGCTGCTTGCTCATCTGGTCGGCTCCGGCGAACCCCGCCGCGTGCGCATCGAGGATATCCAGCGCATCGTCGCCAGGCACTACAATGTCTCGCGCCAGGAACTGGTCTCGAACCGCCGCACCCGCGTCATCGTCAAGCCGCGCCAGATCGCCATGTATCTGTCGAAAACGCTGACGCCGCGCTCCTTCCCCGAGATTGGCCGCCGTTTCGGCGGGCGCGATCACACGACCGTGCTGCACGCCGTGCGCAAGATCGAAGAGCTGATATCAGGAGACACCAAGCTGTCGCACGAAGTCGAGCTTCTGAAGCGGCTGATCAACGAATAACCCCCCGACTTTTGGAAGGTCTTGACGGCTGGAAGCGATTCCGGCCGTTTTGCTTTATGAGCTTTTTATTCTATACCTCCGGCCACCCCGCGCATGTCCGATTTGGAGCGGCGTGCGTCGGACAAGACTGAAGCGCCAAGAGGGCGCATGGGAGGATAATGCATGAGTTTTAGAAAGATCGCCGTTCTCGGCCTCGGCAAGGTCGGGCGGCTGGCGGCCACGCTGTTGCATGAGGGCGGCTTCGAGGTCATCGGCGTCGATGCGCAGCTGCCGCTGAGCGACGTTCCCTTCAAGTGCCGCGCCGGCGATATTGCCGACCCTCAGGTGGTCGGCGAACTGCTGTCGAATGTCGAGGCAGTGCTCTCCTGCCTTCCCTACCATCTGAACATCGAATTGGCGCGCGCCGCCCATCTCGCCGGCATTCATTATTTCGACCTCACCGAAGACGTTCCCACCACCAATTTCATCATCGAACTGTCGAAGACCGCCCGCGGCCTGATGGCGCCGCAATGCGGCCTGGCCCCGGGTTTCGTCGGTATCGTCGGCGCCAGCCTTGCCGACGGCTTCGATCGCTGCCGCTCGATCCGCATGCGCGTCGGCGCCCTGCCGCAGCATCCGACCGGACTGCTCGGCTACGCCTTCAACTGGTCGCCCGAGGGTGTGGTCAACGAATATCTGAACGATTGCGAGGTCATCGAGGGTGGGGTGCGCAAGCTCGTCTCGCCGATGGAATGGCACGAGACCGTCTATGTCGGCGGCGTCAAGCTCGAAGCCTTCACCACCTCGGGCGGCCTCGGCACGATGTGCGACACCATGCTCGGCAAGATCGACAATCTCGATTACAAGACCATGCGTTACCCCGGCCATATGGAGCTGATGAACTTCTTCTTCCACGAGCTGCTGATGCGCGACAAACGCAAGCTCGCCGGCGAGATCTTGACCAATGCCAAGCCGCCCGTCGAAGACGATGTCGTCTATGTCCATGTCGCCGCCGAGGGCACCGAGAACGGCAGCCTGCGCCGCAAGGAATTCGTGCGCGCCTATTACCCGATCGAGATTGCCGGCGCGCGCCGCACGGCGATCGCCTGGACGACGTCGGCCTCCGTCGTCGCCGTCATCGAAATGGTCCGCGACGGGTTGTTGCCGGCCACCGGCTTCCTGCACCAGGAACATATTCCGCTGGAGATGTTCCTGAAGACGCCGACCGGCAGCCTGTTCAAGGCGGACGCAGCAAGCCACAGGTGAGAATGGTTTCCGGCGCGGATGGCGATATCGCTGCCGCGCTGGAAACAATCCGTTGTCCTGATGTCAGCAGGCGAGGTCGGCGACGACGGAATCGAGGATCAACATGCCTGAGGGCGTGCAGCGCAGGCGTGAATTGCCGATCCGCTCGATGAATTTGTGTTCGAGCAGGAATTCCTCGCGTTTCGGGTCGAGGTCGCGGCCGGAAAGCTGCTGCCAGCGGGCAAGGTCGACGCCTTCCCTGAGCCGCAGCCCCATCAGCAGCAATTCGTCGGACTGCTCCTCGTAGCCGAGCCGTTCCTCGTCGAGAATGCCGTGGCCGTCGCGCTCGACCATCTCGAGCCAGGCTTCCGGCTTGCGCTCGGTCGCCGTTGCGATCTTTTCGGGGCCGCGCGTCAGCCGGCCGTGCGCGCCGGGGCCGATGCCGGCATAGTCGCCGTAACGCCAATAGGTCAGGTTATGCCGGCTTTCCGCACCCGGCCGTGCGTGGTTGGAAACCTCATAGGCGGGCATGCCTTCGCGCGCGGTGATCTCCTGCGTCGCCTCATAGAGCACCGCCGATTGCTCGCCATCCGGCACGATCAGTTTGCCTGATTTGTGTAGGCCGTAGAAGGGCGTGCCTTCCTCGATGGTCAGCTGATAGAGGGAGAGGTGGTCGACCGCATAGGAGATCGCCTGCTTGAGCTCCTTTTCCCATTCCTCGACCGTCTGGTCCGGCCGGGCGTAGATCAGGTCGAAGGACATGCGCGGAAAAATCTCGCGCGC
Source organism: Rhizobium sp. CIAT894 (assembly GCF_000172795.2). NCBI lineage: Bacteria > Pseudomonadati > Pseudomonadota > Alphaproteobacteria > Hyphomicrobiales > Rhizobiaceae > Rhizobium > Rhizobium sp. CIAT894. Next base: position 397,133 of record NZ_CP020947.1, read on the forward strand.
CAGCCGGATCGCCTTCAGCGCATCGGCAACGTCATGCAGCCGGCCGAGGAATTTCAGATCCCGGTCGTTCAACGCCTGCACGCCGAGTGAGACGCGGTTGACGCCGGCTGTCCGGTAGCCGCGGAAGCGGTCGGCCTCGACGCTTGAAGGGTTGGCCTCCATGGTGATCTCGATGCCGGCGGGCACATGCCAGTGCCGGGCAATGCCGTCGAGAATGGCCGAGACCGTTTCCGGCTTCATCAGCGAGGGCGTGCCGCCGCCGAGGAAGATGCTCGTCACCGTCTTCGGCCCGCTGATGGCCCGGACAGCAGCCATTTCCTTCAGGAAAGCTGATGTAAAGCGTTCCTGATCCACCGGCTGGTGGCGCACATGGCTGTTGAAATCGCAATAGGGACACTTCGCCGCGCAGAAGGGCCAATGGACATAGACGCCGAAGCCGGGCTCGCCGGTATCGGGCAGCAGCGCCGCGTCGCGCGGGGAGCCTGGCGTGTCGAAATTGTCCACGTAGCGACCTTATGCCTCCAGGCAGGTTTCGACAAAAAGTTTGAAGGCGCGGGCCCGGTGCGACAGCGCCTGCGGCTGGCCAATGTTCCAGCCGTGTTTTTCCTCGCTGCTCATTTCCCCGAAAGTGATGTCGTAACCCTCTGGCTGGAAGACCGGATCGTAGCCGAATCCCTGCGTGCCGCGCGGCGGCCAGGCGACGCTGCCCTCCACCTCGCCGCGAAACAGCTCCGTGTGGCCGTCCGGCCAGGCAAGGCAGAGCACGCTGACGAAACGGGCGGTACGCTGTTCAGGTTTGGTCGCGCCGGCATCCTGCAGCGCCTTTTCCACCTTCGCCATCGCCATGTCGAAATCGCGCGTGCCGTCGGAGGTCTCCGCCCAATTGGCGGTGTAGACGCCGGGATCGCCGTCAAGCGCGTCGACCACCAGCCCGGAATCGTCCGACAGCGCCGGCATGCCGGAGGCATTGGCAGAGGCCACCGCCTTGATCGTCGCATTCTCCTCGAAGCTGGTGCCGGTTTCGTCGGGTTCGACGAAATTCAGCTCGGCCGCCGATTTGGCGGTGAAGCCGAGCGGTCCGATCAATTCCTGGATCTCGCGGATCTTGCCGGCATTATGGCTGGCGACGACGATGGTCTTCGTTTCGAGCTTGCGCATTCAGATATCCTGTTCGATGCCCCAGATTTTAGCCTCCGCGCATTCCAGGCTGTTGCCGGCGGGATCGCGGAAATAGATCGAGCGGCCGCCATTGGGCCAATGCACCTCGGATTCGATCGCCACGCCGGCCGCTTTCAACCGTTCGGCCATCGCATCGATATTGCGGCCGGTGACCCGGAAGCAGGCATGGCCCGCCCCTGATGTGCCGTGCGGCGGCACCTGCAGCGCGTCGTGCGCCGGCGGTTTGACCGTTTCTTCTGGATTGAAGATCAGCAGCACGCCGGGCCCGCAGCGAAAGAAGACATGCCGATTGCCGGCGCGGGCGATCTTTTCAAGCCCGAGAACCTCTTCATAGAAGAGCTCGGCCCGGTCGAGATCGCTCGCATAGAGCGCCGTCTCCAGCATGCCTTCCAGCATGGTGTTCATCCCGCGATCGCCTGCTTCTGCAGGGCGACGAGTTCGCCGATGCCGTTCTTGGCAAGGCCCATCAGCGAGCTGAATTCCTCTTCGGTAAACGGCGTGCCTTCGGCCGTGCCCTGGATTTCGACGATACCGCCGGCGCCGGTCATCACGAAGTTGGCGTCGGTCTCTGCCGAGGAATCCTCGAGATAATCGAGGTCGATCACCGGCTGGCTGGCGAAGACGCCGCAGGAGATGGCGGCGACGTGATCCTTCAGGACCCGGTCGACCTTGATCATGTTGCGGCTTTCCATCCATTTCAGGCAGTCGTAAAGCGCGATCCAGCCGCCGGTGATCGAGGCTGTGCGGGTGCCGCCATCGGCCTGGATGACGTCGCAATCAAGGGTGATCTGCCGTTCGCCGAGCGCCTGCAGATCGACGACGGCGCGCAGCGAGCGGCCGATCAGCCGCTGGATTTCCTGGGTGCGGCCGCCCTGCTTGCCGGCGGCGGCCTCGCGCTTCATGCGCTCGCCGGTCGCCCGCGGCAGCATGCCGTATTCGGCCGTGACCCAGCCCTTGCCGGTATTGCGCAGCCATGGCGGCGTCTTTTCTTCGAGGCTGGCGGTGCAGAGCACATGCGTATCGCCGAATTTCACCAGGCAGGAGCCTTCCGCATGCTTGGAAAAATTGCGCTCGAACGAGACCTTACGCATCTGGTCGATTTTTCTGCCTGAAGGCCGCATTCTAATCTCCTGGGGTTTGTTGACCGCTTCTACGATTGGCGGCGCCCATTTGCAAATTCCCTTTTGCCACGGGTGTCAGTTTGACTTAACTTTGGGAAGGATCATCAGCGCGAGTTCGTAAGTTTCATGGGCATCAGGTCGACGTCGGTTTCGGATGCCGTTGCTGCGCTGGACGAGCGCTCCCGGGAAATTTTTCGCCGCATCGTCGAAGGATATCTGGAGAGCGGCGAGCCGCTCGGTTCGCGTAATCTGTCCCGCCTGCTGCCGATGTCGCTGTCGCCAGCCTCGGTGCGCAACGTCATGAGCGATCTCGAAGATCTCGGCCTGATCTATTCGCCGCATACCAGCGCCGGCCGGCTGCCGACCCAGATCGGCCTGCGCTTCTTCGTCGATGCCTTCATGCAGGTCGGCGACCTCTCCCCCGAGGACCGCGCCAATATCGATCGGCAGGTGCGAGGCGAAAGCGGCGGCAATCCGGTGGAATCGATGATGAACGAGGCAAGCCGCATGCTGTCCGGCATTTCGCGCGGCGCCGGCCTCGTCATCACCTCGAAAAGCGATCCGGTGCTCAAACATGTCGAGTTCATCCGGCTCGAACCGACCAAGGCGCTGGCTGTGCTCGTCGGCGATCACGACCAGGTGGAAAACCGCATCATCGAGCTGCCGGCGGGCGTCACCTCCTCCCAGTTGACGGAGGCGGCGAATTTTCTCAATGCTCATATGTCCGGCCAGACCCTGCCGGAGCTGCGCAAACAATTGAGCCAGCTGAAGGATAATGTCCGTCATGAGCTCGACGCCCTGTCGCGTGATCTCGTCGAGCGCGGCATCGCCGTCTGGGCCGGCAGCCCTGACGAGGGCAAGCCTACGCAGCTCATCATCCGCGGCCGCGCCAACCTGCTCGAAGGCCTCGCCGGCGCCGAGGATCTCGACCGGCTGCGCCTGCTGTTCGACGATCTCGAAAAGAAGGACAGCCTGATCGAAATCCTCAATCTCGCCGAAACCGGTTCGGGTGTGCGCATTTTCATCGGTTCGGAAAACAAGCTCTTTTCGCTGTCCGGCTCGTCGCTGATCGTCGCGCCCTATCGTGACGAGGACGATCGCATCGTCGGCGCCGTCGGCGTCATCGGCCCGACGCGGCTCAATTATTCCCGCATCGTGCCGATGGTTGATTACACCGCTCAGCTCGTCTCCCGGCTTTCGCGCAATCCGCTTTGACGTGGCTTTGACAAAGACCGCGGAATTTTCGCTTCTTTGTCACGCAGACTTGATTTTTTTCGGTCAAACCTCGATATCGGGCGCATCTGAAGACACCAACCGGAGACCGTCATGACCGATGACACGACGAAAAACGGACCTGACGCAACTGCGGCCGATGCCGCAGCCGACGCTGCCGCCTACGTCGAGAACGATATTGCGCAGCCAGAAGCCGCCCAGCCTGATGCACTCGAGCTCCTGAAGGCCGAAAACGGCGATTTGCGCGACCGCTATCTGCGCCTTGCTGCCGAGATGGACAATCTGCGCCGGCGCACCGAGCGCGAGGTGAAGGATGCGAAGTCCTATTCCGTCGCGGGTTTCGCGCGCGATATGCTTGCCGTTTCCGACAATCTGCGTCGCGCACTCGATGCCATCTCTCCGGAGACGAAGGCCGCGGCCGATGCCGGCCTGACCACGCTGATCGAGGGTGTGGAGATGACCGAACGCGCCATGCTGTCGGCGCTCGAACGCCACGGCGTTCGCAAGCTGGAGCCGGTCGGCCAGAAGTTCGACCCGAATTTCCATCAGGCGATGTTCGAAGTGCCCAATCCCGACGTGCCGAACAACACGGTCGTACAGGTCGTGCAGGCCGGCTTCACCATCGGCGAGCGCGTGCTGCGCCCGGCCATGGTCGGTGTCGCCAAGGGTGGCCCGAAGCCGGCCGAGGCCGAAACCAATTCCGTTTTCGACGAGAAAGACGCCTGAGGTCGCTTTCTCGCTTGAAGAAGGAAAGCCTGAAAATCAGATGCGGGCGAAGCGTTCGATCAGAAGATCGAAGAAGCCGTCCGCATCGACATCGCGCATTACCCTGGCATTGCGCTTGCGCTCGGTGACATGCCACCAGTCGACGACGGTCATACCGACGGTGAGTTCGGACCGGACCTCGATCTCGACATTGCAGTCCCGGCCTTGAAAGAGCTCCGGCTTCAGCAGGTAGGCGATCACAGTGGGGTCGTGGAGCGGCCCGCCGTCCGAGCCGTATTTCTCGATATCGAAGCGTTCGAAAAATTCCAGCATCTCGACCATCGCCTTGGCAGGCGCCGTGCCGATTTCGGCCATGCGCTTCACCCGGTCCTTGCGGGTCAGCAATTTGTGCGTCACGTCAAGCGGCATCATCGCGATCGGCACGCCTGAGCGAAAGACGATATCGGCTGCCTCGGGGTCGACATAGATGTTGAATTCGGCCGCCGGCGTGATGTTGCCGCCCTCGAAGAAGCCGCCGCCCATCATCACCAGTTCGCGGATGCGCGGAGCGATGTCGGGCGCTTTCTGCAAGGCCAGGCCGATATTGGTGAGCGGCCCGAGCGTGCAGAGCGTCACCGTACCCTCAGGCTCGCGACGCAGCGTCTCGATGATGAAATCGACCGAATGGCCAGGCTGCAGCGCCATCGTCGGCTCGGCGAGATCAGGGCCGTCGAGGCCGGTCTTGCCGTGCACATGTTCGGCCGTCACCAGCTTGCGGGCGATCGGCGCGTCGGCGCCGGCGAAGACCTTCGTCTCGGTCCGGCCGCAGAGCTCGCAGACGATGCGCGCATTGCGGCTGGTGAACGACAGCGGCACGTTGCCGGCGACCGTGGTGATTCCCAGCACATCAAGCTCGTCCGGGCTGCCGAAGGCAAGCATGATGGCGGCCGCGTCGTCCTGGCCGGGATCCGTGTCGATGATGATCTTTCTTGCATTTGCCATTGCGATCGTCCCATCCTCGCCATATCAGTTGCCGCGGCATGCACCACTTCTTCATTTCCCGTCACAAATCAGCACATTTCGCACGGGCACGTTTTGATGCGAGGCAGCAGACGCTTTGTCAAGCAAGGAGGCGGGCGCCGGCCATCTTAAAATCGAGAGGGCCTAAAACGGCGAAGGCTTAAAATCGGGGAGCCGACGCCGACCGGTTGCCTGTGCCTTGCAGCATCGGGCGGCTCTCCCCATATTAGCGGCATCCGGATGCTGCACTTGAGGTCCGGGATGGTCGCTTGCATCAAGGACTTGAAAAGAGATGAGCCGCATTACCCCTTTCGCCAGCCCGCTGCTTCTGGGCTTCGATGCCATGGAAAAGACGCTGGAGCGCATTTCCAAGGCAAGCGACGGATATCCGCCCTATAATATCGAACGCATCGGCGCCGACAGCGGCGCGCCCGAACGTCTGCGCATCACCCTTGCGGTGGCCGGTTTCAGCGAGGAGGAGCTCGATGTCTCCATCGAAGAGAACCAGCTTCTGATCCGCGGCCGCCAAGTGGAACAGGGTGAACGCGATTATCTCTATCGCGGCATCGCCGCCCGCCAGTTCCAGCGTACCTTCGTTCTTGCCGATGGCATGCAGGTGCTCGGAGCCGGTCTGAAGAACGGTCTGCTCTCCGTCGATCTAATTCGTCCGGAACCCGCGCGCATGGTCAAGAAAATTAACATTTCGGTCTCACAGTAGCACAACGGTTTGTTGAACCGTTGGTCCCTTCTTCCGGAGGAACAGGAATGTTGATGAAAGAAGCCACGTCTCACTTGACCAAATCCGAACTTGCCCACATCGGCAGCGGCGAGGTCGCCTATATCAGAAAAATGCGGACCGAAGAGGTCGCCAGGTGTTTTCCCGAGGCGCCGGATATCGATCCGAACGTCGACCTCTGGGCACTCTTCGGCGCCGACGGCACGCCGATCCTCTTGACGGACAACCGCTCCAGCACCTTCTTCAAGGCTGCCGAAGACGAACTGAAGACGGTCAGCCTGCACTGACCGTCGAAGAACGCCTGTGGCGTGTGACCGCGATTGCGGTGCATCAGGCATTTGTAGCGATGCCGCTTCGAGATAAACTGATCGTCGTTGGTGCCGTGCGGCCCCCTCATCCGACCCTGCGGGCCACCTTCTCCCCGCTGGGGAGAAGAGGGGAGCAAGGCGCGCCGACACTGCCCAACGAACCCGCCTCTTCCGAGCACTTCATTCAATGGAATCCGAGGCGAAGCGGCAATCTCCCTCTTCTCCCCAGCGGGGAGAAGGTGGCCCGAAGGGTCGGATGAGGGGGCCACACGGCACGCCCGTCGCTATTCCCTTTAGCCGCCGTTGAAACTCAGATCTTCCTAAACGTCAGATAGGCCGAGGACCGGCCCTCACGCCGGGCCTTGGCCTCATAGCGCGTGCTTGGCCAGCCCTGATAGGGCGTCAGCCAATCCGCCGCATTGTCGGCCATCCAGTCGAAGCCGCCATGGTCGCGGCATTTGATGAGCGTCCAGTTCACATAGGTGTCGATATCGGAGGCGAAGCAGAAGAGGCCGCCGGGCCTCAGCACGCGGTGGAAGCGGTCGAGATTGGTCTTCGAGACAAAGCGGCGTTTCCAGTGCTTCCGCTTCGGCCAGGGATCGGGATAGAGCAGATCGATCTGATCGAGTGAAGCGTCCGGCAGCCAGTCGAGCAGCTGCGTCGCGTCGTCATTATAGACGCGGATATTGCGCGCGCCGGTCTCGCCGATGCGCGACAGCAGCTTCTGCATGGAATTGACGAAGGGCTCGACGCCGATGAAGCCGGTCGACGGTCTCTCCAGGGCGCGGTGGATCAGGTGCTCGCCGCCGCCAAAACCGATTTCCAGCCGCAATCTCTCGGGCGGAACCGGGAAGAGGGAGGTCAGCGGCTCCGGTGGAGCCGCCGAGAGATCGATCAGGAATGCCGGCAGCAGACTGTTCAGCGTCTCGGCCTGGTGTTCGCGCAGGGCCTTGCCCTTGCGGCGACCGAAAAAGGCTTCGGTCGCCCGGCCGCGGCGTTCCATATCCGTCATGCTGATCTCAGGCCTTCACGCTTTCCTTGAGCGCCTTCACGAGGTCCGTGCGCTCCCAGGAGAACGAGCCGTCGCGGCCGGCCTTGCGGCCGAAATGGCCGTAGGCCGAGGTCTTGGCGTAGATCGGCTTGTTGAGGTCGAGATGGCGGCGGATGCCGGTCGGCGAAAGATCCATGTTCTTGCGGATCGCGGCTTCGATCTGATCCTCGCTGACCTTGCCGGTGCCGTGCAGGTCGACATAGATCGACAGCGGCTGGGCGACGCCGATCGCGTAGGAGATCTGGATCGTGCAGCGGTCGGCAAGGCCGGCGGCAACGACGTTCTTGGCAAGGTAGCGGGCGGCATAGGCGGCCGAACGGTCGACCTTGGTCGTGTCCTTGCCGGAGAATGCGCCGCCGCCATGCGGAGCCGCACCGCCGTAGGTGTCGACGATGATCTTGCGGCCGGTCAGGCCCGCATCGCCGTCCGGTCCGCCGATGACGAACTTGCCGGTCGGGTTGATGTACCACTTGCAATCGTCGGCGATCTTCAGTTCGCCCAGCGCTTCACGGATATAGGGCTCGACGACGGCGCGGACCTTGTTCGAATCCCAGCTCTCGTCGAGATGCTGGGTCGACAGCACGATCGAGGTCGCTTCCGACGGCTTGCCGTCGACGTAGCGCACGGTCACCTGGCTCTTGGCGTCGGGGCCGAGCTTGGCGACTTCGCCGTCGCCCTTCTTGCGGGCGGCTGCGAGCAGCTGCAGGATCTTGTGGGAATAATAGATCGGCGCCGGCATCAGGTCCGGCGTTTCCTTGCAGGCGTAACCGAACATGATGCCCTGGTCGCCGGCGCCTTCGTCACCCTGCTGGTCGGCGGCGCTGTCGACGCCCTGGGCGATGTCGGCCGACTGCGAATGCAGCAGCACGTCGATCTTCGCCTTCTTCCAATGGAAGCCGTCCTGTTCGTAGCCGATATCCTTGATGGCGCGGCGCGCTGCGGCCTTGAACTTCGACGGATTGATGACGTCCTTGCCGTCCTTGTCCTTCTTCATCAGGCTCGGCGGCAGGCGGACTTCGCCGGCGATGACGACGCGGTTGGTCGTCGCCAGCGTTTCGCAGGCAATGCGCACGCCCCACGGATTGACCCCGGTCTTGGCCGCTTCGCGGTAGACCAGATCGACGATCTCGTCGGAGATGCGGTCACAGACCTTGTCCGGATGACCTTCGGCAACAGATTCGCTGGTAAAGAGATAATTCGCGCGCATTCCGGGATTCCCCTCAAAGAACAAAAGCTAGCTAGTAGGTACTCAGTTCGAGGCTCGATGACAAGCGCAGAAGGACATAAATATATCTTTATATCTGCGGCAAAGTGACAAATTTTGCCCTAAAAACGCAAAAAAGGCGGCCTTTCGACCGCCTTTCGAATTCTGCGATGGGGTGGTTCAGTCGGCGTCAGCTTCAGCCGCCAGCGCCTTCACCAGCTCCACGACCTTGCGGCGAACCTTCGGATCGGAAATCTTGACGAAGGCGCGGTTGAGCTGCAGGCCTTCCGAGGAAGAGAGGAAATCGACGACGTAATTCGAGCTCGAAGCTTCGGCCATGCCGCCGACGGCGCTGGAATGTTCGCCGGGCGCGTCCTCGAAGAAAAAGGAAACCGGAACATTGAGGATGTTCGAGATATTCTGCAGCCGGCTTGCGCCGACGCGGTTGGTGCCCTTTTCGTATTTCTGGATCTGCTGGAAGGTGATCCCGAGGCTCTCGCCGAGTTTTTCCTGGCTCATGCCAAGCATCGTGCGGCGAAGGCGAATACGGCTGCCAACGTGGATGTCGATCGGGTTAGGCTTCTTTTTGTTTTCAATCATGGTCGTGCCCTAGCTAAGAATTTCAATCTGTTTCTAACCGGCATGCCCCTGATCCATCCCAAACGCCACGTTGCAAGCGGTGAGAACCCATCTGCAAACATACGCTCAGAACGCCGATTGTCATCACTATGCAATTTTAGGGGTTTTTGGTCAATTCAACCCGGAAATAAAACCCCTACGAGAAATTAGCGCAATCAAAATGAGCAGCGCCTCAGTCAACCAGAAGTATGTTTGCCGGGGGATTGTCGGTTCGGCTCCTTCGCCGAACCTATCGAGGGTTGCATCGATGAAGCCGGTTTCCTCGAGATCGAGACCCCCGATAATTTCCCCATGCGCGTTCACCAGCGCTGAAATGCCGCTGTTGGCATCGCGAATCAGCGGCAGTCCGGTTTCGACAGCCCGGACCCGCGCCTGCTGGAAGTGCTGATAGGGTCCGGGTGTTGCGCCGAACCAGGCATCATTGGTGATATTGAGGATCGCATTGGCGTCTTTGATGTCGCCGGTCATCTCGTTGGGGAAAATGATCTCGTAGCAGATCAGCGGGTAGAGATTGAGCCCGCCGGGCAGCGCCAGCAGGTGCCGGCTTGCCGCCGCGGAAAACCCGCCCGGTATCTCGACGACGTTCTGGATGCCGAATTCGGTGAGCACGTCCTCGAAGGGCAGGTATTCGCCGAAGGGTACCAGATGCACCTTGTCGGAGGCGGCGATGATCTGGCCGCGGCCGTCGATGACGTAGATGGAATTATAGTAGCGCGCCGGCGTGCCGGGTCCCATCTCCTCGGCGCGAACCGCGCCGGCGATCAGGATCTGGTTGTCGTCGAGCGTATCGGCGATCCGCGTCAGCGCATCCTGGTTGTCGGTCAGGATGAAGGGGATCGCGGTTTCCGGCCAGACGATGATATCGGGCTTGCGACCGCCATTCCTAGGCGCTTCGGCCGATAGCTTCAGATGCGTCTCGAAGATCGCGCTGCGATCGGCGTCATTGTCCATCTTCGCCGCCTGGTCGATATCAGGCTGCACCAGCCGCACCACCGGCCGCTTGTCCTCGGGCAAGGTCTCCGGCCGCGGCGCCAGATGGAGGACATAAGCGCCATAACCGAGATGGGCGGCAAACAGCAGGACGGCGAGCGGAATGCCCAGCCGCGCGCCCTGGCGCGTGCCGATAAGGGCGGGCGCAGAAAAGATGAAGACGGCAAGCGTCGTTACCCCCATCGCCCCGATCACATGCGCCGACTGCATCATCAGCGGAACCGGCATCATGCCGTAGCCGATGGCGTTCCAGGGAAAGCCGGTGAGGATGACGCTGCGAAGCCATTCCATCAGCCCGAAGCCGGCCGCAAGTGCGGCGATCCGTCCCAGGCCGTCGGACCAGAAGATCCGGGCAAGCGCGGTCGCCAGCCCGTAGAAAATCGCAAGACAGGCCGGCAGCCCGAGAATGGCGAGCGGCAGCGCCCAGGCGAATTCCTCCTGATCGACCAGCAGCGCACGGCCGAGCCACCAGAGGCCGGCGACGAAATAGCCGAAGCCGAACAGCCAGCCGGTGGCAAATGCCGGCCACAGCCGGCCGGCGAGGCCGCTTTCAGGCGAAGCCGCCGCCCCGTCGATCAGCCAGACGAGCAGGGGGAAGGAGACGAACATTGCCGCGAAAAAGCCGAAGGGCGGCAGCGCCAGCACGGCGAATGCGCCGGCGGCGATGGCCAGCAGCGACCGTTTGAAACCCCAGACCAGGATAACCCTGTCCGCAAGCCGCTCCATGCACACTCCCATCAAACCGCGAATCAACCCGTTCGCAGTCTTTCAAAAAAGCGGCTCTTTGTCCTGTTAATGCATATCGGCCGGAGCCTGTGCAGCGGCTCCGGGATAACGACACGGGTAAAACAAACGACTTTAGCTGGCGGTCGATTCCGCCGGCCGGTCGTCGCCGGCGTCGGCACCGGGAGCGATATCGCCATCCGCCTTGGCGCGGCGGCGGATCGCGTGGCGCTTGCGGGTGATCCGCAGCCGCTTGATGCGGCGCGGATCGGCGTCGAGGATGTGGAACTCGAAGCCCGGCAGGGCCTGGACGACTTCGCCGCGGACGGGAATGCGGCCGAGCGCCGAGAAGATCAGGCCGCCCAGCGTATCGACCTCGTCGACCTGCTCGCTGATGTCGAAATCCGGCCCGATCGCTTCGGCGATTTCTTCCAGTTCGACGCGGGCATCGGCAACGAAGACGTCTTCGGCGACGCGCTTGAACATCACCTCTTCGTCGTCATGTTCATCGTCGATATCGCCGACCACCATTTCGACGATGTCCTCATGCGAGGCGAGCCCGTCGGTGCCGCCATATTCGTCGATAACAAGCGCCATCTGCGTGCGGTTCACCTGCATGCGGCGCAGCAGGTCGGAGGCCAGCATGGACGGCGGCACGAACAGGATCTTGCGGATGATGCCGGCCTCGGCCAGGGTCTTCTGCAGGTCGACGCGGGCAAGATCGAAATTCGGCTTGGCCGACCGCGTGGTCTTCTGGATGTTCTCAGGCGCAACCTCGATCGCCGGCGCGGCGACGGTCGGTTTCGTCGGGCCGCGGCGCTTGTTGCGCGCCTGCTTGGCGACATAGGAGAGCAGGTCGCGGATATGGACCATGCCGCGCGGATCGTCGAGCGTGTCGGCATAGACGGGCATGCGCGAGCGGCCGGATTCCTCGAACAGGATCATCAGTTCGCCGATGGTGATGTTCTGGTCGACCGCCTCGATATCGGCGCGCGGCACCATCACGTCGGCGACACGCACCTCGCGAAAGCGCAGGATATTGTGCAGCATTGCCCGTTCGTCGGGCGAAAAGGCATCGTCGCCGGCCGCATCGGTCATCAGCGCGTCGGCAAGATCCTCGCGCAGCCGCGAGCCTTGCTGCGGTCGAAGGATGCGCGCGGCGCGCGACCAGAAGGATTGGGATCGGCCAGATGGCCGACTACTACTGCCCGCCTCGTCCGAAGAGGAGGATGGCTCGGAGTCCTTGGCGTCTGCCGCCGGCTTCGTCGTAAAGTCGCTCATGGTTCCATTTTAAGGTCTTGACCCTCGTAGGGATCAGATAGGCCGAGCTGCGCCAAAATGCGAGTCTCCAGCCCCTCCATAATTTCGGCTTCGGCATTATTCATATGGTCGTAACCGAGAAGATGCAAGAAACCGTGCACCAGAAGATGGGTCAGGTGGTCGTCGAAACTCTTTTCGAACTCGTGGGCTTCCCGCTCCACCGTCTCCCGGGCGATGATGATGTCGCCGAGCATCGGACCGGGCATTTTGCCGGGCTGAACCGGAAAGGCCGGAAAGGAGAGCACGTTGGTCGCCTTGTCCTTGCCGCGCCATTCGGCGTTGATGTCCTGGATCGAGGCGTCGTCGGTGAAGACGAGAGAAACCTCGGGCGGCATCGCCGGGAAGGGCTGCTTCTCGCTGTCGTGGAGATAGATCACTGCTGCGCCGAGCACACGTTCGCAGAACGACAGCAGCGTCTCCTCGCCCGGCCAGCCGATGTCTTCGACGCTGATCTGGATGTCGAGTTCGGCCATCAGTCCTGCCGGCTGGCTTCCGCTTCGGCGGCAGCATAGGTGGAATCATAGGCCCTGACGATACGCCCGACCAGCGGATGGCGCACGACGTCGGTATCCTTGAAGCGCACGATCGAGATGCCCTCGACGCCGTTGAGAAGCTGCAGGGCCTCGACGAGGCCGGATTTGACGCCGCGCGGCAGGTCGATCTGGCTCGGGTCGCCGGTCACGATCATGCGCGCGTTTTCGCCGAGACGCGTCAGGAACATCTTCATCTGCATCGATGTCGTGTTCTGCGCCTCGTCGAGGATGATGGCGGCATTGGCGAGCGTGCGGCCGCGCATGAAGGCGAGCGGCGCGATTTCGATGACGCCGGCGGTGATCGCCCGGTCGACCTTGTCGGCGGGGATCATGTCGTAAAGCGCGTCATAGAGCGGGCGCAGATAGGGGTCGACCTTTTCCTTCATGTCGCCGGGCAGGAAGCCGAGCCGCTCGCCGGCTTCGACGGCCGGACGCGACAGGATGATCTTTTCGACCGCGCCGCGCTCCAGCAGCTGGGCGGCATGGGCGACGGCGAGATAGGTCTTGCCGGTGCCGGCCGGGCCGACGCCGAAGACCAGCTCGGCACGCTCAAGCGCCCTTATATAGGCGTCCTGGGTCGGCGTGCGGGCGATGATCGTCTTCTTGCGTGTGGAAACCTGCGCCATCGTCAGCTTGGCCTTGCGCTCCATGGTGGGAAGGCTGAGCTGGTCGTCGGCGGCGACCGCCATGCGGATTGCGCCCTCGACGTCGGATCGTTCCACGCTGCCGCCTTTCTGAAGTTTTTCATAGAGATAATCGAGGGTGCGCCGCGCCTGGTTGGTGGTCACGACATCGCCTGTGATGACGACCGAATTGCCGCGGGCCCGCGCATCGATGTTGAGCCGTTCCTCAAGCAGCTTGAGGTTCTGGTCGAACTGACCGAAGAGCTCGCTGGCGAAGCGGTTGTTCTCGAACGTCAGGACGAAGTGATTGGTGTCGCTCGGCGTGCGGGGGTGGCGCGGTGAAGAAGAAACCAATTCTTGTCCGTTCAAGCGGTCGGGCTCCTTGGGTTAAACCGCAGCCTCTGCGCGTTCGGCAAACAGGCTGTTCGTTCCGGTTCCGGTGATTCGCACTTTAATAATGTCACCGATTTGCGATGCTTTTGCATCAACATTCACTGATTGAAGCCAGGGAGAACGTCCGATCAGTTGTTCCGGCATGCGACCGGGCTTTTCGAGCAACAGGTCGATCTCCTTGCCGATGCAGGATTCGGCAAATTCCTGCTGCTGCTTCAGGAGAAGCGCTTGCAGGCGTTCCAGCCGTTCTGCCTTGATCTCTTCCGGCACCTGGTCCTTCAGCTCCGCGCCGGGCGTGCCCGGCCGCGTCGAATATTTGAACGAGAAGGCCTGCGCATAACGGACCTCCGCCACAAGCCTGAGTGTATCCTCAAAATCGGCGTCTGTCTCCCCCGGAAAGCCGGTGATGAAATCGCCGGACAGCGCGATGTCGGGCCGCACCGCGCGGATGCGTGCAATCAGGCTGAGATATTCGGCCGCCGTGTGGCGCCGGTTCATCGCTTTCAGGATGCGGTCCGAGCCCGATTGCACCGGTAGGTGCAGATAAGGCATCAGCGCCCTGAGGTCGCGATGGGCCTCGATCAGCCGGTCGTCCATGTCGCGCGGATGGCTTGTCGTATAGCGCAGCCGCGCCAGGCCGGGGATCTCGGCCAGGCGATAGAGCAGGTCGCCGAGGCTCCACGCCTCGCCGCCGGATCCGGCGCCGTGCCAGGCATTGACGTTCTGTCCGAGCAGGGTGATTTCGCGCACACCGCCCTCGACGAGCTTTTCGGCTTCCTCGACGATCTGGGAAACCGGCCGCGACACTTCCGAGCCGCGTGTATAGGGCACGACGCAGAAGGTGCAGAACTTGTCGCAGCCCTCCTGCACCGTCAGGAAGGCGGTGACGCCGCGGGCACGGATCTTCCGGCTCTCGGCGATCGGCAGATGCTCGAACTTGTCCTCGATCGCATATTCGGTATCGACGACGCGGCGCCCCTGCTTGGCCTGGCGCAAGGCTTCCGGCAGACGGTGATAGGTCTGCGGGCCGATGACGACATCGACGGCCGGCGCCCGGCGGAGAATCTCCTCGCCTTCGGCCTGGGCGACGCAGCCGGCAACGCCGATCATCATCTCCCTTCCGTCCGCCGCCTTCTTCTTTTTCATCTCGCGCAGTCGCCCGAGCGCCGAATAGACCTTCTCGGCCGCCTTCTCTCTGATATGGCAGGTGTTGAGCAGAACGAGGTCGGCCTCTTCCATATCTTCGGTCGGCTCGTAACCGTCGCGGGCGAGCGCGTCGCTCATCCGCGTGGAATCATAGACGTTCATCTGGCAGCCATAGGTCTTGATGAAGACCTTGCGGCTGTTGGAACCGTCGCGGAGTGTCGGCTCCGGGGCCTGGAGGAGGGCGCTGTCCTGTGTCATGGCGCGCTATTTAGTGGTTTTTCACGCTCGAGAAAATCGAAATCTTGATTTAGGCAATGTCGCGCCCGCGCAGGCGGCTGTTCAACAGGTTACGGATGCGTGAGGCGATGGTCGCGCTCACCTCCTTGCGATTGGTGTCGGTGCGGTATTCCACCGCCTCGCCGAAGGAGACCTCGGCATCGATCGCGCCGCAGCGCACGATGTCGAGAAGGTGCGGCAGCAGCTCGATATCCCCAGGCCAGGCAGCGAGCGGCCGGTGATAGCGCCCCATGGCGATGCCGTGCACCCTGGTATAGGCAATCGCCAGCGGCTGCACCACGACGGTTCCGGTCGGCGAATAAGGCACCGCCATCGCCGCGGCGCCGAACAGCGAGGACTTGACCTCCAGCAGCCGGTTGCCGTCCGAGGTCGTGCCTTCCGGAAAGAGCACGACGATCTCGCCATCGGCCATGCGCCCGGCGATCTCGTTGGCCTGATGACCGGTCCTGCGTTTCTCCTCGCGCACGACGAAGACGCTCTTCTGCAGCTTGGCAAGCGTGCCGAAGATCGGCCATTCGCTGACCTCGATCTTGGCGATGAAGGCGACGTCGGCAACCGACGACATCACCATGATGTCAAGCCAGGACGAGTGGTTGGAACAGAGCATCAGCGGCCGGCGCTCTTCCGGCCTGCCGGTCACGCGGACGCGGATGCCGAGGCAATAACAGACGATACGGTGCCAGAGGCGTGGCAGCCTGCGCCGCAGCCGCCAGTCGAAACGAAGCGCCAGCACCTGCAGCGGCATGAGCACGATGCTGACGGCAAGGATGACGACCGCAGCAAGGGCAATGCGCAGCCAGGCGATCAAAGGCTGGTCTCCCGGGCGGCCATTGCTTCAGAGATCTTCCTTCTTCAGCGGGATGCCGTAAAGCTCCAGCCGGTGGTCGACCAGCTGGAAGCCGTGCTCGCGGGCGATGCGCTCCTGCAGCGCCTCGATCTCCGGCGAGCGGAATTCGATGACGGTGCCGGTCTTCAGGTCGATCAGGTGGTCGTGATGCTCTTCCGGCACCGTTTCGTAGCGAGAGCGCCCGTCGCGGAAATCGTGGCGGGCGATGATGCCGGCATCCTCGAACAGTTTCACGGTGCGGTAGACGGTGGAAATCGAGATCTTCGCATCGACCTTCACCGAGCGGCGGTAGAGTTCTTCGACGTCGGGATGGTCTTCCGAGCCTTCCAGGATGCGCGCGATCACACGGCGCTGCTCGGTCATGCGCATGCCGCGTTCGGTGCAAAGCTCCTCAAGGGTCTTGGCTACATCAGTCATCGCCCGCCTTTAGAGATATTTCGTGTTTCGACAACGCCGCACGGCGCTTGCGCCGGCCTGCAGGTTGCCTCGCTGCAAGGCAACTACCGAAGAACGCGCTTCATGACAAGCGCTGTGGAGAGGGCCCCGTTTTCCTGCTTGTAGTACCCCTTGCGTTCGCCGACCTTTTCAAAGCCGAGCTTGCGATAGAGGCCAAGGGCGGCCCTATTGCCGTCGTCGACTTCGAGAAACATGCTCTCGCCGCCGCGCGCGCGCGCTTCCCGCATCGCCGCCTGCATCAGCCGCCAGCCGAGGCCGGCGCGGGCCACCTTCGCCTGCACGGCGATCGTCAGAATCTCCGCCTCGCCGGCGACATGGCGGGCAAGGATAAACCCCGGAAGCGGCTTTTTCAGGATGGCATTGGTCTGGCGCGCGACGAAGCCGAACACCGTCTCCTGCGACAGCAGGCTGTGGAATTCGCCGTCGCCCCAGGGGCGCGCGAAGCGTTCGCCGTGCAGGACGGCGACATCGCGGCAATCCTCGCGCTCCATGGCGATGATCTCGAATTCCGGCTTCAGCGTTAGATAGGCTTCCAGCATGGTCACACTCGTCGGGCGATCGCATACCCGGCCTGCGGCTTGGCATCGGGTCCGCGCAGATAAAGGGGCTTCGGCTTTCCGGAATCGGGGGAGGCGGCAGCACCGAGGCGCGCCACGACGGAGATCGGGAAGTTGTTGGTGTGGTCGCCGCCGGCGTCGGGCCTCAGGAAAGGCGTTGCCGAACCGGTGATCTCGCCGTCGAAACCGGCGGCAAAGGCCTGCGCTTGCGTCACGCTGAGCGCCCGCGGCGCATCGAGCGGCGCACCGTCGGCTGCAAAGGATTGAAGGTAGATTTCGTCGCGCTTGGCGTCCATGGCCGCGAGCACGGCGCGATGCGGCGTCTTTTCGCGCTGGGCCGATGCCATGACCGCGAGCGTGGTGACGCCGACGGCGGGCACATTGAGGGAAAGAGCAAAACCGCGGGCTGCGGCAACGCCGACGCGGATACCGGTAAACGACCCGGGGCCGATGGTGACCGCAAGCCGGTCGATGTGAGAAAGCGCCAACCCGGCCTGATCCAGCGCCCGGTCGACGATACCGATCAGATGTTCAGCATGCCCCTTGCCGATCATGTCCGATGCCTCCCCCAGCATCGTATTCCTGCCGCTGTCATAAACGGCGGCAGCGCAATCCACACCTGCCGTGTCCAGCGCCAGAACGATCATGCCATCAATTTCCGAATAAACTCTTGTCGCCTCTTCATAAATCCGCCTGGCCGAACGAGAGATGAACGGCCGGACGGATTCAGGAATTTAAGCGGCAATCACTTCCTGCACTTCCGGCACGAAATGGCGCAGCAGGTTCTGAACGCCGTGCTTCAGCGTTGCCGTCGATGACGGGCAGCCGGCGCAGGAACCCTTCATGTTCAGATAGACCTTACCGTCCTTGAAACCGCGGAAGGTGATGTCGCCGCCGTCCTGGGCAACGGCGGGGCGCACGCGGGTCTCCAGCAGCTCTTTAATGGTCAGCACGATCGATTCATCGCCTTCGTCGAAGAACTCGTCGCCGGCATCGGCGTCTTCGGAAAGGATGGAGGCATCGCCCATCACAGGCTTGCCGGACATGAAATGCTCCATGATCGAGCCAAGGATAGCCGGCTTAAGATGCTGCCATTCGGCATTGTCCTTGGAGACGGAAATGAAATCATAGCCGAAATAGACGCCGGTGACGCCCGGGATTTCGAACAGGCGGGCAGCCAGCGGCGAAGCCTCAGCCTCCTCGGCGCTGCGGAATTCGGCCGTGCCGTTTTCCATCACGACCTTGCCCGGCAGGAACTTCTGCGTGGCGGGGTTCGGCGTGGCTTCGGTCTGAATGAACATCTGCTTCTCCATGCGGCAGGCACAGGACCTCGGCCGTCTTTAGAATTCTTCAAAAGAAGATAAGCCCATTGCCGGTTCCATTCAAGAGATTTTTACTCAAGAATGATCAGCAGAGGGCGTCGATTTCCTCGTTGGTCAAAGTATCCGGCAGCACGGTGACCGGGATCGGAAATGCCGCGGCGCGGCCGGCGATCGACGAGACCAGCGGTCCCGGACCTTCCTTCGCCGAACCGGCGGCCAGCACCAGGATCGCCACATCGCGGTCGTCCTCGATCACTGCGTTGATCTGTTCGGCCGCACCACCTTCGCGGATGACGATCTCCGGCTCGATGCCGATCGTCTCGCGCACGATCTGGGCGATCTTGGCAACGACCGCCTCTGCCTCCTCACGCGCCTCGGCCCGCATGATCGCCTCGACGCCGAGCCATTGCTGGAAATCCCCGTCGGGGATGACGTAGAGCAGCACCAGCCCGCCATTGGAATTCTTAGCGCGCCGGCCGGCATAATGAACGGCGCGCTGGCATTCCGGTGTCCCGTCGATTACCGCCATGAATTTGCGGCGATGACCTTCGAGCCGTGAGAGTCGTTTCGATACCATGGTGCGGACTCTGACACCCGAAGCGGAGAATTTGCAAGCCCAGTTTTTCCTCTTCTCCTCCCGGGAGAAGTTCCCTCTTCTCCCCGGCCGGGGAGAAGAAGAGATCTACCTCAATAGAGGAAGCCGATGACGTCGCGCACTTGCCTCATCGTCACCTCGGCGCGTGCTCTCGCACGTTCGCCGCCCTTGCGCAGGATGGCGTCGATATGGCTGGTATCGTCCATCAGCCGGCGCATTTCGCCGGTGATCGGCGCCAGCACGTGGATGGCGAGGTCGACCAGCGCCGGCTTGAAGACGGAGAACTGCTGGCCGCCGAATTCGGCAAGCACGTCGGCCTTCGATTTGTCGGCCAGTGCCGCATAGATCGCCACCAGATTTTCGGCTTCCGGCCGGCCCTGCAGCCCGTCGATCTCGCTCGGCAAACCGTCCGGATCGGTCTTGGCCTTGCGGATCTTCTTCGAGATCGCGTCCTCGTCGTCCATCAGGTTGATGCGCGACAGGTCGGAGGGATCGGATTTCGACATTTTTTTGGTGCCGTCGCGCAGCGACATGACGCGCGGCGCCGGTCCGCCGATCAGCGGCTCGACCATCGGGAAATAGGCATGCACCGGCTCGTTGCCGACGGTGATGTCGACGCCGTAATCGGTCCTGCCGATATGCTCGGCATAATCGAGGTTGAACTTCATCGCGATGTCGCGGGCAAGCTCCAGATGCTGCTTCTGGTCCTCACCGACCGGCACATGGGTGGCGCGATAGACGAGAATGTCGGCGGCCATCAGGCTCGGATAGGCGTAGAGGCCGAGCGAGGCCTGCTCGCGGTCCTTGCCGGCCTTGTCCTTGAACTGCGTCATGCGGTTCATCCAGCCGATGCGGGCGACGCAGTTGAAGATCCAGGCAAGTTCGGCATGCTGCGGCACGGCCGACTGGTTGAAGACGATATGCTTTTCCGGATCGATGCCGGCGGCGATGAAGGCGGCGGCGATCGAGCGCGTCTGGCTCGGCATGTCCTCATGCACGAGCTGGGCGGTGAGCGCATGCATGTCGACGACGCAGTAGATGCAGTCATTGCCCTCCTGCAGCGCCACGAAGCGGCGGATCGCGCCGAGATAATTGCCGAGATGCAGATTGCCGGTCGGCTGCACGCCGGAGAATACGAGTTTCTTGAATTCGCTCATGTCGTCCTCAATAGGCTGGTGGAGGGCCCACAGCTTTGGTTTGCTGCATGGCAGCAGGGCTTTTCGCCGATGTTGTCAACGCGGCGGCTTATGCACGGGCAATCGGTTGCAATCAAGGGGTTCAGGCTGCGGCATGCTGGATCAGGTCGAAGCTGTTGCCGTAGGGATCGGCAAAGACTGCGACCGTGCCGTAAACCTCATGCCTGGGCTGCTCCAGAAAGCGCACGCCGGCGGCGAGCATTGCGGCATGGTCGCGGGCAAAATCGTCGGTCTTCAGGAAGAAGCCGACACGGCCGCCGGTCTGGTTGCCGATCGCCGCCCGCTGCGCCTCGTTTGTCGCCTGCGCCAGCAGAAAGGCGGCGCCCTCTCCACCTTTGGGCCTCACCACCACCCAGCGCTTGCCCTCCGGTTGTTTCTCGTCCTGCAGGCAATCGAAACCGAGGTCACCGCAATAGAACGCCTTGGCGCGGTCGTAGTCGTCGACGACGAGGGTGACGAGGAAAAGCGACTGGATCGTCATGGGCGGCTCCGGGCTGACATGGGTTTTCTTGCGGAGCTTGGCAGAAAAGGCAACGAAAATCGTGGTGCGGGCAGTTGACAATATTCCTCGGTAACGTTGCTGCCCCTCACCAACAAAATCTAAGACTTAGCCTTCGGCTAAGATCTTGATTTTGTATCCTCTCCGACAAGGGGAGAGGTATCAGGAGGCGAGCGCCGCGCCCTTCCTCTCCCTTGTGGGAGAGGAAGCAATTTCAACATCTTAGCTTTAGCTAAGTGTTAGAAATTGCAGGTGAGGGGATCATACCCTATCGTCGGGCGCGTTGCAGGAGGGAAGCCATGCGCGACATACCGCCGCCGATCAACCGAAGCCGTGCCAAGGCGATGCGGAAGGATTCTACACGGGCGGAAAACATGTTGTGGCAGGTCATTCGCGATCGGAAACTCGAAGGCTTCAAGTTCAGGCGACAGGTGCCGCTGGGGCACTACATTCTCGACTTTGTTTGCTTCGAAACTAAAATCATCATCGAAGTCGATGGTTGGCAGCACGCCGAGAGCGCCGCTGATCATGTCCGCGACGATCATTTCAGGGCCGAAGGCTTTCGCATCCTTCGCTTTTGGAACGATGAAGTCGAAAACAGCCTCGATTTCGTCTGCACTTCCATCCTGACGCACCTTCGAAATCGAGGCGAATAGCCTCACCCTTCCGTCTTCACCGGCTTGCGATTGAGATTGCGCCTTATCATGCCGAGATCCGCCCCGCCGATCAGGAAGGCGGCGGCGAAATAGATCAGCATGGAAATCGCAATCAGCAGCCCGAGCGTTCCGATCTTGGTCAGAAGCGGCGCGCCGGAAGCAAGCCACGGCGCAAAATACTGCTTGAGGAAGACGATGGCCGCGCCCATCACCGCCGCGGCGACGATCAGCAGAGCGGCGCGCTTTGCCAGCGCCCATTCCCATGTCAGGTGGCCGCGGCGCAAAAGCGTGGTGAACAGCAGCACGGTGCTGATCCAGCCGGCGGTGGCTTCGGCAACGGCGATGCCGGGCGCGCCCATATAGGGAAAAAGGGTGAGCGCCGTGGCGCAGTTGGTCGCCACCGCGATCGCCGAAAAACGCATCGGCGTCTTGGTGTCCTCGCGGGCGTAGAAGCCCGGCTGCAGCGCCTTGATCAGCACGAAGGCCGGCAGGCCGATGCCGTAGATCGCCAGGATCGCGCCGACGACGGCGGTGTTTTCCTGATGGAAGGCGCCGCGCTCGTAGAGCACGCGGATGATCTCGTCCGACAGGATCCACAGCGCGAAGGCGGCGGGGATGGTCAGGAACAGCACGAATTCGATCGAGCGGTTCTGCAGGTTTCCGGCCTCGCGCAGGTTGCCGCCCTTCAGCGCCCGGGCAAGCTCCGGCAGCAGCACCACGCCGACGGCCACACCGACGACGCCGAGCGGCAGCTGGTAGATGCGGTCGGCATATTGCAGCGCTGCGATGGCGCCGTCGCGGGAGGAGGCGATCGCCTGGCCGATCAGCTGGTTGATCTGGGTGATGCCGCCGGTCACCGCGGCCGGCACCGCCAGGATCAGCAGCCGCTTGACGTTCGGGGTCATCTTCGGGAAACGGAAACCGATGCTCATGCCGGCGGCAAGCACGCCGATATAGACGACGGCGAGCTGCAGCACGCCGGCGGCAAGAACGCCCCAGG
Source organism: Rhizobium sp. CIAT894 (assembly GCF_000172795.2). Lineage (NCBI taxonomy): Bacteria > Pseudomonadati > Pseudomonadota > Alphaproteobacteria > Hyphomicrobiales > Rhizobiaceae > Rhizobium > Rhizobium sp. CIAT894. Next base: position 419,482 of record NZ_CP020947.1, read on the forward strand.
AGAGATACCAGGCGGTCGTCAGCGGATCGGCGCCGGTATAGAGCGCATAAAACAGCGCCCCGATCATCACCACGTTCAGGAAAACAGGCGCGATGGCCGCGGCGAAGAAATGATGCAGCGAATTCAGCATGCCGCTCATCATCGCCGTCAGCGACATGCACATCAGATAGGGAAACATCACCGCCGCCATGCGGATGGTGATCGAGAATTTCTCCGGATCGTCGGCAAAGCCAGGCGCGATGACGAAGCGCACCAGGAGCGGCATGGCAAGCTCCATCACGATGGTGATGAGCAGCAGCACCGAAAACAGGACGCCGAAGACTTCTTCCGAAAAGCGCTTGGCGCCATCCGTGCCGTTCGCCTCGATCTCCTTGGCAAAGAGCGGCACGAAGGCGGCGTTGAAGGCGCCCTCGGCAAACAGCCGGCGGAAGAGGTTCGGAAAGCGGAAGGCGGCGTAGAAAACGTCGGCCATCGGCCCGGTGCCGAGTGCGGCCGCCATCAGCGTTTCGCGGGCGAAGCCGAAGAGACGGCTGCCGAGGGTGGCGCCGCCGACGGTGGCGAATTTCTTGACGAGGCTCATGCGGATCGGCTCATGCGTGTGGGGCTCATGCGGAGGAATCGGCTTTCTTTTCGGCTGAAGGCGATGTCCGGGCTGTGGCGGCCGGCGCGATGATGCCGGAGGGCATGCGCTCACGCAGCTCGTCCTCCTCCTCGGCCATGACGGCCTTCATCCGGGCGGTGATATTGGCGCGTTTGCTGTCGCCCGAGATCTTCTGTCCCACAAGGTCGGTGACGTAGAAGGTGTCGATCACCTTCTCGCCGAAGGTGGTGATGCGGGCCGACTGGATGTCGAGCGACAGATCGGAGAGTACGGCGGTGATTTCCGACAGGAGTCCCGGCCGGTCGAGGCATTCGACCTCGATGACGGTGAACTTGTTCGACAGGCTGTTGGTGATGTTGACCGACGGCGGAATGACGAAAGCCTTGCTTTTCTTGCGGTTGCGCGTGCGCGTGGCGATGACCTCGGGCAGGCGCTTGCGCCCCGACAGCACATCCTCGATCATCCGGCCGATCGTGCCGGCCCGGCGCAGCTCGTCGGCATCGTCGGCAAATTCGCGGCTGACATGGATGGTGTCGAGCGCCCGTCCATCGGATGTCGTGAAGATCTGCGCATCGACGATGTTGGCCCCGGCCGCAGCGCAAGCGCCGGCGATGACGGCGAGCAGCCTGGGATGGTCGGGCGACAGCACGGTGATCTCGGTGATGGCGTGGAAACTGTCGGTTCGCACCATGGTGGCGAGCGCCTGGCCCGCCTTGTCGGCCTGACGGATGAAGTGGGCATGGCGGATCTGGTCTTCCAGCGGCACGGAGAGCAGATAGGGCTGGTAGTGCAGCTTGGTATAGGTATTGCGGTCCTTCTGGCTCCAGTCGGAAAGGGCGGCATGCAGCGCCTCGGCGGCGGCGTTGGCGCGCTCCTTGCGGGAAACCTCCGAAAAGCCGCCGGCGAGCAGCAGCTCGGTTTCGTAATAGAGCGTGCGCAGAAGCTGACCCTTCCAGCCGTTCCACACGCCCGGACCGACGGCGCGGATATCGCAGATCGTCAGGATCAGTAGCATCTTCAGCCGATCGAGCGACTGCACGCGGTCGGCGAAGTCGGTGATCGTCTTGCGGTCGGTGAGGTCGCGGGTCTGCGCCACCATCGACATGGTCAAATGTTCCTCGATCAGCCAGACGACGATCTCCGTCTGCTTCTGCGACAGGCCGAAGCGGGCGCAGAGCTTGCGGGCGACGCGGGCGCCGGCGATCGAATGATCCTCCAGGCGGCCCTTGGCGATGTCGTGCAGGAGAACGGCGACATAAAGCGCTTCGCGGTCCTCGATATTGGATATCAGCTTGTTGGCGAGCGGATGCAGATCCTCCGAGCGTGACTTGTCGATCTCGGAGAGAACGTCGACGGTGCGGATCAAATGTTCGTCGACCGTATAGTGGTGATACATGTTGAACTGCATCATCGCGACGATCTTGCCGAATTCGGGGATGAAGCGGCCGAGCACGCCGGCCTCGTTCATCCGGCGCAGGATGAGCGCGGGATCGCGTTTCGACGTCAGGATCGACATGAACAGCCGGTTCGCCTCGTCGTTTTCCCTGAGCCTGTTGTCGATCAGGGAAAGCGAACGGGTGACGCGTTTCAGCGCGTCCGGATGAAATTCCAGCCCGTTGATGTCGGCGACGTGGAAGAGCCGGAGGATGCTGACCGGATCGCGCTTGAACACCTCGGGATCGGCAAGCGCGATGCGTCCGCGGTCTTCGACGAATTCGACGCTGCCGGCGATTTTGCGATTTCGGTGGGTGAAGCGGCTGATGACGCCGGTAAGGCCGGGGATGGATTTGGCCTGCTGGTCTTCGAGCGCGGCGCAGAGGATGCGGGTGAGGTCGCCGACATCCTTGGCGACGAGGAAATAGTGCTTCATGAAGCGCTCGACGGCCGAAAGGCCCGGGCGGGTGTGATAGCCGAAGGCCTCGGCGATCTCGCGCTGGATGTCGAAGGACAGGCGCTCCTCGGCCTTGCCTGTCAGGAAGTGCATGTGGCAGCGCACCGCCCACAGGAAATCGTCGGCTTTTTCAAGCAGACGGTATTCGTGTTTCGACAGCACGCCGAGCTTGACCAGTTCCGCCTGGTCGCGCACGTGATAATAATATTTGGAGATCCAGAACAGCGTGTGCAGGTCGCGAAGCCCGCCCTTGCCTTCCTTGACGTTCGGCTCGACCAGATAGCGCGTATCGCCCGCCTTGCGGTGGCGCTCATCGCGCTCGGCAAGCTTGGCGGCGATGAATTCCGGGCCGGTGCCGGTGACGATTTCCTTGTCGAAGCGGGTCTCGAGCTGGGTTTCCAGCCGCTGCAGGCCGCAGATATAGCGCATCTCCAGAATGGCGGTGCGGATTGTCATGTCGGATTTGGAAAGCGCGATGCATTCCTCCACCGTGCGGGTGGCGTGGCCGACCTTGAAGCCCATGTCCCAGAGCACATAGAGCATGAATTCGACCGCCTTGTGCGTCTCGTCCGCCGGCTTCGGCAGGAAGAGGAAAAGCAGGTCGATATCGGAGCCCGGCGCCAGCGTGTCGCGGCCGTAGCCGCCGACGGCGGTGACGGCGAATTTGTCCTTCTGCTGCGGAAAGATATGGGCGGTGGCGAAATGATAGAGGACGGAGATGATCTGGTCCTGCAGCCAGGAAATCCGGTAGGCGCAGTTCAGCCCGCCGCCGTCGGCCAATAGTGCGGCCCGCGCCTTCTGCCGGCCCTCCGTGCTGGCCTTTTTCAGGGCGGCGAGAAGGTCGGCGCGCAGGACGTCCGGCCGGTTGCGGTTGGCCTCGGCAATGGCGTCGCACTGCTTCCGCAGCAGCTCGACGTCGAGGATGTCGGAGAAATCGAGGTTGCGCATCGCTGTCGCCGGGGCGGTTTCCTGTTCATGCCGGGCGGCCTGATCCGGGCTCGCCTCACGTTTCGTCTGCATGCGCTATAACCCCTTTGCCCCGCGATTGACACGGGCTCTCATACTGCAAGAACCTTTAAATTTGGCGAAATGGTGTTGGTAAGCCGCGCAACAGCTTTCCCGAAAAGCTCAGCTGGCAGCCCGTGCGTTCAGCAAATACAGCACCTGCCGCGTCTCGCTCATGATCTCCTCGAGCGATTGCCTGTCGCATTCGCGATAGCCCGCCTTGGCGATCGACGTTGCGAGCTCCGAGATCATAGCGCAGCAGCGGGTGATTTTCAGCATGCCGATTGGCGAGGTCCAGCCGCGCGCATTGCGATCCTCGTCGGCGCGCCGCATCGTGTCGAGCATGGAGCAGATGAGCGAGAGACGCTCGGTTTCTCGAACCAATTTTTCCATGAACATCGGTTGCGCCCCTATTTCAGCTTCTTCTTGAGGTCGTAAAGCGCGTCCATTGCCTCGCGCGGCGTCATGTCGTCGAGGCTCATCGCTTTCAGCGCCTCCTCCACCTTGGAGGGGCCGCGGACGGTGTCCTCGCGGCGCACCGCCACCTGGAAGAGCGGCAGGTCGTCGATCAGCTGGCTCGCCGGGTTTTTGCGGTCGGCATCCTCCAGGCGGGTGAGCACGTCGCGGGCTCGTGTCACGACCGAGGCCGGAAGCCCGGCAAGCCTGGCCACCTGGATGCCGTAGGAGCGGTCCGCCGCACCCGGCCCGACCTCATGCAGGAAGATGACGTCGCCGTCCCATTCCTTGACGCGCATGGTCGCGTTCGATAGCCGGCCAAGTTTTTCCGAAAGCACGGTCAACTCGTGGAAATGCGTGGCGAACAGGCCGCGGCAGCGATTGCCCTCATGCAGATGTTCGACGGAGGCCCAGGCGATCGACAGGCCGTCGAAGGTGGCGGTGCCGCGGCCGATTTCATCGAGAATGACGAGCGAGCGGTCGCTCGCCTGATTGAGGATCGCTGCGGTTTCGACCATCTCGACCATGAAGGTGGAGCGCCCACGCGCCAGGTCGTCGGAGGCGCCGACGCGCGAGAAAAGCCGATCGACGATGCCGATATGGGCCGATGCCGCCGGCACGAAAGAGCCCATCTGCGCTAGGATCGCGATCAGCGCGTTCTGCCGCAGGAAGGTTGACTTGCCGCCCATATTCGGCCCGGTCAGCAGCCAGATCGCGCCGTCCTTGTCGCCTGTTTTCGGCGACAGGTCGCAATTGTTGGCGACGAAGGGGCCGCCTGCCTGCCGCCGCAGCGCCTGCTCGACCACAGGATGGCGTCCGCCTTCGATCGCAAACATCTTCGAGCCGTCGACCTGCGGGCGGCAATAGGCCTGCTCTTCGGCGAGCAGCGCCAGGCTGGCGGCGACGTCGATGACGGCAAGCGCCCGGGCGCCCGATTTGATCGCTTCGGCTTCCGCAACCACGGCTGCCGTCATCCTGTCGAAGGCGGCAAGCTCGATCGTCAGCGCCCGATCGGCGGCGTTGGCGATGCGGCTTTCGAGATCGGCAAGCTCGGTGGTGGTGAAGCGCATCGCGCTCGCCATCGTCTGACGATGGATGAAGCGCGCCTTTGCTTCCGCCGTGTCCGTCATCGGCGAGGCATTGCCGGCCGTCACTTCGATGAAATAGCCGAGGATGTTGTTGTGCTTGATCTTCAGCGACCGGATGCCGGTCTCCTCGGCATATTGCAGTTGCAGCCCGGCGATCACCCGGCGCGACTGGTCGCGCAGCGCCCGAACCTCGTCGAGCTCGGCGCTGGCGCCGTCGCGCAGGAAGCCGCCGTCGCGCTTCAGCAGCGGCAATTCGTCGGCGAGCGTCTCGGCCAGCAGCTTTTCCAGGCCCGCCGGAAGGGCCTGCAGCCCGGACAGCGCCTGACCAAGTTCTTCCGGCAGCATCGCGCCTGCGAGCAGATCGGCAAGTCCGCCGGCCGCCTGCAGGCCCTGGCGGATCGCCCAGAGATCGCGCGGGCCGCCGCGCTCGAGCGCCAGACGCGACAGGGCCCGCGGCATGTCGGGCACATGTTTCAGCGTATCGCGCAGATTGCCGCAGAGCAGGGGTTCGTCGATCAGGAAGCCGATCGAATCGAGCCGGGCATTGATGCGGGCAGGATCGGTCAGCGGTGACATCAGCCGCTCGGCGAGAAGCCGTGCGCCGCCACCGGTGATCGTGCGGTCGATCGCCTTCAGCAGCGAGCCGTTGCGATCGCCCGACAGCGTGCGGGCCAGTTCCAGATTGGCGCGCGTGGCCGGGTCGATGAACAACGTCGACGCCGCACTTTCACGCTCCGGCTTGCCAAGCGGCGGCCGCTCGGCGATCTGGGTCTTTTCGACATAGGCGACGGCGGCGGCCGCCGCCGCCAGCTCGGCGCGGGAAAAAGTGCCGAATCCGTCGAGTGTGGCGACGCCGAAATAACGCGCGATCCGGCCTTCGGCGCTGGCGCTGTCGAAGAGCACGGCCGGCTGCGGCACCGCGGTGCGGCCGAGCACGTCGAAGACCGGCTTGAGTTCCGGATCGTGGAAGATCGTGTCGGGCAGGATGAGCTCGCGCGGATCGATGCGCAGGATATCGGCAAGCAGCCGCGAGGCCTCGGTCTCGGCGAGCCGGAAGACGCCGGTGGAAATATCGATCCAGGCGAGCGCCAGCAAGGGTTCGGCCGCGCCGCGAATGCGGGTGAGCGCCATCAGATAGTTGGATTCCGAGGGCGACAGCAGTTTTTCCTCGGTGATCGTGCCCGGTGTGACCAGGCGGACGACGTCGCGCTTGACGACGGATTTGCCGCCGCGTTTTTTCGCTTCGGCAGGATCCTCGATCTGCTCGCAGACGGCGACGCGGAAGCCGAGTGAAATCAGTTTCTGCAGATAGTCGTCGGCCGCATGCACCGGAACGCCGCACATCGGGATATCCTGGCCCATGTGCTGGCCGCGCTTCGTCAGCGTGATGCCGAGTGCGCGCGAGGCTTCCAGCGCATCTTCGAAGAACAGCTCGTAGAAGTCACCCATGCGATAGAAGAGCAGCGAACCCGGATTGTTCGCCTTGATCTCGATATATTGCTCCATCATCGGCGTCGCCGAGGCACGGCTTTCCGCCGTGGCAAGCTCGGCAGCCGAAAAGGCTTCATTCTCTGTGTCTATTCGTGCGTTCACGGAGGTGCAGTTTTTCCCAAAAAAACAGGTGCCAACCCTATCCGCGCGCCGCTATAGATGACAACAGCATTTGAGGAACAGCAAAGCGTCGCCCACAGGACGTTGGAGGATTTATGCCCGATATCGATAAGAAGGACCGGCCGGTGACCTCTGTTACCGACCAGGAGGCGCTCGAATTTCACGCCATGGGCCGGCCCGGCAAGCTGGAAGTCGTCCCGACCAAGCCGATGGCGACGCAGCGCGACCTGTCGCTTGCCTATTCGCCGGGGGTGGCCGTTCCGGTCAAGGCGATCGCCGCCGATCCGCAGACCGCCTACGACTATACCGCCCGCGGCAACATGGTCGCCGTCATATCGAACGGCACTGCGATTCTCGGGCTCGGCAATCTCGGTGCGCTCGCCTCCAAGCCGGTCATGGAAGGCAAGTCGGTGCTGTTCAAGCGCTTCGCCGACGTCGATTCCATCGACCTCGAAATCGATACCGAAAATGTCGACGAGTTCATCAATTGCGTGCGCTTCCTCGGTCCCTCCTTCGGCGGTATCAACCTCGAGGATATCAAGGCGCCGGATTGTTTCGTCATCGAAAGCCGGCTTCGCGAGCTGATGGACATTCCGGTCTTCCATGACGACCAGCATGGAACGGCGATCATCGCCGCTGCCGGCCTGATCAACGCGCTGGAGCTGACCGGCCGCGACCTGAAGACGACGAAGCTCGTCTGCAACGGGGCGGGCGCTGCGGCGATCGCCTGCGTCGAACTCATCAAGGCGATGGGCTTTGCGCCTGACAATATCATCCTCTGCGACACCAAGGGGGTTATCTACCAAGGCCGCACCGAGGGCATGAACCAGTGGAAATCGGCGCATGCGGCAAAGACCGACACGCGCACGCTGGAAGAGGCGATGGTGGGCGCCGACGTCATTTTCGGCCTGTCGCAGAAGGGTGCGTTTTCGGCGGAGATGATCCGCTCGATGGCGGACCGGCCGATCATCTTCGCCATGGCCAATCCCGATCCCGAGATCACGCCGGAGGAGGTCGCCCGCATCCGCGACGACGCCATCATGGCGACCGGCCGTTCGGACTATCCGAACCAGGTCAACAACGTCCTCGGCTTTCCCTATATTTTCCGCGGCGCGCTCGATGTCCGTGCTTCCACCATCAACGATGCGATGAAGATCGCCGCCGTCAAGGCGCTGGCAAACCTCGCCCGCGAGGACGTGCCGGATGACGTGGTCGCCGCCTACCAGGGCAACCGGCCGCGCTTCGGCGCGCAATACATCATTCCCGTTCCTTTCGATCCGCGCCTGATCTCGGCGATCCCGGTGGCGGTCGCGGAAGCCGCGATCGAGAGCGGCGTCGCCCGCAAGGTCATCACCGACATGGCGGGTTACGCCCGCGAGCTTTCGGCGCGCCGCGATCCGATCGCCTCGACGCTCGCCAGCCTCTACGAGCGCGTTCGCCGCCGCCCGAAGCGGATCGTCTTTGCCGAGGCCGAGGAAGAACAGGTCCTGCGCGCAGCACTCTCCTACGCCAACCAGCAGCTCGGCACCGCCATCCTGCTCGGCCGCGAGGACCTGATCCGGGCGACGGCCGAGCGCGCCGGCATCGATCTCAGCCGCCCGGGCCTTGAAATCGTCAATGCCCGTATCTCGACTCGGGTCGAGGCCTATATCGATTATCTCTATGCCAGGCTGCAGCGGCAGGGTTATCTGCATCGCGACGCCCAGCGGCTGATCCATAACGACCGCAACCATTTCGCCGCCACCATGGTGGCGCTCGGCGATGCCGACGGTATGGTGACGGGCATCACCCGCAACTATTCGACGGCACTCGAGGATGTGCGCCGCTGCATCGACGAGAAGCCCGGCCACCGCGTCATCGGCGTGTCGCTCGCGCTTTGCCGCGGCCGCACCGTCTTCGTTGCCGATACGGCTGTGCACGACATGCCGACGGCCGAGCAGCTTGCCGATATCGCCGAGGAAGCCGCCGGTCTCGCAAGGCGCATGGGGTATCCGCCGCGTGTCGCCATGCTTGCCTATTCCACCTTCGGCCATCCCTCGGGCGAACGCTCCGAGCGGGTGCGCGAGGCGGTGAAGATCCTCGACAGGCGCCGCGTCGATTTCGAATATGACGGCGAGATGGCCGCCGATGTCGCCCTGAACCGCAAGGTGATGGAGCAATATCCTTTCTGCCGCCTCTCCGGCCCGGCCAATGTGCTTGTTATGCCGGCCTTCCACTCGGCCTCGATCTCGACGAAGATGCTGCAGGAACTCGGCGGCTCCACGGTCATCGGCCCGATCCTGGTCGGCCTCGACAAGCCGGTGCAGATCACTTCGATGGGCGCCAAGGATTCCGACATCGTCAACATGGCGGCGATCGCTGCCTATGGCGGCTCGTAAACCTTATCCTGTCCGCATAAGAGACGGCATTCAGTGCCCGGCCGACAGTGCGTCGGCCGGGCACTGGTTTTTGCGGATTATTCCACAGCTTTCAGCTCGCGCGCCTCAGGACGTTCAGGCCGCTGTCCATAAGTCATACTTTTGATACAATAATCTCTTACGCGGCATGAATTGCCCGCCCGGACTTTGAAAGAGTGACGGGCAATTGACGGTTTTGCTGCTCGATTGTTTAATATTTCATCACCGGGTTGGGTTCCATGGCAGAAGACGCATCCCACACTTTCGTCGCCCGATTTCAGGGGCCGACTTTCGACGATATGGTCGAGGCCCTGACCAGAGGATTTGGTTCGCTCGACGCGTGGCGTACCGGCCGGGAGAAACCGCTCGACTGGAAGGTCGGGTTTTGGGGTGATGAAGGGCTGTCGCTGGTCAGCAACCAGGATACCGGCGACTGGGGTGCAAGAACGGCGCACGGAACGCCGGAAACTCTGGCAATCGTCGTTCCGCGCACGGGTGCCCTCAATGTCGGGTTTGGTCGCACGGTGGTCGAAGCGACGCCCGGGCGGCTGCTATTGATGAACAATCTCGAGTCGGATTGGGTTTCCATAGGAGCCGCGCCTCACCGGTCGGACACGCTCAGTCTGAACTGGACAATCCTGGCCCAGGCCGTCGCCGCCATATTCGAGAGGCCTCTGATCGGGGCAATGGAATTGCTGCCCGTCATTGATTTTTCTACGGCAGCGGGACAGTTGTTCGGCAATCTGGTGCAAACGATCATCCTCGGCATGCGCAACAACGGGCCGCTGCTTCACTCGCCAATCGCCATGTCGAACCTGACCCAGGCACTTGCCGATCTCGTGGTGCGCCTGATTCCCAACCGGCTGTCGCATCTGCTCGACAACAAAATCCATCTGATAGCGCCGCGGCATGTCCGTCGAGCCATTGATTTCATGTATGCGAACATCGCCCAGCCGTTGACGATGCAGAGTGTCGCGGAGGCGGCAGGCGTTTCCATTCGCTCTCTTGAAGTCGGTTTTCGTGACTTCAAGGGAACGACGCCGGCAGCCTATCTGAGATCACTCCGCCTGCATGCTGCCCGAGAGGATCTCCGCGATCCTTTGAACCGACAGCCGTTGCGCGACATCTGCCTGAAGTGGGGATTCTTTCACTTTGGCCGTTTTTCGGCACTCTATCGGGCGGCGTATGGGGAGAACCCATCGGACACGAGGAGGCGATCCGGCGGATGAGGCCACCGCCGGCGACATGCGTCAGCTCGCGAAGCGGCCGGCGTCGGCGCCGTAATAATTCAGGTAGCGGTCGGAAATGCTCGAGATCGGCAGCACGATCAGCACGTCGGTCGTGTTGAAGGCATGATCGACGACGGCGCTGGAGCCGACCATCGCGCCGAGGCGCAGATAACCCTTGATGAGCGGCGGCAGGGCCATCAGCGCCCGCTTCGGGTTGATGGCCTCGACCGGCATCAGATCCATGTTGCGGGCGAGATCCGGCAGAGCCCCGACGGCCCATTCGTCCTTCGCCAGCACATTGTGGTAGAGGAAAGACAGCGCCAGCGCATGACTTTCGAGATAGACGCCGGGGAACGAGGCGCAGCCGAACATGGCGCTGACGCCATGCTTCAGCGCATAGGCCCAGTTGCCCTGCCACAGCAGCTCGACGGTGCGCTTGGTGCGGTATTCCGGCAGCACGCAGGAACGGCCGAGTTCCATGAAGCGCTTGTCCGGATGTTTGGCGATCAGGCTCTCGATCTCGAATTCGGAAGCCGAGTAAAAACCGCCATTGGCGATGGCGACATCCTGGCGCAACAGCCGGTAGGTGCCGACGATCTGGTCTTCGGGATCGCCCTCGATCGAGCGGTCGAGAACGAGAAGATGGTCGCAGAAAGCGTCATAGGCATCGACATCTCGCTGGCGGCGCATGGCATCCAGCGGCAGCTGCGCCTTCATTTCGTCGACGAAAACCCGGTAGCGCACGGCCTGGGCGGCATCGATCTCGCGCGCCGTGCGGGCAAGGCGGGTTTCCAGATTGCCGATGCGGCCCAGAATATCGCCGTCCTTTTGCGCAGCCGCCGTCGAGGGCCGTACAGCCTCCGCGGTGGTGTCACGATTCAGGATGTCGATGGCGGACATGACGATTCTCCCGTTGCCGGCTTATCGACGCCATAAAACACTTCTCTGCGACAGGAAAGTGACATATTGAATTTCCCGGCGCAAGAAGCGGGCCGGTCCCGCGGCACGTTATCGCGCCTCTGCCCGGCGGGCGGAAAGCGCGGCGACGGCCTGAACTTCGGTCAGCAGCCGCAGCGGGTCGACCGGCTTGACCATGACGCGGTTGGCGCCGTTCAGCAGGACCTGGCGGCGTGAGTCGTCGCTCTTGTCTGCAGTCAGCACGATCACCGGCACCGAGGCAAGATCGAGCCGCCTTTCGTGGCCGCGCAGGCGCGCCAGCATGTCGATACCGTTGCCACCGGGCATCGACAGGTCGCTGATGATGATGTCGGGCCGGGCATCCGCCTCGCACAGGGCGCAGTCGAGCAGCGCCTCGAAATCCTCGACATGGCGCACCTTATGCCCGCCCTTTTCCAGGACGACTCGCACCAGCATGGCATTGATCGGATCGTCCTCGCCAAGCAGGATGTTGAGGCCGCCTGTCGTCGCCATCATCTCCGCCACCGAAAGGCCGAAGCCGGGCTGGTTGTCGTTCAGCGCGTCGCGTTTCTCCATGCCGCGCATGCGCCCGCGCAGCACGTCGATCAGCGATTGTTCGCGCAGCGGCCGGATCAGCCAGGCATCGAAGAGATCGAGCGGATGGGCGCTGCGCTCCTCCGGATTGACGAGCAGGACCTTGCGCAGGCCAAGGGCTGCGATTTCGGCGCGGTCGGCCAGATGAGCGGAAAATTCCGCCGACATGCGATGGTCGATGATAATATCGGTCGGCCGCTTGCCGCCGTCTGCCAAGCCGAGCAGCGTTGCCCGCGCGCTTTCACCATCGGCGACGAGATGGCAGAGACCGCCGAGTGCGGTGATCGTCTCGGCGATGGCGGCGCGCGCAGCACCCGCCGGCGCCAGAAGCACGACGCTGTTGCCGGCAAGCAGCGTATTGCGCCTGTCGGGGCGCTCGCTGCCGATATCGACAGGGAAGCGGATGGTGAATTCGCTTCCTCTGCCCTTTTCGCCGGCTACCGTCAGCGTGCCGTTGAATTCGCGGATGATCCGGGCGGAGATCGCAAGGCCGAGCCCGGTGCCGCTGCTCTTGTCGGCAACGCTCCCGCCCTGCTCGAACTCGCCGAAGACGCGCGCCTGCTCCTCCGCCGTCATGCCGGGACCGCTATCGGTGACGGTGATCGACAGGTTGTCCGCATCGATCGACACGCGAATGAAAACGCCGCCGACCTGGGTGAACTTCACGGCATTGCCGATGACGTTGAAGAGAACCTGGCGCAGCCGCGCCGGATCGAAGCTCATATTCTCCGGCACATCGGATGAGACCGTGGCGCCGATCTCGATGCCTTTTTCATGTGCCCGGTGGGCGAGCATCTCGACGACGCTTTCCAAGAGCTTACGCAGCGATTCCGAGCGCGGATGCAGCGCGAAGCGGCCGACCTCGATGGTGGAGAAATCGAGCAGATCCTCGACCAACTGCGTCAGCGCGTGGCCGGACTGGCGAATATTCGCCAGATAGTCCTGCTGCTCCTGCGTCAGCCGCGTCTCGGCAAGCAGATGCGTCATGCCGAGGATGCCGGAAAGCGGCGTGCGCACCTCGTGGCTGACGGTGGCAAGCAGCCTGGATTTGGCGGCGCTGTTATATTCGGCTTTCTGGCGGGCCTCCTCGCGGCCCTGGGCGATCAGCCGCTCGTCGGTCACATCTCGCGCCACGCTCTGCAGCAGCAGGCGGCCGTTTGCCGGATCGCGGGTCACGACGTCGCGCCAGAGAAAGATGCGCTGGCCGTCCGGTGTCGAGATCTCGACGTCGTAGCAGTGCGGTATCGGGCCGGGGCGGAAGGCAAGCCCGATCTCCTCGCAACTGCGTCCCTCCGGATGCAGACGCCCGGTCAGACGGCGAAACGTGTCGTTGGCGGAGATGATGCGCCGATCCATGCTGCGGCTGACGGTGATGTCGCCGAGCACGTCGTGCACGTCGGCAAACAGCTTTGCGCCGTCGTTCCAGTCCGGCAGGGGTTTGCCGTCGCGCGGAGCTCTGCGCCGCCGAACCATCAGGACGGCATAGCTTGATATGACGGCAAGGCCGAGAACGACAAGCCCGCCCGACAGCAGCAGCGGGTCGCCGGCATGGGCAAGCAGCGTCAGGATCATCGCGGCAAGCAGGCCGGCGCCGCCAAGCCAGTAGAACAGCAGACGCCGTGTCGCTGCAGGCGGCCCCATCGTGCGATCGTCGGCTGCCTCGGGCGCCGATGCGCCGGGCCGCAGGGAGAGGCCCCCCATCCGCTCTTCATGCGGCTTGGCGGCGGGTCCGCCGAAGGCGGCGGACAATGTTTCCTGCAATTGCCCCAGACTTTGCATGCTATCTGGCTAACATGAGGCCTCTTCCGAATGCCTTCAGGAATTCGATAAGATTTTAGCGACCGGCCTTTTTCGGCAGCAGCAGCTCGTCGAGAATGACGCAGCCAGCGCCGATGGTGATGAAGCTGTCGGCGAGATTGAAGACAGCGAAGGACCAGCTTTCGGTGTGGAACAGAATGTAATCGATCACGTGCCCATAGGCGAAGCGGTCGACGAGATTGCCGATCGCGCCGGCAATGATCAGCGCATAGCCGAGATGGGCAAGCCAGCGGTCTTTCGCCGTGCGGTACCACAGCCAGACGACGAAGGCGACGATGACGAGCCGCATGCCGACGATGAACCAGCCGTCCATGCCCGACAGCATCGAAAAGGCGACGCCGAGATTGTAGGTGCGGTAGAGCGCCAGCATCGGAATAACCGGCACGGCTTCTTCCAGCGGCAAATAGTGGTCGACGGCGATCTTGGCCACCTGGTCGATCAGAACAGCGATCAGGATGAAGAGGAGGATCGGCGCCGGGCGCGAAAACAGCGCGGGGCGGGTAAGCGTCTGTTCGGTCATTTGCCCTCGGCAAGTGAGAGGAGATGGCGGCGCGCCTCGAAAAGCATGACGGCGGTGGCGACGGCGAGGTTCAGGGAATCGGCGCGGCCCTGCTGGGGAATGCGGGCAAGCGCGTCCGCCTCCCTGGCCAGCTGATCAGGCAGGCCGGACTGCTCGTTGCCCATCAGCAGCACGACGGGCTTTTTCCGGTAGTCGATCGTCCGGTAATCGACGGCGCCGGCAAGATGGGTCGCGACGATGGAAACGCCGGCCGATTTCCGCCAGGCGATGAATTCCTCCGGCGTCGCCCGCGCGACGGGAACGGCAAAGACCGAGCCCATGGTCGCCCTGACCGTTTCCAGCGAGAAGGGATCGGTCGCCTCTCCGACCAGAATGACGCCCGAGGCGCCGGCCGCATCCGCCGTGCGGATGATGGTGCCGAGATTGCCGGGATCGCGCACCCGGTCGAGCGCCACCCAGGTCTCGCCATCCCTCGGCCTGATATCCTTCAGCGGCTTCCAGCGCTGCTCGAAGATGCCGACGACCATTTGCGGATTGTCGCGGCGGGTGATCGAGGCGATGACCTTTTCGCTGACTTCGAGCACCAGCCCGCCCGCGGCGACGGTCCTTGCCGCCATCTGCTCGACCAGCGGCTTGCCCTTGGCGGCCTTGGCATAGACCAGCGTACGGATCGTCCAGCCGAGCTCGATCGCGTCGATGACGAGCTTCAGCCCTTCGGCGAGGAAGGTGCCGCTCTCCTCCCGCGCCTTCTTGTTGGTCAGCGCCTTGATGTCCTTGATGATCGGATTGGCGAGCGAGGTCACCTCCTTCACCTGCCCGACCCTGCGCGGTCCCTGATCGTGGAAGTCCTTGCTCATTTCGGCACCCAGCGGGAAAAGAGGGAGGTGGAAAGCGCGCGGCCCGGCGTCTTGCCGTCGAGGCCCGCCTCGCGAATGACCAGCTCGCCGGATTCGACAGCGCCGCCGGCGCCGCGCATCGTCTCGCGCATCAGCTCGTGGATCGAATAGAAGCTGGCGCGGATCGAATAGGCCGTCAGCACCAGGCCCACGGCCTTCGGCGACAGGATCTCGCGGCAGACATCGAGCATCAGGGGAAGATGCTCGAAGAGATGCCAGACTTCGCCGTTCGGGCCGCGGCCGAATTTCGGCGGATCGGTGAGGATGATGTCGTACTGGCTGCCGCGGCGTTCCTCGCGCAGGATGAATTTCATCGCATCCTCGCAGATCCAGCGGATCGGCAACTTCTCCATGCGCCCGAGCGCCTGGTTTTCCCGCGCCCAGCCGATCGCCTTCTTCGAGGCGTCGACATGGGTGACTTCGGCGCCGGCGGCTGCAGCAACCAGCGAGGCGACGCCGGTATAGCCGAAGAGATTCAGCACCTTCAGCGGCCGGCCGGCCTTTTCGACCTGATCCTTCATCCAGCTCCAGTGCACGATCTGCTCCGGGAAAACCCCGACATGGCGGAAGGAGGTGAAACGGCCGAGGAAGTCGACGCCGAGCAGATTGAGCGGCCAGGTCTCGCCGAGCGCCTCTTTCGGGAAGCGCCAGCGGCCGGTGCCTTCCTCGTCGGTATCGCCGGTGAAGACGGCGTCGACCTTTTCCCAGACATGGGCCGGCAGCGACGGCCGCCACAGTGCCTGGGCCTCCGGGCGGATGATACGGTAGGGGCCGTATTGCTCCAGCTTTTCGCCGTTGCCGCTATCGATCAGGTGGAAGTCGCCGGCTCCGAGCGATTCGAGGATGACCGGCACGCGCTCGGTCGGGCGCTCGCCGCTGCGTGTCATCAGCGGACGCTCGATGGCGGCAGGTAGAGCGGCCTCGCGCGCCGTCTCGCGGCTGACTGCCGGCCGGACGACCGGCTTCGGCGGGCGGGCGGCCCGGTCGTCCCTGCGGCTTTCACCGGAAGGACCTGACGTCTTCTTCTGGCCCGGCCGGCGTTCTCTCTGTTTCAACGTGTTTTTCCGCGTGTCTGTCGGGGTGTGTTCACGAGCGGCTGCGCCTTTGCAGCGCCCTTTGAATTATGCAGTAGCCCAGAAAACCGTACCGGATCAACTGCGCGTCGACCCGGCTTGGGGCGAGAGCACAGCTTGTCCCGGCGTGGCCGCTATTTCAAGCCTTCGGTCGCCCGTCCACGAAGCCAGCTTTCGGCCGCATAAAGGGCGGCGACATGCATCGACTGCATGATGACCGCGCCGGACTTGATGTCATCGAGGATGGCGGCAAGATCGGCAAACAGCAGCCCGACCTTCTCGCCGGGGTCGAAACGCGGTTCGCCGGCTCTGCCGAGACCGAGCGCCAGCCAGCTCGTCACCATGTTGCTCTGGCTGGCGGCATTCGGATAGGAGGTCAGCAGCTTGACGAAGGTCGAGGCCTCATAGCCGGTCTCTTCCCGTAATTCGCGCCGTGCTGCCGCCAACCCCGCATCGCCCGTCTCGATATCGCCAGCTTCGGTATCTCCAGGCTCGACGCCGCCGGAAACGAGGCCGAGCACGATCTCGCCGCGGCCGTGCCGGTATTCCCGCGTCAGCAGCACACGCCCGTCGGGCATGACGGGGACGACGTTGATCCAATCGGGATAGTCGAGCACATGGAAGGGGGCGACGACGATTCCATCGGCGGTGACGCAATCGTCGCTCCGCAGCCGAATCCAACGATCCTCATAGGTGATGCGGCTTGCCGTCACGCTCCAGGGCTTCACGTCGTCGTCCATCGCCGGCTCCTTGCTTCGAACGCCAGATAACATTCCTTTCCGGCGTGGCAAATAGCCTTCCCGCTGGATAAGGTGAGCGAATCGGAGATGGGGCTATCGAATGGATTTTACCGGCGAAGAACACATCGCCGCGCCGCGGGACGTCGTCTGGGCAGCACTCAACGATCCCGAGATCATGCGCGGCTGCATCCCCGGCTGCCAGAGCATCGAGCGGCTGTCGCCCGATATTTTCGAAGCGACGATCAAGGTCAGGTTCAGCCTGCTGTCGGCCACCTTCCATGGGTTGCTGACGCTCTCCGATGTCGACGCGCCGAAGAGCTACACACTGTCGGCCGAAGGCAAGGGTGGCCTTGCCGGCTTCGCCAAGGGTAGCGCCGATGTCGTGCTCGAGCCAAACGGCGGCGCGACCATCCTGCATTATCGGGCAAAGGCCGAACTCGGCGGCAGGCTCGCGCAGTTCGGCGCCCGCCTGCTCGATTCGACCTCGCAGAGGCTCGCCGAAGGGTTCTTTTCCGATTTCAACGCCGCCGTCGTCGCGAAGATGGCGGCCGGCTGATCCCGGCCAACGGCTTCGGACTTGGCGCGAGGTGGGGGCTTGGGTTAAATCGACGTCATGACGTGGACAATCAGGCCGCCGCGGGCGGAAGACCAGGAAGTGCTCGCGGAGATTTATCTTTCCGTGCGCCGTCAAACATTCGTCTGGGTCGATCCCGGCAAGTTCTACCGCGAGGATTTCGCCGCCCACACCAATGGCGAGACGGTCTTCGTCTGCGAGCATGAAAACGGCAGTGTGGCCGGCTTCCTGTCGCTCTGGCCGGCCGATGATTTCGTTCACATGCTTTATATAAGGCCGGAGTTCCAGGGGCGCGGCGCCGGGACGGCGCTGCTGCGGGCGCTGCCGGAATGGCCGCAGCACCCATACCGGCTGAAATGCCTGGTGAAGAACCGGCGGGCGAAGGCCTTTTACCTCGCCCACGGTTTCCGCGTGACCGGCAACGGCGCGTCGCCGGAGGGCGATTATGAGGAGCTGAGCTTTTTTCCGCTGTAATCGGTCGCGAAATATCGAGCCGGTTATCGTGCCGGCAATTGCCCGGCGATTTCCTCGGCGCGGCTCTTGTGGCGGTCGGCCTCGCCCTGCCAGCGGATGGCTTCCTTGGCTTCGGTGCGGGCGCGTTTGCGGTGTTTGCCCTGGCTGAACCAGGTAGCGGCCGAGCCGATCAGCATGCCTGCAATCAGCGCGATGAACAGGAAGACGAAGAAGGGCGCGGAAACCGCAAGCACCTGATCGTCGGGCCGGAACGGATTGAAGGCGAGCGTGACGCTTTGCCGGTTGGCGACGCAGAAGACGATGAGGATGACGCCGAGCGGCAGCAGAATCAACAGGTTGACGATCTTCTTGGCCATTGGAGGTCTCCATGCGTCGGCGCTTTATATCAACGTATCGGCCCGAAAATCGATTCCGATTTTCGGGCCGATACGTTGAGCAGAATAGGAAAACGGCGATCGAGTTCAAGTGCGGTTTCGCCGCAGGTGGCTCAATCCTCTTCGTCCGCCTGGCCGGGATTCAGCCGCTCGCGCAGCTCCTTGCCGGTTTTGAAGAAGGGAACCCACTTCTCCTCGACGAAGACCGTATCGCCGGTGCGCGGGTTGCGGCCGGAGCGGGAAGGGCGGTTCTTGACTGAAAACGCGCCGAAGCCGCGCAATTCGACGCGGTTGCCCGCGGCCAGTGCATCCGTGATCTCGTCGAGAACCGCGTTGACGATATTCTCGACGTCGCGGTGATAGAGATGCGGGTTGCGGGCCGCAACAATCTGCACCAATTCGGACTTGATCACGTTCGCCCCCTTAAATTATTGATTTCTTATCAATCGTGGCCAACCTGCCAAACTGAAAGCAGCCCGTCAAGAAGCAACTTTGGGGGCAGGATTCCATTGATATCCTGGCCTTTCAACAGATCGTCATAACCGAAGATCGTAATCAGCCGCGAAACAGCCCCTGCGAGCAGAAACGGCGTATTGCTCTTTTTGTCCCAGTCCACCATCGGCAGGTCGGCGTCGATGCCGCGCGATTTGAGATAGGCCCGGATTTCCGGCTCGCCGCCGATCGTATCGACGAGTTTCACCTTCAGCGCCTGGCGGCCGGTATAGATCGTGCCGTCGGCGAGCTTCAGCACCTCGTCGCGCGGCAGCTTGCGCCGGTCGGCGACCAGGTCGACGAACCAGTTGTAGCTGTCGACGACCATGTTGCGGATCATCGCCTTGGCCTCCTCGCTCGCTTCGTGGAAGGGCGAGGGCTCGGCCTTCAGCGGCGAGGATTTGATCTCCTGCAGCGACACGCCGATCTTGTCGAGCAACGGCTGGATCTGCGGATACTGGAAGATGACGCCGATCGAGCCGGTGATCGAGCTGTCGCCGGCAATGATCGTGTCGCCTGCCGTGGCGATCATGTAGCCGGCGGAGGCGGCAAGAGTGCGCACGTCGGAGACGACAGGTTTCTTCGCCGATATCGCACGGATCGCCTTGAAGATTTTTTCGCCGCCATAGGTCGTGCCGCCGGGCGAGGAGATCGAAATCACCACGGCCTTCACCTGGTCGCTGGTCTCGACTTTCTTCAGCCGCTCCAGAAGCTCGTCGTCATCGACGATCAGCCCTGATATCGTCACATGGGCGATATGCGGGCGGGCGGTCTTGGCATCGCCGACGGCGAAGCTGTAGAAGGCGAAACCCAGGGCCACGACGAGGGCCACCGCGGCCAGGCGCCAGAACCAGAGTTTGCGGCGCAGTCGCCGCCGATCCGCAATCATCGAACTGTCCATTGAAACCTCCAGCGCTGGCACCGGCTTCGGCATGCCGCCGATGGATCCGATGAAATGGCAGCGGCTTGTACGAATGCCACTTTTTGATGTTTTTCCGTTTTGTTGCTTGTTGCAGAAAAAATTCCATATTGGCAAGCCAATGTAATAATGCGAAACGAACTGTGATTGGCGGCCGGCTTTGTTCTGAAGGCGCGGCGATCACCGCACATGGACGAGGCCTATGCTCGATACCCTGAAGAACAACGGACATGCCGCCTATGCCGGGTCCGGCAAGAGCGCCTATGGCGATGCGTTGTTCCATTCCGCCCGCGTGCGGCGGCTGAAGATCTTGCTGCCGGTGGCAGCCCTCGTCATCGCGGCCGGCCTCACGGCGGTTGCCTTGGTCAAGATCTATCTGCCCGAGAATATCAAGATGGAAGGCGCCAAGATCGAGAACGGCAAGGTCGTGATGGAGAAACCGGCGATATCGGGCCGCAATTCCGACGGTATCAACTATTCGATGCTGGCCGAACGGGCGTTGCAGGATATCCGCAATCCCGATTTCATCACGCTCGAAACCATCAAGGCCGCCGTGCCGATGAATGACGGGCTGATTGCCCGTGTCGTCGCCTCGACCGCCGATTACAATCGCGCCACCGACAATCTGCATATGACGGCCCCCTTCACCCTGGTGCTGAGCAGTGGCCTCAATGCAAAATTCCAGTCCGCCCAGCTCGACATCAAGGGCGGAAACATGCGTAGCGACGACCCTGTCACCATCACCAAGGACAATGCCTCCATTCTTGCGCAGACGATGGAGATAACCGATAAGGGGCGGGTGATCACATTCGAGGGAAATGTTCGCATGAATGTCGATCCATCCGCCATCCATAAACAGGGCACTTAACCAGCCGGGTCATTCATGACAAAAGATTGTCGCATTTCCACTTGCAAGACCGGCATGGCGTTCATTGCCGGCGCATTTGCCCTTATTCTGACGGCCACTGGCGCGGGCGCGCAACAGGCGACCACGATGTCGGGCATGAAGCTTTCCAACGACCAGCCGATCCAGATCGAAAGCGACAAGCTCGAGATCCACGACCAGGAGCACACAGCGCTGTTCACCGGCAAGGTCAAGGTCGTCCAGGGGACGACGACGATGCAGTCCGGCAAGATGACCGTCTATTACAAGGACAAGGCGGCAAAGCAGGCCGCTGACGGGGCACAACCCGCAGCCCAGCCGGCGGCGAAGCCGCAGCAGTCGGGTTCGCTGGCCTCGGGAAGCGCCGATATCGACAAGATCCTGGTGACCGACAAGGTCTACCTGACCTCAGGCACGCAGACAGCGACCGCCGACGACGGCGCTTTCGACATGGCCTCGCAGACCTTCGTCCTCACGGCGGATCAGGGCAACAAGGTTATTCTGTCGGATGGGCCGAACGTCTTTACCGGCTGCAAACTGACCGTTCACATGCAGACCGGCCAAGCAGAGCTTGAAAGCTGCGGCGGGCGTGTCCAGATTCAGCTGGATCCGAAATCGCAGCCGAATGCACAGCAGCAGAAGCAGAACTGAAAAGCCGGCCTCCCACGTGAAACTATCATCGCTATCCACCATGTTCGGCAAGCCTGAGCCGCAAGCTTCAGGCGCCGCCGACAAGACTCGTTATCAGGGAACGCTGATCGCCCGCGGTCTGACGAAGACCTATGCGACGCGGCGCGTCGTCAACGGCGTCTCCCTGGTGGTGCGCCGTGGCGAGGCCGTCGGCCTGCTCGGCCCGAACGGCGCCGGCAAGACGACCTGTTTTTACATGATCACCGGCCTCGTGCCGGTGGATGAAGGCACGATCGAGATCGACGGCAACGAGGTCACGTCCATGCCGATGTACCGCCGCTCGCGCCTCGGCGTCGGTTACCTGCCGCAGGAAGCGTCGATCTTCCGCGGCCTGACGGTAGAAGAGAATATCCGCGCCGTTCTCGAAGTGCATGTCAAGGACAAGGCCGAGCGCGAGCAGAAGCTCAACGAGCTGCTGGAGGAATTCCATATCCAGAAGCTGCGCAAGAGTGCCGCCGTCGCCCTGTCGGGCGGTGAGCGCCGCCGCCTTGAAATCGCCCGTGCGCTGGCGACCGACCCGACCTTCATGCTGCTCGACGAGCCCTTCGCCGGCGTCGACCCGATCTCGGTCGCCGACATCCAGAATCTCGTGCACCACCTGACGGCGCGCGGCATCGGCGTTCTCATCACCGACCACAATGTGCGCGAGACGCTGGGCCTGATCGACCGCGCCTACATCATCCATGCCGGTGAAGTGCTCACCCATGGCCGGGCCAACGATATCGTCAACAATCCGGAAGTGCGCCGGCTTTATCTCGGCGACAATTTCAGCCTCTGAACGGCTGATGACGCCAAAGATGGGGACGCTGCCTCAGTCGTCCTGAAACGGCGCAGACCTTTCGCCGACATCTGTCCCACCGCAGAAATTAACCGCGCCGACATAGTTCCGCTTGACCAAATGATATAAAAAAGCAATTTTTGGGCCAGTTGGATTTCCGTCGCCTGAAGTGTGATCGGACGCGGTTTCCCGGAGGAATCGAGGGAGTTTCGCGTCCGTCATGGCACTGTCCGCCAGTCTTTTCCTGCGCCAGAACCAATCTCTGGTGATGACACCGCAACTGATGCAATCGATCCAGTTGCTGCAGATGACGCATGTCGAACTCACCCAGTTCATCGCCCAGGAAGTCGAGAAGAACCCGCTGCTCGAATTTCCGTCGAATGACGGCGAAGCGGGCTCCGAACGCGGCGAAGCCGAAGACGAGCCCTATGCTCGTTCACCCGAGGACGCCGGCTCGGACGACGGTGACGACAACCGCACCGAGGCGCTCTCCAGCGACTGGTACGACAATGGCGGCAGCGCCAGCACCAGCCGGCTGAGCGACGAGCTCGACGCCAACTATACCAATGTCTTTCCCGATGACAGCGCGCCGCAGCGCCTCGATGCGCCGGAACTCGTCGGCCAGTGGAAATCGATGCCCGGCAGCGGCGGCGAGGGGGCCGATTACGATCTCGACGATTTCGTCGCCGGCCAGGTGTCGCTGCGCGATCATCTCGCCCAGCAAATCCCCTTCGTCCTGCCCGACATGGCCGATCGGCTGATCGCGCAGAATTTCGTCGATCAGCTCGACGATGCCGGTTATCTGCAGGTCGATCTCGTCGAGACCGGCGAGCGGCTGGGCACCAGCCTCAGCGCGGCCGAGCGCGTGCTTGCCGCCCTCCAGACGCTCGATCCGCCGGGGGTTTTCGCCCGCAGCCTCGCCGAATGCCTGGCGATTCAACTCAGGCAGAAGGACCGGTACGACCCTGCCATGCAGGCGCTCGTCGAAAACCTCGAACTGCTGGCGCGGCGCGATTTCGCCACGCTGAAGCGGCTCTGCGGTGTCGACGAGGAAGACCTTCTCGACATGCTCGGCGAGATTCGCCAGCTCAATCCGAAGCCCGGCAGCGGTTTCGAGACGGGTGTGTCCGAGGCGATCATGCCCGATGTGGTCGTCAGGCCCTCCTCGGACGGTAGCTGGCTGGTCGAGCTCAATCCGGATACGCTGCCGCGCGTGCTGGTCAACCAGTCCTATTTTTCCCGCGTGACCAGGAACGGCGAGGATCACGCCTTCCTCTCCGAATGCCTGCAGAGCGCCAACTGGCTGACGCGCAGCCTGGACCAGCGGGCAAAGACCATCATGAAGGTGGCAAGCGAGATCGTCCGCCAGCAGGACGCCTTCCTGCTGAATGGCGTCGACCATCTGCGCCCGCTGAACCTGAAGACGGTCGCCGAAGCGATCAAGATGCACGAATCCACCGTCAGCCGCGTCACCTCGAACAAATACATGCTGACGCCGCGCGGTCTCTTCGAGCTCAAATATTTCTTCACCGTCTCGATCAGCGCCGTCGCCGGCGGCGACAGCCATTCGGCCGAGGCCGTGCGTCACAAGATCCGCGCGCTGATCATGCAGGAAAGCCCGGACGCAGTGCTCTCCGACGACGATATTGTCGATATGCTGAAACAGGGCGGAATCGATCTCGCCCGCCGCACTGTCGCCAAATACCGGGAGGCCATGAACATCGCCTCTTCGGTTCAGCGCCGTCGCGAGAAGCGGGCGCTCGCCAAGGTCGCCGGCTTCTGACGCGGGGGCTTCGGTCCTGATCGAAACATTGCCGCCCTCATCCCGCTATTCCTCTGCCGGCAGGACTGATTGCAACCAAAGAGAGAGGTTGTTAGGGGCTGCTGGCGGGTGGTCGGTGGCGGGTGCTGTCCGGCTGGGGATTTGCGGCACGTTTTGCGAGCATTAGCGATAGCAATTCTTCGCCCACTTGACTTTTCAGCAGCGGCTGGCTAGAAGCCCGCCGCAATCGATGCCGCAGAGGGCGTCCGGAGTTATCCCCATCATCTCAAGGGCACCAGGGTACCGCAGGCCTACGCCGATCTTGCTTGAGATTGCGCGAAGTGCTTGGATGAACCTGAGGCTTGGCGTAAACTGATACCCGCAAACGACCAGAAGAAGGGAAACTCCATGAGTGTGCGTGTATCCGGTAAACATATGGAAATTGGTGACTCGTTCCGTCAAAAGATCGAGGACCAAATTGGTATGGCCATCACGAAATACTTCGACGGGGGGTATTCCGGCCAGGTGACCGTTGTGAAGGCAAGTTCCCGGTTCTCCGCAGATTGCAAGCTTCATCTCGACAGCGGGGTGGTGCTGCATGCTGCCGGCGAAGCGACCGATCCCCAGCTTGCTTTTGACGCCGCTTCGGAGCGCATCGAAAAGCGTCTGCGCCGCTATAAGCGCAAGCTGAAGGACCATCATGCCGGAAACCATCTGAACGGTTTTGCAGAAGTCTCCTACACGGTCATGGATTCCGTGCCTGACCACGAGGATGAAATTCCCGACGATTTCGCCCCGGCGATCGTCGCTGAAAGCACGAAGCAGCTGAAGACCATGTCGGTCGCCACCGCCGTGATGGCGCTCGACATGACCGACGAGCCGCTTCTCCTGTTCCGCAGCCCCGGCAAGGAACATTTGAACATCGTTTACCGTCGGCACGACGGAAATATTGGCTGGATCGATTCAGCCAATATCAAAGGCTGAGGTCAGGGCTCCGAGCGGCGGTATCGCCGCCGCTCCTTGCATCTGATCCCGGCGACAGAAGGAAAAAGAAATGGCATTGGCAGATTTGCTCCATCAGGATGCGATCATTCCCGCCCTCAGAGTAAATTCCAAGAAACAGCTGCTTCAGGAATTGGCCGCAAGAGCCGCCAGGATCACCGGGCTCTCCGAACGGGAGATCTTCGACGTCATCCTGCAGCGCGAACGCCTTGGCTCGACCGGAGTCGGCAACGGCATCGCCATTCCCCACGGCAAGCTGGTCAACATCCATTCGATCGTCGGCATCTTCGCCCGGCTGGAGCAGCCGGTCGATTTCGAGGCCCTGGACGACCAGCCGGTCGATCTCGTCTTCCTGCTGCTGGCGCCGGAAGGCGCCGGCGCTGATCATCTCAAGGCCCTGTCGCGCATCGCCCGCGTGCTGCGCGATCATGATCTGGTCGCCAAGCTGCGCGCCACCGATTCCGCTTCGGCGATCTACGCTTTCCTCAACGAAGAGCAGACGTCGAACGCCGCCTGAACGATATTCGCCCCTGAACGCAAAAGGCGCCCGATTTCCCGGGCGCCTTTTGCTTTTATGCGGATTGGACCGGACCGGTCAGAATTCTTCCCAGCTGTCCTCGGCCACGGCGGCCGAACCGCGTGACGGGGCAGCCGCGCGGCGGGTCGGCGGGGCGGCTGCCCGATGCGAAGCGGCAGCGGCAGCCGGCGCCCGCATCTTTTGCGCGACCGAGGCGAGGACGGCGGCATTGCCTGAGCCTGCGACCCTGAAACGGGTGGCGAGCGCCTTCAGCGTCTGCGCCTCGTCGTTGAGCGCGACGCTTGCGGCGGTCGCTTCCTCGACCATCGCCGCGTTCTGCTGCGTCACCTGGTCCATCTGGTTCATGGCCTGGTTGATTTCCTTCAGGCCGACGGCCTGTTCGCTCGCCGATGCCGAGATCTGCCGGATGAGATCGTTGATGCTCATCACCTGTTCGGCGATCTTGTGCAGCGTGCCGCCGGCGCGCCCGACGAGATCGACGCCTTCCTTGACCTGGACGGCCGAGGTGTTGATCAGCGTCTTGATCTCCTTGGCGGCATTGGCCGAGCGCTGCGCCAGTTCACGCACCTCCTGGGCGACGACGGCAAAGCCCTTGCCGGCTTCGCCGGCGCGGGCGGCTTCAACACCGGCATTGAGCGCCAAAAGGTTCGTCTGGAAGGCGATCTCGTCGATGACGCCGATGATCCGGGAAACCTCCGTCGAAGACTGCTCGATCCCCTGCATCGAGGCGATCGCCTTCTGCACCACTTCGCCGGACTTTTCGGCATCCTGGCAGGCGAGGTTGACGTTGTCGGCGGCCGTGCGGGCATTATCGGCGCTGGAATCGACCTGTGCGGTCAGCTCGTTCAGCGCAGCCGCCGTCTCCTCCAGGCTCGCCGCCTGCTGTTCGGTGCGTTTGGCGAGGTCGGAAGCGCTGTTGCTGATTTCGCCGGTGCCCGAGCCGATATTGGCGACGCTGAGGTTCATCGTGTTGATGGTCTCTTCGAGGCTCGCAAGGGCGGCGTTGAAATCCTGCTTCAGCTTGCCGTATTCGCCGGGGAATTCGTCGGTGATGCGGTAACCGAGATTGCCCTGCGACAGCTCGGAAAGGCCGGCGCCGACGATCGAGACGATATGACGCTGCAGCGACACCGATTGTTGGCGATCCGATTCCGACCGGCTGCGCTCGTTCTCCGCTGCCTGCCGCTCTCTGGCGGCCTCGTCTTCCAGGCGACGGCTGTCGGCGAGCGTGAAGCGGAAGCCTTCCAGCGCCTTGGCGACCGAACCGATTTCGTCGGTGCGCTCCTGGGCTGCGACCGGTTGGTCATATTTGCCGTCGCCAAGCGCTTCGACGCTGGCAACGAGCCCGCCGAGCGGTCGCTGCACCAGCGAGCGGACGGCGAAATAGAGCGCCAGCATGACGGCGCCGAGCACGATCAGGCCGTTGATGATCATCAGATAGGTCTGGTCTCGTACCGGTGCATTGATCGCCGTATGCGGCACGTCGACGAGCACGACCCAGGTGGCGTTGACGCCGGGAACCGCGAAGGGATAGACGACGCGGTCGAAGGGATCGAGGCCGTCATAGGTGAGGTTCCGGACGAGGCCGGACTGTTTGCTCGACAGCGCCGACTTGACGACGTCGGCGCCTTCGCCGTCATACTGCTTGGTCATCAGGTCGGGGATCGGCGCGACGATCCAGTTGCCGGCCTGCGACAGCAGCGTGACGCGGCCGGAGCCGAAAGGATGCAGCGCCTGCAGCTTGTCGGTCAGCGACTTCAGCGAGATGTCGACGCCGCCGACGCCGATCATCTTGCCACCTGATATGACCGGATAGGCGATCGACGTCAGCAGCGTCGGGACATCGGTTCCCTCGGCCATGTAAGGCGTCGTGATCGCGCCCTTGCCGCTGTCGGCGGCAAGCTTCCACCATTCGGCGGTATAATCATTGTCGAAGGTCGAATATTGGATGCCGCCGTCCTTGGTCTTCGACCAGTAGGGCGTGAAGGCGCCGTTCTTGTTCGTGCCCTCGTCATTGTTGTTGGCGATCTCGGTGGTCTTGCCGTCGAGCGCGCCGAGCTGCTCGCAGAACCAGCTGCCGAAGGCGAAGGCATTCTGCTCGAGATTGGCCTTCAGCACGTTGATCATGCCCTTGCGATCGAGCGATTTGCCTTCATGGCCGCGGCCGATGACGCCGGACATGGTGCGCGCGGCGCTGGCAAGTTCGCCGACATTGGCGGCGATTTCGTTGGCGATCGATTTTGCCTCGAGATTGGCCTGATCCATCGTCAGCGTCTGGACGCGATCCCGGGTCTGGCCGATCAGGAAGAAATTCGAAACGATGAGAACAAGTGCGATGGCGACGCCGGTGATGACGATGAGTTTCGCCGCAAGCGATTTCATTCGAAAAATGAACATGGGGTCCTCGGGCAAGCATGCGCCGAACGGGCATTCTCCGGCGCAGGAGCAAAGGCATCGCTCCGTCATGGAGCAGCCGCCTACAGCGCCGCTCGTCTTTTCGGACGCGCAAGGGACGCTATAGCACTGTGAATTGCGGTGATCGGCGGGAGCCCAAAGGAATGGCTATCCGTCGACCACGAGCAACATCGCCGGAGATCTGTTAAATTTGAATGAAACTTTAGTATCTGCTCAAGGAAAAGCCGCCGGAATTCCCTAAAAATCGAGGGGGTCTGCCGGCGGCTTCGCAGAGAGACGGAACTTATATCCTGCCTGCGACGTCGCCGCTGACGGGGATCGAAGGCTGTGCCCCTGATTTGAGGCAGGCGAGCGAACCGGCAACCGCTGCGCGGCGCAGCGCCGAGGCAAAATCGAGGCCTTCATCGAGGCTTGCCGCGAAATAGCCGCAGAAAGTGTCTCCCGCGCCGACCGTATCGACGGGTTCGATCTTGAGCCCCTGCGCTCTTGAGATCACTCCTTCTCGTATGGCGACGACGCCGTCGCCGCCGAGCGTCACGATCAGCGTCTGGCCGGTTTCGGCATGCAGGCGGGCAAGCGCTGCCTCGCGCGCCGGCGCATCCATGCCGTCCTGTCCGGCAAGGCGCTCGAACTCGGTCTCGTTGGCGATGACGATATCGGCAAGCCGGCCAAGGCGGGCCGCATCCGGGATCAGCGGAGCGAGATTGAGAATGCTGGTGACGCCTTTGGCGCGGGCGGCCGACAAGGCGCGTTCGACGGCAGCCACCGGCACTTCGAGCTGCAGCATCAGGATGTCGCCTTCGTTCATGCGGGCGATAGTTGTTTCGGCATCGGCGGATGTAACGAGGCCATTGGCGCCTGGAACGACGGCGATCATGTTTTCGCCGTCGCCGCCGACCAGGATCAGCGCCGTGCCTGTCGGGCCGTCGACATGTCTGACGAGAGAAAGATCGGTTCCCGCCTCATCGAGCAGGGAAAGCGCATCGGCGGCGAACGCATCCTTGCCGACGGCACCGGCCATATGCACATAGCGGCCGGCGCGGCGCGCGGCCAGCGCCTGGTTGGCGCCCTTGCCGCCGGCGGCGGTGGCAAAACCGTTGCCGGCCACCGTTTCGCCGGGCTTCGGCAGGCGCTCGGTGGTGGCGATGAGATCCATGTTGATGGACCCGAAAACTGTGATCATCAGGCTGTCCCGTCTTCTGGAGCATGCGGACGACATCATGCTCCTGCTATTTGATGCGGGGCCGACACTGCCCGAAGCGGTCACTCCTCGTCAACCACCCGGAGCTTGAGAAGACCGGTGCGGCTTTCCACCGATTTGGCGGCGGTTTCGCTGTCGCGGGCAGGCTTGACCTCGCCACCCGCATCGAATTCCAGCGCCTCGATCCTGGCGCCGCGCCTGGTCAGCTTGTCGGCGGAGGTGACCACCATGTCGATATCCTTCTGCGCCATGGCGAAATGACCCTGCAGCTTGCGCACCCGCTCGTCGAGACGGCCGAGATCGTCCATCAGGATCGCCACCTCGCCCTGGATCAGATGCGCCTGCGCCCGCATGCGCTGGTCCTTGAGCACAGCCTGGATGACCTGGATCGACAGCATCAGCAGCGATGGTGAGACGATGACGATGCGCGCCCGGTGCGCCTTCTGCACCAGGGCTTCGAAATTTTCGTGGATCTCGGCGAAGATCGATTCCGACGGCACGAAGAGAAAGGCCGTCTCCTGGGTTTCGCCCTGGATCAGATATTTCTCGGAAATATCCCTGATATGGACCTCGAGATCGCGGCGGAACTGCTGGCCGGCGATCTTGCCGGCCTCGGGGCTGCCGGCGTCGCGGATAGCATTCCAGGCTTCGAGCGGAAATTTCGCGTCGATCACCAGCGGCGGCGCGCCGTTCGGCATGCGGATCGTGCAGTCCGGCCGCGAGCCGTTCGACAGCGCCTGCTGGAAGGCATAGGCGCCCATCGGCAGGCCGTCGGCGACGATCGTTTCCATCCTGGACTGGCCGAAGGCACCGCGCGTCTGCTTGTTGGAAAGAATGGCCTGCAGGCCGACGACATCCCTGGCGAGCGTCTGGATATTGTTCTGCGCCGCATCGATCACCGCCAGCCGCTCCTGCAGCCGCTGCAGGTTCTCATGCGTCGATTTGGTCTGCTCGGTGATCGTCGAGTTGACGCGCTGCGACATGCCGTCGAGGCGCTGGCTGATCGCCTGGTTGAGCTCGCTCTGGCGGGCGCCGAAGACTTCGGTCATCGCCGCGATGCGGCCCTGCATCTCAGCCTGGATCTTCAGGAGCTCGGCCATGCGCGCCTCGGTTTCCCCAGCGCGAAAACTTGCCTCCTCGGCCTGTTCGCGGCGAAGGCTTGCGCTACGCAGCAGCAGAATGATTACCAGCAGGCCGAGGGCCAGAAGCGCTCCGCCGGCAAGCGCCAGCATGGCCGGGCTGATCGAGGCAAGAGACAAAGCGTACGAATCGGAATTGACGGTCATGCCGCACCATAACAGAAGGGATGGCAATTTATAGATCAAAACGTGAACGAGACTGACGGTCCTCGATATCTTGGCACGCCGCACCCCTCGGGCGGCACGAGGCGAATATGGCGGAATTCCGGGCGGGAATGCAAAAAAGCGTCTTCCCCGCCCGCCGGATAATTCCATAGTCGGAAAAGATGGGTTATGGGAACGCCATGACCATCAAGCCACTCATCATTCTTCCCGATCCCCTTCTCCGCCAGCTCTCCAAGCCGATCGAGCGGGTCGATGCCGACCTGCAGCGTCTGGCCGACGATATGCTGGAAACCATGTACGACGCGCCGGGCATCGGCCTTGCTGCGATCCAGATCGGCGTGCCGCGCCGCATGCTGGTCATCGACGTATCGCGCGAGGGTGAGGAAAAGCAGCCGCAGGTCTTCATCAATCCCGAGATCGTCACATCGTCCGACGAACGCTCCGTCTATGAGGAAGGCTGCCTGTCGATCCCGGATTATTATGCCGAGGTCGAGCGTCCGGCCGTCGTCTCGGTCAAATATCTCGACCGCAACGGCAAGGAACAGACGGTGGAGGCCGACGGCCTGCTCGCCACCTGCCTGCAGCACGAGATCGATCATCTGAACGGCGTGCTGTTCATCGATTACATCTCGCGGCTGAAGCGGGAGATGGTGATCAAGAAGTTCACCAAGGCGGCGAAGTCGAAGGCGCTCTGAGCGTCGCGTTGAAATTTCGCCGGCGAGGCGCTATGATATCACTGATATCATAATGGAGGTGCCGATGGGTGACCTGCTTATTCGCGATGTTCCGGATGCAATGAAGCGGCAGCTTCAGGAAAGCGCGCAGCGTAATGGCCGCAGCCTTTCGGAAGAGGCGATCGAAATCATCCGCCGGCAGATTGCTGTCGGGCGTTCGGGGGCTTCCGCCGGACAGCGCTTTCGCTGGCTGATGAGCGATGAAAGATTGAGCGATGAGGAGGTGGAAACCATCGCCGCATCTCGCCACGAACCCGACCGCGAACCGCCGCGTTTCGACACATGATCGTCCTCGATACGGATGTGATTTCCGAAATGCAGGGGAGGACCCACAGCGAGCGGATATTGAACTGGCTTGATGGCTACGACGTCGAGACGCTTTTCCTGACGACGATTGCCGTCGCCGAAATGCGCTATGGTCTTGAACTTCTTGATGACGGCAGGCGGAAGGCAACGTTGATATCCGACTTTAATAAGATCGAGTCGGAATTTTCAGGCCGTATCCTCGGTTTTTCCCTGAGCGCGGCCAATCGCTACGGCCTCCTGGCGGCACAGCGCAAGAGGGCGGGGCGGCCGATGGAGACCAAGGATGCGATGATCGCCGCCATCTGCCTTGCTAACGGCGCCACGCTCGCCACCCGCAACACCAGAGATTTCGAGGGGCTTGATCTCAAGCTCGTAAACCCGTTTGAAGACGGCTGAACCGCAATTGGCGAGATAGAATGTCTCTTCGTATCATCTTCATGGGAACACCGGAGTTCTCCGTTCCGACCCTGCGCCTGCTCGTCGATGCCGGACACAGGATCGTCGCCGTCTATACGCAGCCACCGCGGCCGGGCGGGCGGCGCGGGCTCGATCTGCAGAAATCGCCGGTGCATCAGGCGGCCGAACTGCTCGGCCTGCCGGTTTTCACCCCGGTCAATTTTAAGGATCCGCAGGAGCGCGAGCGGTTTGCCGCTTTCAATGCCGATGTCGCCGTCGTCGTTGCCTACGGCTTGCTGCTGCCGGAGGCGATTTTGAACGGCACCCGCGACGGCTGCTATAACGGCCATGCCTCGCTGCTGCCGCGCTGGCGCGGCGCTGCCCCCATCCAGCGGGCGATCATGGCCGGTGACGATAAGACCGGCATGATGGTGATGAAGATGGACAAGGGTCTCGATACCGGCGCCGTCGCGCTGACCCGCGAAGTCGAGATCGGCCCGAACATCACGGCAGGCGAGCTGCACGACCGGCTGATGCTGGTCGGCGCCAAGGCGATGGCGGAGGCCATGGTGAAGCTCCAAATGAACGACCTGCCGCTGACGCCGCAGCCGGAAGAGGGCGTGCTCTATGCCGCCAAGATCGACAAGGCCGAGACCCGCATCGATTTCGGAAGGGATGCCAGGGATGTGCACAACCATATCCGCGGCCTGGCGCCGTTTCCGGGCGCCTGGTTCGAGCTCGTCATCGGCGGCAAGCCGGAGCGGGTCAAGGTGCTGGGCTCGGAGCTGGCTGAAGGGCAGGGGCCGGCCGGGCAATTGCTGACCGACGATCTCGTGGTTGCCTGCGCGTCGGGCGCGGTGCGGCTGACCAGGCTGCAGAAAGCCGGCGGCAAGCCGCTGGCGGCCGCCGATTTCCTCCGGGGCACGCCGCTCGGCGCAGGCACGAGGCTTTCCTGATGCCGCGTTTCCGCATGACCGTCGAATATGACGGCGGCCCCTATGTCGGCTGGCAGCGTCAGGAGAACGGTCCTTCGGTGCAGGGCGCCATCGAGGCGGCGGTGCTGTCTCTGACCGGCGAGACGGTGTCGATCCGCGGCGCCGGGCGCACCGATTCCGGCGTCCACGCCATGGGGCAGGTGATCCATGCCGATCTTTCGAAGGACTGGTCGCCCTATCAGTTGCAGAATGCCTTGAACGCACATCTGAGGCTCGCCGGCGCGCGTGTCGCCATTCTGGACGTCGAGGCCGTTGCCGAATTCTTCGATGCGCGCTTCTCCGCCCTGCGGCGCCACTACCTCTACCGCATCGTCAGCCGCCGGGCGCCGCTGGCGATCGAGGCCGGCAAGGCCTGGTGGGTGCCTAAGGCGCTCGATCATGAGGTCATGCACGCCGCCGCCCAGAGGCTGGTCGGCCGGCACGATTTCTCCACCTTCCGCTCCGCCCATTGCCAGGCAAACAGCCCGGTACGCACGCTCGACAGGCTGGATGTGACGCGCAATGGCGAGCTGATCGAGATCCGCGCCACGGCGCAAAGCTTCCTGCACAATCAGATCCGTTCCTTCGCCGGCACGCTGAAACTCGCCGGCGAAGGCAAATGGACGCCTGACGATGTCGAGGCGGCGCTCGAGGCGCGCGACCGCAAGGCCTGCGGCCCGGTGGCGCCGCCCGACGGGCTCTATTTCATGCAGGTGGATTATCCCGACGTGATACCCGACCGGCGAAGGCCGATCGACGAACACGACGACGATCTGTCGTAAAGCCTCTGCTGCCGAGGTGGATCAGGTGGGATAGATGCCGAGGAAGTGCTGCAGATATTCCGAAAGGATCATCGACGGCACCAGCAGCACCAGCGTCATTGCCCCGACCATCAATGGGTGACCGTGGCAGATCATCCGGAGAATGCGCGCCAGCACGAAGACCTGCGCCAGCATGAAGGCAAGCAGCAGCAGCGAGACGAGGCCGACGGAGCCGGGAAGGAAGACGACCATCGCCAGCAGCAGCCCGTTGATATAGGAGAGCGGCACGCCGAGCCAGTTGACGCTGACGACCACAGGCGCGAAACGCTCACCCATGCGGAAGGCAAGCAGCAGCAGCCCGGCAAAGATCAGCGGCACGAACCAGTTGGCGAGTTCGACGAAGCCGAGCCTGACATAGAAAGCAAAGCCGACATCGGCTTCCGGCGGCATCGACCGCAGAAAGACCTGTCGCCACCAGAGCCAGGAAATGCCCATCGGCGGCAGGCACCAGGCTATCGCCCAGAACGAGCGGTTGACGCCGCGCTCGGACATGTCGAGGTAGCGGAAGCCGCGCGGATCCAGCCGGATCAGCAGCCACAGGCCGGCCAGATAATACTGGACTTCCCTAAACCCCGGCATTGGCGAACCAGCGGGCGATGAAGATTTCGTAGATCGCCGTCAGCGTCTCCAGATCGGCAACAGTGACGCGCTCGTCGACCATGTGCATCGTCTGGCCGACGAGGCCGAATTCGACGACCGGGCAATAATCCTTGATGAAGCGCGCATCCGACGTGCCGCCGGTGGTCGAAAGCTTCGGCGACTGGCCGGTGACACTTTCGACGGCCGATGACAGCGAGGCGATCAGCCCATTGTTGCGCGTCAGGAAGACATGGCTCGGCCGGTCGGCCCAGACGATATCGTATTTCACCGGTCCGCGGCCGGGCCGCAGCTGGCCGTTGCCGGCGGCGGCATCGAGGCGCCGAAGGATTTCGGCGCGAAGCGTCTCGGCCGTCCAGCTGTCGTTGAAGCGGATGTTGAAGCTTGCCGAGGCCTTGGCCGGAATGACGTTGGTCGCCGGATTGCCGACATCGACCGTGGTGACTTCGAGGTTCGACGGCTGGAAATCGTCGGTGCCGCCATCGAAGGGCGGGTCCATCAGCGCCTGCGTCAACTGCAGCATGCCGCGTACCGGATTGTCGGCAAGATGCGGATAGGCGGCGTGGCCCTGGACACCGTGTACGGTGATCCTGCCCGACAGCGAGCCGCGCCGGCCGATCTTGATCATGTCGCCAAGCCTGTCCGGATTGGTCGGCTCGCCCACCAGGCAGGCATCCCAGCGCTCGCCGCGCTCGGCCGCCCATTGCAGGAGCTTGATCGTGCCGTTGATCGCCGGGCCTTCCTCGTCGCCGGTGATCAGAAAGGAAATCGAGCCGTTGGGCGGCCCGTTTTTCTCGATATGACGGGCGACGGCGGCGATGAAACAGGCGATGCCGCCCTTCATGTCGACGGCGCCGCGGCCGAAAAGCTCGCCCTTGGAAATCTCGGCGGCAAAGGGCGGATGCGTCCAGGCGGCCTCGTCGCCGACCGGCACGACATCGGTATGGCCGGCAAACATCAGATGCGGGCCGTCTTTGCCGAGCCGGGCATAGAGGTTCTCGATATCGGGTGTTCCCTCCTCGCTCGCCCTCACTCTGTCGACGGTAAAGCCAAGCGGCGCCAGCATGGCGTCGAGCGCCGACAGTGCACCGCCCTCCGCGGGCGTCACGGAGGGGCAGCGAATCAGCGTCTGGAGATTGGCGACGGGATCGGTAGAGGTCATGGCAGTGGAACTATCCGGCGGGAATGGCAAAGACATGGCAAGGCGGCGCCGCCTCGCGCAAAAGACGCCGTCTGTTTACCGGATCAATCTGCCGATGTCATCAATCTCTGAGCAGCTCGTTGATGCCGGTCTTCGAGCGGGTCTTTTCATCGACGCGCTTGACGATGACGGCGCAGTAGAGATGCGGCGCCGGCTGGCCGTTGCCCATGGTGGCATTGCCCGACGGCATCGAGCCGGCGACGACGACGGAATAGGGCGGCACTTCGCCATAAGTCACTTCGCCGGTAGTGCGGTCGACGATCTTGGTCGACTTGCCGATATAGACGCCCATGCCGAGCACCGAGCCTTCGCGGATGATGCAGCCTTCGACCACTTCCGAACGGGCGCCGATGAAGCAATTGTCCTCGATGATCGTCGGGCCGGCCTGCATCGGCTCCAGCACGCCGCCGATGCCGACGCCGCCGGACAGATGCACATGCTTGCCGATCTGCGCGCAGGAGCCGACCGTCGCCCAGGTATCGACCATCGTGCCCTCGCCGACATAGGCGCCGAGATTGACGAAGGAGGGCATCAGGATCGCATTCGGAGCGATATAGGCCGAACGGCGCACGACGCAGTTCGGCACGGCGCGGAAGCCGCTGGCGCGGAACTGGTTCTCGCCCCAGTTCTCGAATTTCGAAGGCACCTTGTCCCACCAGGTGGAATTGCCCGAACCGCCCTTGACCACCTCCATGTCGTTGAGACGGAAGGACAGCAGCACCGCCTTTTTCAGCCACTGATTGACCGTCCAGGCGCCGTCGGCGCCGCGCGTCGCGACACGGACCTTGCCGGCATCGAGCAGATCGAGTGCTGCTTCGACCGCATCGCGAACCTCGCCTTTCGTCGACGTGCTCACATTGTCGCGATTGTCGAAGGCGGCTTCGATGGTCTTTTCGAGGGATGCGAGGTCGGTGGCGCTCATGAGAATTCCTTAAACTTCGATCTTTATCGTGGAGACGGCAAGGTCTCCGGAATTGCGGTTGGCGGGATTGGGTCCTGCTCTACAGCATGCGCCCGCGGAATGGAATGATTTTTCGGGCAAGTTCACCTGGATTCAAGGCGTTATAGCGACATATCCGGTCTCACGGCCGGCAATACTGAAAGGCATTTCGACATGGCGAAGGGACGAAACGGCGGTTCTAGGCGCAAGGATGGCGTATGGGATCCGCTGAAGAGCAGCTCGACCGACAGGCAGCGCGCCGAAGCCGTGCCGAAGACGCCGCAGACGATGTCGCCCGCCTACCGCCTTGCCTATGTCGACGAGGATTTCCTCTGCCGCGAGGAACTGCGGCCGATCCGCCTGCAGCTGGAACTGTTGAAGCCGGAAATGATGCTGACCGAACGCGGCATCAAGTCGACTGTCGTCATGTTCGGCGGCGCCCGCATTCCCGCCCCCGGCCAGAGCGCCTGGGCCGCCCGCAACGATATCCAGCGCGCCAATCTGGAAGCGGCCTCCGTCTATTATGACGAGGCGCGCAAATTCGCCCGGCTCTGCTCGAAATATTCGGCAAGCTTGAATTTCCATGAATATGTCATCGTCACCGGCGGCGGCCCCGGCGTTATGGAGGCCGGCAATCGCGGCGCCGCCGACGAGGGCGCGCCTTCGATCGGCCTCAACATCGTGCTGCCGCACGAGCAGGCGCCGAACGCCTATGTGACGCCGGAACTCAGCTTCAACTTCCACTATTTCGCCATCCGCAAGATGCATTTCATGGTGCGCGCCAAGGCGATCGCGGTCTTTCCCGGCGGCTTTGGAACGCTTGACGAATTCTTCGAATGCCTGACGTTGATCCAGACCGGCCGCATGGAGCGCCTGCCGCTGATCCTCTTCGGCGAAACCTTCTGGCGAAGCATCGTCAATTTCGACGCATTGGCCGAATTCGGCACGATCGCGCCCGACGACGTCAAGCTGATCAGCTTCGTCGATACGGCCGAAGCCGCATGGAAGATCATCCAGGATTTCTACGAACACCGGGAATAGCAGCAATCCCCGGGCAAAGCGCGAAGCGCTTTTGCCGGGGATTGCATGAAATCGGCAGGGCAGACCCCCGCTCTTCTTCGCCGAAGCGCAAAGAGCGGAGGCGATGGTGCGTCCGGCCTTACAGGAACGGCCGGTCCGGCATGTCGTCGATCGAGATGACGCCGTCCTTGTTGCGGTCCATCCGCGCAAACAGCTTGTCGAAGGCGGCGACGGCTTCCTGTTTGGAAATCTGGCCGTTCTGGTCGGTGTCGATCCGGTGCATCATCAACGAAGCACGCATGATGTTGCCGCCGTGGCGCATCCAGTGATGGTCGCCGTGGCCGTCATGGCCGTCGCGCGGCGGCCGCTGCTGGTCGTTGGCGTCAGGCGTCGCGGCTGCGGTATTGGCATCCTTGTCTTCGCCGGCGTCCTGCTTGCGCTGGTCCCTCATCGCCTGCATCTGCGTTTTCTGGTAGGCGCGGATTTCGCCCGGGGTCAGCGAGCCGTCATTATTGGTGTCGATCGCAGCGAAAATCTTGTCGAGGCCGGCGCTCGCCTCTTCCTTGGTGACCTTTCCGTCCTTGTTCGTGTCGAACTGCTTGAGCATGCGGACATAGGTGATTTCGAGGAAGGCATCGCGGCCCGGGCCCGGATGGTCCCTGCCGGCATGCGGACGCGAGCCGTCGCCGGGCGCGGCAAAACCTGCCCCGGCCGCAGCGCCGAAAATGAGGACGGAGGAAAGCGCTGCCAGTATCAGCTTGTTGCGGTACATCATATTAGCCTTTCGTGAGGTGTCCCCTCACGAAGAAAGCTACGGTAACGGGGCGCAAAGACCCAGTTAAACATCGGTAAGCTGAATGAAATTTTGGTAATCCGTCGGCCCCGGGCTGGATCAACCCGAAGCGGTAATCCTGCCGAGAAACGCGGCGAGGTCGTCGGTGACGAAATCGATATGATCCTCTTCGCCGCTGGTCTTTTCCCACCATTCGACGACCGTGTCTTCCAGATTGCGCGGCACCAATAGCACGGTCTGCATGCCGAGCGCCTTCGGCACCGTCAGATTGCGCGGCAGGTCCTCGAACATCGCTGCCTTGGCGGTTTCGACCCGCTTCAGCGCCGTGAACTTGTCGTAAGTCGCCTGCGCCGGCTTCGGCACGTAGTCGGCGGCGACGATATCGAAAATGTCGTCGAAATGCTCGAGAATGCCGAGCGCTTCGGCGGTCATTTCGGCGTGCTTGACGCTGCCATTGGTGAAGATGAACTTGCGCCCCGGCAGCGCCTTGATCGCTGCACCGAGTTCCGGCTGCGGCGTCAGCGCCGAATAGTCGATCGCATGCGCCTTTTCGAGGAAGTCGTTCGGGTCGATGCCGTGATGGATCATCAGGCCCTGCAGCGTCGTGCCGTGCTCGAGGTAATATTGCTTCTGCAGCTTGCGCGCCTCGTCCCGCTCCATCTGTAAGAGCGTCGCGACATAAGAGGTCATGTTCTTGTCGATCTGCGCGAAGAGATTGACATGATGGGGATAGAGCGTGTTGTCGAGGTCGAAGACCCAGTCTGTGACGTGCTCGAAATCGGCTTTATCAGGCGTGCGGTCGATCTTGGTCATGGCGGTCTTATGGCATGGCTGCCCCGGGAAACCAAAGCTTTTTGCTCTGGCGGCCCGGTTGCTGTCGTCACCCCAAAAAAGCCGCCAGATTTTCACAACTTTAAGGGGTTTTTGGCTGAATATTGCCATTGATCGCTGGTGACTTTCTGCCTGCGTCAGACAGGGGGGACCCGCAAGGGTAAAGTCGCATGAAGATCGTTCTGATAAATCCGCCGCATACGGCGATCGGCAGCCGTATTCCCGATGATCACCTTCCGCCGCTCGGCCTTCTCTCGGTCGGTGGCCCGCTGATCGACGACGGTCACAGTGTCAGCCTCATCGATGCCGAGTTCGGACCGATGGCGATGGCGGAGATTGTCAGCCGAGCGGTGGCGAGCCCTCCGGATCTGGTGCTGATCGGCCATTCCGGATCGACCTCGGCCCATCCCACCGCCAGAGTGATTGCAGAGGCTGTCAAGTGCAGCAATCCTGCAATCCGGATCGTTTATGGCGGCGTCTTTCCCACTTACCACTGGCGCGAGGTGCTGGCGGAGACGGAGGCATTCGATATCCTCGTGCGTGGCGAGGGCGAGGAAACGATGCGGCGCCTTGCCGATTGCCTGGCGACGGGCCGCCCGCTCGCAACCATTCCCGGCATCGCCTATCGCGACGGCCATGGTGAAATCCATGCAACGCAGCCCGCACAGGCGATCGCCGATCTCGATGCCTATCGCGTCGGTTGGGAACTGATCGACCATGCCGACTATAGCTATTGGGGTGGCAAGCGGGCTGTCGTGATGCAGTTCTCCCGCGGCTGTCCGCATCTTTGCAATTATTGCGGCCAGCGCGGCTTCTGGACCCGCTGGCGTCACCGCTCGCCGGAGCTGTTTGCCCGCGAGATCGCCAGGCTTTATCGCGAACAGGGTGTGGAACTGATCAATCTGGCCGACGAGAACCCGACCTCGTCGCGGAAGGCCTGGCTGGCGTTCCTCGAAGCGATGATCGCCGAGAACGTGCCGGTGCAGATCGTCGGCTCGACGCGGGCTGATGATATCGTCCGCGACGCGGACATCCTGCATCTCTATCGCAAGGCAGGCGTCGTGCGCTGGCTGCTCGGCATGGAAAATACCGACGAGGCAACCTTGGCGCTGATCAAGAAGGGCGGAGCCAAAACAAGCGACAGAGAGGCAATCCGCCTTCTGCGCCAGCACGATATCCTCTCCATGGCGACCTGGGTCGTCGGCTTCGAAGAGGAGAGGTTAAGGGATCTCTGGCGCGGCTTCCGGCAATTGCTCTCCTATGATCCCGATCAGATCCAGGCACTTTACGTCACCCCGCATCGCTGGACGCCCTTCTTCCGCATCGCCCGCGACCGGCAGGTGATCGAGACCGATATCCGCAAATGGGATTACAAGCATCAGGTGTTGAAGATGCGGCACTTGAACCCCGTCGTGCTGGTCGCCTGCGTCAAACTCATCGAGGTTGCTGTCCAGGCACGGCCAAAGGCGCTGATGCGCATTCTCTTCCATCGCGACCGCGAACAGCGCCACTCCATGCGCTGGTACACACAGATGGGCCGCCGCGTCTGGTTTCATGAGATCCTCGAATTTCTTTTCCGCCGCCGCCATCTGAAGGACGGCCCGACGCTCGAGAATTTCTGGGGGGCGCCGCAGGACGCCGAGGAGGAGTCGATGCTGCGCCCGCAGCGGCATAGGAAAAGCCTCGACGCGGCAGAATAAAATAGACGCCCGATTTTCGGCGGACGCGGCAGACGGGGGATGTTAGAAAGCGGTCATGCTTTTCGAACGCCCCGACGATGACACCCTCTATGATGCCCTGATCGCGCGCAGCGCCGATTATGAGGGCCAGGCCTATGTCTGCGTCAAGACGACAGGCATCTTCTGCCGTCTGACCTGCCCGGCGCGCAAGCCGAAGCGGGAGAACACGCTGTTCTTCGAGACGATCGCCGCCTGCATGCATTCCGGTTTCCGCCCCTGCCGGCGCTGCAGGCCGCTGGAGCAGCCGGGCAGGGAGCCGGTCGTCGACCTGTTGCTTGCCGCGCTCGACGGCGAGCCGGAGGTTCGCTGGAGTGAGGACGAGCTCGTGCGCCGCGGCCATGATCCCTCGACCGTGCGGCGCGCCTTCAAGCGGGCGCTCGGCATGACCTTTCATGATATCGCCCGTTACATCAGGCTCGGCGAGGCGGCCCGGCAGCTCGCCGACGGGGCGCGCGTCATCGATGCGCAGCTCGACGCCGGATACGGTTCGCCGAGCGGGTTCCGGGCGGCTTTCCAGCGGCTCGTCGGCAAGGCGCCGGCGCTCTCGCAGAACCGCGAACTGCTCTTTGCCGATTGGCTCGACACGCCGCTGGGGCCGATGATCGCGGTTGCCGACAAGACGCATCTGCATCTTCTCGAATTTCACGATCACAAGGCGCTGCCGAGCGAACTCGAAGCGCTGCAGAAGCGCGTCCGCTCCTCCGTCGCGATCGGCCGCACCCCTGTCATCGATCAGATCGAGACGGAGATCCGCGATTATTTCGCGGGACGGCTCACCACCTTCAGAACGCCATTGGCGCTCGGCGGCACGCCCTTCGAAAAACATGTCTGGGCAAAGCTGATGGACATCCCGGTCGGTCAGACGCGCGCCTATGGCGATCTCGCCAGGGAGATGGAGAGGCCGGAGGTGGTGCGTGCCGTCGGCCGCGCCAATGGCGCCAACCAGCTTGCCATCATCGTGCCCTGCCACCGCATCCTCGGCGCCGATGGCTCTCTGACCGGTTACGGCGGCGGGCTCTGGCGCAAACAATGGCTGTTGCGGCATGAAGAAAAGATCAGGACGCAAGCAAGGATGGAGGAGACAACATGAACCAGATTGAAAAGGCCAAGGCATTCGCCGCGCTTCACCGGAAGGGCGATCCGATCGTCCTCTACAATATCTGGGATGCGGGCACCGCAAGGGCCGTCGCCGATGCCGGCGCCAAGGCGCTTGCGACGGGAAGCTGGTCGGTCGCCGCCGCCCACGGGTTTGCCGATGGCGAAAAGCTGCCGATGGCGGTGCTGGTGGAGACGGCGAAATCCATCACCGATGCTGTCGACCTGCCGCTCTCGGTCGATTTCGAGGGCGCCTATTCGGCCGAGCCTCAGGGAGCGGCCGCCAATGTCGCGAGGCTCGTGGAAATCGGCGCCGTCGGCATCAATTTCGAAGATCGGGTGGTCGCCGGCGAGGGGCTCTATCCCGTCGAAAGCCAGGCGGCCCGCATCCGCGCCATTCGCGCCATGGCCGACGGCAAAGATATCCCCTTCTTCATCAACGCCCGCACCGACCTTTTTCTGGCCGAGAGCGATCTTTCCAAACATGCCGGCCTGGTGGACCAGGCGATCGAGCGGGGCAGGGCCTATGCGGCCGCCGGCGGCAACGGCTTCTTCGTGCCTGGCCTGATCGAGCCCGCCCTGATCGAAAAGATCTGCGCGGCATCGTCGCTGCCGGTCAATATCATGATGCGGGCAGGCGCCCCCGACGTGAAAGCCCTGGCAAAGCTCGGCGTCGGCCGCATCAGCTACGGGCCGGGGCCTTATCGGTCGATGATGGAAAAGCTGAAACAGGAGGCGGCGGCGATTTA
The DNA here is from genome assembly GCF_000172795.2 of Rhizobium sp. CIAT894. Classification (NCBI taxonomy): domain Bacteria; kingdom Pseudomonadati; phylum Pseudomonadota; class Alphaproteobacteria; order Hyphomicrobiales; family Rhizobiaceae; genus Rhizobium; species Rhizobium sp. CIAT894. Next base: position 461,920 of record NZ_CP020947.1, read on the forward strand.
CCGCCTGTTCTGAGATCTTTGCGGGCCGCAGCCGCACGAAGGCTGCGGCCCGAAAATGCCATCAGGAGCGGAAACGCAGATTGCGCCGCGTCAGCTGGTCGACCGAAGTGCAGCCCATCAGCTTCATGTCGCGTTCGATCTCGGTGCGGATCGTCTCCAGCGCCCGTTCGACGCCTGGCTGTCCGGCGGCGGCAAGCGGGAAGAGATAGTAGCGGCCGAGCCCGACCGCCTTTGCCCCCAGCGACAGCGCTTTCAGAACATGTGTTCCGCGCTGCACGCCGCCATCCATCATCACGTCGATCCGGTCGCCGACGGCATCGACGATCTCGGCCAACTGGTCGAAAGCGCTGCGCGAACCGTCGAGCTGGCGGCCCCCATGGTTGGAAAGCACGATGCCGGTGCAGCCGATCTCGACCGCGCGCTTGGCGTCTTCGACCGACATGATGCCCTTCAGGCAGAATTGCCCGCCCCAGGCCTGCACCATGTTAGCCACGTCGTTCCACGACATGGAGGGGTCGAGCATTTCGGTGAAGTACCGGCTGATCGACAGCGCGCCGTCATCCATCTTGACGTGGCTTTCGAGCTGCGGCAGGGCGAAGCGCTCATGTGTCAGCCAGCCGATCGCCCAGGACGGTTTGATCGCGAATTGTGTCATGCCGGCGAGATTGAGCTTGAAGGGAATGGAAAAGCCGGTGCGCTTGTCGCGCTCGCGGTTGCCGCCGGTAATGCTGTCGACCGTCAGCATCATCGCCTGCACGCCGGCATTCTTCGCCCGTGCCATCATCTCGCGGTTGAGGCCGCGGTCCTTGTGGAAATAGAACTGATAGACCTGCGGCCCGGCGCTGATCTGCCGCGCTTCCTCCAGGCTGATCGTGCCGAGCGAGGAGACGCCGAACATCGTGCCGTATTTTCCCGCTGCCGCCGCGACCGCCCGCTCGCCCTGGTGGTGGAAAAGCCGCTGCAGCGCCGTCGGCGAGCAATAGACCGGCATCGCCAGCTTCTGTCCCATGACGGTCACCGACATGTCGACCTCGGCCACCCCGCGCAAGACGTCGGGCACCAGATCGCAAGCTTCGAACGCCGCGCTATTGCGCCGATAGGTGACCTCGTCATCGGCCGCACCGTCGATATAATCGAAGATCGGCCCGGGAAGCCGCTTTTTGGCCATGCGCCGGAAGTCGTGAAAATTATAGCAGTCTGTAAGGCGCATCTGTTTGCTCGACCCGTTAAGTTCTCGGGGCGCAACCTAAAGCACGATTCGAAATCTTGCCAAGGCTAGATCGTGCGATTTGTGGCCTGTCGGAGGGATATTGCGGCTTGGTGGGTTTGCAGGCGGATAATGATCCGCGGCGGCCTCGAACGCACCTCATCCAGAGGCTGCTGTCTCTCCCCAGCCTCTGCCTCGGCGCGGCATCCTCCGACATCCCTTATGCTGAGGTGCGTAGCCCGCAGGGCGAAGCCTCGAAGGACACGCCGCAGCATCGCTCCTTGCACGCATCGACCGCCAGCGCACCCGCCCCGCCCTTCGAGGCCCCTCCGGGGCACCTCAGGGTGAGGCTCTCTTGAATGCCGCGCTATCTTCTTCGGTATCGCTCAAAGCTGTCCGATAGGATGAGTCCCGCCAGCGTCTCCGGAGATTTCAACGCGCCTCAACCCTTTCCTCGCTACGATCATGTGCGGAAGCTTGATCGCTGACGCAAGGCCCAGCCCTGCCAGCAGCCGGATGAAATGCCAACCGAGGTCAAGCTGTCCCGGCTCGATACCGAGCCGCGCCGATTCCGGAAAGGCGTGATGGTTGCCGTGGAAGCTCTCGCCGAAGGTCACCAGCCCAAAACGCGGCAGATTGTATCCCTGCACAGCGACGTCATCGACGCTCCAGCCTTGGTGGCCGTTGCGATGGGCGAAGTGACCGACCAGCCAGTGGCCGGTCAGCGACACCGAAATCCGCACGGCAATCCCCCAGACCAGCCAAGGCAGCCCGCCGAGCGTGAAGAGCAGGAGTCCCAAGGGAATTTGCTGCGCCATCCATGTCGCCTCCAGGAAGCGATAGAAGCGGTCGCGCCGCGCGCGCTCATCGAGGACGAAACGGGGCGGATGGTCCAGCGTCACTATGCAATGCATCTGCCAGAAGGCGTCGGTGAAGAAAGGTTTCCGATGGGCATAGAGGTCATGGCAGTCTCTCTGCCGTTGCGCCCAGTCGCGAATATCGTGCGCATAGATCATGCCGAAGGGGCCGGCCATGCCGACCAGCGTACCGAGATAGACGAGAATATGCTCGATCCAGAGAGGGGTGCTGAAGGAGCGGTGGATCAGCAGCCGGTGCATGCCGACCGAATGACCGAGGCAGATGGTGATGGCGGTCAGGAGGATGAAGACGGCAAAGGCGCTCCAGGTGAAGGTCAGCGGTCCGCCGATAATGGCGATCAGTGTCATGGCGGCGATCCAGATAGACTTTGCCGGCATCCACACCACTTTGCCCGTCACGGCATCGCTGCTGTTGTCGATCATGCGCCCGGTGGAAATGCTGCTCATGGCAAACTCCGTCCTATCGGGCGCATTCTTCACTTGAATATCGCCCGTCAATTTATTAATTAAGCAATTACCTAATTACTTTGCGTCAATCGAATCAATTAAGCAATACGTTAATTGCTTAATTCATTGATGGATCGACGCGATGCTGCCCCAGCACGGAGACCGGACTTGGAAGACGAGACTTTCGATGACATTGCAGAAGGTAGCTCTGTCGGCGCCGCCCAGCGGGTGTTCCACGCGCTTTCCAGTGCGCCGCGCCGGAAGATCCTTGCCTATCTCTCGGCCTCCGGCCTGACCGCCGGCGAGATCGCCGACCGCTTCAGCATGTCCAAGCCTGCCGTTTCGCAGCATCTGTCCGTCCTCGAAACTGCGGGGTTGATCAGACGGGAGAAACAGGGCCAGTTCGTCCATTATTCTCTGATCGAGAACAATCTCGTCAATACGCTGAACGGCTTCGTGCAGGAGGTCTGCCCGGTCGGCCGGCCGATCAAGAAGGAAAGCCAGGCGCGCGCCCGCGCGAAAGAGTTGCCTTGAGCATCCGGAAAGGGGAGCGAAAGAGGGAAGAATTCGGACAGGCGCCGCTGGCTGCGCGCCCGATGAAAAAGCTGCGGGACGACGCCGCGGCGATTTAGCGCCTCCGTTTTTGATATTTCACGGCCGATGCCAGCGCGAGGAAGATGCGCCCTTCGTTCCCGGGCGCAGCCTCGATCAGGGAACGATCAGCGTTCCAATGCCGTGCTCGGTGAAGATCTCGAGCAGGACGGAATGGGCGGTCTTGCCGTTCAGGATGACGACGCCCTGGACGCCCGCCTTGATCGCATCGATGCAGGTCTCGACCTTCGGGATCATGCCGCCGGAGATCGTGCCGTCGGCGATCAGCGCATGCGCTTCGGCGACGGAAAGCTCCTTGATCAGCTGGCCGTTCTTGTCGAGCACGCCGGGCACGTCGGTGAGGAACAGCAGCCGGGTGGCGTTGAGCGCCCCGGCAATGGCGCCGGCGAACGTGTCGGCGTTGATATTGTAGGTGGCGCCGTCGCGGCCGGGTGCGACGGGCGCGATCACCGGGATCATCTCGGAGCGGGCGAGCAGGTCGAGCAGCGTGCGGTCGACTTCGACAACCTCGCCGACGAAGCCGAGATCGAGCACGCGCTCGATGTTGGAATCCGGATCCTTGACGGTCTTGCGCGCCTTTTCGGCGAAGACCATGTTGCCGTCCTTGCCGCAAAGGCCGATTGCCCATTCGCCGGTCTGGTTGATGAGCGCGACGATTTCCTTGTTGATCGAGCCGGCCAGCACCATCTCGACGATCTCGACCGTCTTCTGGTCGGTGACGCGCAGCCCGCCTTCGAATTTCGATTCGATGCCCATCTTGTTCAGCATGGCACCGATCTGCGGGCCGCCGCCGTGAACGACGATCGGGTTGACGCCCGATTGCTTCAGAAGCGCGATATCGCTGGCAAACGCCTTGCCGAGCTCGGGATTGCCCATGGCGTGGCCGCCGTATTTCACGACAATGGTCTTGTTCTCGTAACGCTGCATGAAGGGCAGCGCCTTGGCCAGAAGCCGTGCCTGCAGTTCGCTTTCGGACTCGTTCATGGGGACCCCGCAGAATTGTTCGCGGCCTTTTATCGCAAGTTTCCGACAGAGGGAATAATCCAGAGGGCAATAGTTTTTCGTATCTGGCGCGGAGCCGGTGGCGCTGACCATTCGGCATACGCGAGCATGATATGAGGAACGGCATGCAAGGCGATGAGATTGCAGACCTGATCGGCCGCGTCGCGCTCGGCGACCGCACGGCCTTTACGGCTCTCTACAACCAGACCGGACCGAAACTTTTTGCGATCTGCCTGCGTATCTTGAAGGATCGCACGGAAGCCGAGGAGGCCCTGCAGGAAGTCTATATCAGCATCTGGCAGAGGGCTGGAAGTTTCCAGGCAGCCACGGGTTCGTCCTCGGCATGGCTCTCGGCGATTGCCCGCAACCGGTCGATCGATGCGCTGAGGGCGCGCAAGCCCGTCGCCGACGAATTGGACAGCGCCTACGATCTCGCCGATGCCGCACCCGACCCGGAAATGCAGACGGTGACGAAGGATGAAGGAAGGCGGATTGACACCTGCATGGAAGAGTTGGAAGCTGATCGTGCGGTCGCGGTGAAACGGGCTTATGTCGAAGGGCTGAGCTACCAGGAACTGGCCGATCAGTTTGGTGTGCCGCTGAACACGATGCGGACCTGGCTCAGGCGCAGCCTCTTGAAACTGAGAGAGTGCATGGAACGATGACATCGCCCGACAAAAGCAAGGGAGATCGCTCCCGCGACGAGGTTCTCGCCGGCGAATATGTGCTTGGGGTCCTATCGCTGCAGGACCGGCGGGTGGTGGAAGAGCGCATGCGCCACGATCGGCCCTTTGCGGCGATCGTCAGCCGCTGGGAAAACAACCTTTCCGCCTTCAATGACGAGTATGAAACCGCCGCTCCCAGCCGGGAAACCTTCAAGCAGATCGAGGCGCGGCTTTTCGGCGATGCCGGAAAATCCGCATCTTTTTCGCAAGGGCTCTGGAATTCGGCGGGTTTCTGGCGTTCGCTGAGTTTTGCCTGCATCGTCGTGGCCGTCAGCGCCGTCATCTTCGCCTCCGGCCTGGTGCCGCAGCCGCAGGGCCCGGCACCGCTGGTGGCCTCGCTTTCCGGCCAGAACAACGCCATCAATCTTCTCGCCTCCTACGAGCTGCAGAGCGGCCGGCTGAAGATCGTGCCGGTCGCAGCCGGCAAGCCGGAGGAGAAGTCGCTGGAACTCTGGCTGGTGCCCGGCAGCGGCGTGCCGAAATCGCTCGGCGTCTTCCAGCCGGGCGAGAGCGGTGAACTGGTCATCCCCGCTGATCAGCGCAGCCATCTTTCCGATGGCGCAACGCTTGCCGTCAGCCTCGAACCCTTCGGCGGTTCGCCCACCGGCCAGGCAACCGGTCCGGTGATCGCCAGCGGCCCGTTACGCCGGCCATGATCGGGCGCGGCCATATCGGGTGCTGGCCAAAATCATTTTCTCCTGTCTGAAACTCTTCGGCGCGTATCTCCGTAGTTCGAAATGTCCGGACGACGCTCAGGCATAAGGCCCGCGGATGCAGTCCGGTGAGGAGAAAATCATGATCAAATCAGTATTGCGCGGCTTTGCGCTCGCCACTGCCCTGTCCGCCGTCGCCTTTGCCGCCGCCAAGAACCCTGATGTCGGCGGTGCGGCGATGTTCGCCACCAAGAACATCATCGAAAACGCCGTGAATTCCAAGGATCACACCACGCTGGTCGCAGCCGTCAAGGCAGCCGGCCTCGTCGGCACGCTCGAGGGCAAAGGCCCCTTCACCGTCTTTGCGCCGACCAACGAAGCCTTCGCCGCCCTGCCGAAGGGCACCGTCGAGACGCTGCTCAAGCCGGAAAACAAGGCGACGCTCACAAAGGTTCTGACCTGCCATGTCGTTGCTGCCGATGCGATGGCCAAGACCGTTGCCAAGATGATCAAGGAGGACGGCGGCGAACACGACATCAAGACCGTCGGCGGCTGCGTGCTGAAAGCCAGGGAGAGCATGGGCAAGATCACCCTGACCGACGAAAACGGCGGCGTCTCCCATGTGACGATCGCCGACGTCAAACAGTCGAACGGCGTCATCCACGTCGTCGACAAGGTGCTGCTGCCGAAGATGTAAAACTATTCGTATCGGCAGAGGTTTATGGGGGCGCTCTTCGGGGGCGCCTCTTCTATTTCCAGTGAGCGATGCCGACGGTTTCAGCGATTGCCTGGCGCAATTCATCCATCCCGTCGCCCTTTTCAGACGAAGTGGACAGCACGGCGGGATAGGCGGCCGGGCGCTTGCGGATCCTTTCCGCGGTCTCGGCCAGCAGCTTCGGCACGCCGGCCGCCTTGATCTTGTCGGTCTTGGTCAGCACGATCTGATAGGAGACGGCCGCCTTGTCGAGCAGATCGAGAACGTCCTCGTCGTTCTTCTTGATGCCGTGGCGACTGTCGATCAGCACATAGACGCGCTTCAGCGTCGCGCGGCCGCGCAGATAGTCGAAAACCAGTTTGGTCCACTTGTCGACCTGCTCCTTCGGCGCCTGCGCATAACCATAGCCCGGCATGTCGACGATCGCCGTCGGCGGCAGGTCGCCGCCTTCGCCGGAATAGCCGTCCGGAACGAAATAATTGAGTTCCTGCGTACGCCCCGGCGTGTTCGACGTGCGCGCCAGCCCCTTCTGGCCGACCAGCGCATTGATCAGCGACGATTTGCCGACATTCGAACGCCCGGCAAAGGCCACCTCGAGCGGCCCCTCCGGCGGCAGGAAATTAAGCGACGGGACACCGCGGATGAAGATCCAGGGGTGGCCGAAGAGCGGCTTTTCGGTTTCGGGCATGCGGTCTCGGCAATCCTAGGGTTCGGTCTTCTGTCGGCTTCGGGGTTTTACGGGCGGATGTCAAGCTTTCGGGCGGTCTGCGCCTCGCTTCACAGGCTGCCGGAAATGAAAAGCCCCGCCGGAGCGGGGCTTGAGAACGTCATTTCGACGGCGCCGTTTTTCGCCTGAACAGGCCCTTCAGATTGTCGAACAGCTCGACCTTGACGCCGTGGCGCTTCATGATCACCGACTGCTGGATCACCGAGAGCGTGTTGTTCCATGCCCAGTAGATGACCAGGCCGGCCGGGAAGCTTGCCAGCATGAACATGAACACCAGCGGCATCCAGGTGAAGATCATCGCCTGGGTCGGATCGGGCGGCGTCGGGTTCATGCGCATCTGCAGGAACATGGTGATGCCCATGATCAGCGGCCAGACGCCGAGATGCAGCAAGGTCGGCGCCTGGAAAGGCAGCAGGCCGAACAGATTGACGATGGATGTCGGATCGGGCGCCGAAAGGTCCTTGATCCAGCCGAAGAACGGTGCGTGCCGCATTTCGATGGTGATGTATATCACCTTGTAAAGCGAGAAGAAGATCGGGATCTGCAGCGCCACCGGCCAGCAGCCGGCGATCGGATTGATCTTCTCTTCCTTGTAGAGCTGCATCGTCGCCTGCTGCAGCCCCATGCGGTCGTCGGCGAATTTCGCCTTCAGCTCTTCCATCTTCGGCTGCATGCGCTTCATGTTCGCCATCGAAGCATACTGCTTGCTGGCGAGCGGGAAGAACAGCGCCTTGACGACGATGGTGGTGCACAGGATCGCCACACCGAAATTGCCGAAGTAGCGGAAGAAGAAGTCCATCAGCTTGAACATCGGCTTGGTGATGAAATAGAACCAGCCCCAGTCGATCAGCCGGTCGAACTTCGGGATCGAATAGCTGGCTTCATAGCCGTCGATCACAGGCACTTCCTTGGCGCCGGCGAAGACCAGGTTCTTCAGCTCGATCGACTGGCCCGGCGCAACGGTGAAGGCATCGTCCTTGTAATCGGCCTGGTAGCGCGGCTGGCCGTCGGTGAAATAGGAGAATTTCGCCTCATAGGCAGCGCTCTGCGGCGGAACGATCGTCGCGGCCCAGTATTTGTCGGTAATGCCGAGCCAGCCGCCGGTGGATTTCGCCGGCGACACGGCTTCCTTCTCGACGGCGCTGTATTTGCTTTCGATCAGGCCGTCATCGCCGATGACGCCGATAAAGCCTTCATGCAGCACGTAGACGGAGGGCGTCGTCGGCTTGTTGTAACGCATGACGCGGCCGTAGGAGGAGAGCGCGGCGGGCGCCTGGCCGGAGTTGACGATCTTGTCGGCGACGGTGAACATGTAGCGTTCGTCGACGGAAATCGTCCGGGTAAAGGTCAGGCCCTTGTCGTTGGTGTAGGACAGCGTCACCGGCGTTTTCTCGGTGAGCTTGGCGCCCTCGGGCGCCGTCCAGAGCGTCGTGGGGCCGGGAACGCTGCCCGTCGCATCGCTGCCGATATAGCCGAGTTCGGTGAAATAGCCGTCCTTGGTTTCGGCCGGGCTGAACAGCGTGATGATCGGGCTCGAATCGTCGACGGTCTCGTGATAGCCCTTGAGCTTCAGATCGTCGAGACGGGCGCCGGCAAGGTTGATCGAGCCGGAAAGGGCAGCGGTATCGATGACGACACGCGGGCTTTTTGCCAGCGCCTGCTCAAGCGTCGCCGTCGCGGCCACCTGGCCGGAAGGGGCTGCACCGCTCGTCTGGGCCGGTGTTGCGCCGCCGGTCGCCGGCTGCTGCACCTGTTCGGTCTGCTGCTGCGCCTTCTGGGCTTCCTGCGCCTTGCGCTGGGCCTCGATGCGCGGATTCATATAGAGAAACTGCCAGCCGAGGACGATCAGCACCGAGAGAGCGATCGCAATGAAGTAATTGCGGTTGTTTTCCATCATACGTTCCTGGGGCGTCCGTCTCCGGAGCGCCGGTGTTTCGGCCTGGTTTCCACGCGAAATTTCAGTTCCGCGGCCAATTCCTGGAAGGACGCCTTAAGCACGTCCCTGCGCGCGACAACCACATAGTCGTGTCCGGGCTGCATTGCAAACCCCGCATGAAGCCGCACCGCCTCTTTCAGGCGGCGGCGCATGCGGTTGCGCTCGACCGCGTTGCCATGTTTTTTGGTGACTGTAAAACCGACACGGGCTTGGCTGTCGGGTTCCTTCCGGTCGAGGACTTCGAGCAGGAAGAGGCCGCCGCGGCGTTTTTCGCCTTCGCGCACGGCAAGAAACTGCGGGCGGCTTTTCAGCCGCCCGACAGTGTGTTTCTGGTCTTTGGTCGTCAATTCGCCCGCCATCTCTTACCGGGCAATCCGGCCTTAAGCCGAAAGACGCTTGCGGCCCTGCGCGCGGCGGCCGGCGATGACCTTGCGGCCACCCTTGGTGGACATGCGGGCACGGAAGCCGTGGCGACGCTTGCGAACAAGCTTGGATGGTTGGTAGGTACGCTTCATTTATTTAAACACCGCGGAGTGCGGCCCTTCTTGAATTTGCATATTGCAAGGAGCGTTGTTTTTCGAACGGACGGAGCCATGAAAGGCTTGGGTGACCGGACGTGCGGCGGCTTATACGGATGAAGCCCGGTAAAGTCAATTAACCCCGACGATTTCACTTTGCACTGCCGTTTCGGCAAGTATTTTTCGCACTGCGGTGTTAAGAAATTCGATCTGCCCCGAGTGGTTGTGGGTTTGCCGCCGCTCACGATCGACGGCTTGGATTTCAGGGGCTTTCGCATCCCGATCACCAGCGACGCCGATAATTTTTCCTGGCCACAATCGTAAACATTGGAAATCGAACTTTAATAAATTTCGCCGATATCTACCGTCATGGGCTGGGAATTTGCTTTCCAGGCACTGTTGTAGCTAGGAGGCATTGCATTGAAGATCCGCGCCAAAATTAATCTGCTGGTTTCCGTTATGGGCGCGGTGGCGCTGCTGATCGGTGCAACGGCATTGTCCGCCATGCACGAATACAATCGCAACCTGACGGCCTACGAGGAGGCCGCCGCCCGCGCCTATGCCGGCGAGCGCCTCAACCGTTTCGTCACGGCCGTGGTGATGGAATCGCGCGGCATCTATGCGGCCAAGACGATCAAGGATACGCCGAACTTCGCCAAGGGCCTGATGGCTGATCTCGACGAGATCGACAAGGTCATCTCCGGCTGGGCGCCGCTCGTTCCCGAAGCCGAGAAGGACGAGTTCGCCAAGCTGGTCGCCCGCGCCGCCGAATTCCGCACCTTCCGCACCGAAACGGCCCGCCTCGGCACCGAGGTCGGCCCCGAAGCCGCCAGCGCCCAGGGCAACAACGACGCCAACCGTGCCAACCGCAAGGCGTTCCAGGCGGAGATCGACGCGGTCGTCGCCACCGACAAGGCCGCGCTCGAGGCCGTCAACGCCGAGATCGAGAGTTTCCGCAACTGGATCCTGATGCTCGTCCTCTCCATCACCGGCATCGGTATTTCGGTCGGCATCGGCATGGGCTTCTATATCGGCACCAGCCATCTGAGCCGGCCGATCAAGCGCGTCACCCGGGCGATCAACGAAGTCGCCAACGGCAATTTCGAAGCCGAGGTTCCTTTCGCCGGCCGCCAGGACGAAATCGGCGAGATGGCCGCAGCCGTTGCGGTCTTCAAGGAGAACGGCCTCGCCGTCAAGCGCCTGAACGCCCAGGAAGCGGCGATGCGCGCCAAGAGCGACGACCTGCAGTCGAGCATGTCCGTCGTCGTGGCCGCGGCTGCGGCCGGCAATTTCAGCCACCGCATCGACAAGGATTATCAGGACGACAACCTCAACCAGTTCGCCGGCAACATCAACACGCTGCTGTCGAGTGTCGATGCCGGTATCGGCGAGACCCGCCGTGTCATCGCCAGCCTTGCCGAGGGCGACCTCACCCAGACGATGAACGGCAGCTTCCAGGGCGCCTTCGCCGAGCTGCAGCAGAACGTCAACAACACCTTCGTCACCCTGCAGGCGACGATGCGCGAAGTGCGCGAGACCACGGAAGCGATGAACGGCAACACCGCCGAACTGCGCAATGCCAGCGACGACCTGTCGAAGCGCACCGAGCAGCAGGCAGCCGCTCTCGAGCAGACCTCGGCCGCCCTCGATCAAATCACCGCCGTCGTCCAGAACTCCACCGAGCGGGCGCATGAAGCCACCATCATGGTCTCCGAAGCCAAGGATAAGTCTGGCGCGTCAGGTGTCGTCGTCGGCAATGCCGTCGAGGCCATGGGTCGCATCGAGCAGGCGTCGCGCGAAATCAGCCAGATCATCAACGTCATCGACGAGATCGCCTTCCAGACCAACCTGCTGGCGCTGAATGCCGGCGTCGAAGCGGCGCGCGCCGGCGAGGCCGGAAAGGGCTTTGCGGTGGTCGCCCAGGAAGTGCGCGAGCTCGCCCAGCGTTCGGCAACAGCCGCCAAGGATATCAAGGCGCTGATCACCAAGTCGGGCAACGAGGTGCAGGTCGGCGTCAAGCTGGTGCAGGCGACCGGCGAGGCGCTGGCCGAAATCGGCACCCGCGTCATCGCCATCAACGATCATATCCATTCGATCGCCACGGCCGCGACCGAACAGTCGACCGGCCTCAAGGAAGTCAACACCGCCGTCAACCAGATGGACCAGGTGACCCAGCAGAACGCCGCGATGGTCGAGGAGACCTCTGCCGCCACCCACCGGCTCTCGGCCGAAGCCGGCGGGCTGGTGCAACTCATCTCCCGCTTCAAACTGTCGGATGATGCGCCGGCACCTGTGGCGCTTGTCCGCAACGAGCCGCAAAGGCCGGTCGCCTCGCCGGCCCGCCGGGCAATCGCCAAAGTCGCCCGCGCCTTCGGGGGCAGCGCCGCCGCCGCCGAGCAGAACTGGGAAGAGTTTTGATCCTTCCTGATCACTCGCCATTTTAACGCCGCCTCCGGGCGGCGTTAGTTTTTTCTGCCGGTCCGCGTTGGGCAAGACCCCGCCCCAAACCCCTCCCCACAAGGGGGAGAGGCTTAACCTGTCGCATCGGCGCTTCCCACTTCGTCGTTTCATCCGCGGAAAGGCTGATATTTGCTGCGCTGGCGCCGCAAATTAGTTCCTCCCCCTTGTGGGGAGGGGTCTTGAGCCGGTACCGCCCGGGCGGTGTTTTCTTGTGGCGACGTGACGCTGCTCGCAAAGATTTGAAAGCGGAGCCTTTTGGTCTAATATAAAGCTCCAGCGGTGAGGGCGGCGCAAGAGCGGCCGATCGGGCGAGACGAGAATGCCGGTTCAAGATCAGGGCGACAATCCTTCGGCGGAAATTCCCGCGGCCGGCGAGGCCGCAAGGGCGCGGTGCCCGTCTGCCGGCATGTTCGGCGGATTGTCGGGCAAGCTGCTCTGGCTCACCGTCGTCTTCATCATGCTCGCCGAAATCCTGATTTTCTTCCCCTCCGTCGCCAGCATGCGCATACGCTGGCTGCAGGAGAGGCTGAACACGGCCGCCGCCGCCGCCATCGTCATCGATGGGCTGCAGCCGGTCGAGCTGCCGCGGGCGCTGCAGAAGGAGACGCTGGAGGCGACCGGTACCAAGGCGATCGTGCTGCGCAAGGACGGCACCTCTCGGCTCCTGGCGACGACCGATATGCCGACCTCCGTCGACGAAGCCTATGATCTCACCGACGTTCCGCCGGCAACGGCGATCCGTGATGCGCTCGACACCTTGATCTTCGGCGGCGGCAGGATGATCCGCGTCTACGGCCCCGTTGGCGACACTAATACCGGCGTCGAGGTGGTGATGAGGGACCGGCAGCTGCGCACGGCGATGTTTGCCTATTCCCGCAACGTCCTGCTGCTGTCGGTGCTGATCTCACTCTTCACCGCGACGCTGATCTTCTTTGCGATCAACCGCATCCTGATCGGCCCGATCCGCCGGCTGACCGGCAGCATGCAGCAATTCTCCTCCGATCCCGAAAACCCCGCCCATGTCTATATCGGCGATGGCGGCCGCGACGAACTGGCGGTCGCCGGCCGCAACCTCACCTCGATGCAGATGGAGCTGCAGAAGACGCTGAAGCAGCAGAAGAACCTCGCCGCTCTCGGCCTCGCCGTCTCCAAGATCAATCACGACATGCGCAATATCCTGGCCTCGGCGCAGCTGATGTCGGACCGGCTGGTCGATGTCGACGACCCGATGGTGAAAAGCTTCGCGCCGAAGCTGCTGCGCACCATCGACCGCGCCGTCGGCTATACCACCGAGGTGCTATCCTACGGCAAGGCGAGCGAATCGGCCCCGCGCCGCCGCCATATCCTGCTTTTGGAACTCACCCAGGACGTCAAGGATATGCTGGCGATCGATCCGCAAAGCGGTATCGAATTCATCGAGCAGATCGGCGCCGATCTCAAGGTCGATGCCGATGGCGAGCAGCTGTTCCGCGTCATCCACAATCTCTGCCGCAATGCGCTGCAGGCACTGACCGCGCCGGGCGAGGGCGCCCCGGGTACGGCCAGGCGCATCACCGTCGCCGCCCAGCGCGTCGGCAGCGTCGTCAGCATCACCGTGGATGATACCGGCCCCGGCATGCCTTTGAAGGCGCGCCAGAACCTCTTTGCCGCCTTCCGCGGCTCCGCCCGCTCCGGCGGCACCGGCCTCGGCCTGACGATCGCCCGCGAGCTGGTGCTGGCCCATGGCGGCACGATCGCGCTGGTGGAAAAACCGACTGTTGGAACCCAGTTCCGTATCGAGATCCCCGATCGCCCGGTTTCGCTGGAGGATTATCGCAGCCGGACGCATATCGAGAAGTGACGGGATTTCAGACGCGCGTGGCCGCAAATTTTTAAACGCGCGATTTTTTCAGAATTGCTCTTGCATTGTCCCGAAGGACGCTTTAGAGGATCGCCCACGCAAGCGGCACCGCCGCAGTTGCACGCACCCGTAGCTCAGCTGGATAGAGCACCAGACTACGAATCTGGGGGTCAGGAGTTCGAATCTCTTCGGGTGCGCCATTTCCCCTTTTTCACTGCAAGACTATGTTAAGGCCTTGAGCGGGAAGCTCAAATCCGCCGTTCTAAATCCTTCATTCCGCTTATATCTTGGCCTATCGGCGAAGGTTAGTTTCAGCGCCGCGCGGCGTTTTCCAATCTTGGCGGATACCGCCGTGATATGGCAGAATGAACACATGAAGAGCAACGTAGATATTTCTGACGATCTCAGCCGTCGCATCGACATGCTGGCAGAGCGTTCAACCTTGACACGCAGCCAGATTATCGAAGACGCGCTTTCCCATGGTCGCTCTCTTGCGTGGCAGGAAAAATGGATCGCGGGCGTTCAGGCCGGGATCGAAGACGCCGACAGAGGCAACTTCGCCACGGATGAAGAAATTGCCGCCGTGCTGAACAAATACAGTCAGGCATAACAGCCCGTGCGCCTTGTCTGGACGAAACGCTGTCTCACGGAGACGCCGTCTTCGATCCCTTCGTGGGCTTGGGAACGACGTTCTTCGTCTGCGAACAGAAGGGGAGAATCCCTTACGGGATAGAAGCCGTCCGGCAGCGATATGAATGGGTCAGCGAGCGCATCACGACAAAGGATCATCTCTTCTGCGGCGATAGCGCGGAACTGGCAGCCTTCGACCTTCCCGAAATGGATTTTTGCGTTACGTCGCCGCCATACATGCCCCATTGGCATCAATGGAACCCGCTTCATAACGGCGATCCGGACTATGATGGCTATGACGTCTATCTGAAAAGAATTCAGGAAATCTACGGCCGGATCTGCAAACGCATGAAGACGAACGCCTATCTTGTCGTTCAGGCCGACAATCTGACCAGCGAACAATTCTCTCCCCTTGTCTGGGATCTGGGAAGAGCTTTGTCGGAGGTGATAACACTTGAAGGGGAAATTATGGTGAATTGGTCTGAAGCAGTCGAAAGCGGCAACCGATTTACCCAGTGCCTCGTGTTCAAGAATGCAAGCGGATGAAAAGTTTGCCGCGACCGCAGCTCCAGTGACCGCCCAAGGCAGCGAAGCGACAAACTATTGCTCGGCCGGGAAGTCTTTTTCATAAGCTTCCCTTTCTTCCTTTCCGATCAAGGATGAGTAATAGCCGCTGCAAACCAGATACGAGCACTCATCCGGGTTGCCCGTTTGCCATCCCGGCTGGCAGAGGACGACCCGACGGAATTTGGCGTTGCAAAGTCCGTGGTTTGCCAAGAGCCGCGGATCGTTTCCGAAATACGCGCTTACGGCGTCATCGTGAGTCCATGCAGGAACGACTTTCCAATCAGCGGCGCCGCCCTCAGCGCTCACATTGCCGGTCGCACAGAACGACCAATTCGAAATCACGACCGGCTGATCGCAGGGAAAGGCCTGGACGGCGCTTCCCAGCAGGATCGAAACCAATGCCAGCAGCCGCTGGCCATAGACCATCGCGCCCTTCTTCCTCATGCCGACCTTTCGCATCCTGCCCTCCAGCGCGTGCAATTTCCTGTCCCCGACGGGATCAGGCGATCTCAAAAGACACTCTAAGATTTTTTTCCTAGTTCATGAAACGTTCTTACGCTGGATTGCTCGCAGTTGCAACCATGGAATGTTGGGTGTCGAAGAATATGTGGCGAGTGGCGATGTGGACGCTTGGGCCGTTCTTTCCCAGCGTGCGCGTGAAAGAAAAAGCCGCCCCAGTGCCGGAAACCCCGGCTCGTGCCCCTTGGTGGAGGCATCGAGCCCGAGAGAGTCCAAATGCCCTGACCCTACTCCTTGATGGGAATGCCGGCTTCGATTGCAGCTTCAATAAAGGCCTGCCGCGCCTCTTCCCGGTTTCGTTTGCCCGACATGACATCCGCGCAAACCGCGCAGGCCCGATCCAGAGCCGGCCCCTCTTCGGTCGGCCAGTCTTCGACCAACGCCCATGTTGCGGCCTGGGTTGTCTGGATGACCACCCACTGGTCCGGGCCTTCGAGGGCTAACGTCACCGGCTTCTTCCAAATGGTTTGCATTGTCTCAGGACCTCCGCTGCGTGCTCTCTGCCGCCTCCTCACATAAGGCGGTTTATCCCGCGTGGCGAGGCGGCGGTGAGAGCGAGATGCTTTTTTCGAGCAACGCCGACTGCAGGCTTATGCGGCGCCTCTCAAAAATCCGGGGCGAATTCGCACGCCAGCAATGTCTTGCCCGGCAAGGCGTCCCCTTGGCGGGCAACAATCCGGACTTTTCCGGGGCCGGCAAGTCCCGGTTCGGGCTGCTGATCGGCTGGAAGCTCGCGAGAATAGCCCTTGGTGGATGTGCCAAGCAGGTCCGAGGTCTCCGGCTTCAATCCGTATTTTGCCGCCAGATCGTCAGCACGCTGGCCTTCGACCAGAATCCCGACCGCGTTGCTGGCAAAGAAAACCTCTGTCGACTTGAAGCCGTCACGGCCGATCTGGCGCGGGATCTTGTAGATCGCCGCACCCAGCGACGAGGTGTCCGGCTTGGCCAGAGCTTCCGCAGCATCATAAATTTCCGTTGCCGACGTCATCGAATAGGGCGGTTTGCACAGGGCGGCATCGAAGAACTTTTTATTGGCCGTATCGGCCATAAGATCTTCAATCTGAAATGTCGCAAAAACGATGCTGAGAGAGAAAGCGGCGAAGCGAATGAACTGGGCGTTGCGCATGTGATATTCCTGAAAATAGCTCTGGTCGCATTCGGCGCGAGTTTCATATTGCTTACGGGATTCGCAGAGGCTGTACCACCTTGAGTTTAGCCTTTTGTCTTTTCAAAAGTGCCGCCAAATGCTTGGGTGAAGGTCGCTGTCGCGGATTGTCCAGCAAAATGCTTTTCACTCGCTCGGGGAAAGTGATAACGTTTGCCTATGCCGACACCAAAGACCCAACCGCTCGAAATTGACGCGCATTTGCAAGCGCGCCTTGGCGTCCTTGCCAAAAAGCAGGGGGCTTCGCTCGCAGATTTTGCCGAAAGCGTGCTGCGTTCCTATGCCGATGAAGCGGAGCGCGCGATTAGCGAACAGGCTGAGGATGAAGCGCGCTGGCAGCGGTATCTAGAAACCGGAGTTTCGGTGCCGTTCGAGACAGTCCGGGCCAAACTGCGCGGTTTTGCCGCCGAAGCCGCCCGTAAAGCGGACCCGCAATGAAATTCGTTTTCCTGCCGGAGGCAGAAGACGACATTGAGCGGCTTTATGGCTTCTTGATAGGACAAGCCAATCCTTTAGCCGCTCAAAAGGCCATGCTCGCAATTGACGAGGGCATCCAGATGCTTCTGGAAAACCCCCATATCGGTATTCGGATGGAAGACCGCCCGCACTACCGTCAGCTCTTTGTTCCTTTTGGCAGAAGCGCCTACGTTCTGCGCTATCGCCTCGATGAGGAAACAGACAGGCTTGTTGTCGTGCGCGTTTGGCATGGACGTGAGAACCGCATCTAGTTTGACGGATGGGTCTGGGGCAGTTTTGCGTCCGGAATTGCGTGAAAGCAAAGAGATAGAGCATCTCCGTGGTTCGGAAAAAAACGGAAATGCTCTAGTCGAGCGACAGCCGCGCCGCGCACCAATGCCATACCGCATCGACCGCCTTTCGCGGGGATGACGCGCGTTTGCGGATAAGGAAGTAATCGGGTTCGATCAGCGTCGTCTCATCGATCACCTGCACCAGCCGCCCCGCCACGAGATCGGCCGCCACGAACGCCCGGCAGGCCAAGGCGACGCCCTGGCCGGCCAGCGCCGCATCCAGCGCCAGTGTCGTGTGGTTGAACACGGCACCCGGCAGCTTCTCGCGCGATCGCAGGACGAGCGGCCAGGGACTGACGGCGTCATGCAGAAGCGGCAGCTTGCGAAGTTCATCGGCCGTCATGGGAAGGGGCAGGTCCTTGACCAGATGCGGGCTGGCGACGGCGACCAGTTGCTGGCGGAACAGCAGCCTTGCCTCCAGCGAGGCCGGGAAAGGCCCGCGGGTCAGCCGCACCGCAATGTCCACCTGATCGCGGTCGAAGTCCGACAGCGCCTCGGTGGCGACCGTTCGCAGTTCCACGTCGGGAAGGGCCGCCTTGAACTCGGCGAGGCGCGGGATCAGCAGCTTGGCGGCGACCGTCGGGGTAACGCTGATCGTCACGGCGTCCGGCCGGGCGAGAAGCCGCCCGGTCGCCTCACCGAGCGTATCGAAGGCGCGGGTCACATCCGCCAGATAGGCCGCGCCCTGCGAGGTCAGAGCCAGGCCGCGCGGCAGGCGCTGAAACAACATCAGGCCGAGTTGATCTTCGAGCGCGCGCACCTGCTGGGCGACCGCACCCTGCGACACTCCCAGTTCCTCGGCCGCGGCGCGGAAATTCAATCTGCGGCCCGAGACTTCGAAGGCACGCAGCGCATTCAGCGGCGGCAGTTTGCGGCGGGATTGGACCATTGAGATTTCCCGATATTCCAGTAGAATTTCTACAGTCTGACATGTTTCTTTCTGACGCGAAAGCCGGCGCTGTCTCTGGCATACTGCTGTGCAAATCAATCGTTGGAGGCTCCGATGTCTACAGAAAAAGTCGCTCTCATCACCGCAGGCGGTTCCGGCATGGGTGCCGCCGCGGCAAGGAAACTGGCCGGGGACGGCTATTGCATTGCGGTGCTCTCCTCGTCGGGCAAGGGCGAAGCGCTGGCCAAGGAATTGGGCGGTGTCGGCGTCACCGGCTCGAACCTGGTGAACGACGATGTGAAACGGCTCGTCGATCTGGCGATGGAACGATGGGGGCGGATCGACGCGCTGGTCAATTCCGCCGGCCATGGCCCGCGCGCGCCGATCCTCGAAATCTCGGACGAGGATTGGCACAAGGGTTTGGAGGTCTATTTCCTCAGCGCCGTGCGGCCGATCCGGCTGGTCGCGCCGATCATGGAGGCTCAAGGGGGCGGTGCCATCGTCAACATCTCGACGGCATGGGCCTTCGAGCCTTCTGCAATGTTCCCGACTTCGGCGTTTGCCAGGGCGGGGCTCGCAAGCTTCACCAAAATCTTTGCCGATACCTATGCGGCGAAGAACATCCGCATGAACAACGTCCTGCCCGGCTGGATCGACAGCCTGCCCGCCACCGACGAACGGCGCAACAGCGTGCCGATGGGCCGCTACGGCACGGCCGAGGAAATCGCGGCGACGGTTGCCTTCCTGCTCTCCGAAGGCGCCGGCTACATCACCGGCCAGAACATCCGCGTCGATGGCGGCATTACCCGTTCCGTCTGAGCCGCGCCATGGAGACAGAGCAGGAAGGCGTGCCGTTGAACCTTGCCGATATAGACGCTTCGGCATGGCGAGAGCTGGAAGCGGCAGCGTCAAACCCGCAGTCGGGTTTCCGATTCTTGAACCTCTGCTCCGTCGATGCCGAGGCGAGACCACAGGCGCGTATGGTGGTCTTGCGGCGCGCCGACCGGTCATTGCGGTTTTTGGAATTTCACACCGATATGCGCAGCCCGAAATGGCTTGAGCTTTCGGCAAATCCCCATGCGGCAGTGCTCGGCTTCTGCCCGCAGACCCGGCTGCAGTTTCGGCTGGAGGGGATAGTCGAACTGCACGCCGCAGGCAGCGATCAGGCGAACGCCGCCTGGGACAGGCTCTCCACCTGGACGCGGACGACCTACACAGGCGGTCCGCCCGGCGACGAGGTTGCATTCGACGCGATCGACGGGGCGGGTCTACCGAAGCCTGCGGATGAGGCTGAGGGAAAGCCGCATTTCGGCCTGTTGATCTTTCGCGCCCGGGCGCTGGACTGGTTCCAGCTGCGCCGGCAGGACAACCGAAGGGCGCTGCTGACCTATGACGAGACGGGCGCGCTTGCAGCCGGCCGATGGCTCAATCCATGACAAGGATCGGTGGCGCTCTCACGGGCGCAGCCGCACGACAATCGAAGCGCCCGGGCCTCGCAACTCCAATTCTTCCCCATCCATTCCCGAGAGAACAATGCGGTCATGTTAATGTTCTTTCAAATGGTCTGCCGTTTCTCTCTTCGCGAACACGGATGAGTAATAGCCACTGCAAATCAGATATGAGCACTCATCCGGGTCGCCCGTTTCCCATCCCGGCAGGCAGAGGACGACACGTTGGAACTTGGCGTTGCAAAGTCCGTGGTTTGCTAAGAGCCGCGGCTCGTTTTCGAAATGCGCGCTTACGGCTTTCTGACGAGTCCACTCAGGCACAGCTTTCCAATCAGCGTCGCCGCCCTCGTCGCTCACATTCGCGATCCCGCAGAGCGACCAATTGGAGATCTTGATCGGCTGATCGCAGGGAAAGGCCTGGACGGCGCTTGCCAGCAAGATCGAAAACAAGGCCAGCAATCGCTTGCCGCAAACCACCACGGTCTTTTCCCACATGCCGATCATTCGCGCCGTCTCCTGCCGCGTGTCATTCGTCCCTGGCAACATCCTAGCAGGAAGGCCGTGGTGACATAAGATCAAAATTAAGAATATTTTCCTATGCTGTGGATCGTTCCTGCGCTAAGTTGTCCGCAGTTGCAACCATGGAATGCCGGATGTCGAGCAAATTTTTCCCTATCGGCGAGGTGGCCGCCGGGACGATCCTGGGTCGTTGTCCGCTTTCTGGACAGAATTGCCCGTCGCGCAGCACAGGCAGATTGCCGAAAGGTCGGCCGGCAACAGGGGCGAGGGGCTGATGGTGGAATTCAACCCTCGTGACAAGAGCCGAACCAGTGCCGGCAAGACGCGGGCGATGGTGCGCAAGCATACCGCCCCGCCCGGCGGAAGCGATGACGGCAGCCTTCGCTGGCAATGGCTGACGATCCAACTGCTGGAATCGCCGGCTTTCACCACATTGAGCGCCAATGCCTGCCGCGCCTTCTTCCGCATCGTCATCGAACACACCGCCCATGCCGCCTTGGAAAACGGCAAGCTTGTCGTGACCCATCCGCAATTCGTGTCCTATGGTGTCACCGGCGAATATGTCGCCGATGCGCTCGATGAGCTGGAATATAAGGGGCTCATCAAGGTGCGCCGCGGCCGGGCCGGCAGCGGGGTCGCGCATCCCAACCGGTTCACGCTGACATTCGTCGGCGATCATGAAGGTGCGCCGGCGACCGACGAGTGGAAGCGCTGCACGGCCGAAAACTGCCGGAAATGGTCCGAGACCGACCGCAAGCTTGCCGCCGACAAACGCGGGCGCCTCGGCAGGAAGAAAAAAACGCCGCTTCGGAATCCCGAAATACTGCCGCTTCGGGATTCCGAAATCCGCCGCGCTTCCTGAGGGGTGAGCCCGGAAAAATATGAAGGGATTTCAATGCCGCAACCAATTTCGGGATTCCGAACTGCTATATAGAGTTTGGTGGGAGTTGGCTAACGAAGGCACTTTGCCACGATCAGAAACTCCGTCTCCCGCCCGCCGATCCTTCCGGCCGAAGTCGTGCGGAGCAGCAGCCCGAAAGCCTCGTAAAGCCAATAAAGCGGAGGAATTCGGCTCTTGAGCGCATGCACCTGGGTCGACACATACTCGCCGACGAAGACGATATCCATGCCGAGCTCCTTCAGCGTCCCGGCAATCTCGGAATGGGATGCCTCTGCGGCGTGCTCGACGCGAAAGGGCGCATAACCAGGCTTGCCGGCGTTTTTCTGCCTGAGGACATAGCGATAGAACAAGACGTGGGTCCACCAGGGTGTGAGGTCGGTGAAGATCCCCTTGGCCGAGTTCAGGATCGGGCCCTTGACGAACACCAGGCCACCCGGAGACAGGGTGTCATGGGCTCGCAACAGGGCAGAGCGGGGGCTTTCCAGATGTTCGAGAACGTCCCAGAAGACACAGGCGTCGAAGTGACGATCGCCGTAATCGATGGTTTGCGCGTCGCCGAGGATGCGCTCCGTGGCGTCCTTGTTCCTCGCGAGCTGCTCCTTCGAGATGTCGAGGACCGTATATCGCGCGCCTTCCAAGGGGATATGCGTGCGGGAGCCGCCCCCGACCTCGAGGATATCAGTGTTGATTTTGCTGGAAAATGCCGATCGCGCGTGCGACAGCGCGTCGTTTACCCACGGCGAAGCCATAATCTTCCTCCTCGGAGAGATTAGCGTCTGCGACTATAAGTAAGCATTAATATAATATTTAAGCAATATTTAAACTTATGGGCGGCGGGTGACGGCCTTGCCTCGAAGATCGCTTTGCCCCAAGCCCGTCGCGTCAAACGTGAGCCTTCGTTCTTGTCCTTGTGCATGTCGTCATGCCGGAATCGCTGCACAGGCCCGGCCGACGTGCATTAGTTTCGCGCAACCTTGCTGATGTACCCGCAGGTCTGATGATCTCAGAGGCGGTTCGGCCGGAGGAATGCATGACGGTGGGAATTTTTCGGGCTCCGGCAGTCCTGGCGATGGTGACGGCGCTGGCCGGCTGCATCGACCACGCCAATGATCCGGTGCTGCTGGCGATCGGCGTGCCGGTCAATCCGCCCGCCGTTGCGCACAGCATCTGCATGACCGACGGCAACGCCATGTATGACGAGGCGAGGAGGCAGTATCAGCTGCGCGCCCAGCTGACCGGTTATGCCAACGCTGATGAGCTGGAGGCGGAAACGACGGCGCGCGCCGCCGCCCACCGGCAATATGTCGCCTGCCTCTCCGGCCAGGGCTACCGGACATTATACGCGAACTGAGAACAGAGAATTCAGCTTTTCGCCCCAGCGCCGTTCGACCTCTTCTGCCGATCGCGACTTTTCACGTTTTTTGGCAATTTGGTCACGCCGGATCGCTTGCAATCACAAGTTCCGGAAGTTGCATGAGGGCGCGGAACTCCGCGGCCGGGAAAGGCATTTTCGTCAGGTAAATCCACGAAGGAGGGTTTATCATGAAGATGTTCAGACTTGCCCCTTGCACCGCCGCGCTGAGCGGCCTTCTCGCCCTGGCGTCGATCGTCCCTGCGCAGGCCGCCGCCGTCCAGATGGTTCGGCCGCCCGATGTCGTGGCCGAAAATATAGTGCAATTTAAACCACATGCCGGGACCTGGCGTGGCTATCAAGGCTTCCGAACCGAGCGCCCCGGCACCCGCCGCCATTCCGATGGTTACTGGTATCCGCTTGCCGCCTTCGGCGTCGAAGCCGGCACTACGGGTGCCATCGTCCGCCAGCCGGTGAACAGACATGCAGTTCCGGAAATGTGCAACCCTACGTTTTCCGGATCGATCGGTCCCGGCAGTATGCCCTGCGATAACGGCTATTGAGCCGGCAAATGAAAAGGCGGCGATGAGCCGCCTTTTTCTCGATTGTGGCCCCCGCTCACATGTCTGTGATCCCTGCTTTCGGGCCGTAGTTTGTGACAGATCGCCTTCCTAGTTGCGGCAGGGCTATCGCATATGAGCGATAAGGGAGATAAGGAACTGATCGTCCCATCCCGCCTTTTTGATTTTGCGTCGGATGGATGCCTTATCTGGGTGGGATCGGATGAGGTTGAGGGCGATCTTGCGCAGCAGTGCGATGTTTGCCGGCCCGTGATCCTTTCTGTTTCTGGCGGCATCCTCGCGGAACTGGACGTCGAGCACCCAATGCAGTTTGTTTTCGATCTCCCAATGGGTTCGGGTCACCTCGATGAGGGCGGCGGCCGACATGACCGTGGAGAGCAGGAAGTAGCGGACATGGCTGGTCAGGCGGCCATCGGCATGGCGGCTGGTGGCCTCGACGGAGCCGATGGCTTGCAGGCCGGGAAAGTCAATATCATCGACGGCGACGATGCTGGCGCGGCGGCTGTCGATGCGATCATGGTCGTTCTCGGCGGCGGTCTGGATGCTGTCGAGCGGCTCGATATCGTCAAGGCGGGCAATCGCCTGGGCCAGCAGGCCGGGTTGGTTGCCTTTCAGCGCCAGGGCATAGTCGCCGCCGGTGGCCAGGATGGCGCGGGCCGTGTCGGCGCGGCAATGCAGAGCATCGGCCGTGACGATGGCGCCTTCGAGCGACAGAAGCGCAAGCGCCTTGAGCACGCCTTGCACCTCGTTGCGGCGCGGTGCGGTCTGTTGGCCGATGACCAGGCCGCAACCGGCGGCCCAGACGTTGACGAGGTGCAGCGGCGTCGCCTTGGCACCGCGCTTATAGGCGCCGCGCACCGCTTTGCCGTCGACCGCCACCACGCCTTCGATGCCTTTTGCAAAGGCTTCGGTAAAGCGGCGGAAGGCGGCTTCGAAGGCATCCGGATTGAGGCAGCGGAATACGGTGGAGAACGTGTCATGGCTGGGAATGCCGTAGGGCAGCGGCACGATCGTCTTGAGCCACCTCTTCTTGGAGATGCCGAAGTCGGCCATGTCGGCACAGCTTTCGGCGCCGCAGACGATCGCGGCAATGGCAATGAACAGGATCGACATCAGCGGATGGCGCGTATTGCGCCCCCGAGGGTCGGGCAAAGCTTTAAAACAGGCGGCAAATCGATCCATCCGACCCTCCAAATCAACAGAGAGCCTTTGAATCGATCTGCCTCAATAAAACAACTGCTTACCGCCTATATGCGATTCCCCTGCTAGTTGCGGGGTGTAAATTCCCTCAAATCCTCCCAAGGAGACGATAATGACCCCCACTTTCAAGACCGGCCTGATGGCCGCCGCACTCGGTGCAATCCTCGGCCTCTCGGCCTTTTCTGCCGCGGCAGCTCCTCTCCAGTCGAGTGCGACCGAGCAGGGTGCGGCCGCGCGCCCGGTTGCCCAGGCGGAAACCAAGCATGACAGACGCGCCACCGGTTCGATCGGCGAGCGTGCCGAAAGCACGGGCTCGACACATTATATGACGAACCCGAAGAAGCCGCTGAATATGGATTGCAAGCTCGGCTTCAACCCGACGAGCAGCTCCAGCTGCAATTACTGAGGACGTCTGCGGCAGTCGAAGGCTGTCCCTCGCCCTAAGCCTGTCCCCGTCAAAACGGGGATAGGGTGCCGGCAGGCGGATGGGCCGGCGCCGAGGCGATATTTTTTACCGGCCAAGCCCGGCATGACGAAAGGGAGAAGTCAATATATTGCATCAAGTGCAAAAATGCACTAAGTACGAAATCACACAAGCTGTGGATGATGCTGATGCGAAAAGCCGCAGTGTAGAGCAATTGACGTATCTGCCTTGGAATTGCCATGCTCGCCGCGATGGTCGTTTTTCATAATCAATCGAATTTCAGACAGGTGGGATAATCATGACCGCAAAGGCTGCATGCGCCGATTTCCTGCATTTTTTCCGCTCCTGGATCAGCAACCCGCTTCGGGTCGCGGCCATTGCGCCCTCGGGGGATTCGCTGGCCAGGATCATGACCAGTGAAATTGCCGCGCTCGATGGGCCGATCATCGAGCTCGGTCCCGGCACCGGCGTCTTCACCCGGGCGCTGCTGGCCCGCGGCGTCAGCGAGGCGGATCTGACCCTGATCGAATACGGTCCGGAGTTCATCACCGCGCTGCAGGGGCGTTTCCCGAGCGCGCGCGTGTTGCAGATGGATGCCGCCCAACTCGCCGAGGCCGGTATTTTCGAGGGCGAACCGGTCGGCGCTGTCGTCAGCGGCCTGCCGCTTTTGTCGATGTCGCCGGCCAAGATCGCCGCGATCGTGGCCGGAGCCTTTGCCTATATGCGCCCGGGCGGCGCCGTCTATCAATTCACCTATGGTCCGCGCTGCCCGGTGCCTCGGCCGATCCTCGACCGCCTCGGCCTGGAGGCGGTGCGCATCGGCGGCACGGTGCGCAACCTGCCGCCGGCCTCCGTCTACCGGATTTCGCGCCGCGAGCCGCTGGAATTGTCGCGCGAGCGCTTCAGCTATCGTGAGAGCGAAGCCGAACTCGACGATGTCGCCGCCCTTTCCAGAGAAACCGGCGGCTGAACGATGATGCCGGGCGGGAATGGCTGAGAGCAAGCGGGGGCAAGAGACCGAAGGCCGGCGGGAGCGCAAGCGGCGGCAGACGCGCGAGCGCATCGAGCAGGCGGCGATGACCCTCTTTCTCCAGCGCGGTTTCGAGGCCACCACCATCGAGGACATCACCGAGGCGGCCGACGTCTCCAAGCGCAGTTTCTTCGATTATTTTCCCTCCAAGGAAGAGGTGGTTTTCGCCTGGCAGGATAGTTTCGCCGATCGGCTGATGGCGGAGATCGCCGCAAGGCCGGCCGAAGAGCCCTCGGTCGCGGCAGTCGAGGCGGCGATCACCGCAACCGTCATCGCCTCTGTCGACGAGCGTGGCCTGGCGCTCGCCGAACTCATTCATCGCACGCCGGCGCTGAGGGCCCGCGACCAGCTGAAATATGCCAGGCTCGAACAGGCGCTCGCCGAGGCGCTGCTGCTGCGCACGGGAAATGCTCCGGCAGAGCGCTCGCGGATGCGCGTCCTTGCCGCCGTCGTCATCGGCGCGCTGCGCGTCGGCGGTGAACTCTGGCAGCAGCGCCCGCCGGGCGCCTCGTTGCAGGATTTCGCCCGGGAGATCCTCGCCGAACTCTGGAACATCCTGGCGGAATTTGGCGATGAGGCCAAGACCAGGCTTTGACGGCCTCGCCTGAGCCGCGCTGTCGATGTTTTCAGCGCTGTCACTGTTATCCCCCCGGTGCCGTCCTATATGTGCAAGCGTCGCAGCGGCCGCATTCTCATCCATCACCGCGATATAGGCGGACTCATGCCGGGCATCGCTTCGATCAGGGCAGACATTTCGAACTCGAAGGCATCTCCAAAAGCCTCGGCATCCATGCCGTGGCCGGTGGAGCGGGCGGCTTCCGACCGTTCCGCCGAATTTGACCGATCTCATTGACCAAGAGAGGAAAAACCATGTCCAGTCACAACGCAGCCAAGTCAGGCATCTTCAAGATCGGCGGTGAGATCGAGATCAACCGTCTCGGCTTCGGCGCCATGCGCGTCACCGGCAAGGGTATCTGGGGCGAGCCCGACGATCACGCCGAATCGATCCGCACGCTGAAGCGCCTGCCGGAACTCGGCGTCAATTTCATCGATACGGCCGATTCCTACGGTCCCGATATCTCCGAATGGCTGATCAAGGAAGCGCTGCATCCCTATGGCGGCAAGTCCGTCGTCGCCACCAAGGGCGGCCTGACCCGACATGGCCCCGATATCTGGCTGCCCGTCGGCCGCCCGGAATATCTGATCCAGCAGGCCCATAAGAGCCTGCGCAATCTAGGCCTCGAGCAGATCGATCTCTGGCAGCTGCACCGCATCGATCCGAAGGTGCCGGCCAGGGAACAGTTCGATGCCATCAAATCGCTGCTCGATGCCGGTCTGATCCGCCATGCCGGCCTGAGCGAAGTGTCGGTTGCCGACATCGAGGAGGCCTCGAAGCACTTCAAGGTCGCCACCGTCCAGAACCGCTACAATCTCGTCGACCGCACCAGCGAGGACGTGCTCGACTATTGCGCCAAGCACGGTATCGGCTTCATCCCCTGGTATCCGCTGGCTGCCGGCGACCTCGCCAAGCCAGGCTCGCTGCTCGATACCATCGCCAAAAAGCACAACGCCGCCCCGAGCCAGATCGCGCTCGCCTGGGTGCTGAAGCGCAGCCCGGTGATGCTGCCGATCCCCGGAACCTCAAAGGTCAAACACCTCGAGGAAAACGTCGCTGCGGTGGAGATCACGCTGTCGGACGAGGAATTCTCGGCGCTCGATGCCGAGGGCCGGAAGCTGTTCAAGGCGGCTTGAGGGGGGCGAATTGGTAATCGCCGGTAGTGCCCAGCGCTGCCCCTCACCCTAACCCTCATATGCGCTAGGTTTAGCCCTGGACACGAGGAATCTTGTTGTGATTCAAGCTTGGGATGAAGATTCGTCCTGAGATTTTGGATCATTGGCCGGAAGTGAGCGCGCGGCTTCCGGCTGGTTTCGACTTGGAAGCAACGGCGCGGTTGCGCGGTGCCTTCACGCGGGTGCGGGAAATCAAGAACGCCGAGACGCTGTTGCGGCTGGCGCTTGCCTATGGCGGCCTTGGCATGTCGTTGCGCGAGACCTGTGCATGGGCCGAGGCGGGCGGGATCGCGCGGCTGTCCGACCCGTCGCTGCTTGAGCGGCTGTGCAAAGCAGCCCCTTGGCTTGGCGATATCGTGGCCGCGCTGATTGCCGAACAGACCACAGTGCCGGCGGGGCGTTGGGCGGGATACCGCTTGCGTGCGCTCGACGGAACGTCGATCTGTCACCCAGGTGCCGACCGCACGTCATGGCGGCTGCATGTCGGCTACGACCTAGCAACGGCTCAGGTCGATCAGCTTGAGCTGACCGACATCCATGGCGCCGAAAACCTCCAGCGCCTAACCTACGCACCCGGTGATATCGTGCTGGCCGATCGCTACTATGCAAAACCGCGCGATCTGCGGCCCGTGATCGAGGCCGGTGCAGACTTCATCGTGCGGACCGGCTGGAACTCGTTGCGGCTGCTGCAGCCGAACGGCGAGCCTTTTGATCTGTTTGCCGCGCTCGCCGCTCAAAAAGAGCAGGAAAGTGAACTGATGGTCCGTATCCACGAAGGGGTGAAGGCGGCGGTGCCACTGGTCCTGCGCCTTGTTGTCCGGCACAAGGATCCGCAACAGGTGGAAGCCGAGCAGACGCGCCTGCTCAAGGCCGCCAGCAAGCGCGGCAAACAACCTGATCCGCGTAGTCTGGAGGCGGCGAAGTACATTCTGCTGCTAACCGCGCTGCCGGTCGCCACCTTTCCGCCAGCCGATATTCTCACCCTCTATCGCTTCCGCTGGCAAATCGAGCTGGCGTTCAAACGGTTCAAGAGCTTGGCCGGCCTCGACAATCTGCCGGCCAAGAAACCGGAACTGGCGCAGGCATGGCTCTTCGCCAGACTGATCGTTGCCATCACCGCCGAACAGATTGCCGGGCAAGTCCCGGACTCTTCCCCCTCTGGATACGCCAACCCCAAAGGCAAGCCCATCGCGCTGGCGGCTCATGAAGATGGCCCTGGCCACCATTCACGCCGCCATCCGCGGGCAACTGCTGTGGCAGGCCGTCTGTGAGCTTCTCTCTCGAAGTCGGCGCAACCTTTGTGAGGCGACACGACGACGCCGAAAACAATGCGATTGTCTAGGCGATCGCCTAACCTAGCGCATATGACCCTAACCCTCTCCCCGTAAACGGGGCGAGGGGACCTGCCACACGAGACGTTAGCGAGGGACGGAGAGGTCGCGGCATATCCCCTTCGCCCCGCAAGCGGGGGTTCGAAGGACGGGTCGAGACCCGTGGCTCGACCCCGGTTGGTGCCGGCAGGCGGATGAGGGGCGGACGGCAACCTCCTCGCAGGCTAAATTTTCCGCACAATTTTGACCGCCTGGTCAAATATGCTAAAAAATGAGGCGGCAACCTGTTAATTTCAGGGCAAGCATTGCGCTGGATGCATTGCTGCATTGCGGTATTTTCGCTATTCCCGATCAAATGAATGGGCTATCTATATCTCTGTAAGCAGCGCACTCCTCCTCCCAAGCGCTCTTACATCGGACTGACAACACTCCTCCTCCCAGTTGTCAGTCAGGATCAAGAGCCTGGCGCACCTCCTCCCGCGCCAGGCTCTTTTCTTTTTCCCAGCAAGTTCTTCACCGCTGTTTGACTCGGCCGGCGTCGTCGGACTATTTGGACGGGCGCCCCCTGTCGGGTGCGCGCACCGGTTGGAGTTTGGCCATGATCGGCAAATGGCGCGCCTCGCATGCGGCCCTGACAGGTCTTCTGGTTGCAACAATGGCGCTCGCCGGCTGCGGCGGCAGGCCGGTCGGTGTCATGCAGGCGGCCGGCACCGTGCCGCCTGATACCTCGAAGGTCGATCTGCTGGTGGCGACGACCCGGGCGCCCGATGACAATCCCGCCGTGCTGTTCTCCGGCGAACGCGGCACGGGGCTCACCGTCAATGCCGTCGATATCTCCATCCCGCCGGAAGCCAATCGCAAGGTCGGGCAGGTGCAATGGCCAAAGCGGCTGCCGGCCGATCCCTTGCGCGATTTCGTCACCGTGTCCGTCGATCCGCTGGAAGGCGAGCGGGCGGGCGAGAGCTGGCTGAAGGGCCATATGCCTAGGAGCCGCCGGGTGCTGGTCTTCGTGCACGGCTTCAACAACCGCTATGAGGATGCGGTCTACCGCTTCGCCCAGATCGTCCATGATTCGCATGCCGATGTCGCCCCCGTCGTCTTCACCTGGCCGTCGCGTGCCAGCATCTTCGATTATAATTACGACAAGGAAAGCACCAACTATTCCCGCGATGCGCTGGAAGAGCTGCTCACCCGCACGGCCGCCAATCCGGCCGTCAGCGACGTCACCGTCATGGCCCATTCGATGGGCACATGGCTGACCGTCGAGGCGCTCCGGCAGATGGCGATCCGCAATGGCCACGTTGCTTCGAAGATCAACAATGTCATCCTCGCCTCGCCGGATCTCGATGTCGACGTCTTCGGCCGCCAGTTCATGAGCCTCGGCAAGGACAAGCCGCATTTCACCATCTTCGTCTCCAGGGATGATCGGGCGCTGGCGCTGTCGCGGCGCATCTCCGGCAATGTCGATCGGCTCGGCCAGATCGATCCTTCAGTCGAGCCCTATCGCAGCAAGCTTGAGGCGGCCGGCATCACCGTGCTCGATCTCACCAAGCTGAAGGGCGGCGACCGGCTGAACCACGGCAAATTCGCCGAAAGCCCCGAAGTGGTGAAGCTGATCGGCGACCGGCTGATTGCCGGCCAGACGATCACCGATTCCAATGTCGGCCTCGGCGAGGCGGTGGGCGCAGTGGCGATGGGTGCGGCCCAGACCGCCGGCAGTGCCGTCAGCGTCGCCGTCAGCACGCCGATCGCGATCTTCGATCCGCGCACAAGGCGCAATTACGATGCCCAGCTGAAGCGTCTCGGCCAGTCGATGGACAATACCGTCGGCTCGGTCGGCGACAGCGTCGGCGCCGGCCTGCCCGAAAGCCAGTAAAAATCTCATAGGCATCACCGCCGATCTGATATATCAGGGTGGCGAGCGGCAATCCTGACTGCCGTGTGGATGGGTTGATGGCATGGCGGATGAGACGAAAAAACGGGTTGTTGTCATCGGCGCGGGTGTGATCGGCGCCTCGATCGCCTTCGAGCTGCAGCGGCGCGGATTTCAGGTCACGCTGATCGATAAGGGTGAGCCGGGCCGCGGTACCTCTTACGGCAATATGGCGAGCATCGCGCTCGATTTTGTCGCCGGCTCCGGCCCTTCGACCTGGAAAAAGATGCCCGGCTGGCTCATCGATCCCGAAGGCCCGGTCTGGCTGCGGCCCTCCTATGCGGCAAAGATGCTGCCCTGGTTCCTGCGTTTTCTTGCAGCCGGCCGCCCGTCGCGGCTCCGAGCGATCGAGGATGCCGGCATGAGCCTGTCGCAGCGCGCGCTCGGCGATTTCAGGGAGATGCTGCAGGCGATCGGCGCCTCCGAGCTGATGACCGAGGAGGGGTGCCTGGCAATCTACGAGACCGAGGCGGAGTTTGCCGCCGACCGCGGTCATCTCGCCATGATGCAGCGCTACGGCCTCGAATTCGAGGTGTTGAGCAACGGCGCCATCCAATATTACGAGCCGGCCCTTTCGCCTGCTATCGCCAAGGCCGTGCTGCTGCCCGATAACAAGTCGATCCGCGATCCCTACAAGCTGGTGGTCAAACTGACTGACGCCGCCAAGGCTGCGGGCGCCACCTTCCTCTCCGGCGCTGTGAGGAATATCGAGCGCAAGGGCGATGGCACCGCCGTTGTCCTGCTCGAGAATAACAGCCGGATCGAGGCCGGTTCCGTCATCCTCGCCGCCGGCGTCCACACCCGGTTCCTTGCCGCAAAACTCGGCGAGCCGATCCCGCTCGAAACCGAGCGCGGTTACCACACACAGATCATGAAGCCCGGCATCTCCATGCGCTATTCGATGATCTGGCCGGCGCGTGCCTTCATGGTGACGCCGACGGCCGGCGGCATTCGGGTCGGCGGCAATGTCGAGCTCGCCGGCCTCGACGCCGCGCCGGATTTCCGCCGCCCGCGGGTGCTGGTGCGCCATGCCCAGCGCGCGCTTCCCGGCCTGAAGGCCGAGGAGGCGACGGAATGGATGGGCCATCGCCCGGCGTTGCCCGATACGATCCCGATCATTTCGCCGTCGTCGAAGATGCCGGGCGTTTTCTATGCGACCGGCCACGGCCATCTCGGCCTGACCTATGCCGCGACGACAGCGCGGCTGATTGGCGATATGGTGAGCGGCGCAAAACCGCCGGTCGACATGACCCCGTTCCGCATCGACAGATACTGATTTAGGCTGCATCGACGGCGTCGCCCCAGGCACGCCCGAACCGGAGTTTCTAGTATGAGATGGAAGCGCACGATCCAGCTGCTGGATGTTCATGCCGAAGGCGAGATCGGCCGCGTCGCGATCGGCGGCGTGCCGAAAATCCCCGGCGATACCATCGCCGCCCAGCTGCACTGGCTGAACACCGATCCGAAGGGCGACGAACTGCGCCGCTTCCTGTGCCTCGAGCCGCGCGGCGCCCCGATCGGTTCGGTCAACCTGCTGCTGCCGGCAAGGCACCCGGATGCCGATGCCGCCTTCATCATCCTGCAGCCCGACCAGGCGCATGCGAGCTCCGGCTCGAACTCGATCTGCGTGACGACGGCCCTGCTCGAATCCGGCATCGTCGAGATGCAGGAGCCGGAAACGACAGTGACGCTGGAAACCGCGGCCGGCCTCGTCAAGGCGGTGGCGACCTGCCGCGACGGCCGCTGCGAGAAGGTCAGGCTCACCATGGTGCCCTCCTTCGTGCATGAGCTCGATGTCGGGATCGACACGCCGCATTGGGGCAGGATCAAAGCCGATCTCTGCTACGGCGGCATCTTCTATGCGCTCGTCGATGTCGGCCAGATCGGCCTGACGATCGAGAAGGCCAATGCCGCCGGTCTCGTCCAGGCCGGCATGATCCTGAAAGAGCTGATCAACCGCGACATCAAGGTCGTCCATCCCGAGATTCCGGCAATTTCAGGTGTCGCCTATGTGATGTTCCGCGATACCGAGGCCGACGGCACGGTGCGCACCTGCACCACCATGTGGCCGGGCCGCGCCGACCGTTCGCCCTGCGGCACCGGCAATTCCGCCAACCTCGCCGCGCTGCACGCCCGCGGCAAGGCCAAGGCCGGCGACACCTTCACCTCGAAATCGATCATCGGCTCGGAATTCGCAGTCGGCCTGCAGGCAGTCACCTCAGTCGCCGGCCGCCCGGCGGTCATCCCCACCATCACCGGCCGCGGTTTCACCTTCGGCCTCACCCAGGTCGCCCTCGACCCCTTCGATCCCCATCCCGGCGGCTTCGCCCTGACGGATGTCTGGGGGCCGCAGGCGGGGGAGATTTGAGGGTTGGGGCAGATGCAGCCTTGTTCGCCGAGGCACTATGGATTGCTGCAGAGAGAACCGAGATGAGTGAAGATATCGAGACCGTAACGCTGTGGCGTCCGGTTGGGCCTGAGGAGCTGGCGCTTATGCGCGATCTCGACATGCGGGGATTTCCCCCGCGTTTGCCCGATCAGCCGATCTTCTATCCGGTGCTGTCGGAAGATTATGCAGTCAAGATCGCACGCGACTGGAATGTGCCGAGGAGCGGGTCGGGCTTCGTGACCAGGTTTGAGGTGAGAAAAGATTATCTCAATACCTATGCGGTTCAGGAAGCGGGCGGCCGCGCGCATCTCGAATATTGGATACCCGCCGAGGAGATGGATCGCTTCAATGCGGCGATCGTCGGAACCATAGAGGTGATGCAGACCTTTCCGTAATCGGATTACGCAGGTTTCGCTTTGACCGATTTGAGCGGCGTCGAACCGAGGAGATCGGCGAGGCGGGGACCACAAAAGCCCTTGTCCGGCTGACCCAAGGCCCTCCCCACAAGGGCAGGGGAATCGCATATAGGCGGTAAGCAGTTGTTTTATTGAGGCAGATCGATTCAAAGGCTCTCTGTTGATTTGGAGGGTCGGATGGATCGATTTGCCGCCTGTTTTAAAGCTTTGCCCGACCCTCGGGGGCGCAATACGCGCCATCCGCTGATGTCGATCCTGTTCATTGCCATTGCCGCGATCGTCTGCGGCGCCGAAAGCTGTGCCGACATGGCCGACTTCGGCATCTCCAAGAAGAGGTGGCTCAAGACGATCGTGCCGCTGCCCTACGGCATTCCCAGCCATGACACGTTCTCCACCGTATTCCGCTGCCTCAATCCGGATGCCTTCGAAGCCGCCTTCCGCCGCTTTACCGAAGCCTTTGCAAAAGGCATCGAAGGCGTGGTGGCGGTCGACGGCAAAGCGGTGCGCGGCGCCTATAAGCGCGGTGCCAAGGCGACGCCGCTGCACCTCGTCAACGTCTGGGCCGCCGGTTGCGGCCTGGTCATCGGCCAACAGACCGCACCGCGCCGCAACGAGGTGCAAGGCGTGCTCAAGGCGCTTGCGCTTCTGTCGCTCGAAGGCGCCATCGTCACGGCCGATGCTCTGCATTGCCGCGCCGACACGGCCCGCGCCATCCTGGCCACCGGCGGCGACTATGCCCTGGCGCTGAAAGGCAACCAACCCGGCCTGCTGGCCCAGGCGATTGCCCGCCTTGACGATATCGAGCCGCTCGACAGCATCCAGACCGCCGCCGAGAACGACCATGATCGCATCGACAGCCGCCGCGCCAGCATCGTCGCCGTCGATGATATTGACTTTCCCGGCCTGCAAGCCATCGGCTCCGTCGAGGCCACCAGCCGCCATGCCGATGGCCGCCTGACCAGCCATGTCCGCTACTTCCTGCTCTCCACGGTCATGTCGGCCGCCGCCCTCATCGAGGTGACCCGAACCCATTGGGAGATCGAAAACAAACTGCATTGGGTGCTCGACGTCCAGTTCCGCGAGGATGCCGCCAGAAACAGAAAGGATCACGGGCCGGCAAACATCGCACTGCTGCGCAAGATCGCCCTCAACCTCATCCGATCCCACCCAGATAAGGCATCCATCCGACGCAAAATCAAAAAGGCGGGATGGGACGATCAGTTCCTTATCTCCCTTATCGCTCATATGCGATAGCCCTGCCCACAAGGGGAAGGGCCTTGGACCGAGGCTTTCACGCTAAGACCGGCCGCCGCTTGGACTGCCCTGGAAACGCTCTACCGTTTCCTGAAGCTGTACCCATCCATGTTTCGACTGCTCGAATACCGATAGAGCAGGTGGCGCGAAGGCTGGGTCGGCGAGGGAGCCGATCGCCACCCCGATCCAGTGTGGCGCGGCATCGGCCTTCCAATAGACGGTCGAACCGCAGGTTGGACAGAAATGCATTCGGACCCGGCGACCGCTGTCGGCCGTACGAATGAATTCCGTCGACGTTCCGGAGATTTCGACACAGTCGATCGAGTAGAACGCGTTGGCGCTGAACGGCGCACCGGTGCGCCGCTGGCACGCGAAACAGTGACACAGCGCAGTCAGTTGTGGTGGTTCGCTCAACGTCAATCGGAGCGCGCCACAGGCGCATTGGGCATTGGCCATGGAAACTCCTCCCGCTTGCGCGGTGAGATGACGTTGAATTGAGGGCTGAAGCGCAGGCCGGAACCGAAATTCATTGCGGCAGGCGTTGCGAAAGGGCTGAGAGCTGATGCAGTTTCAGGCTCGCCGGGTACCAAGGTAAATCGCCGAGGTGCCGAAGTCTAGATCTTTCCGGGTTGGACTGCCGCACCTCGCCCCATCAACGGCGCTGCGAAACTTTGGCGGCTGCTTTGTCTGCGGTGAGTTCCTCGATCGGCGCCGGCCTGCCGAGCAGATATCCCTGGCCGATGTGGCAGCCGAGATCCTGAAGCCGCTGGAGCTGGCTTTCCTCTTCGATGCCTTCGGCGGTGATCGTCACGCCAAGTCCGGCGCCGAGAGCGATGATCGCCTTGATCACCTTGTCCTGCTTGTCGTTGGTCTCGAACGAGGAAACGAAGCTCCTGTCGATCTTGATCTTGTCGAACCGGTAGCTGGAGAGCTGGGAGAGGCTGGAATAGCCTGTTCCGAAGTCGTCGAGAGCAATCCTGACGCCGGCATTCACCAGGTCGTCGAGGACGATGCGCGCGGTGACCGCGTCCTGGATGATGGCGCTCTCCGTCACCTCGAGCTCGACCCTGTGCGTGGGCAGGCCGACATCGCCCAATATCTTGAGAATTCTTAGGCCCAGCAGCCGGTCGCTCAATTGGATCGGAGAAAGGTTGAACGACAGGACAAGATCATTTGGCCAGGAAAGTGCATCGGTGCAGGCGCGGCGCAGCAGTTGGTCCGTCAGGTCGACGATCAGGCCGGCTTCCTCGGCCACCGGAATAAATTCGTTCGGTGGGATGAATTCGCCGGATGCCGTCTTCCAGCGCGCCAGCGCCTCGAAGCCGATGATCTTGTTCGTCTTCAGGTCGACGAGCGGTTGATAATAGGGAAAGATCTCAGCCTTCTTGATGGCTGACCTGAGATCCGCTTCCACCCGGATGCGTTTCGTCATCTCGTCCTGCATCGAAGCGACGAAGGGCTTCACCAGGTTGCGCCCCTGCTTTTTCGCTACATACATCGCACAGTCCGAATGGCGGATGACCTGCCGGAGGTCATCGCCGTTCTCCGGGTAAACTGCGAAGCCGACGCTGGCGCCGAGGTCGGCGGCGACACCATTGAATGTGAACGGTTTGCCGATCACGCTGACGATGCGGTTGCCCAAAGCGACAAGATCGGAATTTCCGCTGCGCCGCACCAGAACGACGAACTCGTCTCCACCGAGACGGAAAACGCGCTCACGGGGAAAGAGCAAAGAGAGCCGCTGCGCAACGCTCTTCAGCACCGCATCACCGTGATCGTGCCCCAGCAGGTCATTGACCTTCTTGAAGCCGTCGAGGTCGATGCTGAACACGGCATAGGTCTCGTGCGCCCTTTGATCGATCATCGCCTGCGCGCATATGGAATCCAGAAATCTGCGGTTGGGCAGTTCGGTCAGCGTGTCGTGGCAGGCAATCCAGTCGACGTTCTTTTCGGCTTGCAGCCTGCGATTGACCTCGCTGGAAAGATCCCGGATCCGCAGCGCGGAATAAACGAGCCCCAGGAGCCCGGAAATATTCAGGGCAAGAAGCGCATGATCAAGCGGATAGTCGTGATGCTGCTCGATGAAGCCATCCAGCCCCTCATGCCAATGGAAGCGCCAGGATAGGCAGAAGAGAAGCAGGAAGACCACGAGCCAGGCCAGGATCTCCATCTGGGGTCTGGGCGCTTGGATGCGAGGCATGGGAACAGGCTCCTGTTGCGTGAAGAG
Source organism: Rhizobium sp. CIAT894 (assembly GCF_000172795.2). Taxonomy (NCBI): domain Bacteria; kingdom Pseudomonadati; phylum Pseudomonadota; class Alphaproteobacteria; order Hyphomicrobiales; family Rhizobiaceae; genus Rhizobium; species Rhizobium sp. CIAT894. The sequence continues at coordinate 499,014 of NZ_CP020947.1, forward strand.
CCATCATGGCCTGCTCGAAGAACCGCATCGTCTCCGATATATTTTCAAACACTGCAGAAATTGCCGAAACACACAGCGCCGGCAAGTCCGCTAGATTGTTGTGAGCTTCCAAGGTTAAGGGCGCATTATCCTGATCAGGCGGCGGGCGTTTCGCTGCGCAAAATGGATAGTTTTCCCGTAATTGGGACGTGGGCGCACCCGCCTCGTCCTTCGAGGCTCCTGCGGGGTACCTCAGCAACCGTATCGCTTTTTGCGAGCAGAGGTAGGCGGGGCAGACCCACAGACATTCCGGAATCACTGAGGTCCCGTGCTGGGCGCTGCCGTATCCCCACCCTCATTCCTGTGCCTGTCACAGGAATCCAGCCACCGCGCGTCTGCGCGGTGAATGACTTTTTACGACTTGTGAAAAGAGTCTCCCGCGCCCAAGGACTTGGGCGCGCTGGATGCCTGTGACAAGCACAGGCATGAGGGTAGGTGAATGCTTCGTTCCAAGGCGGAAACGTAACCGCAGCCTTTCTGATTGAGGCGCGCAGGCCAGAGGTCGGAGCCTCGAAGGACGCGCTTCAACGCTGCTCCTTGCATTATTGGGAGACGGGCGCATCCGCCCTGTCTTTCCATCCTAATAGACGAACGGATCCACCCCGGCCGCCGACTGCGCGCCCGCTTCCTTCGGATAGATCACGCCCTTGCGCAGGATGATGTTGGCATAGAGCCGGGGCTCGGCGGTCTGGATCACCGCATGGGCGACCTTTACCCGGCCGTAGAAATCAGCACCGATCAGCGGCACCACCTGCCGGTGCGGCTCGTGGCGGGCGCAGCAGGCGATCATCTCCTCATGCACGGGGTCGAGCTTGTCCCGTTCGGCCTTGACGGTCGAGCGGAAGATCGCCTCTGGCACGAAATCGTCGATCGGCAGCACGCTGAGCACGGCGTTGAGCACGGGCACGAGATGATGGCCGTCGAGCCGGATCAGCCGGCGGGCATGTTCGAGGCCGGGATAATTGCCGTCGACGATGGCGATCTCGTCGCCGTGGCCCATGGCCCGAAGCGTCGAAAGCAATTCCGGGCTCAACAGCGGGTCAAGTCCTTTCAGCATGGTCTACCTCCTTGAAGAGAACGTTTTGGTCGGTGAGGTAACGCGCAAAGATCGGCAGGCTGGCGCCGCCGATGGCGCGGGCCTGGGCGCCGACCGCGCCCTCGATGATTTCGGGCATGACGACGCCCTGCAGGTCGAGCTTGGCGGCTTCGTCGATCGTTGCCTGCACCACACGGCTGCGCACCCAATGGGGAAAACCGCCGTCGATGACGGCGGCGCTGAAATCGACGATCGAGGCGGCGGCGACGATCGCCTGCGCCAGCGCCTTGGCGCTGTCCTGGATCCAGGCCTCCATCGGCTCGCCGAAATCCACCCAGTCGTCGGCCGAATACCACAGCGGCTCGGGATCGATGCCGCGCTCGCGCAGCATGTTTTCCAGCACGAAGATCGAGGCGATTTCGAGCAGCTGCTTGGTCTCGCCGTTCTTGCCGCGCACCGGCAGCGGCCCGATCGCGCCCGCCGTGCCGGTGCGGCCGGAAAAGATCGCCGAATTCAGCACGATGCCGCCGCCGATGAAGGAGCCGATGAAGAAATAGACGAAGTCCGGATAGGACGGCCCGACGCCGAAGACCAATTCCGCCCCGCAGGCGCTGGTCGCATCGTTCTGCAGGAAGACCGGATGGGAGACGTGCGCGGCGATATCGGCATGCAGGTCGACGTCGCGCCAGACCTCCATGGCGCCAGGTGGCGCGCCCACCTCTTCGGCCCAGTTCCAGAGCTCGAAGGGCGCGGCGATGCCGAGGCCGGCAATGCGGTCGCGCTGTTTTGCGTCGAGCCGGTCCTCGATCTCGCGGATGCCGGAGGTGACGAAGGCGAGGATCTCGTCCGGCAGCGGATAGGCATAGGTCTTGTGCAGCTGCATGCGGATGCGGCCGACGAAATCCATCAGCACCAGATCGGCGCTGCGCCGGCCCATCTTCAGGCCGAAGGAATAGACGGCATCGGGATTGAGATGCATCGGGATCGACGGCTGGCCGACCCGGCCGCGCACCGGCGCGCCCCTCGACAGCAGGCCTTCCTTTTCCAGGACCCGCATGATGACCGAGACGGTCTGCGCCGACAGCCCGCTGCGGCGCGCGATATCGGCCTTCGACAGCGCGCCGTAGAGACGCACCAGCGACAGCACGAGCCGTTCGTTATAGGCCCGCACCCTGACCTGGTTCGCACCGCCGGCCGGATTAAGAATTGGTGGCGGGACCGGTATGTTGGCCGGTCCATCCAAGGACGACATGACCGCTCCTCCCGATCGTTGGCCCTCTGCATGATTGCTTGGATCGAAATCGATCTAAGCAATCATGCGGCAGTTCAAAATGGTACAGCGTCCTTTTGCGCGTCCGGAAAGACGCGCGGCGCTGTACGCCCTAATTCGATGGAGCATGCCACATCGAATTAATAATTCAATTGGATTTATTTATTGACAAGCCGATTTCTTTTCGCTCTTAATTGCCTCGTCAAGGACACGGGACGGCTTTGGAAGCTTAAAGATCCACGGCGAAGTGTCATATCTGAAGATTCCGGCCCCGCGAGAGGCGGCGCCGGCAAACTCTGGGAGGAGTTCCATGAAGAAATCTGTTCTCGCTTTCGGCGCGCTGGCGCTCGGCGTCGCTTTCTCCGCTCCGGCGATGGCGGCTGACGTTTCCGCCTGCCTCATCACCAAGACCGACACCAACCCCTTCTTCGTCAAGATGAAGGAAGGTGCGACGGCCAAGGCCAAGGAACTCGGCGTTTCGCTGAAGTCCTATGCCGGCAAGATCGACGGTGACAGCGAAAGCCAGGTTGCAGCGATCGAAAGCTGCATCGCCGACGGCGCGAAGGGCATCTTGCTGACGGCTTCGGACACCAAGGGCATCGTGCCCGCGGTCAAGAAGGCCCGTGATGCCGGCCTGCTGGTCATCGCGCTCGACACGCCGCTTGAGCCGGCCGATGCCGCCGACGCCACCTTCGCCACCGACAACCTGCTCGCCGGCAAGCTGATCGGCCAGTGGGCCAAGGAAACGCTCGGCGACAAGGCCAAGGATGCCAAGGTCGGCTTCCTCGACCTGACTCCGTCGCAGCCGACGGTTGACGTCCTGCGTGACCAGGGCTTCATGATCGGCTTCGGCATCGACCCGAAGAACCCGGACAAGATCGGCGACGAAGACGACAAGCGCATCGTCGGCCATGACGTGACCAACGGCAATGAAGAAGGCGGCCGCAAGGCCATGGAAAACCTTCTCCAGAAGGATCCCGGCATCAACGTCATCCACACGATAAACGAGCCGGCCGCTGTCGGCGCCTATCAGGCGCTGAAGGCCGTCGGCATGGAAAAGAACGTGCTGATCGTCTCGGTCGACGGTGGTTGCCCGGGTGTGAAGTCGGTCAAGGAAGGCGTCATCGGCGCCACCTCGCAGCAGTATCCGCTGCTGATGGCGTCGCTCGGCATCGAGGCGATCAAGAAGTTCGCCGACTCGGGTGAAAAGCCGAAGCCGACCGAAGGCAAGTCCTTCTTCGACACCGGCGTCTCGCTCGTCACCGACAAGCCGGTTTCCGGCGTCAAGTCGATCGACACCAAAGAAGGCACGGCTAAGTGCTGGGGCTGAGCCCGATCTATTGAAAGAGAAAGCGGCCGGGGCTTGATCCCCGGCCGTTTTGGACGGACGATGTGCCGTCACCCCACCGGCTAAGCAACGAACGGATGAATATGGGTGACGGCCTCCGCGCGGGTTCGGCGCGCGGATGCGGAGGAGGAACCATGACCGGAGCACAGGAATTCGAACGCGTCCTCGACGGCAGCGACAAGAACGTCGCCTCCTTCGAGCACCAGGATGTCTCGCTGATCAAGCGCGCCCAGCATTTTCTGCACTCGACGCCGGCTGCCGTGCCGCTGATCGTGCTGGTGCTGGCAATCATCATTTTCGGGGTCACGATCGGCGGACGGTTCTTCTCGTCCTACACGCTGACGCTGATCCTGCAGCAGATCGCCATCGTCGGCATTCTCGGCGCCGCCCAGACGCTGGTCATCCTGACCGCCGGCATCGATCTTTCGATCGGCGTCATCATGGTGATCTCGGCCGTCATCATGGGCAATGTCGCCATCACCTACGGCATCCCGACGCCGATCGCCGTTATCGGCGGCCTCCTCGTCGGCGGGCTCTGCGGCCTGCTGAACGGCTTCCTCGTCGCCTTCATGAAGCTGCCGCCCTTCATCGTCACGCTCGGCACCTGGAATATCGTCATGGCGACGAATTTCATCTATTCCGCCAATGAGACGATCCGCGACACCGATGTCGACGAACAGGCGCCGCTGCTGCATCTCTTTGCCGCAAGCTTCAAGGTCGGCAGCGCCGTACTGACGCTGGGTGTCATCGCCATGGTGCTGCTCGTCCTCTTACTCTGGTACGTGCTCAATCACACCGCCTGGGGCCGGCATGTTTATGCGGTCGGCGACGATCCGGAAGCAGCCAAGCTCTCCGGCATCCAGACCAAGAAGGTGCTGCTGACCGTCTACACGATTTCGGGCGTCATCGCCGCCTTCGCCGCCTGGGTCTCGATCGGTCGCAACGGCTCGATCTCGCCCTCCTCGGCGGTCACCGATTATAACCTGCAGGCGATCACCGCGACTGTGATCGGCGGCATCTCGCTCTTCGGCGGCCGCGGCTCCATTCTCGGCACGCTCTTCGGCGCCATGATCGTCGGCGTCGTGTCGATGGGCCTCAACATGCTCGGCGCCGACCCGCAATGGAAAGTCCTCTTGACGGGCGTGCTGATCATCGCCGCCGTCGCCATCGACCAGTGGATCAGAAAGGTTTCGGTGTAATCATGGCTCGCGAACCCCTTCTCACCGCCCGCGGTCTGGTCAAGCGTTATGGCCGCGTGACTGCACTCGACAATGCCGATTTCGACCTCTATCCGGGTGAGATCCTCGCCGTTATCGGCGATAACGGCGCCGGCAAGTCCTCGCTGATCAAGGCGATCTCGGGCGCCGTCACCCCGGACGAGGGGGTGATTACCCTCGAAGGCAAGCCGGTGCAGTTCCGCTCGCCGATGGAAGCGCGCGAGGCCGGCATCGAGACTGTCTATCAGAACCTCGCTCTGTCGCCGGCACTGTCGATCGCCGACAACATGTTCCTCGGCCGCGAGATCCGCAAACCCGGGCCGCTCGGCTCGCTGTTCCGCATGCTCGACCGGCCGGCGATGGAAAAGCTGGCGCGCAACAAGCTGTCCGAACTCGGCTTGATGACCATCCAGAACATCAACCAGGCGGTGGAAACGCTCTCCGGCGGCCAGCGTCAGGGTGTGGCCGTCGCCCGCGCCGCCGCCTTCGGCTCCAAGGTCATCATCATGGACGAACCGACGGCGGCCCTCGGCGTCAAGGAGAGCCGGCGCGTGCTGGAGCTGATCCTCGACGTCAGAGCCCGCGGCCTGCCGATCGTGCTGATCTCCCACAACATGCCGCATGTCTTCGAGGTGGCCGACCGGATTCATATCCACCGCCTCGGCCGGCGCCTGACGGTGATCGATCCGAAGGAATACACCATGTCCGACGCCGTCGCCTTCATGACCGGCGCCAAGGCGGTGCCGACGGAGCCCGTCGCGGCATGACGGCTGGAGTCGACGAAATTGCCGGCGAGGTTCTAAACCGCGCCGGCGATGCCAAACGTTTCCTGATCGCCATCGCCGGGCCGCCCGGTGCGGGTAAATCGACCATGGCCGACAATCTCGCCGACGCCCTGAAGGCGAAGGGCGAGAGCGTCGCGGTGCTGCCCATGGATGGTTTTCACATGGACAATGCCGTTCTCATCGAACGCGGCCTGCTTGCCCGCAAGGGCATTCCGGAAACCTTCGATGTCCGCGGCTTCCTGGATATTGTCCGCGCGGTTCGCCCCGCAGATCAGGAAGTGCTCGTTCCCGTCTTCGACCGCTCTCGCGAGCTTGCGATCGCCTCGGCCCGGCCGATCGACCCGAAGGACCGTTTCATCATCGTCGAGGGCAATTATCTGCTCTTCACCCAGGGTAAATGGGCCGAACTCGACGGCATCTTCGATTACACCATCATGCTCGCCCCGCCGATCGAAGTGCTGGAAGAGCGCCTTTGGGATCGCTGGCGCGGTTATAGGCTGACCGAGGAAGAAGCGAGCGCCAAGGTCTACGGCAACGACCTGCCGAACGGCCGGCTGATCCTCGAAAACCGCCGTCCGGCCGATGTGACGCTGGAGATCGCGCTGGCGTGATGCCGTGGCGATTGTGTTGATATGACGGATGGTGGTATCGAGGCCGCAGACGCATCGCTTCGGAGGCCTGCCATGCAATCGATCACCATCCGCCGCCCTGACGACTGGCACCTGCATCTGCGCGACGGCGCCATGCTGGAAGGCGTGATCGCCGATACGAGCCGCACCTTCGCGCGCGCCATCATCATGCCCAATCTCGTGCCGCCCGTTGTCACCACATCAGATGCCACGGCCTATCGCGACCGCATCCTCAAGGCACTGCCGGCCGGCCACCGTTTCCAGCCGCTGATGACGCTTTACCTCACCGAGCACACCAGCCCCGACGATGTCGAGGCGGGTGCCGAAAGCGGCCTGATCACCGCCGTCAAGCTTTATCCGGCCGGCGCCACCACCAATTCGCATGGCGGCGTGCGCGACTTGGAAAAGGCGATGCCCGTGCTGGAGCGCATGGCCAGGATCGGCCTGCCGCTCTGCGTCCATGGCGAGGTGACGACGCCTGAGGTCGATATTTTCGACCGCGAAGCCGTCTTCATCGACACCGTGCTCGATCCGCTGCGCAAGCGCCTGCCCGAGCTGAAGGTGACGATGGAGCATGTGACGACAGCAGACGGGATCGATTACATCAAGGCGGCCCAATCAAATCTCGCCGGCTCGATCACCACCCATCACCTGATCATCAACCGCAATGCCATCCTGGTCGGGGGCATCCGCCCGCATTATTACTGCCTGCCGGTCGCCAAACGCGAAAACCATCGTCTGGCGCTGCGCGCCGCCGCCGTCAGCGGCAACCCCCGCTTCTTCCTCGGCACCGATTCCGCCCCGCATGTCGATCCCTTGAAGGAATGCGCCTGCGGCTGCGCCGGCATCTACACCTCGATCAATACGATGAGCTGCCTTGCCCATGTCTTCGAGGAGGAGGGTGCTCTCGACAAACTCGAAGCCTTCGCCTCGCTGAACGGCCCGGCCTGGTACGGGCTTTCGCCGAACGAGGAGCGCATCACGCTCTCACGGCAGGCCGAACCGGTCGTCTTTCCCGCGAAGATTGAAACGGGCGCCGGGCCGGTCACCGTCTTCGATCCGATGTTTGCCCTGCACTGGCAAGTGATGCCGCAGGCGTAGGCGTCCGGATTTCAATTTTAAATCGAAAATTCATCTAAAATTTCGGCGCGACGTTAAACGCGTAACATTTGCATTGTGCGGTGCATCATTTGTTAACGGATGCGTAAGACAGTCCTCGTCGCGGACCCCATGAGTTGCCGATATTCCGGCGCGACTACAGCTGCGGAGACTGAAGAGCATGACGCTTGACTATAACTCCCTCCTGCTGGCGCTCGGTGTCTCCGCGGCATGCCTTGCCGTGACCCTGATGGGCAGCTGGCTGGTGCGCCGGGCCGAAACCGTGCTGCTGACCGCTACGATCGGCCTCGTCCTCGTCGTCAGCGGAATCTTCGTCTACAGCGCCTATGTCAACCGGCCGGAAGCAGCCTTCGCCATTGGCAGCTTCGTACTGCTCCATGCCGGTTTCGCCACCATCTGGGGCGCCGGCAAACAGTTCCTCACCGGTTGCCTGTCGATCCCGGCCATTGCTATGCGCGCGCTGGCCGCGATGATCTTTTCCGTCGCGCCGATGCTGGCGGGTTATGACGGCCTGGCCTTCATCGCAGACAATCTCGCCATCGCCCTCCTGCTCTTTGCCACCGCCCGGCAATATTGGCTCGCCCGCGCCGAGGCACCGGCGCCGATCCTCGGCATTGCCGCACTCTATACCGCCACGGCGATCTCCTTCGTGCTCTGCGCCGCCGTGCTGATTGCCGACGGCAAGCTGGTGCTCGGGGCCGCGCCCAGCAATTGGGCCGAGGATCTGAGCCTCGCCGTCTGCATCGCTGGCATGACCGGGATCGGCGCCTTGTCGCTGGCGCTGCATCAGTGGCGCCTTGCCGCCCGCCACCGTCTGGAGGCGATCACCGATCCGCTGACGGGGCTGCTCAACCGCCGCGCCGTCTTCGACCAATACGGGGCGGGCCCGATGGGCACGACCACCGCCGTCATCGTCTTCGATATCGACCATTTCAAATCCGTCAACGACCGTTACGGCCATGTCGCCGGCGACCGCGTGCTCATGGTCTTCGCCGACGAACTCCAAGCCCATTGCAGCCGGCGACACCGCCGCCCGGCTCGGCGGCGAAGAGTTCGCGCTGGTGCTGAAAGAGATCATGCCCGGCCGGGCCGAACTGGTTGCCGAACGCATCCGCAGGGCCTTCGAGGCGCGCGAGATCGATATCGACGGCCAGATGCTGAAATGCACGGTCAGCGTCGGCGTCGCCCCCGGCCGCTCGCAGATGCCGGATTTCGACACGATGCTGAGTGCCGCCGACAAGGCGCTCTACGCCGCCAAGCGCGGCGGCCGCAATCGCGTCGAGCTTGCCGCCCACCTCAGAGCGGTTCCGGCCGAGGTATCGCGCACCGCGTCTTGATTCCGGCCGCATCCTCTCATAGCTTTGCCTTCGGCCGGATGCAGCCAGCCGCCCCGCGACGCCCGACATTTGACAGTTCGGCGTTATGGTGAATGCATCCCGATACCATCCTTCACGTCCCTTGCCGTTTGGCGATCGATGGCGAACGGGTCAGCAGACGCGGGCACTGATCTTCCTGTTTGCCGCCAACGGAAGGATGACATCATGCGCGATTTTCGCGATGCCAAGCTCATGGCAAAGACATTGCGGCAGGCGCTTGCCGACCGCGACATTTCCTTGACCCATAGCGAGACGCTCGAAATCGTCGCCCGGCAGTTCGGGCTCGATCAATGGAATATCCTCTCGGCGAAGATCGAGGCTGCGAGCGCTTCGCCCTCGGTGATCGGCATCGAGCCGCCGACGCCGATCTTCCGCATCTTTTCGGTCGAGAAAGCCATGGAATTCTATTGCGGCTTCCTGGGTTTCCACCTCGATTGGGAGCACCGCTTCGGCGAAAACTTCCCGCTCTATTGCCAGGTCTCGCGCGACGGCATGGCACTGCATCTGAGCGAACATTCCGGCGATGCCAGCCCCGGCGCCAAGGCCTTCGTGCGCGTCGCCAATGTCCGCGCCTATCACGCCGAACTCTCCGGCAAGGACTATCGCTACATGAAGCCGGGCGTCGAGGAAGCACCGTGGGGGCTGGAGATGACCGTCATCGACCCCTTCAGCAACCGCATCGCTTTTTGCGAGCAGGCATAGGCGAGGCGGCTGACAAAGTCCGCTGACGCCTCTTTCGTCGTGCACAGTCGTGACATCCCCCCGGGTCGAAGCCTGAGTACAGCAGGGAGGGTGTGGTAAGTGCCGGCCGAATGAAACACCCGCTGTGGCGTGCCTCAGTACGCTGACGGCACGTTTGGCGAAAACGCCAACCCCACTCTCCGTCATCCCAGGCCTTGAGCCTGGGATCCATGCCACGACTGCCGGTGGACCCGGCGTGGATGCTCGGCTCAAGGCCACTGCTGTCCGGTTTAAATTTAGTGGACATGGTGCACGGTGTTGATTCTACTCGTATTCGAGCGTTTCGCGACGATCTCGGACACGAAATAGGAGCAACACCGTGCGGCATGACAATAGCGTCTTTCATGATCTGTTGAAGCGGATTCCGTGGACGATCTTCGAAAGACTTGTGGAGGAGCATCAGGCCGACAAGCATGTTCGGCGGCTGTCGACGAAGAGCCAGTTGATCGCCCTGCTTTACGGCCAGCTTGCCGGTGCCGTCAGCCTGCGCGAGATCGTCGGGTCCCTGGAAAGCCATAGTGCCCGCCTTTACCATCTCGGCGCTCGCCCGGTGTCGCGCTCGACTTTCGCCGATGCCAACGGCCTGCGTCCGAGCGCCGTTTTTACCGAGTTGTTTACGCAGATGCTGGCCCGCGCCGGGCGCGGCCTCAAGCGGGCCATCGGCGAGGCGGTCTATCTGATCGACGGCAGCAGTCTGCCACTTTCCGGGGCGGGATCGCAGTGGGCCCGCTTTTCCGATCAGGCCTGCGGCGCCAAGATGCACGTCGTCTATGATGCCAATGCCGAACGGCCGATCTATGCGGCCGTCACCGCGGCCAATGTCAACGACATCACCGCCGCCAAGGAGATGCCGATCGAGGCGGGCGCCACCTATGTCTTCGATCTCGGCTATTACGATTTCGGCTGGTGGGCGAAGCTGGATGCCGCCGGCTGCCGCATCGTCACCCGCCTCAAGTCCCATACGAAACTGACAGCGAGCGCCGAGCAGGCGGTCAACGAGGATGCCGGCATCCTGTTCGACCGCATCGGCCTGTTGCCGCAGCGCCAGGCCAGGAGCCGCCGCAATCCGATGAACCGGCCGGTGCGCGAGATCGGCGTGCGGATCGAAACCGGCAAGATATTGCGCATCTTCTCCAACGATCTTACCGCCCCGGCCGAGGAGATCGCCGCACTTTACAAGCGCCGCTGGGCGATCGAACTGTTCTTCCGCTGGGTCAAGCAGACGCTGAAAATCCGCCATTTCCTCGGCAACAGCGAAAATGCAGTGCGCATCCAGGTGGCCGTCGCTCTGATCGCCTATCTGCTGCTGCAGATGGCAAAGGCCGACCAGGCCACCATCATAAGCCCGCTGGCCTTCGCCCGCCTGGTGCGCACCAACCTGATGCACCGCAAAAGGATCGACCGCCTGCTAAAACCACGCAACAACCCTCCCGGAAATCCCGGCCAGATGAGCCTCCAATGGTGACACAATTTAAACCGGACAGCAGTGGCTCAAGGCCGAGCATGACGGAGAGTGGGGTAGGCACGGGAGACTATTCACAGCGCAGACGCCCGGTCAGACGCCATCCGCTAGTGAAACCAGACAATGTCAGTCACGGCCTAAACTGACTTGGCAAGGGTGGTGAGCCCGCGGGGCTACCGGCGCCGCTTTCTCAAACCATCATCAGCGCCCGGACGAAGGCGACCGAGGCCAGCAGCGAGGCCACCGTTCGCACATGGTTCCACCACGTCCAGTCCTTGAGATAGGTGCTCCACAGCGCAACCGCTTCCGGCCCGTTGCCGCTCACCTTTTCCAGGGCATCGTTCATCGGCACGTTGAAGATGATGGTCGAAAGGAAGGAGGCGACGACATAGAGCGCCGCTCCCGCCAGCATCAGCGCCGACGCCCCGCCGCGCCAGTTGATCACCGCCAGCACTGCGATGACCAGGCAGAGGATCGCCGTCGGGACGAACAGCACCATGAAGGGCGAGCGGACGATCGTCACGTTGATCGAGTTCATCGCGGCGATGCCCTGTTCCGCCGGGATGCGCGAGAAGGCGGTCATGATGAAGGTCGAGAAGGCAAAGAAGATACCGGCGACAAGGCCGCTGCCGATCGCAGCGGCGACGAGTGAAAGGATAAGGACGATCTGCATGTCGAAGCTCCTTCCTGGATAAAATAAGAGAAACTCTCTCATTTGCGAAATGAGATAAACTCTCTTATTTTGTTTGTCAACCGTGAAGGAGAGAGCATTGTCGGAACAGGCCGTCGCGCCGCGCAGGCGTCAGCAGCATACGGGCCAGCCGCGCCGGATCCCCAGCCAGCAGCGCGGCCGCGAACGCTTCGAAAAGATCCTCGCCGTCGCCGCCGAACTGATCGAAAGCAAGGGCAGCGACGGCCTCAAGATGAGCGAGATCGTCGAGAAGGCCGGCATCTCCTTCGGCGCGCTCTACCAGTATTTCCCCGACAAGAGCGCGATCATCCGGACGTTGGCCGAACGCTTCAACGAAGAGGGCAGGCGCTGTGTCGAGGCGGAATTGGCCAAGGTCGCCGACGCCGCGGCCCTGCAAGGCGCGCTCGCCAATATCGTCGACGAATATTACGCCTTTTTCCGCCGTGAGCCCGTCATGCGCGATCTCTGGCATGCGACCCATACCGACAAGCTGCTGCAGCAGATCGATGCCGAGGACATGGAATTCCACGCCCAGGCGTTTCTCGCCGTGCTCGTCCGCCTGTGGCCCGATCGCGACCACGGCGAGCTTCTGGCGATCGCCCGGCTGACAATGCAGCTGCTGGCCGCCGCCGTGCGCTATGCCGTTTCGCTGGATGCTGCGGAGGGCGCCGAGGCGCTTGTCCTGTTCAAAAAGATGCAGATCGCCGATATCGACCGTCTGTTGCGGGAATAGGCTCGGCTGCGTCTTTAAACGCAGGGCTCTTGCTGCTATTGCCGCAGGGAGCAAAGCTGAAGGAGAGCCGCATGATCCAGACGACATTTCCCGACCGCGCCATGATGGCCGAACTGGTGGCCAAGATGCTCTGGGAGATCAAGGCGGTGCATTTCAATGCCGCCCAGCCCTACAAGCTCTCTTCCGGCATGGCGAGCCCGGTCTATATCGATTGCCGCAAGTTGCTTTCCTTCCCGCGCATCCGCTCGACGGTGATGGATTTTGCCGCCAGCACCCTGCTGCGCGATGCCGGCTTCGAGCAGTTCGATTGCATCGCCGGCGGCGAGACGGCCGGTATTCCCTTCGCCGCCCTGCTCGCCGACCGCCTCGGCCTGCCGATGATCTATGTCCGCAAGCAGCCGAAGGGCCATGGCCGCAATGCCCAGATCGAAGGCAATATGCCGGAAGGCTCGCGCGTGCTCGTCATCGAAGACCTGACGACGGCAGGCGGCAGCATGTTCAAGTTCATCGATGCGGTCCGCGCCGCCGGCGGCATCGTCGATCACGGCATCGCGCTGTTCTTCTACGATATCTTCGGCCAACAGCGCTTTACCGACGGCAAGGTCCGGCTGCATCATATCGCCACCTGGCGTAACGTGCTTGCGGTCGCCAAGGCGCAGAAACTGTTCGACGACAAGACGCTTGCAGAGGTCGAGGCCTTCCTCGATGCGCCGCTCGCCTGGTCGGGACGCAATGGCGGCGTCAGTGAGCTTTCGCTCTAATCAGTTGACAAAAGCTCACTTAATCGGTTGAAGAACATATCACTGCTGTTGGGAGGAATTCGATGATTTTGTGCTGCGGCGAAGCCTTGATCGACATGCTGCCAAGGGACACGACCTTAGGCGAAAAGGGCTTTGCGCCCTATGCCGGCGGCGCGATCTTCAACACTGCCATCGCGCTCGGCCGCCTCGGCATTCCCACCGCCTTCTTCACCGGCATTGCCGATGACATGATGGGCGAAATCCTGCTTGCGACGCTGAAGGCCGCCAATGTCGATTACAGCCCCTGCGCCATCACCCCGCGCCCCTCGACGATCGCCTTCGTCAAACTCGTCAACGGCCAGGCGACCTATGCCTTCTACGACGAAGGCACGGCCGGCCGCATGATCACCGAGGCCGACCTGCCTGCCCTCGGCGACGATTGCGAAGCGCTGCATTTCGGTGCGATCAGCCTGATCCCGAGCCCCTGCGGCGAAACCTATGAGGCGCTGCTCGACCGTGAAGCCGAAAAGCGCGTGATCTCGCTCGATCCCAACATCCGCCCCGGCTTCATTAAGGACAAGCCGGCGCATATGGCCCGCATCAAGCGCATGGCGGCCAAAGCCGACATCGTCAAATTCTCCGACGAAGACCTCGACTGGTTCGGCCTTGATGGCGACCACGACGCGCTCGCCGCCCACTGGCTTGCCCACGGCGCCAAGCTCGTCGTCATCACCAAGGGCGCCGAAGGCGCTTCCGGCTATACCAAAGAGCGCAAGGTGACGGTGCCGAGCGAGCGCGTCGCAGTCGTCGACACGGTCGGCGCCGGCGACACTTTCGATGCCGGCGTGCTGGCCTCGCTGAAGCGGGATGGCCTGCTGACCAAGGCGCAGGTCGCCTCGCTCGACGAACAGGCGGTGTGCAACGCCCTGACGCTCGGCGCCAAAGCCGCCGCCGTCACCGTCTCCCGCGCCGGCGCCAATCCGCCTTGGGCGCATGAGATTGGGCTGTAGGAAGGCGGCACCTCGGAGACGGTCTTGTGATTCCCCAGACACGGCGCCTTTTACAATTTTTCGCGCCGTATTGCGGCGACACGGAAACCATCCAACGATTGTTGGAAATGGTTGACGACAGAGGGTCGTGGTCGCGGGCTCACAATCTCTTCCAGCACATACGCCACAAGACTTTGCGAGCAGAGAAAACGTCCGACCATACTGCAAAGGCTCAGTATCTCTTCGAAGAAGTATGTGCGAAGTCTCTTTACAACCTGTCGAGAGGCCCTGCCCCGTTTGATGTGGACGCACCATTTTGGATAGTTCCAAACGCCCTGTCTCTCGCAAGGCAACTAAATCTCGATCCGGTCGAGGTCGTGGATATCCTGGCGAAAGCTTAAGCCAGCGTCGGCCCTCATCCGGCTGCCGCCACCTTCTCCCCGCTTGCGGGGCGAAGGGACATGCCGCGACGTCTCGGTTCCCTCTTCTCCCCAGCGGGGAGAAGGTGCCCGAGGGCGGATGAGGGGGCCGGCGAAGCCGGTCTTTTCCAAGATACGTCAGCGGATAGATCGCGTGAGGATTGTGCCGTGCGGCCCCCTCATCCGCCTGCCGGCACCTTCTCCCCGAGGGGAGAAGGGGGACCCACGCTACGGCCGAAGATCGGGAACAGCCACCAGATCCCGCAGGAAGTTCTCGCACCACAGCGAGACGTCGTGCGAGAGCAGATGTTCCATCATCATGCTCCAACGGTCGCGGCGCTCCTCAAGCGGCATGGCGAGCCCCCGGGCAATCGCATTGGCGGTGCCTTCGACATCATAAGGATTAACCAGCAGCGCCCCCTTCAGCTCGCGTGCGGCGCCGGCAAAGCGTGACAGCACCAAGACCCCAGGGCGATCCGGATCCTGGGCGGCGACATATTCCTTGGCGACCAAGTTCATGCCGTCGCGCAGCGGCGTGACCAGCCCGATCGTCGCCAGCCGGAAAAGCCCGGCGAGCACGTTGCGGCTGATCGATCGGTTGACGTAGCGGATCGGCACCCAGTCGACCGTTCCGATGGCACCGTTGACGCGGCCGGCCTGTTCGGCGACCAACTTCTGCATCTGCTCGTATTCGGGCACTTCCGATCGCGATTTCGGCGTGACCTGCAGAAAGGTCACCTTGTTCTGGTATGCCGGATTGACGGTGATGAAGCGCTCGAAGGCTTCCAGCCGCTGAATGATGCCCTTCGAATAATCGAGACGATCGACGCCGATGATCATGTCGCGACCTTCGATGCTGCGCCGGGTCTTCTGGACCATCACGTTGTTTGCGGCTCTTTCGGCGAATTCGGCAAAGGCTGCGGTCTCGATGCCGATCGGATAGGCGCCGGCCTTGAATATCCGCCCATGCGAATCGAACAACCCGTTGCCGAGGTCGTCGCCGATGCCCTCCCGTCTGAGATAGCCGGCGAAATTCTGCAGATCATAGTCCGTCTGGAAGCCGACGAGATCGTAATGCGAGAGCCCACGCATGATCTCCTCGTGCACCGGCATGGTGACGAGAATGTCGGCAGGCGGCCAGGGAATGTGCAGAAAGAAGCCGATCCGGTTCTTCAGCCCCATCTGGCGCAGTTCGGCGGCCAGCGGAATGAGGTGATAATCGTGAACCCAGATAATATCATCCGGCTCGATCAACGGCGCCAGCCGGTGCGCAAAGAAGCGGTTGACGCGGAAGTAGCCGGCCATTTCCTTGCGGCCATATTCGGCGAGATCCAGGCGGTAGTGGCAGATCGGCCAGAGAACGCGGTTTGCAAAGCCGCGATAATATTCCTCGACGTCGGTGTCGGTGAGGTCGGTCAGGGCATAGGTGATATTGCCCTTCTGCTGCAGCGACAGCGCGCCCGGTTCCCTGTCGCCGCTTGATTCTCCCGACCATCCCATCCAGATGCCGCCACGCTCCTGCAGGGCTGCCTGCAGCGCGACGGCGAGGCCGCCGGCAGCGGCGCCACCATCTTTGCTCGGCACAGGAACGCGATTGGAAACAACGATAAGACGGCTCATAAGCTTCTTTCAGTTGAGGTGGGACATGAAACGCGAGGTGATGGGCGTCCTGGAGAACTTCCTGAATGTGACGGGGCGATGCTGGGCAAGCACTGATATCGAACGAGCCATCCGGACGAGGGGCCGCCGTATCTGCCGGCGGAAACAATGGAACGGAGCGCCGTCCCGGGCTTGATAGGCCATGTCGTCGGAAGTACCAATTGCACAGAATTTGCTTGAATCTAGGACGATTCCGGCGGAATGGAAGAATTCTTTCTACAATTTTCCATTAGAAGAACGTTTCATCCGGTTGCGCACGACGAGCCCGTCGCGCGGCAGGCCCGCCCCCGACCGCGTCGATGTCAGTTTTGCAATGATGATATTGGCGCCAATGGCGGCGTCGGCAGCTCAATGGGCGCGCCAATCGCAGTCTGTCGGCGGCCCTCTCAGGCCGCCGGAGGACGGGCAGAGACACTTGCCCGGCCGCACGGGTTAAGGTGATGCGCTGCCCTCGAGCGCCTATTTCGCGAGTTTCGCCAGCGCCGCGACCAGCCCTTGCGTCGAGGAATCATGGCCAGCAGCACTCTGCTTGCCTTCAACAACAGGAAGCAGGCCGGTTGCCAGTTCTTTGCCGAGTTCGACGCCCCATTGGTCGAAGGAGTTGATGCGGAACAGTACGCCTTCGACGAAGACGCGGTGTTCGTAAAGCGCGATCAGGCGGCCAAGCGCGTAAGGCGTGAGCTTGTCGTAGACGAAGGTGATCGACGGGCGGTTGCCCTGGAAGACGCGATGCGGGGCGATGAAATCGGCCTTCTTGTCGTCCATGCCCTTGTCGGTCAGCTGCTTCTTGGCTTCCGAGAAGGTGCGGCCCTTCATCAGCGCTTCCGACTGGGCGAGAACGTTGGAGATCAGCAGCTGGTGCTGATGGCGCAGCTCCGGCTCGAAGGCATTGGCGGCGATCATGAACTCCGCCGGGATGATGCTCGTGCCCTGGTGGATCAGTTGGTAGAAGGCGTGCTGGCCGTTGGTGCCGGGCTCGCCCCAGACGACGGGGCCGGAGTTGCCCTCGACCGGCGTGCCGTCGATGGTGACGCCCTTGCCGTTCGATTCCATATCGAGCTGCTGCAGATAGGCCGGGAAGCGCGACAGGCGCTGGTCGTAGGGCAGGATGGCACGGGTGGGGTAACCCAGCACATTGCGGTGGTAGAAGCCGATCAGGCCGAGCAGGACAGGCAGGTTCTCGGTAATCGGCGCCTTACGGAAGTGATTGTCGACGGCATGGGCGCCGTCGAGGAATTTGCCGAAATTGTCCGGGCCGACAGCGATCATCAGCGGCAAGCCGATCGCCGACCAGATCGAGTAGCGGCCGCCGACCCAATCCCAGAAGCCGAAGACGCGGGCGCTGTCGATGCCGAAGGCGGCAACCTTGTCGAGCGCCGTCGAGACGGCGGCGAAATGATGCTGGACGGCCGCTTCGCCGAGCGCCTTGGCGATGAATTTGCGCGCCGTCTGCGCATTGGTCATCGTCTCGACGGTCGTGAAGGTCTTCGAGGCGACGATGAACAGCGTCGTCTCCGGCTGCACCAGCTTTAGGATATCGGCGATATGGGCGCCGTCGATATTGGAGACGAAATGGGCGCGCGGGCCGTCATGGAAGGGCGCAAGCGCCAGCGTCGCCATCACAGGGCCGAGATCTGAGCCGCCGATGCCGATATTGACGACATCGGTGATCGCCTTGCCGGTGGCGCCCTTCAGCGTGCCGGAGCGGATGTCGTCGGCAAACCTGCCCATGGCGGCAAGCACGGCGTTGACGTCGGGCATGACGTCCTTCCCGTCGACCAGCACCGGCGTGTTGGAACGGTTACGCAGCGCCGTGTGCAGGACGGCGCGGTCCTCGGTGAAATTGATCGCCTTGCCGGAGAACATTTCCTCGCGCTTCTTTTCGACGCCGCCTTCTTCGGCGAGCTTGACCAAGAGCTTGAGGATGTCGTCATTCACCGCCGTCTTGGAAAAATCCATCAGCAGGTCATCGAGCGACACGGAAAAGCGCGAAAAGCGCTGCGGATCGGCTGCGAAGGCGGCACGGATGTCGGTTGCCTTGGTGGCATCAGCGGTGCTTTTCAGCTGTTCGACGATGGCGTTCATGGAAGGCTCCTTTGGAGGCGGAAAGGTTGCGGAAACTATTCGCTTTATCGGGGGCAAATCAAGTTCAGCCATGGTTCGAAATATGAAAAAAGCCACCCGCGGCAAGCGGATGGCCCTCATTTTCATAAAGCTGTCAAATTCAGCCGCGCAGGTCCTTGCGCAGGATCTTACCAACAGGCGATTTCGGCAGCTCGGTGCGGAACTCGATGAAACGCGGGCGCTTGTAATTGGTGAGGTTGGCGATGCAATGGGCCTTCACCTCGGCCTCCGTCAGGTTCGGATCCTTCCTGACCACGAAGAGCTTGACCGCTTCGCCCGAATGCCCGTCCGGCACGCCGATGGCAGCCGCCTCGAGGATGCCGGCATGCATGGCGGCGACCTCCTCGATCTCGTTCGGGTAGACGTTGAAACCGGAGACCAGGATCATGTCCTTCTTGCGGTCGACGATCTTGGTATAACCGCGTGCGTCCATGAAACCCATGTCGCCCGAGCGGAAATAGCCGTCATCGGTCATCACCCGCGCCGTTTCCTCCGGCTTCTGCCAGTAGCCGGCCATCACCTGCGGCCCGCGGATGCAGATCTCGCCGACATCGCCCAATGGCAGCGACTTGCCTTGCTCGTCGCGGATATCGAGGTCGGTGGAGGGCATCGGCAGGCCGATCGAGCCGGTGAATTCGGCCGAATCGAAGCGGTTGGCGGTGGCAACGGGCGAGGTTTCAGAAAGGCCGTAGCCCTCCGTCACCGCCGTGCCGGTCATCTTTAGCCAGCGTTCGGCGACCGGGCGCTGCACGGCCATGCCGCCGCCGAGCGACATGATCAGCGAGGAGAAATCGAGCTTGGCGAAATCGGCATTGTTCATCAGCGCATTGAACAGCGTGTTGAGGCCGGGGAAGATATGCACATCGGACTTGCCGAATTCCTTGACGAGGCCGGGAATGTCGCGCGGATTGGCGATCAGGATGTTGCGGGCGCCGAGCGACATGCCCATCAGCGAATTCACCGTCAGCGCGAAGATATGGTAGAGCGGCAGGGCGCAGAGGAAATTCAAGACCTCCGGCTGTTTCTTGCGCTCGAAGGCCGTTCGCAGCCAGAGCGACAGCTGCAGTTTGTTGGCAAGCAGGTTTGCATGCGTCAGCACCGCGCCCTTGGCAACGCCCGTCGTGCCGCCGGTATATTGCAGGAAAGCGATGTCGCTGCCGGCAAGCGTCACCGGCTGCAGCGTCTTTTTCGCCCCTTCGCGCAGCACCTGGGCGAAGCTCTTGTGCTGAGGGATCGACCAGGAGGGAACGAGTTTCTTCACCCGGCGCACGGCGAAATTGACGATCAGCCCCTTGGCCCCCAGCATTTCGCCGAGCGAGGTGACGACGACGTGGCGGAGATCGGTCTTGTTCAGAACCTGCTCCACCGTGCGGGCGAAATTCTCCAGCACGAAGATCGCCTTGGCGCCGGAATCGCGCAGCTGATGTTCGAGTTCGCGCGGCGTATAGAGCGGGTTGACGTTGACGACGACGAGGCCGGCCCGGAGGATGGCGTAGGTGGCGACCGGGTTCTGCAGGACGTTCGGCATCATCACCGCGACGCGGTCGCCCTTCTCGAGACCGGTGCTCTGCAGCCAGGCGGCGACCTTCCGTGTCTGGCTCTCCAGCTCGCGGTAGCTCATCGCTTTGCCCATGCTGGAAAAGGCGGTGCGGTCGGTATAACGGGCGCAGGATTTTTCGAGCAGTTCCGCCAGTGAGGCATGTTCCAGCGGCGGAAGCTCGGCCGGAACCATCTCCGGATAGGCGGCAAGCCAGGGCTTCTCAGGCTTGGCTCCGTTCGGATGGACGGAAATGCTGTTCATCTTGTCCTCTCTCCCTTGCGGCCGCCGCGCCGGCATCGGGCCGGGAATCGACTGAAGGATCCTCCATCTTCCAGTCCGGCAGCTTATGCCATTGCCTGAACGGTTCAAGCCGAATGAAGCTACAATAACCTTGACGTAAACGTCAATATTCACTGCTCGCGCAATCGTGCCGGAGGTTGGGAACTTTGAGTCCGCCATGGCGTTGATCTTGCATCCCCAATCCGAGGAACACCCAAAGGAGATCGACAATGTTGAATCAGGATACCGATGCCAATCGCCGCGACCCGAATGCGAAGGAGACGCATTCGATGATCGCCAGCGACCGCGTCGAAGGCACCCGCGTATATGGGGCCGACGGCAAACATATCGGCTCGATCGAACGCCTGATCATCGGCAAGCGCGACGGTCGTGTCGCCTATGCCGTGCTGAGCTTCGGCGGCTTCCTCGGCATCGGTCACGACCACTATCCGCTGCCTTGGGAAAAGCTGAACTACGACACCCAGCTGGACGGCTACCGCATCGACCTGACCAAGGAACAGATCGAAGGCGCCCCGAGCTATTCGGACGATGACGACACCTGGTACAACGACAATGGCCGCCGGGTTTATGATTACTACGGCGTGCCGCCCTACTGGATGTAACGTCGTCCGATAGGTGGAACTGGAAGGGCCCCGTGCGATGCGGGGCCTTTTTGGTATGTGGTAGACGCACCTTACAAAGGTTGCGAGGAATTGGGAGATCACGGCATGTCCTCTTCTCCCCTCGGGGAGAAGGTGCCGGCAGGCGGATGAGCGACTATCTGGGTTGTCAAGTTGCACATTCGAATTCTCTTCGCGCATCTCGTGCTTTTGCATTGAGAATGACCAGGAGCTTTCGGGCGAGAGCAATACGGACGACCATCTTCGGCTTGCCTGCGCTCTGCAACCTTTGCCTGAAGGCAGCCAGATGCGGATCGTGTCTGGCCGCGACGGCGGCGACCAGGAACAGGATGCCGCGCGGTCCGGAGCGTCCGCCGCGCACCGGCCGGGGACCGCTGCGTTTGCCGCTGTCGTTGGCAATCGGCGCCAGGCCGGCCAGCTTGACGATCGCCTTGTTGGAGATCCGGCCGATTTCGGGCAATTCGCCCATCAGCCGGGCAACGGTGCGGTCGGCCACACCCTTGACCGAGCGAAAGGCCCGATTGAGGCAGGCCCAGAGCGGATCGTCATCGATCATTGAGGCAATCTCGCCTTCCAGCCTGCTGCCCTGGCGCATCAAAAGCGCAATCACCTCGTCGAGGCTTTCCACGATCGCCCCATCGCCGGCCGCACTGCGGCGCTGCTTTTGAACGATCAGGTCTCGCGTGACTTGGGACAGCCGCGTCATCAGCGCCGACAGGCGCAACTGCGCGGCTTTCGGCGGCGACAGGGCAGACAGCCGCTTGGTCTCGGCGTAATGGGCGATCATCGCCGCGTCGATGCGGTCGGTCTTTTCCAGAAAGCCCATGGCCTCGGCAAAGCGGCGCACATGGCGCGGATTGGCAAGCGCGCAGGCGATCCCAAACTCCCACAACAGCAGGAAGGCCTGCCGCTCGTAACCGCCCGACGCCTCCATGACGACGAGTTCGACATTCTCGGCCCGGCAGAGCCCAGCAAGCGCGCCGATGCCGGCCGCATCGTTGCCGAAACGCTTAAACGTCCCGGATGGGCGGATATGCGCATCCAGCCAGTCTTTCGAAACATCCACTCCACATATAACTCTGTTCACGGTAACCTGCCTTGTGCGTGCGGTTGAAGCCAAGCGACTATTCGGTCGTACGTGACGATGACGAAGATCCCAGGCTCATCCACGGTTGTAACCGGAGGGGGGACGGGCGACTTCGTCACGCCTCTGGCCGGGTGGCCACCCGGCCAGAGGCTCAATCGCTTCCATCGCACGAAATTACTAACGTGCAGATACAAGGGGGCCACACGGCGAACCCTCACCTAAAACCTATTCTGGCACGTTAATGCCAACGTCGCTTATCTTCGATAGGCCGGCGTCTTCGGCCCCCTCATCCGCCCTACGGGCACCTTCTCCCCGAGGGGAGAAGAGGGAGTCGAGACGTTGCGGCCGCCTTTATTGCTGCCCTGCAACAAGATCATTGGCGGACCGCAGCACCGTCCCGATCATGATGTCCGAAGCGACGATCGTCTTGCCCGTCCTTACCGCAAACACATGGCTCTCTCCTGGCAGCAGCGTCACCAGCATCGTATCAACGACGGCATCCGGATCCAAACGATCCGCCATCAGGCAGAGATCCTTGATGAAATTCTGAGCCGTCACCGTGACTGCAAAGCAGCCGCCGATCGTGGTGACGTCGACGCTCAGCCGCGGCGCTTGCAGGGCGAGGTCGATATCCTCGACGAAATAGTGAAACGCCCGCCTGTCCAGCATCTCGACGACAATAACTTCATCACTAGGTAAGTCCGGAGTGACGATATCGCTCGGCAGCGGAAACTCCTTCGCCTCGAAGCGGTCGCAGAGCAGGCGCCAGAATTCGAATTCGGCAAGGACGCTGCCATCGAGCTTCAAACGTCTGCCGCTGATTTTCGCCCGCCAGAACAGCGTCCGTTCGTTGACCGCCACTGCCGCCAGTCCACCGTCGCGCGGCTGGATGGTCAGCAGGCGGGGATCATAGGCGGCCTTCAGCGCATACCAGAGCGGCTTGCGGCGCCCGGCCGAGTCGAGGGCCGACCAGGAGGTCACCGGCCAGCAATCGTTGAACTGCCAGACCACCGCACCCTTGCAGACAGATCGGTGCGAGCGCATGTGCTCGATGCCGAAGCGGATGGCGCGGGCCTGGTTGAGCTGGGTGGCGAAGTGCCAGTCGTCTATCGTCTTCGGCTCCGGCAGGTGGCCGGCCAACCCTCGGATCAGCTTGTCATTGCCCTGCGTCGCCTTCTGGTGATGGAAGACGCCGTTCGATTGCGGCGTCAGCGGCTGATCGTGGACGCTTTCTTCGATCGTCGCCCAATTGGCCGGCGCCTGCCAGCCGAACTCGGAGCAGAAGCGCGGGATATAGTTGCGGTAGACCTCGTAGCCGACATCGTTCCACACGTCCCAGATATGTTTGCAGCCATGCGCATCGGCATTCGGCGCGATCTCCATCGAGCCGGAATAGGGGCTGCCGGGATAATAGGGCCGGTCGGGATCGAGTTCGCCGCAGAGCCTCGGCAGAAGATCGAGATAATAGCCGAGCCCCCAGCTTTCGTCAGCCTTGATGATCGGTCGCCAGCCCCATTCGTCGAAGCCCCAGATATTCTCGTTATTGCCGTTCCAGAGGACCAGCGAAGCATGCGGCATCAGCCGCACGACATTGTCGCGCACCTCGGCCTCGACTTCGCTTCGAAGCGGTTCCTCCTCCGGATAGGCCGCACAGGCAAAGAGGAAATCCTGCCAGACCAGCATGCCCATGCGGTCGCAGGCTTCGTAGAATTCTTCGGTCTCGAAGATGCCGCCGCCCCAGACGCGCAGCATATGGATATTGGCGGTCTTCGCTTTTTCGATCCGGGCGGCATAACGCTCGGCCGTCACCCGCTGCGGAAAGCAGTCATCGGGAATCCAGTTGGCGCCCGCGATGAACAGCGGCACGTCGTTGATGACGAAGGTGAAGGCCGAACCATGCGCATCGGCTGCGGTATCGAGCCTGAGCGAACGGAAGCCGAGTTTGCGCTCCAAGCTGTCGAGTCGATCGCCGCTGGTCTCGTCGATCAGTTCGAGCGTCAGGGGGTAGAGCGGCTGCGCGCCGAGATGATGCGGCCACCAGAGCTGCGGCGAGGGCAGGGTGATCTCGAAGGCGACCATGTCTCCGCCAGGCGCGATCGCTGCAGTCGTGGTCACACCGCCGATCTCGGCGACCAGCCGGCACGGGCCGGGATTGCCGTGGCGTGCCAGCCTCGCATGCACCTTCACCAGCCCGTCGCCGCCGGCAAGCGTCGCCGACACCCGTGTCTCGGCAAGCCGCGCCCGATCCCAGCTTTGCAGCGCGACCGGCTTCCAGAGGCCCGCCGTCACCAGCGTCGGCCCCCAGTCCCAGCCGAAATTGCAGGCCATCTTGCGCATCAGATTGCCCGGTCCCGGATAGTTGTTGGGCCGATAGCCGTAGTGCTTCTCCATTTCGGCGCCATAGGCATAGGCGGAGCGGAAGGTGACGGAGAGTTCGTTCTCGCCCGGCTTCAGCAGGCCATAGACATCGAAACGGTAGATGCGGTGCATGTTGAATGTGCGGCCGATCTCCTGACCATTGAGAACGATGGTGGCGATCGTATCGAGCCCGTCGAAGACGAGTTCCTGCGCCCTGTCTTCGTCAGGCGTCGCCTCGAAGCGGCAGCGATAGGTCCAGTCGCTTTTGCCGATCCAGTCGCTGGTGATCTCGTTGACGTCGACATAGGGATCGGCAATCAGCCGGCTGGCGAGAAGGTCGGTATGCACGCATCCCGGCACCGTTGCGGGTATCGTGTCTGGCAGTCCGGGCCTTCCTGTATCGTTACAGGTCAGCGTCCAGCCGGAGTTGAGCACGGTCTTTTCGATCATCGGATATCCTAGAGAAACCGGCCGTGGCGCTGCAGCACTTCGACCTTGTAGCCGTCGGGATCGCTGATGAAAAAGAACAGGCCGAACAGCTTGCCGTCGCGGTTGAGTTCGACCAATTCGCCCGGTTTGAACCCGAGTTTCAAGAGCCGCGCGCGCTCGACCGCGACTTCCTCGACGGAGACGGCGAGGTGGCCATAGGCATTGCCGAGATCGTAGGCTTCGGTGCGGCCCTTGTTGACGGTCAGCTCCAGCTCGAAGCCGGTCTCGGCATTGCTCAGATAGATCAGCGTGAAAGTGTCGAAATCGACGCGGTCGGCAACCGAGAGGCCGAAGGCCTTGCTGTAGAATTCGACCGAGCGCGCCTCGTCGAGAACGCGGATCATGGAGTGGATCATCTTCGCCAAGGCGGCCTCCCGTTGCACTACAGCGCCGCGCGTCTTTATAGACGTGCAAAGGACGCTGTAGCACTTTGAATTGCTGCGTAATTCCTTAAATCGGAATCGATTTAGGGAATTATGCAGTAGTCACTGCAGCCTTGGTAGCGGTCCTCTTACGCCAGGCGCAAGCCGATTCTTCGGGTGATCGCTGCTTCCAGAAGGCCCATAGCGTCATAGATCAGCACTGCCATCAGGCCCACGATCAGCCCGCCCTGCAAAATGAAGGCGGTATTGTCGGATATCAGCCCGGCGATGATCACCTCGCCGAGGCCCTTGGCCGCAACCGTCGAGCCGATCGTCGCCGTGCCGATATTGATGACGGTCGCGACCTTCAGCCCTTCGAGGATCAGCGGCAGGGCAAGCGGCAGCTCGACGCGGAAGAGCCGCTGCGTCGCATTCATGCCCATGCCGTCGGCGGCATCGAGCACCTGCGGCGAAACCTGCTTCAAGCCGGCGACGGTGTTTTCGAAGATCGGCAGCAAGCCGTAGAGGAAGAGCGCAATCAGCGTCGGCATGGCGCCGAAACCGGTTGCGGGGACGGCGAGTGCCAGCACCGCGACCGGCGGGAAGGTCTGGCCGGCATTGGCGATGGCGCGCGACAGCGGCAGGAAGTCGGCGCCGCTTTCCCGCGTCACGAAGATGCCGCCGGCAACGGCGAGCACGGCGCTGCAGGCAATCGACCCGACCACCAGCTGCAGATGGCCGGCGGCGAGCGACGCGAGGCTGTTCTGCGTATAGACGGCAGGCGCATTGTTGCTGGTGAGCGGCGTCAGCAGGAAGGAAAGCCACTCGGTCCTGAACAGCAGGATGAGCAGCAGGGCGAGTGCGGCCAGCCGGAAGAGATTGGCGACAACGAGTTTCATGCCTTGCGGCCCAGTTCGAGCAGGCGGCTCATCGAGATCGATCCGACCGGCGCCTTTTCGCCGTCCTGCACTGCCGCCTCGTCGACCCCCTGCCAGATCATTTCGGCAAGCGCATCGCGCAGGCTGAGCGACTGCGGCAGGGCATAGGAAAGACCGCCCTTGACCGGCTGCATGCTTTCCTTCAGCGGCAGCAGCGACATCAGCTTCAGCGCCCGGTCGGAGGTGCCGGTCAATTGCTGCACGAAAGGATCGGCGGGTTCGGTCAGGATCTTTTCCGGCGGCGAGCATTGCAGCAATCGGCCCTCGCTCATGACGGCGATCTGGTTGCCGAGATGGAAGGCCTCGTCCATGTCGTGGGTGACGAGGATGATGGTCGTGCCGAACTGCTTCTGGATTGCCAAGAGGTCGTCCTGCGCCTTGCCGCGAATAACAGGGTCGAGCGCGCCGAACGGCTCGTCCATCAGCAGCAGTTCCGGCTCGGCGGCGAGCGCCCGGGCGACGCCGACGCGCTGCTGCTGGCCGCCGGAAAGCTGATGCGGATATTTCTCGGCAAAGGTCGCCGGATCGAGATTGAACAGCCCGAGCAGTTCCTCGACCCGTCTGGAAATGCGCATGGAATCCCAGTCGAGAAGCTGCGGGACGGTGGCGATATTCTGCGCCACCGTCCGGTGCGGGAAGAGGCCGTGCCCCTGGATGGCATAACCGATCTTGCGGCGAAGCTCGGTCACCTCGACGTCGACGACATTCTGCCCGTTGACGAAGATCTGACCTTCGGTGATCGGCACCAGCCGGTTGATCATCCGCATCAGCGTCGATTTGCCGGAGCCCGACGTGCCGACGATGACGGTGATCTCGCCCTTCTCGACATTCATCGAGACCTTGTCGACGACGGTGGCAGCACCATAGCGCTTGGTGACGTTCCTGATCTCGATCATGCTCATGCGGCGGGTCCCCGGATGCTGTCGATGACCGCATCGAGGATGACGGCCGATGAGAAGGCGAAGAAGACGGTCGGCACGGCGCCGAGCAGCACGAGATCCATGGCGGTCTGGCCGAGCCCCTGGAAGATGAAGATGCCGAAGCCGCCGCCGCCGATCAAAGCGGCGATCGTCACCATGCCGATTGCCTGCACCAGCACGATGCGGATGCCGGTGAGGATGACCGGAAAGGCGAGCGGCATGTCGATACGGACAAGGATCTGCCGGCGTGTCAGCCCCATGCCGGCCGCGGCATCGCGCACCGAGGGGTCGACGCCCTGCAGGCCGACGACGGTGTTGGCGACGATCGGTAGCAGCGAATAGAGCACCAGCGCAATCAGCGCCGGCGCCGTGCCGATGCCGCGAATGCCGATAGCGGCGGCCAGCGCCACATGGGTGGCGAGATAACCGAGCGGCAGCATCAACAGGCCGAAGAGGGCAAGACTGGGGATCGTCTGGATGAGGCTGAGGCCCTGCAGCACGACGGCCCGCAGCCGTGGCACCCAGAAGCAGAGGATGCCGAGCGGCAGGCCGAGAATGATGGCGATGGCAAGCGAACCGAAGGCGAGCAGCAGATGCGAAATCGCCTCCGTCTCGAATTGCGGCGTCCGCGTCGAGAATTCCTTCATGATCGACAGGCTGTCGAGCAGGCCGGAAGAGAGGAAGGCGAAGAGCAGCGCCGTATAGGCAACAAGCGCTGCGACCCGCATCCACGGGGCTAGCCGGATCTTGACGAGAGCATCCGAGATGATGAGCCCGATCACCGCAAACAGCACCCAGAAACTGCCGCCGGGCGTCATGCGCGCCACCGTGCTGCCCGGCGGTGTGGCCGCGGCCGAGACGAGGCCGATCGCAGCGATCAGCGCCGCCAGGCAGAGTGTGGCGATGACAAGCCGTGCCAGAGCCTGGCGCAGGAACAGCGCGGCCAAAGCGGTGAGGATGAGAAGCACGGTGAGGGTGATGACGGAAGGCTGGGGAAGAAGCTGCGTCAGCAGCATAGGCTTGCCGGCGGCGATGCGGTTCGCCTTGACATAGATGAAGGGCATCAGCGCCGTCGCTGCGATGCCGCCGACCACCAGAACCACGCCGAGCCGGTCCAGCCTGCGGACCGCTGAGGTTTCTTCCATCAAATCAACCCTGTCTGGCCTACCGGCAAAGGGAGGCTCCGCCCGCAAGGGGCGGAGCGGCAATGATTACTTCAGGAAGCCTTTTTCCTTGAGATAGGCTTCGGCGACGGATTTTGCCGGCTCGCCGTCGACCTGGATTTTGGCGTTGAGTTTGCGCAATTCGTCGGCGCTCAGGCTCTTGAAGATCGGCGAGAGGATTTCCTCGATCTTCGGATTGGCCTTCAGCACCTCCTCGCGGATGATCGGCGTCGGCGCATAGACCTGCTGCACGTTCTTGTCGTCTTCGAGAACGGTAAGCTCGGCCGCTTGGATCGCGCCGTCGGTGCCGTAGACCATGGCAGTGTTGACACCGTTGGTCTGGTCGGCCGCCGCCTTGATCGTCGCCGCCGTATCGCCGCCGGAGAGAACGACCATCTGGTCGGGCTTCAGCTGGAAGCCGTAGGTCGTCTGGAAGGCGGGAAGCGCGCCGGCCGAATTGACGAATTCGGCCGATGCCGCAAGCTTGGCTTCACCGCCGCCGGCCACCCATTTGCCGAAGTCCGTCAGGCTCTTCAGCTTGTTCGGCTCGGCGACGTCGTTGCGCACGGCGAGCGCCCAGGTGTTGTTGGCAGGCGACGGCGTCAGCCAGACGATCTTGTTGGCGTCGTAATCGAGCTTCTTCGCCAGCTCATAACCCTGGTCGATGTTCTTCCAGGCCGCGTCGTCGGCCTTGTTGAAGAAGAAGCCGGCATTGCCGGTATATTCGGGATAGATGTCGATTTCGCCAGCGGTGATCGCCTTGCGCACAACAGGCGTGGCGCCGAGCGCAATGCGGTCCTGTGTCTTGATGCCGTTGGCTTCGAGCGCGAGCGCAATAACATTGCCGAGCAGCGTGCCCTCAGTGTCGATCTTCGACGAGACGACGACATCCGCGGCATGGGCCGCACCCGCCGCGAAGGCGGAGAGCGAGACGGTGAGTGCGAGTTTCTTCAGCATGGAAAGTCCCCTTCGTTGACACCGTTGAATATGGCGCAAACCTCGGCGGGAGGCCTGCGCGCAGAAAATCCGCCGGCACCGGCGACCACTTGGGCCGCCATGCCGGAATTGCGTGCGTCATGGAAATAGCGTGCACGCTCGAAAAATCGATGCAAGCC
This sequence comes from Rhizobium sp. CIAT894, assembly GCF_000172795.2. Lineage (NCBI taxonomy): Bacteria > Pseudomonadati > Pseudomonadota > Alphaproteobacteria > Hyphomicrobiales > Rhizobiaceae > Rhizobium > Rhizobium sp. CIAT894. The sequence continues at coordinate 528,283 of NZ_CP020947.1, forward strand.
CCCTCCAGTATTTGCCGTCGCGGCACGATTATGGCGGCGAATACGTGTCCAGGCGCGGAAACGCATTCCCTTTTCCAGGGCCGGCGCGATTTGTTTTTGTCCCCTTGCGTGTTTCCACGATATTCCCCGGCTCTTTCGCGGATTCCCGCCGGCCGGATTTTTCTATGACGAAACGATAGCCCGGCTCTCTGGAGGCAGGGATATCTTTTTTCGTGAACACATCATATCGTCCGGTTTTTCCAGCGCTTTCCGGAGGGAGAGATTTGCATCTCGGCGCCCTGTTCATCAGCTACCATGTCCTGACGTCAGGCTCGGTCCGCGAGACCGCGCGGCGCTTCGAACTGTCGCCGTCCACCGTGTCATCAGCCCTCCGCCATCTCGAGACCGAACTGGCGATGAAGCTGACCGAGCGCGCCTCCGGCGAGTTGGTGACGCTGATTGCAAGCGGCAAGGTGCGGGAAGGCCTGACGCCGATCACCGCTGCGATCGGCGAACTCGGTCAATTCACCGGTCAGGACGCCGCGGCTGTCGACGCCTATGAGGCCTGGGCAGCCCGCATCCCCGTCAAGATCGTCACGATCGAGCGTTTTCTCGAAGTCGCCGATCAGGGCAGCATCAACCGTGCCGCCCGCCGCCTTCGCCTGGGTCAGCCGCAGCTTTCGCTTCAGCTTGCCAATCTGGAGAAATTTCTGGGTCACCGCCTCTTCGATCGGCAGGCGCAGGGCTCGGTGCTGACGGAAGAGGGCAGGCGCGCCTACCAGATTTTCACGACGATCAGCCAAGCCTGGAACGATCTGAAATCGCAGGCCGACGAGCGTTACCGGCGCACCGCCCGCTCGCTGCGCATCGGCTCGATCATCCCCACAGGATCGGAAAGCTGGGTGGCACGCTGCCTGGGCTCACTGGTCTCCGAATGGAATGTGCGGCGCAGCAACAATGCGATCTCGCTGGTCTCGATGACCGCCGACGATCTGCGCGAGGCGCTGAAGAGTGGCCGTATCGATGTGGCGATCCTGGATTCGGTTTTCGGGCTGGAGAGCTTTCGCCATCGGAAATTGCTGCAGACCGATATGGTGGTGATCGCGCCGCTTGATAGTACCGGAACCACAGTCGCCGATCTCGTCGCCGGCCACGCCATCTGCATGCCGAGCCCGCGCACCGGCCTCGGCCATGCGGCGATGGCCTTCAGCGACGAGCGCGCTCCCAACCGCCGCCTGCGCAGCCGGGATATCACCGCGGCGGATTCGCTGCCCGTGATCGTCGACCTCGTCGCCAATCACGGCTACGTCTCCTTCCTCGGCCGGGTCAGCGCCATGCCGATCGCCGACAAGGTGCGCATCGTCGATCTCGACGAACACCTGCCGATGTCCTATCACGTCGCCTTCAACCATCGCAAAGCCGCCGCCGATGCCTGCGCCGTCATCATCGAAGCGGCGGCGAGACTTACATCGGAAGCCGTCGCGCAGACCATGGCGCGCGCCGAAGCCAGGGAGAGCGCCGCGTGACCATCCTGCTGGAAGTGTGTGTGGATAGCGCCGAGGGCCTTGCCGCCGCGGTCGCCGGCGGCGCCGGCCGGATCGAGCTCTGCTCGGCGCTGGAGCTTGGCGGCCTGACGCCGCTGCCGAGCCTGATGCGGATCGCCGCCCGGGCGCCCATCCCGGTCTACGCAATGATCCGCCCGCATGCCGGCCCCTTCATCTTCGGGGCGGCGGACGAGGAAGCGATGCTGCTCGATATCGATGCCGTGCGCGCCGCAGGCCTCGCCGGCGTCGTCATCGGTGCCAACCGGCCCGACGGCACGCTCGACATGCCGCTGATCCACCGGCTGAAAGCGCATGCATCAGGCCTCGGCTCGACGCTGCACCGCGCCTTCGACCTGGTGCCGGATGCCGATCAGGCGCTGGAACAGGCGGTCGAACTCGGCGTTGAGCGCATCCTCACCTCCGGCTGCGCGCTGAAGGCCGCCGACGGAATCGAAACCCTGCAACGCCTCTCGGCCAAGGCTGCCGGCCGCATCTCGATCATGCCCGGCAGCGGCATCCGCCCGGCCAATGTCACCGCCATCTTACAGACGACCGGCGCTCGCGAGATCCATGGTTCCTGCAGCTCACCTGTGGAAAGCGCCGACCCCCGCGCGGTCGCCTTTGGTTTCGAGGCGAAGAGTGCGAATAAGACGGATGTTGCGGTGGTCAGGGAGATGTGTAGGGCGATTGCGGCGGTGGGTTAGCAGTTTCGCAATTCCGGACGGAAAGCGTTTTGTGCTTTTGAAACACGCAGTGCTTGCCGCATGGGTCCTCGGGTCAAGCCCGAGGATGACGGAGGGTGGGGGAGCCGATGTGGCAAGGACCGCAAGGGTGTGTGGTTCTATTGGAATTGCCGTCTTTGTCTAAGCGATCCGCACACAAAACCACCCGCGCATTTTGCTGGGATTCTTCCGAATCTCCCGCCTCTTGCCGCGTGGGTTTCCCCACTCTCCGTCATACTCGGGCTTGACCCGAGTATCCATGCCGAGCACTCCACGCGCATGTTCGGCGCCGTACCTCAACCAACCCGGATCACCGCCTTGATCAACCCGCTCTTCTCATGCGCCCAGCGGGCGAGGTCGCGCGGTGCGTCGGCGAGCGTCGTGCGGTGGGTGATGAGCTTGTCCACCGGCACCAGCCCCTTGGCGATCGAAGCCGCCACATGTTCGAAATCGACGCGGGTGGCGTTGCGGCTGCCGATCAGCATCATTTCGCGCTTGTGGAATTCCGGGTCGGAGAAGCGGATGTCGTCCTTGACGACGCTGACCAGCACCAGCGCGCCGCCATGGGCGACGAAGGAGAAGGCCTTTTCCATCGACGGGCCGTAGCCGGTCGCATCGAACACCACGTCGAAACCGTCGCCATTGGTCTTTTCCTTGACGGCTTCGGCCGTCGCCTCGTTGGCGACGATGCCTGATGTGAAGCCGAAGCGCTCGGCCGCCATCTGCAGCCGCTCTGCGCTGGTATCGAGCAGCGTCACGTCATGGCCGGCGATCCGCGAAAAGATCGCCGCCCCGAGCCCGATCGGCCCGGCGCCGATGACGAGCGAGCGTGCGCCGGCGCCGGTCAGCGAGCGGCGGACCGCATGGGCGCCGATCGCCAGAAATTCAGTTGTCGCCGCCGCTTCGAGGCTGAGGCCTTGGGCGGGATAAAGGTTCTCGGCCGGAACCGAAATTTCCTCGCAGAAGGCGCCGTCCGTATGGACGCCGAGCACCTTGATATTGGTGCAGCAATTCGGCTTGCCCTTGATGCAGGCGACGCATTGGCCGCAGGAAAGATAGGGATTGACGATGACGGGGGTGCCGGCCGTGAGTGCTACGCCGTCGCCCGCCTCGATCACCGTCGCCGAGATCTCATGCCCCATCACCCGGGGATATTCGAGGAAAGGGTGCTTGCCCTCGAAGATATGATAATCCGTGCCGCAGATGCCGACATGGCTGACGGCCAACCGCACCCAGCCGGGCGCCGGTGCGGCGGGCGAAGGGCGTTCGGCGATCTCGAGCACGCCGGGCTCCCGGCAAACGACTGCTTTCATGACGGATCTCGATTCTTCGTTCTTTACTCTGTGTCGCGAGATTTGCCCCTCACCCTAACCCTCTCCCCGCTTGCGGGGCGAGGGGACGTGCCCAGCGAGACGTTGGCGAGGGACCGAGAGGTTGCGGCCTGGTCCCTTCTCCCCGCGAGCGGGGGTCCGAAGGACGGTGCCGGCAGGCGGATGAGGGGCGGGCAGGCGGCGATCTTCTGCTCGCCGCTCAATTGCTCTTGCGGCGGCGCAGCTGATCGAAGAACACGATCACGATGATCAGCAGACCGGTGATAATGCGCTGCCAGAAGGAGTTGACGTTCAGAAGATTGGCGCCGTTGTTGATCGTGGCGAGAATGAAGGCGCCGATCAGCGGGCCGTGCACGGAACCCACCGCGCCGAACAGGCTGGTGCCGCCGATGACTGAGGAGGCGATCGCCTGCAGTTCCCAGCCGTCGGCCTGCGTCGCATTGCCGATCGCGATGCGCGAGGCGAGCAATACGCCGACGAAGGCGGCAAAGCCGGCGGACAGGATATAGGCGAGATAGATCATGCCCTTGACGTTGACGCCGGAAAGGCGCGCGGCTTCCGCATTCGAACCGACGGCGAAGAGATAGCGGCCCCAGCGGCTGAGATGCAGGAAGACGAAGGAGGGCACCGCCACCAGAATGACCATCCAGAACAGGCTGGGAATGCTGAGGAAATCGGCGCGGGCGAAATTGCTGAAACCTTCGTCGGTGATGCTGATCGTCGAGCCGTTGGTGATCAGGAGGCCGATGCCGCGCAGCGACGTCAGCGTTGCCAGCGTGATGATGAAGGGCGGCAGGCCCATATGCACGATGCCGAAGCCGTGGAAGGCGCCGATGGCGACACCGATGGCGAGCGTCAGCACGATCGCGCCCCAGAGCGGCACGCCGGCCTGCAACAGCCAGGCGATGATGACGGTGCAGAAGCCGACGATCGCGCCGACCGAGAGGTCGATGCCGGCGGTGATGATGACGAAGGTCTGGCCGAGCGCCAGGATCGCCGTCATTGCGCCCTGTCGCAGCAGGTTCGAGATGTTGAGCGGCGTCCAGAAGCTCGGAGTGACGAGGCCGAGCACGATCCAGAGGAAGACCAGCAGCCCGATCAGCGTCAGGCCGAACAGGATGTTCATTTTCCGGCGCGGCGGCGGTGCTGCGATTTCGGTGGGGGTGGCAGTCATGAATTTTCTCCCTCTCAAAGCATTTCCGTTTTTCTCCGAACCACGGAAATGCTCTATCTCTTTGTTCTTACGCAATTTCCGGACGCAAAACCGCTACGCACTTTTGCTGGAATTGCTTGTGCTCAGACGCCGATCGCTTCGCTGAGCACTTCCTCATGCGTCGCCGCGTGGAAATCATGGCTCGCGACGATCCTGCCGCCGCGGAAGACGTGCAGCCGGTCGGCCAGTTCGTAGACCTCCGGCAGGTAGGAGGAGATCAGGATGATGCCGGCGCCCTCCTTCAACAGCTTGGCGAACAGCCGGTAGATTTCCGCCTTGGTGCCGACGTCGACGCCGACTGTGGGTTCGTCGAAGATGAACAGCCGCGCGCCGTGGCTCAGCCATTTGCCGATGACGATCTTCTGCTGGTTGCCGCCCGACATGCTGGAGGCCGGAACGCGCCGGCTCGGCGTCTTGATGCTGAGATCGCGGATCTGCCGGTCGGCATTCGCCGATTCCCGCGTGTGGTTGATGACGGGGCCATGGCTCAGCCGCCCGAAGACCGGCAGATTGATGTTGAGACCGATCGGCAGGTTGAGGCAGAGCCCCTGGTCGCGCCGGCTTTCCGGCGCCAGCGCAATGCCGAGCTCCATCGCGGTGCGTTCGTTGCGGATATCGACGGGCTTGCCCATCCAGTGGATTTCGCCCGCACTTGTCGGCTGGCGCCCATAGAGCCCCAGCGCGAATTCGCTGCGCCCGGCGCCGATCAGGCCGTAGAGCCCGACGATCTGTCCTGCTTTGACGCTGAGCGACACATCCTCGAAGCCGGGGCCCGAAAGGCCTCTGACCTCGACGATCGTCTCGCCGATCGCGATCTCTTCCTTGTGGTAGATCTGTTCGATCGAGCGGTTGATCATCAGCGCGATCAGCTCGGCATCGTTGGTCTCGCCGATCAGCCGCGTGCCGACATGGGTGCCGTCGCGCAGCACCGAAACCCGATCGGCCAGCTCGAAGACTTCTTCCATGCGGTGGCTGATATAGACGATGGTGACGCCTTCGCCCTGCAGGCGGCGGATCAGCTTGAAGAGCTGCGCGGATTCCTGGCGCGTCAGATAGGCGGTGGGTTCGTCGAAGATCAGGAACTGGGTGCCGCGCATGGCCGCACGCGCCGTCGCCACCAGCTGTTGCTGGCCGATCGTCAGCGAGCTGAGCAGCGCGCCGGCCGGCAGGCCGAAGCCGAGATCGTCGAGCACGGCCTGCGCCATCTTCTCCATCTGCTTCTTGCGCATCAGGCCGTAGCGGTTGACCTCGTCGCCCAGAAAGAGGTTGGCGGCGACCGTCAGATGCCGGCAGAGCACGACTTCCTGATGCACGGCATTGATGCCGCGGGCAATCGCCTCGTTCGGCGTCGACAGCCCGACCGGATGGCCGCACCACAGCACTTCGCCGGCGGTGCGGGTGATGACGCCGGTCAGCAATTTGATCAGGGTGGATTTGCCGGCGCCGTTTTCACCGACGATGGCGTGGATTTCGCCTGCAAGGAAGGTCAGCGTCGCCGGCTTCAGCGCCTGCACATGACCGTAATTCTTCTGCAGCCCCTTGAGTTCGAGGATAGGCGATCCGGCAGGAATTCGATTGGCTTCTTTCAGCGTCGCGCTGTCATCGTGGCGATGACTGACCTCTTCCAGTCCGATCATGGACCTCTCCTCCTTCTTGTCACGTCTGCTCTCCATCCCTTGGTAATCATACCATGGATGGAAAAGGCCGCGCCGGTTTTTGAAGCCGGCGCGGCTTGGGTCTTGTCGTTTTACTTGATCTTCGGGTTCAGCAGCGCGTCGATCTTCGGATCGGCCATATTCGCCTTGGTGACGAGGTTTGCGCCGGTATCGACATTGGCTTCGACCTTCTCGCCCTTGGAGACGGCAAGCGCGGTCTTGATGCCGTCATAACCCATGCGATAGGGGTCCTGAACGACGAGGCCGGCAATGGCGCCGTCCTTGAGGAAGCCGACCGTCTTGTCGTCACTGTCGAAGCCGATGACCTTGATCTTGTCGCCGAGCTTGTTTTCGGCGATCGCCTGGCCGACGCCCTGCGCCAGGATCAGGTTCGAGGCGAAGACGCCGACGAGCTTCGGGTTGGCGGTGATCAGGTCGGTCATCATGTTGAGGCCGGTCGTTGCCTGGCCGTCGCCGTACTTGTCGGCAATGACCTTCAGACCCGGATGTTTGGTCTTGACCTGATCCAGGAAGCCTTCACGACGCTGTTCCAGCGAGCCGACGCCGGGAAGGTTGGTGAGGATGACGATTTCGCCCTCTTCCTTGCCGGTCATGCCCTTGATGGCGGCAGCCAGGCCGTCGGCGGCGATGCGGCCGCCCTGGACGTTGTCGGTCGTCAGGAACGAGCTGAACGCCTTGGAGTCGGCGGCCGAGTCGATGCCGATGATCGGAACAGACTTGGCGGCTTCATCGATCGGCTTGCCGAGCGCCTTGAATTCGGTCGGCGAGATGACGACGGCGGCCGGCTTGCCGGCAACGGCGTTTTCCAGAATGCTGATCTGGCCGTTGATGTCGGATTCCGCCTGAGCGCCGAGTTCCGGCACGTTGACGCCGAGATCCTTGCCGGCCTTGCGGGCGCCGGCCAGAACGATCTGCCAGTAGAAGGACGTGGTGTCCTTGACGATGATCGGGATCGTCACGTCGGCGGCAAAGGATGTGACCGGCATCGCCGTGGCGATGACGGCAGCACCCGCGAGCGCGGTAAAGGCGCGGCGCGACAGAAGGGATTTCACGATGGTCATAAGGGTTCTCCTCTCAGGATGCGTTCTCCTCCAATAAACCGGACCGCTGAACGCTGGCGGAGGGTTTTTATCGATAAAAAACATTTGCAGGGAGAAGCTAGCCGAGGCGCAATCAAATTGCAAGAGCGCCGATCCGGCTTTTTTGCTTTGGTAAACTCCCTGCAAGCAACTGATTTTATTTCAATACAACGATAACCTAAAATAGGTATCAGCTCAGATCGACCTCATGCGGATGCACGACGCCCTTTTTCAGAATCAGGTTGCCATACAATCGAAACTCGGTGGTCGCGACGATATAGGCGGCCTTGCGGGCCATTGCATAAAAGGCAAAACGCTCCACCGGCACGATACGGAAATCGCCGGCGCGCCGGGAAACGATTTCTTGGAACTCGGCGCAGACTTCCGGCACTGCGCTGGGGTCGCCGACCACCTCCATCCGCCATGCCGTCTCAGGCACGAAAGTGTCGAGCGGCATGTGGGTCAGGATGGCCTCGGCCATGGCGGTGGCGCTGACGCCGTCGGCGCGAATGACCGGCGGCCCCATCGAGCCCGAAGGGAAATTGGCGTCCGATATGACGATGTCGTCGCCATGCCCCATGGTCTTCAGCGCATGGAGCAGATCGGGGCCGAGCAGCGGATGAATTCCCTTGAGCATAGTGTCTCCTCAGACTCGGACGGCTTCGGCGCCAAGCGGCGGCGCGACCAGCGTATAGGGTTCGAATTCGCCGTAGATCGCGTCGGCCAGCCGCGGCTCGACGATTTCAATGTTGCGCGTCAGGCTCGAAGGCTTGGCGGTGCCGATCAGCACCGATGCGACGATCGGCTCGCGCAGCGGAAACTGCAAGGCGGGGGCGGCGAGCGGCACCCCGTGGCTTTTGGCGATCGCCTCCATGGCGCCGACCTTGGCCAGCACGTCGTCGGTTGCCGGCATATAGTCGAAATGCGAGCCCGGCACCGGGCCGGTGGCGAGAATGCCGGAATTGAAGACGCCGCCGACGACAAGCGACGTGCCCTTCTGCCGGCAGAGCGGCAAAAGTTCGGCAACGGCCGAGCGGTCGAGCAGCGTATAACGGCCGGCGAGCAGGATGCAGTCGAGGTCGGCGTGGCGCATGACGTCGAGGCAGACCGGCACTTCGTTGACGCCGAGGCCGAAGGCGGAAATCGCGCCTGACGAGCGAAGCTCCTCCAGCGCCTTCACGCCGGAATCGAGAAACTGCTTCAGGTAGACCGCATTTTTTGCCGCGCCATGTGTATAGCCGCCGAGATCGTGCACGTAGAGAATGTCGATGCGGTTGAGGCCGAGGCGGGCATAGCTGAACTCGACCGAGCGCATGATGCCGTCATAGGAATAGTCGTAATCGGCATCGAAGGACAGCGGATCGATATAGCCGTAATTGGGCACGGTGCCGGTCGGCACCGGCCGCAGCAGCCGGCCGACCTTGGTGGAAAGCACGTAGGCGCCATCCGCCTGGTCACGCAGGAAATCGCCGACGCGGCGTTCTGCAAGACCCAGCCCATACCAGGGCGCCACGTCGAAATAGCGGATGCCGCTGTCCCAGGCCGCCTGCAGCGTGTCGATCGCCACCTCGCGCGGGCAGGCGCGGTAAAGACCGCCGAGCGCTGCCGCGCCGAAACTGATTTCGGTCACCTCGAGCCTGGTCTTGCCGATCCGTCTCGTCTTCATCATTCATCCTCGCGAAGAATTAGAAATTCGCTATCTCAAGCCATCCCGGGAAAGCCGTGAAGGGGTTTCCGGGAAGCGCGTAAAACAAGGATTAGAGCGTTGCGCCCAGGTGCCACGGCACGAATTCATTGTCGCCGTAGCCGAAGAGTTCGCTCTTGGTCTTCTTGCCCGAGGCCGTGTCGACGATCAGTTCGAAGATCTCGCGGCCCTTGCCGCTGATCGTCGCGTCACCGGTGGCGATCGTGCCGCAATCGATGTCCATATCCTCTTCCATCGAGGCATAGAGCGCCGAGTTGCTGGAAAGCTTCAAGGATGGCGCCGGCCGGCAGCCGAAGCAGCTGCCGCGGCCCGTGGTAAAGGCGATCATGTTGGCGCCACCGGCCACCTGGCCGGTCGCCGAAACCGGGTCGTAACCGGGCGTGTCCATGAAAACGAGGCCGGGGGCGGTGACGCGCTCGGCATAACCATAGACCGCCGTCAGCGGCGAGCGGCCGCCCTTGGCAACCGCGCCGAGCGACTTTTCCAGGATGGTGGTCAGCCCGCCGCGCTTGTTGCCGGGCGACGGGTTGTTGTCGAGCGAGGCACCGTGCAGGGCGACATAGTTCTCCCACCAGGCGATTTTCTCGTCGAGCTTCCTGGCCACCTCGTCGCTGACGGCGCGGCTGCGCAGCAGATGTTCCGCACCGTAGATTTCCGAAGTCTCCGACAGGATCGCCGTGCCCCCGGCCGCTGCCAGGAGATCGGCGGCGACACCCAGCGCCGGATTGGCGGTGATACCGGAAAAGCCGTCCGAGCCGCCGCATTGCAGGCCGATGATGATCTCGCCGACCGAGATCGGCACGCGCTTCTCTTTGCCGACATCGGCGGCAATCTCGCGCAGCATGCCCATGGCGCGCTCGACCGCGCGGCGCGAACCGCCGGCATCCTGGATGTTGAAATGCCGCTTGGCGGCGCCGGCACCACTCTGGCCGTACAGCGTCAGCTGGTTGACCTCGCAGCCCAAGCCGATCATCAGCACGCCGCCGAAATTCACATGCCTGGTATAGCCGGCGAGCGTGCGATGCAGCACGTTCATGCCGTCGCCGGTCGAGCTCATGCCGCAGCCCTGGTCGTGCACGATCGGCACGAAACCGTCGATGCCTTCGTAATGCGGCAGAATCGTCCGGTTCGCCTCGTCGGCGATCGCCCGGCAGACCGTGGTGGAACAGTTCACGCTGGCAATGATGCCGATATAGTTGCGCGTCGCCGCCCGCCCGTCGGCGCGGCGATAGCCCATGAAGCTGCGCGCCTTGTCTTCATCAGTCGCCGTTTCCGGCGCCGAGTTGGCGGTCGCCGCCAGCCGGTCGTTTTCGAAATGCAGATTGTGGCTGTGCACATGGTCGCCGGCCTTGACCTCGGCCGTGGTGCGGCCGATCGCCTGGCCGTATTTGACGACGGGGGATCCAAGCGGAATATCTGATATCGCCACCTTGTGGCCGGGGTCGATCTTCTCACGGGCGGCAATGCCGGCAACCGTGGAGCCCGGCGCGATTGAGCCCGTTGCGACCGCGACATTGTCACCGGCCGACAGGATGATCCAAGGCAGTTTGTCCAAGTCTCTTCTCCCTGAAGCATGATGGCGAAAAACCTTAAGCGGTTTTCGGGCGACATCCTGCTCTAACTGTTGAACTCAGAAACGCTCGCTGCATCGGCGAATGCGCATTGATTTTGTTTTTTATCTACAATAAACATTTTCAAGTCAACGGGAATATTCATCCTGTGGACGAGGGAGGCAATGAGCCGCAGACGGCTGGAAATACGCTAATGGTCGTTTGAACAAGCCCCGGTCCGGCGCCGTCCTGCTTCTTGAGCGGCGATGGCGGGTTCTGACACGCGGGCGAAAGCGGGGGTCTGATGGCAAGGCAGAACACGGTCTTCAAGGAAGCCTATAACAGGTATGCCGCGGCGCTCCGCACGGATACCGCGCTGCCTTCGGAGCCGGAGATCGCCGCCCAGCTCGGCGTCAGCCGCTCGACGGCGCGCGCCATCCTGACGCGGCTCAGCGAAGAAGGCATCATCCGCTGGAACAAACGCCAGAAGACCGTGCTGCGCCAGCCGACCGACCGCGACCTCTTTCCCTCCGAAGAAACCGATTCCCTGCATGACATCATCGAGCGCAGTTTCATGCAGCGCATCCTCGCCGACGATGCCGCCCCCGGCATGCAGATCAACGAGCTGGAGCTTGCCCGCGAGATCGGCACCGGCACGACGAGCGTGCGCGAATTCCTGATCCGCTTCTCCCGCTTCGGCCTGATCGAGAAACGGCCGAACAGCCACTGGACGCTCAAAGGCTTTACCCGCGAATTCGCCCTCGAACTGGCCGATGTGCGCGAGATGTTCGAGCTGCACTCGGCCGCCGAATTCGGCCGGCTTCCCAAAGGCCATCAGGCCTGGACCGATCTTGCCGCCATCCGCGACGACCATCACGCCATGCTTGCCGACATCAACCAGCGCTTCCGGGATTTCTCCGTCCTCGACGAACGCTTTCACCTGCTGATCCACCGCGCCTCGAAAAACCGCTTCATCGCCGATTTCTACGATGCGATCGCCATCGTCTTCCACTATCACTACCAGTGGAACAAGACCGCCGCCCGCGAGCGCAACGAGCGCGCCATCCACGAACATCTGGATTATATCGCCGCCCTTGAATCCGGCGACCAGCCCGCGATCGAGAAAGCCTGCCGCGCGCATCTGCACTCCGCCCGCCAGACCCTGCTGCAATCCCTGCCGCAGATGACGAGCGAGAGCGGCTGAGCGTAAGTGGAGGGTGACGAAAGGTCGCGCCGTGTGGCCCCCTCATCCGACCCTGCGGGCCACCTTCTCCCCGCTGGGGAGAAGAGGGGAGATGCCGCTTCGCCTGGGGCTCCATTGAATGGAGTGCTCGGAAGAAGCGGGTCCGGTTGGGCAGTGTCGGCGCATCGTGCTCCCCTCTTCTCCCCATCGGGGAGAAGGTGCCCGTAGGGCGGATGAGGGGGCCGCACGGCACAACGCAAACCGCCATCATGAAACCTTCTGCCCCATAAGCCGTTATTGTGCTTATGAGCGGCGCAAAACGTAATCCGAAATCGGTCGACGGCCCCGAACCTCAGGGTTCCCAGACGTCGCCCGAGGAGAAAGCATCGACTGTCGAGGCTGTGCCGCCGCCGGAGGTCAATGAACCCAGCCCGGAGCTCACGCCGGAGGAGGCCGAGCAGGCGCGCAAGAAATATCTGCTCAAGCGGTTCTGGATCAGCGCGCGCCGTTACTGGGGCCGCAGTGGCGAGAAGCTCGCCTGGCCGTGCACGCTCGGGCTGCTGGCCCTGATCGGCATCAATGTCGGTTTCCAATATGGGATCAATCGCTGGAACCGGGCAATTTTCGACGCCATAGAGCGACACGATGCCGGCACCGTCTATTTCCTGAGTGCCGTCTTCGTGCCGCTGGTGCTCGGCACCGTCGCTGTCGTCACCACGCAGGTCGCCCTTCGCATGATGATCCAGCGCCGCTGGCGGTCCTGGCTGACGACCGCGGTCATCGGCCGCTGGCTGGCAAACGGCCGCTACTATCAGCTGAACCTCATCGGCGGCGACCACAAGAACCCCGAAGCGCGTATTTCCGAGGATTTGCGGATTGCCACCGAAGCCCCGGTCGATTTCATCGCCGGTGTCATTTCCGCATTCCTGGCTGCCTCGACCTTCATCGTCGTGCTCTGGACGATCGGCGGGGCGTTGACGCTGCCGATCGCCGGTTTCACCGTTACCATTCCCGGCTTTCTCGTCGTCACCGCGGTTCTCTATGCCGCGATCACCTCCAGTTCCATGGCGGTCATCGGCCGCCGTTTTGTCCAGGTCTCAGAGGCTAAAAATCAAACCGAAGCCGAATTTCGCTATACGCTGACGCATGTGCGGGAAAACGGCGAGAGCATCGCATTGCTCGGCGGTGAAGAGGAGGAGCGCAACGACCTCCACAAGACCTTCACCAATGTGCTTGGGCAATGGGCGCTGCTTGCCCGCCAGCACATGCGCACGACGCTGGTGTCGCATGGATCGATGCTGATTGCGCCTGTCGTGCCGGTGCTGCTGTGCGCCCCGAAATTTCTCGAAGGCAGCATGAGCCTCGGACAGGTCATGCAGGCGGCCTCCGCTTTCGCCATCGTTCAGGGCGCGTTCGGATGGCTGGTCGACAACTATCCCCGTCTTGCCGATTGGAACGCCTGCGCCAGGCGCGTCGCGTCGCTGATGATGTCGCTCGATGGGCTGGAGCGGGCCGAACAGAGCGACGCTCTCGGGCGCATCAAGCATGGTGACACGCAAGGCGAGGCGATGCTCAGCCTGAACGATCTTTCCGTGTCGCTCGACGATGGCACTGCCGTGGTCAAGGAGACCCGGGTCGCGATCGAACCCGGCGAGCGGGTGCTGGTGGCAGGTGAATCCGGTTCGGGCAAGAGCACGCTGGTGCGGGCGATTGCCGGTCTTTGGCCGTGGGGCGAGGGCAGTGTCGATTTCCACCCCGACAGGCGATTGTTCATGTTGCCGCAGCGGCCCTACATCCCCTCCGGGACGCTGCGCCGTGCCGTCGCCTATCCCGGCGCCGCCGATCGCTGGACGGCGGAGAGGATCAAGGCGGCCCTCGACAAGGTGGGACTGGATTACCTGAAAGACAGGATCGAGGAAGACGCACCGTGGGACCAGACCTTGTCGGGCGGCGAAAAACAGCGGCTCGCCTTCGCGCGTCTCTTGCTGCACACGCCCGATATCATCGTGCTGGATGAGGCGACCTCGGCGCTCGATGAAAAGAGCCAGGACCGGATGATGCAGATGGTAATCCACGAATTGCCTGAAGTGACCATCATCAGCGTCGCCCATCGCGCCGAGCTGGAAGCCTTCCATAGCCGCAAGATCACGCTGGAGCGCCGCCGCGGCGGCGCAAAGCTTGTCAGCGATATCGATCTCGTCCCGCGCAAGAGAAAAGGCAACCTGCTGTCACGCGTGTTGGAGAACCGCCGCTCCCTGCCGAAGGGCGGCACAGCCTCGAACAAGGCGACCCAGCCCCGGAAAGAAAATTGAAGCCCGTTCGCGGGCAACATTCCTCAGCTCGCCTTCGGTTCTTTTGGAGGTGCTGGAAGCGCTGATTTAAACGCCTGCCGACCTTGAGCTCCAGCCTCTACATTTCGAGCGCCCATTTCGCTGCCGTATCCCCGCTCAATGCGAAGCGGCCTCGCTTGCGACAGGGGCCTCTTCGCGCTTCCAGCCATGGCCGACCGGGATCAGCCAGGTGGTGAAGAAGGTCAGCACTGCGACGACGACCACGCCCCAGAAGCTCCAGTGCAGTGCGGCATCGAAGACGGCGCGGATCGCCGGATCGGCGGCGAGCGCCGAGAGACCGGTCGGCTGGTTCAGCGCCTGATGCAAGCCCGCTGCCGTTTCGCCGCTTGCATAGTGGTTGATGCCGGCGTTCAGGATCGCGCCGAGCACGGTGGCGCCGAGCGTATTGCCGAGGCTGCGGGCAAAGATGATCGAGGCGGTGGCGCTGCCGCGCATCGACCATTCGACGCTGTCCTGCACCAGCACGATGCTGGTGAGGCTGATCAACCCCATGCCGAAGCCCATGAAAAAGGAGCCGACGCCGGCAATGGCCGGCGAGCTTTCCGGCGTCAGGAACAGCAGGAAGCAGGCGCCGAACGGAAACATCAGACTGCCGACCCGCAGTGTGCGGCGAATACCGAAGGCCCTGTAGAAGCGGCTGGAGAGCATCACCGCCAAAGGCCAGCCGACGACCAGCATGGTGAGCGTGAAGCCGGCAACGATCGGTGAGCGGCCGAGCACGCCCTGCACATAGATCGGCAGGATGGTGGAAAGCCCGATCAGCGCCATGCCGGCGAGCAGCGTTGCCGCATTGCTGGTGGCAATCAGCCTTCGGCTCCAGAGCGGGATCGAAATGATCGGCTCCGGCGCCCGCTTTTCCTGGGCGAGAAAGAGGATGCCTGCGACCACGAAGACGGCGAAAAGCGAGATCAGGATCCCCGCGCCGGCATCGGTCTCCGTCAGCATGACGAGCAGCGCCACGATCGAGATCGAAAACAGCACCGCGCCGAGGTAATCGATCTTTGCCTGCTTGTGCGCCACATCCTCCTTCAGGAAGATCATGAAGGCGATGATGGAGATGACGCCGATCGGCAGGTTGATCCAGAAGATCCAGGCCCAGGAGATATTGTCGACGATGATGCCGCCGGCGAGCGGCCCGACCACGGCCGATGTCGCCCAGACGGTCGCCATCGCGCCCTGCACGCGGCCGCGCTCGTCGAGCTTGAAGAGATCGCCGATGATCGTCATCGTCACCGGTTGGATGGCGCCGGCGCCCAGCCCCTGCAGCAGCCGGAACAGCACCAGCGACATCATCGACCAGGCAAAACCGCAGAGCAAAGAGCCGGCGAGGAAGATCAGGATGCCGCCGATCAGCACCGGCTTGCGCCCGAAAATATCCGAAAGCTTGCCGTAGATCACAGTCGTCGTCGACTGTGCCAGCAGAAAGGCCGAAAACACCCAGCTGTAATAGGAAAAGCCGCCGAGCTGGCCGACGATGCGGGGCATCGCGGTGGCCACGATCGTCGCCTCGATCGCCACCATGAAAGTGGCGAGCATGATGGTGGCGACGACAAGCACGCGGTTCGAGCGATGCGCTGCATTCGACATGACGATCCTCTTCGGGTGCTCCGCAGATGCCGGAATACGGCAGGCTGGGTAGGGCGATCGCCGCTTGCGGAGGGATGCGGTAGTATTACGTTCTAGAAACCGGCCGGTAAAGCAGTTCTCGTGGCACCCGTTGTTTTCTCCATCCTTGTTGCCTTGAAAGGATAACCAGCCCGGTCGTGGGATTGTTCATTGCAGCTCACCACGTGAGCATGGAGGAGTAGCCCGGCGCAGTGCCCCAAGAGAGCCTCATCCTGAGATGCCCCGCAGGGGCCTCGAAGGGCGAGGCGGGCACGCTCGACAGTAGCCGGATGCATGGAGCAACATTGCGGCGCGATTGTGCATCCGAGAGCGTCGGTTTTTATGCGTAGATCCGGGATGATCCTATGTATCCAGAGCGGGCGCTCTTATCCCCTTTGCTAATATGCGTGGAGTGTGCGTCATACTTCCATAGATCGCGCGCATAGCTGAGAGATGAATTGCGGGAGAGCTGCGATCCGCTCGACTGAAGGCCGGGGATAGGGGACTTGCCCGCGCCACAACCCACGTGCGACATCATGGGCAGATCGTCAAGGCAGGGACAGAACGTGAACCCCGTAATATGGACTTCGAAGGACATCATCGCCGCCATCATTGCCACAGGTATAGTCGCTGCCGCCTTGCGTGAAATCATTGAGCTAGCCAAAGTAAGGTGGCGTAAGCGAAGCGAGGCCCAGTATCTTTGCGTCAGCGCGGCGGTTGCACTTGATGCCTTTGCACTGGAATACCGGGAACTTACAGAGATGATGCAAGCGCACTATCACCAACGTGGTGCGGTGGGCTCCATAAGTGTACCCTCACCGCCAAAGCTCCCGCCAGATTGCAATTGGCGGCTTATAGATATCACGCTGATGAACGAGCTTTTGTCATTTGAAAACATGGTTCGCAAGGCTCAAATCGACGCAGACCTTGCGGCACACTTCGAAGGAAACACTTGGTCCCACACGTCTGAAGTCTTAGCGCTGATGGAAAAGGCAAAGGCTCTCGCAAGCCAGCTTAGGACCAACCTAGGGCTTTCGTAACGGGCAGCAGCATCGGTAGCACAGTCATAGCTTTTGGGCGTTCAAGCCAAGCCGCGCGCCGGGCAGGAGCGGACGCGTCGAATATGTAAAACCCAAATTAGTCTGCTACTTTCCGTCCTTGCTGAAGGACGCATACGCCGTAGCTGCTGCGTCAGCCAAGCTAGTTTCCGGCGCGTTTTCGCATATTTTGCGGACGGCGCCACGTATCCCTTCAGCGTCGGTACTTTGCCCTACCATGTGAGAGGATGCCGCGTAATTGAGACCGGTCCAAAAGCCCCAAAGCCAATTGGTGCCTTCGTTCAAAGTGCTTGATGTTGACAGCCAGTATGCGCAGCTCCGCAAACCTATGCCTATTTGAAATGTATTCTCGGCACGAGCAGGCGTCCCGATCGCCGCTAAGAGGATGCCAAGTGCTGCCCATGTTTTCTGCAAGCGTTCTTCTCCCTCTAATGCATTTGTAACCCTGCCATCTTGTGAGGGCAGAAGACGATAGCTTTGCGACATATTTAAATGGCCCCTTGCATCAGCCTTCGCGCGGGCTTGGAGTCCGAAGCAGTGGAATGGTGCGGCGACTGGCGGCGTCTCCATCGAACTGTCGACCCTCTTGATATATGCAGCGCATACCACCACCTTTGTATGCAGCGCATACTGCGCAGATCGGAGATATTAGGTTTATTCGGTCAGGATGGAAGGAAGTGCAATGATTGGCAAGTTCGAGGAGCTGGTTCTACTGGCTTTGATTAAAGCCGGGCCGGCGTCACAAGCGGCAAAGGTCTATGAAGTGTTTCAGAAGACTCAAAGCAAAATGCCAAAGTTCGCGGCAATGTATACCGCGCTCGATAGGATGGTAACTAAGCGGCTTGTCTCAGAACAACTCGATGAGAGCGGTTCGAAACCGAGGCGCTTGTTCACCATAACGGGTGCCGGCCGGTTGGCTCTAGACGAAGCGGTCAATGCCACACGGAATATGCAGGCACTTGGCGGTGACCTTGGGGGCGTTCATGTCTGAGGATAAACATCGTTTTGATCTGGAGATAGATATCGTCCCGCTCTTGAGGAGCATTAACTCCAGCGTAGATTCCATCGGAGTTTTCACCAAGATTGCCCCGAACCGCAGAGATGCAGTGGAAATTCAACTCGGCGAAAACTTCATGATGGAGTTGCGCAAAAACTTAGATCAACTGACGCCAATGAAGATGGATAATCTGATTATCCTAGATGCCGAAACGCATGCGGCCTTCGATGTGGGGAGTGATATCGATGACGAATTAGATACAGTCAACGTGCGGCCCGTCGAACCCCCGTCAGGCTACGCGGTGATGCTGATGATGCCATCCGCGAAAGGAAGCGACTTCGTCGGGCAAATGAACGAGATATATCCAATCTGGGTCAAACAATATGGGGAAAAGCGCGCGCGGCGCATCTGGATTAGCCAGGCCGTCCAAGCTGTCGCGGGGCATTGGATAAATCGCTGTCTCGAACTGTTCGCGAAGGTATCGCCCGCTATTCTTCGTAAGCCGTCGAACGATTAGTCGCAGAAGGCGGAGCACCAAATTATCACGGCGTTTGTCGCGTAGGCCCGGTGTTCGGCGGCTCATTTCCGGTCGCCATGGTTACAAGGTCGAGCTTCTTGAGAGCCGCGAGCTTATCCGATGGGGTCGGGTGAAAATAGCCAGCTGCTGCAGATTTATGGGTGTGCCCATGGAAGCTATCAAATCAACCGATCTGAAATTCCTTGCCGTCCCGGAGCTGTCTTCTGCCAGTGTCTCCAAGAGCGAGAGGGAGCTTTACGCGGGTCCGTGATGCCGATCTTGCGAACCCACTCAGCTACGCGGTTAGCCGTCCCTTTGCTCTTGTGTCGGCTGGCATTATCGCCTCATTTTCGGCAGGGCGCCAGGTAGGTTTCGGATTGTTGAGATTGCTTATTTTACGATGGGAATTCCCGCTGTTTCCCGCGCTCCTTGCGCTGGCGTCCCACTTCGTCTTCGTATTCCAAGAGTTCTATAAACCCGGCCCGAAAAGCTGGGAGACCTCAATGCTTGGCATTCCTATTTTGGCTTATTTTTTCGCGAACGTTTTCTCGATCCTCGTAGATCCGACGTTCGCTTCGATTCTACTGGCTTCGATGCTGCTGGCCTTACTAGCGACGGCTCTTCCGTGCACATGTGTAGCGATCTATTTCCTTCACTCGCGCCAGATCGATCGCAAACCTGACCCTGAGATTTCAACCGCCAAGGCGTTAGGGATTGCGTTTTTAAGCCTGGCTCTGGTTGGGTTAGCTGCCTATGGCATTGCTCAACTTCCCGGATGTACGAACGCGAAGTGCCGAAGTGGAGTCGCGTTGTTTGGTCATTTCAGATTTGCCGCGTTTTACCTGACCTGCCTTATCGGGGGGTGGATCACCCTGTTTTCCCTTCTGACTCTCTATGAAGTTTTGAGGCGGTTTCTCAAGTCAGCTATCAAACGATGACGGGTTGTGTCTGCTGCGTCACAAACGCCGTTACGCTGTCGGGAAAGGCGAGTCCGTGCGATATTACGCAGCCTCCCCGTCATTCGTCATCCATCAAGTGAAACTCCCGCGCCGCCTGAGGGCAGAGAAGGCTGAACTGCTCGATCAGCGGCGGCATCCCCGAAGCGCACGAGACGTCTGAATTCTCAGGTAGTGGGAAAGTGACACTCTGCGGTGTTCCGGCGGAAGGTTCGAAGGATAGCGTGCCTTCGCTGCAATTGGCGGTGGAACGGAAAGTGTCCTCCCCATTCTCTTTCGTGTACATCGCCACGCACTGCTTGACGGTCAGTTTGCCGCCATGGGCTCTTGTCTCCCATCCCGGGTCGCGCTTGCAATATTCCTGGAAATCGGCCCGAGTGAGCTTGCCTTCCATAACTGCTGTGCTTGAATCGATGCCGGTCTTGCTGACGAGCGTTCCGTTCCATCCGGCACATGAGGCGAGAGGGAAGTCTTTTGCCTGCGCAGCGGACAAGCTCAATGTGAAAAGCGCGATGCTGAAAAGCGATGTCCGCATAGATCCTCCCAATTGCTAAACCTGCTCGCGTTCGATCGACATCGGTCACGCATATGCCGATGAAGGACAGCCCGGCCGCCTTGGGTGAAGAAGCCCTCAAGCCGTTGAAGCTTTCCCTGACGACTCGCCAACGCCAGTCTAAAGGTGGATGCAGAATTTTAAGAGAGGAAAAATGGTGCCGCTTGCAGGACTCGAACCTGCGACCCCATCATTACGAATGATGTGCTCTACCACCTGAGCTAAAGCGGCATCTCAGGGCCGAAGCATGCGGCCCGCGATTTGCATGGCGCTGATACAGCCATTGTCCGAAGATTTCAAGCGCCCTCTCATGCCTTTGGCAAAAAAGAGGGAAGGGGCGGGAAGGCGCGCCTCAGAGCGCCAGCCGGGCGCGCGCTGCCTTGTATTCGGCCTCCAGCCGGTCGACGAGTTTTTCCACCGGCTCGACGGCCTTGACGGCGCTGATGCCCTGGCCGCTGCCCCAGATGTCCTTCCAGGCCTTGGCGCCGCCGGTTGCCTGCTCGAAATCCATCTTCGAAGGGTCGGCCAGAGGCAGGTTGTCGGGGTCCATGCCGGCGGCCACGATCGAGGGCTTGAGATAGTTGCCGTGTATGCCGGTGAAATAGTTGGAATAGACGATGTCGCCGGCAGCCCCTTCGACGATCGCCTGCTTGTAGGCTTCGCTGGCGCGCGCCTCTTGCGTGGCGATGAAGGGCGAGCCGATATAGGCCATGTCGGCGCCCATCGCCTCTGCGGCGAGGATGGCGCCGCCGGTGGAAATCGCCCCGGCGAGCAGCAGCGGCCCGTCGAACCATTCGCGGATTTCCTGGATCAGCGCGAAGGGCGAGAGCGTGCCGGCGTGGCCGCCGGCGCCGGCCGCTACCGCAATCAGCCCGTCCGCACCCTTGCGGATGGCCGAATGGGCGTGGCGGTTGTTGATGATGTCGTGCAGCACGATGCCGCCATAGGAATGCACGGCGGCATTGACCTCCGGCACGGCGCCGAGCGAGGAGATCACAACCGGCACCTTGTATTTGACGCAGAGCGACAGGTCATGCTCCAGCCGCTTGTTCGACATGTGGACGATCTGGTTGACGGCAAAGGGGGCGGCCGGCCGATCGGGATGGGCGGCGTCATGACGGGCGAGTTCTTCGGTAATCTCCGCCAGCCATTCGTCGAGCTGGCTTTCCGGCCGGGCGTTCAGCGCCGGAAAGGCGCCGATCACACCCGCCTTGCATTGCGCCAGCGTCAGCTTGGGGTGCGAGATGATGAACAGCGGCGAGCCGATGACCGGCAGTCTCAATTTATCCTTGAGGATCGGGGGCAGGGCCATGGTCCATCGCTTCCATTGACGTTTACGAAAACGTCAATCTCATAACAGAGAAGAAAAGACGATAAAAGAGCGGCTGCCATGCCTTCGCCGATTTCACCGCGAATATATCAGTCCGAGACAGCTCATCATATAAGGTCCGCAAGCGCTGAAACCTGCCGATTATCCCCGCCGATCAACCGCGGCCCGCCCGCGCAAGGCTTGCGGTTTGCCGCACTTGCCGCTACCGAATTTTGATGGAGAACGGCGGGGATTGCAGTCCGATGCCGAGTTCAAGGTGAAGGACTTGACGTGAGCGGATTAGAAACGGCCATCAGAACAGCGCTCGACAATTCCGAGCGCGACAATCCGGAGGTTCGAGCGAGGATCTATCAGTCGGCCCGCCAGGCGCTGGAAGCCGGCCTTCGCAAGCAGGATATCACCGATACCGAGGTCGTCGCCCATCACCGCCATCGCCTGGAAACCACCATCCACGCCATCGAAAGCGAGGAGCGCGACCGCCTTCACCCGCGCCAGAGGCCACCTGAAGTGCCCGTGCCGCCGGTCGTTGAAATGCCGGCGCCGCCGGTTCATCGCAGTGATGTGGCCGATATCGACAATCTCATCGACGGCCCCGCGGCAGATGCACGGAGCCGCGCTCCCGAGGTGGCCCACAGCCGCCGCGACGATTTCAGCCTCGACGACGTGCACGCCGGCAGTACCGACCATCTGGCTGCGGCCCCGGTCGGCGACGAGCGGCTTGCCCGCGGCCAGCGCGCCACCGACATGGATTTCCGCCCGGAGCGGGCGGCAGGCCGCCGCAAGCCGCGCAAATTCTTTTCGAGGCTTCTCGTCTGGTGCGTGCTGCTCGCCTTCATCGGCATCGGCGCCTGGTGGGCGCATACGTCAGGCCTGCTGCTGACGGCGGCCGAACGTGACACCAGCGTCGCCAACCCGCCGGCCAGCACCCAGCCGGAGGATTTCACCGGCAATGACGACAGCGCCGCAAAGGCGACCCCTCACACCGACGAACCGGTGACCATCGATCCGCAGAACAGTTTTTCGGCCGATTGGATCCCGCTGTTCAAGCCCGACGACGCCGACAAGATCCAGAGCGGCCCGCGGGCGCGCACCGAAAAAATCGCCGAGAATGACGGTCCCGCCATCCGCCTGATTTCTGAGAGCGGTGCAGCCGATGGCAATATCGCCATCAGCGTGCCGCCTTCGGTGCTGCAGCAGCTTGCCGGCAAATCCTCGACGATCGCGCTGACGCTGCAGTCGACCAGCGACGAGCCGACGCAGGTCACCGTCGAATGCAATTTCCAGTCGCTCGGCAATTGCGCCCGCCATCGCTTCAACGTCACCCGGGAGAAATCGGATGCGCTGCTGCAGGTGAAGTTCGACCGCTCGCTGGCGCCGAATGCGCCTGGCACGCTTGTCATCAACAGCGATCTCGACGGCAAGGCGCGCGGCATCAACCTCTTCGCCATCCGCATCCTGCCGGGGCAATGATGTGGAATTGCCACCTTTTATTTTACGCGATCCTCACGCAAAACCGCTGGCTCATTTGGTGAAATTCTTCCGGGCGTCTCGCCTCTTGCTCATCTCGCCCCCCACTCTCCGTCATACTCGGGCTTGACCCGAGTATCCATGCCGCAAGCGCTTCGCTTGAATTTGTTGGGCGGCGGTCGCCTCAGTTCAACAGAAATGAAGTGCTCACCCGCATGGATCCTCGGGTCAAGCCCGAGGACGACGGAGGGTGGGGAGCCTGTGTGGCAGTAGCGCGAGCGCGCGGTGATTTTGTGCCAGCCTCGGCGAAGCCAATGGCCCGGCTTTCCGCTCGCCGGCTGTTTCAGAAAACCTATTTCAAGAATCCATGCCCGGAGCCGATGATCTGCTCATCGACAGTGCCGAGCACCTTCTTGTCCTTGCCGTCATAATCCATCCGGTTCAGCATGTGGCGGATCAGTTCGAGCCGCCCCCGCCGCTTGTCGTTGGCGCGGATCACCGTCCAGGGCGCAAAATCCGTATGGGTCTCCTTGAGCATCCGATCGCGCTTGTCGCTGTAATCGTCCCATTTCGTCAGCGCCGCTATATCCATCGACGATAGTTTCCAGACTTTCAGCGGGTCGTGCCGGCGGTCGTGGAAGCGTTTCAGCTGCATCTCGCGGCCGATATCGAGATAGAATTTGAAGAAGAAGATGCCCTCATGGGCGATGATTTTTTCAAGCTGCGGCGCCTGTTTGAGAAAATCCTCGTATTGCTGCGGCGTGCAGAAGCCCATGACCGGTTCGACGCCGGCGCGGTTGTACCAGGAGCGGTCGAACAGCACGAATTCGCCCGCGGTCGGAAACTGCGCGACATAACGCTGGAAATACCATTGCCCCTGTTCGCGCTCGGTCGGTTTCGTCAACGCCACGACGCGGGCAAGGCGAGGGTTCATATTCGCCGCGGAGGCCGAGATCGCCCCGCCCTTGCCGGCTGCATCGCGGCCTTCGAACAGCGCCATCACCCGCTTGCCTGATGCCTGCAGCCAGAACTGCACCTTGACGAGTTCCACCTGCAGCCTTTCCAGCTGCTCGACATAGTCCTCTTCCTTGAGTTTCTTCTTGTAGGGAAATTCGCCGGATTCAAGCGCGTGTTCCTCCACCCAATCCGGCAGAACGGGATCGTCGACATCGAAGATGCGTTTCTCTCCGCGAATATCCAGCGCCACGGCCCTGCTTTCGACGTCCTCGCCCATGTGCTTCTCCTCAGCCCGATCGGTTCTTTCTCTCAGGCGAACACAGTTACCGTTGAAAATCAAATCTTTCGCGGTCGGCCGATAATTTTTCGTGGGTTTCGGCTGCGGCCCTTCGCATCACGGCGGCCTCCGGAAAATTTCTGTCATGAATTGCCGCTATCAGGCAGAGTTCAATATAAATATAAACGAATCGACGCCGCGAGGGCACTTGCAAGACGAAACATCGTGGACAACCAGCCTGTTGGCGCGCATCCGGCGCGAGCGGCCGGTGCTGCTTGCGGCAATCCTCAGCGCCCTTGTCGCCCTTGCCGCTAGCATGAACAAATGGGTTGTGTTTGGTCTCCTGCTGGCCATGGTCCTGACCGCGCTGTTCAAGGAGGCGCCTGTTATCAAGGCCGAAGCCGTCGAGCCGGCGAAGATCGAGCCGGAGGCGCCACCGAGCCGGCTGCCTGAAATTTCCGCCACGCTTTCCGGCCTCGACATCCCGGTCATGGTGCTGTCGGACGACGCCTCGGTGCTCTTCCAGAACCGCGCCGCTGAAAAGGCCTTTGGCGAGATGGCGCTCGGCGCCCATATATCGGCCCGCCTGCGCTCGCCTGGTGTGCTCGACATGGTGCGCGAAACCATCGCCACCAACGCCCCGAACCAGATCGAGCATGCCGAGCGGCTGCCCTCCGAGCGCGTCTATATCGTGCGCAGCGCGCCCATCGAATTCGCGGCCGAAGAGGGCGTGCGCGAGCGTTACTTCATCCTCTCCTTCCGCGATATTTCAGAGGTCCGCCGCATCGATCGCATGCGGTCGGATTTCGTCGCCAATGCCAGCCACGAGCTGCGCACGCCGCTTGCCTCGCTACGCGGCTTCATCGAGACCATCCAGGGGCCGGCGAAGAACGATCTGAAGGCGCAGGCGCGTTTCCTCGCCATCATGTTCGATCAGACGACGCGCATGAGCCGGCTGGTCGACGATCTTTTGTCGCTGTCGCGCCTCGAGCTGAAATCGCACATCGCCCCGGACGAGAAGATCGATCTGGTGCCGCTGCTCGGCCATGTCAGGGATTCGCTGGTGCCGCTGGCAAGGGATGTCGGCGTCGCCATCAACCTGCATCTTCCCGATGGCAAGGTCGAGGTGCTGGGAGACCGCGACGAGCTTGTCCAGGTCTTCGAGAACCTGATGGAAAATGCCTGCAAATACGGCCAGGAGGGGGAGGTCGTCGATGTCTGGCTGAAGAACGGCGCCGGTGAGCCCGTCGAGGTCAGCATCATCGACAAGGGGCCGGGCATTCCGGCCGAGCATGTGCCGCGCCTGACCGAGCGCTTCTACCGCGTCAGCATCGAGGACAGCCGCTCGAAAAAAGGCACCGGCCTCGGCCTCGCCATCGTCAAACACATCCTCACCCGCCACCGCGCCCGCCTGATCGTCAAATCCGAAGTCGGCAAGGGCACGGATTTTACCGTCCGCTTCTGACGTGTCCCATGCGAGGTCTGCGGGGAGCGGAGAGGTTGCCGCATGTCCCTTCTCCCCAGCGGGGGTCCGAAGGACGGGCGAGACCGGTGGCTCGCCCAGGCTGGTGGCCCGCAGGGTCGGATGAGGGGCCACGCGGACATCCTTTAAGTAATTCCCCTTTCAGCAAGCGGATGGTCTAAACCCGCATGAGGACATTGGAAAGACCTACGTCGCTGGCCCCCTCATCCGCCCTACGGGCACCTTCTCCCCGAGGGGAGAAGAGGGAGTCGAGAGGTTGCGGCACGTGCCCCTTCACTCGTTTGCGGGCGTCCGGCAACCGATGGGCCGCTTATGAAAAATTTTGCAATGCCAGGTCGAGTATGCGGTCCAAACTTTGCCGCCCGCCGACGTGATTGGCTGAATGCCGTATAATTTATAATTTAAAAACAACAACATAAACTGTCACAAATGTTTCACCGATTTGACATAAAAGGACGGTGCTTACAGCGCTAAGAGAGTCCCGCCGATGAAAAAAGGCACTGCGAGGGCCTCTCTAAAGGCCGCACTCACACAAGCCCAATGCCGGGAGATTTCTAATGAACACCTTCAAGCTCACCGTTGCCGCGCTCGCTGCAACCGCTGCTTTCGCTGGCGCTGCTGCCGCCCGCGACCAGATTCAGGTTGCTGGTTCGTCCACCGTCCTGCCTTACGCAAAGATCGTTGCCGAATCCTTCGGCGAAACCTTCACCAACTTCAAGACGCCGGTCGTTGAATCCGGCGGCACGGGCGCTGGCCTGAAGGAATTCTGCAAGGGCGTCGGCGAAGACACCATCGACATCGCCAACGCTTCGCGCCCGATCAACAAGAACGAAGCCGAAGCCTGCAAGGCTGCCGGCGTGACCGACATTCAGGAAGTCAAGATCGGTTATGACGGCATCGTCTTCGCAACCGACGCTTCCAACCCTGACGTTGCCTACGTTCCCGCAGACATCTACAAGGCCCTCGCAGCCCAGGTCGTCGTCGACGGCAAGCTCGTCGCCAACCCTTACAAGAAGTGGTCTGAAGTCAACCCGAAGCTTCCGGCTGTTGATATCGCTGCTTACATCCCGGGCGAAAAGCACGGCACCCGCGAAGTCTTCGAACAGAACGTTCTGGCCGCCGGCTGCAAGGCTTCGGGCGCTGTCGACGTTATCGCCAAGGAAATCTCCGACAAGGCCGCCCAGGGCAAGGCTTGCGTCGCAGTCCGCAAGGACGGCGCTGCAGTCGACATCGATGGCGACTATCCGGAAACCCTCGCACGCATCGCCGCCAACAAGACCGGCGTCGGCGTATTCGGCCTTTCCTTCTATGAAAACAATGCCGACAAGCTCAAGGTTGCCAGCGTGAACGGTATCGTTCCGTCGACCGAAACCATTGCCAACGGCACCTACCCGGTTTCCCGTCCGCTGTTCTTCTACGTCAAGAAGGCACATCTCGGCGCCGTTCCGGGCCTGAAGGAATATGTCAACTTCTTCGTATCCGACCAGATGATCGGCCCCGACGGCCCGCTGGCTGAATACGGCCTGGTTGCCGCTCCGGATGCCGAGCGCGACGCGATCCGCAAGGACGTCGAAGCCGGTAAGTCCATGTAATAATTTTGCCGGCGCGGTGTCTCAAAACCCGCGCCGGCATTGCCTTATTCCTTCGCGCGCCGGCGTTTCCGGTGCTGCAGGGTTGAATTCATTCCGCATGATTGGGCTTTTTGGGGCTGCGGGCCTGGGGACGTAACGAATGAGCACATCCATCATACTTTTGTGCCTTGTGGTGATCGGCGCCGCCGCCTATCTTGTCGCGCGCAGCCGGGCCGCAGCACTTGCCGGAGGCAGATCCTCCGCATTGCATTCACGGCCGGCCTATTACGGCGCCTATGCGGCGATCTGGGCGGTTCTTCCCGCCCTCATCGTCCTCTGCGTCTGGCTCTCGGTCAGCCCCGGCATCATCCAATCCGCGGTTCGCGGCGGTTTTCCTGCCGAGGTCAAGACACAAGCCGCCGTCGAGCAGGATCTCGGCTATTCCATGGTGGCGACCGTCGCCCGCGGCCTGACGATGCTGACGGCGGATGAAACCGCCGCCCTCGCCGGCGATCCGGCCGCTCTCCAGGCCAAGCTCAGCGAAAAGGGCGTACCGCTTGCCGGCCAGCCCCAGCCTTACATGCTCGACGCCGCCAAGACGCTCAACGCCATGAGCGCGACGAGCCGCCTCGCCATGACCGCGGTCGTCTTCATTCTGGCCGTTGCCGGCGCCTTCTATGCGCTGCGCGCCATCGCGCCCCGCTTCCGCGCCCGCAACCGGGTCGAGCGCGTCATGCTCTGGGGCCTGCTGCTCGCCTCGTCGATCGCCATCCTGACGACGATCGGCATCGTGCTGTCCATGCTGTCGGAAGCCGCACGCTTCTTTGCCGCCGTTCCCGCCGCCGATTTCTTCTTCGGCACCGTCTGGGATCCGCGTTTTGCCGGCGCCGGCAGCTCGTCCTTCGGCCAGTTCGGCCTAATCCCGCTCCTGCTCGGCACGCTCTATATCGGCCTGGTCGCCATGCTGGTCGCCGTCCCCGTCGGCCTCTTTGCCGCCATCTACATGGCCGAATACGCCTCGCCGAAGCTGCGCGGCGTCGCCAAGCCGCTGCTCGAAGTGCTGGCCGGCATCCCGACGATCGTCTACGGCTTCTTCGCGCTCGTCACCGTCGGCCCGTTCCTGCGCGATTTCTCGGCTCAGATCAGCGGCCTGCTCTCCGGCAGCTACACCAACTTCATTCAGGCACAGAGCGTTCTGACCGCCGGTATCGTCATGGGCATCATGCTGATCCCTTACGTTTCCTCGCTGTCGGACGACATCATCACCGCCGTGCCGCGGGCCCTGCGTGACGGTTCGCTCGGTCTCGGCGCCACCCGCTCCGAAACCATCAAGAAGGTGGTTCTGCCGGCCGCTCTTCCCGGCATCGTCGGCGCATTGCTGATGACGGCCTCGCGCGCCATCGGCGAAACCATGATCGTCGTGCTGGCCGCCGGTGTCGCCGCCCGCATCCAGATCAACCCCTTCGAGCCGATGACGACGGTGACCGTCAAGATCGTCAACCAGCTGACAGGCGACCTCGAGTTCACCTCGCCGCAGACGCTGGTTGCCTTCGCCCTCGGCATCACGCTGTTCTGCATCACGCTTTGCCTCAACATCTATGCGCTCTACATCGTGCGCAAATACCGGGAGCAGTACGAATGACGGATATTGTTTCTCCCACAACAGGCGTCACCGTCTCCAAGGCGCCGGCGCGCCGCGATATCGGCATCAAGCGCCGCTACGCCGCCGAGCGCCGGTTCCAGGCCTATGGCATCGCCGCCATCGCCTTCGGCCTGATCTTCCTGTTCATCCTGCTGTGGACGGTGATCGGCAAGGGCTACACCGCCTTCCAGCAGACGGCGATCACCCTGCCGATCGAATTCACCGAGAAGACGATCGACCCGAACAACAAGCGCGCGACCGATCCTTCGGTGCTGGTCGCCGCCAATTACCCGGTTCTGCTGCGCGATGCGATCGTCAAGCAGCTGAACATCAATGCGTCGAGCAAGCCTGACGTGCGCGATGCAACGGCCATGCTCTCCAAGGGTGCGCCGATCCAGCTGCGCGACATGGTCGTCGCCGACCCGTCGATCATCGGCAAGACCGTCAATGTCACGGTGCTCGCCGACGCCAATATCGACAGCGCCAACAAGGGCCAGATCGATCTCTCCGTCGATGAGAAGAACCGCAAGGTCAACGACAAGCAGGTTGGCTGGATGAACCAGCTGAAGGCGAGCGGGGCTCTCCACAAGCAGTTCAACACCGGCCTCTTCGTCAACGGTAATTCCAGCCGTCCGGAGGCCGCAGGCCTCGGCGTCGCCCTCATCGGCTCGCTCTACCTGATGCTGATCGTGCTGGCGCTCTCCCTGCCGATCGGTGTCGCCGCCTCGATCTATCTCGAGGAGTTTGCCCCGAAGAACCGGCTGACGGATCTGATCGAGGTCAACATCAACAACCTCGCCGCGGTTCCGTCGATCGTCTACGGTCTGCTCGGCCTTTCCGTCTTCATCAATTTCGTCGGCCTGCCGCGTTCGGCCTCGCTGGTCGGCGGCCTGGTGCTGACGCTGATGACCCTGCCGACGATCATCATCGCGACGCGCGCGGCTCTGCGCGCCGTGCCGCCGTCGATCCGCGCCGCAGCCCTTGGTCTCGGCGCCTCGAAGATGCAGATGGTGTTCCACCATGTTCTGCCGCTCGCCATGCCCGGCATCTTGACCGGCACGATCATCGGCCTTGCGCACGCGCTCGGCGAAACCGCGCCGCTGCTCCTCATCGGCATGGTCGCCTTCGTCGCCAACGCGCCGACGACGCCGCTCGATCCCTCGACGGCCCTGCCGGTGCAGGTCTATATGTGGGCCAACGAGGCGGAACGCGCCTTCGTCGAACGGACTTCGGGTGCCATCATCGTCCTGCTCCTGTTCCTGATCGTCATGAACATGGGCGCCATCCTCTTGCGTCGTCGCTTCGAGCGCCGCTGGTAAACGGAGTTAAACATCATGAACATGTTGACCGAAGCTGCAGTTGAAAAGGCGCTGGATCAGAAGATGAGCAACGTCCCGTATAAGATGATCGGCCAGGATGTCTCGGTTTACTACGGCGAGAAGCGCGCGCTTTTCGATGTGAACCTGAACATCCGCGAAAACACCGTAACCGCGCTGATCGGCCCGTCGGGCTGCGGCAAGTCGACCTTCCTGCGGAGCCTGAACCGCATGAACGACACGATCGACGGCTGCCGCGTCGCCGGCAAGATCACCCTCGACGGCGACGATATCTATGATCCCGATATCGACGTCGTCGAACTGCGCGCCCGCGTCGGCATGGTCTTCCAGAAGCCGAACCCGTTCCCGAAGACGATCTACGAAAACGTCTCCTACGGCCCGCGCATCCATGGCCTTGCCAAGTCGAAGGCCGATCTCGACCAGATCGTCGAGACCAGCCTGCAGCGCGCCGGCCTCTGGAACGAGGTCAAGGACCGCGTGCACGAATCCGGCACCGGCCTGTCGGGCGGCCAGCAGCAGCGTCTCTGCATTGCGCGCGCCGTCGCCGTCAGCCCCGAAGTCATCCTGATGGACGAGCCCTGCTCGGCGCTTGACCCGATCGCCACCGCCAAGGTCGAGGAGCTGATCCACGAGCTGCGCGAGAATTACACGATCGTCATCGTCACCCACTCCATGCAGCAGGCCGCGCGCGTCTCGCAGCGCACCGCCATGTTCCACCTCGGCAATCTCGTCGAGGAGAACGACACCGACAAG
Organism: Rhizobium sp. CIAT894; assembly: GCF_000172795.2. Classification (NCBI taxonomy): domain Bacteria; kingdom Pseudomonadati; phylum Pseudomonadota; class Alphaproteobacteria; order Hyphomicrobiales; family Rhizobiaceae; genus Rhizobium; species Rhizobium sp. CIAT894. The sequence continues at coordinate 559,119 of NZ_CP020947.1, forward strand.
ATGTTCACCAATCCCGACGACCCGCGCACCCAGGACTACATCATGGGCCGCTTCGGCTGATTTTGGCGACAGCAAGCCTTCCCTTTATTCGAGGATAAAGCCCCATGGCATCGACACATATTTATTCTGCCTATGATGATGATCTGAAGTTCCTGTCCCGGCGGATTTCCGAAATGGGCGGCCTGGCCGAGCAGATGGTCGCCGAATCCGTCCGGGCGCTGGTCAACGGCGATACGGCGCTCGCCCAGAAGGTCATCTCCGACGACGTGATCCTCGATCACGCCGAGCGTGAAATCGGCGACAAGGCGATCGTCACCATCGCTCGCCGTCAGCCGATGGCCGCCGACCTGCGCGAAATCATGGGTTCGATCCGCATCGCCGCCGATCTCGAACGCGTCGGCGACCTCGGCAAGAACACCGCCAAGCGCGTCATCGCCGTGCAGAGCACCGGCGTTCCCCGCAAGCTCGCCCGCGGCCTCGAGCATCTGTCCGAGCTGGCGCTCGTCCAGCTCAAGGAAGTGCTCGACGTCTACACGACGCGCGCCGCCGACAAGGCGAGTGCGATCCGCGAGCGCGACAACGAGATCGACGCGATGTACACCTCGCTGTTCCGCGAGCTCTTGACCTACATGATGGAAGATCCGCGCAACATCACCAGTTGCACGCATCTTCTCTTCTGCGCCAAGAACATCGAGCGCATCGGCGATCACGCCACCAACATTGCCGAGACCATCTATTACATGGCGACCGGCGCGCAGCCGGAAGGCGATCGTCCGAAGGACGACAGCGCCAACACCGTCGGCGCGGTCACGGAATAACCGCCTAAACCAGACGATTGCGTGCGCGCCCATGTGGGGCGCGCAAAGAGGTCGCAGCCAATTTTTGTGAATTTGCGCAGGATGCATTGCTTAAATCACCCCCGGTTTAAGGATCATGCGCGAGGAGACCGACACGCATGATCCCGAGAGTTGCAGTTGTTGAAGACGAAGAGGCCCTGAGCGTGCTTCTTCGCTACAATCTCGAAGCCGAAGGCTTCGAGGTCGATACCATCCTTCGTGGCGACGAAGCCGAAATGCGGCTTCAGGAGCGCACGCCCGATCTTCTCATCCTCGATTGGATGCTGCCCGGCGTCTCCGGCATCGAGCTCTGCCGGCGCCTGCGCATGCGGCCGGAAACCGAGCGCCTGCCGATCATCATGCTGACGGCGCGCGGCGAAGAGAGCGAACGTGTCCGCGGACTGTCGACGGGGGCCGACGATTACGTCGTCAAGCCCTTCTCGACCCCGGAACTCGTTGCCCGCGTCAAGGCGATGCTGCGCCGCGCCCGCCCCGAGGTGCTGTCGACGGTGCTGAAATGCGGCGATATCGAACTCGACCGCGAAACCCACCGCGTCCATCGCAAGAGCCGCGAAGTCCGCCTCGGCCCGACCGAATTCCGCCTGCTGGAATTCCTGATGTCGTCGCCGGGCCGGGTCTTCTCCCGCTCACAGCTTCTCGACGGCGTCTGGGGTCACGACATCTATGTCGACGAACGCACCGTCGACGTCCATGTCGGCCGCCTGCGCAAGGCGCTGAATTTCTCCAACATGCAGGATGTCATCCGCACCGTCCGCGGCGCCGGTTATTCGATGGAAGCCTGAGGGGTTTCAGCGGAAGTTCGGGGGCGGTTTGGGTCGCTTTACAGAGCTGGCTCCTGCAGCTCATAGGAGCTGTTTCTGCAGGCCTCGCTGTTCCTGCCGCCCTGCTTCCCCCACCCTCCGTCGTCCTCGGGCTTGACCCGAGGACCCATGGCCGCGAGCGCTGCGTTGGCTTTCACACTGACAAAGGGGGCCGTAGCCGAACAAATTCAAGCGCAGTGCTAGCGGCATGGATACTCGGGTCAAGCCCGAGTATGACGGAGAGTGGGGGGCGAGATGGGCAAGAAGCGAGACGTCCGGAAGAATTTCAGCAAATGAGCCAGCGGTTTTGCGTGGTGATCGCGTAAAGTAAAAGGCGGCAATAAAATCAGCGCGTAGTTCGCTATTTGTGGCGGAGTCTCCCCACCCTCCGTCGTCCTCGGGCTTGACCCGAGGACCCATGCGGCAAGCACTGTGTTCGTAAAAAGCGACCACAAGATAGAGCTCATCTCACTTGGAGTTCCAGCCAAAACCCCGAAGCGTTCGCGTCACCCACGCACAAAAAAACGGGCCGCGCGGCCCGTTTTTGCATGTCGACAATGTCTTACCTGCTCAGCCGACCCGCGCTGCTGCCCGGCGGCGTTCGTTGACCGGCTGGTAGGCGAGCTTCTGGTGATAGCTGCAATAGGGCGAATTGTCGGGGGATTCGCAGCCGCAGAAGTGGAAGTCATCCTTCAGCGGATCGCCGACCGGCCACTTGCAGGTGCGTTCGGTCAGTTCCGTCAGGCCGAGGCGGCGCGAGATCGGCACGACCACGTTGCCCTTCGGCACATATTCCATTTCCTCGACCGTTTCGATCTCGATCTCTTCCTTCAGCATCGTCGCGCCCTGCTGGCGGGTAACGGTGCGGGTGGTGGTGGTGGTGATGCGAGAGGCGTAGTTCGGTGCGCGCGGCGCCGATGTGGTGCGCTTCGGCGTTCGCGCGGCGGTGTTCGTGCCGCCGGCCTTGGCGCGGCCCGGAAGGCTCAGCCGGTGCACCTTGCCGATAACAGCGTTTCTGCTGACACCGCCAAGTTGTGCCGCGATCTGGCTCGCGCTCAGTCCTTCGGCCCAAAGTTTCTTGAGTTTCTCGACCCGCTCGTCTGTCCAGTTCATGCCCTGTCTCCACCTTTCGCGTTGGTGATGGCAGAATCCCTCACCGTTGTCCCGGAAGGCTCCGAAACAAGAAACGCCCGATCAATTTTGGTGACTAGTTCCGCCGCATGCAGTCTAGTAATTGAACTTTAACCTAGTGTGAGCCTGACTCCCTGACAAGAGTCGCGGGAATCCGGATGAATCGAATTCCGAGTTTTCCCCAACTTGCTGCCCCGGCGTGTCATTTCTGCAATAATGCCTGTTGAAGACTGAAAATGCTGCTGTACACCCTTGCTGCATGCGCTAAGGGCGCAGTTTTGTTGACATTGCAGCGCGAAAAGGAAATAGTGCCAGTCGCCGCCGCAAGGCGGCATTTTTGATTTTTCGGGCCTGGTTTTCTTAGCCGGAGTCCGGTGATTGACAACGCTGATCGGGAGACCGCGCCATGGCTGAAGCCGCGCCGCTTTATGACACCTATTCTCGTGCCCCGCTGCGGTTCGAGCGAGGCGAGGGCGTGTGGCTGATTACCGAGAGCGGCGAACGATATCTCGATTTCGGCGCCGGCGTCGCCGTCACCTCGGTCGGCCACGGCAATCCGCATGTCGTGGGCGCATTGAAGGAGCAGGCCGACAAGGTCTGGCACCTCTCCAACATCTATGAGATCCCCGGCCAGGAGCGCCTGGCAAAGAGGCTGACGGACGCCACCTTCGCCGACAAGGTGTTCTTCACCAATTCGGGCGCCGAGGCGCTCGAATGCGCGATCAAGACGGCGCGCCGCTATCAGTTTTCCAAGGGCCATCCCGAGCGCTTCCATATCATCACCTTCGAAGGCGCCTTCCATGGCCGGACACTGGCGACGATCGCTGCCGGCGGCCAGGAGAAATATCTCGAAGGTTTCGGCCCCAAGGCGCCGGGTTTCGATCAGGTGGCTTTCGGCGATATCGAAGCGGTGCGCGCCGCCATCACGGATGCGACGGCGGCCATCCTCGTCGAGCCGGTGCAGGGCGAGGGCGGCGTGCGCCCCGCCACCCCCGGGTTCATGAAGGCGCTGCGCCAGATCTGCGACGAACACGGCCTGCTGCTGATCCTCGACGAAGTCCAGACCGGCGTCGGCCGCACCGGCAAGCTGTTCGCCCATGAATGGTCGGGCATCACCCCCGACATCATGGCTGTCGCCAAGGGCATCGGCGGCGGCTTCCCGCTCGGCGCCTGCCTTGCCACGGCGGAAGCCGCCTCCGGCATGAAGGCCGGCACGCATGGTTCGACCTATGGCGGCAATCCGCTGGCCATGGCCGTCGGCAGCGCCGTGCTCGACGTCATTCTGGCCGACGGCTTCCTCCAGCAGGTGCGCGACGTCGCGTTGGTCTTCCGCCAGGGGCTGGCGTCACTGAAGGATCGTTATCCCGATGTGATCGAAGATATCAGGGGCGAGGGGCTGCTGCTCGGCGTCAAGGCCGCCATTCCCTCGGCCGAACTGCTGCAGGCGATCCGCGCCGCCCATCTGCTCGGCGTGCCCGCCGGCGACAACGTCATCCGCCTTCTTCCGCCGCTCGTCGTCACCGCCGAGGAAGCTCGCGAGGGCCTCGCCCGCCTCGAGCGCGCTGCCGAAAGCATCCGCGCCGCCAAGATCAAGAAGACGGCTTGAAGGGATTGCGCCTTCGGGCGCACGACAGGTTAACAACATGGCTCCTAAACATTTCCTCGATCTTTCGGCGGTCACCTCAGCCGACCTCAGAACCATCATGAACGATGCGCTCGCCCGCAAGCAGGCCTTCAAGGCCGGCACCGGCGACAAGCCGCTCGCCGGCAAGATGCTGGCGATGATCTTCGAAAAGCCGTCGACGCGCACCCGCGTCTCCTTCGATGTCGGCATGCGCCAGCTCGGCGGCGAAACGCTGTTCCTGTCCGGCACCGAGATGCAGCTCGGCCGCGCCGAGACGATCGGCGACACCGCCAAGGTGCTGTCGCGTTATGTCGATGCGATCATGATCCGCACCACCGAGCATTCGCGCCTGCTGGAGCTTGCCGAGCATGCGACGGTGCCGGTGATCAATGCGCTGACGGATGACACCCACCCCTGCCAGATCATGGCCGATATCATGACCTTCGAAGAGCATCGCGGGTCGATCAAGGGCAAGACCATCGCCTGGACCGGCGACGGCAACAATGTGCTGCATTCGCTGGTCGAAGGCGCCGCCCGCTTCGGTTACCGCATGAACATGGCCGTCCCCCTTGGTTCGGAGCCCAAGGATCACTATCTGAACTGGGCCCGCAATGAGGGCGCCGAAATCATGCTCTGCCATGATGCCGACCGTGCGGTCGAAGGCGTCGATTGCGTGGTGACCGATACCTGGGTCTCCATGAATCAGGAACATCGGGCCCGGGGTCACAATGTCTTCCAGCCTTACCAGGTCAACGCGGCCTTGATGGCGAAGGCCGGCAATGATGCATTGTTCATGCATTGCCTGCCTGCTCATCGCGGTGAGGAAGTGACGGACGAGGTGATCGACGGTCCGCAATCCGTGGTCTTCGATGAAGCGGAAAACCGTCTTCATGCGCAGAAGTCGATTCTAGCTTGGTGCCTGGGCGCGATCTGAACCATAATCGGACGCCGCGTGTGAAAAACGCGCGGCCGCGCGAGCGAAGGGCACCCTGTCCTTTCGCTTGAAAACTAGGAGTGAATCCATGGCAGAAGCTGCAGCCGCCCTCGGCCAGTTCGATTTCGCCGGCGATGACCATGTCGTCCCCTTTCAGGTGGAGGGTCTGGATGTGCGCGGCCGCGCCGTCCAGCTCGGCCCGATGCTCGACGCCATCCTCGAGCGCCATCATTATCCCGCCCCCGTCGCCCGGCTGCTTGCCGAAGTCGTGGTGCTGACGGTGCTGCTCGGCACCTCGCTGAAATTCGACGGCAAATTCACCGTGCAGACCAAGGGCGATGGCCCGGTCGATCTTCTCGTCGCCGATTTCTCGACGCCGGAAAATGTCCGTGCCTATGCCCGTTTCGACCAGGCGCTGCTCAACAAGGCGGTTGCCGCTGGGGAAACAGAGCCGGAGCAATTGCTCGGCCGGGGCGTGCTCGCCTTCACCATCGACCAGGGCAAGTTCGGCCAGCCCTACCAGGGCATCGTCGAACTCGACGGCACCTCGCTCGAGGAGATTGCCGGCGTCTATTTCCGCCAGTCGGAGCAGATCCCGACGCGCGTGCGGCTGGCTGCGGCCGAGCTCCTCGATCGCGACGAGGCCGGCAAGCCGCGCCATCGCTGGCGGGCAGGCGGCCTTGTCGCCCAGTTCCTGCCGGAAGCGCCGGAGCGCATGCGCCAGCCCGATCTCCATGGCGGCGACGGCGATACCGGCAGCCGCCTGCATGGTGAGGACGATGCCTGGCTCGAAGCCCGTTCGCTGGTCGAGACCATCGATGCCGATGAACTGACGGACCCGCTTGTCGGGACCGAACGGCTGCTGTTTCGCCTGTTCCACGAGCGCGGCGTGCGCGTCTACGAACCCCGCGCCGTCTTCGACCGCTGCAGCTGCTCGCGGGAAAAGATCGGCGGCGTGCTGAAGGGCTTTTCGGCTGAGGAGATCGAGGCCAGCCAGGAAAACGGCGAAATCGCCGTGACCTGCGAATTCTGCTCGACCACCTACCGCTTCGAAACGGTGGAGCTTCAGCCGGCCGAGTAGGCTCGGTTGAGCACGCACAGAACAAATACAAAAGATTAGCGATGATGCAGCACGGTGACTCGACTTTTGGTAGTCACTGTGCACCATTTATCCAACTGGTTCGGGGATGGGACTTCATGCGCATTTTTTATTTCGTAGTCGCATTCATGGCTGCGATGCCACAAATTGGCTTGGCTGATGATAAGGCAATCCAATGGAAAGAGGTCGGGGGCTGGACCGTGGCTGTCGACCCGACTTTAGACAATGGCTGTTTTGTTCTGACGTCCTTTGATGACGACACCATTTTTCGTCTTGGCTTCAATTTCCGAAAAAAGGACAAACCTCTGTACATTCTGCTCGGAAATCCGAACTGGAAATCCTTGGAGAAAGGTAAGCATTATCCCATCGAACTCTCGTTAGACCAGACTCAATGGACGGCTGATGCGAGAGGTCTGGATCTCGACGGCCTCAAATCATTGTGGATCGATACCGACGATACCGACTTGATTGAGGAGTTCTCTGGTAAACTGAGTTTCCGCGCCCGCTTTAACGGAAAAGAGATTGTTGCCCTCGGTCTGAAAGATTCCGAGAGGGCAGCGGATGAGTTGCTCGCCTGCCAAAAGGCGGTAAACGATGCGGTCATGAAACAGCCGGCGTCGCCACAATCAAAAGATCCGTTCGAAGCAAAGCCAGGCACCCAGGCCTCGGATCCTTTCGACCTTTAGTCGATTGATGACTGGACAAGCCCGGGGATCCACGACCGCGGGCACGGCGTCCATGTTGGTACTGACTGGAGGGCTGCAGCCGGCCGCGTCCGAGCGCAGTGCTTGCCGCATGGGTCCTCGGGTCAAGCCCGAGGACGACGGAGGGTGGGGAGAAACGAGCGGCAAGAGGCGGGACGTCTCGGAATTCCAGCAAAATGCGCAAACGATTTTGCGTTAATGCATGTCGCTCGGAAGTATACAGCGGTTCCGGGATAACGACATGCATCAAAACAAAGAGCCAAAGCGCGTCGCATGAATCAAGTTTGACGCGACGCGCTTTAGAAGCAGGTAAAGCAAACCCCACGTCCAACAAAACGCTGCACACTTTTAATGAATTTGCTCCCGTCCGCTCGCCTCTTGCCGGTCGTTATCCCCACCCTCCGTCGTCCTCGGGCTTGACCCGAGGACCCATGCGGCAAGCACGGCGTTCGTGTTCGAACTGACAAGCGCCCCCTCAGTTCAACACGCGCAGCAGCCCCGGCGAATCCAGCGAGAAGGCGGGGATGTCGACATCGAACAGCTCGCCTTCGTCCGTTTCCATCTGATAATGGCCGAACATCAGCCCGGATGGGGTGTCGAGCGGGCAGCCGGAGGAATATTCGTAGGTGTCGCCGGGGCTGAGCCGCGGTTGTTCGCCGACGACGCCGGGGCCGGTCACCTCGTCGACCACGCCGTTCTGGTCGGTGATGTTCCAGTAGCGGTTGACCAGGCGAACAGCGACACCGGAATTGTTGCTGATGACAATCCGGTAACCCCAGACATAGCGATCGTCTTCCGGATCGGATTGCTCCTCCAGGTAAAACGGCTCGACAACGACTTCGATCTCTCTTGTGAAAGCGCGATACATGCCTGGCACCTTAGTCAAGATACGTTACCCATATCTTATAAGAGGCGCTGTCCGTCAAGAAACGGAACGTTGATCGGCGATGAAACAGCTATGATCGAAAGGTTTTCGATCGTTAAGCCTAATTCTCAGTGTTAATTTACTTCGCAATGCCGCCACGGGCGAACCTTGTTCCACTCACGCAGCGGCCGGATTCGGATGAAGTCCGGCCGCTAAATCAGTCGATCAGGCCGAAACCTTGGCAAGCGCTTTCGCGAAATCCTCGATCAGGTCGTCGGTATCCTCGATGCCGGCCGAAAGCCGCACCGTGCCCGCGGAAATGCCGAGTTCGGCGCGCGCCTCTTCCGACAGGTTCTTGTGCGTCGTCGTGGCCGGATGGGTGATCAGGCTCTTGCTGTCGCCGAGATTGTTGGAAATCTTGATGATCTCGAGCGCGTTCTGCAGCGCGAAGGCCGCCTCCTTGCCACCCTTCAGCTCGAAGCAGACCAGCGTCGAGCCGCCGGTCATCTGCTTGGCGATGATATCGGCCTGCGGATGGTCCTTGCGGCCGGGATAGATCACCTTGGCGACCTTGCCTTGCTCGGCCAGGAAATCGGCGATCTTCGCCGCATTCTGCGTCTGCTGCTTGACGCGCAGCGGCAGCGTTTCGATGCCCTTCAAGAGCGTCCAGGCATTGAACGGCGACATGGCCGGGCCGGTATGGCGGAAGTAATCGTGCAGGTTCTCATCGATCCATGCCTTGTCTGATAGCACCACGCCGCCGAGGCAGCGGCCCTGGCCGTCAATGTGCTTGGTGGCGGAATAGACGACGATATGGGCGCCGAGTTCCAGCGGCTTCTGGAACAGAGGGGTGGCAAACACATTGTCGACCACGACCTTGGCGCCGACCTGGTTGGCGAGCTTGGCGACGCCTGATATATCGACCACTTCGAGCGTCGGGTTGGTCGGGCTTTCCAGGAAGAACACCTTGGTATTCGGCCGGATCGCCTCTTCCCAGTTTGCGAGATCCCGGCCGTCGACCAGCGTGCATTCGATGCCGTATTTCGGCGCCAGTGTCTCCACCACCCAGCGGCAGGAGCCGAAGAGGGCGCGCGCGGCGACGATGTGGTCGCCTGATTTGACCTGGCAGAGGATCGCAGCACTGACGGCCGCCATGCCGGAAGCCGTGGCGCGGGCGTCTTCGGCGCCTTCGAGCATGCACATGCGCTTTTCGAACATGTCGTTGGTCGGGCTGCCGTAGCGGGCATAGATATAGCCGTCCGTCTCGCCCTTGAAGCGCGCTTCGGCCGCCTCGGACGTGTCATAGACGAAGCCCTGCGTGAGATAGATCGCCTCGGATGTTTCGCCATATTGCGAACGCAGCGTGCCGCCGTGGACGAGTTGGGTTGCCGGGCGCCAGGTCTTGCTCATGCTATCACCTTCACATAACAAAAAAACCGGTCGCAAAAGCAGACCGGTTTCAACCCGGTCTTTTTAGCCACTTGTTTAACGTGGCTGCAAGCCGACCGGCCAAATCACCACGGGATAATTCTGCAATACTGCTGTTGGCGGCTTGCGTCAATTCCCCGAGTTTGGTTTTGTCGGCGGCAAATGATGGATGAGGCATGATGGCTCGCGAAACGGGAATTCTGGCGGACCGCGCGATATCGGCGCTGTTTGAAACGGGGCGTCTGATCTCCGAACGCGAGTTGGACCGCGACCAGATCCAGCCGGCAAGCCTCGACCTGCGCTTGGGCGCCAAGGCTTTTCGGGTGCGCGCCAGCTTCATGCCCGGCCCCTCGCATCTGGTGTCGGATAAGCTCGACCGGCTCAGCCTGCATGTGATCGACCTTTCCGAAGGCGCGGTGCTCGAGACCGGCTGCGTCTACATCGTGCCGCTGATGGAGAGCTTGGCGCTGCCGGCCGACATGTCGGCCTCGGCCAATCCGAAGAGCTCGACCGGCCGCCTCGATATCTTCACCCGCGTCATCACCGATTACGCCCAGGAATTCGACAAGATCCCGGCGGGCTATGCCGGCCCCCTCTATCTCGAAATCAGCCCGCGCACCTTCCCGATCGTCGTGCGCCGTGGCTCGCGCCTGTCGCAGATCCGCTTCCGCGTCGGCCAGTCCCTGCTCGGCGAGCCGGAACTGTTGAAGCTGCATGAGAGCGAGACGCTGGTTGCCAGCAAGCTGCCCAACGTCTCGGGCGGCGGCATCGCGCTGTCGATCGATCTCGCCGGCGACAAGGACGGCCTGATCGGCTATCGCGGCAAGCATCACACTGCCGTCGTCGATGTCGACAAGAAAGATCAGCACGACATCTATGATTTCTGGGAGCCGCTCTATAGCCGCGGCCGCAACGAGCTGATCCTCGATCCCGACGAGTTCTACATCCTCGTCTCGCGCGAGGCCGTGCATGTGCCGCCGGATTATGCCGCCGAAATGACCCCCTTCGATCCGCTGGTCGGCGAATTCCGCGTCCATTATGCCGGCTTCTTCGATCCGGGCTTCGGCCATGCGCCGGCCGGCGGCCGCGGCAGCCGCGCCGTGCTCGAAGTGCGCAGCCACGAAGTGCCCTTCATTCTCGAAGACGGCCAGATCGTCGGCCGCCTGGTCTACGAGCACATGCAGGAAAAACCCGCCAGCCTCTACGGCTCCGGCCTCGGCTCCAACTACCAGGCCCAGGGCCTCAAACTCTCGAAGCACTTCCGCATCTGACGGGCAGCACTCGACGCGACTTGACAGCGGCCCCCATCTGTTGGAAATCTCGCATCATCGCGGGTGTAGCTCAATGGTAGAGCAGCAGCTTCCCAAGCTGAATACGAGGGTTCGATTCCCTTCACCCGCTCCAGCTGCCTTCTTCTAATCCCCAAAAAACCGGATCGGCTTGTATCGGCGGTGCGCGATGATCAGGCTGCGATCGGGCTGAATGATGTAGGTTTCCTCTACCTGCTGGCCGTATTGGTCGATAAAATCATGCGGGAAGCTGGACCCGGGTGGTGATTTGGTGAGCTTGCTGCGCGGCTGGCCGTTATAGGTGATGCTGCCCGGGATCGGCTCGAGGCCGGGGCCGCTATAGTAGGAAACGCTGTTGCACCCGGCAAGAATAAGGGTGCCGATCAGGCCGATGAGTGCGGGTTTCATGTCCATCCCTTCCGATGCGCCGAAGCCGCGATCTTACTCCTGATTGCATCGTGCTCGCCAGACGAAACGGCATCTGCGCCTTCACGCCTTCGCGAAACATCGCCTGGAGCGCCGTGATCGCTTCCGCCTTTCCATTGCCGAAACCACCGCCGTCTGCTAGATCGGCATCGTCGAAAAAGGCAGGATCGGTTGAGGTAAGCCCGATCCCTTCCGCGAGAGCGCGTGAGCGCTCTTACGAAGCTCTGCTCCGTGCCACGGCACGAGAACCCGCGACGTGATCCGCATCAAGATGCGGGATCCCGGCGGCGTGCGGAGACGGCAAAAGGCAGTCCCGGGATTTTTTCGAACGGAGACTGTCATGCGCCTGAACCATCTCGATTTCCACGTTCCCGATATTGCTGCAACAGCGGATTTCTTCATCCGCCATTTCGGCCTGACGCTGAAGGATATGCGCGGCCAGAACGGCCTGGCGATTCTGAGCGACGACGCCGGCCTCGAAATCGTCCTCAGCCACCCGATCGCCAAGTTCGGCACTGCCGACCAGGTGGAGATAGGCCGCCAGACCTATCACATCGGCTTCATCCTGCCTGAAAGGGGTGACGTCGATACTGTCCATGCCGGGCTTGTTGCCGCTGGCGCGGCGCTGTCCGGTCCGCCGGCCGCCATGCGCGGCGGCTGGCTGTTCTATTGCACGGCGCCGGGGAATATCCTCGTCGAGGTGGGTTGGCGGCCGGGTTAGAGTGGGACGGAGCCGGTAAACGCGGCTAAGAGGGACATGCCGCGACCTCGCGATTCCCTCTTCTCCCCGGCGGGGAGAAGGTGCCCGTAGGGCGGATGAGGGGGCCGGCGAAGCCGGTCTTTCCAGCTACGTCCATGCAGGCTTCGATGGTGGGGTAGATTATGACGAGAGGGAAGTCCGGGTAGCCCCCTCATCCGCCTGCCGGCACCTTCTCCCCGAGGGGAGAAGAGACTTGTGGTTGCCTCTCAGTTCCTCGCCCACCGCTCGCAAGCAAGCCGTCATCGAGGGTGAGGGGCAAATCACAGGGCGCGAACCGGACATCTGTGTCTCAGAACTCCGTCCAATCCCCATCCGGGCTTTTCGGCGCGCTGCTGCCGGCGCCGAAGGCGTTGGCAAGCGTTTGGCCGAGGGCGCGGGCGGGGGAGGCGGCCGGGCGGGTCGTGCCTTCCCTGGCGACGCGGATCGATGCCTTGGCTGCGGCCGGGCGCGTGGGCGCGCGCGGTGCTGCGGCCGGCGGCCGGGTGGAGGCGATCGGGGCGGCGGCGGCGAGGCTGCCGGTGCCGGTCAGCCGGAACTGGCCGAGCAGGTTGTTGAGCGCTGCCGCTTCGGTGGCAAGGCCGTGGCTGGCCGCCGTCGACTGCTCGACCATCGCCGCATTCTGCTGCGTGCCCTGGTCCATGGTGTTGACGGCGGTGTTGATCTCCTGCAGCCCGATCGACTGTTCACGCGCGGCTTCGGCGATCGCGTGGACGTGTTGGTTGATCTCCTGCACCTCGGCGACGATCGAGTCGAGCGCCTTGCCGGTTTCGCCGACCAGCGAGACGCCGGTCTGCACATGCGTGCCGGAATTGGTGATCAGGTCCTTGATTTCCTTGGCTGCCTTGGCCGAGCGCTGGGCGAGCTCGCGCACTTCCTGGGCGACGACCGCAAAACCCTTGCCGGCCTCACCGGCACGTGCGGCTTCGACGCCGGCATTGAGCGCCAGCAGATTGGTCTGGAAGGCAATGTCGTCGATGACGCCGATGATGTTGCCGATCGCAACCGAAGACTGCTCGATCTGCTGCATGGCGGAGACCGCCTTGCGGACGATCTCGCCGGATTTTTCGGCGCCGAGGCGGGTGCGGGCGACGAGCTGGCTCGCCTCCTCGGCGCGCTTGGCGGCGTCGCGCACCGTGGTAGTGATCTCTTCGAGCGCCGCCGCCGTTTCTTCGACGGAGGCCGATTGCTGTTCCGTCCGTTGGGAAAGCTGGTCTGCGGAAGAGCGGATCTCGTTGGCGCCGGCACCGATCGCCCGGGCATTGGCGCCGACCGTATGCATGGTCTCGTTGAGCTTCTCGACCGAGTTGTTGAAATCCTGGCGCAGCGCATCGAGATGGGCAACGAAAGGCTGGTCGATATGCGAGGCGAGATCGCCGGCGGCCAGGCGGCGCAGGCCGTCGCCGAGGGCTGCGACGGCACGGTCGAGTTCGCCGGCTTCGCGGGCTTTCTGCGCCTCGCGATCACGACGCTCGCCGTCGCTGACATCGCGGTCGGCTTCGGCGCGAGCTTCGATCCGGGCTCGCTCGATCGCGTTGTCGCGGAAGATCGATACGGCCTTTGCCATCTGGCCGACTTCGTCGCCACGGTCGAGGCCGCTGACCTCGCTTGTGGTGTCACCTTCTGCAAGCCGGGCCATGCGCAGGCGCAGCTCGGTCATCGGGCCGGTGATGCCTTTCTGCGCCACGAGCACGCCGAAACCGATCGCGGCGAGCACGGCGATGCTGATCAGGGCGAAGCTGAAGGTGATCTGGCCGTTGACGGAAGCCGAAAGCGCGTCGCCGCCGTCGTTGAGCAAGGCCATCATCGCATCGTTGTTGGCGATCATCTTCGGCGTCAGCGCATCGAGCTTGGTATTGATCAGGGCGGCATTCGCCAGTGCGCCGGCGCTGTCCTTGGCCTTGCTCTGTTCGATGATCTTGTTCGCCAGCGCTTCGATTTCATCGATGCCGGCCTGGATGTCGTCGATCGCGGCCTTGCGGCTCGGTACCAGAACCAGCGCCTGTTTCAGCCGGTCACGGGCCTGCGGCAGCCTGCTCGGCGTGGCCAGCGTCGCCTGGAATGCCGGCGTATCGGGTTTCATTTCGGCAAGCAGAGTAACTTGCAGCACCGAGGCCACGACCGATGCGCTGGCGCGCGCGCTCAGCATCGAGGCCGTCGCTTCATGATCGATGAAGGCGCCGTAGGCGGCGTCCGCCCGGCGGAATTCGGAGATGACATAGATCAGCCCGGCCATCGTGATCAGTCCGAGCAGCGCCACGACCGATATGATTTTCGTGCGGATTTTCAGATGCTTCAACATGGAAATGTCACCCGGTTGACTGGGGCGCGTCGCGCGCCCGGTGCTTTTGAAATCAATTGCTGCAGAAAAAAGCGCTGCTTCAATATCGCGGTTCAAAGATAGGTTTGGACTGACGCGTGCATCATGCGATCGGCTGGCGGGGTCCGATGTCGTCGCCACAAATAGAGGCGATATTCTTTAATTCCGCGCTAACACCGGGCGCAGACACACCCATAATTTTAGGGAGGCAAGAGGTTGGCGCCAACGCTCACGAGAGCCTCATCCTTGTAGGTTACCGCGCTGCTCCGAGGCCGATGCTTTCGCAACTGTCATGCTCACCTCACCCATATTCCCCGCCGGCCATGACTCTGTTACATCTTTCCGACCCCGCGATGCTTCGCCCTCAACCCCGAGACCAAGATCACGATGACGCAATCCAAGCTGGCATCCCTGACTCTCAAAGGGTTTTTCGCGTTCGGACTGTTGCTGGCAGCGCTGCTTTCGAGCTCTGCCGTATCCGCCCAGCAGGCGTCTCCCTCGCTGCCGCTGCTCTTCGATGCCCGCGAGCGTCTTGCGAGACCCGATCTCTCCTCGCTGGTGCGCCTGCGCTTCCTCACCTCGGTGGATTTTCCGCCGTTCAATTTCACCGATCAGAACGGCAAGCTTTCGGGTTTCGACGTCGACCTTGCCCGTGAAATCTGCAGCGAGCTGGAGATATCGGACAAGTGCCAGATTCAGGCGATCCCCTTCGCCGATTTGAAGGATGCGCTTGCCGCCTCGCAGGGCGATGCCGTCATCGCCGGCCTGGCGGTGACCCCGGAACTGCGCCGGCAATTCGTCTTCTCCCGGCCCTATCTGATGCTGCCGGCCCGCTTCGTGCGCAATCTCGCCGTGCCGCTCGACGGGAAGACGGCGGCCGCTCTTTCGAAACGCCCGGTCGGTGTCGTCAGGGGGACGGTGCATGAGGCGATGCTGTCGGCCTTCTTCCCGACGATTAAGGCCCAGCCGTTCGACACCAAGGACGCCCTACTGGCAGCCCTCAGGGAGCGCAAGGTCGATGCCGCCTTTGCCGATGCGCTGCAGCTTTCCTTCTGGGTCTCGTCGCCGGCCTCAGCCAAATGCTGCGCGCTGTTCGACGGGCCTTATCTCTCCGAGCAATTCCTCGGCGAGGGCATGACGATCATGCTGCGGCAGAAGGACAGCGTGCTGACGGCGGCCATCGACCACGCGCTCGCCACACTGTCGCGCAATGGCCGCCTCCAGGAAATCTATCTGCGTTATTTCCCTTACGGGCTCTACTGAAAAATAGAGATTAAAGCATGTCGCGCAAAAGTGTGCCGCGGTTTTCCCAGGCAAAGCGGAAGCGCTTTTGCCGGGCAAAGCGCGAAGCGCTTTTGCTGCAACGACATGCGTAAAACAAAGACCTAAAGCACGGGAAGCGAATCTGAAAGATCGCGACGCGCTTTAGCCCTTGCGGAAGCGGGCAATGGCGCTGCGCTCGATCGCCGCGCAGGTGAGCTTGTCGAGCCCGAGCCGGTCGCGCAGCAGGCTGAGCAGCCTGAGTTCCTCGGCCTTGACCGAAAGATCGGCGGAAGCGACTTCGACAGCCAGCGCATAGGCCGTGTCGTAGAGTTTTGCCGGCAGGGTATCGCGCACGGTTTCCAGAACGACGTCGAGACCTTCCGGCCCGGCCAGCAGCGAGGCGCAGTCGCGCGCCACCGAAATCAGCTTGTCGTCGTCGAAATCGCGGAACACCGGCAGGAACCCGATCAGCTGGCCGATCCTTTCCATCTCCCGGTCGTTCATCGTGCTGTCGACGGCGGAGGCCATCACCATCACGTAGATCAGCGCGTCATGGGCGGAAAGCGGCTTGTTCATCTCTGTTTCCTTTTTCGATCAGCCCAGAGTAGGAATTGGCAGCCGGCATTACAAGGGATCGGCCCTCTGTCAAGGCCGCCGTCTATCTCCGGCGCGGGTCGTCGCCGTAAATGCCTTTTCCCGCCTGCCTGGCCGTGTCGGCCACTGATGCCAGCGGCGAACCCGCGCCTGCTTCCGCCCAGCCGTTTTCGACGAGCCATGTGCCGAGATCCTGCCCGCCGAGCCGGCAGCTTGCCGATACCGTTCCCTTCCATTCCGCTGTATCGAGATCGCAGCCGATGCTGCGGTTGCGCAACAGCTGGCGCAGCGCCGTCTTCGCCATCATGCCGCAGGGCCATTGCCGGCCCGCCGGCCCGCATATTTTATCGGCGGCTGTCGGAATGACGCCGGCCAGCTGCAGCCGGCGCTCGCCGAACGAAAGCATACCGGCATTTTCGACCGCCGGCCGCGCCAGCTCTATCGGCTTTTTCGCGGCCGGCGCTGCCGCTTGCTGGCCGCCGGTCTGGGCTTGCTGCGTGACATCGGCGGGTTTGGCTGCCGCGCCGTCACCCGCTCCGGCCCCGGGCTCTGGAGCCGGCGGAGGCACCGGCTGCGCCGAGCCGGCGATGATTTCGGCTTGTTCATCCGATATCACGGCCGATTCGCCGGCCTTGGGGACGCCATCCGCTGCGGCGGTTGCCGTCTCCTCCGCCGATGCCGTCTCGTCGCCGGCGGTGTCGCCGCGAAGCTTTGCCTGCCCGGCCAGCAGCAGGCCGGCCACCACCGTCATCCCTAGGAGACCTGTGAAGACGGCGGCAGGGCGCATGGAATATCTTCCTATTGGCTGGCCCAGATGATGCGGGCGATCCAGTCGACATCGGCAAGATCGAGGGTGCGGTTGGGATGTTCGGGATTGAGCGACAGGAGTTCGATCGACCGCGGGCTCTGGCGCAGCAGTACCTTGGCCATCACCTCGCCCTCGCGTGTGCGCACCACGACGCGGTCGTTGCGGCGCACCTGCGCCGCCGGCTCGACGATCAGCACGTCGCCGTCGCGATAAAGCGGCATCATGCTTTCGCCCTGCACCTCCAGCGCATAGACGCCCGATTTTTGCGACGGCGTTGCCGGAAATTCCACCACGTCCCAGCCCTGGCCGGCCGGAAAGCCGCCATCGTCGAAGAAGCCGCCGGCGCCGGCCTGGGCAAAGCCGAGCAGCGGAATCGAGCTGCCCTGCGGCGGAACCGCGCCGTCGGGCCGTGCGACCAACTGCCCGGCCAGCGTCCTGGAAAAACCGGCATCCGGCTGCAGGAAGGCAAGAAACTGCTCGACGCTCGCCCCGGTGGCGTCGAGCACCTTGGCGATCGATTCCGTCGAGGGCCAGCGCAGCCGGCCATCGGCGGAAAGCCGTTTCGATTTGTTGAAGGAGGTGGGGTCGAGCCCGGCGCGGCGCGCAAGACCGGATGGCGTCAGCTCGTGCCGCTCGGCAAGCCTGTCGATCGCTCCCCAGATCTGGTCGTGTGACAGCATAGGCGCCCGATTCCGTACGCGGTTCATCCGCGCGTCAGCCGGGCGGAATATTAACCGACCGTGCCGTCCGAGTAAAGGCAAAGGAGGAATAAAATCCTGTTATTGCAAGCGTTTCAGGCGACCATCGCCATATTGATCTTGCCGAGCTGGATGACCGCCTGCGTCCGGCTGTCGACATCGAGTTTTAACAGGATCGCCGAGACATGCGCCTTGATGGTCGCCTCGGAGACGCCGAGCTCATAGGCGATCTGCTTGTTCAAAAGCCCTTCGGCGAGCATGGTCAGCACCCGGCTCTGCTGCGGCGTCAGCGTGTGCAGGCGGTGGATCAGGTTGGCGACATCGGGATCCTGCTCTTGCCCGTCGCGATAGCTTTCCGGCGTGGCGATATCGCCGGCCAGCACCGTCTGAATGCTGCGGCGAATGTCGTCGATGCCGGAGGATTTGGAGATGAAGCCGGACGCGCCAAGTTCCAGCGCCCGGCGGATCGTCGTCGCGTCGTCGGTGGCCGAAACGATGATGATCGGCAGGCTGGCGAATTCGGAGCGCAGCGCCATCAGGCCGGAAAAGCCGCTGACTCCCGGCATGGCGAGGTCGAGCAGCATCAGGTCGGCCTCCGCATGGGCGCCTGCCGCCTTGCGCGCGGCGGCGAAATCGCCGGCCTCGACGATCGTCTGCCGGCCTTCCATGCCGATGACAGCCTGGCGCAGCGCATCGCGGAACAGCGGGTGATCGTCGGCAATGATGATGGTCTGTTCGTGCATCGAAAACTCCCTCCCAAGAGCCCGATCCTGCCTGCATGCGCCGCCATCCCCTCCGCGCCGCATGCCGCTTTCTCGCAGGGACTATATCAGATCAGGTCTTCTGCGGAAGAGGATTGGCATTTTCCTCGGCCTGGAACTCCTTCACCATCCCCATGAAACTCTTCATCATCTTTTCCATGATGCTGATCGAGCGGTCGACTTCGGCATCGCTCGGCAGTGCGCGCTGGACGAGGCCGCCTTGTTCCAGCTTCGTCACCCGCTCGGAGAGCCGGTCGAGCTCATCCTCATAGGCTGCCCGCTCGTCGGCGGCCATGCGGCAGACGAGGGCGCCGTCCTTGTCCTGGCAGATCGACATCGCCCCGGTCTGTCGGTCGAGCCGGACGAAATGGTCGCCGCTCTTTTCCAGCTGGAAGCGGGTTGCATCGGCCTCCGCCGCCGCAGCGCCGAGCGGCAGGAGAAGAACGCCAAATGTGAGAACCAAAAACTTCATCGTCTCATCCTCCGGATTTTGCCCGTGGCAGTCCCATTTTAAGCGCCGGGGGCGTGGACATCGCCGCCTCTTTCCGGCAAAGCCCTCGTGACCCGAGGACCAGCAATCGCGAGGCCATGATGAGCGTGACACCGACCCTTTACAAGATCGTGACGGAAACGCTCTGGCAGCAAGCCAGACAAACCGGCATTTTTCATGGCGCCGGCATCGATCTCAAGGACGGCTTCATCCATTTCTCGACGGCCGATCAGGTCAAGCAGACCGCGGCCCTGCATTTTACCGGCCAGTCCGGGCTGCTGCTGGTTGCCGTCGATGGCAGCGGCTTCGGCGACAAGCTGATCTTCGAGCCGTCGCGCGGCGGCGATCTCTTCCCGCATCTTTACGCCGATCTGCCGCTGGCCGCCGTGCTCTGGGAGGCGGCGCTGCCGCTCGATGAAATAGGCGCCCATATCTTCCCGGAGCTTACGCCATGATCGATCCCTTCAAGCGTCTCGCCCGCAAGGGCCTCTTCCTGTTCGATCCGGAAACCGCGCACGGCATGTCGATTGCCGCGCTGAAGTCCGGCCTGGTGCCCGCCTGCCAGGTCACCCCCGATCCGCGCCTGCGCCAGACCGTCGCCGGCCTTGCCTTCGACAATCCGCTCGGCATGGCCGCCGGTTACGACAAGAATGCCGAGGTGCCCGAAGCCCTGCTGAAGCTCGGTTTCGGCTTTACCGAGATCGGCACGGTGACGCCAAAGCCGCAGGCCGGCAATCCGCGCCCGCGCATCTTCCGCCTGGTCGAGGATGAAGCGGTCATCAATCGCCTCGGTTTCAACAATGAGGGCCATGATGCCGCTTTCGAACGCCTCTCGGCACTGACGGGCGGCGGCATGATCGGCGTCAATATCGGCGCCAACAAGGATAGCGAAGATCGCATCGCCGATTACGTCGCCGGCATCCGCCGCTTCTATTCCGTCGCGCGCTATTTCACCGCCAATATCTCCTCGCCGAATACGCCCGGCCTGCGCGACCTGCAGGCGCGTGAAAGCCTGGCGGCGCTGCTCTCATCAGTGCTTGCGGCGCGCGACGAGATGGCACAGAAATCCGGCCGGAAGATCCCGGTCTTCCTGAAGATCGCTCCAGACCTGACCGAGGAAGGCATGGACGATATCGCCGCCGAAGTGCTCTCGCATGCGCTGGATGGCCTGATCGTCTCCAACACCACGCTGTCGCGCGAAGGTCTGAAAGATCAGCGCCAGGCGCAGGAGACCGGTGGTCTTTCCGGCGTGCCGCTGTTTGAAAAATCGACGGCGGTGCTTGCCCGGATGCGCAAGCGCGTCGGCCCGGCTTTGCCGATCATCGGCGTCGGCGGCGTCTCCTCGGCCGAAACGGCACTGGAGAAGATCAGAGCCGGCGCCGATCTCGTCCAGCTCTATTCCTGCATGGTCTATGAAGGCCCGGGCCTGCCCGGCGATATCGTTCGCGGCCTCTCGAAACTGTTGGATCGCGAAAAGGCCGGCTCGATAAGCGAGCTGCGCGATAGCAGGCTCGATTACTGGGCAGCGCGAAAAGTCTGATCGGCGCGCGGCTTGACCAGCACTGCGAGAAAGAAGCCGCGGAAGAGCAGGAAGGCGTTCATGCCGAGCCACAGGCCGTGGTTGCCGAAGAGCGGCACGAAGACGGCGAGCATCAGGAGATAACCGGCAAAGGATATCAGCATGCGGTTGCGCATGTCGACAGACCATGTCGCGCCGATGAAGACCCCGTCCATCAGGAAAGCGAGCGCCCCCGTCAGCCCGGTGATCGCAGCCCAGGGCAGATAGGTTTCGGCTGCCTGCCGCACTTCGGGCGAGGTCGTCAGCACCGAGATCAGCCACGGGCCGGCGAGAAAGAAGAAGGCGGAAGCGAATGCGGCCAGTCCGAAGGACCAGACGGTCGTCAGCTTCAGCCCGCGGTCGAAGGCCGGCCGATAACGCGCGCCGATCGCCCGGCCGGTAATCTGCTCGGCGGCATTGGCAAGCCCGTCGAGATAATAGCCTGACAGCAGGAAGAAATTCATCAGCACGGCATTGGCGGCAAGCGTCACCGCCCCGAAGCCGGTGCCGATCCGTGTCATGATCGTGAAAGCGCCGATCAGCACGAAGGTGCGGATCAGGATGTCGCGATTGAGCGCGAAAAGCTCCGCAAGCCGGTGCCGGGAAAAGATCTCGGGCCAAGCCGGCCGCTCGGCCCCGCCGAAACCTTTGAGCACGATGAAGAGCCCGGCGAACGCGCCGGCTGTCTCGCCGGCCATCGTTGCCCAGGCCACCCCCGCCACACCCCAGCCGAGCGACAGGCCGAGATAGATGGAAAGCAGGATGTTGATGCCATTGATCAGCGCCTGCAGCAGCAGGCCGACAGTGCCCTGTCCGCGCCCGAGCACGAAGCCGAGGATCGCGTAATTCGCCAGCGCCGCCGGTGCTGCCAGCATGCGGATCGCGAAATAGGTGCCGGTCGCTTCGGCGATCGCCCCTTGCGCGCCCATCAGCTTCAAACCGGCCGCCATCAACAGCGGCGAAAGACAGAGCAGCGTCAAGCCGCAGCCGAGCGCGGAAATCAAAGCCCGCCAGAAAACGGCCTGTTGCTCGTGCTGATCCCGCCGGCCATAGGCCTGCGCCGTCAGTCCCGTCGTCGAGGCGCGCAGGAAATTGAAACTGCCGAGGATCAGATCGAACAGCATCGCGCCGATCGCAAGCCCTGCAAGCGCTTCCGCGTTGCCCATATGGCCGACGACGGCGGTGCTCGTCAGCCCGAGCAGCGGTGTGGTCATGAAGCCGAGCGTCATCGGAATGGCAATCGACAGCACCAGCCGGTGCGTTACCTCGAAGCCAAAAGAGTGATTGTCGCTGCGCGTATCCATGACCTGCCTCATATTGAGGCGGAATCGCCTCGGCTGGAAAGCACCATGGCCCAATAGGGCAGGTTCCTGGAAGATGTATTATGGGCAACGGCGACGCCGAGGCCGTCATAACGCCCGAGCATGTTCTCCAGATGATGCGGCGAGTTGATCCAGGCCGTCACCACGGCATCGACGCTCTGCTGGCCGGAGGCAATGTTTTCCGCTGCCGGCAGCCGCACGCCGCTCGCTTTGACGCGGGCGCCGAAATTGTCGGTCATGCCGATCAGATGCGCCATCTTGCCGACGCTCGCCATGCGTTTGGCCTGGAAGAGGGCGGCGGTCTGCGCCGCCGGGTCGATAGCAAGCGGCGGCAGGCCGTTTTTGGCACGGAGCTGATTGACGAGCGGCAATACGCTCGCCGTCTCGTCCTCGCCGTTCGAAGGCGTGCCGGCAACGCGCGGCGTGGTGGTGCAGCCGGCAATGCCGGCGGCGAGCGCAAGTCCGGAAAGGCGGAGCAGGCCGCGCCTGGAAAGATCGATGGAGGTCATGTTACCGGCGATAGCTGAAAAGGCGAAGGATGACGAAGAGCGGGATGACGATCGTGGCGCCGAGCAGGAGATAGTCGCCGACGCGCCCGAGTGCCGAAAAACCCCGATGCCAGATTTCCAGGATGAAGTCGCGGAAACCATAGATGATGTTCCATGGCGTCAGGCCGAAGACGGTCATGACGAAACCGACGATCAGCGACACCACGATAAGTTTTATCAACGTGCGGCCGACTGAATCGCCAAGGAACCTGTTCGCCTGATCGGACATAAGCCATCTCCTGTTTGCCCCTGGAATAAGGTTGCGGCGCACTGCCCGCAAGCCCTTTCCGGAATTGGCTGTTTCGCCTGTGAAATAGGACTTGAGTTTTTTTGTGGCCGCCGCCAGATGCGCGGATTGAAAGTGTTACAGCCTCCTTTGCGCGTCTTAAAAGACGCGCGGCTGTGTAATGCTTGTCGCGCAAAAGTGTCGACCGGTTTTGCGACAACGACATGCGTAAAACAAAGAAGCAAGGTCCACTCATGCAGCCCCACCAGCTTTCCTCAGGCGATGTTATCGCCGACCGCCGCGCCGATTATGCCAGGATGCTCGAAGAAGGCGGTGAGCCGGAGGCGGCGGCCGAGCTGATGGAGCAGGCGCTGGAGCTCGTGCCCGCCTGGGCGGCCGGCTGGTATCGCCTCGCCACCTATCGCGAAAAAGCGGGCAGGGGGGACGCGGCGATCGAGGCCTATCGGCGGACGCTTGCCCTCGATCCCGATGACATTTTCGGCGCCGCCCTCAAGCTCGCCCTTCTCGGCGACGGCGCCACCCCTGACAAGCCGCCGAGCCGCTATATCGAGCGCCTGTTCGATGATTATGCCGACCGTTTCGAAACGTCGCTCGTCGAAAAACTCGACTACAGCGTGCCGCAGAAGCTTGCCTCCCTTGTCACCTCCACCGGCAGGCATTACGCATGCGCCGTCGATCTCGGCTGCGGCACCGGTCTGCTCGGCCCCGAAATCCGCGCTTGCGCCGGCCGTCTCGAAGGCTTCGACCTCTCGCAGAACATGCTGGTCAAGGCGGCCGAGAAGGGGATCTACGATCATCTCGCCCAGGCCGATCTCTCGCTCGCGCCCGATCTTTCCGGCCTGTTTGCCGATGCGGGACGCCAGCGCGCCGACCTGGTGACGGCAGCCGACGTGCTGATGTATCTCGGCAATCTCGAAAGCGTCTTTGCGATCATCGAAGAGCTTGCCGCGTCGGGCGCCCATATCGCCTTTTCCGTCGAGGATGCAGGGGATGGCGAAGGCTTCCATCTCGCGCCGTCGCTGCGCTATGCCCATTCCGAAACCTATGTGAGGCAGCTGCTTGCCCGCCACGGCCTGGAAATCCTCACCATCGTCAGGACGGTCATTCGCAAAGATGGCGGCAAACCGGTTGCCGGCATTCTGTTCCTTACGCGCAAACCCGCGTGAGCGAACATTTCTTGCGATGTTTTTATAGGACAGCATTGCTTACCTATTTCGCTTGATCGACGCACAAGAAGACTGATATTGCACGGATATCCGCAGAGAGCGCGGCGATAAGACGCTGGGCAATCCTGTTCATTTCACAATCGAAAATCCACCGCGTCCGGCTTTTCCTCCGGACGTGTTCCCGAACGCGTCTGCTGTTGGAGACTGGCGACATGACACAGCTCATCAATACCTTCGGCTTCTGGAATACCAGCGCCACGCGCCATGCCCCGGCCGAAGACGTGCAGGGCATCTTCTCGGGCAGCCTTGTCGCAGCCCTTGGCCTTTACGTGCTCGCCAGCGCCGGGCTTCTGACAGGCAGCACCGCCGGGGTGGCTTTCCTTCTGCATTATGCTTTCGGCGTCAATTTCGGCCTTGCCTTCTTCCTGCTCAACGTGCCGTTCTTCTGGCTGTCGTGGAAGCGCCTCGGCATGGCTTTCACGATCAAGACCTTCATCGCCATCGGCCTGACCTCGGTGCTATCAGACGTGCAGTCGCGCTTCTTTTCGATTTCCAGCATCCATCCGGCCTGGGCCGCCCTTCTCGGCGGCCTGCTCCTCGGCTTCGGCCTGCTGGCGCTCTATCGCCACCGCGCCAGCCTCGGCGGCGTCGGCATTCTCGGCATCTATCTGCAGGAACGTTTCGGCATCCGCGCCGGCCTCGTCCAGCTCGCCATCGACATGTGCGTGCTCGCCGCCGCCTTCTTCGTCACCACGCCGCCTGTCGTCTTCTACTCCGTCCTCGGCGCCATCGTCCTCAACCTCTTCGTCGCCATCAACCACCGCGCCGACCGTTATATCGCCCTCTGACATTACAAATCCGTAAGCCATTCTAAACAAATCGTAACTTGCCCCTGCTCCGTCCCGGCGCGAAACTCCACTCGCGCCGGATTTGATGAGGTGAGTTATGTCAGATTTGGAAAAGCTTGTGAGACGCCGCATGCAGGAAGAATACGCCAGGGGCGCTTCCGCGGACGAAATCGCGAAGGTCGTCCGCGATCTGCTCAACAGCATCGACCTCTCGGGCACAGGGCCTGACGCCGTTGCCTTGCGAGCCACTCCGAATTACGAGTGACCGTATATTCAACCGACCCGAATTTTTCGGGTCGGTTGTTGGGATGCCATCAAAGGTGCCCGCGGGGCAGATGGGGTTGAGAAGCCTATGCAAAAATCGCTACCCCGCACCGATTCCTAGCTGTCCTTGCTCCACAAACCACCCCACACTCCGTCATCCTCGGGCTTGACCCGAGGATCCACGCCGGCCGCCGTCAGAGGGGCCATGGATCCCAGGCTCAAGGCCTGGGATGACGGAGATTGGGGGCCTGTTTTGCCAAACTTGCCGTTGATGCAGCGGATGAGACGTCGCACTTCCTGGTTCTACGCGGTGCCGTGTGGCCTCACGCTTACCTGGTTGAGCCAACGGGCTCACCCCCTCCTTGGGACTGAGGCGAGCAGAGGATATGCCGCGACCTCTCCATCCCCCGCTCACTTCTATCGCATTGACCTCAAGCCGCTTTCACTGCCGCATCGATCGGATGCTGCGAGCGGAAGCCGACCGCCAGCCGGTTCCAGATATTGATCGCGCCGATCGCCACGGTGATCTCGGTCATCTCCTTCTCGGAGAAATGCGCCTTCAGCGCCTCGTAATCGCCGTCCGGTGCGCCCGTCTTGGCGATATTGGTGACGGCGTCGACCCAGCCGAGCAGGGCCCTTTCGCGGGCATCGTAAACAGGCGATTCCCGCCAGACGCACATCAGGTTGATCCATTGCTCGCTGAGGCCATCGTGGCGGGCTTCCTTCACATGCATGTCGACGCAATAGGCGCAGCCATTGATCTGCGAGGCGCGCAGCTTGATCAGGTGAATGAAGCGGCGCTCCAGCCCGGAAGACTGGACATATTGTTCGAGTGCGGCGACGGCCTTGTAGGCATCGGGAGCGGCTTTGGCGAAATTGAAACGTGGTTGCATGGTCATTCTCCTTGTTGGGGCTCAACGAGCCGTCTTGCGTTCATGAATTTCAAGGAAGGCGCAGCCTCGGGCTGCGATCGATCCGTCGTCGAGGGCGGCAAGTTCAATGCCGAGATCGGCAATGCTGGTCTTGGCGAGTTCGGCCCGGTAGACCCGTTCGGCTCTCAGCATCGCCGCGCTGATGTTGCAGGGCGTGGCGAAGAAGCGGTCGGAGACCGGGTTCGGTCCGCGCTGGCGGATTTCGGCGCAGCGAAAGGCCGGTGCCGGTCCTTCGACGGCGAGCAGAATATCGAGCAGCGAAATCTCCGCCGGCGCCTTCGCCAGCCGATAACCGCCCTTCGGCCCCGGCACGGTATCGAGGATGCCGGCACCCGACAGCGCCTGCAGGTGTTTGAGCAGATAGCTCGTCGACACGCCGTGGAATTGCGCCAGCGCGGCCGCCGAAAGCACGCCGCCTTCGGAAAGGCCGGACAGCATGGCGACGCTGTGAATGGCCTGCTCGACCCCATCGCTCATTTTCATACGCACGGCCTCCTCAATTCGTGGATAAAAAATATCCACGATTAGGGCGACTGTCAAGCGGCGCCTTGCTGCTTGCCTTTATCCCCGCGCGGGATAGAAGACGGAAAAAGCCGACAGGGGAACATCATGGCATCCAACGCCTTCGCAGGCCTTCTGAATTCCAGCGCCGATCGCCATTCGCCGTTCGACGATGCGCAGGGCATCGTCGCCGGCAGCATGCTCGCCGTGCTCGGCGTCTCGCTTCTGTCGGGCGCGGGGCTGCTCGCCGGCGGCACGGCCGGTCTTGCCTTTCTCGCCCATTATGCGACGGGTTTTAGCTTCGGCCTCTGCTTCTTTGCCGTGAACCTGCCCTTCTATTATCTCGCCTTTCGCCGATTGGGGCCGGCCTTCACCATCAAGACGTTCGCCGCCATCGCGCTGACCTCGATCCTGTCCGAATTCGTGCCGGGCTTTATCGGCATCACGCATGTCAATCCTATCGCCGGGGCGCTGTTTGGCGGCCTCGTCATCGGCGCCGGCATGCTGGCGCTCTTCCGCCATCGCGCCAGCCTCGGCGGCATCGGCATTCTCGCCCTCTATATCCAGGATCGTCTCGGCTGGCGCGCCGGCCTCGTTCAGCTCGGCTTCGACCTTGTTATCCTGGCGCTCTCCTTCTTCGTCGCCAGTCCCTTTATCATCGCCTGCTCTGTGCTCGGCGCGGTCGTGCTCAACCTTGCGATTGCCATCAATCACCGCAAGGACCGCTATATCGCCGTGTGAGGCGACGGCCGCTCTTCTTTTTCCTTGAGGTTTCACTACCTTCAGGATGTGGACCAGATCGATTCCGAAGCCCGCGCCCTGCTGCCTGCCGCCTTTGCCCGCTGGTTTGCGGAAAAGGGCTGGCGCCCGCGCGCCCATCAGCTGGAACTGCTTGCCCGCGCCGAGGCCGGCGAAAGCACGCTGCTGATTGCTCCCACAGGCGCCGGCAAGACGCTCGCCGGTTTCCTGCCCTCGCTCACCGATCTCACCCGTCGCGGCAGGATTCCGCCCGGCTCCGCCTTCACCGGCATCCATACGCTCTACGTCTCGCCGCTGAAGGCGCTGGCGATCGATATCGAGCGCAACCTGATGAAGCCGGTGGCGGAAATGGGCCTGCCGGTCACCGTCGAAAACCGCACCGGCGATACGCCGAACGCCAAGCGCCAGCGCCAGAAGCTCAATCCGCCGGATATTCTGCTGACGACGCCCGAGCAGGTCGCCCTGCTGCTGGCCAACCACGAGGCCGAGCGCTTCTTCAAGGATCTGAAATATGTCGTGCTCGACGAGCTGCATTCGCTGGTCACTTCGAAGCGCGGCCATATGCTGTCGCTCGGCCTTGCCCGTTTGCGCCGCCTTGCGCCCGACCTCAAGACCATCGGCCTGTCGGCGACCGTCGCCGAGCCGATGGATCTGCAGAAATGGCTGGTCGGGCAGGAGGAGGGGAGCAAGCATCATGCGGGTCTCGTCGTCGTCGAAGGCGGCGCTAAACCCGACATCTCGATCCTGTCGACGGAGGAACGTATTCCCTGGGCCGGCCATTCCGCCAAATATGCCATTCCCGATGTCTACACCAAGCTCCTCGACCACCAGACGACGCTGCTCTTCGTCAATACCCGCAGCCAGGCCGAGATGCTGTTCCAGGAACTCTGGACGATCAATGACGACAACCTGCCGATCGCCCTCCATCACGGCTCGCTCGATGTCGCCCAGCGCCGCAAGGTCGAGGCGGCGATGGCCGAAAACCGGCTGCGCGCCGTCGTCGCCACCTCGACGCTCGATCTCGGCATCGACTGGGGCGATGTCGATCTCGTCATCCATGTCGGCGCGCCGAAGGGGGCGTCGCGTCTTGCCCAGCGCATCGGCCGCGCCAATCACCGCATGGACGAGCCCTCGAAGGCGATCCTCGTGCCGGCCAACCGTTTCGAGGTGATGGAGTGCCAGGCCGCGCTCGACGCCAATTATATCGGCGCTCAGGATACCCCGCCCGTCGGCCGCGGCGCGCTCGACGTGCTCGCCCAGCACGTGCTCGGCATGGCCTGCGCCGAACCTTTCGACATGCTGGAACTCTACGACGAAGTCACCAGCGCCTCGCCCTATGCCGATCTCACCTGGGAGACCTTCGAGCGCGCCGTCGATTTCGTCGCGACCGGCGGTTATGCGCTTCGAACCTATGAGCGTTACGCCCGCATCCGCAAGACCAAGGAGGGTCGCTGGCGCGTTTCCAATCCCGCCGTCGCCCAGCAATACCGCCTCAACCTCGGCACCATCGTCGAAAGCCCAATGCTGAATATCCGCATGGTCAAGCGCGGCGAGGGCGGCCGGATCGGCCGCGGCGGCGCCACGCTGGGAAAGGTCGAGGAATATTTCCTCGAGCAATTGTCGCCCGGCGATACTTTCGTCTTCTCCGGCAAAGTGCTGCGTTTCGAGGGCATCCGCGAAAACGAATGCCTGGCCTCGCAGGCCTTTTCCCTTGATCCGAAAATCCCGTCCTACAACGGCGGTAAGTTTCCGCTGTCGACCTATCTCGCCGAGCAGGTGCGGGCGATGATCGCCGATCCCGACCGCTGGCGCCATTTGCCGGATCAGGTGCGCGATTGGCTGTCCTTGCAAGACGACAAGTCGATGCTGCCGAAGCGCGACGAGTTCCTGATCGAAACCTTCCCGCGCGGCAGCCGCGGTTATATGGTCGCCTATCCCTTCGAAGGCCGTCTCGCCCATCAGACGCTCGGCATGCTGCTCACCCGCCGGCTGGAGCGGGCGGGCGCCAAGCCGCTCGGCTTCGTCGCCACCGATTATTCGCTGGCCGTCTGGGGCCTGGAGGATATCGGGCTGATGATCGGCAATGGCCGGCTCAACCTCTCCGACCTGTTCGACGAGGACATGCTCGGCGATGATCTCGAGGCCTGGCTCGACGAATCCTTCCTGCTGAAGCGCACCTTCCGCAATTGCGCCGTGATTGCGGGCTTGATCGAGCGCCGCCATCCCGGCAAGGAAAAGAGCGGCCGCCAGATCACCGTCTCTGCCGATCTGATCTATGACGTGCTGCGCAGCCACGAGCCGGATCACATCCTGCTGCAGGCGACCCGCCAGGATGCGGCGACCGGACTTTTGGATATCAGCCGTCTTGGCGATATGCTGAGGCGAATCAGGGGCCACATCACCCATCGCCCGCTCGACCATATTTCCCCGCTCGCCGTGCCGGTGATGCTGGAAATCGGCCGTGAAGCGGTGCCGGGCGAGGCCCATGATGCGCTGCTCGCCGAAGCGGCCGACGATCTGATCGCCGAAGCTCTGGCATGATGATGACGACTGGGAAAAACACGACTGTGATGAACCGCCTGGCGCTGGCGCGCAACATTTCCGGACTGGCCGCGATACCCGGCATCGAGACATCGGTGAACGGCGTTGCCGCCGTCTGCGATCCGCTCGGCGCCCTCTATCTGCCGGACGCCGGCCTGCTCGTCGTCTCCGATCTGCATCTGGAAAAGGGCGCCGCCTTCGCCCGCCGCGGCATGATGCTGCCGCCCTATGATACGCTGGCGACGTTGACGGTGCTGGCCGCCGTGATCTCGCGGTATGATCCGAAGCTCGTCGTCTCGCTCGGCGACAATTTCCACGACCGCATCGGCTCCAAACACCTGCCGGAGAATTTTCGCGCGCTGATCGTCGCCATGGCGCGCGGCCGCGAATGGATCTGGATCAACGGCAATCACGATCCCGACGGCGTCGTCGATCTGCCCGGTGTTTCCACCGACGAGCTGCATTATGCCGGCCTGACCTTCCGCCACGAGCCGAGGAACGGTCTACAGAGCGGCGAAATCGCCGGCCATCTGCACCCGTCGGCCACCGTGCGCCGCCGCGACAAATCCGTCCGCCGCCCGTGTTTCGCCACCGACGGCGCCCGCCTGCTGATGCCCGCCTTCGGCGTCATGAGCGGCGGCCTGGATCTCGGCCATCAGGCGATGAAAGGCCTCTTCGACACATCGTCGCTGGTGGCCCATCTCTTGGGGCGCGATCGGATTTATTCGGTGCGGTATGGGAATTTGCGGGGGTAGGAACTGTTATCCCTGATGGGGCTTGCTTGGCACGCCCCCAATAGTCTGTTCAAAAAGCGGGTATCGGGCTGGCCGTCGGTCATGAGCTTGATCATTGCGGCCTGGATGAAAGTAAGGCTCGTCGCTGAAAAGCGCTTGAAATCCTTCGCCACGCCGGTTTATTCCGGGCCGGCCGAAGCCCTACGGCAGGAAGCAAATCATTGAGCTATGCTGCACTTAAAATCCCCAAGTTGCTTACTGTGTTGACGGCGTTGGCAGCAGGCACGCTCTCTGGCTGCGCCAGAATGCCGCCGGTATTTTCCGACGATGGCGCGTCAATTTCATTCAAGGGTGAAAAGTTTGAGTATCGCGCACCCGGTCAGGCTGAGGTGTCCTGCAAATTTGATAATACGCGAAAATTGGCAGTTTGTGACAATGGCCTAACCTCCGAGTTGGTAGTGGCAGGGCTTCCCTTCCGTGGCGTCGTCATAGTTGAATTCAGTGGGCGGCGGTTCAGGCCCGCAAAACACCCCTAAACCATCGCTCCTTCCAAAAGGCCGACCAGCGCTAACGCGCTCTTCTTAGACCAAGCCGCCATTCTTGGACGGACACTAATCAATCACACCCCTGCAACTGCTGCTGATATGTCCCAGCCATCCGCGCGAACTTCTGCGCGGTCTGCTGCAATTGCCCGTTCGAGCGCCAGTCGCCGCGCTTATATCCGGTCGGGCCGGAATAATAGGCGAGATAGAGATTATAGGCATCGTTCAGCGGAATGCCGGTCTCGGCGCTGTTCTGGGCGTGGTACCAGCCGATGAAATCGATCGCGTCGGCGAAGTTTGCCCGCCGCGCCGTCCAATTCCCCGTCTGCGACTGATAATGATCCCATGTGCCGTCGAGCGCCTGCGAATAACCGTAGGCGGTCGACGGCCGGGTCCAGGGAATGAAGCCGAACAGTTTGGTGCGCGGCGGCCGCGCATAGGGCTGGAAGCCGGATTCGGTATACATCGTCGCCATCAGGATCGGCACCGGCACGCCGTATTTCTTCTCCGTCCGCTCGGCCGCACTCTGCCAACTGGAGAAGAGCCCGTCGCGCTGATCGAAGACGGCGCAAATGTTCCGCGTCTGCTTCGGCGCCGTCGCGCAGCCGGCAAGCAGCGCGAGACCCATAGCGGCCAGAACGATACGAGTACGCATGACAAAACCTCTCGTTTCGGAGAGATTACTAACTCGTAAATGTTAAAAACCGGTTTTTAGTCGAATACGAAGTTTTCTGAGGAACTGCCACCCAGGAATCGACGGTTCAATCCTTGCGGAAGATCAGGCTGGCACCCCAGCCGGTGATGACGGCGAGAGCTACGGACGCAAAGCCGTAGAGGATCGGCTGGCTGTGCGCCGCATCGGTGATGGTCTGCTCGATGCCGGTCTTGATGACGCGCAGCGGCAGCGATTCCTGGGTCACCAGATTGCCGCTCTTGAAGAGATAGGCGCGCACGGTGTGGACGCCGTTCGGAATGTTCGCCGGCAGGCGCAGGCTCGCCTTGAAAAGGTTGGAGGAAACGAACCGCACGCCGCTCGGGTTGCGGTCGTAGAAGCCGCCGCCCTGCTGCAGCCGCCGGAAGGCATCGCGGAATTCGCCGAGATTGCTGCCGTCGCCGACGAAGCCGACCGGCGTCAGCGGAATGTGATCGATGCCGATCCCCTGATCGGTCAGTTCGAGCGGCGTCGTCAGGTCGTCGATCATCCGCGAACTCGACATCGAATAGGAGTGCGGCACCGCCTCGAAGGTCATCGAGCGCCTGTTCACCCAGATGCCGAAAACGCGCTCCTTCTTGCGCACCGTTGCATCCTGGCGCGGGCCCTCCAGCACCACGACCACGTCATACTGGCCGATGGCGAGCAGCAGCTGATCGGTATTCGAGAGCGCCCCGAAGATCGTCAGATCGGCACCGTGGAAATCCGAGGTAATGGCGATTTCGCTGGTCGAGGTGCCGATCTCGAGCCCTTCGCGCACCGCTTCGGTGGACTGCCCGGGCAGCCATTGCGCGCCGGCAACCGCTGGCAGCAGGCAAAGGAATGTCATGACGGCGGCAAGCAGGCGCATCAGTTGCCGGCTCCCATCACCACCGAATAGACGTCGGCCGGCGTCACCACCAGCGCGATCGCCAGGCGCAGGCCGACGGCGAGCACCAGCAGGCCGAGCAGGGCGCGCAGCTGCTCGCCGCGCAGCTTCTGGCCGACGCGCACGCCGTATTGCGCCCCGACGACACCCGCCACCATCAGGATGAAGGCGAGCACGATGTCGACGGAAAAATTCGTCGCCGCCTGCACGATCGTCGTATAGGCGGTGACGAAAATGATCTGGAACAGCGAGGTGCCGACGACGACATTGGTCGGGATGCGCAGGAGATAGATCATCGCCGGCACCATGATGAAGCCGCCGCCGACACCCATGATCGAGGTGAGGATGCCGATCGCGAAACCGAGCGCGACGATCGGAATGACGCTGAGAAAAATCTTCGATTTCTTGAAGCGCACCTTGAGCGGCAGCTTGTGCACCCAGTGCTGGTGGCCGGGCTTGCGTGGCGTCGGCGGTTCGTTGCGCGCGGCGCGGCGCATCGCATTGATGCTTTCGAGCAGCATCAGCCCGCCGACAGTACCGAGGAAGATGACATACATCAGCGAGATGATCAGATCGAGCTGGCCGATGGCGCGCAGCAGCGAGAAGATCCAGATGCCGACTGTGGCACCCGAGAGACCGCCGATCAAAAGCACCGTGCCGAGCTTGACGTCGAGCGTGCCGCGCCGGAAATGGGTGATCGCGCCCGATATGGATGAGGCAACCACCTGGTTGGCGCCGGTCGCGACCGCAACGACCGGGGGAATATTGTAGAAGATCAACAGCGGCGTGATCAGAAAGCCGCCGCCGACGCCGAACATTCCAGACAGGAATCCGACGGCGGCCCCCATGCCGAGAATGATGAAAATGTTCACCGACAATTCTGCGATGGGCAGATAGATTGTCACAACCGACCCCGAATGATGACCGCGCCTGCCGGGCGGTTTCCGTCCCGTCCCCGTTCGAATGCGCACCATACTGTGAAATCGTTGCCAGAGGCTTTCGATCGGCCTGATTGGCGATGGAGATCGATGGCAGGAGATTCGGCGATGCGCGGATCGATATGTCCCGCATAATCCGGCTTTTTTCAGATTGCATGACGGGCGGGAGCAAAAAGTGGAGAAAGCCTTGCGGCATAGTGCCGCCAGGCTCGGATCGCGGACAAAGTCCGCCGAGGCTTGGGGGTCGTACGCGACGGCTGCCCCCCGGGGGCAAGGGGCGTGCCTCGCGAGATGCCAGTGAGGGAGGGAGAGGTCACGGCATATCCCTTCTCCCCGCGTGCGGGAGACGGTGCCGGGCCCACACTCTCTTCCCTCATTCCTGTGCTCGTCACAGGAATCCAGCCACGGCGCGTCCGCGCCGTGAATGAATCAATATCCTAAGAGGAAAAGTCTCTCGCGCCCAAGGACTTGGGCGCACTGGATTCCTGTGACGAGCACAGGAATGAGGGAGATTGTAGTAGCCGTTTCACCCAACTTTCTGCCAATGCGGATAAAGCCCATACGCCCAAAGGGCACCGACCCGTCTTTCGGATACCGAGAGAAGAATAGGGAAACCGTCCGCCGCGGCGCCTCTCAGATCGCCTTGGCTCCCTGCTTGTTGCGCTCGAGCAGCGCCTTGACAGTCGCGTCGGTCACCTTGCCGTCCGGCTCCTGGCCGATCGATTTCTGGAAGCTCTTGATCGCGGTCACGGTCTTTGCGCCCATTTCGCCATCCGGTGCGCCGGCGTCGAAGCCGTTATTGTTGAGGATCGCCTGGATGTTGCGGATCGCCTTCTTCATGTCGACGCTTGCCGTCTTGGGGCCCGTTCCGGCCCATTCGTCAGGAATGTCGATGGCATTGGTGCGGTGGTCGACCGGTTCCGGCTTCCAGAGATCGGCCTTGGCGCGGGCCCGTTCGAGCTGGTCGGGCTTCATGGCGTTGGCCACTTCGTCGCGCTTCTGCGCCGCATCCTTGTCGCCGGCCTTGGCAGCGATCGCAAACCATTTGTAGGATTCTTCGAGATCCGCCGGCACCCCGTTACCCCGCGCACAGAGGATCGCCAGGTTGAACTGGCTGTCGGTGATGCCGAGGTTGGCGGCCTTGGTGAACCAGGAGGCTGCCGTCGCATAATCCTGCTGGCCGAGCGCGCCGGAGGCGTAAAGCACGGCGAGATTGTGCATGGCGCTGGCATTGCCCTGGTTTGCCGCCTGTTCGTAAAAGCCCTTCGCCTTGGCGATGTCGCGTTCGACGCCGTTGCCCTTCTCGTACATGCTGCCGAGCCGGTACTCTGCGGGTGCAAAACCCTTGTCGGCCGAAAGCTGGTACCAGCTTGCCGCCTGCTTCTGATCGACCGTCATACCGTTGCGGCCGTCCGAATAGCGCGCGCCGATCTCGAACAGCGCTAGCGGATCGCCGCCCTGCGCCGCATCGGCGAGCGATTTCGGCTGGACGGTGTCGGGAATGGCAATCGTGGCCTGCGGTGCGGATGCGCCGCCGGCCGGGGTGTTCGCAACGAAGCCCGATGTCTCCGGTGCTGTGCCGGCCGGAGCAAATGTCGCAGCCCCTTCGCCGTCGAGCGGCGCTGCCTCGGTCAGATGGTCGCCGGCAACAGGCGGAGCTGTTTCCGGCTCAGCCCGTTCGGCGGCCGAAGGCGTGGCTTCCAATGCGGGAGTGGTCGTTTCCGCGGTGCCGGCATTCGGCTGGACGGGCGCCGCTTCAGGCAGGGCCGGCGCCGGGTTCTCCGTTACCCCCGTCAATGCCGAAACTTCCGCCGGCGGCTGCGGTGCGCGCTCGCCGCTCGTCAGTGTCCGGGCGAGCGGGAAGGCCATGATGGCGAGCAGCACGGCGCCGACCGCCAGCAGGATCGGCCGCCGGTAGCGCGAAAAGGCGCTGGTTTTGCCGGTCTTGTCCGAAGCCTTGTCGGACGTCTTGCCGGCCTTGTCGGCGGTCGCGCCCTTCTTCTCGGCCTTGACGGCTGGTTTCGGGTTGGCGTCGACTTCCATCGCCGCGGCCTGCGCTGCACGGCGGGCCGCGGCGATATAATCGGCGCGATCGGTCTCAGCGGCGGGTTTGCCGCGTGCGGCATTCTGGCTGGCGCGGACGCGCTCGAGGATCTTCTTGACGTCAGGGGCGCCGGAACCCGGCTCGAGCAGTTCGTTTGACGCATCCGTCGGCACCACGTCGGCCGGATCGATCGACGGTGCGGGATCGATCATCGGGCGTTCGGCGGCACGGGCTTCGGTCTTCTTGCCGGGCAGCAGCCGCTTGCCGAGGCTGGCGAGCAGGCTGACCTTGGCCGGTGCCGCCGTCGCAGCCTCCGGCGTCCTGGTCGCGGCTTCGATGGCGATCGCGCTCGTTCCGCTCATCGCGGTGGCTTGTGCGGGGACGACAGGTTCGGCTGCGACCTCGGCGGTGCGGATCACAGGAGAGGGTTTCGGCGCCGGGGCAGCGGCCGGCGTCCTGTCCATCTCGGCTTCCGCCACCATCAGCGCATAGGGATCGACATCGAAATCGACGTCGGCCACCGGCATCTGGGCGCTCACCCGTCCGCCGCGCTCTTCCATGCCGTCGAGGCGGTCGGCGATGTGCACCAGCGTTTCGTGCAGCGCCTTGAACGTCTTGTGGGTGCGCTCCTCGCTGTCGCGGCTGATATCCTCGAGGTGGCGCAGATCCTCGGCCAGCGCCGTCAGCGCCGACATGTCGGCGGCGGGCACGCCGCCCTGGGCGCTGCCATTGCGCGCATAGGCTTCGACCACCGCTTCCGCCGCCTGGCGCGCCGCCTCGATGATATATTCGTCGCTGGTCGCCATATAATCTTCGATCGCGCCCATGCGCCGGTCGAGATCGGCGGGGATCGCAGCGCTTTCGCGCGGTTCGCTCATCAGCGCCGAAAGATTGGCGATCTGGTCTTCGAGGCTCTTCAGGGCGCGCGCATCGGTCGGCGCCGCCGCGGTGCTCTCTTCCAGCCGGGCGGCGATGTCGCTCAGCCGCCCTTCGAGGCGCTGGAAGGCGACGTCGTCGATCGCAGCGGCCGGCGCCGGCTGCTGATAGGCCATCTCGTCGATGCGCCGGGCGAGATAGTCGAGCCGCTGCGCCAGCACATCGTTGACGGCGCCGTTCTCGAGCGCGTCGATCTTGCGGGAAATATCGGAAAGCGGTCCGGTGAGGTCGGGCTGCGGCGCGGCTTTCTGCGTGCGCTCCAGGAGGTAGGAAAGATGCTCCAGCCGTTCGTCGAGCCGCGACGTCGCTTCCGCCTTGGTCAGCTCCTCGACGCGTGTCGTCAGCGCCTCCAGCCGCATCGCCAGCTCGTCGGCCGGGTTGACGCGGTTCGCCGCATCATGGCTCATCAGGTCGATCTGGTCGGCAAGCGCCGAAAGTCGGCTTTCCAGCCGCTGCATCAGCGCCGGGTCGTTGGCGGCGGCCGCCCGGCCGCTGGCCGCGATCGCCCGGCTGATCTCGTCGAGGCGCGAATCCATGGCGGCGAACTGCTCGGACATGACCCGGTCGTGCGGCTGGATCATATTGCCGAACTGCTCCATCGCCGTGGCGATGGCGATCAGCTTGTCTTCCAGCGCCCGCACCGCCGGGCTTTCGCCCATGCCGCCGATATGGCGCTTGATGTCGTCGAGCCGGTAGGCGAGCGAAACCAGCTCTTCCTGCAGGCCCTCGGTATCGAGCGCGGCAAGCCGGCTCTCGAAGCCGTCCCAGCGGTTTTCCATGTGGCGCAGCGAATCCTCGCGCGCCAGCCCGTCCATAAGTGAGCGAAGGTCCTCGAAATCCTCACGCAGACCGGCTGCCTCAGGGCCGCTCGCGCGGCCGGTCAGCTGGCTGATGCTCTGGGCAAGGCGGCCCATGTCGGCGCGCATGTCGTCGGCGAAACGGCCGTCTCCGGCACTTGTTTTGATCTCGCGCAATTCGGTGCGCAGCGCGTTCATCTCGCGGGTGACGCCCTCGGAAATGTCGCGCTTCAGGTCCTGGCGCAGGTTGACGAGCGCCTGGGCGATCTCCGTCATCGTGTCGTCGCCGGCGCGGAAGGCGGGTGCGGCCAGCGGCGCGGCGGCACGCGGCGCCGGTTCACGCATCTGCGGGGCCGGCTCGCGTGTGTAGGGCCGTTCGCGGCCCGCTTCGAGGGCGCGCTGGCGCTGGCGGATTTCGGCGAGCGGATCCGGCCGCGGTTCGAGCGGCGGCCGTGCCGGGCGCGGGGCGTTGGAGCTGGCATAGGGATCGCGCTCGGCCGTTGCCGTGCGCGGCCGCTGTTCGCGCCCACTGCCCATCAGCCCTTCGATGCGTGCCTCCAGCCCTTCGATCGTGCGGTTCAGCGCATCGAGCGAGGTCCTGTCGGACTGTCGGGAAGGATTTGATCGCGATCCGTTCATCTTCTTGCTCGCTTCGACTGCTCGATCTCTCGTCAGAGCTCGATCCTTGGCTTTTCCCTCTGCTGCCGCGGCTTTGCCGCGGAGCACATCATTCATGAGAAGGTAGTCAATTAGACTTTCCTCAAGCTGAACGATGTAGCGGCATCCTTAGAAACGCGAGACTGGAGTAAGGAATGCGGATTGCTACTGCTCAATCCGCACCTTTCACGAAACGTGGTAAACAAGCCGTTAATATCGATGAGAATTTTTTAACGTTTATGTTCGAAAGGCCGCTTTTGGCGGCAATTGCTACTGAATTCGTCAGATCGGACGGCCGCCACGGCTCAGGCCGGCCGGGGATATTGCAGCTCGATCTTCACGCCTTCGGGGCCGTAAACGAAGACCTGGCCGAGGTCGGTGTCGGGAATATCGTAATATTCGTAGCGGTAGCCGCTGGCCTTGATGCGCTCCAGCGCCGGCCCGAATTCATAAAGGCTGAAGGCGACATGGTTGAAAATGCCAGGCGGAAAATCGGTGCTGCGCGATGTCAGGCTGAGATGGATCACCGGCAGTCCGTCGAGATAGAGCCAGTGACCGGGCGAGGCGAAAGGTGGGCGATAGCCTTCCTTGACGCCGAGCAGGGTTTCGAAAAAACCGATCATGACAGGCGCATCGCGGGTTTCGATGGTGACGTGATCCAGGCGCGGCATCGGTATCCTCCCAGCCAGCGTTGACGGTAAAGTCTAGCTTGTACGAACCCGCCGCGAAAGTTGCTTCGTCAGCATGCAGCGGAGCTCAAAAGTTCTCCGCCCCCGGCTGCCGCCTCGGACGAATTCAGTGCGGCTCTCCCGCATCGATCGAATAGGCGCTGATGCGCGAGAGATGGATGAAGGACAGGCCGGTCTCCTCCGCCCAGTCGTTGAAGGCCTGCTGGATCAGCGGCTGGTCCTTCTTCGCCGTGCCGGCGGCAGACAGCGGCACGCCGGCCGATCTCAGGCAGGCGAGCACATCCATGGTGGCGACGAAGCTGTCGCGGCCGATGCCCCGCAGGAAATATTGCCCGGTCATGCCGCCGAGCCGGTTGCCGCGTTTGCTCAACAGCTCGAGAAGGCCGATCTGGTCCTCGCGCGGCCAGTCTGCGAAGAAGGCGCCGGCGCTGCCGTGTTCTCTCGCCAGCTCCCTGATGAAGGCGGCATTGGCGCGAACCGACATGATCTTTGCGCCGTTGCGTATGATCCGTTCATCCGAGGTCAGCTCATGCCAGTAGTCGTCGGGTGCGATATTCAGCATTGCCGGATCGAAACCGGAAAAGGCCGCCTCGAAACCCGGCCACTTCGCATCGATCACCTTCTGGACGAAGCCGCTATAGAAGATGCGCCGGGTCATGTCCGCCAGAATGCGGTCGTCGGGCATGGCGCGCAGCCGGTCGTGATCCGGCCGGTGTTTCTCCAGCAATGCCTGCAGCGCCGCCGCGCCGCCTTTTCGCTGCTCCGCACGCTGCCTGATCGTCTCGAAACTGATCATCCCGCCGGTCCTCCTCTGGCATTCCCGAATTGCGGGTTGAACGATGCTTTCGCTTATACGCCGTTCCCAGATGGACAAGGAAGGGGAGATGACGTCTCTTCCTGGCGTTTCATGGCTGGTGGATTCGTGCCTTGCAATTTTTTCATGAAAAGGAGGCAAAGGTGCAGATTTTGACGTTTACGCAAACGTCAATATTTTGTAAGACAGTGCCCGAGGCCGGCGCGATCCGGTCAACCGAATGGGAGGAATTTGCAAGATGCCAGTCTACAAGGCCCCGGTCACCGATACGCTCTTCGTCCTGAACGACGTGCTGGGCCTCGAACGCTACAACAATCTTCCCGGTTTTGCCGATGCGACGCCCGATCTGATCGAGGCAATCCTCGGCGAGGCGGCCAAGGTGGCCGAGGAAGCGCTCTTCCCGCTGAATTATCCCGGCGATCAGCAAGGCTGCACGCGCCACGACGATGCCAGCGTCTCGACTCCGAAGGGCTTCAAGGAAGCCTATAAAGCCTATCGCGATGGCGGCTGGATCGGCCTTGCGGTGCCGGAGGAATTCGGCGGCCAGGGGCTTCCCTATACGCTGCATACCGCTGTCGGCGAATATACCTCGGCCGCCAACATGTCGCTGATGATGTATCCCGGCCTGACGCAGGGCGCGATCGCCGCGATCCTCGTCCACGGCACCGACGAGCAGAAGAGCATCTA
Source organism: Rhizobium sp. CIAT894 (assembly GCF_000172795.2). NCBI lineage: Bacteria > Pseudomonadati > Pseudomonadota > Alphaproteobacteria > Hyphomicrobiales > Rhizobiaceae > Rhizobium > Rhizobium sp. CIAT894. Next base: position 599,071 of record NZ_CP020947.1, read on the forward strand.
TCTGCCGAAGATGGTCGACGGCTCCTGGTCCGGCACCATGAACCTGACCGAGCCCCATTGCGGTACCGATCTCGGCATGCTGCGCACCAAGGCTGTGCCGCAGGCCGACGGCAGCTACAAGATATCGGGCCAGAAGATTTTCATCTCCGCCGGCGAACACGACCTGGCCGACAATATCGTCCATCTGGTGCTCGCCCGCATCGAAGGCGCGCCCGAGGGGACCAAGGGCATTTCGCTGTTCATCGTTCCGAAATTCCTCGTCGGCAAGGACGGTGCGCCCGGCGCCCGCAACGCCGTCTCCTGCGGCGCGATCGAACACAAGATGGGCATTCACGCCAACGCCACCTGCGTCATGAATTACGACGAGGCGACCGGCTTCCTGATCGGCGCCGAAAACCGCGGCCTCAACGCCATGTTCGTGATGATGAACGAGGCCCGCCTGATGGTCGGCCTGCAGGGCATCGCCATTTCCGAGGTCGCCTATCAGAACGCCGCCGCCTACGCCCGCGACCGCATCCAGGGCCGCTCGCTGTCCGGCGTCAAGGCGCCTGATAAGAAGGCCGATCCGATCATCGTCCATCCGGATATCCGCCGCACGCTGATGACCATCCGTGCCTTCAACGAGGCCGGCCGCGCCTTCCTGCTGTGGACGGCGCTGAAATCCGATATCGCCCACCGGGCCACCGACGACAAGGAGCGCCAGACGGCCGACGATATTCTCGGCCTCGTCACCCCGATCCTCAAGGGCGTGATGACCGACAAGGGCTTCGATCACGCCGTCATGGCCCAGCAGGTCTTCGGCGGCCACGGCTATATCGAAGAACACGGCATGAGCCAGTATGTGCGCGATGCCCGCATCGCCATGATCTATGAAGGCGCCAACGGCATTCAGGCGCTCGATCTCGTCGGCCGCAAGCTCGCCTTGAACGGTGGCCGCGCCGCCATGGCGCTGTTCAAGGAGATCGGCGATTTCTGCGAGGAGAACCGCGGCAATGAAAAGCTTTCCTTCTTCACCAAGCATCTGAAGAAGGGCTTGAACGACATCCAGGGCGCGACCATGTGGTTCATGCAGAACGCCATGGCCAAGCCCGACAATGCCGGCGCCGGCTCGACCGACTACATGCACCTCTTCGGCCTCGTCGTTCTCGGCTATATGTGGGCGAAGATGGCCAAAGCTGCCGAGGACGGGCTTGCATCGGGTGACGCCGCCCGCGAGGATTACCTGAAGAACAAGCTGATCACGGCGAAATTCTTCATGGAGCGCATCATGCCGGAAACCGCGCTGCGCAAGATCCGCATCGAAGCCGGCGCCGACACGATGATGGAGCTGGCCGCCGAAGCGTTTTGAGCCATTTCTCCCTCCGCCTTGTGGGGAGGGTTGGGGAGGGGTCTTTCCCCTCCCTCCAAGATTTGAGGCAAGATAGATTGCCGCCAGGGAGATGAGACTATGACCGAGGTTTTCATTTACGATCACGTCCGCACGCCGCGCGGCCGCGGCAAGAAGGACGGCGCCCTGCATGAGGTGCCCTCCGTCCGCCTGGCGGCGAAGACGCTGGAAGCGATCCGCGACCGCAACGGGCTCGACACCAAAACCGTCGACGACATCATCATGGGCTGCGTCGATCCGGTCATGGATGCCGGCGCCGTCATCCCGAAGGCCGCCGCCTTCGAAGCCGGTTACTCCACCCGGGCGCCGGGCATGCAGATTTCCAGATTCTGCGCCTCCGGCCTCGACGCCGTCAATTTCGGCGCCGGCAAGATCGCCCAGGGCGCCGACGACATCGTCATCGCAGGCGGGGTGGAAAGCATGTCCCGCGTCGGCTTGGGCATGTCGGGCGGCGCCTGGTTCATGGACCCTTCGGTGAATTTTCCGGCCTATTTCATGCCGCAGGGCGTCTCGGCCGATCTCATCGCCACCAAATACGGTTTCTCCAGAACCGATGTGGACGCCTATGCCGTCGAGAGCCAGAAGCGCGCCGCCAACGCCTGGGAAAACGGCTGGTTCGACAAGTCGGTCGTCCCGGTCAAGGACCAGAACGGCCTGACGATCCTGGCAACGGACGAGCATATGCGTCCGGGCACAGACATGCAGGCGCTCGCCTCGCTCAATGCTTCCTTCCAGATGCCCGGCGAGATGGGCGGCTTCGAGGCCGTCGGCATCCAGGCCCATCCGGAGATCGAGCGGATCAACTATGTCCATCATGCCGGCAATTCCTCCGGCATCGTCGACGGCGCCGGCGTCGTCCTGCTCGGCTCCAAGGCCGGCGGTGAAAGCATGGGGCTGAAGCCGCGCGCCCGCATCAAGGCTTTCGCCAATATCGGTTCCGATCCGGCTCTGATGCTGACCGGCCCGGTCGACGTCACCGAGAAGTTGCTGAAACGCACCGGCATGAGCCTCTCCGACATCGACCTCTTCGAGCTGAACGAAGCCTTCGCTGCCGTGGTGCTGCGCTACATGCAGGCCTTCGACATCGGCCACGACAGGATCAACGTCAATGGCGGCGCCATCGCCATGGGCCATCCGCTCGGCGCCACCGGCGCGATGATCCTCGGCACGGTGCTGGACGAGCTCGAACGCCGCGACTTGAACACCGCGCTGGTGACGCTCTGCATCGGCGCCGGCATGGGCACGGCGACGGTTATCGAACGCGTTTGATCCGCAAGAGAATTCAGGGAGAGGAATTCCCAAGATGAGCACCTACACCAATTTCACGCTCGAAACCGACGCCGACGGCATCGCTCTTATCACCTGGGACATGCCCGGCAAGTCGATGAACGTCTTCACATCAGAGGTGATGGCCGAACTCGACGCCATCATCGATGCGACCACTGCCGACGCAGCGATCAAGGGCATCGTCTTCACATCAGGCAAATCCTCCTTCTCCGGCGGCGCCGATCTGTCGATGATCAAGTCGATGTTCAGCTCCTATCAGGAGGAGAAGGCAAAGAGCCCGGAAAAGGCGGTGCAGACCCTCTTCGGTCTGGTCGGCCGCATGTCCGGCCTGTTCCGCAAGCTGGAAACTTCGGGCAAGCCCTGGGTGTCGGCGATTAACGGCACCTGCATGGGCGGCGCTTTCGAACTGTCGCTCGCCTGCCATGGCCGCGTCGCCTCCAATGCCAAGAGCGTCAAGATCGCGCTGCCCGAGGTCAAGGTCGGCATCTTCCCGGGCGCCGGCGGCACCCAGCGCGTGCCGCGCCTCGCCAATGCCCAGGATGCGTTGCAGATGATGACCACAGGCCAGTCGCTGACCGGCTCGCGCGCCAAGGCAATGAACCTCGTGCATCAGGTGGTCGAGCCGGATCAACTGATCCCCGCCGCCAAGCAGATGATCAAGGATGGCCTGAAGCCGGTCGCGCCCTGGGACGAGAAGGGCTTCAAGGCGCCCGGCGGTGGCATCTGGACGCCGGCCTCCGCCCAGCTCTGGCCGGCCGCCCCCGCGATCCTGCGCCGCGAAACTTCAGGCAATTATCCCGCCGCGCTCGCCATCCTGAAATGCGTTTATGAAGGCCTGCAGGTGCCGTTCGACACCGGCCTGAAGATCGAGCAGCGTTATTTCACCGAGGTGCTGCAGACCCGCGAAGCCTTCTCGATGATCCGCTCGCTGTTCATCTCGATGCAGGAACTCGGCAAGGGCGCCCGCCGCCCGGCCGGCCAGTCCAAGACCGAGCTGAAGCATGTCGGCGTCGTCGGCGCCGGCTTCATGGGCGCCTCGATCGCCTATGTTACCGCCGCCGCGGGCATTCCCGTGACGCTGATCGACCGTGACATGGACGCGGCCGCCAAGGGCAAGGCCGTCTCCGAAGGGTTGGTCAAGGATGCTATCGGTAAGGGACGGCTAACGCAGGATGACGCGGCGGCATTGCTGTCGCGCATCACGCCTTCGGCGGACTACGCCGCCCTCGCCACTGCCGATCTCGTCATCGAGGCGGTGTTCGAGGACCGCGAAGTGAAGAAAGCGGTCATCGAAGCGGTCGAGGCCGTGCTGCCGGAAGGCGCGATCTTTGCCTCCAATACCTCGACCCTGCCGATCTCGGGTCTTGCGAAGAATTCCAAACGCCCGGCCGATTTCATCGGCATCCACTTCTTCTCGCCTGTCGAAAAGATGATGCTGACCGAGGTCATCCTCGGAAGCGAAACCGGCGACAAGGCGCTGGCCGTCGCTCTCGATTATGTCGCGGCGATCAAGAAGACGCCGATCGTCGTCAACGACACTCGCGGCTTCTTCGTCAATCGCTGCGTGCTGCGTTACATGTCGGAAAGCTATGACATGCTGATCGAGGGCGTGCCGCCGGTGATGATCGAAAATGCCGCCAAGATGGCCGGCATGCCGGTGGGACCGCTGGCGTTGAACGACGAGGTCGCCATCGATCTGTCGCTGAAGATCCTCAAGGCGACGGTCGCCGATCTCGGCGAGAAGGCTATCGACCCCAGGCATATGGAGTTGATCTCCCGCATGGTCGAAAAGGAAGGCCGCTTCGGACGCAAGAATTCCAAGGGCTTTTACGACTATCCGCCGAAGCCGGCAAAGAAGTCCCTCTGGCCCGATCTCAAGAACTTCTACCCGCAGAAGAAGGCCGACGAGGTCGACGTCACCGTGCTCAAGCAACGCTTCCTCGTCACCATCGCACTTGAAGCCGCCCGCACCGTCGAGGAAAGCATCGTCACCGATCCGCGCGAAGCCGACGTCGGCTCGATCCTCGGCTTTGGCTTCGCGCCCTATACCGGCGGAGCGCTCTCCTATATCGACGGCATGGGAGTAAAGGCTTTCGTGGAACTGGCTGAAAAGTTAGCCGGAACTTACGGAAAGCATTTCGAGCCGACGCCGCTGCTGAAGGACATGGCCGCCAAGGGCGAGACGTTTTATGGGCGGTTCGATCCCTATGTGAAGGTCGGGAAGGCGGCCTAAAGCATGTCGCGCAAAAGTGTGCAGCGGTTTTGCGCTGAAGACATGCGGAAAACCAAAGACCTAAAGCGTGGCCAAGCGAATCCGAAAGATCGCGACGCGCTTTAGGCCGTTTTCGCGATCTTGGTTTAACGGGACTACCTTTGCCGTCGTGCCGTGGTCACCTCTGCCCTGCCGAGCAGAGGAGGTGACTAGGCACGGCGTTGAAGAGCCTTCTGATTTCCCTCAATCCGCACGAATTCTAATTTTCCCTGCCGACGCCTTGTCACGAACACAATTTCCGATTAAACGTTCAAGCATCGATCTTGCTAGATGAACTTTGAAACGGCGCTTGCGTCTTTCCTGGCGAACTTCCTCCAAAATCGGTTTTCATCGCGGCTCGTACCTTTGTCCGGGCTGCAACCTTCTATGAACGATTCGAAAGGGATATCGTCATGAGCACTGGTACCGTAAAGTGGTTCAACGCAACCAAGGGCTACGGCTTCATTCAGCCGGATGACGGCGCAGCCGACGTTTTCGTCCACATCTCCGCCGTTGAACGCGCTGGCATGCGCGATCTCAAGGATGGCCAGAAGCTGTCTTACGAGCTCGTCCGCGACAACAAGTCCGGCAAGATGTCGGCAGACCGCCTCCAGGCGGCCTGAGGCCCGGTAATTCCAGGAAAAGTGCAAAGCGGTTTTCCGTCCGGAATTGCGTTAAAGACAAAAGCAGCGCGTCCTCTTGGGCGCGTGGGGCTTTGAATATCATCTCCGGATCGTGACCACGGATGTACTGGCACGGTCCGTCGAGATGGCAGGGAAGGTCGGGTTAGCCCGGCCTTTTTGCGTTCCGGCTGGTCGCTATGCTCGCAGGTAGAAACGACATAGGCCTTTGAGTTGTGCCGCGGCCACGGCACGACCTTAATGAATTTTTCGCGCCCGCCAAACTGAATGCGTCATTGGTGACAACGAGCCTCGTAAGACAGGTAAGCCGCTCAGCCGCCCGCCGCCTCACCACCTTCCAGCATCTCCATCACCCGCGCCATCACCGCCCGTGCCGCATCGAGTTCGGCCGACGTGAAGGCGGCGCCGAGTCCATCCGCCCATCCGGCCTGCGCGATCTCGATAACCCGCAGCCGCGCGGCGCCTTCCGCCGTCAGCCGCACCAGCTTGGCGCGCTGGTGCTGCGGGTTGTCGGCATAGGCGATCAGCCCTTCACCCTCCAGCACATCGGCAAGCCGCTGCACGCCCTGGCGGGCAAGGCCGAGGGCGCGGGCGATCTGTGCCACCGACATGTCGCCGCGCCTTGCTGCGGCCAGAACCTGCCAGCGCGCACTTGTCTGTCCCGCGGGCTTGGCCAGCTGGTCGCCGGCCGCCGTCAGATGGCCGGCGAGGCGAAGGGCTGTGATCGCGAAAGCGGAAAAGGCATTCCCCTCCATCGTCCGCTCCGGTCGATTTTGTTTGACAACATGTTGTCGATTTTGTATCTCATCCATAATGACAACATATTGTCATATACTGGTGGCCGGTGCAACGGCCAAGGAGGAGGACCTCATGAAGAAGACCTACAAGGGAAGCTGCCATTGCGGCAAAGTGCATTACGAGGTCGACATCGACCTCGAAGAGGGAACCGGCCGCTGCAATTGTTCGATCTGCGCCAAGCGGCGCTACTGGGGCGCCAACGTCAAGCCGGAGGATTTCCGGCTGATGTGCGACGAGGCTGAGACATCGGACTACCAGTTCAACACGATGAGCGGCCATCATCGCTTCTGCCGCACCTGCGGCGTGTCGGCCTATGGTGACGGCTATGTCGAGGCGATCGGCGGCGCCTATGTCTCGATCAACATCGCCTGCCTCGATGATATCAGCCCTGAGGAACTGGCAGCCTTGCCCGTCCGTTATTACGACGGCAGGCACGACGCCTGGTGGAACGAGCCTGAAGTGACGAGTTATCTCTGAAGCAATTCCGGCAAAATTGCGCAAACGGAAGCATCCTTGTCGGATCGTCGTTCTCCCGTGCGTCCTCTGCCTGCAACAGATGAGGAGAGTGGGCATGAGCAACGAAAACTATGCCAACGTCGAGGAAGAAGCGGTCATCGCCATGCTGATGATGCGGGCCAAGGCGCTGGGCGAAAAGAACGCCGGGGATGCGCTTTCCTACGAGGCCGAGGATTCCGTCGAGTTTTCGCTGGCGCCGCCGCTCGTCTACAATGGCAAGGACGAGGCGGGCCTGCAGGCCTGGTTCGATACCTGGGAAGGACCTATCGGCGGTGAAGTGCGCGATGCCAAATTGACGGTCGGCGGCGATGTCGCCTTCTGGAGCGGCCTGACCCGCATGACCGGCACCAAGACCGATGGCACCGAGGTCGATCTCTGGTTCCGCCAGACGCTGGGTCTCGTCAAGCGGGATGGCCGCTGGCTGGTCGCCCACCAGCACGCCTCGGTGCCTTTCGCCATGGATGGCAGCGGCCGCGCGCTGCTTGACCTGAAGCCGTGAAGCCAGGCTCTCTATTGCATAATCTATCCTGGAATACCGGGAGATGGTGCATTGTCGGCCGCTAAGCTGGAGCTGGATAGTCCCGTGCCGTTTCGTGGAGAATAAGAACTTTCTTTTAATCAAATTTTGCAAGCATGGATCTTCGGAGGCCTTCAGTATCTGCTGGATGACGGTTGTTTAAACCTGTCGGCGAATTGACTTAAGGCGTGCGCCAGTACCAGCATCGGGGGCGAGCGGGAACATGCTTTTCAAGTCTACGACCAGTCGCAATCTTTTTTCTGTGGCCGCCTGTGGCGTCATCGCCGTTATTGTCGCTTCCGGCGTCATATTCTATCGGTCATACACCGAAATTCGCAGCAGCAGCATCGAACAGATGCGCCAGATCGCGACAGCCGAGGCGCTGAAGGTTGAAAGGGATATCGGCGGCACCGTGCATATCGTCGACGGACTTGACACCGTGCTGACGACAATGAAGGAGCTTGGAGACACCGATCGCGCCAAGGCGGACAAGGTCCTGCTCAACATGCTGCAGGCCAATCCGCCGGTCCTTGGCACATGGACCGGATGGGAGCCGAATGCTTTCGACGGCAAGGATAAGGATTATGTCGGCAAGGAAGGACACGACGCGACAGGCCGCTATGTGCCCTATTGGGTGCGGAGCGGCGGCCAGATCACCCATACCGCGTTGACCGATTACACAGTGGCTGGAGCGGGCGACTACTATCAGCTGCCCTTCACGCAGCGCAAAACCGTTATCATCGAGCCCTATTCTTATGCGATCGATGGAAAAGACGTGTTGATGACCTCCGTCACCAAGCCGATTGTCATCGACGGCAAAGCGGTCGGCGTTGCCGGTCTTGACCTTTCGCTGCAGGACACAAACAAGGCGCTGTCAGCGGTTCGACCGATGGGAGCGGGCTTCCTCGGCCTCGTGACCAGCGCCGGCAAGATCGTCAGTCATCCGGATGCAGGCCTCATCGGCAAAAGCCTTTCCGAGACGGGGGCGAAGACAGCGGATTGGGACCGTCTGATTGCCAATCCCGGGGTTGAGCATGAGGTGACCAACGAGGACGGCAGCGTCTCGCTGGCGATTGCCAGCGCCGTCAAGCTTGCCGAGAGCCCCAATTGGTATGCGATCGTTTCGGTCCCGAAGGCAACACTGTTCGGGCCGCTATATGCCGTCGTGCGGGATGCGATCGTCGCGACGAGCCTGGCGGCGGTACTGCTCGGCCTTGCCGTGTGGCTGATCGCCCGCCGCTTCGTCGGCCGGATTTCCAGCGTCATCGCCGAGACTGCCGAGATTGCCGCAGGCAAACTCGATGTGCCCCTCAGGGACGGCGACGCCAAGGACGAAATCGGCGATCTCTCGCGCTCGCTGAAGGCGCTGATGGAGAGCAATCGCGACAGGGCGCGTCTGGAGGCCGAAGCGGAAGAAAACCGCGCGCTGCAGGAAAGGGAGCGTACCGAGCGCGCCCGGATCGACCAGGCCCAGGAAGCGGACGTCAAATTCGCCGTCGGTGAACTGGCGCTTGGCCTGGCGAAGCTTGCCGAAGGCGACATGACGAGCGCGCTGGAGCATCCTTTCGCAGCGACGCTTGACGAGACCCGTATCAATTTCAACGAGTCGGTCGTCAAATTGCGGTCGGCGCTGGTGTCATTCTCGCAGAACGCTCAGGTCATACAAAGCGGCACCGAGGAAATCCGTTCTGCCGCAGACGATCTTGCGCGCCGCACGGAACAGCAGGCGGCCTCCGTCGAGGAAACCGCCGCAGCGCTGGAGCAGATCACCACATCCGTCAAGGATTCCACGGCACGCGCCGAAGAAGCCGGATCGATGGTGGTTCGCACGAAGGAAAATGCCGAACGCTCCGGCCAGATCGTGCAGCGCGCTGTTGAAGCCATGCACGACATCGAACAGTCGTCCCAGTCGATCTCAAGCATCATCGGCGTCATCGACGAGATCGCCTTCCAGACCAACCTGCTGGCGCTGAATGCCGGCGTCGAGGCAGCGCGCGCTGGTGAAGCCGGCAAGGGCTTCGCCGTCGTCGCGCAGGAGGTACGTGAACTGGCGCAACGCTCGGCCGGCGCGGCCAAGGAGATCAAGGCACTGATCGGCTCTTCAGGCGGCCAGGTCCAACAGGGTGTTGCCCTGGTCCGTCAGACCGGCGATGCCCTGCAAGGCATTGTCGAGGAGGTGCAGCAGATCGACCGCAATGTCCACGCGATCGTCCAGTCGGCGCGCGAGCAGTCGACCGGCCTTCAGGAAATCAACACCGCCGTCAATCAGATGGATCAGGCGACGCAGAAGAATGCCGCCATGGTCGAGGAGTCGAACGCGGCGGCCCACACGCTGGCGACCGAGGTCTCGGCGCTCTCCGGGCGCCTGGGCCAGTTCCGGCTCGATACGGGCGCGGGCATGACTTCGGCGATGCCGCGATCGAATGCTTCGCGTTCGATCGCGGCTCCGAAAATCGTATCGTCGCACGCGGCCGTCCCGGTTCCCTCTCCGGCTCGTGCGTTGAAGAAGACGCTGTCTGTCGCCCTTGGCGGCGGCTCAACGGCAGCAGCCCCGGCCGGCGACGGCTGGGAAGATTTTTGATCCGGTCTGTTCAGCGGAACGGAGACAGGTCCCCACTATAGCTCAGGCCGCCGCCTTCCGGCGGCCGGCCCGAATGGCGATCAGCCCGGCGCCCATCAACAGCAGAATTACAGTCGCATAGATATCCGTCGTCAGCGCATAACCGGCCGATTTCGCCAGAAACCCGGCAAGGATCGCCGGCAGGCTGAAGGCGAGATAGCTCTGGACGTAGAAGGCCGCAAGCAGACCGGCCCGCTCGTCCGGTTTGGCGAGCGGCATGATGGTGCCGATCGAGCCGAGGAAATTGGTGCCGAAACCGGCGCCGGTGAAGACGGTGCCGATGATGAGCATCGGCACATTGGCAAGATGCACGCCGGCAACGACCGTCAGGATGCCGAGCGTCTTGGCCGACACGCCGAAACCGAGATTGGCCGATGCGCTCTTGGCGCGCCTGAGATAGACGGTGATCGCCCCGCTTGCCATCAGCGCGGTCACCACGGCTCCGCCGGTCAGCGGCGCCCCGCTGCCGGTCGTTCCGGCGACCAGGGATGGAACCAGCGAGAGATAGAAACCGGCGAGCGTCCAGTTGGCGATGTTGATCGGCGTCACCAGCGACAGCGGCCGCTTCACCTGCGGCGGAACGGTGACGCGCGGCATCAGCGAGCCGAGCGCGCCCGGCCGCCTGCCGCCGGTCTCGCCCGTCAGCCAGATGCCGGCCGCCTGCACTGCGAAGGCGGTGAGCAACAGCGCATAGATCAGATGCATCGGGAAAGGGGCATATTGGATCAGGGCGCTGGTGCCGACCGCGCCGACTGCCATGCCGCAAAGCGGGGCGATCGAATTGACGATCTGCCCCTTGGCCCGGTCGACATCGACGAGCGCGGCGCCGAGCGAAGCGCCGGCGATCCCCGTTGCAATACCCTGGACGATCCGCGCCGCGATCAGCCAGCCGGGGCCGCTGGCGGCGACGAAGAGCGCCATGGCGACGATTTCGAGCACCAGGGCGAAAAAGATCACCGGCTTGCGGCCGAGATGATCGGAGATGGAACCAGCCGTCAGCAGTGCTGCCAGCAGCGCGAAGGCGTAGACGGCGAAGACCACCGTGATCAGCACCGGCGAGAGCGCGAAATTCTCCTGATAGATCCGGTAGAGCGGCGTCGGCGCCGCGGAAGCGCCGAAGAAGGTGGCGAGCGTCAGCGCATGAAAGCCGATCGAGGGGCGCGGCGCATTCTCTGTGGATTTGGCGGCGGCGAGCATATATAAGCCCCTTAAAGCTAAGTCGTTGCGTTAGCTCCATGTAATGTAGGCGCATCATAAAAGCAAATTATTTGCGTTTATGATGCTGTCAAAGATTTTGAACTCTCGGATCGGGGGATCGGGTTGCAGGCATGGCAGTGAAAGAGAATCTCCGCCCGGGCGGCAGAAGCGCCAGGGTTCAGGCATCGGTGCACAAGGCGGTGCGCGAGCTGTTGGCTGAGATGAGCCGCGCCGAGGTGACGATCCCGCTGATCGCTGCCAGGGCGGGTGTAACGCCGTCGACCATCTATCGTCGCTGGGGCGACCTGCAGGCGCTTCTTGCCGATGTCGCCGTCGAGCGGCTGCGGCCGGATATGCAGCCGGTCGATGCCGGCAGCGGCAAGGCCGATCTTCAAGCCTGGGCCGAGCAATATGCCGAGGAAATGTCTTCCGGCCCGGGCCGCGAGATGATCCGCGACGTGTTGGCGGCGCAGGCGGGCGCCAATGCCTGCAAATGCTGCGAATATACCCGCCAGCAGATCGTCGTCATCGCCGAGCGGGCAAAGGTCCGCGGCGACAGCTTCCCGGATGTCGACGACGTCATGGATCGGGTCGTGGCGCCGATCATGTACCGCATCCTGTTCGGTGACGTGCCGGATACGGCGCGGGTGCGCGATCTCGTTTCGCGCGTCATGAGCGCGGCGAACTGAACCTGGTTATTCCGCAGCCGCGCGTTTGAGGCCGGATATCTGGGTGATATAGGCGCGCAGCGCCGCCGGCCGCACCGGTTTGTGCTGAACGGCGATATCGTGACGCTCGGCCTCGCTGCGCACCTCCGGCGTGCGGTCGGCGGTGATCATCAGGGCAGGGATATCGGCGCCGAACTGCCGGCGCAGATGCAGGATCGCGGCAATGCCGGTTCCGTCGTCGAGATGATAGTCGGCGATGGCGAGATCCGGCGGCCCGTCACTGCCATCGCTCGATATCACGTCGGCGAGGCAATCCAGTGCCGTGACCTCGCAACCCCAGCCGCTGAGCAGCAGCCGCATGCCTTCGAGGATCTTCGGCTCGTTGTCGATGCAGAGGATCTTCAGCCCCTTGAGCGGCTGCCCCGCCCGTTCGGTGGGGGCGGCGGCCGGCGCGGCCTCGGCCGGGCGCGAGACGTCGAGCGGCATGGCGATGCGAAATTCAGTGCCCTTGCCATGCGTCGAGTTGAGCTCGACCGGATGGTTGAGCACGCGGGCGATGCGGTCGACGATCGAGAGGCCGAGCCCGAGGCCGGAGGCGGTTTTGGCGCCTTCGTCAAGCCGGGCGAATTCCTTGAACACCGTGCGGAATTTTGACGGTGGAATGCCGATGCCGGAATCGATCACCTGGATGATCACCTGGTTGCCGCGCCGCCGCGCACCCACCAGAACCTTGCCGGTGATCGTGTATTTGATCGCGTTGGAAACCAGGTTCTGCACCAGCCGGCGCAGAAGGTTGGGGTCGGAGCGGACTCTGAGCGATGTCGGCATGACCACCAGCTTCAGCTGTTTTTCGCGGGCGATCGGCGCAAAATCGGTTTCGATCCGTTCGAGCAGATCGGAGAGTGCGACGGAGGCAAGCCGCGGCCGCATGGCGCCGGTATCGAGCCTGGAGATATCGAGCACCGCGCCGAGAATGGTTTCGACCGATTCCAGGGCGGAATCGATGTTGCGCACGATCGGGCTGTTATCGGATTGCGCCATGCGCTCGACCAATGCCGAGGAATAGAGCCTGGCGGCATTCAGCGGCTGCAGGATGTCGTGGCCGGCGGCGGCGAAAAAGCGCGTCTTGCCGATATTCGCCTCGTCGGCGGCCGCACGCGCCTCGCCGAGTTCGCGGTTGACGCGGGTCAGCTCGGCCGTGCGTTCGGCGACGCGTTGCTCCAGCGTCTCGTTTGCCTGTTTCAGCGCCTGGTCGGCGCTGACGCGTTGGGTGATATCGGTGAAGGTGGCGACAATGCCCTTGTCCGGCATGGCGTTGGAGCGCACCTCGATGATCCGCTCGCCGCCGCCGAGCACCAGCGAAAACGGTTTGTCGAGCGTCAGGAAATGCCGCACCGTCTGGCTGAGATCGCCGGGCGCGATATCGCCGCGCTGGCTGAGCGTGGTGACGATCTCGGACAGGGGGAAACCGACTTGGCCGGCACTTTCCGGCAGATCCAGCAATTGCCGGAAACGGCGGTTCCAGATCGTCAGCCGGTTGGAGCTGTCGAAGACGGCGATGCCCTGATCCATCTGCGATAGCGCCGTCTGCAGCATGTCCTGGTTATATTGCAGCGCCTCGCTCGCCTGGTCGAGCAGCCAGGCGGTGTCGGAAGAGGCATCCTCGATCTTCTGCAGGATCAGGGACAGCACCAGCCGGGCCGAGGATGAGCCGATGGCGCTGCCGAGCAGTTGTTCGCTGAAATGGATCAGCGCCATGTCGGCCGGCTGTTCGTCCTCCAGCTTGCGCCCCGAGCTTTGCTCGTAGGTGGTGAACGACCGCTGCATGCGCTCTTCGCCGAGATAACGTGAGATCGCCGCCTTGAGATCGCCGACGCTGATGCGGGTCTTCCAGCCGCGCGTGGCAAATTGCGAGCGCGAATGCCGTTTGACGAAGATGCCGGCCTGGATGCGTTCCAGCGGCCTGGCATTGCGGGTGAGCGAGCCGACGATGAAGAAGGCGGTGTTGACGAGCAGGCTCATGACCGTCGCATTGACCAGCGGATCGGCATCGGGCGCGGTAAACAGCGTCGTCCCGGGAAAGATGAAGCCGAGCACGGCGCTTGCCACATGCGAATAATCGGGACCGCCGAGCGAGGGCAGGAACAGCAGATAGATCCAGATGACGAAGCCGGAGGTGAGCCCGAGGATCGCGCCGCGCGCATTCGCCCGCCGCCAGATCAGCCCGCAGATCAGGGCGGGGGCGATTTGCGCGATCGCGGCAAAGGAAAGCAGGCCGATCGAGGCAAGGCCGGCGGTGCTGTCGGTCGAGCGGTAATAGGCATAGCCGAACAGCAGCACGGCGAAGATGGCGCTGCGGCGGATATTGAGCAGCGTCTTGGCGAAATTGTCGCGCTGGCTGGCGCGGCCGGCGAGTTTGCGCCTGAGGAAGATCGGCATGATGATGTCGTTCGACACCATGATCGACAGCGCCACGGAATCGACGATGACCATCGCGGTGGCGGCGGAGAAGCCGCCGATGAAGGTGATCAGCGACACCAGAGGCATCTGGCCGGCAAGCGGCAGCGACAGCATGTAGAAATCGGCATTGCCGCTGCCGCCAAAGGTCAGCAGCCCGCCGATCGCCACCGGCAGCACGAAGAGATTGATCGCGATGAGATAGGTGGGAAACAGGAAGCCCGCCAGTTTCAGCTGTTTCGGCGTCCGGTTTTCGACGACCGTCACGTGGAATTGCCGCGGCAGCAGAATGATCGCGAAGGCCGACAGGGCGATCAGCGTGATCCAGCGGCTGATCGGCGTATGGTAGTTGAGCGCCGACATGACTAGCGCATTGTCGACGGTCTTCTGCCAGAGGTCGGCCGGCCCGTCGAAGAGAAACCAGATGACGCAGACGCCGGCCGTCAGGAAGGCGACGAGCTTGACGACGGATTCCATCGAGACGGCGAGGATCAGACCGTCCTGGTGTTCCGTCGCATCCGTATGCCGGGTGCCGAACATGATGGCGAAGCAGGCAAGCACCAGCGTGGCGAGAAGCGGCAGGTCGAGGAAATAGAGATTGCCGCTGCCGATGCCGTAATCGGAAGGATTGACCATGGCGCTGACGGTGCTGGAGATCGCTTTCAGCTGCAGCGCGATATAGGGAATGGTGCCGATCAGCGAGATCAGCGCGACGATCGTCGCGACCGTCGGGTTCTTGCCGTAGCGCGCGGCGACGAAATCGGCGACCGAGGTGAGCTTCTCCGCCTTGGCGAGCTCGATGATGCGGCGAAGCAGCGGCATGCCGAGCGTGAAGACCAGGATCGGGCCGATATAGATGCCGGCAAATTCCAACCCGCGCTGCGCCGCAAGCCCGACGCTGCCGAAATAGGTCCAGGAGGTGCAGTAGATCGCCAGGCTCAGCGCATAGACGACCGGCCATCCGCCTTCCAGCGCGCCCGGGCCGCGATCGAGCGTGCCCTGGCCACGGTTCTTGCGGTCGCCATAGCTTGCCACGGCGAAAAGCAGAAGCAGATAGCCGAAGGCAGACGCGAATATGACCCAGCCTGGAAGCATTGACCCTCCGCCGGCGGAAAACCCGCCGGGACCTCCCGCAACAGGATCAGCTTAAGTTATTTCAGGGGCTTTGAAAATTCCCGGCCGTCTAGGCCTTAAGTCAAAGAACCCACCGGAGTATGGCGAAATAATTGCGATTGCCGATTGATTAATTGCGGTGAAGATGGTGCTAATAAAAACAATTGCATATCGTTGAACTGCATCAGAGGGAGACGGATCCGATGCTCAATGAGTTCAAGGCCTTTATCGCCCGCGGCAATGTCATGGATCTTGCCGTCGGCGTCATCATCGGCGGCGCCTTCGGCGGCATCGTCAAATCTCTGGTCGATGACCTGATCATGCCGATTGTCGGCGCCATTTTCGGCGGTTTCGATTTTTCCAATTACTTCCTCCCGCTCTCCTCGGCCGTCAACGCGCCGACGCTGGCTGCCGCCCGCGCCCAGGGAGCGGTGTTTGCCTATGGCAGCTTCCTCACGGTGCTCATCAACTTCCTGATCCTTGCCTGGATCATCTTCCTGATGGTCAAGGGCGTGAACATCCTGCGTGCCCAGGTCGAGCGCAAGGAAAAGGCCGCACCGGAGGAACTGCCCCCGCCGCCGGCAGATGTTCAGCTGCTGACGGAAATCCGCGATCTTCTGGCCACACGCCCGACGGCCTGATCGGGTCCCGGAGGCTGCGGCTTCAAGCGGCGGACTGAGGCACGTCGTGGTGGGCTCCACAACGGCTCCGCCCCACCCTCCGTCATGCTCGGGCTTGACCCGAGCATCCACGCCGCGTCCATCAGCAGCCACCGCATGGGTCCTCGGGTCGAGCCCGAGGACGACGGAGGGGGGGTGGCTTTCCAGTCAAACTCGCTCACGGCGGACTGATCTGCGCCGCATTGGGGTGCTTCACCCCGCCGGCCCACCCCGGCCATCCATCACCAAAATCGATATGCCATCACTCGATATCATGGGATTTGCCGGCACAAATCTTCTATGAAGGCGGAAACCGGAGATATGCATGTCGATCGTGAAAAGCCTCAGCCCGCGCGCCATGGCGGCGCCCGAAAGCGGGATCGTCGAAGTCGTCAATTATGCCCGCGGCCGCGAAGGCCTGTTGCCGCTCTGGGTCGGTGAAGGCGATCTGCCGACGCCCGATTTCATCAGCCGGGCGGCGATGGATGCGCTTGCTTCAGGCGAGACCTTCTACACCTGGCAGCGCGGCATTCCCGAGCTTCGCCGGGCGCTTTCGGATTATTACAGCAGACATTTCGGTGTCCGGCTCCCGGTCGAGCATTTTTATGTCACCGGCTCCGGCATGCAGGCGATCCAGATATCAGTGCAGACGCTGACCTCGCCGGGTGACGAATTCGTCTATCTGACCCCCGCCTGGCCGAATATCGCCGCAGCCCTGGAGATCGCGGGCGCGCGTTCCGTCGGTGTCGAGCTGCAGTTCGAGGGCGGCAAATGGGCCATCGATCTTGACCGCATCGAAGCCGCCATCACGCCGAAGACCCGGGGCCTCTTCATCAACACGCCATCGAACCCGACCGGCTGGACGGCAACCAGGAAGGATCTGGCCGATCTCCTGGCGCTGGCCCGCAAGCATGACCTCTGGATCATGGCGGATGAAATCTACGCCCTCTATTATTTTCCCGGCGGCCGGGCGCCCTCCTTCCTCGATGTGATGGAGCCCGACGACAAGATCATCTTCGTCAATTCCTTCTCGAAGAACTGGTCGATGACCGGCTGGCGCGTCGGCTGGATCGTCGCGCCGCCCGAGATGGGCCAGGTGCTCGAAAACCTCGTGCAATATTCGACATCGGGCGTTGCCCAGTTCATGCAGAAGGGCGCCGTCGCAGCACTCGATCAGGGCGACGATTTCGTGCGCGCCAACATCGCCAAGGCGGCCCGCTCCCGCGATATTCTCTGCGATGCGCTTGTCGCCACCAACCGCGTCGAGACCCTGAAGCCGGACGGCGCGCTATACGCGTTCCTGAAGATCGACGGCGTCACCGACAGCCGCCGCGCCGCCATCGATATCGTCGACAAGACCGGCGTCGGCCTTGCTCCCGGAACCGCGTTCGGCGCCGGTGGCGAGCTCTTCCTGCGCGCCTGTTTCCTGCGTGACCCCGCCCAGGTGGCGATCGCGGCCGAGCGTCTTTGCGACTATATCCTCAAGCTCTGAGCAGCGGTCCGGCGGGTCATTTTGTGCCGGAATCGCCGGATCGATAAAAGTTGAGCAAAGCCCGAAATCGGCCTCTAACCACAAGTCCAAACATACCGGTTCAAAGGCGGCAGAACGGCCGTTCGATAACAAAATTGGAAAGAAAAACCGGGCCTGATGCCCCTGCTATAAAACAAAAGCAGGGATGCGGGACATGGCGGTTTTGGTGACGGGCGGCGCCGGATATATCGGCAGTCACATGGTTTGGGCGCTGCTCGATGCGGGCGAGGATGTGGTTGTGCTCGACTGCCTCTCCACCGGTTTTCGCTGGGCCGTGGCGCCGGCGGCGCGTTTCTATCTCGGCGACGTCGCCGATCCCGACATATTGAAGAAGATCTTCATCGAAAACGACATCGAGGCGATCATCCACTTTGCCGGCTCCGCCGTCGTCCCGGTCTCGGTCGCCGATCCGCTCTCCTATTATGACAACAACTCCGGCAAGACCCGCGCGCTGCTGAGCTCCTCGATCAAGGCCGGCATCCGCAACTTCGTCTTCTCCTCGACGGCGGCCGTCTACGGTCAGCAGAAGAGCGACCTGCCGGTGAAGGAGACGGCCGTCCTCAATCCGGAAAATCCTTACGGCCAGTCGAAGCTGATGACCGAATTCATGCTGCGCGATGCCGCCGCCGCCTATGATTTCAACTATGTCGCGCTTCGCTACTTCAACGTCGCCGGCGCCGATCCCGACCACCGTGCCGGCCAGTCGACCTCCGGCGCCACCCACCTGATCAAGGTTGCCTGCGAGGCGGCGCTCGGCCGGCGCGACAGCGTCAGCGTCTATGGTATCGATTATCCCACCCATGACGGCACCGGCGTGCGCGACTACATCCATGTCACCGACCTTGTCGAGGCCCATCTGAAAGCGCTGCAGCACCTGCGCAGGGACAAGGGTTCGCTCGTCGCCAATTGCGGTTATGGCAGCGGTTATTCCGTGCTCGACGTGCTGAACATGGTCACGCGCCTGCACGGCCATTCCTTCAAGATCCACATGGCGCCGCGCCGCGCCGGCGATTCGGCAAGTGTCGTCGCCGACGCTTCGCTCGCAAGGCAGGTGCTCGGCTGGAAGCCCCGGCACGATTCTCTGGAAACCATCGTCCAGAGCTCGCTCGATTGGGAGCTGTTCCTGGCGAACAGAAACGTCGACGATCTGCACAGCATCCACCGGGCACTCGCAGCCGCTTCCTTCTGAAGCGCTTCCGGCGAGAGCGCGCATCGGCCCGTTGACCATCCCCGTGCCTGCTGGACCTGCATGACATGACGTGAATAGGGAAAAATCGAGCATCTCTGGCCCCGGCCAACGGAAACAAGAGAAGATGAGGAACTTTCTAGCCTCGTTGAGGCTGCAAAAAGACAATCCGACTTTTCTGACGGCGCAGTTCCAGGCCCTGTCGTCGCAGATCCCCATTCTCTATGTTCTCTTGATCATCAATGCCCTTGCGGTGGCGATCACCCATCTCCAATCCGCTCCCCTCTGGCTCTCCTGTTATATTCCGGTCGGCTTGAGCATCGTCTGTATTTTCCGGCTCTGCTGGTGGGAGACCAGGGGCAAGGACATCACCGCCGAGCGGGCCTACCGGCTGATGAAGGTCACCATAGCGGGCGCCTGCATCCTGTGCGTTGCCTTCGGCGGCTGGGCGATCGCGCTCTACCGATATGGCGATGCATACCAGCAGGGCCAGATCGCCTATTTCCTGGTCGTCACCGGGATTTCCTGCATCTTCTGCCTGATGCATCTGCCGCTGGCGGCGGTGCTGACCACTGTTATCACCTTCTCGGCCATGGTCGTGACCTTCATGTTCTCGGGCAATCCGGTTTTCGTGGCGACCGCCGTCAGCGGTCTTTTCCTGATCCTGCCCTTTCTCCGGGTGATCGACAGCTATTTCCAGAACTTCGTCGGCCTCGTGCGAATGACCGAGGAGTTGAAGCAGAAGCGGGCGGAAGCCGAAGAGCTGAACCTCGTCAACAGCCGCAACGCCCTGCACGACCAGCTGACCGGCCTTGCCAACCGCCGCAGTTTCTTTCTCTCGCTGGAACAGCGGCTGCAGAAGCACCCGTCTCGGCCACCCGTCATCGGCATTCTCGATCTCGATGGCTTCAAGCCCGTCAACGATGTCTTCGGCCATGCCGCCGGCGATCTCGTGCTCAAGGAGACCGCCCGCCGTTTCAGCGCGCTGCTCGGAGAAGAGGGCATCGTCTCCCGTCTCGGCGGCGATGAATTCGGCATCATCTTCCCCTGTTCGATGACACGCCAGGCAATCGCCGATCTCGGCCAGGCGCTCTGCGCCGCCGTCCGCGATCCTTTCGAAATCCCCGATGGCTCGGTTCGCGTTTTCGGTTCCTGCGGCATCGTCTATCCCGACGCCGGCCAATACACCGCCGAAGATCTCTACGAAAAAGCCGATTTCGCCCTCTACCAGGTCAAGAGCAAGCGCAGCAGCGGCGTCGAATTCTTCTCAGGCGAGCATGAGAAGATCCTGACGCAGCGCTATCTGATCGAACTCGAGCTCCAGGCAGGCGATTTCGCCCGGGAATTGAAACTCGAATATCAGCCGATCGTCGAATTGAAGAGCGGCCGCGTCGTCGGTTACGAGGCGCTCGCCCGCTGGGACAGCGCCCGCTTCGGCCGCATCAGCCCGGCAGCCTTCATCCCGGCTGCCGAACGCACCGCCGTGATCGGCCGCATGACGCGCATCCTTTTCGCCAAGGCGCTCGAAGCGCTGGCGATCATTCCCCGCCATCTCAAGCTCTCCTTCAATCTTTCGGCCCGCGATATCTGCGACCACGAGACCTCGATGGCGCTGCTTGCCATGATCACCCGTTCCGGCATTGATCCCAGGCGCATCGAATTCGAGATCACCGAGACGGCGCTGCTCTCCGATTTCGACACCGCCGACCAGGTCATCTCGATGCTGCGCGCTGCCGGCATCTCGATCGCGCTCGACGATTTCGGCACCGGCTATTCCAGCCTCAGCCATATCCATCGCCTCGGCTTCGACAAGCTGAAGATCGACAAGGCCTTCGTGATGAATTTCGATCGCGACGCCCGTTGCATGAACATTACCCGCTCGGTCGCCAGTCTCTGCCAGAATCTCGGCATTGCCTCCGTTGCCGAAGGCGTCGAAAGCGAAGGGGTCGCCGAGGGATTGAAGGCGATCGGCGTTCGCCTGGCGCAGGGCTACCATTTCTCGCGGCCGCTGCCGCTGGAGCTTGCCATCGATTACGCCGCCCGCTGCGAAGCCGAAGCCGTCGCCCGCAATTCGCTATCGGCCTAAGCGATCGATCTTGCCTGCTGTAAATCGACTGGAGCGACGCTGCATCGTCGTCTATTCATGGTCACGAGCCTTTCCTGAGCAGAATGCTCCAATCGGATCAGCAAGGCTCCAGCAGCGGAGGCGAAGCATGCAGGACGGCGAAGTCATCATTGAACGGCAGGGCACTGCCGGCATCATCCGGCTCAACCGGCCGCGTGCGCTGAACAGCCTGACGCTGCCGATGATCCGCGCGATCGCCGAGGCGCTGCATGCCTTTGCCGGTGATCCCGAGGTGGCGAGCGTCGTCATATCGGGGGAGGGCGAACGCGGCTTCTGCGCCGGCGGCGACATCCGCGCCCTGCATGAGAGCGCGCGTACCGGCGATGGCCTGGCGGCAACCTTCTGGCGCGAAGAATTCCGCCTCAACCATCAGATCGCATCCTACCCCAAACCCTATGTCGCGCTGATGGATGGCATCACCATGGGCGGCGGCGTCGGCCTGTCGTCACACGGCCGCCACCGCATCGTCACCGAGCGCACGCGCCTCGCCATGCCGGAAACCGGCATCGGCTACGTCCCGGATATCGGCGCCACCTGGCTGCTGCCGCAGGCGCCGGGCGAGACCGGAACATGGCTCGGCCTGACGGGGCTGGATATCGGCGCGGCCGACGCGATCCATGCCGGGCTTGCCGACCGTCAGATCGCTTCGTCGCGGCTCGGCGCGGTGATCGATGCTCTGTCGGGCCTGCCACGCGGCAGTTCGTCTGATGACGTCGATACCCTGTTGCAGGGCCTTTCCGAGCTTCCGGCAGAAAGCCGGCTCAGGCAGAATGCGGCCTTGATCGATCGCGCCTTTCGTTTCGACACGGTCGAGGAAATCCTGGCAGCGCTGGCAGGCGAGGAGGGCGACTTCGCCGCCGAGACACGCCGGGTGCTGTCGACCCGTTCGCCGACCAGCCTGAAGCTTGCTTTGCGGCTGCTCCGGGCCGGCCGCCGCAGCGCCTCGCTTGCCGAATGCCTCGGCCGCGAACTCGGCGCCTGCCTGCAGATGCTGGATAATCCGGATTTCTTCGAAGGCATCCGCGCCGCCGTCATCGACAAGGACCGCAATCCGAAATGGTCGCCGGCCTCAGTCGAGGCCGTCGAGACGGCAATCGTCGAGCGCTTCCTGAAACCGGCCGAGCCGCCGCTTTCACTCTGAGATCTATCTCGTTATCGCCACATGCCGCGCATGCGGGCGCCGACATCGATGCGCACCTGCCGCGCCTGCGCTTGAGCGGCGGCGTCCGATTTCACCTGCGGCCAGCTGCAGGCTTCGAAGAACTGCAGCAGCGTCGCCGGGATGAAGCGGCTGCGTGAGGCATAGACGTGCCGGTCGCCCTGCGAATTCTGCCCATAGGTGAAGAAGCGTTGCGGCACCACCAGATCGAGACCGTCTCTCGCCCGCGTCATCGCCACATAGAGCAGCCGGCGTTCCTCCTCGATTTCGGCGGTGGCGCCGACGGCGAGATCGCTCGGAATGCAGCCGTCGACGACATTCAGCATGAAGACCCTCGTCCATTCCTGGCCCTTGGCGGAATGGATTGTCGAAAGGATGAGATAATCCTCATCGAGCAGCGGCACACCCGCCTGGTCGCTGGTCGCATCCGGCGGATCGAGGGTGAGTTCGGTGAGAAAACGCTCGCGCGAGGCATAACCGCCGGCGATCTGTTCGAGCTGCAGGAGATCGGCCTGCCGGGTGGCGGCGTCCTCATGCAGCCGCTCCAGATGCGGCGCATACCATTGCCGCGCCAGCTCGATTTCCGCCGGCCAGCCGGCCTTGCCGGATTTCATCTCCTGCAGCATGGCAACGAAATCAGTCCAGTCCTCGCCGGAGCGTGGCGGCGCCGGCATGGCGGCCAGAGCCGTTATCGGGCTCGCATCCTCGGCCATCAGGTCGAGCGCCTTCTGGGCCGTCGACGGCCCGACGCCCGGCAGAATCTGCATCAGCCGGAAGCCCGCCACCCGGTCGCGCGGGTTCTGGGCGAAACGCAGCGCAGCCAGCATGTCCTTGACATGGGCGCTGTCGAGAAACTTCAAGCCGCCGAATTTGACGAAGGGAATATTGCGCCGGGTCAGCTCGACCTCCAGCGGCCCGCTGTGATGCGAGGCGCGGAACAGCACGGCCTGCTGCTTGAGTTTCAGGCCTTCTTCGCGATTGTCGAGCACCTTGTCGGCGACGTAACGCGCCTGCTCGGCCTCGTCGCGCACCGAAACGAGGCGCGGCCGCTCCGCCGATTGCCGCTCGGTCCACAGGTTCTTGGTGAAACGCTCCGAGGCGAGATCGATGACGGCGTTGGCGGCCGTCAGGATCGGCTGCGTCGAGCGGTAGTTGCGGTCGAGCGTGACGATATTGGCGGCCGGGCTGAAGGCGGCGGGAAAATCGAGGATATTGCGCACAGTCGCCGCGCGGAAGGAATAAATCGACTGCGCATCGTCGCCGACGACGGTCAGCCCCTGGCCTTGCGGTTTCAGCGCCATCAGGATCGAGGCCTGCAGCCGGTTGGTGTCCTGATATTCGTCGACCAGCACATGGTCGAAGCGGCTGCCGATATCCTCGGCAATCACGCTCTCGCCGACCATCTGCGCCCAGTAGAGCAGCAGGTCGTCGTAATCGAGCACGTTCTGCGCCTGCTTGGCCTCGACATAACAGGCGAAAAGCTCGCGCAGCTGTTTCTCCCAGGTCGCGCACCAGGGAAAGGCGTCGCGCAGCACCTCATCGAGCGCCGTTTCCGAATTCACCGCCCTGCTATAGATGGCAAGGCAGGTGCCTTTGGCCGGAAACCGGCTTTCCGTTTTGGAGAAACCGAGATCGTGCCGGATGAGGTTCATCAGGTCGGCGCTGTCTTCGCGGTCGTGAATGGTGAAATCGGCGTCGAGGCCGATCTGCTGGGCATAATCGCGCAACAGCCGCGCGCCGATGCCGTGGAAGGTGCCCGACCAGTGAAGCGCATCGGCCATCACACCGGCATTCGCACCCAGCACATCGCGGCAGATGCGCTCGACGCGGCGCGCCATCTCGGCGGCTGCCCGGCGCGAGAAGGTCATCAGCAGGATACGGCGGGGATCGGCGCCCTTGACGATCAGATGGGCGACCCGATGCGCCAGCGTATTGGTCTTGCCGGAACCGGCGCCGGCAATGACCAGCAGCGGCCCGGCAATATGGCTGCCATCGGTGAGCGTGCCGTGCTCGACGGCCATGCGCTGCTGGGGATTGAGCTTTTCGAGGTACATCCAGCCGTCCGGTCGGGCTCCCGCAGAATCACTGGGGAAGATTAGATGTTCCTTGAATGTTCGCGATTGCCGCCTCTGTCAAGCGGCGCGACAACCTCAATCGGGGAAATCCGGGCCGACCACGCGCCGCACCAGTTTGAGGCTGCGGTCCGGCTGAAGAATATAGGTTTCCTCCACCCGTTGGCCCGTCCCGTTGTAGAATTGGTGATGGACGGCGCTGCCGATCGGCGATTTGGTGAGCTTCGTCCGCGGCTGGCCGCCATAGGTGATGCTGCCGGGAATGGGGTCCAGCGCCGGGCTGTCGGCCGAAGAGCAGCCGGCGAGCAAAACCCCGGCAAACAATGCCCCGGAAAATCGGGCGGGCAGAAACGATTTCATCATCGTCATCCCTCTTTCGACTGCATCAGATATGGAAATCGCGGCGTCTTTCGCCAAGGGCTGCCGGCTCAGCCCGCAACGAAATGCCTCGCTGCCGCGTTAACGCGGATCGACCAGTCGCGGGAGAGGTTTAAGGTGTTTGGGTTTCCGGCATTCGCGGAGCATGAGGATTCCGGCGGGGAGGGTCACGGCGGCGCGGCGACCCGCATCTCGGTCGAGAGCGCCCTGCACGCGGCCGGCGATCTCGACGCCGGGGAGATCATCGTCACCACCTCAGGCCCCTATGTCATTCTCGAGGGTTTCGTGCATCGGTGCGGCGATGTCGAGCGTGCCGTCGGGATCGCC
The DNA here is from genome assembly GCF_000172795.2 of Rhizobium sp. CIAT894. Classification (NCBI taxonomy): domain Bacteria; kingdom Pseudomonadati; phylum Pseudomonadota; class Alphaproteobacteria; order Hyphomicrobiales; family Rhizobiaceae; genus Rhizobium; species Rhizobium sp. CIAT894. The sequence goes on from NZ_CP020947.1 coordinate 623,960, forward strand.
GAGAGCATCGTCGGTCGAGCTTATGTGCGCAGTCGCCTGTTGCGGGCCTGAGGGAACCAACTGCCCTCCCGCGTGTTGAAACGCCGGATCGAAACGCTGGAGACCATCATGCGGTTGCTTCTTCGCCTCTCCACGACCTTGATATCGGTTTGCGCTGTCTTTGCCGGCTCCGCCTACGCCGCGCTCGAAACCGGCGCGAATTATTCCGCGTTGCCGAAGGACCAGATCGCCCTCAACGAATACACCGGGACGACCGCCTGCGAACCGGCGGAGCCCCATTACCTCCCCACCTTCATCCGCGCGGGCGACGGCACGATCATCGGCGTCGGTTATGTCGAGGTGGAGAGTGAGGGCGGCGGCGCTTGCTGAAAATAGTCCTGCTCAAACGAGGCTCGCCTGCGTTACCGCAGAGGTGACGAGCCTCTGACCATCATCATGATGGCTGGGCGTCTTTTATGAATACGGCTGCATCAGGCGCAACGCCCGTTGCGCCAAAATCCGGCACAGCTTCGATCCAGGGTTAAAGAAATTAAAGCAATGTCCCATTCCGGCGCGCTCCGTTTACCCGCCGGTACGCCGGAAATCCTGACCGAAAGGCCAGTTCAAAATCATAGAGCGTGTTTGCGCGTCCTGGCGGACACGCGGCGCGCTAATGCAGCTTCAGCTTCGCCTCTTCGGCGGCGGCCAGAAACTCGGCTCTCGCCTCTTCCACGCTCTTGCGCCCATCGAGCGCTGCTCGGCAGGTGCTGCGGGCCTTGATGTAACGCAGCCCGCGCGCATTCGGCCAGAAATCCGCCAGGCACTTCAACGCATCGAACGGCCCGTTGACCGTTCGCGCGTTAGCACCTTCGAAACCGACCGTCACCGGGCTGGTCCATTTTTCAGTTGCCATCGATGCTCCTCCACGATTGCCGACAGAAACAAAGTCGCAGCGCTTCCGTATTCCTCCATGGAGACGCCGCCATCAAAGGCATTCTAGCGTGATTTTTGCGGTCAACAATGGTGAATCGTTGGTTGCCGATGAGGCGAAATGTCAGCTTGCGCACGCACGCAGGCCAAGAGGAATTTTATCCATCGCAAATAAGTTGTATGGCGCCGGCCCGCCGACGCCGCTACCATGCCGGGAAAGTTGAGGGCTCGACATGGGTTTAGGTCGAAAATTGATCCAGACTGCTTTACTCTGCGGGACGTTGGCAATGCCGCCTCTCGCTCACGGCGCAGGGCTCACAGCGGAAGACGTCTTAGCGCGTATATCCATAGACGCCATCCCAAGACTGCAGCGGGAATATTTGCGGGCGACCCTGAGCCGGTACGGTCAAAGCTCGGTAATCGATCTCGGCGCCTACATCTTGGCGGAGAGGTTTGACCATTGGTATGTCGAAGGCGTGTTCGATGGAACTCCATTAGGACCTCACGCACCGATTCCAGATGAAGAATTGGTGCTAACCGGAGAACTGTTTGAACTCTGGCAGTTTTCCCCGTTCATATCCTATTATCTCGAAGTAACGGAAATTCCCGATTGCGCTAATGGCAGCGTCCTGCTTCCCACTTGTCGCTGAGGCTGGTCGGGCGCAGACGAATGATATCCATTGCCTGGGAAAACTGGTGCTGCCGAGTGGGATTGAACCACCGACCTCACCCTTACCAAGGGTGTGCTCTACCACTGAGCTACGGCAGCAGGACCAGGACCCGTGCGAGCCGGGCGGCTCAATTGCGGGAACGGGGCGGCTATTGCCACAGCTTGACGGCAAGCGCAAGCAGCAAATTCCAACTTCGCGTGGATTGGCATGCAAGGGCCTTTTGGATCGGCGCGAATTCGGCTAATCCTGTGACATGAACGACAAGACCGAAACCGGCCAGCAGAGCCGCAAAGAGGCGATCGAGGCACAGGCGAAGCTGCGCCGCGAGCGTGCCGCCGACAAGCTCAGAGAAAATCTTTCAAGACGCAAACAGCAGGTTCGCGCCCGCCGTTCCGGCCAGGCTGACGAAACAAATGGCCTGCCCGCCGCAAAAATGGACGAATCGTAATGTTCCGTCCCTCGCCAATTGAAGCGTTTTGATAAATCCCCTAAACACCTCACTCCTCTTTCAAGGCAGAACTTTCAGGAAGTAAGCGCACATGGATCGTATCAGAATTGTCGGCGGTAATGAGCTGAATGGCATCATCCCGATTTCCGGCGCCAAGAATGCCGCACTGCCGCTGATGATTGCCTCGCTTCTGACCAGCGATACGCTGACGCTGGAAAACGTGCCGCATCTGGCCGATGTCGAACTGCTGATGCGCATCCTCGGCAATCACGGCGTCGACGTCGCCGTCAACGGCCGCCGTGAGCGCCAGGAAGATTCATACGCCCGCACGATCCATTTCACCTGCCGCACCATTGTCGATACCACCGCTTCCTATGAGCTGGTCTCGAAGATGCGCGCCTCCTTCTGGGTCATCGGCCCGCTCTTGGCGCGCGAAGGCCATTGCCGCGTGTCGCTGCCGGGCGGCTGCGCCATCGGCACGCGTCCCGTCGATCTCTTCATCGAGGGCCTGACGGCGCTCGGCGCCACCATGGAGATTGACGCCGGTTACATCAACGCCAAGGCGCCGGCCGGCGGCCTGATCGGCGCGCGCTACACCTTCCCGAAAGTCTCGGTCGGCGCCACCCATGTGCTGATGATGGCGGCAACGCTTGCCCGCGGCACGACTGTCATCGGCAATGCCGCCCGCGAGCCTGAGGTCGTCGACCTTGCCAACTGCCTGAACGCCATGGGCGCCAAGATCTCCGGCGCCGGCACTGCGACCATCACCATCGAAGGCGTCACCTCGCTCTCCGGCGCCCGCCACCGCGTCCTGCCGGATCGTATCGAGACCGGCACCTATGCCATGGCGGTCGCCATGGCCGGCGGCGACGTCGTGCTCGAAAATACCGATGTGGCGCTGCTCGACACCGCACTGGAAACGCTGCGCCGCGCCGGCGCCGAGATTTCGTCGACCAACAACGGCATGCGCGTCAGGCGCAACGGCGCCGGCATCAAGCCGGTCGATATCGTCACCGATCCCTTCCCGGGCTTCCCCACCGATCTGCAGGCGCAGTTCATGGCGCTGATGACCCGCTCTTCGGGCATCTCGCATGTTACCGAGACCATCTTCGAAAACCGCTTCATGCATGTGCAGGAGCTTGCCCGCCTCGGCGCCAGGATCACGCTCTCCGGCCAGACGGCGAAGATCGAAGGTGTCCAGCGCCTGCGCGGCGCCCCCGTCATGGCGACCGATCTGCGCGCCTCCGTTTCGCTTGTTATCGCCGGCCTTGCCGCCGAGGGCGAAACCACGGTCTCGCGCGTCTATCACCTCGATCGCGGTTTCGAGCGGCTCGAGGAGAAGCTGACCCGCTGCGGCGCCATCGTCGAGCGCATCAGCGAGTAAGCACCGTTCATCGCGGTTGCGTAATTGATCGCAGCATCTTATTTCCCTTGTCTGACGCATCGCCATTCCGGCGGTGGCTGCCGGGGTAAGACTGAATGACCGATCTGAAGCTCGTAGCGCTCGATGACGAGGACCTTGCGGTCATTTCCGCGCATATGCAGGACAGCGTCTTCAAGGTCGGCGATATCGACTGGTCGCCGCGCGACGCGCAGTTCGCCCTTGCCGTCAATCGTTTCGTCTGGGAAGGTGCCGAGCGCAAGCGCAAGGGTTTCGAGCGCCGCCGGGCTGCTCTGGTCTTCAAGCGCGTGCTGGCCGTGCGGTCGCTCGGCATCGATCGTGGCAAACGCGACGAGGTGCTGTCATTGCTGGCGCTGCGTTTCGAGCGGAAAGGCGAGGGGCCGGATGGCACGATCGAGCTGTCTCTGTCCGGCACCGCCTCGATCGCGCTCGATGTCGAATGCATCGAGGTGCAGCTCGCCGATATCGGCGGTGCCTGGGAGGCTTCCTCCAAGCCTCGTCACCTCTAGTGCATGTCGCCCGGAAGTGTGCAGCGGTTCCGGGATAACGACATGCATAAGAGTGCTTAACGCCTGAAGTTTGAATATTGCGGTTTCGAGTTAAGAAGGAATATCGGCCTTGGCAATCTGGCTGGATCAGGCATCGGAAGGTTTCGAGCAGCATTTCGCTGCCTTTCTGACGACGAAGCGCGAAGTTTCCGAGGATGTGAACGCCACCGTTCGCGCCATCATCGATGATGTCAGGGCCCGCGGTGATGTGGCGCTGGCCGAATATTCGCTGAAATTCGACGGCATCGATTTCGCCAAAGTCCCGATGCGCGTCACGCCGGAAGAGATCGACGCGGCGATCGAGGCGGTGCCTGCCGAAGTGCTGGGCGCGCTGAAGCTTGCCGCACTGCGCATCGAATCCCATCATCGCCGGCAGTTGCCGAAGGATGATATTTACGAGGATGATCTCGGCGTCGGTCTCGGTTCGCGCTGGACGGCGATCGAAGCTGTCGGCCTCTATGTGCCGGGCGGCACCGCAAGTTATCCAAGCTCGGTGCTGATGAATGCCGTGCCGGCCAAGGTTGCCGGCGTCGAGCGCATCGTCATTGCGGTCCCCGCCACCGGCGGCGCCGTCAATCCGGCGGTGCTGGCTGCCGCCAAGCTTGTCGGCGTTACTGAGATCTACCGTGTCGGCGGCGCCCAGGCGATCGCCGCTCTTGCCTATGGCACCGAGACGATCGCCCCGGTCGCCAAGATCACCGGCCCCGGCAATGCCTATGTCGCTGCCGCCAAGCGCCACGTCTTCGGCACCGTCGGCATCGATATGATCGCCGGTCCCTCCGAAGTGCTTGTGATCGCCGATAAGGACAACAATCCCGATTGGATCGCCGCCGACCTCCTGGCGCAGGCCGAGCACGATGTCAGCGCCCAGGCGATCCTGATCACCGACGATGCCGAATTCGGCAAGGCGGTGGAACAGGCGGTCGAACGCCAGCTGAAAACGCTCAATCGCGCCGAGACGGCGGCGGCAAGCTGGCGCGATTTCGGCGCAGTCATCCTCGTTGCCGATCTGAAACAGGCCATACCGCTCGCCAACCGCATCGCTGCCGAGCATCTGGAGCTTGCGCTCGCCGATCCGGATCGGCTGCTCGACGGCATCCGCAATGCCGGTGCGATCTTCATCGGCGCTCATACGCCCGAGGTGATCGGCGATTATGTCGGCGGTTCGAACCACGTGCTGCCGACGGCACGGTCGGCGCGCTTCTCATCCGGTCTTTCGGTGCTCGATTTCGTCAAGCGTACCTCGATCCTGCGCCTCGGCCCGCAGCAGCTCCGCACCCTCGGCCCGGCGGCAATTGCCCTTGCCGTCTCCGAAGGCCTCGATGCCCATGCGCGATCGGTCGCGATCCGCCTCAACCTCGAAAGGTGAGGGCATGGCGAAGGGCGATTTCCGGCTCTGCGACGTCGTCCTGGACGATACGATCGGCCGTTCGACGCCCGATGTCGAGCATGAACGCGCCGTCGCCATCTTCGATCTGATCGAGGAGAACAGCTTTGCGCCGCTCGGCCATGCCGGCGGGCCTTACCGGCTGAACATCTCGCTGGTCGATTCGAAGCTGGTCTTTGCCATCACCACCGAAGAGGGCGGCGCGGTCGCCACCCATATCCTGTCGCTCACGCCCTTCCGGCGGATCGTCAAGGATTACTTCATGATCTGCGAGAGCTATTATGAAGCGATCCGTTCGGCCACACCGAGCCGCATCGAGGCGATCGACATGGGCCGTCGCGGCATCCACAATGAAGGTTCGCAGACGCTGAAGGACAGGCTGGCCGGCAAGATAGAGGTCGATTTCGACACCGCCCGGCGGCTGTTCACCCTGGTCTGCGTGCTCTACTGGCGCGGGTGACGGCCATGGATCTCGGCGCCGACATCCACGAGGGAAAGCGGCCGGGCGCCATCCTCTTCATGTGCGGAATGAATGCCATCCGCTCGCCGATGGCCGAAGCGATCGCCCGCAGCATGCTGCCTGCCAATACCTATATCCGTTCGGCCGGCGTTCGCGCCGGCGAGCGCGACCCCTTCGTCGATGTGGTGCTCGATGAGATCGGGCTTTCCCTCGGGCGCCGCCTGCCGCAGACGCTGGAAGAACTCGAGGACGATTATTTCGATCTGATCATCACGCTGTCGCCGCAGGCCCATCATGCCGCCCTCGAGCTGACCCGCTCGAATGCGATCGATGTCGTCTACTGGCCGACGATGGATCCGACGGTCGTCAGCGGCACGCGCGAGCAGATTTTGGAAAGCTACCGCGAGGTCCGCGATCACCTGACCGGCCTCATCGAAAGCCGGCTGCTCAAACGAAATGGCATTGCCGCGCAATCGGCATGAAAACAAATGAAGGAAAGCCCGATCAACAAGGTTCACAAACCTGCGTTGATTGTGTAGTTTCCGCGCAAATTTTAAAGGCGCGCGCTGCGCTGCCTCTTCAACCCACAGGAAGAAAACACCTATATGCCTAAAGAAGAAGTCCTCGAATTCCCGGGTATCGTCACCGAACTTCTGCCGAATGCGACGTTCCGCGTGAAGCTCGAAAACGAACACGAGATCATCGCCCATACCGCCGGCCGCATGCGCAAGAACCGCATCCGCGTTCTCGCCGGCGACAAGGTGCTGGTGGAAATGACGCCCTATGACCTGACCAAGGGCCGCATCACCTACCGTTTCAAGTAAGCTTGCCCGAAGGTCCTGCAAGGGCTTTTGCTCCCGTCTGCCGATGGTCGAGGTTCCATGACGCTGAAATACAAGCTCATTCTGGCCTCGGGCTCGCCCCGTCGCGTCGACCTGCTCAATCAGGCCGGCATCGAGCCGTCGCGGCTGATGCCGATGGATATCGACGAGGCGCCGAAGAAGTCGGAGCATCCGCGTTCGCTCGCCCGCAGGCTTTCGGCTGAGAAGGCCGAAGCTGCCCTTGCGGCCATCAAGGGCGATATCACCTGGAAGGGCAGCTATATCCTGTCTGCCGATACGGTGGTGGCCGTTGGCCGGCGCATTCTCGGCAAGGCCGAGTTCGCCGACGAGGCCTTGAGCTCGCTGCATCTGCTGTCCGGGCGCAACCATATGGTCTACACCGGCGTTTGCCTGGTGACGCCGGATCGCAAGATCCGCCAGAAGATCGTCGAGACCAAGGTCCGCTTCAAGCGGCTGTCCGGCTTCGAGATCGAGAACTACCTGGCCTCGGGCCAGTGGCGCGGCAAAGCAGGCGCTTACGGCATCCAGGGCCTTGCCGGCACCTTCGTGCAGAAGATGGTGGGCTCCTACACCAATGTCGTCGGCCTGCCGCTTTATGAAACCATTCTGCTTCTGACCGGCGAAGGCTTCGATGTGCATAGCCGGTGGCCCGAGGGCTGAGCCCCGAAGGCCAATGCCTGAATGAGGACGGACCGATCATGCCCGAAGACAAGAAAGCCGCTGCCAAGGTCGAGCCGCTGCGCAAGACGCGCCCTTGCCCCGAATGCGGCAAACCCTCGCACCGCGAACATTACCCCTTCTGTTCCAACCGCTGCCGCGAGGTCGACCTCTCCCGCTGGCTGACCGGCGCCTATGCCATTCCGGTGGCCGAGGATGAGACCAAGGCCGATTATCCGGATGAGGAAAACTAGAGCATGTCGCGCAAAAGTGTGCAGCGGTTTTGCGGCAACGACATGCGGAAAACAAAGACCTAAAGCGCGAAGAGCGAATCTGAAAGATCGCGACGCGCTTTAGATATTCCACCGGCGAAGCTCTTATTTTTCCTCATGAATCCGCAAAATCGGCAAGACCGTCAAAAAAGAGTCATTTGACGCTTGCCATGGCCGAACAAGATGCTATAACCCCGCTCGCTTCCGGGGCGAACCAAGGCCCCGCGGTTCTTTTTCCAAAGGGAACCATCGGAAGCAGGTTAGCCCAGGTAGCTCAGTTGGTAGAGCAGCGGATTGAAAATCCGCGTGTCACTGGTTCGATTCCGGTCCTGGGCACCATCGCCATCTGCATAGTATCTGCTGCATTTTTCAAGATCGTGCGCCTTCATCAAATACCCGGGTTTTAAAAGTTTTTCACGCGGGTTTGACAATTTTCGTTTTTCGTTTGTTCAGCTCGGCCTCGAAATCAGCCATCGCGACGGCCGCTTGTTTCGACCTGTCTGCACGCCTCGAATAGTACTTGACGGTCTCGATTCGCGGTTTCTGCCCCAGCCGTCCGCTGGCGGCACCCCTGAAATCAAACGATGGCTCTCAATGCTGCTTTCTGATGGATATCGCCATTGGCAATATTCGTTGCGAAACAAATCGCCAAAGGCTATATTCCATTATGAAAAAGATCGCGTACAGCAAAGCTGCCGTGAAGGCACTCCGCAAAATGCAGCAGAAGCGCGCGGCCGCGATCGTAGCCAAGGTAGAAGCCTTCGCCAATGGCGAGACAGTCGACCTCAAGAAGCTGCAAGGCAGCGAATTTTTTCGCATTCGCGTTGGGCAGGACCGGGTCATCATAGACGACCAGACTATGCAGGTCTTGGTCGTCAAAGCTGGCCCACGTGGCGATGTTTATAACGAATAGGAGACCACCATGGGTGAAATCCAGAAACTAACCATCGACGGCAAGGGATACGTGCTGCTTTCCGAAGATGATTATCAGGACCTTGTCGATATCAGCGACGCGCGCGCAGCAAAGGCGCGCATCGACGATGGCGAAGAAACCTGGCCTCAAGACGTCGTCGAGGCGCTGATCGCCGGTGAAGATCCTGTCCGCGTGTTCCGTAAGCATCGCGGCATCAGCATCAAGGAACTGGCTGAAAAGGCCGGGCTCTCGCAGCCTTATCTTTCCGAAATCGAGACTGGAAAGAAAGAGGGCTCCCTAGATGCTCTAAAGGCGATCGCTCGTACGCTGGAAGTCGACCTTGACGATCTGGCTTGATGTAATATGCGCATCCGCGTCTTGGCGGGGAACTGTTCAGCTCATGGCTCCTCAATAAGATGGCGAGAAGTAGAAGAAACAAAGACCTGATATTTTTGCAGCCATGACGCCGTGCGCGGCTGTTCGGCAGGCGATCGTCTGGAGCTCAACGCTAACGTCATGCAGCAAACCGGGTGGGCTTCGGTTGACGGCTTTCCCTCACAGGCCGCGGAAGCCGTGAAAGCAGGACGCGGCGTTCGGTAAATATCGTTGTCGTAGAAAAGCCCCACTCGAAATTGCATCTGCGCAGGGCGAACGCTTCGCGCGCTACCGAACCTACCTATTTGCTTATAGAGAGTTTTTGATGTCAGTAACTCGCAAGCTCCTATTCGGGCTGACTGCCGCTTTGGTTGTTATGATTGTTGTCGGCGCCGGTTGGCTCTGGCAGGTCGCGGGCGCCTATGGGTTCAACACCGTATTGCGCCGTGGCGGAACCTACTGGATCACCGTGAAGCCTGACGATGAGCGCCTATCGGCCTCCATGCAACTGGCGTTGAAGAGCCCAGTCCCGGCCGTGCAGCCGGGGTCGCTGGTCTGGCAAGAACCTGAGATTGGCTTCGAGGTGGCGGAGCTGCCGGTGCTTGCCGATGGTCGCGAAGTCGACCGGATTTTCCTCAGCAGGATTGATCCCATGCGCTTCCGCTTCGTCGTCCATAACGCGTCACAGGGTGATAAGGGCATTGACGAATGGGAGCATGCCTTGCCCAAGGCCGTGCTGATCGTCAACGGCAGCTACTACGACATGCATGGCCGGCCCGACACGCCCTTTATCAGTGAGGGTGTCGCGATGGGACCCCGGCAGTATGATGCGAAGGCCGGCGCCTTCTTTGCGGATGCTGCCTCTGCCGACATCCGTGACCTGACCCATCAAGATTGGGGAAGTGCCCTTGCCGGGGCGACGAATGCGATGGTTTCCTATCCGCTCCTGATCGGCGACGATGGCCAGACCCATGTGAATGTGAAAAGCCGCTGGCTGGCCAATCGAACCTTTGTCGCCAAGGACGGCTCAGGCCGCATCTTGATCGGCACGACGAAGGAGGCGTTCTTTTCTCTCGATCGGTTGGCGGAATTTCTCAAGGCGTCGCCACTGGATCTCAAAGTAGCGCTTAACCTCGACGGCGGCCCCCTCGCGCACCGCAGCGTCCGGCTGAACGGGTATAGCCAGAAATTTTATGCGCGATGGGAAGCACAGGTCGAGGATGACAATGTCAAACTGCTGCGTTGGCCGGTTCTTCAGGCCAATTGGGCCATGCCGATGGTTCTGACGGTCGAGCGGAGATAGTTTGCGGTCAAAGCCGCAAGCCGGATACTTGTCGTCTTCGCCCGGCCGCTGAGATCTCTATCGGTACGCGTTCCCGGCTTGTCGGGATCCAGCATCCGGGCCAGTTCTGCGATGGTCAGATCGGTCGGTTGCTGCCCCCTCAGTATCTGAAGTCTCGGATTTATAGTTACATTTCTGCGATCTCGACCGACAGGTGCGGGGCGAGCGCCCGCAGGAAACTTTCCGCATCGAAAATCGCAGCCGGTGGCTTTGCGCCAGTATCGCGAATGTCCCCCGCCAGGACGCGCTGGACCGCTTCGCAGATAATCGGCGCCGTGACGGCGTAGATGTCCTGTCCTTGGACGACGATCCGGCGACGCACGTCGCCTTGCGAGACAATCACTTCCACGGCAAAACGCTGCGCCGAGCGCCCGGTTTCGTCGACAGGCTGCGGTGGCGGGGTCGACGGGTCGCGAACATCCCGCAGGGCCGTTGTGCCAAGAAAACTGTGCAATTCCTTTGTCTGGATGCGACGAGCGATCAGCGGTACTTCCGAAAAGGAAAGTTCGACGAATGTTTGCCGGCCGAATGGTTCCGGCAACGTGGATACGCGTTCGGCAGGCGGTTGGCGTACCGGCTCAAGCTGCCCGCCGTTGACGGCCAGGCGCCGCGCTGTGTTTTTCTCTCCGGTCACGCGCGTCCCTTTTGTCGGCAGCCAACTGTCGAGCGCAACGAAGACCTCGATCGCGTCGGCATCATCCCAATCATCCATGGCAACTGCGACCAGCAGGTCGGCCAGTCCGCCGTAAAATCCCATCGCCGGGATGACGGCCACGCCCGCTTTTCCGGCGGCAGCCTCGTGACGCTCCAACGTCGCCTGTACGCTCGGCTGCTCGGCTGTTACGTCGAGATAATGGATGCCCGCCCGCAACGCGGCACGCACCACCGCGTCGGCCGTGTCCATGAACGGCCCAGCGCAGTTTATCACCGCCGCCGCCCCGGCGAGCGCCCTGTCCAGAGCCGCGTCATCCTCCACCGCAGCTTCACGGCATTCGACGCCGTGTTCCGGAAAGCCCGCCTCCGCCAGCCGCTTGGCACTCCGTCCAATCGCGATAGGTTGCAACCCGCGCCGCAAGAGTTCGGCAACGACAAAACGCCCAGTATGGCCATTTGCGCCCAGGACCGCTACGGCCCGAGATGTCGTGGTGTCAGTTGCTTCATCGATGGTCATTGCTCTTCCCTTCGCTACAGACCTGTCTGTAGTCAATAAAACATACAGGTCTGTAGCGTGTCAATCGGCTTTCTGCTATGGTGGCGGAATTCGGAGATATCGACATGCCAAAAAGCACAGCCAACGCCCCTGCCACCGGCGCCAACGAGGTCCGCGACAGGATTCTCGAAACGGCATCGGAGCTCTTTTACCGACGCGGGGTGCGCGCCGTCGGCGTCGATCTTGTGGTGGAAAAGTCAGGCGTCGCCAAAACCAGCCTCTACCGCCATTTCGGCACCAAGGACGACCTGATCGCGGCCTTTCTCAAGCGTGAAGACCTGGATTTCTGGAGCACCTGGGACCGGGTGACGGAGCAGTACCCGGACGATGCCGCGGCCGAACTCGACGCCCATTTCGAATGGATCGGCGAAAGGGTCGGGCGGGAAAATTACCGCGGCTGCCCGCAAATCAATACAGCCGCCGAGTTCCCCGAACCCGATCACCCTGCACGCAAGGTCGCACAGACCCACATGCGTGAGATGAGGCGGCGCCTGAAGACCATAGCCGAGGGACTGGCGGTTGCAGCGCCCGACAGGCTCGCCGGCCAACTGGCGGTGCTGATCAACGGCGCCTTTGTCAGCATGCAGGTCTTTGAACCGGGCGAGGCGACCGGATTGCTCCGCGATGCTGCCCATGCGCTGATCGCCGCCAGCCGCAGTTGATCAGAGTTGCTTGCCTCTCGGCTGTCGCCTGTCGTCAGGCGCCGATCTGCTGTATCTCAGTATCGGCAGAAGGCTCGGCGATGACGGCTTGATTCCGGCCTCGCTGCTTGGCGCGATAAAGCGCGCGATCGGCTTCGAGCAACAGCGCCTCCGGAGAGATATTTTGATCGGGTGTCGCCAGCGCAATGCCGACGCTGATCGTCACGTGCCCGAAAGGCGATCCCTCATGCGTCAGCTTGACGGCCGCCATTGCCGAACAGAGGGCCTGTCCGATGATGGGCGCGTTGCTGGCTGAAGCGACCCGCGCAATGATGGCGAATTCCTCTCCGCCGTAACGGGCAACGAGGTCTTGTTTGCTGCGCGTATTGCGCTCCAGCACCCCGGCGATCTCCTTCAGGCAGGCATCTCCGGCCGGATGGCCGTATCGGTCGTTGTAGCCTTTGAACCAGTCGGCATCCACCATGGCAAGCATCAGCAGCTCCTGACCCTGCCCAAGCCCGGTGAGCTCGCTGGCGAGAACCTCGTCGAAGCGACGCCGGTTGGCCACACCCGTCATTTCGTCCGTCTGGCTGATCGTCAGGAGCCTCTGATTGAGCCGCTCCAGCTCGGACGTCCGATCCCGTATCTTCCCCTCAAGCGCTTCATGGGCCGCGTGAACGCGCGCGGCCATCGACGCAAAATCGCGGGCAAGCTCGCCGATCTCGTCATCGGAATGCGTGGGCAGGGCGTCGTTGGCAACGGTCACGCCGGAACGGCCGACCAGCTGCGTGGCGTGGATCAATCGCACCAGCGGTTCGGCGACCTGCTTTTGCAGGATCGAACGGAGGATGAAAAGTTCGACGAACAGAGTGAGCAGCCCGACCGCGATGACGATCCCGAGATTGGTGAGGATGGCGGATCGCATCAGAGATTTCGGATAGTGGACGGCGAGCATCCAAGGCGTATCCGGGATCCGGCCGACGGCGGTAATTTCGCCGGCGCTGTCGATGAGCGACACCGAACCCGCTTCGATCGACTGGCTTGCCTTCAGCAGAGGCTGGTAGTCGGCGATTTCAAGCGAGGAAATCGAGGCTTCGCCGGCGCTGGCGGTGATCTTGTCGGCATATTTGCCGTCGAAGATCAGTGTGCCCTGAGCATCGGCGGCAAAAATCGTCGCCCGCGCGCCCGGCAGTGTCGGGCTGGCGGTTCGTTTCATCAGATCGTCGAGCAGCACGTCGACACAAGCCATGATGCGATGTTTGCCCGAAGCATCAGGCGCATCGGGCGTCGCAATCGTCGTCATCCACGCATTGTTGGAAGGATCCCAGTAGATGCGGGTGAAGAAAGTATCGTTCTGCGGCCCGCCGAACCCGCGGGAGTAAAATTCGAAGGTCTCGAGTTTCAGCGCATCCGGGCCTTCATATTGGAAAACCTTGGCGATGTCGGCAGCCTGATAGATGGGGAAACCTTTCTCCGGCACCACGCCGTAGAAATTGAAGAGGCGGCCCTTGGCGGCGGAACCGAATTGGTAAGAAAGCAGATAGGACAACGCAAAGCGTGTCTTCACATCCTCATCCGGTGTCACGTCAGGCGCGTAAGTCGCCGACATGCCGGGAAATCTGCGCCCATCCGGCAACGGCGCGCCTTCGAACAATCCCGGGCGCTGGGTGTAGGATCCATCCTCATGGCGATAGAAAATATGGTCGAAATCGAGTGCCAATGATTGCCGGGCTTCCGGGATCGCGTAGATCCGGTCGAACTCGGCCAGGAAATTCTTTTCGAGATCCTTCACCTCACGGAATGGCAGAGACTCGCGCTGCAAGGCCTGTTCGGTCGAAAGCGAGAGCTGCTTGCGCACCGACTGCTCAAGGGCTGCATGATTGATGAAATAGGACACGCCGCCCGCACAGGCGCAGACCAGTGCGATGCGCAGCGCCGCCAGCCGCAATGCCCGCGACGCCAGCGTCTGGCGCGTTTTCCGCTTCACCTTCAGTCTGAAGACGATCTTCAACAACGCGCTCAGACTGCTCGATGTCATGCATTTACCTCAGTCGCTGGAAACAAGCCTGTCCGGCCGCCCTCGAGGGCAGCATCAGGACATCGTGCATGGAGGGGCATCGCGGGAAAGCGCCACAATTCATTCGTGACGTGACGAGTTCAGCGGCAGCGGCGAAACTCATTCAGCGCATCGAGACATTGCGCGATGGGCTGGAGCGATTAAGTCAGTCTACAAGTTAACAAAGAATGCTTTTGCCGAAGCGCTGCCGATATTGCCTGCGCAACTTGGATAGAATGTGAGAAAATCGGATCAAACGATTGCTCCGTCGGCCGTGCGGCCTGGCTGTTCACGTCAGGAACAGGCCGGCGGCGCCGGCAAGGATCGCTATGCCGGTTGTGATGGCCAGCCGAACCGAATAGCCGCGGCTTCCGGCACTGGCTGCAAGACCGGTTTTCGCCAGAAGATTGGCGCAGGCCGCGACCGCTATCGCCTGCGCGGCCGCATCCGCTGGCACGGCCGGCGACGACAGCTTCGTGATCGAGAGAGTTATCGCATCGAGATCACCCAGTCCCGTGATGAAGGCGACCGCGATCAGCGACTGCGTGCCAAAGACGGCCAACGTCGCCCGCGTCACGATGGTCACGGCGGCAAGCAGAAGTGCAAAGCGGAAGACGACCATCACCTCAAGCGGGTTTCGCGGTGCAAAATCGGAACCGCCATCGGAGCGCCGCGCCAATCCGGCAAGGCCGCCGCCCGCCGCAAGGATCGCGGCCGCCGGGCCGAGTGATGCGGCGAGCTCCATCAGCACATCGGGCGCGATGACGCCGCAGATCAAAAGCACGCGGGTGAGCGACACGGCTCCCGCCAGCATCGCTCCGGCCGAAAGCAGCGGTGAGAGGGCGGGCATCTCAACCGACTGGCGGGCAAAGGAAAGCGTCAGGGCGGTTGAGGACACGGTGCCGCCGCAGGCGCCCGTCAGCAATATTCCGGCCCTGGCGTCGCTGAGCCTGATCATCACGTAACCGGCAAACGAGACGGCCGCCACGAGGACGGTCAGCATCCAGAGTTCGAAGGGATTGATCATTTCCCAGGCATCGACCGTCTCATTGGGAAGAATTGGAAGAATGACGACCGTCATCGTCAGCAGGATCAGCGCCGCCCGCAACTCAAGCCAGGTCAGTTTCCGCAGAAAGCCATGCAGCGGTTCCCGCGCCGCCAGAAGCGCCGTCACCGCCACGGCACCCGCCGCCGTCGCCGTCATATCGGCAACCACGGCGCCGAAGCCGAGCGCGAAGACGGTTATCGCAGCAACGGCGCCGGTTGCGCTGTAATCCTCCTCGCGTTCGGCCTGCATCCGGCTGAAGCTGAGGATGGTGATGCAGAAAAACGCAAAGATGGCCGTCGGCAGGATCGATCCCGTGACCGGCTGCAGGAAACCGCAAAAGCCGCCGAGGAAGCTCGACAGGCCATAGGTGCGGATGCCCGCCACTCTCTTGCCCGGCGCTGCCTCGCGGTCCTGCCATCCACGCTCGATGCCGACGAGGATGCCGATCGCGAGCGCGAGGCTGAGGCGTTGGAATGCGTCCGTCATCACCAATGAAGTCATCATCGAATCTTAGCAACACGCAGCGCGAATGCTTGAATCCCCGACCCTCGAACTGCCGGCCATTCGACCGTGCGCGAGGGCAATTTCTGCCGGCCCTATTCGGACGGACGGATCGTCACGGAAACCCTGCCACCGTCTTTCGACGTGCTTTCCATCTGATGCCAGCGATCTGGCTCGCCCATCCTTCTTCCCCCGCCTGACTGCCGTTCAAGTGTCGCCTCGCCATCGAAGGCGGTCAACTCAAACTTTGCCCAATCCGCCCCTTGCCTAACTCATCCCTTGTCCTCCTAAGCAGCAATTTAAAATGCTACAGCGTCCTTGGCGGCTTTCGAAAAGACGCCGCCTGCGGTCTCGGGAAGAACGCGCCATCAGCATCAGGATAGGAGGAGACGTCGATGACGGAATTGAACGGGAAGATCGCGGCGGTCACGGGTGCGGCGTCCGGCATAGGATTGGCCTCGACGGAGGCGATGCTCGCCGCAGGCGCGACGGTCGTGCTGGTGGACCGCGATCAGAAGGCGCTGGAGACGATTTGCGGCCGGCTGGGCGAGCGCGCAATTCCGCTGGTGATCGACCTGCTGGATTCCAATGCCTGTGCGGGACTGCTCGAGGGCGTCCTGTCGAAGACCGGCAGGCTCGACATCCTGCATGCCAATGCGGGCACTTATATCGGCGGCGACCTGATGGAAACCGATCTCGACACCATCGATCGGATGCTCAATCTCAACGTCAATGTCGTCATCAAGAATGTGCGGAGTGTCATTCCTCACATGATCGAACGTGGCACCGGCGACATCGTCGTCACCAGCTCCGTCGCCGGACATTCGGCAATTCCATGGGAGCCGGTCTATTCGCCGTCGAAGTGGGCAATGACGTGTTTCGTCCAGACGATGCGACGCCAGCTTCTGAAAAGCGGCATTCGCGTGGGGTCGGTTTCTCCAGGGCCGGTGATCAGCGCCTTGCTGGCGGATTGGCCGGAGGAAAACCTTCGCAAGGCCAAGGAGGCCGGCGCCTTGATCGAGCCCAAGGAAGTCGCCGACGCGATCATCTTCATGCTCACCCGGCCGCGCAACGTCACCATCCGCGATATCGTGGTGCTTCCAAGCGCCTTCGACATCTGAGCCGGGGATGAGTTCGCCAGACCCGATGTGGAAACGTTACCACATTTTCTTGACTCGCAATCCTGCTGCATTTATTCGAATGTGGAAACGTTGCCATATCTGGGAGGAGCTTGATGAAATCCGCGCGGTTGAACCGTCTTTTCGGCGTGTCTGGAAATTGTTTTGACGTTGCCATCGATCACGGCATGTTCAATGAACGGACCTTTCTCGCCGGCATCGAGAACATGAAGACCGCCATCGAGGTGATCGCGCAAGCCGCTCCCGATGCCATCCAGCTTCCCCCGGGGACCGCACCCATCCTGCAGGCGATCCCCGGCAAACATCGCCCTGCACTGGTGCTGCGCACCGACATCGCCAACATCTACGGCAATCCCCTGCCGTCCCAGCTGTTTTCCGAAATGATCGACAGGGCGGTGGAGCAGGGCGTTGGGCTGGATGCGGCCTGTGTCGTCGTCAATCTTTTGATGCTGCCGGACCAGCCGGAGGTCTACCGCGCCTGCGTGCGCAATGTGAACAGCCTGAAGCGCGAATGCGAGATCTACGGCATGCCGCTGATGGTCGAACCGCTCGTCATGCAGGACAATTCCAGGGGCGCCTACATGGTCGACGGCGCGATCGACAAGATCCTGCCGCTCGTGCGCCAGGCGGCCGAACTCGGCGCCGACATCATCAAGGCCGACCCCTGCGACAATGTCGGGGAATATCATCGCGTGGTCGAGATCGCTCAGGGCCTGCCGGTGCTGGTGCGCGGCGGTGGCCGCGTTTCGGATCAGGAAATCCTGATCCGCACCAAACAGTTGATGGAGCAGGGCGCCCGTGGCATCGTCTATGGCCGCAACGTCATTCAGCACCACAATCCCGGCGGCATGACGCGGGCCTTGATGGCAATCGTCCATGACAAGGCTTCCGTCGAGCAAGCCTCGCTGCATATCGGCTGACGCGCGTCTGGGAGGAGATGTGATGACGAAAATATTCCGCTTCGGCGTCATCGGCTGCGGCCTGATGGGGCGCGAGTTCGCCAGTGCCGCAGCGCGCTGGCTGCATCTGGCCGATGTGAAGGCACGGCCGGAAATCGTCGCCGTCTGCGATACCAACATGGCGCTGCTCGACTGGTTCAGGGATCACGTGCCGACCGTTCGGCAGTTCACCGCCGACTATAAGGAGCTTCTGGCCAATCCCGAGGTGGATGCGGTCTATTGCGCCGTTCCGCACGTGCTGCATCAGCAATTTTACATCGATATCCTCAAGGCCGGAAAACATCTTCTCGGCGAAAAGCCCTTCGGCATGGACGCCGCGCAGAACCGCGAAATCATGGCGGTTCTCGCCGAGCATCCCGAACTCCTGGTTCGCTGCTCGTCGGAAATGCCGTTCTTCCCCGGCGCACAGAAGGTCATCGCGCTCGCAAAAAGCGGGGAGATGGGGGAGATCCTCGAAGTCGAGGCGGGTTTCCTGCACTCGTCGGACATCGACCGGCAAAAGCCGATCAACTGGAAGCGCATGGCCGAGATCAACGGCGACTATGGCTGCATGGGGGATCTCGGCATGCATGTGCTGCATGTGCCCCTGCGTCTCGGCTGGCGCCCGGCCACCCTGCATGCGCAACTGGTCAAGAAAGTCACCGAACGTCCCGACGGCAAGGGCGGCATGCTGCCCTGCACCACCTGGGACAATGCCACGATCAGCAGCCGCGTACGCACCGGCGATCACGATTTCCCGATGGTGCTGAAGACCTGGCGCATCGCGCCCGGCGAATCCAACAGCTGGTACATCCGCGTTCTCGGCATGAAGAAAAGCGCATTCTTCAGCACGAAGTCGCCGCGCCAGTGGCAGTGGATGGATTATAACGGCGGTGCGCAGGCCTGGAGCACCGAGGATCTCGGATACGGCTCTCTGTTTCCAGCCATTACAGGCAAGATCTTCGAATTCGGTTTTGCCGACGCTATACAGCAGATGTGGGCGGCTTTCGTCGACGAGCTTGCCGGCGGCAATGCCAACGGTTTCGGCTGTGCGACGCCGGCCGAGGCACAGGCGCATCATGCGGTGCTGACGGCAGCCCTCAAATCCGGCCGCGAGGACGTCGTGGTCCCGGTCGTCTATGACGGGGCGTCCGCCTGATGCGGCGCTCCGAGATCAACGCCGCCTTGCGGCGGGCAAACGCGACCCTTGAGCGCTGGCATTGGTCCCTGCCGGCATGGGGATATTGGACGGCGGCGGATTTTGCCTCTCATCCCCAGGCGTCGGCCTATTTGCGCGCCCATCAGCTCGGGTGGGATGTCACCGATTTCGGCT
Source organism: Rhizobium sp. CIAT894 (assembly GCF_000172795.2). NCBI lineage: Bacteria > Pseudomonadati > Pseudomonadota > Alphaproteobacteria > Hyphomicrobiales > Rhizobiaceae > Rhizobium > Rhizobium sp. CIAT894. The sequence continues at coordinate 643,052 of NZ_CP020947.1, forward strand.
CGAACCGGTTTGCCGAATGCGGCCTCGTGCTGTTTTGCCTGCGCAATGGCATCGTCGATATCGGGGATGAACGCACCTATGCCGAAAAGCTGCTCTTTGTCGAAGAAGGGCAGCTCACGCCGACGCACCGGCATGCGGCGAAGATGGAAGACATCATCAACCGCGCCGGCGGCGATCTCGTCATCGAATTTGCCGCAACCGATGCCGACGGCAATCTGCTGAAGGACGACGTGATGGTTCCGGTCGACGGGCTGGCGCACCGGCTCGCCGCATGGGAACCGCTGATCCTCAAGCCCGGCCAGAGCGTGACGATCCGCACCCGACTTTACCACCGCTTCTACGGCCGGAAAGGCGGCGGACCCGTCCTCGTCGGCGAGGTCAGCCAGGTCAACGACGACAACAGCGATAATTTCTTCCTCGAGCCGATCGGCCGCTTTGCCGCAATCGAGGAGGATGAGCCGCCGCTCAGACCCTTGTGGAACGAAGGAGGCCGCTGATGCGAACCGGGGAGGAGGTTGACCATCAGGGCGGTCTGAAGCAGGGCGGTATCGTTTGCGCCGGAAACTTCATCGTCGATCGTGTCCACACCCTGTCCTATTGGCCAGAACAGGGCAATCTCGCCCATATCCTGCACCAGGATCTGGGCGTGGGCGGCGGGGCAGCCAATGTCGTCACCGATCTGGCCTCGCTCGGATTTTGCGGAAAGCTGGCGGCGGCCGGGTGCATCGGCGCCGATCAGGATGGTGAGATCGTCAAGGCCCGCCTTGCGGTCGCCGGCGTCGATGTCGGGGGACTGACGGCGCTCGCCGACCGGGTGACGGCGCACACCCATGTCATGAATGTGCCCGGCCAGAACCGGACCTTCTTCTATCATGGCGGCGCCAACGATGCCGTCACCGACAAGCTTATCGCACCCGCGGCCTTCGCCAAGGCCGGTTATCGGCTGTTCTATCTCGGTTATCTCATGCTGCTGCCGGGTCTCGACCGCATCGGTCCCGACGGCCGTTCGGGAGCGTCGCGCCTGCTCGAAGCCGCGCGCGGCGCCGGGCTGACGACCTGCGTGGATTTCGTCTCGAGTGAAGACCCGGAATTTGCAGCCAAGGTCGGTGTTGCTCTGCCCTTCTGCGATTACCTGATCATCAATGAGATGGAGGCCGGCCGGGCGACCGGCGTTGTCGTGCGCGACGCTAAGGGAGATTTGATCGAAGCGGAGCTTTTGACGGCGGGTGAGCGCCTGCTGGCCGCAGGCGTCGCCAAGGGAGCGATCATCCACGCGCCGGAAATCTGCTTCTGGTTTGCGCCTGGCGCTTTGCCGATCAGGACACGATCGCGATCCGTCGATCCCGATGACATCGTCAGCACGGTCGGCGCGGGAGACGCCTTCTGCGCCGCCGTGCTCTACGGCCTGCACGAGAACTGGCCGGTCGAGCATATCTGCGCCGTCGCCCATGTGGCGGCTGCGCGTTGCCTCAAGGGTGCGACGGCCACCGACGGCATTCCCGATATATCGGTCCTCCTTTGCGAGGCAGAGGAGACGAACGCGCAACCCGCTTAGCCCCGTCAGATCAGGAGAAGGCGACGTCAATCGGGCGTCCAGTCAGAATGGAGGAGCAGAGATGAAGCTATTCGTTATGGCAGCCGTGCGCGGCACCCTTGCCGGTTTAATGGCGACCGGGGAGGCGGGGCGATGACCTATACGGAAACGGCGCGGCTATCCGGCAAGGTGGCACTGGTCACGGGAGGAGCGAGCGGCATCGGCAAGGCGGTATGCGAACGCTTCGCCGCCGAGGGCGCCAGGGTTGTCGTGGCGGATCTCGATGGCGAACGATGCGCCCGGGTGGCGGAAGCGATCGGTCCGCATGTCTGGGGCGTGGCGCTCGATGTGACCAGCCAGGACAGCATCGAAGACGCTGCGCGCTTCACGATATCGACCGCCGGTCAGATCGACATCCTGGTCAACGCTGCCGGCGTTTACGAGGTCGAGTCCATTCTGGAAATATCCCGGGAACGGACCGCTCGGGTCTTTCAGGTCAATATCGAAGGCCTGATCTTCATGACGCAGGCCGTCGTCCGGCACATGGTGGAGAGAGGGGCAGGTGGACGCATCATCAATTTCTCGTCGCAGGCGGGGCGTCGGGGCGAAGGACCTGCCGTGGCTTACTGCGCGTCCAAGGCGGCCGTCATCAGCATCACGCAGAGCTGCGCCCTGGAGCTGATCCGTTACGGGATCAATGTCAACGCCATCGCTCCGGGCGTCGTCGATACGCCGATGTGGGACGTCGTCGATGCAAAACTCGGCAGCCGGGAAGGGTTGAAACCCGGCGACGTCAAGCGCCGCGTGGCCGCCGCCGTTCCCGCCGGACGATTTGGCGCTGCCGAGGAACAGGCCGCCATGGCCGCCTTCCTGGCCGGGCCGGACGCAGCATACATCGTGGCGCAGTGTTACAATGTCGACGGTGGCAATGTCATGAGCTGAGCGCTTCGCTTCATCGGCAGGAATAGGCAATCGAGCTTGAGGTCTGGAGGAGTGGAATGAGAGCTGTACGCTTGGAGTCGATCGGGTCTTTGACCATGCGCAGCGTTGAGAAACCGGTTGCCGGGCGAGGCGAGCTGCTTGTCCGGGTCGCCGCCGCCGGCATCTGCGGTTCCGATCGCCACATGTACAAGGGCGAATATCCGACCGCGATCCCCGTCACGCTGGGCCACGAATTCTGTGGCATCGTCGAAGAGATCGGCGACGGCGTCACCCGCTTTGCCGGCGGCGAGCTGGTGACGGTCGACCCGAATATCGCCTGCGGCACCTGTCCGGCTTGCACCCGGGCGCGGCCGAACCTGTGCGAGAGACTGACCGCCATCGGCGTGACGCGGGATGGCGGCTTTGCCGAATATGTGGCGGTGCCGCATGCGCAGGCCTTCATCCTGCCGGCCGGCCTCGATCCCGTTCACGGCGCCTTCTCCGAACCGCTGGCCTGCTGCATCCACGCCATCGACAAGGCAGGGATCCGTCCGGGCGACAGCGTCGCGATCCTCGGCGGCGGTGTGATCGGCCTGCTGATGGTGCAACTGGCCCGTCTGGCGGGGGCAGGCGAGATCATTTTGATCACGCGGCAGCAATCGAGACGCCAGGCCGCCCTGCGCCTGGGGGCGACGCAGGCCTTCGACCCGAATTCTTCGGACACGGTCGCGTCCGTTGGAGAGGTCACCAAGGGCGGCGCCGATGTGGTCATCGAGTGCGCCGGCGTCAGCGACACGCTGCAAAGCGGTCTGAGGATGGCGCGGCGCGGTGGCACCTTCGTGCTGTTCGGGGTCACGCCTGCGGGTGTCGAGGTGCCGGTTCTGCCCTTCGATCTGCTGATCAACGAAGTCGATATCAGGCCCGCCTACCTCAACCCCTTCACCCATTCGCGCGCTGCGGCAATGGTCGCAAGCGGAGCATTGGAACTGGACGCATTGGTCACCAGAACCATCGGTCTCGACGAGGTCGCCGACGTGGTCGGCAACGCGCCATTGCCGGGCGAGATCAAGGTCATCGTCCGGCCTTGACTTCGGAGATCCATCTGCTCAGTTGCGGACGGGACCGGTGGAGTCGCGCGCGATCAGCGTGACCGGCACTTTGACGATTGCACCCTGCCGGGATTCGTCGCCCGTTTGCTGCGCCTCGATCAGCGCTTCCAGCAACCGCGCTGCCTGCTGCCCGACACCGCGGATCGGCTGTGCGACCGTTGTCAGCCGTGGAAAGACGTAGGCGGCCTCCGGCAGATCGTCGAAGCCGACGACCGAATAGTCGTTCGGAACAGAAGATCTGCGATCCTGGATGGCATGGATGGCGGCAATCGCCGAAATGTCGGTCGTGCCGATGATCGCGGTGACCTCGGCGCGCGACGCCAGCAATTCCCGCGCCAGCCGGTAGGTCTCGGCGAAGCTGTGTTCTTCCGCCATCGCCACCACGGCCGGCGCGATGCCGTCTTTTGCCATTTCTGCCGTGATGCCCTGAAGGCGAAGCTGGATCGGCTGGCTGTGTGCCGGTGCCCCGACGATGGCGATCGCCCGGTGGCCGAGGTCGATCAGATGGCGCGCCATCAGCCGTCCGCCCTCCTCGTGATCGGCCATGACGGCGTCGTCGGCGATGCCGCTCAGCTCGCGGTCGATGGCGATGACCGGGATGCGAGCGTCCCGCAGCACTGCGAAATGCTCGATGCTGCCGAAAGCGCTTGCGACGATGACGCCGTCGACGCGCTGGGCGAGCAGCATGGAGAGATAGCGCACCTCGTGGTCCATATTTTCCGCCGTGCTGCAGATCAGCGTCTGATAGCCGTGCTGGAACAATTCCTGTTCGATCGCATGGGCGAGGATGCCGAAGAAAGGCACATCGATCGACGGCAGCATCAGTCCGATCATCCGGCTTGGCGCACCGCGCAGCATGCGCGCACCCTTGCTGGGCGTATAGTTCAGCGTTCGGATCGCCGCTTCGACGCGGTCCCTGAGTTCAGGCGAGGCATAACCGCTGTTGTTGAGCACGCGCGAGACCGAAGAGACTGACGTTCCCGCAAGTTTGGCGATATGTCTGATGCTGGTCGTCACGTGCTCGCATTTCATTAATCAATCACTGGATCACTAAAGCATGTCGCGCAACACCGTGCAGCGGTTTTGCGGTAACGGTATGCGTAAAAACCGCATCAGGCGAGCGTTGCGCACTATGGCGCCGGCACACCTGATTGAGAAGCCAGATGATTTACAAATATTCAAACATCCGCCACATGCTCTCTGCTTAATTCCCCCCGCCGCACCGGTATCGAAGGAAAATGCAATGACCGCCATCTTGCGAAAGAAAGTTCACGGCGCCTTCACGCGCGGGCAGGTGATCGATGGCGCCGAAGATATCGGCGTCGCCTATCAGGTGTTTTCCGATACGGTGATCGAAGACGTTATCGTCAAGAATTCACCGCGCGGCTTCAAGTTCCACAACGGCAAAAACCTCACGATCCGGCGCTGCGAAACGGAGAACGTCAACGGCGACGGCATCTACCTGACGAAGACGACGGACGTTCTTCTGGAGAACAATCGCATTGGCGCAGCACCCGGTCAGGGGGCGGACTGCTGCCAGTTCGCCTACGAAAACAAGGACGACTATGTCAGTTCCAATGTCGTGATCCGCGGCAACCTCCTGCTTCAGTCGCCGACCAGCACCTCCAACAAGGGCGCGCTGGTCTGCGATAAAACCCGAAATTACCTCGTCGAATACAACTTCATCGGCGGCAAGAATTTCTCCTTTTCGTCGATCGGCGATGGTGCCGTCGTGCGCAGCAACATCATGCGCGACGGCAGGATGAATGATTATTCCTTCGGCTACGGCATCGGCGACAAGGTCGACCATACCGGGCACCACGTCTATGACAACTGGATCGAGAACACCAATCGTGGCGTCAGCCTGAGCGGCTTTTCCGATCAGGAACAGGCATTCCGCAAAGACATCGATATCCACGACAACGTCATCAGCCAATGCGACATCGCATTCTTCGCCAACCGCCCGTGGTCCGGCAGTTTCCGGCGCAACATATTCCTGCGCTGCGAGCAGGATATCGTTCTGAAGGGAAGGGGCAAAGAGACCGCCGGCGATGTCGACGGCAATTATGTCAATGACGGCAGCTTCCTGAACGTCACCCCGCCGCCGCTTGTCTTCAAACCCGACGGAAAAGCCTCCGTTTCATCAGGCCAATGGACATCCGAGCCCGATGAGATCCGCATCCAGTGGCGCGACAAGGGGATCGACATACCAGGCGCCAACCGGCCCTCCATCGCCGTTGCGCCCGGCATGGAATTGTCCTGCGTGCTCTTGGCCCGCAAGGACGAGAACTGGATGCTGGCGATCGCCGAGGCCGCCTATGACGACTTCACCCCGCGCGCATGGCAGGAACACAGGCTGCCTTGGCAGAAGCGCTATCTGTCGATTTGAGCAGCGTCGCGTTGCTCGTGTGCAGTTGAGGCACACGACCCCTATAGGCCCACGCGATGGCCGATGAAGATGACCGCGACGAGAGCGGGGGAATGAGCCGCACAGACGTCGAGCACCCCCTCAAGCCTGGCGTAGATTCCGGTTTGTCCGCAACCTCGGACGCAGTTCCGAGAGCGCGATGACCATATGTGGCCAGAGAATGAAAGGTGCCAGCATCATGCCTGCCTCGGTCATGGCTCCAAGCATGATGAGGATGATGATAACGATCTCCTTTCGCCTGGCGCCGGATTCTGCGGGGTCGGGGTCGACGATCGTCATCTTCCTGAACAGGCGGGTCAGCAAAAATAACGTCCATGCGGTAATGCCTGGAATGCCGATATTCAGCGCCAGTTCGAGATAGGTGTTGTGGGTCGATCGTGCATCGAAGGTGACCTTGACATACTGCTCCATGACCTCGGGCTGGCGGAACATCGCAAAGCCGTAACCTGTCAGAGGCCGGTCCCATATCAGCGGCAACAACTGTTCCCAGATATTGGTGCGGCCTGAGAAGGTAATATCTTTGCCGAATGCTTCTGCAACGGCTGAGGCCACGCCGAGATAAACGAAGCTGGCGCCGAAGCCGACGATCAGGAACAGCAGGAAGACGACGAAGGAACGGAAAAGACGGTTCGGGTAGATGTGAATCACGCGAACGCCATAGAGCATCATGCTGCCGAACATCGTCAAGACGACAGCCGTCGAGGACTTGGTTGCGACGATCAGGACGAGAAGGCAAAGCATTGCAGCCCAGCGTATCAGGGTACTGTAACGAAGCCGGCCGAGTTTCTCCGTCGACAGCAGGCAGACAAAACTCACCGAGCAAAACTGCCCCAATGTGTTCTTATGATAAAAGGCACCCTTGACCATGCCCGCATAGCTGCCGCGCATGATGGCGAATTGCGGGAAAGCTGCTGTGTAGACAACGTTGATAAATGCGGCGGCAATCGCAAAACGCCCGAGTACTTTGAAGGCTTCGACATTGCCGTAGCGCGCGCGGTACAGAAGAGGCGGGACCGCGAGAACGATGACCGCGGCCAATCCCTTCAAGGATGCGCCTCTGTCGATCGAGAAGGCGATCGATGTCAGGCAGGAAATGCCGACAACGACGATAAACGGCGAAATTCGTGAGAAGACCCGCAGGAATTGTCGTTGCTCCAGCAGAAAATATAAGCCCGACAAAGGAATAAGGCCGTAGAGCAGGAGTTTCATTGGCAACGGGTCGACCGCTGCGCCGTCGTCGAAGTTTGCAGGCAGGCCGTACCACATGCCTGTCGCCCGCCAAAGCGACGCGTAAAATGCGATTGTCAGAACCAGCTTTGCCAGCACATCGCGCCTGACGCGCCACCGGGGCGCTGCCCGCCGGTGGTAGCCGGCTGGATAGTGGTTTCTTGCTAACGCTGCATTTTCTATCGTCATCAAAGGCTCTTATAAATCAATCTGCAGAAGCCCGGCGTTCGCCTCGATCAAGGCATGCCGGTATTCGATTGAACTGAGGCGGGAGCTATTTTTGTGCATCCTCGCTTCCTCTCCGGAAGAACGAATTCATTTGGCCGTTCGGCAACTTCCCAGTTTCGCAAACTGCCCATTCCGGTGGGCGATACAGCCAGGTCAAGCTTGTCCAGTGGCTTCAAGCCCATTGAAGCGGCACTCTCACTTCGCCATGCGGCGCGACCTTAAGCGAACTTATTCCGTGAATCCAGCCGATAAAACCATGTCATCATGTCGCGCCGTTTCTCCGTCCGATCGGCAGCCAACAGAAACTGTGGCGCAGCGGGTTTAAGGGCAGCGTTCATCGGCTGCGTTTCGGAACTGTTGGAACGACCCGGGCGGCATTGGCAGAAAACCGCAATTTTCGGAACCAAACACCGCATCCGCCGTTGATTGCAATGCCCAACCGTGTCCGGGAGGCAGGACAGACATGGCACGTCAGACATTCTGGAAAGGCTATCTCAAGCTTTCGCTCGTCACCGCCGCCGTCTCGCTGACGCCGGCGACGACGGAGAGCAACAAGGTGCGGTTCCATGTGCTCAATCGCCAGACGAAGAACCGCGTCGAAAGCCGTTATGTCGACAGCGTCACCCACAAGCCCGTGGCGGACCGGGACCAGGTGAAAGGCTATCCGCGTGGCGAGGACGATTATATCATGCTGGAAGACGAGGAGATCGAGGAAGTCGGGCTCGAAAGCACCCGCACCATCGATATCGACACATTCGTGCCGCGCGGCTCGATCGACTGGATCTGGTACGACAAACCGCATTTTCTGGCCCCCGAGGACAAGGTCGGGGTGGAAGCCTTCTGCGTCATCCGCGAGGCGATGAAGGCGAATGATGTCGTCGGCATCGCCCGCCTCGTGCTCTATCGTCGCGAGCGTGCCGTGCTGCTGGAGCCGCAGGGCAAGGGTATCGTTCTCTGGACCCTGCGTTATGGCGACGAGGTGCGCGAACCGGTGGCCGAACTCGACAGCAAGGCGGCGATCGACAGCAAGCTGCTGGCGCTGATGAAGCAGCTGGTGAAGGAAGAGACGAAAGATTGGAGCCCGGCCATGGTGCAGGATCCGATCCAGAAGCGCCTGAAGTCGATGATCCGCAGCAAGCAGAAGAGCCTGAAGCAGGCCGCGCCTGCGAAAAAACCCGCACCGGTGAAATCGACCGGCAACGTCGTCAATATCATGGATGCGCTGAAAAGGAGCCTGGCCGCGGAGGACGGGAAGCCGTCGCGTTAAATCGCGCCACGCCTGATAGGTTCGAGAGCCGCCTCAGCTTGCCTTCTTCCTGTGGCTGTCGCCGCGCGCCGGCGTCTTCTTCGCCGGTGCCTTCTTTGACGAACCCTTGCTGCTCATTCCGGCGCTTTGGCGCAGTGCTTCCATCAGGTCGACGACCTTGCGTTCCGGCGGCTGTTTCTTCTTCGGCGGTGCCCGGCCCTCGATCTTCGCCTTGACCAGTTCCACGAGGGCAGCCTCGTAGCGATCCACATATTCGCTCGGTTCGAAACTGCCCTGCTTGGTGCCGATGATATGGCCGGCAAGCGCGATCATCTCCTTGTCGAACTTGATGTCGGGAATGTCCTTGAAGACGGTGTCGGCCGAACGCACCTCGTAGTCGAAATTCAGCATTGTGGCGACGATGCAGTCGTCATGCGGGCGGATCAGCAGCGTCCGGTTGCGCCGGAACAGCACGGCTTCGGCAAGGGCTGCGACCTTGCCGTCGCGCATGCCCCTTGCGATCAGCGACAGCGCCTCTTCGTCATGCGCGTCGACGGGGGCGAGGTAGTAGGGACGATCGAAATAAAGCTTGTCGATATCGTCGTAGCCGATGAAGGCCTTGATATTCAGCACCTTGTCGCTTTCCGGCATGAGGGCGGCGATTTCGTCGCCCTCGATGACGATGTAGTCGCCATTCTCCATCTGGTAGCCTTTGACCTGATCGTCCCGCTCGACCGGTTTGCCGGTCTCGCTGTCGATGAATTGCCGTTCCACCCGATGGCCGGTCCTGCGGTTGATGATGTTGAAGGAGACGCGGTCGGAAGAGGAAATGGCGGTGTAAAGCCCGACGGCGCAAGCAAGGTCGCCCACCTTCAGATGACCTTTCCAGCTTGCCCGCGCGGCCATTCCATCCTCCGTTGTCAATCAGAGCCGACCGTTGCTCTTGTCGGTTTCGAGTTCCTGGAATGCCCAGCCGCGTCCATCGGGCGCGGGATAGGCCAGCAGCGCGTCGCCATCGCCGATCTTCTGGCGCGACGCGGCGTCCCTGGCGTGAACGATCGCTTCCTCGGCCGTCGCATAGGTTTCCGACAGCGTGTCGCCGAGCTTGTAGGCCCAGCCATTGTCATGCGGCACGATCTGATAGGTGATATCGGCCATTTCGGATCTCCTCTTCTCAATTGGATAGGGAGCATGGCGGCATCATACTCTAATTTCGATTGGTTTTGCGCCCCTCGTCGAGGGCGATGATTTTCTCCACCGAAGCGATATCCTCGCTGGTGACGACGGGAACCGGATCGGTGGCAATCGCCTCCAGCACCTCCTGCGAGACGGCGCCGTTGCGGATTGCCCATTCCAGCGTCTCGCGTGTTTCCCGCTCGGCCTTGAGCTGGGCATAGAGCGCGACGATCAGCCGATCGCGGGCGTCCATGCGCCCGCCCTGGCGATCCATTCTGCGGACATGCGCCATCGCAATCCACCTTTGTCACTGATTTCGTTCAGGTGTAATCAACTGCTGACGGATGGAAAGGTTCCGAAACCGACAGGCAGCCGTTGCCCGGTGCGGCGCCGGCCTGACATTGTCATCTGCAGAATGTTCACGAGAGGATTTCATCATGGTCGATCTCAAGGCTCGTCCCCGCCCGACCGGCGCCACCGCCGTTCTCGGCCGCACCGGTTTTCCGCATGTCACCTCCGCCACCAGGGGCGAGATCGATATCGTCACGTCGCCGTCGCAGCCGGGCTTCAATCCGCTCGACCTGCTCTATTCCTCGCTGTCTGCCTGCCTCGTGCTCAGCGCCCGCATGGCCGCCAGCCAGATGGGCGTTCTCGACAGGATCAGCGAGATCACCGCCGAGGTCACCGGCGAGAAGGCGACCGAAGGCCTTTCGCGGGTTGCCAGGTTCAACATCGCCTTCTCGATCAAGGGCGATATCGACGAGGAAAGCCGGCGCCAGATCGTCCATGCGGCGGAGGATGAGATCTGCACGGTGAGCAATACGATCCGCGGCAATCCCGATTTTTCGACGACGATATTGGGACAGGCTTAATCTACATAATATTTATAGACAATTACCGGCAGAGGATTGCGCGAGCAATATCCGGCTTCTATGCTCGGGCATCGCAAGCAACATCCCGGCCGCCATGCATTCCAAGTCTCCTCCGACGTCCGAACCGCCCGTCGTCGCCATCATCGGCGGCGGTGTCTCCGGCGTGGGTGTCGCCTATCATCTCGCCCGGGCGAGCCGCGGCGAGCATCCCGTCATCCTGGTCTTCGAGCCGCGCGCCGAGCTCGGCCGCGGTCTTGCCTATGACACCGACGATCCGGCCCACCGCATCAATGTTCCAGCCGCCAAGATGAGCCTGCAGCCGGACGAGCTGGGCGAATTCCAGGCCTGGATCGAAGCCGGTGACGCCGCCGCTGACGATCCCGGGGCAAAGCGGCCCGATGGTTCGCTCTTTCCGCGACGCCGGCTTTTCGGCGATTATGTCGCCTCCCTGCTGAAACCGTTGCTGGAAGACGGCAGCGTCCGTCACTGCCGCGCTGCGGTGACGAGTGTCGAGCGCCATGCCGGCCGCTGGACGATCCGCGACGATAAGGGCGGCGTCACGCAGGCCGATATCGTCGCGATCGCCACCAGCCATCCGCCGCCGGCAGCCCCCGGCCGGCTTGCGAGCCGGCTTGCAGCCCATCCCCGTTTCGTTGCCGATACCACCAGGCCCGGCGCGCTTGCCATGGTCCGCCCGCATGACCGGGTGCTGGTCATCGGCAACGGCCTGACGGCTGCCGATGTCATTGCCTCGCTGGCCGAGCGCGGCCATGACGGTCCGGTAACTGCGATCTCGCGCCGCGGCCTGCGTGCGCGCGGGCATGCGCCGGTGCCGCAGCAGCTCTTCGGCGATTTCATTTCCGATGCGGCCCATTCTGCCGTGTCCCTGCTGACCGCGATCCGCGCCGCCATCGAGGCGGCGAAGGCGCAGGGCATAAGCTGGCACGGCGTGCTCGATCAGGTACGGGCGCAGGGATATGATCTCTGGCAGGCGTTGCCGGTTGCCGAACGCCGCCGCCTCGTCCGCCATCTCAGACCCTATTGGGACGTGCACCGGTTCCGCATCGCGCCGCAGGTCGAGGCCGTGCTCGACACGGCGGTTGCCGCCGGCCGCCTCGAAATCCTTGCCGGCTCTGTCGCCGATGCGCGCATGTCAGGCGAGCTCATTCTGGCCACGCTGCAGCTACGCCATCAGCGCCAATCGTTGCAGCGGAGCTATGACGCCGTCGTCGTCACCACCGGCCCCGCGCATGGCGGCATTCTCGAAACCCAGCCCTGGCTCGCAGCCCTGGCCGCAAGTGGCCACCTATCGCTTGATCCCACAGGCCTCGGCCTTGCCTGCACCGAGCGCTCGGAGGCGATCGGCCCGTCGGGAAAGGCGGATCCTTCGCTGCTGATCTCCGGCCCTTTGGCGCGCGGCACCTTCGGCGAGCTGATGGGGCTGCCGCAGGTGACCGAGCATGCCTTCTTCGTCGCCACCGAGATCGCCAGGAAGCTGCGGGTGAACGACACGCATACCGCCTGAATTTACATCCCTGTGTCGTTCATCGGCTGTCGTTGATGATCGACTTCTGATAGGCAGGCGGCTGCACCTCCCACCGCCTGCTTTGGGCGATCAGAAAATATCGAGATCATGTCACAGGCTGACTCCACCCTTTCCGAAGCCGCGCCTTCCAACCGCCTTCCCCTGGCGGCGCTCATTCTCGGCGGGGCGGCGATCGGCGGCTCGCCGATCTTCGTCCGGCTTTCCGAGGTCGGGCCGATGGCGACGGCCTTCTGGCGCGTGGCGCTGGCGCTGATCCCGATCGTCTTCGTCTCGCTCATGAAGACGGAGAGGGGACGGAAGCCGCAAAGCCTTTCCGACTACGCCCTGCTCATCCTTCCGGGCCTCATGCTGTCGCTCGATCTCGCTGCCTGGCACCTTTCGCTGACCATGACCTCGGTTGCCAACGCGACGCTGCTTGCCAACCTCGCCCCCGTCTTCGTGACGATGATCGCCTTCGTGTTTTTCCGGGCGAGGACGAGCGGCATCTTCCTGCTCGGACTTATCCTGGCGCTGGGGGGCGTCGTCATTCTGAAGGGCGGACCGGCAGCGATCGGCAATGGCGACCTCGGCGGTGACGGTATCGCGATGATCGCCGCCTTCTTCTATGCCTGCTATATCCTGGCGATCGGCAGGCTGCGCAGCCGGTTCGATACGATCCGCATCATGCTGTGGAGCACGGCCTCGGCTGCCGTCTTCATCTTCCCGGTCGCTCTCGTTCATGAGGGCCATATGCTGCCGGCAAGCCTCTATGGCTGGTCGATCCTCTTCGGTCTTGCCTTTATCAGCCATGCCGGCGGGCAGGTGGCGATCACCTATGCGCTGGCCTATCTGCCGCCGGCTTTCTCCTCGCTGACGCTGCTGCTGCAGCCGGTCGTCGCGGCAATCCTTGCCTGGGCGCTGCTGAACGAGGCGATCGGAACCATGCAGGCGTTCGGCGGCGCCGTCGTGCTTGCCGGCATCATGGTCGCCCGCCGAGGCTGATCGTTAAAGCGCGTCGCGTCAAACTTGATTCATGCGACGCGCATTCGCTTTTTGTTTTTACGCATGTCGTTGCCGCAAAACCGCGGCACACCTTTGCGCGACATGCTCACATCTAGCGGTTTTCCTGCAGCAGCCATTTCTGGATGATCGGCACATCGGCATCGCCGAGATCGTGGCCGCCGGGAATGACGTCGGAATCGACCGTGGCGCCCGAACTCTTCAGCCGCTCTTCCAGCTCGCTCGCATATTTGCCGTAGGCATCCGTCTTGCCGCTGATGACGAGCAGGTCGGTGCCTTTGAGATCGGCATGCGGAAAGTCGCTGAGAACAGGCATGGAGCGCAGCAGCACCGCCTTGTGAACCAGGTTCGGGTGCAGATAGAGCAGCGAGTTCAGCAGATTGGCGCCGTTGGAATAACCGACATAAACGACCTTTTGCGGATCGAGACCATAGGATTTGACCGCGCCTTCGATAAAGGCCGCGAAGGCCTCAGCCTCGGTCTTGATGTCGTTCTGGTCGAAGGAGAAGGGGGTGATGCGCTTGTACCAGCGCGGAAACCCTTCCTCCGTCGCCCGGCCGCGCACGCCGAGCAGCGTCGCACGCGGCGCGGCCTTGTTGAGCAGCGGCATCAGCGTCGTCTCGTTGCCGCCGGAGCCGTGCAGCAGCACGAAGACGCTGCCGTCGGGATCCGGCGGCGTATAGAAGCGATGGACGAATGGCAGCTCGCGGTAATTGATGCGCGGCTGGCCGGGCATTGCAAACTGCGGCAGTACGACCTTCAGGTCGTGGAGATTGGTGATCGCTTCGGGTGGCGCGAACAGCTTCGTCCCAAGGGCGGCCTGCTCTTCGTCAACGAGCATGCCCGGCTTGTCGGTGGCCAGCTCGATCAGCGTGCCGCCGGGCTCGCGGGCATAAAGCGAGCGGAAATATTTGCGGTCATGCAGGTTGGTCGGCGATGCGTCGATCGTTTCCAGGGCCTTGCGGACCGAATGCAGCGTCTCCTCGTCGGCGGCGCGGAAGGCAACGTGATCGATCGTGCCGGTGCCGGGCGCCCCGGACCAGAAGCCGCGCGCATCGCGCACGTCGATAATGTCGCCCGATTGCGAAACCAGCCTGTCGATCGTGCCGCGATTGGCCTGGAAGCGGTAACCGAAATGGTTCTCGAGAAAGCCGCGGCTTTCGGCGGGCTTTTCCGTCAGCATGGTCGCGCCGCGCACCCGCTGGACGGCGTGCTCGACCGGGATCGAGGCGCCGTCCCAGGCGGCCGGCGAGGTGACGTGCTTTGCGCCGACGAGCTTGAGGATGATGTTGTCGGGATCCTTCAGCCTGAGCACGGGCTCGCCGAACTCGTCGGCCGGTCCCTCCGAGCGCAGCCCGAAGCTCATGGCGCGCGTCAGCCAGTAGCCGATGCTTGAGGGGTTGATCGACAAAGAGATTTCGCTGATCTGGCCGAAGCCTGCCCGGCCCGGCGCGCCGTCTTCCCAGACCAGGAAGGTGACCAGCGACCCCGGCGTTCCCGCCGCATCGCCATAGAGGAGATGAAGCTGCATCGCATCTTCGTAGCCGGCCGTCTGCTTGACGAGCCGCATGCCGAGAAAGCCTGCGTAAAAGTCCACGTTCGCCTGCACCTTGCGGGTGATGGCCGTCACGTGATGTATGCCTGATACCATCTGGAGCAGTCCTGATTGAAGCGGCGTCGTCAGGAGCGCGAGTATGAAAGTTGCAAAGATCATACCGTTGCCAATGACCACCGCTTAGTTTTGTTCCGCACAAAGCGCAAGCGAATCGCCGCGCTGCAGCAACTCCAGATGATCGACATCTTCGAGGGCCTCCTCCAACTGCTGCAGGGTCGGGGGCTTGACCATATAGGCGCGCGCGCCGAGATTTCTGGCCCGCCGCCTGTCGCTTTCGTCGCTTGACGTGCTGAGAATGCAGACGGGAATTTGGCGAAGGCGGACATCGGCCGAAAGCGCATGCAGCACCTCGAAGCCATCCATGATCGGCATGTTGATGTCGAGCAGCATCAGGTCGATCTGCGGTACGTCGGCGATGCCGGCGCGCTCTTCCAGCAGCCGCATCGCCTCGCGTCCGTTGGTGGCGACATGCAGGTTGAAATTCACCTTGTCCCGCCGCATCAGCTTGATCTTCAGAAGCTGAATGTCGGCCGGGCTGTCCTCGACCAACAGCACTTCGGCGAGCCTGCCGGGCCCTTCGCCCGGCTGCTCCGCCGGTTTGCCGCTATGTGGGATGGCCGGTGCGGCGGGCGGCGCGGGCCTCGCCTCGGCGATTGGTACGTCGACAATGAAGGTGGCGCCCGGCCCGTTTTCCGCCTCGCACCAGATCGCGCCGCCGTGCAGTTGTGCGATGCGGCGGCAGATGGCAAGGCCGAGCCCGGTGCCTTCTATGCCGCGGCCGACGAGACGCTTGAACGGCTGGAAGATCAACTCGCGATGCTGCGGATCGATGCCGGGTCCGTTGTCGCGCACGGTGAGGCGGCACATGTCGCCATGCGCTTCGCCCGAGATCGTCACCTCGGGTATTGTCTGCTCGCAGTAGCGGATGGCATTCGACACCAGGTTCTGCAGGAGCTGGGTCAGCAGCGTCGCATCGCCCATGACCTCCGGCAGTGCGCCGCGGATAACGACGGCGCCGCGGCTTTCGGTCTGCTGGCGCAGATTGTTCTCCACCTGATCGAGCACGTCGGAAAGCGAGACCGGCGTCAGCTCAGGTCCGCCGGAGGCCTCGAGCCTGGTGAAGCCCGAGACCTTGACGATCAGGTCTTCCATATGGTCGGCGGCGCTGAGCACGTATTCCAGCAGTTCCCGGTCGTCGGCCGGCAATGCTTGAGAACCATGCAGGATGCGGCTGAAGGATTTGATCGTCCTCAGCGGCTCCTTCAGATCATGGGCCATGGCGCGGGTGAAGATCTCGAGCGATTGCCGCTTCTGCTCCAGCCTTGCTTCCAGCATGCCGTGCATGATGGCGTTCTGGATGCAGCGATGCAGGGTTTCCGGCGACAGCGAATCCTTCGTCAGATAGTCGCGCGCGCCGCTCTTCATCACCTCGACGGCGACGGTTTCGCTGCCCTGGCCGGTCAGCATGATGACGTTGGCGACGGGATCGTGTTCCAGGATGTCGGCCAGAACGCCGAGCCCGTTGCGTCCCGGCAGCGAATAGTCGAGGAGGATGCAGTTCGGCCGTTTGCGGCTGTTCAGCGCCAGGCCCTCTTCACCCGTCTCCGCCTCCAGGACGGTATAGGCGGTGCTGGAGACGCGGCCCAATATGCGGCGATAGACCTCGCGATCGTCGATATTGTCGTCGATGATGAGAATGCTGCAGTCTTCCGCCAATCTGTCAGTCCTCGAGCGGCAGGATGGCGATTTCGAACCAGTATTCCTTCAGGCGCTGGATCGCGGCGAACAGCCCGTCGAGATCGACCGGCTTTTGCACATAGGTATTGGCGCCGAGCGCATAGCAGCCTTCGATGTCGCGCTCGTCGTCGGAGGTGGTCAGAATCACCACCGGGATCTTGCGCCAGCCGGCGTTCGATTTGATCGCTTCCAGCGTCTTGCGGCCGTCGAGACCCGGCATGTTGAGATCGAGCAGGATCAGCCCCGGCTTCGGCACCATCGCCGCGAGCATGTCGAGCGCTTCCTGCCCCGAGGCCGCCCAGCGAATCGAATTGCGCAGGTTGGTGCGTTTGAAGGCCCGCATCGTTGCTTCGAAATCGTCTTCGCTGTCCTCGACGATCAGGATCGGTTGCGTGTCACGCTGCTGCATTCTGCCCCTCGCGCTTCTTTCCCAGGGTGAAATAGAATGTGGTGCCGGCGCCGACCTCCGATTCCAGCCAGATATCGCCATTGTGCCGCGCGATGATCTTGCGGACGAAGGTCAGGCCTGCACCGGTGCCGTCGTCTGAATCCTGCGACTTTTCCAGCCGTTTGAAAATGCGGAAAATGTCCTCATGGAATTCCTGGGGTATGCCCTTGCCGTTATCCCTGACGAAAAACACGTTGCGGGCGACCGTGCCGTCCTTGCCGACGAACCGATCGAGATAGCCGATCGACACGAGCGGCGCCGGCTTGTCATTGTATTTGATCGCATTGGTGATCAGGTTGCGGAACACTTCGGTCAGCCGCGGCGCGTCACAGACCACATCCGGCAACTGCCCGTCGATGATGACCTTGGCATGACGCTCTTCCAGCAGGAGCTCCATCGTCGCCACGACATCTTTGACGATCAGGCCGATATCGGTGCGTTTGACCGCCAGCTGCTGCCGCCCCAGCCGGGAAAAATAGAGAAGGTCGTTGACGAGTTTCTCCATCCGCTGGCTGAGGCGCACCAGCCGGTTCAGCCGGCGCACGCCGTCGACGTCGAGCTTGTCCTCATAGTCCTCCAGCAGGAAACGGGAATGGTTGTGCAGGCCGCGCAGCGGCTCCTTGAGGTCATGCGAGGCGATATAGGCGAATTCGTCGAGGTCGTGGTTGCTGCGCTCGAGTTCGGCCGTATAGGCCTCGAGCTGGGCCAGCGTCGTTTTCATTCGCTCTTCCTGCCGGGCGCGCTCGCTGATATCGCGCACGATACCGACGAAGATCTTCGAATCGCCGGTGGCGACGGCGCTGATGGAAACGTCGATCGGAAAGACGATGCCGCTCTTGCGCCGTCCGGAAACCATGCGCGTCGTGCCGATGATGCGCTCCTCGCCGGTCTGCCGGTAATGGGCGAGATAGCCGTCGTGCTCGGAATGGTAGGGTTCGGGCATCAGCATCTTGATATTCCGGCCGATCGTCTCCTGCGGGGCGTAACCGAACATGTTTTCGGCCGCCGGGTTGAAGCTCCTGATCGTTCCGCTCTCGTCGATGACGATGACGGCATCGGGCGTGCCGCGCACCAGCGCGCCGAAGCGGACGCGCTCGGTTTCGAGGTTATGATTGTTGCGCATGAAATAGAAGACGAGGATGGCGATCAGCCAGAGCGTCGCCGCCGTAATCGTGCGGTTGGCGATTTCCTGCCAGAATGCCACCTCGTTGTGCCTGACGGCGAAAAAGCCGAGCATCAGGAGCACGGTGCAGACAAAGGCGAAGAAAAGCGGCGCGTTCCTGTTGCCGAACCAGAGCGCCGTCAGGACCAGCGGCACATAGAGAATGCCGTTGGCCACACCGAGCGGCGTGTAGAGATCGACGAGAAGGCCGGTGAAGCAGACCGCAGCCGGGATCCAGAGCGGGATCTGCGCCCGGTTCGCCGGCTGCCTCCACCAGGAGCGGGCGAGAAGCCCCGAGCCGAAGATCACCATGCCGACCGCCGTATGCAGCGCCATCGCCGCATAGGGCCCCCAGCGGTAACCCTGTTCGGCATCGGTGACATAGCTGGCGAGCGCGATCATGCCGAGGGTGATGACGACGTAGCTCGTCAATTCCTGCACCACCTGGCTTTTCCGCTCCGCGTGGAGAGCGAGCAGCAGCGAAAGATTGGCGATCAGGAACACCAGCGCCGTGTTCGGCCCCATGCCGCCGCCGATCTCAGCGATGAATTCCGGTGGAACCAGGAACTGCGTGATCAACACGTCGACATTGTGGAAAGTCCGCCCGATGGTGATGATTTCCAGCAGCCGGGCCGCAGCGAACGCCGCCGCAAGCCCTGTCATGATCGTTGCCGCCAGCCGAAAGCGACGGGCAGCCAGCGTCGAGGCAGCAAGCCCCATGCCGGAAAGCACGAAGCAGAGCGCGGTGTTGAAGGCCATCGACGGGAAGCTGGGGACGAGCGAAATGATCACTTTGATCTGCAGCAGCCAGCCGGCAATCGCGCTCAGCCCGAGAAAGACCATCAGGCAGCCGACCGCAATCGCAAAGCCACGGTAGCGCTGCCGCCGCCGCTGGTCCTGAAGGTCCACGTTGCCCTTATCCTGCACCCGTCGTGTCCTCCTCGCTTCGCGTCGCCATTTTTTCCGAAATCGAGGAATACTCAATAGGCAGTGGAGGGCGGCGCTGTGCTTTTGGCGAAATGATTTTTCGATCGGATGGATCGAATTTTCGTGAAATCGCGGTATCGTGACGTTGAAGGACAGCGAAGTTCATTCGAACAATATCCAAATCACGGTGCTGGATGCCTACCATAATTTACGTCGACGACAGCAGGGATGATCTCTTCTATCTCGACTATATCCGCAGGAAGCAGCAGATAGAGGTCGACCTATTCTGTTTTTCGACCGCCGAGACGGCGCTGGCGGCGCTGGAACAGCGCGCGGCGGAAGGCTGGGCTCTGCCGGAACTGCTGGTCGCCGATCTCTATATGCCGCTCGACAGCGGCATCGGCCTGGTGAGCAGGCTGCGCCTGGACGATCGTTTCAAAGCGATGCGGCTTGCCGTCTGCAGTGGATCGGATGCGGCCGAGGACCGGGCGCGCTCACTTGCCGCCGGCGCCGATACCTATCTGGAAAAGCCGCTTGACCTTGCCAGCATTCTTCTCAATCTTGAGATGTAGGAAGCGGCGCAAGCCCGCCAAGCCGTTCCCTGTCCTTTGTCCCGGCCATATGGCAAGCCGCGATTGACAAGGTCGAGGACGCATCACAAGATGCAACCGAAGCGAAGGGAATGCTTCGCAAAATAAGCGTTGAGAGAGCCGATCAACCCGTGTTCGCCGCCACGAACATCAGCCAACCCCTTAGCTGAATGGGCCGCCGACTCTCTCTCGCGCTTACGTCTGGCACTGCCTTCGCGTATTCATGGATGTTAAATGCGCGAAGAATACGACACCCAGGTAAGAACTACTGCCCTCAGTAAATTAAACCCGTGCATCACCTGTAGTTGAGATAATTGATGATTTCCGCCTTAGATATCGAAAGTCCCCGTTTTCGATCTCCGTCATCAACCGTCTCGCAATTTTTGTAGCTCTTCGCGTTTAAGACGTATATCCCAAGATTTCGGGATTGGAGGCATTGGCGGAGGAGAGGACGAGTGGGAATGAATAATGCCCCGGCAATTCCCTTTCATGCCGGACCGGAGCTCAGCCGGGCGATCAACCGCACCGATTTTTTCCGGCTGCTGAAGTCGGCGGCGCAGCACTACAACTTCGATAATTTCGTGCTGGCCCGCATTTCCGAGGCTTCGGCCCCTTTCGGTGAACGCGATATCGTCATCACCAATGTCGCCGAACGGCGTGTCGGCCTTTTCATTGCGACGTTGAAGGAAACGCTCGGCACTGTCCGGGCAAAATCGGCCCAGTTTCTGGCAACACCGGTTCATGGCAGGGGCGCACGGCCGGAAGATTATCGGTCCGATCTCGTTTTCAACGAGTTCCTGAGCGGCGTCTTTCTGTTCATCCCGTTGTTCACCCCGGAAGGGCGGCGCTATTGCCTGGTGCTCAGCGGCGAGCGTCAGGAGCCGGATCAGGGCGAAATCGCCGACATGCTTCTCGACGCCATGCGCATTTTCGACAAGCTTTACGAGGAAATCCTGACGCCGGAAATGTCCGGACGGCTGACCCAGCGCGAGCAGGAAATCGTCAAATGGACGAGCGAAGGCAAGACGTCGGCTGAGATCGCGATCATTCTCGGCCTTTCCGAGCATACGGTCAATTCGCACATCACCGCGGCGGCGCGCAAACTTGACGCCGTCAACCGCGTTCATATGGTGGCGATCGCCCTGAGAAACGGGTTGGTTACGTGAAGCTGGTTTCGGGATTGGGGAATTAAGCGATGATCACCGAAACGGGCCGAAGGAACGCCGTCAAGGTTCTTTTTGTCGACGACGAATTCATCGAATTCCGTGCGCTCAAGAAGAAGATCGCCGATCTCTCCGAGCCGGCCGTCGAGGTTGAATATTCGCCGTCGATCGGTGACGCGCTGGAAAAGATCCGCCTGGCGCGTTTCGATCTCATCCTGCTCGACAACCGCCTTCTGCCGAACGCCGATTTCCGCGATACGGTGCCGGAATTGCGCGGCATCGGTTACACCGGCCCGATCGGCGTCGTCTCGACCGATATATCGGGCGGCTATTTCCAGGAATTCCCCGATTACGGCGTCGATTTCCGCATCGGCAAGGATGAAATCGATGCCCAGACGCTGCAGCACATCATCCGCGAATATGTGAACTATGACGTCCCGGATTTCTGGAAGGACGATTATAGCATCTAAACCTCCGGCAAAACTGCAGCGGTTTTGCTGGAATTGCCCGTCAGAAAAGGGGAGGGCCTTTCCCGAGGGAAAGGCTTGAGCCTCAGGCAATCGGAAGGCGGATGATGAAGCGGCTGCCGCTTGCATCCGAATCTTCCAGGCCGATATCGCCGCCAAGCGCGGTCAGAAATTCCCGCGCGGTCGTCAATCCGAGGCCGGCGCCCTGGACCGTTCCCGCCTTAGGCAATTTCCAGAACGGCTCGAATATCCGCTCGCGATAGGCGGGATCGATGCCCGTCCCATTGTCGGAAATACGGATGAACCAATCCGTTCCCTTTCGCTCCGCCGCAATCGCCACATGCAGCGGCGATTCGCTGCGAAAGGCGAAGGCGTTGGCCAGCACATGCCTCAGCGCCAGGCCGAGCAGGGCAGGGTCGGTGCGGATGGAGGGCAGGCCCTCGCTTTCAAGCGTCGCATCGCCGATCTCGGTTTCGTCGGTCAGTTCGCCCCAGACATTTTCGGCCAGAGCTTGCAGATCCACCTCTTCGGGCGTCACCTGAGGGGCTCCGCCGGCAAGGCTCATCAATGCCTTGGTGAGGCGTTGCGCGGTCTGCGCTTTCTCCATGATCATCCTGAGGCTCTGAAGCTGCTCGCCGTCCAGCGTTTCCCCGAGGTCGTCGAGCAGCAGTTCGGCATACATGGCGATATGGCGCAGCGGCGATTGCAGGTCGTGCGAGGCGGTCGCGAGAAATCGCTTGATGCGCTCCTCGCTGTCGCCGGCAATATTGGGTTCCGATTGTCTCGTCGGGTCGGATGACATCTTACGGTTTCCGATCTCTGTGGCAGCGCCGCGTTTCTTTTCAGACGCGCAAGGGACGCTGCAATCCTTTGAAAGGCTGCATGATTTTATCCTTGCAGTCACCGACAATAGAAAGAGGGCGCCGGCTCTGCAACCGGCGCCCTCTTCAAGCATGCGTCAACGGCAAATTTTAGCTTGCCGACTTGCGGGAGCGCCCCTGTTCCGGCGGTATGATTTCAACGGCCGTATCGTCTCCCGGTGCCGCCTTGGCGTGGCGGCGGCGCCAGTCGCCGAGGAAGAGCAGGATCGGGGCTGCGATGAAGATCGAGGAGGCGCCGGCGACGAGAATGCCGAAGACCATCGGGATGGCGAAGCTCGAGACGGCGCTGCCGCCCCAGATTGCCATCGGCACCAGGGCGAGGAAGGCCGTCGCATTGGTGTAGAGGCTTCGTGCCAGGGTCTCGTTGATCGACTTGTCGATGATCTCGCGCAGCGGCATCGACTTATAAAGCCGCATGTTTTCGCGCATACGGTCGTAGACCACGACCTTGTCGTTCACCGAGTAGCCGACCAGCGTCAGGACGGCGGCGATGGCGGTCAGGTTGAAATCGAGGCCGGTGATCGCGAAGAAGCCGATTGCCTTGGTGACGTCGAGCACCAGCGTGACGATGGCGCCGACGGCAAACGGCCATTCGAACCGCACCCAGATATAGATCAGCATCGCGAGGCTGGCGATCAGGACCGATTTGATGCCGGCAGAGGCAAGTTCGCCGCTAACCTTCGGACCGATGACGTCGGTGCCTTCGACGGTGGCGTTCGGGTCGATCTTGGCGACTTCGGCCTTCAGCTTGGTCACAGCAGCCGTCTGCGCCTCTTCGCCGCCTTCCTGCCGCTGGGCGCGCACAAGAATGCTGCTGTTGTCGCCGAAGGTCTGCAGCGTGATTTCGCCGAGGCCGAGACTGTCGAGACCCTCGCGGAACTTTGCAAGATCGGCCGCCCCTTGAGTCTTGACCGACATCTGGATGCCGCCGCGGAAGTCGACGCCATAGTTGAGGCCGGGATGGATGAACAGCGCGATGGAGGCGATCGACAGCAGCGCCGAAACGGTGACGCCGAAGAAGCGCGCCTTCATGAACTGGATGTGCTTGTCGTAAGGGCTGAAGGGGATCAACGGCCGGATGTTCAGTACCTTGAACTTGCGGCGGCGGGTGATCTCGATCATCGCGACGCGAACGAAGGCGACCGAGGTGAACATCGAGATGATCAAGCCGAGCGCCATGGTCACGGCGAAGCCGCGAACCGGCCCGGAACCGAAGTAGAACAGGATGGCGGCGGCGATCAGGGCCGTCATGTTGCCGTCGATAATGGTCGAATAGGCACGGTTGAAGCCGGTATCGATGGCGGCGAAGGCACTCTTGCCCTTGCGGGTTTCTTCACGAATACGCTCGTTGATGAGGACGTTGGCATCGACCGCAAGGCCGATGCCGAGAACGACACCGGCAATGCCCGGCAGGGTCAGCGTCGCACCCACCAGCGTCAGCGCCGAGAAGGTCAGGATCGTGTGGATCAGCAGCGCCACATTCGCCAGGATGCCCCAGGTGCCGTAGAGAACGAAGATGAAGAGTGCGACGAGCGCAAAGCCGACGAGGCCGGAATAAATACCCATCTTGATGGCATCGGCGCCGAGGTCGGCGCCGACGGTGCGTTCCTCGATGACCGTCAGCTTGGCGGGCAGGGCGCCGGCGCGCAGCATGGCGGCAAGCGTCGTTGCGCTGTCGGCCGAGAAGTTGCCGGAGATCTGGCCGGAACCGCCGGTGATCGGCTCGCGGATATTGGGTGCGCTCAGCACCTTGTCGTCGAGGACGATGGCGAAGGGATTGCCGACATTCTGGCGGGTGATATCGGCAAAGCGGGTGGCGCCGGCGCTGTCGAAGCGGAAGCTGACGACCGGCTCATGCGTGTTCGGATCGAAGCTGACGCGGGCGTCCGAAAGGCGGTCGCCGGAGATTTCGACGCGGTCGAGAACGGCATAGGACCGGCCTTCTTCGTCCTGCATCATGGTGATACCAGGGCCGGGCTGATTGTTCGGCGCCACCATGTGGAAGGACATCTTCGCCGTGGAGCCCAGAAGCTGGCGCAGGCGCGACGGGTCCTGGGTACCCGGAAGCTGGACGAGCACGCGGTTGGCGCCGATGCGCTGGATGGTCGGTTCGGAGACGCCGACCTGGTCGACGCGCTGGCGAATGACTTCAAGGCTCTGCTGGACGGCGTTGTCGACATTGGCGGAGACGCCGGCCGGCGAGAAGCCGATGGTGATGGTGGCGCCGTTGGCGGTGACAGCCAGATCCGCCTGACCGGCGCTGAGGCCGGTGCTGATCGGATTGGCGAGCGTCTTGAGGTCGATGACGGCGGCATCGCTCTGGGTGGCATCGGCGAGCGTCACGACGATCTGGTTCTGGTTGCGCACAACGGCCTTCGGCTGGATGCCCTTTTCGCGCAGCACGCGGCGTGCGTCCTGCAGCAGCGATTGCAGCCGCTCCTTGGTCAGATCCGCTTCGTCGACTTCCAGAACGAGATGCGAGCCGCCGCGAAGGTCGAGGCCGAGCGACACCTGTTCATGCGGCAGCCATGCCGGGATGCGCTGGAGGGTGGATTGCGGCAGGACGTTCGGCAGGGCGATCAATAGGCCGAGAAAGATGATCACCGTATAGGTGAACACCAGCCATGGTGAGGTACGCATGTTGTATTCCTTAGATAATCGGGGGCCGGCGTTCGGGCGCTGGCGGCATGTCGTCAGATGTCGGAAGCGCGCTCGGCGCAGACGTCAGGCAGCCGGCGGTGCGCGCGGCTGATGGGTCTTGGAGACCGCGGCATGAAGCAGAACTTCGGATGCCGGAAAGGCGGCTGATGTGTTCCAGCCGGCGAAATCGAGAGCCGGGGCGGCCGCAAGGGCGGGCGATCCGCTGTCATGGGCTGCCTGCTTTGGCGCAAGCTTGCGCTCGGTGGCGAGCAACCCGCGCACGGCGTCACGCGCAGTCAGCTGCGGCGGCTGCGGATCCCGGCCGGAAGAGGACAGCGTGTTGATGGCGGCAGTCGGTGAGATGACCAGATTGCCGCCGAAAAGCAGGCCGAGATAGGCAAGGATGGCGACAACAAGCGAAGCGGCGACACGGCTGGTCAGACGGTGCTGCTCCAGCTCCATCTTCTCCGTCCCGGCGATGTCACTCCCGTATCGGCTCAAAAGCGCGCCAATCTCTCATTCTCTTTGCTGCGGAGGGTCATCCGCCGGGATAATTGTATCAGGCCCATGCCCGTCTTCATAGGGCACACTCTCATGATGCACTTGGGCGAGCCGGTCAACCATGCCAAGCGCGATTTCACGCTCGCCCATGATGACGGCGTCGGCGCCATATTGCTTCAGTTCATCGACCTCGGCGTCGGAATGGGCGCGGGCGACAATGAGGATCGACGGATTGACGCTGCGCGCCTGCTCGGCGATGCGGCAGGCCTCGAAGGCGTTCGGAATGGCGATGGCAATGCTGCGGGCGCCGGCAAGATTGGCGAGGTCGAGCGTTTCCCGCATCACCGCATTGCCCATCAGGGTTTCGACGCCCTGCGCCTTCAGCTCACCGATGCGCTTGTCGGAATCCTCGATGACGAGAAAAGGTGTGGCTGACGATTTGAGATTCTGTCCGACGATGCTGCCGACCCGCCCGTAGCCGACGAGAATGGCGTGGCCGCTGAGCGCCGTCGGGTGCACCTCGTCGTCTTCGGGCGGCGTCTCCTCCTGCGCTGCTATCGCGTCTGCGGCGGCAGGGTCCGCCATGACATCTTCACGTTTTGCGCCTTCGAAAAACGGCCGCATGCGGTCGCAGAGGAAGAACAGCAGCGGATTGAGGATGATCGAGATGATGGCGCCGGCAAGGATCAGATCGCGGCCTTCCCCCGGCAGCAGCCCGAGTTCGACGCCGAGGGCGGCGAGGATGAAGGAGAATTCGCCGATCTGGCCGAGGCTGGCCGAAATCGTCAGCGCCGTACCGAGCGGCTTCTTGAAGGCGAGCACGATCAGCAGCGCGGCGACGGACTTGCCGATGACGATGATGAAGATGGTGGCGAGGATCGGCAGCGGCTTGTCGATCAGGATGTTCGGATCGAACAGCATGCCGACCGAGACGAAGAAGAGCACGGCGAAGGCATCGCGCAGCGGCAGGCTTTCCTGGGCGGCGCGATGGCTGAGCTCGCTTTCGGCCAGCACCATGCCGGCAAAGAAGGCGCCGAGCGCCAGCGACACGCCGAAGAGTTTTGCCGCCCCGAAAGCGACGCCGAGCGCGATCGCCAGCACGCCGAGCCGGAACAGTTCGCGCGACCCGGTATGGGCGATGCGGTGCATCGTCCAGGGAATGAGCTTGCGGCCGAAGACCAGCATCAGCGCCACGAACAGCGCCACCTTCACCAGCGTCATGGCGATCATGCCGCCGATGCCGAGATCGAGCCCGAACAGGCGGTTCAGCCCGACCGAAAGCGGCTCGACGGGAGCGTGACCCTCGCCGCCGATGCTGGCCGCGGCCGGGATCAGCACCAGCGCCAGCACCATGGCGAGATCTTCGACGATCAGCCAGCCGACGGCGATCCTGCCGCGCTCCGTCTCGACCAGGCGTCGCTCCTGCAGGGCTTTCAACAGCACGACGGTTGAAGCGACGGAAAGCGCCAGGCCGAAGACCAGGCTGCCGCCGGTCGGCCAGCCCATGAAGGTGCCGAGCCCCCAGCCGAGCAGCGTCGCAAAGGCGATCTGCGCGATCGCACCCGGCACCGCGATGCCGCGCACCGACAGCAGGTCTTTCAGCGAGAAATGCAGCCCGACGCCGAACATCAGCAGGATGACGCCGATTTCGGCAAGCTCCGGCGCCAGGCTCTGATCCGCCACATAACCCGGCGTATGCGGCCCGACCAGCACGCCGGCGATCAGATAGCCCACCAGCGGCGGCATGCGCAGCCGATGGGCAAAGGCGCCGAAGATGAAAGCCAGCACGAGGCCGCCGACGATTGTCGAAATCAAGGGCGTATCGTGTGGCATCGCCGTCTCCCGATCTGGAAATCCCGTTCGTAATGTGACATATATGATCTATATCGACCAATATGGGTAAATTGAAATCATGGGTCAAGGCGCAAGGGAAACAATTCTCACCCCGGCTCTCTGCCGCGCGGCGCGCGGATTGCTCGACTGGACCCAGACCGATCTTGCCGAAAGGGCAGCCGTCTCGCGCAGCACCATCCGCGATTATGAGGGTCGCCACCACGACATCCACCGCGCCACCGAGGCGCAGTTGCGCCTCGCCTTCGAGGAAGGCGGCGTCAAATTCGTGGAGATCGAAGGAGCGGGCACCGGCCTCTGTATGATTCCTTAGATTGGAATCCGCTCAGGGTGCCAGGCAGCCGGCGGAGACCTTGTAGAGGGAGAGCGCCTTGCCCTTGTAATAGCCTTCGGTCGGCTGCCAGTTCTTCAGCACCTCGGGCGTCTCGGTGGCGCAGCTGAAGGACCCGAGCGTCAGGTAAAGCACCTTGCCGGTGACGTCGGCCGGCAGGGCGAATTCCTGCTCGTAATAGCTCTCGGGAAGGCCCGCCGGCGCGCGCGCATAGATCCTGTAGGATGTGCCGCGCAGCGTATAGAAAAGATCGGCGACCATGTCGCGATCATTGGTAACGATGATGTCGGTGCCGGCCTGGCCGGCAACGGCTGCGGCCTGGCGGCTGACCTCGGCGCGGCCGAGATAGCGCTTCATCACCTCGTCCCCGTTCGGCAGAAGCAATTGTTGCGGAAAGATTGTCGCCAGCGGAAACAGCAGGCTGGCGATGCCGTTGATGGCGAGCGACAGCCTGAGTCCTTTCGGCCAGAACCGATGGAGCAGCCAGACGGCAAGGATCGTCCCGGCGACATAGGCGGTCACGGCCCAGTTGGCATAGGCCTTGGCGACCGTTGCCTGCAGGGTGATCAGCAGCACCACCGGCATCGACAGCCAGATCAGCATTTTTTCCCGGTCGTCGCTCCTGCCCTTGATCATGCGATAGACCGCCCAGAGCATCGCGAAGAAGACGATCGGCCCGACGACGCCGAATTGGGCGGAGAAGAATTCAAGCCCGCGACGGAGATTGATGCCGAGTTCGCTCCAATGGGCGATGTCCTGTGTATGGCGCACCGTCGTATTGTCGTGCTGCAGGTTCCACCAGAGATTCGGCAAGGCGACGACCGCGGCGACCGCGACCGCGATGATGAAATCCCGAATGGCAATGCGCGCCGAGGGAATGAGGAGGAGGGCAAGCGCGCCGCCCGGAACGACGAACAGGACGGCATACTTCGTCAGGAAGGCGAGGCCGACGCCAAGGCCCATGACCAGCGCCAGCCCGACCGAGCGCCGCTGCGTCAGGCCGAAATAGGCAAGCAGGGCGACCGCGATGAAGAACAGCAGGATCACGTCGGTCGAGAAGAACACCGAAGACAGCGCGACGCCCGGCAGCGTAATGTAGGTGGCGCCCGTCCAGCCTTCGATCTCCGGCCCGACGAAGCGCTTTGCAACCTTCATCAGCACCAGTGCCGCCGCCATGTGGATCAGCGGTCCGGCGAGCCTGATCCAGTAGATGGCGTCGGAGCCGGAAAGCTCCGTCATCGCCCGGATCACCCAGGCGATCATCGGCGGCTTGGAATAATAGCCGAGATCGAGATTCTGCGACCAGAACCAGTACTGCGCCTCGTCGACGAAAAGGTCGGTCGCATCGAAATGCAGTGTAACGACGCGCCAGAGCGTGAAGCCGAGAACGATGAGGAGACCTGATCTGGGGGACATGAACCGACTGTTCCGCTGACATGAAAGGCGCGAGTGCGATTACACCAAAGGCGCCGGACTGCCAACGGGAAAGCTCTCAAGCCTGTCGCGCCAAACTGTGCCGCGGTTTTGCGGCAACGACATGCGTAAAGATAAGAGCTGAAGCGAAAGGCGAATCTGAAGGATCGCGACGCGCTTTAGAATACCCGAAGCCCGCGAATATCACGGTTTGCTGTGAGAAAATCGAGGCAGGCGACGGCGGCAAGCAGCGTCATTGCAATCAAGCAGGAACCCAATCCGAGAACAATCATTGCTCAGTCCTTGTCGACGTCATGTCTTGGTTATCGACCGGCCTATAACACAGAGCTTGCGTGTGCCTTGTAGCAGCCGTGCAACTCCGCAGCAGTATTTATTGCCAACGGCCTTGAATTGCTTCAAAAGCCGGCATTGCGAAAAGGCTTATTAACCTTCAAGCAAGGAATTAACCATAAACATTGGTTTACACGTCGGAATGGGAAGATGCACTCGTTCCCACCAGGCATGACGCCGTCCCGCCGTACCGGGTTGATCCGGTATCCTTCTCTTCAGACAGCTCCGAGACATAGCTGATCAGGGGGCTCGACCCGCCGGTTGTCACCGGTGGCAAGAACCGTCTTCACGCTTGGCGTTTATCGGATGCTGCGAAAGTTTTTAGCCGGGCATCTGCCTGGAAAGCGGGTTGGGGACAGGTGTTGAGGCAGGACATGCCATCAGATCAGGCTCGTGGAGCGCAGGCAGGCAGCTTGCGCGACCGTCTGCGCTTTGCCGGTCTCGATGCCGAGCAGTGCGAACTGGTGCGCCGCAACCGGCCGGCCCTCGAAGCCCATCTGAAAGCGGGTCTCAGGGATCTCTTCCACAGGTTCCAGTCGTTCCCCGACGCATCGCGTAATTTCGAGAGCGAGCGTCAGGTCGAGCGCCTGCATGATCTGCAATCCTCGCATTGGGACGTGCTGACCGATGCGCGGTTCGACAGCCTCTATGCCGAGCGCGTCAAGGTTCTCTCCGATACCGAAAGCAAGATCGGCCTCGACCCGCGCTGGCACGTGGCCGGCCATGGTGTGATGCTGGAGCATGTCGTTTCCGGTCTCGCCGAGGAAATTGCCGGCCGTCCGCTGCTGCCGTCCGCCAAGCGCCGCGCCCGCGAAATCTCCGATCTGATGACGGCGATCATCCGCATCGTCATGGTCGATGTGGAAATCGCCGTCTCGCTCCGCTTCAACGCGCAGCGCGCCGGAGAGCAGCGTGCGCTCGCCAGTCAGCGCGCCGACAACGAGGCCGAGATCGCCAGGATCTTCGGCGATGTCATCGAAGGCCTGTCCGCCCGCGACCTGACGCGGCGCGCCCCCGTCGAGGGCGACGGCGCCTATGCCGGGATCGCCGCCGCGCTGAACGGCGCGCTGGATGGTCTCCAGGCCGAATTCGCAGCAATTTCAGAGCGCACGCTCAAGGCCGAAGCGGCGACCGGTTCGCTGGCCGGCCTGTCGCGGCAGTTCGCCGGCACGGCGTCCGGCCATGCCGACCGGCTGCAGCTTTCCGCCGCCGCCCTTGCCGGCATCGCCGATAGTGTGCGCGACGGCGCCGCCGAAAGCCGCGCTGCCGAACAGGCGGCCGCCTCGACGCGCGCCGCCGTCGAAGAAAGCGGCGAGGTCGTCGGCCGCGCCATCAGCGCCATGGCCGATATCGAGCAGTCGGCCGAAAAGATCGGCCAGATCATCGGCGCGATCGACGAGATCGCCTTCCAGACCAATCTCCTGGCGCTCAACGCCGGCATCGAGGCCGCCCGCGCCGGTGATTCCGGCCGCGGTTTTGCCGTCGTCGCTCAGGAAGTCCGCGCGCTGGCCCAGCGCTCGGCCGAAGCCGCCCGCGAGATCAAGACGCTGGTGACGGTGACCAAGGCGCAGGTTGATGCCGGCGTGCAGATGGTCGGCCGCACGCAGGATTCGATCGGCAGCATCGTGCGCCAGGTCACCGACATCAACGCTGCCATATCAGGCATCGCCACCCGAACCGGCGAACATGCCGAAAGCCTCGACAGCGTCACATCAGACGTCAAGAGCCTGGGCGGCGAGGTGGCCGGCAGCGCCGGCCTTGCCGAGCGCTCCGCCGAAGGCGCCGATCACCTGCACACCGTCATTGTCGAGCTCGGCCAGACGATTCGCGAATTTCGCATCGCCCGGGAAAATGCCCATGCCGGGCGCCTGGGCCCGGCGCGCGTGACGCCGCGGCGCGCCGTCGAGCCCGCCGCCCGTCCGGCATCGGCCGAGAACGAATATGAAAATGATGATTTTAGCCTTCCGCAGCCCCTCGCAAGCGTCGGAGGTGGGCGGAATGTTTACTAACCTATCGGATGATTACCCCAGCTCGTCTTCTCGAGCCGGGGACAAGGGGACAAGGAAAAGCTGATGGTAGCAAAGAAGAGTGGCAAGACGCTGGATCTGACAGCGGTGCTCGACCTCAACGAGGCTTCCGCCTTGCGCGATAAACTCCTCTCCCTCAGGGGCAGCGGTCTGTCGATCGACGCTTCCGGCGTCGAACGGATCGGTGCTCTTTGTGCCCAGGTTCTGATGTCCGCCGAGAAGACCTGGGAGCAGGACAAGCAGCCATTCACCTTTTCCAAGGTGTCCGACGCATTTCAGAAAACCATGCAGCTGGTGGGCGTCAATATTGATCACCTGCTTGCCAAGGAGATTCGGCAATGAAGAAAAAAGTTCTTACCGTGGATGATTCCCGCACCATCCGAAACATGCTTCTCGTGACGCTGAACAATGCCGGCTTCGAGACGATTCAGGCGGAAGACGGCGTCGAGGGCCTCGAAGTTCTCGAAGAGTCCAATCCCGACGTCATCGTCACCGACATCAACATGCCGCGCCTCGACGGTTTCGGTTTCATCGAAGGTGTCCGCCGCAACGAGAAATATCGGGCGATCCCGATCCTGGTCCTGACCACCGAAAGCGACGCGGAAAAGAAGAACCGCGCCCGCCAGGCTGGCGCCACGGGCTGGATCGTCAAGCCTTTCGACCCGGCCAAGCTGATCGATGCCATTGAGCGTGTAACCGCTTAAACCCAGGATTTTCTCCTATGGATATGAACGAAATCAAAGAGATCTTTTTCCAGGAGTGCGAGGAACAGCTCGCCGAGCTGGAATCCGGTCTTCTGAAAATGAATGATGGCGATCGCGATCCGGAAACCGTCAATGCGGTGTTCCGTGCCGTGCATTCGATCAAGGGTGGCGCCGGCGCCTTCGGCCTTGATGATCTGGTTGCCTTCGCCCATGTTTTCGAGACCACTCTCGATTGCGTTCGATCCAACAAGCTCGAGCCGAACCAGGACGTCCTGAAGGTGATGCTGAAGTCGGCCGACGTGCTCGCCGACCTGACCAATGCTGCGCGCGACGGCGGCAGCGTCGATGAAAGCCGCAGCCGCGGCCTCGTCAAGGAGCTCGAGGCACTGGCCAACGGCGAATTGCCGTCTCCCTCGGCAGTGGCCGACGCACCGGCGCCGAAGGCCGCCGCAAAGCCCGCGGCCAAGGCCGTTGCGGCCGCTCCGGCACCGGCCGTCAAGCCGACCGACGACAGCGGCTTCCAGCCGATCCCCTTTTCCTTCGACGATTTTGGCGGCGAGGGCGATGCGGGCGCTGAAATGCCGGCCTATGAAATCACCTTCAAGCCGCGCTACGAACTTTATTCCAAGGGCAATGACGCCACGCTGCTGCTGCGCGACCTCTCGCGCCTCGGCGAAATGACCATCTATTGCAATACGGATGCTCTGCCCGGTCTCGACGAACTCGATCCGGAAGGTGCCTATTTCTTCTGGAACATCACGCTCAAGACGGACAAGGGCGAGGACGCCATTCGCACCGTCTTCGAATTCGCCGAGTGGGATTGCGAACTGACGGTGAAGCCGGTCGAGGACGCAAGGGGCGGCGACGCGACCAGCAACGAGGAACTGCCGATGGTGCCGGTTCCCTTCGATCTGTCGATCCTGGACGAATCGGGCGCAGCCGAAGAGGTTTCCGGCACTGTCGCCGCCGAGACCGCAGCCGCCGTTGCCGCCGCCGAGACAGCCTCCAACGTCACGCAAATGGCTGCCGCCGCCGCCCGCGTCGAGAAGAAGGAATCGGCCGCCGCCGCAGCGGCTGCTGCAAGCGCCGCCGCCCAGAACAATGCCGCCGGCGCCGGCCAGACGATCCGCGTCGATCTCGACCGTGTCGACCGCCTCATCAACCTCGTCGGCGAACTGGTCATCAACCAGGCGATGCTGTCGCAGAGCGTCATCGAGAACGACACGACCGGCACCTCCTCGATCAACATGGGCCTCGAAGAGCTGCAGCAGCTCACCCGCGAGATCCAGGACTCGGTCATGGCGATCCGCGCCCAGCCGGTGAAGCCGGTCTTCCAGCGCATGTCGCGTATCGTCCGCGAAATCGCCGACATGACCGGCAAATCGATCCGTCTCATCACCGAAGGTGAAAACACCGAAGTCGACAAGACGGTCATCGACAAGCTGGCCGAGCCGCTGACCCACATGATCCGCAACGCCGTCGACCACGGCATCGAAACGCCCGAAAAGCGCGCCGCAGCCGGAAAGAACACCGAAGGCACGGTCCGCCTGACCGCCAAGCACCGTTCGGGACGCATCCTGATCGAGCTTGCCGACGACGGCGCCGGCATCAACCGCGAAAAGGTCCGCCAGAAGGCGATCGACAATGACCTCATCCCGGCCGATTCCAACCTGTCGGACGAGGAAATCGACAACCTGATCTTCCTGCCGGGCTTCTCGACCGCCGACAAGATCTCCGACATTTCAGGCCGCGGCGTCGGCATGGACGTCGTCAAGCGTTCGATCCAGGCGCTCGGCGGCCGCATCAACATCACCTCCAAGCCCGGCCACGGCTCCGTCTTCACCATGAGCCTGCCGCTGACGCTTGCCGTCCTCGACGGCATGGTGGTCACCGTCGCCGGCCAGACGCTGGTCGTGCCGCTGACGGCGATCGTCGAAACCCTGCAGCCGGAGGCGGCCTCGATCCATTCCTTCGGTGCGAACCACCGGCTGATCTCGATCCGCAACTCCTTCTGCCCGTTGGTCGATGTCGGCCGTATCCTGAACTTCCGCGCGACCCAGGCCAACCCGGTCGAAGGCGTGGCGCTCCTGGTGGAATCCGAAGGCGGCGGCCAGCGCGCCCTGATGGTCGATGCCATCCAGGGTCAGCGCCAGGTGGTCATCAAGAGCCTGGAAGCGAACTACACCCATGTGCCGGGTATTGCCGCCGCCACCATTCTCGGTGACGGGCGCGTCGCTCTCATCCTCGATGTCGACGCGGTTGTCGGCGCCTCGCGCGGCCAGTCGCTCAAAGCGGAAATGTCGTTAGCAGCGGTAGGATAAGGGCATGTCGTACGCCGTAAAAAATCTGAACGAGGGGGATCGCGAGCTGATCGCGTTCCGCATCGGGCATCAGGAATTTTGCGTGAACATCATGTCGGTTCGTGAGATCCGGGGCTGGACCCCGGCGACTGCGATGCCGCATTCGCCGGCCTATATGCTCGGTGTCATCAACCTGCGCGGCGCCGTGCTGCCGATCATCGATCTTTCCGCCCGGCTCGGCATGAAGCCGGCCGATCCGACGGCCCGCCATGTGATTATCGTCGCCCAGGTCCGGCGCAAGGTCGTCGGTCTCCTGGTCGATGCCGTATCCGATATCCTGACGGTCACCGACGAGACAATCCAGCCGACGCCCGAAATCTCCTCCGAACTCGAGCGTCAATTTGCCCGCGGCATCCTTGCCATCGACAAACGCATGATCTGCCTGATCGAACTGGAATCCCTCTTTCCCGAGACCGAAAGCGAAGCCGCATGAGTGCAATGGGCGCAAAAGATCAGAGGCAGGGAGCCGACGAGGTCCTGGCGAGCGGAGAATATCCGCTGACGCGCCGCGATCTCACGGAGATCGCCGCGATGATCTATTCGGATGCCGGCATCTTCCTCAACGAGACGAAGGCCTCGCTCGTCTATTCGCGCCTGTCGAAACATATCCGCAATCTCGGCCTCTCCGGCTTCCGCGAATATTGCGACCTCGTCGCTTCGCCGGCCGGTGCTGCGCCGCGCCGCGAAATGCTGTCGCATCTGACGACCAATTTTACCCGCTTTTTCCGCGAGAACCATCATTTCGAGCATCTGCGCGACCAAGTCCTGCCGGAGCTGCTGCAGCGGGCGCGATCGGGCGGCCGGGTGCGCATCTGGTCGGCGGCTTCCTCCGACGGGCAGGAGCCCTATTCGATCGCGCTCACTGTGCTGTCGCTGATGCCGAATGTCGCCGATTACGACTTCAAGATCCTGGCAACCGACATCGACCCGAAGATCCTGGCGATCGCCCGGGCCGGCGCCTATGACGAGAATGCGCTCGAAACCGTTTCGCCGGCCATGCGCAAGCAGTGGTTCAGCGAAGTCGAGGTGCAGGGCCGCAGGAAGTTCCAGGTCGACGACCGCGTCAAGCGGCTGATCACCTACAACGAGCTGAACCTGATGGCGCAATGGCCGTTCAAGGGCAAGTTCGACGTCATCTTCTGCCGCAACGTCGTCATCTATTTCGACGAACCGACGCAGATGAAGATCTGGCAGCGTTTCGCCGGCCTGCTGCCGGAGGGTGGCCATCTCTATATCGGTCACTCCGAGCGCGTGTCGGGCGAGGCGAAACACGTCTTCGACAATATCGGCATTACGACCTATCGCTATACGACCAAAGGTCTCGGGAGGAAGGCATGAGCGCTCCGGCAAGAGTTCTCGTTGTTGACGACTCGCCGACCATGCGGGGGCTGATCACGGCCGTCCTGAGCTCCGACCCGGAGGTCAACGTCATCGGCCAGGCCGGCGACGCGCTGGAAGCGCGCGAGGCGATCAAGCGGCTGAACCCCGACGTCGTGACGCTCGACATCGAGATGCCGAATATGAACGGCCTCGATTTCCTCGAAAAGATCATGACGCTGCGTCCGATGCCGGTCATCATGGTCTCCACCATGACCCATCGCGGCGCCGAGGCGACGCTTGCGGCGCTGGAGATCGGTGCTTTCGACTGCGTCGGGAAGCCAGGCCCAGGCGAACCCAGACCCTTCGGCGACCTCGCCGAGAAGGTCAAGGCGGCCGCGCGCACGCAGTGCCAGTTCTCCCAGCCGGTGACGGCCGCCGTGGCACCGCCGCCCTCCGTCGCCGATTTCCGCGTCGGCCGCAAGATCGTCGCGATCGGCTCGTCGACGGGCGGCGTCGAGGCGCTGATCGCCGTGCTGCAGAAGTTTCCGGCCAATTGCCCGCCGACGGTCATCACCCAGCATATGCCGCCGACCTTCACCAAGAGCTTCGCCGAACGGCTGAACCGGCTCTGTGCGCCGGTGGTGCAGGAAGCGACCGATGGTGCCCGCCTCGAAATCGGCAAGATCTATCTGGCGCCCGGCGGCGAGCGTCATCTCCAGGTCAGCGGCGCCTCGGCGCCCTGCTGCCGTCTCGTCGACCGCGCACCGGTCAACGGCCACCGGCCTTCGGTCGACGTGCTGTTCGATTCGGTGGCGGAGTTGGCGGGCCGTAACGCCGTCGGCGTGATTTTGACCGGAATGGGCCGTGATGGCGCCGCCGGATTGTTGAAAATGCGCCACGCCGGCGCCAGAACACTCGGCCAGAACGAAAAAACCTGTGTCGTTTACGGAATGCCAAGGGTTGCCCACGAACTTGGCGCCGTTGAGCAGCAGTTGCCCCTGTCTGCCATCGGGGAAGAAATATTGAAAATGACAGCCGCCCGAAAGGAAGGGACCGAATAAATGTCGATCGCGGAGAAAATCAAAGTTCTGATCGTCGATGATCAGGTAACGAGCCGGTTGCTGCTCAGCGATGCGCTGACCCAGCTCGGTTTCAAGCAGATCACGTCCGCAGGCGACGGCGAGCAGGGCATGAAGATCATGGCCGAACAGCCGCACCACCTGGTGATCTCGGACTTCAACATGCCGAAGATGGATGGCATCGGTTTCCTTCAGGCCGTGCGCACCAACCCGAACACCAAGAAGGCGGCCTTCATCATCCTGACTGCCCAGGGCGACCGCGCGCTGGTGCAGAAGGCAGCCCAGCTCGGCGCCAACAACGTGCTCGCCAAGCCGTTCACGATCGAAAAGATGAAAGCGGCTATCGAAGCCGTGTTTGGAGCCTTGAAATGATCAATGAGGGGGCAGCCCGCCGCGTGCACATCATTCAGGGCGAGTACAAGGTTCTGAGCGATCCGAATGCGGTCCTCTCGACCATTCTCGGCTCCTGCGTGGCTGCGTGCCTCCGGGACCCCGTCGCTGGCATTGGCGGCATGAACCACTTTCTGCTGCCCGGTTCGGCGACGTCGCCGACCTCTGGCGGCGATGCCACGCGTTACGGCGTGCACCTGATGGAACTGCTGATCAACGGTCTTCTGAAGCAGGGCGCCCGGCGCGACCGGCTGGAGGCAAAGATCTTCGGCGGTGCGAAGACGATCTCGACATTCTCCAATGTCGGTGAGCAGAACGCGGCCTTCGCCATGCAGTTCCTGAGGGATGAAGGCATTCCGGTGGTCGGTTCCTCCACCGGCGGAGAGCATGGACGTAAGCTTGAATATTGGCCGGTCTCCGGTCGTGCCCGGCAATACCCCCTGACCGGTGCCGAAACGCAGAGAACCGTCGCTCTCGAGCAACGCCCCGCCGCTCCGTCGAAGCCCGTCGAAACCAGTATCGAATTCTTTTGATGGTGAGGATTTTTATATGACATTTAACCCGGTGATGGAGCCGCCTGCGCCTGTCGAAGCGCTGAGCGACATCCTGATGCGCATCGTTTCCGAACTTCACGATGTTGCCTACCTCATCGAGCGCATCGAGCCGCAGCTTCTCGACCTCGGCGGTGCCGAAATCCTCAATTCACCTGATGCCATGAAGGTCATGCAGGGCATCGATCTGGCCGTGCAGAAATCCCGTGGCCTTGCCGAGTTCATCGACACCATCACCGGCGAAATCCCGCACGGCTGGGCAGTCGACGTCGCGACCGCCCTCAGCCTCGTCAAGCTGGCGGAGATGCAGAAGGCGTTGGGCGGGGCCACCCGCCACGGCCATTCCCAGCCGCTGAGCAAGGCAGCCGGCGACTTCGATTTCTTCTGATGCATGCCACCGCGACGTGTGCCGCGGTTCCGGGATAACGACTGCATGAGACAGGGAGCCTTTCGCTCCCGCACGCGCTTTACGAAACGCTCGCACAAGTTTCGCCGATTATTCGTCAGATGAGGCAATAAGCCTGCTTTGTCTTTGACGGATCGCGCGAGAACAGAATGAATCTGTTAAATCAATTAGTTCAGATCTTTAAGAACTTCGGTTCCCTTGGCCGAACACGCCTGATGATTCTCGGAGGCGTCGGCGCCGTCTCCATCGCAATCGTCCTTGCGGCCGCCCTTTTCGTCAACAAACCGGCACAGGAAACGCTCTATGTCGGTCTGGACCAGCCGGATCTCAACCAGATCAGCATGGCGCTTGCCGAAGCCAACATCAATTTCCAGGTCGGCACCGACGGCTCCAGCATCAGCGTCCCCGCGGGCATGACGGGCAAGGCCCGCCTGATGCTTGCCGAGCGCGGCCTGCCGAACAGCGCCAATGCCGGTTACGAACTCTTCGACAATGTCGGCTCGCTCGGCCTGACCTCCTTCATGCAGGAGGTGACGCGGGTTCGAGCGCTGGAAGGCGAAATCGCCCGCACCATCCAGTCGATCTCGGGTATAACAGCCGCGCGCGTGCACATCGTCATGCCGGAGGTCGGAAACTTCCGCAAGCAGGAGCAGAAGCCGACCGCCTCCGTCATGATTCGCGCCAGCGCTGTCACCGGACGGAGTGCGGCGACCTCGATCCGCCACCTCGTCGCCTCGGCCGTGCCGGGGCTTGACGTCGATGACGTGACGATCCTCGATTCCGCCGGTCAGTTGCTCGCTTCCGGTGACGACGCGAGCAACAGTTCGCTGAACCGCTCGCTCGGCATCGTCCAGAACGTTCAGCAGGAAGTCGAATCCAACATCGACAAGGCGTTGGCACCCTTCCTCGGCATGGACAACTTCCGCTCCAGCGTCACCGCCGACCTCAATACGGACGCCCAGCAGATCCAGGAAACGACCTACGATCCCGAATCCAAGGTCGAACGTTCGGTCCGTTCGACGAAGGAAGCTCAGCAGTCGCAGCAGAAGCAGTCCGATAGCGCGACGACGGTCGAGCAGAACGTTCCCCAGGCCGCTCCCGAGGCCGGTGGTTCCTCCGGGCCGGCATCGGAAGACAAGTCCGACAAGCGCGAAGAGCAGACCAACTACGAAATCAACAGCAAGACGACGGCGACGACCCGCAACAGCTACAAGGTCGAGAAACTTTCGATCGCCGTGGTGGTCAACAAGGGCCGCATCGCCAAGATGGTCGGCGAGCCTGCCGACCAGGCCAAGATCGACGCCTATGTTGCCGAGATGAAGAACATCGTCGCTTCGGCAGCCGGCATCGACGCCAAGCGGGGCGACGTCGTCACCGTCACAGCCATGGACTTCCTCGAAAACCAGCTGCTTGAAGACGCCACCGGCGGTGTCCGCGTCATGGACATGCTGAGCCGCAACCTTGCCGGCATCATCAACTCGCTGGCCTTCGTCGCGGTTGCCTTCGTGGTGGTCTGGATGGGCCTGCGGCCTCTGGTGCGCAGCGTCAGCGGCAACGGCGCCACCTCGGTTCTCGGCGACGCGACGCCGGAAGCGGCCGGCCTCGAGCTTCCGGACTTCGCGCCGGCGGCCGGCGCCCCCGGAGGCGCGCTCATGGACGGCTTCGGCTCCGACTTCGGCTTCGACAGCACCGAAGATCTGCTCAGCCTCGGCGACGACGACGGCAACTTCAACCGCCGCGTCAAGGAAGGCCCGGAACGCAAGCTCTCCCGCATGGTCGAGATCAACGAGGAGCGCGCCGCGAAAATCCTCCGGAAATGGGCGATCGACGACGCAGCATAAGAAAAGAGGCCGGGCAACCGGCCTTTTTCTATCGGTGCCAAGCTTCATTTTCTGGAATGGGTTGAGCACCCACCATCCGACCGTACTGAGTGCCGCTGCCGGGAACTTGATGGCCGGACTCGCGTAAAAGGCGAATGAAGTTGCGAGACCGCCAGAATCATCTTAGCCTCCCCATATCTTGAGGGGTGGAATTGATCATCGAATCAGTGCATGGGCGGCAGCGGAAGTAAATCCCTAGAAGTCGGAGATGGCGATTTGCATCGGCTGGCTTACCCTTAGGTGATTCGAAATGGGATTCGAGCGGGACTTGAATTGAATCCCTTATACAAAAATTGCTGTTGCACCGACTTTGATCGTTTCTCAGCCGCAGGACATTGCCAATGGATATGGATGTAATTCAGGCGAGCAAAGGCGAGAGGCAAATGTCGAATTTCGCGAGCGCGGTGGTGGCGGATCTGTTGCCGCGCGATGAACTGCTCCAGCGCCTGCACGGTGTCGCCGACACTGGCAGGTTGCAGTCTGGTCTGCGCGCGCTGACGGAGTATGTCGGTGCGTCGCACTACCTTCTGGCGCGCTGCGATCTCCTCCAGGAAAGCGGTCTCGATTTCATCGTTTCGTCCGATTGGCCCTTCGACCTGGTCAGGGATATCGCCAATGATCTGGTGCGCGGCTATGCCCGTTCGACGGAGCTGGAAAAATGCATGCAGGTCTTCCAGCCGAATTTTGCTCTCATGCCTGACAACGCCGACGTGCCGGACGGCGCCAGCCGCCAATATTGTTCTCTCACCTTCAATGTCGGTCGGTCGCGGCTGGCCTTGATGTTCCTGTTCGGCGAGGGCTTCATCCTTTCGCCGGAGCGCCTGCGGGATGTCGGCCTGCTTGCAGGTTATGTCGCGAGTTTCCTTCGCTGCGGTGGTACCAGGGTCGACCGCGATTTCGATTTGACGGATCGCGAGCTGGAATGCCTGTTCTGGATCGCCGAGGGCAAGACCAGCGACGAGATCGCGATGATCCTCGGCATCTCCCGCAATACCATCAACAACTACATCACCAGCGTGATGCGCAAGACGGCGACCAAGACACGGTCCGAGGCCATTGCCTTCGCCGTCCGCAATAATCTCGTATAGGGGGAATCCATGGCGCATCCATCAGCCAGGACGATGAGCAGCGCCGATCAGCTGCGCATGGTGCGTGTGAACAGGATTTCCAGCCGGTCCGATCTGTTCCCGCGGCTGATTGCGATGCAGAAGCTTGCCGATGCGCAGGGGTTCGCGATCTTTCGCGTCAGCGGCTCGGGCATTCCGGCAAAGCAGCGCCTGGTCTGCGAGCTCGAGAACTGGGGTTCTGCCAATGCCGGTTTCGGCAAGGCTTTCACGGATGCCTACGGCGATATTCTTCTCGACCATATCGAAAAATCGTTGTTGCCGCTCTCATGGGCCGGCGGTTACGACCGCGCCGCGCCCGGTCCTGCCGACTTCGCGCCGTTCATGACGCGGCTGCAGGACGGTATCCTGCCTTTTTCCGGCCTTGCCTTTCCGGTGCGGCTCGGCGCCGTCGGCAACGGTTTCATCCTTTTCACCGGCGACGAGATCGACCCCTCGAGCGATACCATCGTCGAGCTGCACGGTCGCTGCTGCCATATCATGATGGATCTGCTCTCGCTCGACGAACGCCGCACGGCTGCCGCCGAGGCGCTCAGCGAACGTGAGATCGCCTGTCTCCAGCTTGCCGGCGACGGCCGCATCAGCGAAGAGATCGCCGACAAGCTCGGCCTCTCGGTGCACACCGTGAACGCCTATCTCGGCTCGGCGACCATCAAGCTCGATTCGGTCAATCGCATCCAGGCGATCGCCAAGGCAATCCGGCTCGGCTATATCAGCTGACCCCGACAGCGCAGGAACCTGGAAACCGGTTGCGATTTCGGGTTCGAAGCAGGCGGCTTCAAACCTGCTTCATGTGATGTGCTTTTGCCTTGAGAGTGTCAGCTGGCCAGCGCCCGTGGCGTCTGGTTGACGTTGTAACGCGATTCCCGAAGGCTTTTTTTCAGGAAGATGGTGTTCTCGTCGGGATCGGCCGAGGGATTCTGAAAAGCGATGTGGTTGATCTCGATGCCGGCATGGTCTTCGGCAAGGGTGAGCTGGGCGTAGACGGTGACCCCGCGCGGCTTGATTTCCAGGTCGAGCACGACTTCGGGCTTGCCGCCCCATTCCAGCGTATAGTTGCCGCCCAGGCCGAAATTCACCGTGCCGGGATGAAAGAAAAGCTCGGCTGCCGAGGCGACGAGATCGGAAAGATTGCCGTAATACTCGAAGCGCAGCAGTGAAATAAGGTCAGAGGCATCCAGAAGGCGCAGTTCGGTGGCGACCGGGCTGATCGCTTCTGCCAGGATTTTCTCACGCTGGGTAGAGTGGGGGCATTTTTTCATTCGGCTTATCTTACCCGTTTGTTCTTGGCGTCTGCGGCGTAGACCCGGTGGATCAGCTCCGCAACGGCCTTATAGAAGACTGACGGGATGACACTATCGACCGAGACTTGCGCAAACATGGAGCGCGCAAGCGGCGGATCTTCGAACACCGGGATACCGTTCTGCTCGGCGATCTCCCTGATCTTGAGCGCGATGAGGTCCTGGCCCTTGGCCAGCACCACCGGCGCATCGTTTTCTTCACGCGCGTAACGCAGCGCCACCGCATAGTGCGTCGGGTTGGCGATGACAAGCGTTGCGCGGTGCACGTCGGCGATCATTCGCCGGCGCGCGCGGTCGCGCATCAGCGAGCGCTGCCGGCCCTTGACGAAGGGGTCGCCCTGCGCCTGCTTGTTTTCTTCCTTGACCTCGTGCCGCGTCATCTTCAGTTCGGTGAACCAGTGATGACGCGTCCAGAAAATATCGGCGATCGCCACGATCGCGGTCGCGATCAGCACGACGATGATGATCTTGCGCATCGCCGCCGTGATCCGCACGAGGATCGTCTGCGGGTCGGAAAACATCGCATCGATCGAGCTGAAATATTCGCTCCGGAGCACGAAAAACAGGATCACCCCGACGACGACGACCTTGAATAGTGACTTTCCGAACTCGATGAGGCCTGGCAGGCTGAACAGCCGTCCCCAGCCTTTGGCGGGAGAGATGCGCGAGGCCTGCGGACGGATGCGTTCGAGCACCGGCGTCGGCAGGTTCTGGAAGACGGAGGAGGCGATGCCGAACACCATGAACATGATGAGAGCCGGCGCCACCAACGCCGCACTTGCCCAGCCGAGCCGGACGAACAGCGAAAGGATGTCCGGCCCCGTCTCGATCTTCCATTGGTCCGGCTGCTCGAAGATGTCGCGCAGCGTTTCCGTCATGCGCCCGACGCCCTCGGGAAGGAAAAACACCAGATAGATGTAGGTGGCAAGGATGGTCGCGAAAATCGACAGCTCGCGTGAAGACGGCAAATTGCCTTTTTCCGCGGCGTCGGATTGCTTTTTCGCGGTCGGGGCTTCTGTTTTGCTATCCTTGTCATCGTCTGCCAAGTCGCAGCCCTCCGTCAATGAAATAGGCCGCAGCATCAAAACAATGAGCTAAAGCGCGTCGCCGGAACCGAGGTTCTTCGCGACGCGCTTTAAAGCGCAGCCAATCACTTGAAGGGTAGTCGCCTGCGACACGGCGATCAACGGCCGCTTTGCCGCACGCCGGATTTGTCAACAGTCTCGGAAGATTAGGCGGCTGCCGAAGCGTCGCCTTCCTTCTCCTTGAGCTCGATCTGACCCGAGTTGGCCAGGCGAATCGCTTCCTGCGCCACGGCGCGCCGCGCAATGGCGATCTCGCGCGGATTGACGCCGCCCATGCCGTTCTGCAGATCCGATTCGATCATGCGGCGCTGGCGCGGGCTGATGGCGGAGAGAACCGATTCGCGGATATCGGCCGGCGAGCCGCGCAGCGCGACGGTGAGCACATCCGTCGAGATGTCGTTGAGCAGCAGCACGCGGCTGCGCTGCGGCATGTACATGAGGTCTTCGAACAGGAAGATCTTCGGGCGGACCTTGTTGACCGATTCGCGGCTGATCGATTCGAGCGAGGTGAGCAGCGTATCGACCTGCGGCTTGTCGAGTTCGTTCATGAGATCGGCGACCTTTGTCGAGCCGGCGGCATTGCGCTCTGCCTCGATCTCGGCAAGCAGCGTCATCACCTGGTTCTCGATGATCTGCGCAGCCTTCGGGCTGACGGTCTTCATGTTGACCGTTCGGTT
This sequence comes from Rhizobium sp. CIAT894, assembly GCF_000172795.2. NCBI lineage: Bacteria > Pseudomonadati > Pseudomonadota > Alphaproteobacteria > Hyphomicrobiales > Rhizobiaceae > Rhizobium > Rhizobium sp. CIAT894. The sequence continues at coordinate 687,319 of NZ_CP020947.1, forward strand.
CATGATGTCGGCGCGGCGATTATCGGGAAGCTGCAGCAGCACCTTGGCGCCGAAGTTGGAAGGCATCATCGAAAGAATATAGGCGACGGTCTGCGGATGTTCGCGCAGCAGGAACTGGGCAACGAATGTCGGCTCCGCCTCGCTGAGGCGATCCCAGATCGAGGTTTCGTAGGCCTGGAATGCCGTGCGGCGGCCGAGCAGGCTGTCGACTTCGTCGGGCGTCAGGCCTTCTTCCAGAATGGCCTCGATCGCCTTGGCGTTGTCCATCAGTCCGGCGCCCTCTGTGAAGAGGTCTTCGAATTCGGAAACGAGCATCAGCAGCTCGTCCGGCGGAATGGCGCGCAGCGACTGAGCGGATGCGATAATGGTCTGCAGTTCGGCCTGGGTGAAATATTTCAACAGCCGGCCGGCGACTCCCTTTCCCATAGCGAGAAGAACAGCCGCCGCCTTTTCAGCCTGGGTCAACGGTTTCCCGGCTAGCGCGCCGCCGAAATCGTCAAAGTCCATCATGGTCTAACCTCTCCGTCCCACACAGGGATCAGGCTTTTTTCGTACTCAAAACTTCTATCAGTTTCACACCGAATCGGGTGTCGTCGTTATCAAGCACCGTAATTTCGCCGCGGGCAATCCTGCGGCCGTTCACCATAATCTCGACCGGTTCGCCGATTTTCTTGTCGAGGGCGATCGTCGCCCCTTCATTGAGGTTCATCAGGCCGGAGACCTGCATGCGGCTGGTGCCGAGCATGATCTGGACGTCGATCGGGATGTCCATGATCAGTTCGAAGTTGGAATTCAGGGCGCTGCCGAGCGGAGCCGGAGAAGCCTCGAAGGAGGAGCTGCTGCCGAAATCCATGCCCGCCGCCGCGCCGGCATTGCCGCCGCCGAAATCGCCACCGAAATCGCCGCCGCCGAACGGCGTTTCCGAAGCCTCGCCGCCGAAAGCCGCCAAGTCAGTCCCGGTTGCGAAGGGGTCGTCCTGCAGGTCGCCGCCAAACTGCGACAGGTCGCCATCGGCATCCTGCTTCAGCACGCCGCGCAGATCGTCGATCGCCTGGTCGAGATCCGCTTCGCTGCCCGGAAGATCCAGGGAGAGGTCGCTGTTCTGCTGTGTTTTCTTCGTTGCCATGAAATCACTATTCCAGTTGAAACTTGCCTCAAACTGCCTTTGCAGCCCAAAAGCCAGAGAACCGATTAATTCATTAAATGACGGATGAGTTCGTCATCCGAGTTCATCGTATCCTTGACGCGGACCATGTAGTTTTCGCCTGAACGCCCGAACTCGCACACATACAATTCCTTGCTGTTGGCACTGACCTCGACGCGCACGTCGCCGCTGTCGTGGAAGGGAATGACGTCGCCGACCATCAGCTTCGATATCGTGCGCAGCGTCAGGTCCTGCAGCCTGATCTTGGCCTCGAGCGTGACATGCGAACGGCGGACCTGGTCGCCGAGTTGTTCGGTCCATTCCGCCGACTGGCCGGTCTGGCGCTTCGGCTTCGGCGGCGTCACCTTGGTCTTGAGCAGCGCCGTCTGCGGAACGATCAGCGAAAATTCCGAAACGATGCCGGCAAGCGTGATCGACATGTTGATGGCGGCGGCGAACTCGTCCGGGCGGTCCTCCGGCGGCCGAGCGCGCATCTCGAGGGCGTGCGGGGCCGAAAGGCTCGGTTCGAAACCGCCGGGCGCGTTGACGGCCGAGCGCAGCACCTTGGCGATCTTGTCGAAAACCATCACCGCCAGATCGGTTTCGATGATCGACAGCAGCCGCTCGGCCGGCTCCTCGATCGTATCGGCGGTGGCGCCGAGCAGGTGCTCCATCAGCGTAATGACAAAGCCGTTGCCGCAGGCAAGCGTGATATTCTGCGACCAGTTGCGCAGCGTCGCATCGACGAGCGTGACGTTCGAGCTCAGGTCGTCGATCAGGTGGTTCTTGTAGCCGATCTCGCAACTGAGATAGTTGACCGTCACCTCGAGGCCGGTCTCGCTCTTGATCACGTCGGGAAAGAATTCGCTGTAGATTTCCCCGAAGGAGCTGCAGATCTTGGCAACCCTGCCCCTGTCGCCAAGCCCGCCTGTAAGCTTGGCGAGAAGGGCGGGATCCATTGCCGGTTTGTCATGCGAAGCATTGCTCATGGTCATTTAAGCCGCCTTGGTTTCGCCGCCTGGGTTCATCATTTCCTGTTCGACCGCATCGATGGACGGACGCTCGTAAGCCGAGATCGTCTTGCGGCCGTATTCGAGAGCGACCTGCGGCACCGAGCCGTTCATGTAGGCAAGCAGCGTCTGCTTGACGATGACGTAGAGGCGGTGCTGCTTGTTGCGGACGACCTTGATCTGGGAGACCAGCGGCGAGCACAGGCAGTAGGACAAGAGAATGCCGAGGAAGGTGCCGACGAGCGCCGAGCCGATCAGGTGCCCGAGCACCTCGGGAGAGTCGTTGATGTGGGCCATTGCCTTGATGACGCCGAGAACGGCCGCGACGATACCGATCGCCGGGAAGGAGTCGCCCATGATCTGGATGGCGTGGTAGGGTTTCATCTTGTCGTGCATGATGGTGTTGAGTTCTTCGTCCATCAGCGCTTCGATCTCGTGGCTGCGGGCGTTGCCGATGATGATCAGGCGCACGTAGTCGCAGATGAAGGCCGTCAGTTCCTTGTTCTTCAGAACGGTCGGAGCCGACTGGAAGATGGTCGATTCTGCCGGATTGTCGATATGGGCTTCGATTTCGTTTCGCGACTTGGTGCGCAGGTCGCGCATCAGCGAATAGAGCACACCGAGCGTATCGAGATAATTGCGTTCCTTGGGAACTGCGTGCTTGAAGGCTTCACCGAGCGCCTTGCCGGAATCCTTCACCACCTTCATCGGGTTTGCCATGATGAAGCTGCCGAGACCGGCACCGCCGATGATGACGAATTCGAAGGGCTGGAACAGGGCGTCGACGTGGCCGCCCATCGCCATGAAGCTGCCGATGACACAGCCGCAAACAACTACAAATCCAATAATAATGTTCATCGTCAGCCCAATCTGAACGTTACTTTTCTTTGAGACGGATAGGGTTTCTGCCTTGCGTGAGGCTGATGAAAGGCCGCCGGCAAGGCATTTTCGCGTGCCAGCTTCGCGCAAGCATCTGCCGTCAGTCTAAAGGAGACGAATGGGTCTCCGCGCCCGTTTCTGAGATGCCGCCTCAGCGAAATCCCGGCCGAACCAGACAGACGACGCCCGGCTTTTCGTTCCGTTCATCGCCAATGCTTGGAGCTTACCGACATGCAATCCGGTCTTTATGTTTCTCTGTCGTCGCAGATGGCGCTTGAAAAGCGCCTGACCACCATCGCAGACAACATGGCGAACGTGAACACGACCGGCTTTCGCGCCACCGAGGTGAAGTTCGACGAGATGGTGGCGGCGACCAAGAACAAGCTGAACACCAAGGTCGCCTTCGTTTCCCAGGGCAATGACTATCTGAACGAAAGCAACGGCGAACTGCAGCATACCGGCAACATGCTCGATTTCGCCATCAAGGGCGATGCCTGGTTTGCGCTCGATACGCCGGCCGGCCGAGTTCTGACGCGGGACGGCCGCTTCACGCTCAAGGATACCGGCGAACTCGTCTCGATCCGGGGATATCCGGTTCTCGACGCCGGCGGCGCGCCGATCCAGCTCGACAGCAAAGGCGGCGAACCGGCTGTCGGCACCGACGGCATCATCTATCAGAACAGCCGCCAGGTCGCCTCGCTCGGCCTGTTCGAGGCCGATATCAGCAAGGGTTACCTGCGCTACGAAAACAGCGGCATCATGACCACCGAACAGCCGCGCGCCGTCGTCGACCGTTTCAATGTCGGCGTCGAGCAGGGTTATCTCGAAAACTCCAATGTCAACGCCATGCGCGAAATCACCCAGCTGATCGAAGTCAACCGCGCCTTCGAAAGCGTCTCGTCGCTGATGCGCGACAGTGAGGATTCGTTCAAGCAAGCCGTCCAGACGCTTGGGGGCAGCCGCTGAGCATGAACACCACGCTCCTGCCCGAGGACGGACTTTCCCCGAAATTGGCGCATCTGGCCGATCTCGTCGACCGATACGTATCGCCGGACTTCGCCGTCGCCCATGGCGGTCGCGTGCACACCATCGCCGCCGGTCACTACACGGTTCGCGGCCTCTCCCGCCATGTGCGCCTCGGTGAATTCGTCGCCCATAAATCGGCGACCGGCATCCATCTCGGCGAGGTCGTTCGCGTCGAGCCGGATCTGATCTATGTCTGCCCGATCGAACCTGGCGAGCCGATCGGCATTCACGATACGGTCATCCGCAAGGGCGCCTTCCGCATCTCGCCGGCAGACAGCTGGTGCGGGCGCACCGTCAACTCGCTCTGCGAGCCGATCGACGAGCTGGGGCCGATCGCCGAGGGTCTCGACCGCCGTTCGATCTCCAATACTGCGCCGCCCTCGATGACCCGCAAGCGTGTCGCGACCGGCTTCAAGACCGGCGTGCGCGCAATCGACATCTTCTCGCCGCTCTGCCTCGGGCAGCGCCTCGGCATCTTCGCCGGCTCCGGCGTCGGCAAGTCGACGCTCTTGTCCATGCTCGCCCGCGCCGATGCCTTCGACAAGGTGGTCATTGCGCTTGTCGGCGAACGCGGCCGCGAGGTGCGCGAATTCATCGAGGATACGCTCGGCAGCAATATGAAGAAGGCGATCGCCGTCGTCGCGACCAGCGACGAGAGCCCGATGCTGCGCAAGATGGCGCCGCTGACGGCGGTCACTATCGCCGAACATTTCCGCGATAAGGGCGAAAACGTCCTCTTCATCGTCGACAGCGTCACGCGTTTCGCCCATGCGATCCGCGAAGTGGCGACCGCTTCCGGCGAGCCGCCGATCGCGCGCGGTTATCCTGCCTCCGTCTTCACCGAGCTGCCGCGCCTGCTGGAGCGCGCCGGTCCCGGCCCCGAGGGCGCCGGTACGATCACGGCGATCATCTCGATCCTCGTCGACGGCGACAACCACAACGACCCGATCGCCGATTCGACGCGCGGCATTCTCGACGGCCATATCGTCCTGCAGCGCAGCCTCGCCGAAGAAGGGCGTTATCCGCCGATCGATCCGCTCGCATCGATCTCGCGTCTTGCCCGCAAGGCCTGGACGCCGGACCAGGAGAAGCTGGTGTCGCGGCTGAAGGTGCTGATCCACCGCTTCGAGGAAACGCGCGACCTGCGGCTGATCGGCGGTTACCGCCAGGGCGCCGATCCCGATCTCGACATGGCGGTCAAGCAGGTGCCCATTATTTACGACGTCCTGAAGCAGTCTCCGGGCGATCGCGACTCGCCCGACGCCTTCGCCGATCTCGCCGGCGCGCTCAAAGCTGCAGCCGGCATGGGCAATCAGGCCGCCGCCATCCAGAGGAGATAGACGTGGCTGAATTTGACGACGAACGCATCGCTTCCCTGAACCAGCACAGGAAGACCGTCATGCTGGATCGGTTTCTGACCTTTACCGGCCTGGCGCTTGCCGGCGCTTCCGCCTTCTTCCCCTGGTACGTGTTCTTCAACGCCGACAAGTTCGGCATGAATGTCGCCGCCAGCAGCAATTCGCGCGAACTGCCGAACTGGCCGGCGCGCAACGTCTTCAGCGTTTCGCCGCTTGCCATGGTCAACAAGAATGAGGCGGACAAGAAGCCGCCGGCGGTCGACCCGCTGACGACGGCGACGGTCTCCGATCTCGGCAAGGAACGCCAGGGCCGCGCCATACTGGAAGATCAGCCTTTCCCCGGCACATCGTCCTTTCGGCTGCTGCACGTCTCCAACGGCCGGGCGCTGATCGAGGATCCCTCCGGCATGTATGTGGTGCGCGTCGGCTCGATCCTGCCCGACCAGAGCCGCCTTGCGACGATCGAACAGCGCCAGGGCAAATGGGTGATCGTCACCTCCAAGGGGGAGACCTACCAGAACAACTGAACCTTACGGCAGAGGCTGAAGGCAAAAGGGCTCCGCCGCAAACCGGCCGGAGCCCGGTTCATTTGTGGCGGAAGCTTTCGCCGAAAAGCGTCTCGAAGCCGGAATTCCCGTAAGTCCCACGCAAGATTACCGCACTAGGTTCGGGGCAGTAAAAACGGAGAGTTCTCATGCAACCGATCCAACTTTTCGACTTGGCTTCGCGACAGGCGGAATGGCTGACGATCCGTCAGCAGGTTGTTGCCGGCAACATCGCGAATGCCAATACCCCGAAATTCCATGCCAAGGACGTCACGCCCTTCGATGCCGTGCTCGATAAGTCCGACATCACCATGGCGCGCACCAATCCGGCCCATCTCAGCGGCAACGATTTCAGCGCCAGCGGCGATATCGACGTCAAGGACGCCGCACTCGATCAGGAAATCGGCGTTCAGGAATCCGGCAACACGGTCGGTTTGGCCGAAGAGCTCTCCAAGTCGGGCGATATCAAGCGCCAGTACGATCTGAACACCTCGCTGGTCAGTTCTTTCAACCGCATGATGTTGATGACCGTCAGGAAGTAAAAGTCATGGATCCGCTTTCAGCCGCAATGAAAATCGCCGGTTCCGGCCTCGAGGCGCAGTCGACCCGCCTGCGCATCGTTTCAGAAAACATTGCCAACGCCCGCTCGACCGGCGACACGCCGGGGGCCGACCCCTATCGCCGCAAGACGATCACCTTCGGCCAGCAGATGGATCGCGTAAGCGGCGTCGAGACGGTCAACGTCAAGAAGGTCGGCGAGGACGAGGGCGATTTCAGCACCGAATTCGATCCCAGCAATCCGGCTGCGGATCAGAAGGGCGTCGTCAAGCTGCCGAACGTCAACATCCTGGTCGAGATGGCCGACATGCGCGAAGCCAACCGTTCCTATGACGCCAATCTGCAGACCATCAAGCAGACCCGCGATCTCATCTCCTCCACGATCGACCTCCTGAAGAGCCAATAATAATGATCAGCAGCGTCCAGAATGTCAGCAACCTTTCGATGACCCGTGCGCTCGGCGCCGTCGACACCGAAAATTCCGCCTCGTCGTCTGCCGCCACCACCATGCCGGGGACCGCGGGTGCAGCCAACGGCATGAGCTTCGCCTCCGTCATGGGCAACATGGCGACAGACGCGGTCACCAGCCTGAAGGGTGCGGAAAGCATGTCCTTCGCCGGGATCAAGGGCACGGCGACGACGCGAGAGGTCGTCGATTCCATGCTCCAGGCCGAGCAGACGCTGCAGACCGCGATCGCCATCCGCGACAAGGTCGTCTCGGCCTTTCTCGAAGTCACCAAGATGCAGATGTAACTGATTTGAGGACGAACACATGAGAGCGCTCGCCATCGCAGCAACGGGCATGGATGCCCAGCAGACCAATCTGGAAGTCATCGCCAACAACATCGCCAACATCAATACGACGGGTTTCAAGCGCGCCCGCGCCGAATTCTCCGATCTTCTCTACCAGACCGAACGGGCCAAGGGTGTCGCCAACCGCGCCAACCAGGCCGTCGTTCCCGAAGGCGCCAATATCGGTCTCGGCGTCCAGACCTCGGCGGTCCGCAACCTGCATCTTCAGGGCGAACTGACCCAGACCGGCAACGACCTCGACGTGGCGCTGATCGGCAAGGGGTTCTTCCAGATCCAGTCGACTGACGGGACGACGCTCTATACCCGCGCTGGCGCCTTCAACAAGAACGACCAGGGCCAGCTCGTCACCGTCGACGGCTACGAGGTCCTTCCCGGCATCACCATTCCGACGGGCTCGACCGAGCTGACGATCAGCCGCTCCGGCGAGGTTTCGGCCAAGCTGCCGGGCGCGACGAGCGCGACCACGCTTGGCCAGTTGACGCTTGCCGACTTCGTCAACGAGGCGGGCCTCCAGCCGATCGGCGACAATCTCTTCCAGGAAACTGCCGCCTCCGGCGATGCCGTTGTCGGCAATCCTGACGAGGAAGGCTTCGCCTATATGAAGCAGGGTTATCTGGAATCGTCGAACGTCGACCCGGTGAAGGAAATCACCGAGCTGATCTCGGCCCAGCGCGCTTACGAAATGAATTCCAAGGTGATCACCACCGCTGACGAAATGGCCTCCATCGTCAGCAAGAACCTGAAGTAAAGGGAAGGGCCGAAACATGATGTTTTGCCGGGCAGGACACATCTCAGGATGGGTGGCGGCAGCCACGATCGCAGTCGCGGGCATTTTCTTGCCCGCGAAGGTGGATGCCGGCATGGGTTATGCCGTCGTCCCGACGACGATCATCTACCCCGGCGACACATTGTCGGCCAGCCAGCTTCAGGAGGTCGAGGTTACCAATCCCAACCTCGCCGGCGATTTTGCCAAATCCATTTCCCAGGTCGAAGGCCTGGTCTCCAAGCGAACGCTGTTGCCGGGCCGAACCATTTCGGTTTCTGGCCTGCGCGAAGCCTATACGGTGACCCGCGGCTCTTCGATCCGCCTGGTCTTTTCGCTCGGCGCGATGACCATCTCGGCTGCCGGCACGCCGCTCGAAGACGGTGCGACCGGGCAGCTCATCCGCGCACGCAATATGGATTCCGGTGTTATCGTCAGCGGCACGGTGCTTGCGGACGGCACGATCCATGTGAGGGCAAAATGAAATTGTTCTTCCGCTTTTTTACCCTTGTCGCGGTTCTCGCCATGAGTTTGGCCGACGTCGCGCCCGCTTGGGCGCTGACATCCCGTATCAAGGACATCGCCTCGCTTCAGGCCGGCCGCGACAACCAGTTGATCGGCTACGGCCTGATCGTCGGCCTGCAGGGAACCGGCGACGGCTTCCGTTCGTCCCCCTTCACCGAGCAATCGATGCGGGCGATGCTGCAGAACCTCGGCATCTCGACACAGGGCAGCCAGTCCAACGCCAAGAACACGGCGGCGGTCATGGTCACCGCCAACCTGCCGCCCTTCGCAAGCCCCGGCAGCCGTATCGACGTCACAGTAAGCTCGCTCGGCGACGCAACGTCGCTGCGCGGCGGCACGCTTGTCATGACCTCGCTTTCCGGCGCCGACGGCCAGATCTATGCCGTCGCGCAAGGGGCCGCCATCGTTACCGGTTTTCAGGCCCAGGGCCAGGCAGCGACCGTGACCGAAGGTGTTACCACCGCCGGCCGGGTTCCGGGCGGCGCCATCATCGAGCGCGAACTGCCGTCCCGCTTCAAGGATTCGGTCAATCTCGTCCTGCAGCTGCGCAACCCCGACTTCTCGACGGCGATCCGTATCGCCGACATCGTCAACGGTTATGCCTCGGCGCGCTTCGGCGGCGCGGTCGCCGAAGCCAAGGATTCGCAGGAAGTGGTGATCCAAAAGCCGCGCACGGCCGATCTCACCCGACTGATGGCCGACATCGAAAATCTCATCGTCGAGACCGATACGCCGGCCAAGGTTGTGATCAACGAGCGCACCGGAACGATCGTCATCGGCTCGGATGTCCGCGTCTCGCCGGTTGCCGTCAGCTACGGTACCCTGACGGTGCAGGTCACCGAGACGCCGCAGATCATCCAGCCCGAACCCTTCTCGCGCGGCGTAACTGCGGTCCAGCCGCAGACCGATATCGCCGCTCAGCAGACCGGCGGGCGCGTCGCCATCATCGACGGTCCCGACCTCAGGACCCTCGTCGCCGGCCTCAACAATATCGGCGTGAAACCGGATGGCATCATCGCCATTCTCCAGGGCATCAAGTCGGCGGGCGCCCTGCAGGCGGAGCTCGTGCTGCAATGAAGACGATCCTCAATCCCGACATGACGGTTGTGCAACTGCTGCGCCGGCTGGCGCTGCCGGCGGCAGGCCTCGTGCTCCTGTCGATCCCGAGCGCCTTCGCGCAGGAGCACGCGCCGGCGGGCGACATCACCTCCCAGGACGAGATCAAACAGTTCTGCACCAATATCGCCGACCCCGCCCGCGATCAGCGTTACCTCCTGCAGAAGCAGGAACTGGAAAAGCTTCGCGCCGACATCGACGCCCGCGTGGCCGAGATGGACAAGCGCAAGGCCGAATATCAGGACTGGCTGAAGCGGCGCGACGATTTCCTGAAGCAGGCCGAAGCCGGCCTCACCGAAATCTACAAGAAGATGAAGCCGGATGCCGCTGCACTCCAGCTGCAGGATATGAATATCGAGGTGGCCTCAGCCGTGATCATGCGGCTCAGCCCGCGCCAGTCGAGCCTCATCCTCAACGAGATGGACGCGAAGAAGGCCGCGGCCATCGCCAGTATCATCGCCAGTGCGTCCGATCCCAATACGTCGAAGGATCCTTCATGAATATGCGTTTCCCGGCCGCGATCGCCGCCCTCGCACTCCTTGCGGGCTGCCAGTCTCCGACGGCGGTCAGCGAGATCGGTCGTGCGCCCGCCATGAGCCCGATCGGCAGCGGCCTTGCCTACGGCCAGACGCCGCAGATGGCGCTTTATCCGAAGCAGCCGCGCGCCGTCGCCCAGGGTTATTCGCTGTGGAGTGATTCGCAGGCCGCCCTCTTCAAGGATGCGCGCGCGCTCAACGTCGGCGACATCCTGACCGTCGACATCCAGATCAACGACAAGGCCTCCTTCGACAACGAGACCAACCGCAGCCGCACGAACTCGAGCGGCATGAACTGGGACGTCAACGCCCAGATCTTCGGCTGGACGCCTCAGTCCAAGACCGACCTGACCTACGGCTCCGACACCAGCACCGACGGCAAGGGCAAGATCGAGCGCACCGACAAGATCACCCTTCTGGTCGCCGCCGTCGTCACCGGCATTCTCGAAAACGGCAACCTCGTCATATCGGGCTCGCAGGAAGTCCGCCTGAACCAGGAACTGCGCATTTTGAATGTCGCCGGTATCGTTCGTCCGCAGGACGTCAATTCCGACAACCAGATTTCCTATGACAAGATCGCCGAAGCCCGCATTTCCTACGGTGGCCGTGGCCGCCTGATGGAAGTGCAGCAGCCTCCGCGCGGCCAGCAGGCCGTCGATCTTTTCTCGCCGCTTTGAGGCTGAACGACGATGGCAGACGAAGACACAAGCGCAGGCCAACCGAAGAAGAAATCCGGCCCGCTGATGACGATCATCGGCATCGCCGTCCTGACGCTCCTCGGCGCCGGCGGCGGCTGGGCGGTCGGCACGATCGTCGCGCCCAACATCAAGGGCGCCAAGGAGGCCGAGCAGGCCAAGGACGCCGAGGCCAAGAAAAAGGCCGAGGAAGGCCTGGCCCGCATCTCGACCGAGGCCAACAACATCGTCCAGCTCGAGCCGATCACCTCGAATCTTGCCTACCCCTCGGAAAACTGGGTGCGACTCGAGGTCGCGCTGCTGTTCAACGGGCCGCCTGACGTGAAGGTTTCCGAGGATATTCATCAGGATATCCTCGCCTATATCAGGACCGTTTCCCTGCAGCAGATCGAGGGGCCGCGGGGCTTTCAATATCTAAAGGATGACATACAGGAACGTGTTGACCTTCGCTCGCAAGGGCGGGTATCGAAGGTCATGTTCAGGACATTTGTCATCGAATGATTCGTCTCATAGTTTTCCTTGCCGCCATGATGGTGGTGCCGGAACTGGCGGTGGCACAGCAGCTGCCGACTGACTTGTTGAACGTGCCGGTCGATGGCTCCGTCGCCGCCTGGATCATCCGCACATTCGGCCTGCTGACCGTTCTTTCGGTCGCGCCCGGTATCCTGATCATGGTGACGAGCTTTCCGCGCTTCATCATCGCCTTCTCGATCCTGCGCTCGGGCATGGGCCTGTCCTCGACGCCCTCCAACATGATCCTGCTGTCGCTGTCGCTGTTCATGACCTTCTACGTCATGTCGCCGACCTTCGATCAAGCCTGGCAGAACGGCGTGCAGCCGCTGCTTGCCAACCAGATCAACGAGACCGAGGCGGTCCAGCGTATCGCCGAACCCTTCCGCACCTTCATGGCGGCCAATACACGCGACAAGGATCTGGCGCTCTTCGTCGATCTGGCGCGCGAACGTGGCCAGAACATCCAGACGACCGATCCGATCGACTACCGGGTGCTGATCCCGGCCTTCATGATTTCCGAGATCCGCCGCGGTTTCGAGATCGGCTTTCTCGTCGTGCTGCCGTTCCTCGTCATCGACCTGATCGTCGCCACCATCACCATGGCGATGGGCATGATGATGCTGCCGCCGACATCGATCTCGTTGCCCTTCAAAATTCTCTTCTTCGTGCTGATCGACGGCTGGAACCTGCTCGTCGGCAGCCTAGTGCGCTCATTCCACTGACCGCTGCGGCCTCTGCTTTGGCCACGAGGAACTTCGGTTCCTCGACAGAGCGGTTTTTGCTATGCGCGGCTGGCGAAATCCATCAGCAATTCCAGACCTTCTGGCCAGTCACCCAGATCGCTTTGGCCATTGATGTGGCCGACCGCGCCGATGACTTTCAACTCGCTGCCCCATTGCTTTGCCCGCGTTTCGGCATAGGGCAGCGAGCCATAGGGGTCATTGGTGCTTGCGACGATCAGCGATCGAAAGCCGAGCTGCGCCTGCGGTACATCCGCAAAGCCTGCAGCGTCCGCAGGAAAGCGCGAAGACAATGGGTCTGGCACGGCGGCGAGGAACGCTCCCCTGATCGGCGAAGAGGCACGCTGGTGCCAATGTGCTACAAGCAGGCAGGCAAGACTGTGCGCGACGAGAACAGGTGGTGTTTTGGCTCCGCGCACCGCTTGGTCCAAGGCGTCGATCCAGTCGGAAAGATCCGGCTGATCCCAGCTCGTCGGCGCAAAACGGCGTATGGCTGGATTTGCATCCTCCCAACGGCTCTGCCAGTGCGTGTGTCCGGAATTGCCGATGCCCGGCAGATGAATGAATTCGGTCATATCTCGCCTCTTCTCGCTTCAGCGGAAGTATGGCGGTTTACACCTGCGAACCAAATTGGCATCTATCGGAAAAGTACGGGGTAATCCGATAGATTGAAGGTTGATGGCAAAGCGCACCGATACCACACCGGATCTCGATCCGACCGACATCGCCATCATCGAAGTCTTGCAGGATGATGGACGCATCAGCGTCTCCGAGCTCGGAAGGAAGGTCGGCCTTTCCCAGCCGGCCACGTCGGAACGTCTCAAACGGCTTGAAGAACGCGGTATCATCAAGGCCTACAGAGCCGTCATCGACCCCGCCGCGGTCGGACTTGGCATGATGGCCGTTATTCGCCTGCGCACCACGCACGAGCATATCAAGACATGCCTGAAGCAGTTTTCCGATATGCCGCAGATTATAGAGGTTCTAAGGCTGACAGGAGAGGATTGCTTTCACCTGAAAGTCATTGTTCCCACGCCGGCCGACCTTGAAAGCATCGTCGATGCCATTGCACGCTACGGCTCGGTCACGACGGCCATCGTTCTGCGCCGAGAGCCGCCTAAACGTATCGGGCGTGAACTGATTGCAAAGAGGTAAATACCCGCTGAGGCGAACAGGATCGCTTCGGCGGGTATTCCGTCTCGGAAAGCCTCACTCGGCCGCGAACGGCGCCGTCCGTGGCGGCAGCGCCGCAATGTCCATATGGTCCGGTGCGAGACCCTGCTTGGCACGCTCGGCCATGATTTCATAGGCCCGCTCCAGATGGTGGCAGAAGCGTTCGGCGTCGAAGAGCGGCGCGATATAGCGCTTCTCCTTGAGGTGTGCCTTGTATTCGGCGATCCGCCCGGGATTCTCGGCCAGCTCGACGGCGAGGTTCTCGTAGGCCTGCAGGTCGTCTGCCACGAGCTCAGGCAGATCGATGGCTCTCAGCAGGCTCTCGCTGACGCGTGAGGCGAAGTTGGTGCCTTTGAGGGTCAGCACCGGCAGGCCGCCCCAAAGCTGCTCCGAGGTGGTCGTATGGCCGTTGACCGGGAACGTATCGATGCCGATATCGGCCGCCTGCTGGCGGTCGATATGGTCTTCATAGTGAGCGCGCGGGCAGAAGATGATCCGCTTCGGCGAAATGCCTGCCGCCTGGAATTGCTTCAAGAGATTTGCCTGGTTGCGCGGTGTGTTCGCCATCAGCCAAAGCACGCTGTTCGACGCGCGCTTGAGAATACGGCACCAGCTATGGACGACCTCAGGCGTAATCTTGCGGTTGCCGTTGAAGGACGCGAAGATGAAGGCGTCTTCCGGCAGACCGAGCTGCTCGCGGGTGACCGGACGTGGCTTCGGACGATGCATCGGATCGTTCGGCTGATAGCTCTCCGGCAGCCGGCAGAATTTTTCGTGGAAGAACGGCTTTGCCACTTCGGGTAAAACGAAATGATCGCCGATGACGTAGTCGAGGTCGATGTTGACCGTGCTGCCGGGAAAGCCGAGCCAGCCGACGTGCACGGGTGCGAGCGGCTGGTTGAAGGCGGCCGCGCGGCTGCCTGAAGTATGGCCCTTCAGGTCGACCATGATGTCGATATTGTGCTCGCGCACGACGGCCAGTACCGCCTGGTCCGAGAAGCCGTGAATGTCGACGATCCTGCCCCAGCGGCTTCGATCGGTGTCATTGTGCTTCAGATATTCCGGGCCGGTATGGCAGAAGAGCGTCACCTCGAACCGGTCCTTGTCGTGCAGTTCGAGAATGCGCTGCAACAGCTTCATCGTCGCGTGGCGATCCCAGAAGTCCGACGACATGTAGCCGATCCGGATCTTGTTCGACCAGATGTGCGGCTGGTTGCGGCGGGACGCGACCCGTTCCTGGTTGAGCGGGGTCGTGCCGATCGTGGCATATCGGTTGAAATTCTCGTTGCCGCACCAGTGCAGATGATAGAAGGGGTTGTCCTTGCGCAGAATATCGAGATCGCCTTTTGCCAGGGTTCCGTCGATCACCGCCTGATGCTTGGCTGCCTCTTCGAAATCATTGAACTCGCGAGCGAAAACAAGGTGGAGAAAGCGGAAGGCGTGATTGCCCGGAAAACGCTTGAAGAGGTTGCGCGCAAGCGTCTGGTTGGTTGCGTCGTTCAGATCGTCGCTCAGAAGCAGGGCGGCCAGGCGCATATGATCGGGATTGGCACTCTGTGACAGCACCGTCTTGAACGGACGAATGATATCGCGCTGCTGACGCTTCAGATAGATCGCCGTGATGATGAAGGCGAGTTCGGCATCCTCCTGCGCTCTGGTTAGGTTGCGCATGGCGATCAGCAGAGCTTCGTCCTCGCTGCCGGTCTCGTAATAGAGCTTGGCAGCCTGCTTCTGATATTCGTAGGCGTTCGGTCCTTCGCAATTCCCGGCCAGGCCATAGGCTTTCGCGGCATCGGCCTTGAAGCCGAGCTGCACGAGGTTTTTGGCCAGCAGCGCATAGGTCTTGGCGTCCTGCTGGATATCCATGAGCTGGTTGAGCGTCGCCAAGGACTGTGTGTAGCGGCCCGCCTGGTAGTCTCTGGATGCCGCAGAGAACGAAACTTTGCTGTTCAAAACCCAACTCCGTAAAGGAAATGTTCTGGCATGGCTGTCGATCGCCGGGCGGGCGCGAGCCGTCCTCCCTGAAAACAGGGGGATCGATCCGATGATGCTCTCCCGGCGGCTGCCACATTCGCATACGAAGCTTGCTTGAAACCGGCGTCGCACGAAGACGCTTCCTTTGCGGACAGGAAACGGTTTCTTTCCCCGTATGTTAGCATGCGAAGGAATAGATTCAGCCGGCATTAACTATGCGATGTAAGGGGCCGGCACGGGCGCTCCATTTTTAAGAAGTTGGCAAGCATTGGCTGCGAGATTGCCCTGGACATGACGGGTTTGGGCCAAACAAAAAAAGGCGCCGAGTAGCATGAAGCTGGTCCGTCATCGCCGGTACTACAGTCCGGTATGTCCTCCTTTTTGTATCTAGTTTCCAGGGGACAGATTTATGACAAGCATTAACACCAACACTTCCGCACAGGCCGCTCTCCAGACGCTGCGCAACGTCAACCAGGGTCTCCAGTCAACCCAGGCTCACGTTTCGTCCGGCTATCGTGTCGGCAAGGCATCTGACAACGCGGCTTATTGGTCGATCGCAACGACCATGCGCTCGGACAACAAGGCACTTTCTGCCGTTTCCGACGCTCTCGGCGTAGGCGCTGCCAAGGTCGACACCGCTTACACCGCCATGGACAGCGCCATCGACGTCGTCGGCGACATCAAGGCCAAGCTGGTTGCCGCCACTGAAAACGGCGTCGACAAGGCCAAGGTCCAGGAAGAAATCGGCCAGCTGCAGCAGCAGCTCCTGAGCGTCGCTCAGTCGGCTTCCTTCAACGGCGAAAACTGGGTCGCCGGCGCCAACGGCACCAAGAGCGTTGTTTCCTCCTTCGTCCGCGACGGCTCCAACGCCGTTTCGGTCACCACGACCGACTACGTTCTCGACAACGGCTCCGCGGGCAACGTCCTGTTCGGCATGAGCGGCGGCTCGGTCGAAACCTCCACGGGCATTCTCGGTACGTCGACTGGCGCGACCGGTTCGATCTACTCGATGGACATCACCAACTTCACCGCCGGCCAGATCCAGACGGCTCTGAGCAACGTCGAATCGGCTCTGAAGTCCATGACCAGCGCCGGTGCTGCTCTCGGCTCGCTCTCCAAGCGTATCGACAACCAGGACAACTTCGTCTCCGCGCTCAGCGCTTCGATCGACTCCGGTGTCGGCCGCCTCGTCGATGCCAACATGGAAGAAGAATCGTCCAAGCTCAGCGCCCTGCAGACCCAGCAGCAGCTGGCGATCCAGTCGCTGTCGATCGCGAACTCCTCTTCGCAGAACATCTTGTCGCTCTTCCGCTAAGAGCGGTCGGCACAAGGTTTCCAAGTTTCGCGGCCGGGTCACTCCCGGCCGCGAAATGTTTTAATATAAGGTTAATGAAAATCCATCTAAGTACCCGATATTTTTACATTATTTTCAATTCCAATTTAGCTTTCCTTAACCATCTTGCTGTTTTCTAGGCCCATCGAAACGGCGAGTTAACCTTAACGAGAATGGTTAACAGGCATGATGCTGATCGCTGTGGGCCGGCCGAAAATCCGGAATGTCCCTTCTTAAAATCTGCCAACAAGGGGCAAACAAGCTATGACGAGCATCAACACCAATAACGCTGCAATGGCAGCCCTCCAGACTCTGCGTGGCGTCAACCAGGGTCTCCAGACGACCCAGGCTCACGTTTCGTCCGGCTATCGCGTCGGCAAGGCTGCCGACAACGCTGCTTACTGGTCGATCGCAACGACCATGCGTTCGGACAACAAGGCACTTTCCGCTGTTTCCGACGCTCTCGGCCTCGGCGCCGCCAAGGTCGACACCGCTTACTCCGCCATGGACAGCGCTATCGATGTCGTCGGCGACATCAAGGCCAAGCTGGTTGCCGCCACTGAAAACGGCGTCGACAAGGCCAAGGTCCAGGAAGAAATCAGCCAGCTGCAGCAGCAGCTCCTGAGCGTCGCTCAGTCGGCATCCTTCTCCGGTGAAAACTGGGTTGCCGGCGCTAACGGCACCAAGAACGTCGTTGCCTCCTTCGTCCGCGACGGCTCCAACGCCGTTTCGGTCGTGATGACCGACTATGTTCTCGACAACAGCTCCGCGGGCAACGTTCTGTTCGGCATGAGCGGCGGCGCGGTCGAAACCTCGACGGGTATCCTCGGTACTTCGAACGGTGCGACCGGTTCTGTCTACGCAATGGACATCACCAACTTCACCCTCGGCCAGATCCAGTCGGCTCTGACCAACGTCGAATCGGCTCTGAAGTCCATGACCAGCGCCGGCGCTGCTCTCGGCTCGGTCTCCAAGCGTATCGAACTGCAGGAAAATTTCGTCTCCGCGCTCAGCGACTCGATCGACTCCGGTGTCGGCCGTCTCGTCGACGCCGACATGGAAGAAGAATCGTCCAAGCTCAGCGCCCTGCAGACCCAGCAGCAGCTGGCCGTCCAGTCGCTGTCGATCGCGAACTCTTCTTCGCAGACCATCCTCTCGCTGTTCCGCGGCTAATAACCCGCAGAAATATCGGCCCGCCGTTCGCCGGCGGGCCTCCAGCAATCAAGCCGCGCTTCGATGGAGCGCGGCTTTTTTAATGTCTGTTAACGATCGATTAACCATAATGCTGTCTTCTGCGTCCAACGAGACGGCGGGTTAACCAAATTTAAGAACCGGTTAACAGGCATGAGGCTGGTCCCCGTTCCCGGTAACTTTCCGGAATGTCCCTTCCTTTCAACTGCCAACAAGGGGCAATCATTTCATGACCAGCATTTTGACGAACGTCGCGGCGATGGCCGCTCTTCAGACTCTCCGCGGAATCAATGACGGCCTCGAGGCGACGCAGAACCGCGTATCGTCGGGTTATCGCGTCGAAAAAGCGTCCGACAACGCCGCCTACTGGTCGATCGCAACGACCATGCGTTCTGATAACAAGGCGCTTTCCGCCGTCTCCGACGCTCTCGGCCTCGGCGCCGCCAAGGTCGACACGGCTTACTCCGCAATGAGCAGCGCCATCGACGTCATCAGCGAAATCAAGGCGAAGATCGTCGCCGCGACCGAAAAGGGCGTCGACAAGACCAAGGTCCAGGAAGAAATCGGTCAGTTGCAGCAGCAGCTGCTCAGCATCGCCCAATCGGCTTCTTTCTCCGGTGAAAACTGGGTTGCCGGCGCTGACGGCACCAAGAGCGTGGTTTCCACCTTCGTGCGCGATGGCAACGGCAATGTGTCAGTCAAGACGACGGACTACATTCTGGACACGAGCTCTTCGGGCAACGTTCTCTTCGGCATGACCTCGACCGGCACGATCGACACGACCTCCGGCATTATCGGCACGTCATACGGCACGATCGGTTCGATCTATTCGATGGACATCAGCACCTTCGGCTCGGTTGAGATCTCCATGGCCCTGACGTCGATCGAGGCCGGCCTGAATGCGATGACCAAGGCTGCATCGCAGCTCGGCTCGATTTCCACCCGCATCGACCTGCAGGAAAACTTCGTGGGAGCGCTGAGCGATTCGATCGACTCGGGTGTCGGCCGCCTCGTCGATGCCAATATGGAAGAGGAATCGAGTAAGCTGACGGCATTGCAGACCCAGCAGCAACTGGCCATCCAGTCGCTGTCGATCGCCAACTCCAGCGCTCAAAACATCCTCACGCTGTTCCGCAGCTAAGTCAGGCGCTGAAGCTGGACCGAATCTTGCGCCATCGCCTGGCAGCAAGCCAAAAACCTCCCGAACCGCGCTCGAAACGGCGCGGTTCTTTCATTTATATCAACGGCTTAACTGGAATTTCGATCCACGCTTGGCGCTCGCCGCTGCGCTCTTGCCGAACAGGTTGATATCGAGTTACCTTTGCATCGAGTTGATTTGCTTTGCGATACGCCGGTGGAAATTTCGCCGGAGGCATGACGCCATTTCGGTCGCCGCCGGCAATCCGGCCTGCCCTTTCATCTTATTCCGAGACCTGTCGATGACCGTTAAGATTACCAGCGCGGCCGCGGTGAATGCGCTTGCGGTGCTGCGCAGCATCAACAAAGAAGCCAGCCAGACCCAGCAACAAGTTTCCTCGGGATATCGTATCGAGACGGCGGCCGACGATGCGTCCTACTGGTCGGTTGCGACCGTTATGCGCTCGGACAGCACCAATCTCGGCACGATCGGGGATGCGCTTGGTCTCGGCGCTGCCAAGGTCGATGCAACCTACACGTCGATGAATTCGGCGATCGATCTCATCGGCCAGATTCGCGCCAAGCTGGTTTCAGCAAGAGAGCCTGGTGCCGACAAGGACAAGATCAACGCTGAGATCAGCGAATACAAGGAACAGCTGCAGACCGTCGTCGAATCGACGTCGTTTGCCGGTGAAAACTGGCTGCTGAACGGCGATTCCGCCGCGCCGCCGACGTGGTCGGTCATCTCGGGCTTCGTGCGCGCGCCAACCGGCGAATATCAGGCCCAGAGCATCGATTTCCCGTCGTCACAGACCATTCTCATCGACAAGAACGATGCAAGCGGCGGTCTGTTCACCAAGGCGGTCGATGCCAACGCGATCAATAACAGCGGTACGACGTCGCGCAATTATTATCTGCTGAACGCCAACTCGACCACGCCGGCGACGGGTACGGAAGTCGCGATAGACAAGAACACGACAGACTCGCAACTCGCCGACATGCTCGATGTGACCGACTCGCTGCTCTCGTCGCTGACGACGACGGCCGCTTCGATCGGCGTGATGAAGACGCGCATCGACGATCAGATAGATTACACCGCCGATCTCTCCGATTCGATCGACAAGAGCGTCGGCGCCCTCGTCGATACCGACATGGACGAGGCTTCGATCCGGCAGAAGGCGATCGAAACCCAGAAGCAGATGGCGGTCGAGGCGATCTCGATCCTCAACACGGCTTCGAGCAAGATTCTGATCCTGCTGGAGTAAAGCTGGGCGCGATCGCGGATGGCGGCGCCATTCATCCTCGCGCAAGTTTGACTTCCTAGTTTCCGGCATGAGGGCATCGTCCGAATCCGTGCCGGCGCAAGGTCAAGCCCTTGTCCGCTTCGAAGGGGACATGCCGGCGCGCAAGGTCATTTTGAGCGGAGCGAGTATGCTGCCGCCTCCCGCATGGGATGGATTTTTATGAGCATTACGCTTTCCCGGTATTTGAAGGATTTCGGTGAACCGGAACCGCCGGCACCGATCATCGACATGGATGATTTCGCCAGCAATGGTTTCGCCGAAATGCCGAGCGAACCGGCGATCGACGTCGAGGCGGAACGCCGCGATGCCTATGCGGAAGGTCATGCCGCAGCGACGGCTGATTTGACCGGGAAATACGAAGGGGAGGCGCGGGCGCTGGCTGAGACCCATGCGCGCCAGCTCGAGGAACTGAAGCTTCGCTACGAAGTCGAGGCAGCGGCGATCATTGCCTCCCGCATTCGCGATATCGCCGAAGAGGTCGCGCAGATGGTCAGTGCCGGCGCCGCCGCGGCCATCGCCCCGGTCATGACCGAAGCGCTCGCCGCCAAGGCTGCCGAAAACCTCGCCGTCCTGTTGCGCGACGCGATCCTTGAGGGTGCGGCCGGACCGATCGTCGTCAAGGGTCCGGCCCGGCTTTTCGAGATATTGCAGGCCGAACTCGGCGAGCATGCCGAGGCGGTTCGCCATTCTGAGACCGACGATATCGATCTCGCCGTCGAAATCGGTGAATCCGTCATCGTCACCCGTATGTCGGCCTGGGCGGCCAGCTTGAAGAAAGTTCTCGAATGAGCGACGGCGAAAACCATCACCACGGCAAGAACGAGATCATCATCGTCAAGAGACATGGCGGTGGCGATCACGATGGCGCCCATGGCGGCGCATGGAAAATCGCCTATGCCGACTTCATGACGGCGATGATGGCGTTCTTCCTGGTCATGTGGCTGGTCAATGCCGCCAACGAGGAGACCAAGGCCTCGGTCGCAACCTATTTCAATCCGATCAAGCTCTCCGACGAAAAGCCGACCGAGAAGGGACTGAAGAAGCCCGTCGACAACGCCGAGGGCGAGGAGAAGCAGGAGAAGTCGAAGCAGAAGGAAGAAAATCCGAACGACGGCAAGGCCTCGGCGGATGGTGACGACCAGACATCGACATCAGGCGACCAAACCAATTATTCCGAAGCCGATTTCTTTGAAAATCCTTATTCGGTTCTGGCCGAGATCGCCCAGGAAGTCGGGCAGCAGGCTAATGTCAGCGCCAAGGGTGATGGCGGTGCGGCCGATTCCGGCCCGGCCACCGGCGCCGATGGCGGCGAGGCCTATCGTGATCCCTTCGATCCGGATTTCTGGACGAAGCAGGTCGAGGTCACGACGGCCGGCAAGTCCGCGCCTCCGGGCAAGAGCGACCAGCAGGCGGCCGAGAGCGGAACAACCGAGATCGCCAAGGTAGAGGATATGAAGCCGATACCGCTGACCACGGATCAGAAGGCCGTCGCCCAGGAGACTACGGAAACCAAGGAAACAACGGAGACCAAGGGCGCGGCCGAGGCCAAGGACGGCAAGGCGCCGGGAGACAAGAAGGCTGACGACAAGAAGGCTGGAGATAAGAAGACCGGCGATAAGAAGGCTGGCGACAAGAACGCCGACGCGCAAAAGGATGCCGATCACCAGAAGGATGCCGACAAGAGCGCAGCCGAGGCCCAAGAGCAGAAGCAAGCAGAGCAGTTGCAGGCCGAGATCGCCCAGCAGATCGGCGGCGTCGCCGGCAAGCTTGCCGAAGGTCTGACCGTGACGGCATCCGAAGGCGGGCTGCTGGTCAGCATCTCCGACCAGACCGACGATTCGATGTTCAATATCGGTTCGGCCGTTCCACGCCAGGAAATGGTGCTCGCCATGCAGAAGATCGGCGCCGTCCTGAAGGAGAGGGGTGGCGCGGTCGCCATCCGCGGCCACACGGACGGGCGCCAGTATAAGGGTGCGCAGAACGAGAACTGGCGGCTTTCGATGGATCGCGCCCAAAGCGCCTACTACATGCTCGTGCGCGGCGGCCTAGACGAGAAGCGCATTTCCCAGGTCTCCGGCTTTGCCGACCGTCGGCTGAAACTGCCGGACGACCCGTTCAACGCGACCAACCGCCGGATCGAGATTCTGGTGCAGGCGGATCGAGGATAACAGGATGGCGCGTCGGCAGCATCGCTATGTCGGATTTGTGGCCCTCGGCCTGGCGATGCTTTCGCCCGCCACAGGCAAGGCGCAGGATCCGGATGATCTTGCGCCGTACAAGATGCTGCGGTCGCTGCAGTTCGTGCAGGATTCCGTCGTCGGTGGCGATCATTCGGCCGGTGAGATGCAGCGCTTCATGCTGGGCACGATCGACCAGCGGCTGCGCACCGTCGAGACTTCGGTTTTCGAGGACGATCGCAATGTCGACGCAGCGCTGATCTACGCGATGAGCGGCGGCAATCCGCAGACGCTCGAATATCTGATCGCCCACGACGTCAACGGCTATTTCGACAACCGTGTCACCGATGTGCTCAGAAAATATCTGAGCGGCAAGGGGCTGCTCGTCGCCAAGACGCTGGAGGAGATGGCCAGGGAATATCGCGACAAGAAGATCGGTCCTTACCTTGCGCTGATCGGCGGCAACGTGCTGATCGCGACGAAACCGACCGACGCGCTGGATCTCTACGACCAGGCGCGGCTTGCGGCACCCGGTACGATCGTCGAGGAAGCGGCGTTGCGCCGCTCCGTCGCCATCTGCGTCGACAAGGGGCTGCTCGACAAGGGAATGGCCTATTCGCAGCGTTATGTCAGGCGCTTTCTGCATTCGCCCTATGCCAGCCAGTTCGCCGATCTTTTCGTCGCACTCGTCGTCGGCCACGATCACGACGTCAAACCGCAGGATGTCGTCGACATCCTCTCTTTCATGGATGCGCCGCGCCAGCGCGAGGTCTATCTGCGTATCGCCCGCGCGGCCGCGATATCAGGCAAGCCGGATCTGGCGCATATGGCGGTCGAGCGTGTGCAGTCGCTCGGCGCCGGCACGGACAATGCGTTCGGTCCGCTGGCGGATTTCTATGGCGGCATGGCCGGCCTTCCCACCGAGGATATCGACCGGGCGGCGAAGAATGTCAGCGGCATCGCCGGCAATGCGCTTTCGCCGCGCGATCAGGCGCTGCAGGCAGCGGCGCAATCGGTTGCCGAGCAGATCCTGCGCGCTCCCGATCCGACAAGCCTGACGCAAGCCTCGAATCCTAACACTGACCATCAAGAAATCACTTCTGAAAAGGCTGCGGCTACAGTTCCGCAACCGGGAGCGCCAGGCGCGCTTCCCGAGCCTGTTCCGGGAGGCGTGGCATCGACTGGCCAGAGCCAGGGTGCCGACCCCTCATTCAACGCATTTGTGACGACCAATCGGTCCAAGCTCGACGAGATCGACGGTCTTCTGGCGCAGGAAGGCAACGAACAATGATGGATATGAGCGTCTCGGGCGGAGCCGGTGCGGAGACGGCTGCGGCTGCGAAATCTGCGCGGCCGGCCGGAAAAGATGATGCCAGCGGCCAAAAGAACGGCTTCTTCGACGCGCTTGCCAAGGCAAGCGGCGGCGCCGTCAATGACGATGCGAACGATGGACAGCCGGGTCAGGGTGTGGTTGCCGATGCCGCTGTCGCCGCCGAGAAAGTCGCGCGGACGATCCGCGGCCGCAACGGCGCAAAGCCGTTGATCGATCTCAGCGACGCCGCGCTGAAGGCACAGGCGCAGGTGCAGCCTGAGAGCGTCCCCGAGATCGTCAATGTCGAAAAGGCCGGGGCAAAGTCCGTAAAGGCCGCGGTCAAAATGCCGGCCGATCTCGCCTTTGGCAAGCTCGACCCCAAAGACCGCTCGGCCGACGAGATCGCCCAGGCTGCCAAAGGCGGCAAGCACATCAAGGCCGACGCGCTGGAAACCGAAACGGACGAGGACAGCGCCGATGATGACGGCGGCATTTCCGACGTCCTCGGGCTGCTGAAGCGGGATTCTGCCGACGGTGCGGTTGCCTTGCCGGCGGCAGGCGCGCATCACGCCTCTGCCGGAGCCGATGAAGTCAAGCCCGCCGGCAAGAAGGTCGACGGTATCGACGCCAAGACAGGCGGTCATGCTTCCGACGCCCTGGCAGCCGTCAGCGGCAACCTCGAAAGCGCTAAGGCGGATGTTCCCGGCGCGGAAAATGCGGAAGCCGCCGATGGCAGGACGTTCAGGATCAGCCGAGCCGACGGCCGCGGCGTGTCGATGGATGTGCACCTCGGCACCGATCAGGCAGAGGCAAAGGACGGCGCGAGGAAGAGCGATGTCGAAAACGTCTCGGTCCTCGAATCGCGCCGCTATATCGGCCTGATGCAGAATTCGAATTCCGCCGCCGTCACCGCCGCTCTTTCGGGCGATTCCGAATGGGCGCGCGCCATGGAGCCGAGCTCGGCGCTCTCCAACGCGGCGGAGTGGACGAGCACCGGCAAGGTGGTCAACACGCTGAAGATCCAGATGAACCCGCTCGATCTCGGCCTGGTGACCGCGACCATGCGCCTGTCCGGTGACGCCTTGAACGTCGATCTCAAGGTCGAAACCGGGGCGGCCTATCGTCAGATCAAGGAAGATCACGGCAAGATTCTCGAAGCTCTGCGCAGCCAGGGTTACGCCGTCGACAACGTCACCATCAGCATGGCGCCGGTCGAGCGCAGCGACGCCGGCAACCGGGCAGGCAGCCAGGGTCAGGCCTCCCAACAGCAGTCGCTCCCCCAGCAGGGGCAGGGCGGCGAGGCGCGTGAGCGCCATAATCAGACGGCACAGCGGACGGGCGGGGGCTTCAATGGTGCAGGCGAGACCGGTATTGACGAGGTTTCTGCTGGCCGCAGCAGCGGCACTGGCGGCGTTTACCTCTGAGGCCAAGGCCTCCACCGGCGCCTGCGAACGCGAAATCCAGTCGGCGGCTGCCAAATACGGCATCCCGGTCGGCATCCTCTATTCGGTCGGTCTGACGGAGACCGGCCGCAAGGGATCGCTCTATCCCTACGCCATGAACGTCGAAGGCAAGGCGATTTTTCCGCCCTCGGAACAGGACGCGATGAGGCAGTTCGACGTTGCCCGCAGCAGCGGCGCCAAGCTCATCGATATCGGCTGCATGCAGATCAACCACTATTATCACGGCGAAAATTTCGCCTCGGCCGAGGATATGTTCGACCCGCATCGCAACGTCGAGTATGCGGCAAAATTCCTCCGCAACCTGCATGACCGTCACGAAACATGGACGATGGCGGTAGCCAGATACCATGCAGGGCCTAACAATGACCCCGCGCAGAAGCAATATGTCTGCCGCGTCATCGCCAATCTGGTCGCCACCGGTTACGGCAAGTGGACTCCCAATGCGAGTAACTTTTGCCAAAATTGATTCAACCGAAGATGGAAGAGGCCTATTGTGACGAAACTGTGTCACAATATGGCAGGAATCCGGCATGAATCGCCTGCGCAAGTCATAATTAAGGGAGTGTTAACTTTTCCACGAATTTTTGGTGTGCATAATCAACTGTACCCACTAGATATAGATCAAATCGCTACCCGGATCTTAATCAATTATTAATTTCTGCCATTAACTTTAACGAGTTGTCGCCGATTCGCACGATTCGTACCCATAGATCATTGAAGTGCCACACTGATTCGGAGGCGGACGAATGATCGTCGTGGTTGATGAGCGTGAGCTCGTGAAAGATGGATATACATCTCTGTTCGGCCGTGAGGGCATTCCCTCCACCGGCTTTGATCCAACCGAATTCGGCGAGTGGGTGCAGACCGCTGCCGATTCCGATATTGCGGCAGTCGAGGCGTTCCTGATCGGTCAGGGCCAGCGCAACTACGAACTGCCCCGGGCGATCCGAGATCGTTCGATGGCGCCGGTGATTGCGGTCAGCGACCAGCATTCGCTCGAAAACACCCTTGCGCTGTTCGATTGCGGCGTCGACGATGTCGTGCGCAAACCGGTGCATCCCCGCGAAATCCTCGCAAGGGCGGCTGCGATCCGCCGCCGGCTGAAGGCGATCGCCAATTACACCGAGATTGGCGGCATCCGCGTCTTCTCGGATGGCCGTGACCCCGAGATCAACGGCGAAGTCTTCGCGCTTCCCCGGCGCGAGCGCCGCATCCTCGAATATTTGATCGCCAATCGCGGTCGCCGGGTCACCAAGACCCAGATCTTCAACGCTATTTACGGCATCTTCGATGAAGAGGTCGAGGAGAACGTCGTCGAAAGCCACATCTCGAAGCTGCGCAAGAAGCTGCGCAAGAAGCTCGGTGTCGATCCGGTCGATTCCAAGCGCTTCCTTGGCTACTGCATCGATTGGGGCTGATTTTTTAGGCCGGGCGGCGGCGCCCGGCTGAACCTCGATATTGGCCTCGCAGCTCGCCATGACAGACAGCTTCACGCAAGGCCCGACAAATACTCTTGAGCTTAACAGGTAAAACGAGGTTTTCAGATGAGCATTTTCGGCAGCATGAAGACGGCGGTATCGGGGATGAACGCGCAGGCGAACCGTCTCAGCACCGTCGGCGACAACATCGCCAACGTTAACACGACCGGTTACAAGGCCGTGTCGACGAGCTTCTCGTCGCTGGTTCTGCCTTCCTCGGGCGGCAACTACAATTCCGGCGGCGTTCAGACCTCCGTCCGCCAGGCCGTCTCCGACCAGGGCGATATTTCCTACACCACGTCCGCGACCGACCTTGCGATCTCCGGCGACGGCTTCTTCATCGTTCAAGGCCCTGACGGCACGCCGGTTCTGACCCGTGCCGGCGACTTTCAGAAGGACGATGAAGGCAATCTCGTCAATGCCGCCGGCTTCGGCCTGATGGGATATTCCTACGACGCCGGCTCTCCGGCCGTCGTGGTCAACGGCTTCGATGGCCTCGTTCCCATCAACGTCAACCAGGAAGGTCTGACCGCCATCGCCTCGACATCCGGGGTCTTCAAGGGCAATCTCGATTCCGGTGCCAATATCGCCCCGGTCGCTCCTGCGACTTTGCCGAGCGCCAACCTTGCCACCACGACAACCGACACCAAGAAGTTCTCGATGGTCGCCTACGACACGCTCGGCAACAAGGTGATGTACGACTTCTACTTCACCAAGACCTCGGTCGCGGCGACGCCGCCGCCAGCGCCGCCTGCCGTTAACAGCAGCTGGCAGGTTGCGATCTTCCGCAACGCCAATGCGGCAACTGGCGGCACGACCTCCTTTCCCTATAGCGCTGGCGGCGCCGTTGGCACGACCACGCTCGATTTCGACGCCAACGGCAAAATAACCAACTCGACGGGTACTGTTAACATCGCCGATACGGTGACCGGTCAGACCATCAAAATGGATCTCTCCGGCTTCACGCAGCTCGGCGCCGCCTTTGCCGGCACCGGTACGCCGAACGGCCAGGCTGCAAGCCCGGTCAAGGACGTCACGATTGATGGCGACGGCATCGTCTACGCCAAGTACGAGGATGGCACCAACAAGCCGCTCTACCGTATCCCGCTTGCTAACGTCGCAAGCCCGGACAAGCTGACGCTGATGAGCGGCAACGTCTACAGCGCCAACGGCCAATCGGGCGTCACCGTCACCGGCTTCCCGCAGACCAACGGTCTCGGCACGATCAAATCGGGCGCTCTCGAAGGTTCGAACGTCGACCTCGCCGGCGAACTGACCGAGATGATCGAGGCGCAGCGCAGCTATACCGCCAATTCCAAGGTGTTCCAGACTGGGTCCGACATCATGGACGTTCTCGTCAACCTCAAGAGATAAGCAGGGTAACGGGTAAGCCATGTCGCTCACGTCAGCACTGAATACCGCGCAGGGAATATTCAACAATACCGGCACGCAGAGCAGTGTCGTATCGAACAATATTTCGAATGCGGGCAACAAGGATTACGTGCGCCGGCAGGCGATGCTCACCACGTCCCTGAACGGCGCGCAGGTCGTCAAGATCGACCGGGCGCAGGAAGATGCTCTCCTGCGCCAGTATCTGAAATCGTCTTCTCAGGACAGCGCCCAGCAGGCGTTGCTGAGTGGTCTCGATGACCTCAAGTCGATCATGGGTGGCAACGACTACGAAACGTCGCCATCCACCTACCTCGGCGTTTTTCAGCAGAAGCTTCAGGCCTTCCGCACGGCGCCGGGCAGCACCGTTGCCGCCCAGGGCGCCATCACCGCCGCCCAGGACGTCGCCAACTCGCTGAACAACGCATCGCAATCCGTTCAGGACGTCCGCGCCGGCGCGGACAAGCAGATCGCCACCGACGTCGATAAGCTGAATACGCTCCTCAGTGACTTCGAGAAGGCCAACAATGCGGTGAAAACCGCGACGGCCTCGGGTGCGGATGCATCCGGCGCCCTCGACGAACGCGAGAAGGCACTCAAGCAGATTTCGCAGATCGTTGGCGTCAACACGACGACGCGCGACAACAACGATATGGTGCTGAGCACCACCGACGGGACGATCCTCTTCGAGACGGTCCCGCGCAAGGTGACGTTCAAATCGCAGGATGTCTATACCGCCACGATACTCGGCAATTCGGTCTATGTGGACGGTGTGGCGCTTCCGCGTGGCAGCGGAGCGACGACGACAGGGCAGGGGAGCCTCCAGTCGCTCCTCCAGGTCCGCGACGAGATCGCCCCGAACTTCCAGAAGCAGCTCGACGAAATCGCCCGCGGCCTGGTCTCGCTTTTCAAGGAGCAGAACACGGCAGCTGGTCCGGCCTATGTACCCGGCCTCTTCACCTGGAGCGGTGGCACGGTCGATACCGGCGCCACCGCGATTGCCGGCATGGCCTCGACCATCACCGTCAGCAGCCGGGTCATCACCTCGCAAGGCGGCGACCCGATGCGCCTGCGCGATGGCGGCGTCAACGCCACTGGCCTCGTCAGTAACCCCACCGGCCTCAGCGGTTATACGACCGACCTCGATCGCCTCTATACGGCGCTGGGCTCCGACATCGATTTCGACCCCGCGGCGGGGCCGGCAGTCGGTTTTGACGCGACGACGGGCATCGATTCCAACGTCAGCATCATGGAATATGCCACGAATTCCCTCGGCTGGCTCGAGCAGTATCGCAGCAACGCCACGACGGCGGCCGAGAACACTTCGGCGGCGCTGTCACGCTCCGACGAAGCCTATTCCAATGAAACTGGCGTCAACCTCGACGAGGAACTGACGCTGCTCCTCGACATCGAGCAGTCCTACAAGGCGGCGACGAAAATCCTGAACGCCGTTGACGAAATGTTGAAGTCATTGCTGGATATTGCGAGTTAAGCCATGAAGAGCTCATTTATTTCAAGTTCGGCCATTCAGAATGCGATGCGCTTGACCATTCGTCAGGGGCAGAACCAGATGACGAAGGCGACGATGGAAGCAACGACGGGAGTCTATGCCGATATCGGAGTCTCGCTCGGCGGCAATGCCGCCCGAAGCGTGGATTTCAGCCGCGAGGTCGACAGGATCGACTCGATCAAAGCAAGCAATTCGCTCGTCACCGCGCGCATGGAATCCTCGCAGCTCGGCCTTTCCAAGATGAAGGACGTCGGTGACGGCCTCGTTTCGAAGCTGACGGCGCTCCAGGGCAGTCACGATCCAGGCAGCATTACCGTCGCCATCCAGTCGGCGACCAGCGCGCTCTCCACCATGATGGACACGGCCAATACCATGGTGAACGGCGAATACCTGTTCTCCGGCATCAACACCGACGTGCAGCCGCTGACCGACAAGACGACGGCGACGAGTGCCGCCATCGTTACGGCGCTGAACAGCTATGCAGCCGGTCTCGCGCCCCCGAAGGCGGTCAGCGCGCTCACAGGCGCCGAGATGGAAACCTTCATCACGGGGACGGTCGAGCCGATGTTCAGCCAGGCAAACTGGACCAACGCGACGACCGGCTGGTCGCAGGCATCAAACCAGAACATGACGAGCCGCATCAGCAATTCGGAAGTGATCGAATCCTCGACCAACGCCAATTCCGAAGGCATGCGCTACATGGCACTCGCCTCGGTGATGACCTCGGCGCTGCTCGGTCAGAACCTCAGCGCCGATGCGATGAGCACGGTGTCCAAGCAAGCGATCACTTACACGACGAAGGCGACCAGCGGCCTCGTGACGCAGGCAAGCCAGCTCGGCCTTTCCCAGGAGCGCGTCAAAAAGTCCAACGACGCTCTCGACGCCCAGTCGAACATTATCAAGAACAAGCTCGTCGATCTCCAGGGCGTCGATCCCTACGAAGCCTCGACCCTCGTCAAGACTTTGGAAACGCAGCTTGAAACGGCTTACACGATCGTCTCGAAGATCCAGCAGTTGAGTCTCGTAAACTACCTTTGATGATCAAAGGCGCGCACAGAAGGATGCATGAATGTATCAGTTCTCATATGCCGAAGTCATGCAGGACTCGGTGGCCGACGCGAAAGAGCGGGAATGGCAGGTCCTTGACCGGTCCATAGACCTGCTGTCGTTGGCGCGCGATAAGGAAAAATACGGCCGCGAAGCCATCGAAGCCCTGTTTTATACGCGCCGGGTATGGATCAGCTTCATCGAGGATCTGAAACATCCCGACAACCAACTGGAGATCGAGCTGAGGGCCAATCTCATCTCGATTGCGATCTGGATATTGAAGGAATGCGACAGGATACGAAAACGTCTGTCTAATAACTACCAGGGCATCATCGACGTTACCACCATCATCAGGGATGGACTTAAATGAAAAGCACACTTCGAATTTCTCTGAAAGCCGGAGAAAGAATCTTCATCAACGGCGCCGTCCTGCGCGTCGACCGCAAGGTCGCGCTGGAATTCCTGAATGATGTGACATTCCTTCTCGAAAACCACGTTCTCCAGCCGGAAGGCGCCACGACGCCGCTGCGCCAGCTCTATTTCATCGCGCAGATGATCCTCATCAATCCCGAGGGCAAGGACCATTCGACGGCGATGTTCCGCAAGTCGATCACCATGCTGCTCGCCTGCTTCAAGAACGAGGAAATCCTCGCCGAACTGAAGCGCATCGATGCACTCGTCTCGACCGGCCGCGCTTTCGACGCGCTGAAGGCGATCCGCGGCCTCTACGCGATCGAAGACAATATCCTCAACAACCACGAAATGCCGCCGACGATGGTCGAGCAGATTCGTAGGGAGATCGCACCATGGCGGTAGACGCAACCTCAGGCGTGGGCAGCTCGACCTCGACGAGCACGTCGAGTTCGGCCAAGAAGGCGACGCTCAACTACGACAATTTCCTTCAGCTGCTCATTGCGCAGATGAAGAACCAGGACCCGACCGATCCGATGAAGGCGAGCGAGCAGGTGGCGCAGCTTGCGACCTTCTCGCAGGTCGAGCAGACGGTCCAGACCAATACCAAGCTGGACACCCTTCTGGCGAGCTCGAGCCTCACCCAGGCCAGTAGCTATGTCGGCAAATACATGGAAAGCGCCGACGGCACCGTCAAAGGCACCATCGAATCTGTCAAGGTTTATTCCGATGGCATCATTGCGACGACCACGGATGGCGGTAATATACTCGTGCAGGCGGGAATCACCGTTGCCGACAAGGCGCCGACCACGACGACCACCAGCGACAGCAGCGATACCTGATACCGCCGCGCCGCCGCGTCGGATGATACCAACCAATAGCGGCCCGGCCATGGCGGGGCCGCCTCAAGGCGATATGAGGTTGCCTTCGGATGAATGAAGCTGATGCATTGGATCTGTTCCAGGCCGCGATCTGGACCGTCCTGATTGCCTCCGGTCCCGCCGTCCTCGCTGCGATGGTGGTGGGTCTCGTCATTGCCTTGATCCAGGCGCTGACCCAGGTGCAGGAAGCGACATTGACCTTCGTGCCGAAGATCGTCGCCGTGCTGGTCGTGGTCGGTGTCACCGCGCCTTTTGTCGGCTCGCAGGTTTCGATTTTTACCAATCTGGTCTTCTCGCGCATTCAGTCGGGTTTCTGAGCCACCTTCGCGCAAGCTTCGCCATTTAATTGTCGGTCCGAATTGGCGGACCTCATGTCCGCTCCTCTCATGAAGAGACGGGACAGTTATGGCGCAACCACCTGCACTACCCCTTCCGAAAGCCGCCCCGAGCCTGCGCGATATCGGTTTTGCCCTCGGCATCATCGGCATCATCTGCATTCTCTTCCTGCCGATTCCGCCGTTCCTGATCGATATGGGGCTGGCCTTCTCGATCGCCTTCTCGGTGCTGATCCTGATGGTCGCGCTATGGATCCAGAAGCCGCTCGATTTCTCGTCTTTTCCGACCATTCTGCTGATCGCGACGATGACCCGGCTGGCGCTGAACATCGCGACGACCCGCGTCATCCTGTCCCACGGCAATGAAGGCCACGATGCGGCGGGCGGCGTCATCGCCGGTTTTGCAAGCCTTGTCATGTCCGGCGACTTCGTCATCGGTCTGATCGTCTTCCTGATCCTCATCACCATCAACTTCATCGTCATCACCAAGGGTGCCACGCGTATCGCCGAAGTTGGGGCGCGTTTCACTCTCGATGCCATCCCCGGCAAGCAGATGTCGATCGATGCCGATCTTTCGGCCGGCATCATCGACGAGAAGGAAGCCCAGCGCCGGCGCAGAGAACTCGAAGAGGAAAGCTCCTTCTTCGGTGCGATGGACGGTGCCTCGAAATTCGTGCGCGGCGATGCCGTCGCCGGCCTCATCATCACCGCCATCAACGTCTTCGGCGGCATCATCATCGGCTATTTCCGCCACGGCATGCCGATCGGCGAAGCGGCCGACGTCTTCGTCAAGCTCTCGGTCGGCGACGGCCTCGTCTCGCAGATGCCGGCCCTCATCGTCTCGCTCGCCGCCGGCCTGCTCGTCTCGCGCGGCGGCACCACCGGCTCCACCGACCAGGCGGTCGTCAATCAGCTGAGCGGCTACCCCCGTGCGCTCTCGGTCTCGGCCGTGCTGATGTTCGTGCTCGCCCTCATGCCGGGCCTGCCGTTTGTCCCCTTTGTGATCCTCGGCAGTCTTCTCGCCTTCGGCGCCTGGTTCATCCCGCGTCAGGTCGAGGCTGAAAACATGCTTCGCCGCGAGCAGGAGGAAAAGAAGGTCGTCCAGAACAAGGAACTGGAAAAGGATTCGGTCAAGTCGGTGCTGCGCACCTCCGAGATCGAACTCGCGCTCGGCAAGATGGTCTCGACGCGTCTGCTCGGCGCCCACCAGGAACTCGCCTTCCGCGTCGGCAAGATGCGCAAGAAGTTTGCCACGCAATACGGCTTCGTCGTGCCCGAGATCAAGGTGACCGACGATATCGCCATCGCCGAGAAGTCCTACCAGATCCGCATCCACGGCACGACGGTCGCCTCCAATCTCTTGCGCGTCGGTGAAGTCCTCGTCGTCACCGGCGCCGGCCGCCGGCCGAGCATTCCGGGCGACGAAATCCGCGAACCGGCTTTCGGCATGCCTGCCGTCTCGATCCTGGAAAACTTCGCCGACGATCTGAAACGCGAGGGCTTCCAGCCGATCGACAACGTCTCCGTCGTGCTGACCCATATGAGCGAGGTCATTCGCAACAACCTGCCGCAGCTTCTGTCCTACAAGGACGTCAAGGTGCTGATCGACCGGCTCGACCCCGAATATAAGAAGCTTGCCGACGAGATCTGCTCGTCGCACATGTCCTATTCGGGCCTGCAGGCGGTGCTCAAGCTGTTGCTGGCCGAACGCGTCTCGATCCGCAACCTGCACCTCATTCTCGAAGCGGTGGCCGAACTCGCCCCGCATGTCAGGAAGACCGAGCAGATCGTCGAGCATGTCCGCATCCGCATGGCCCAGCAGCTTTGCGGCGACCTTGCCGACAACGGCGTGCTGCGTGTGCTCAGGCTCGGCAGCAAATGGGATCTCGCCTTCCACCAGGCGCTGAAGCGCGACCCCAAGGGCGAAGTGATCGAATTCGACATCGATCCGCGCAGCCTCGAGGAGTTCAGCGAACAGGCCACCAAAGTTATCCGTGAGTTCATGGATCGCGGCCTGCCATTCGCCCTTGTCACGTCGCCGGAAACACGCTCCTATGTGCGCATGATCATCGAAAGGCTGTTCGCCACGCTGCCGGTGCTGTCGCATGTCGAACTGGCCAAGGGCATCGAGATAAAGATTTTGGGCTCTATTTCATGATAACAGACCCGCAAGGGACCGTGCTCGCGCTGTTCCTGGTTTTCTGCCGGATCGGTGGCTGTGTGCTGGTTCTTCCGGGTTTTTCCTCGGCGCGCGTGCCCGAACAGCTGCGCGTCTTCATCGCCGGCGCACTCTCGATTGCCGTCATGCCGCTGCTCTGGGACACGGTCTACCCGGCCGTCCACACGGGTTCGCCAACCTATATCGGCCTGATTTTCAGCGAATCGCTGGTCGGCGTGATGTACGGCTTGCTGGCGCGGATCTACACGCTCGGCATGCAGTTCGCCGCGACGATCCTTGCCACGATGGTCGGCTACACCCAGCCGGGTTCGGCCGACATCATCGAAGACACGCCGGAAAGCAGTCTGTCCGGCTTCATCACCTTTGCCGGCATCATGATTCTCTTCATGATGGATTTCCATCACATCGTCTTCCGGGCGCTGATCGATTCCTACACCACCATGCCCTTCGGCGGCCTGATGCAGATGCGCGCGACGCTGATCTCCTTTACCGACACGCTGGAGCAGACCACCTACATCATGCTGCGGCTGGCGAGCCCGTTTCTGATCTACGGGATGATCTTCAACGTCTCGATCGGCTTCATCAACAAGCTGGCACCGCAGATCCCCGTCTACTTCATCTCCACGCCCTATCTGCTGATGGGCGGGCTCTTCCTGATCTACTTCTCGATTGCGGCGATGGTCAGCCAGTTCAGCCAGTCCTTCGGCTCGATCTATATCGGACGTTGAGGCAGATATGGTCGAAAAGAACCGCTCCCAGAAGCTCAAGCGACTGCTCTTGGTGCAGCGGCATCTCGAAAGGATGGCCGAGAACGACCTGGCCGAAACCAGCCGCCAGCGCGTCGAGGTCAATGCGGCGATGGACGACGTCATCCTCGCGCTCGGCTCGATGGATCCGGTCCACCACGCCTTCTCGCAGAATTACGCGGATCGATTCGGCCGGCTCACCATCAAGGACCAGCAACTGACCGGCATGCAGCAGATCCACGAGATGCGGCTGGCGCGCGAGCGCGCCAAGGGCGATCGTTTCGAAGAAAACATGAACGACGCCCTCGAGGCCGAGCGCCGCGAGGCCGATGACAACGCCGTCTACGATGTCATCGATCAGCAATTCGCAACACCAGCCTCCAGCAAGCTTCGAAACCCATAGTCGTTACGATCTTAAATTAGAGGATTGTAACGTGGCTATTTCGCCCCCCAGTGATCTGGTCCTGGACGTTGTCAAAGCCGCCGACCCCATGGAGGTTCAGGCGGCCCAGGAAAAATTGAAGGCAAATCGTGCGGCCTTTGCCGCAACGAGCCTCGCCGAAAACGGCAAGGGCTTCTCCAATACGGTCGATATTCTCGACCATATCGGCCAGAAGAGCGGCGTCAATAACATCCAGAACCGCACCAAGGCCGAGGAAGTGCCGGAAAGCTACCGGAAATTCGAGGCCATGGTTCTGCAGAATTTCGTCAAGTCCATGCTGCCGAGCGAAAGCGAGGACGTCTACGGCAAGGGCGCGACCGGCGATATCTGG
The DNA here is from genome assembly GCF_000172795.2 of Rhizobium sp. CIAT894. Lineage (NCBI taxonomy): Bacteria > Pseudomonadati > Pseudomonadota > Alphaproteobacteria > Hyphomicrobiales > Rhizobiaceae > Rhizobium > Rhizobium sp. CIAT894. The sequence goes on from NZ_CP020947.1 coordinate 723,353, forward strand.
AAAGGCATGATGGCCGAACAGCTCGGCAACACCATGGCCAAGGGTGACGGCATCGGCATCGCCAAGCAGATGTACAGCGAGCAGCTGCGCCGGCAGGAAGGCAAGATCGTCAATGCCTCGACCGATGATCGTGACCGCAACACTGCACTCAGCATGATCGACGACTTCCAGCGCAAGACATTTGGCACGCCGACCGCCGACGCCAAGTCGGCAAGCGACGCATAACCGAGGGTACAATGGAAATAGTTTCGAACGAATACAGGATCAAATCCGTTCTCGGACGCCTCGAAATGATCATCGACAATGAGAACACCCGGATCGGCAGCGATCCGCAGTTCGATCTCAAGGTCTCCAATGCGCACAAGAGCCGCTGCCTCTACGAGTTGTCGATGCTTTTCCGCGACACCGATCCGGCCGAGCTTGCCGCCACCCATCTCGATCAGCTGCACGGCCTGAAGAAGAAGCTGGTTCTCAATGCCCGGCGGGTCGAGGCGCATCTCGAAGCGGTTCGCGCTGTCGCCGACCTGCTGAAGAACGCCGTTCAGGACGCCGATGCCGACGGAACCTATTCCCAGGAACAATTCGCCGCGCGTGGTAACTGATGATCAAGCTCGTCCTCACCGGCGTCTGGGTTTGCGCCATCACCTTGGCATCGGTCTATTTCTCAGTGTACCTGGCGACCGCGCCGGCGCCCGCTGCGACGGATTCCAAGCAGAGCGCGCTCGAACTGGTGAAGGGTGAAACGATCACGGTGCCGATCATCGGTGACGGTGCGATCACCGGCTATTTCCTTGGCCGCGTTTCCTTCATGATGAACAAGGAGATGTTGAAGGGTGTGACGCTGCCGTTGGCCGAGATGACGACGGACGAGCTTTTCAGCCTGCTCGTCGGCAACAAGATGGTCGATATCGCCCACATCAAATCCTTCGATCCGAAGGCCTTCCGCGATGAGATCAAGAAGGGCATGAACGAGCGGCTCGGCGGCGAATATGTCGCCGACGTGATGCTGGAGCAGCTCGACTATCTCTCCAAGGAAGATGTCAAGGAAAGCTCCGCCGGGCAGCCGAAGAAGGTGAGCACACCCGTCAAGATCGTCGAGACCGCACCGGCCGGCGATGCGCCGGCACCGGCCGCTCACTAAAGCTCCTTGTTTTTACGCATGTCGTTATCCCGGAACCGCTGACACTTCCGGGCGACATGCGTTAATACCATCCTATCATCGAGAAAAGCGGCGCCGCAGGGCGCCGTTTGTCGTTGGCGCATGTGGTTAACAAACCACTTATGCGCGCATGGAAATCCAAGGAATTTTCCTAAGGGTTGTTTGAAACCGTCCTGTTATATCAGGTGCCACAGCTTGGCATGTGCCGCTTCCGGGTTCGGGGCGACGCCGTCCCGGCGGGACGCGACCGGCCTTTCGAGCGCCGATGCGGGAAGTGTGGGCTTGTTTTCCGGGATGTCGGGCGGATGAAGCATCCTCGGCAGGAGGTTGGAATGAATCTGATTGCAAACTTCGCGGTGCTCGCATCGCGGCGGACGATCTTCGATCTGCCGGTCTGCGACCTTGGCTGGGACGACGCCCTCGTTTTCATCAACGAGCTGGCCTCCATTCCCGTCGGCCAGACCGTGGTTTGCTTCGTCAATGCCCACAACATGCTGACCGCGCTTCGCGATGATGAATATTACCGAATCATGTCGCACAATCTGGTGCTGCCGGATGGCATCGGCCTGAACATTGCGTCGCAGATCGCCCATGGTTCGCCGTTTCCCGCCAATCTGAACGGCACCGATTTCGTGCCGGCCTTCCTCACCTTCATGGAGGCCCCGCGTCGCATCGGCCTCGTCGGCGGCACGCGTTCGGTCGTCGAGACGGCGGCGGAAAATTTCCGCAAGCATACGCCCTGGCATGAATTCGTCGTCGTCTCCGACGGCTATTTCGACAAGGACGATCCCTCTCTCGTCATCGAGGAGCTCGAGCGGCAGAAGGTCGATATCCTGATCGTCGGCATGGGAACGCCGCTACAGGAGAAATGGGTTCACGACCACATCCGCGCCGATCATGCCCGCCTGGTGCTGACCGTCGGCGCGCTTTTCGACTTCGTGTCCGGCGCCGTTCCGCGTGCGCCGAAGACGGTGCGGATGATGCGCATGGAATGGGCCTATCGCCTGATCCAGGAGCCGGCCCGGCTCTGGCGCCGTTACATTATCGGCATCCCGGTCTTTCTCTACCATGTGCTGCGCTATCGCTTCCAACGGCGGGAAAGAATTCTCAGCCATCCGGAAGAACACCAAACCGTCCTGCAGCCGCCGTCGAGCCACAAGAAGGCGAGCTGAAGCGAGCAATTCAGCAAAACTGTGCTGCGGCTTTGCATAAAATTAAGAGATGAGCATTGCCCGATTTCTCAGAAATCAGGCAATGCTCTCATTTCTTGCCGGCCCGGTTAACCATTTCTTTGCCATGAATATTTAGAGTCGTTTAATCATCCGCATCGCGTGCGGATGAGCGAACTCGGCCATCCCCGTGCATGAGATGTGGCGCAAATGTACGATAGCAGAGCCAGAAGCAGCTTTCACGATCGCGCCGCCGCCCGGCCGACGACGCCCGCAATGGCGCGCACCCATGACGATGCCTACGGATTGCCCGGGTCGCACCGGCCTGATATCGCCCCGCCCGAGGCCGAACTGCTGCGCGCCATCGGCCGCGCGCTGGAAGAGCAGCGGGCAAAAGCGGCACTGACGGCGCCACTCGTCGACCGCATCGAAACCATCCTCGGCAATCGCCTGCGGGCTGCCAATGATGTCGGCCATCCGCTTCCTCAGGAGCCGGCGCGCCATGCGGAACTTGCTGCTCCGGCCAGCGAGCCGATGATCCCGCCCGAACCACCGGCGGTGATCCGTGAGGGACCGGCAGCGCCATTGCGGCGCGCCGGCGGCATTGGTCTTGCGATGACGGTCGCCGCTGCGACGATCATCGGCGCGGGCCTGCCGGCGCTGATGCCGGCTTCGCCGGCTCTCTACCGCGCCGAAGCGACGCTCGGCGTGAAGACCGATGCCGCAAGCCGCGCCGCCTTCACCCAGGCTGCGGCGAAAGGATTGCTGTCGGCGCGGGTGGTCGCTTCGACGGTCACCGCTCTGAAACTCGATCGCGATCCCGAATTTGCCGGCCGCAGCGCCGATGCATTTGGCGTTGCGCTCGATCTCCTCTCGGCGACCGGCGCGGCTGCCGATCCGGCCTCGCGCGCCGAGGCGACGTTGAAACATGCGGTCGAGATCCTGCCCGATGCCGCCGCCGGTACGATCCTCGTCAGGGTGACGACAGGCGACAGCGGTAAATCCATGCGCATCGCCGCAAGGCTTGCCGAGGCGGTTTCCGCCGGAGACGGATCCGGCGGAAACACCGAAACCGACGCCACCCTGCGCAAGGCCTATGACGAGGCAAAGGCCGAACTGACAGCCTTCACGGCAAAGAGCGGCGAAGGCAACGTCAAGGTGGCGATCGATCTTCGCCGCCAGATCGACCGGCTCGATGCCGATCTGAAAGAGGCCGACCAGACGATCCTGACCGCCAAGGCGCAGGCCGACCGGCTGAAGGCGGCAAAACTTGCCGAAGTGCTCGCTGGTTCGTTGCCCGCCGATATGCTCTCGCCGGCGCTGCAGGACTGGCGAGACAAATATGCCATCGCCAAGACGGCGCTGGCGCAGCTTTCGGCCGAGCTCGGCCCGCGTCATCCGCGCCTCTTGCAGCAGCAGGCCGAGACCGATGGCCTGAAGGAGAATATGAGCAAGGAGCTTACCCGTCTTGCTCAGGCTGCCAACGCCGCTGCCAAGGCCGCCGTCGATGCGCGTAGGGGCCTGAACGATCGCCGCAACACGTTGATCGCTCAAAGCCGCGATACCGGCGTCGATCTTTCCCGGCTGACCGAACTCAGCGAGAAGGCGGCTGCCGCACGGTCGCGCCTGGACGATGCGGCTTCCGTGTCGGCGGGAACGGCCGCCGACGGCCATATCGCTCTCATCAAGCCGGCGCTGGCAACGGCGGTATCGGCCGCGGATGGCCGGACCGGGCGTTCGCTCGCCGGCGCTGCCGCGGGTTTCATCACAGGTCTTGCTGCGGCTTCGCTACTGCGCCGGCGTAAGCGCACGGTCGCCGAAGAGGAGATGCCTGTGTCGCCATCGCCCTCTTCCATGCGGGCATCTCAACCGGTCCCGCCGCCGGTCGACGAGGTGGAGGTGCTGCGCTCCGAGATCTCCGGCCTGCGCGACCGGCTGCGTGTTCATGCACTCGAAGGGCGGCAGCCGCTGCGCTGAACGAACATTTCCTTGCAAGTTTGATATTGCATTGCGGCTTTCCGACAGGATAGGGCGTTAGCGGGCATTTGACGCTCGTCAACTATCCATAGATTGACATGAAAACAGGGCGGAGAGACGCGTGACGACAGTAATCGACGGCAAGAACGTAGCTGCATCCGTAATTCAGACGGTCAAGAGTGCGACGGCAGCGCTGGAAAAGAGCAGCGGCGTCACCACCGGCCTTGCCGTCATCATCGTCGGCGACGACCCGGCGAGCCACGCCTATGTCGGCTCCAAGGGCCGCATGGCCAAGGAATGCGGCTTCAAGTCCATCCAGCACACGCTGCCGGCCGAAACCAGGCAGGAGGATCTGGCCGCCCTCGTCGCCACCCTCAACGCCGATCCGTCGATCCACGGCATCCTGGTGCAGCTGCCTTTGCCGAAGCCGCTCGACAGCGAGCCGATCATTCAGTCGATCCTTCCGGAAAAGGATGTCGACGGCCTCAGCGTCGTCAATGCCGGCAAGCTCGCCACCGGCGACCTGAAGACCGGGCTGGTCTCCTGCACGCCGGCCGGCGCCATGGTCTTCGTCCGCCGCACCCATGGCGAGGATCTCTCCGGCCTCAACGCCGTCGTCATCGGCCGCTCCAACCTGTTCGGCAAGCCGATGGCGCAATTGCTGCTCAACGCCAATGCGACGGTGACGATCGCTCACTCCAGGACCAAGAACCTCGCCGAGGTCTGCCGCAACGCCGATATTCTGGTCGCCGCGGTCGGTCGGCCGGAAATGGTCAAGGCCGATTGGGTGAAGCCGGGTGCGACGGTCATCGACGTCGGCATCAATCGCGTGGCGGCCCCCGAAAGAGGCGAGGGCAAGACCCGGCTCGTCGGCGACGTCGCCTTCCAGGAGGTTTCCGCGGTCGCCAGCACCATCACACCGGTTCCCGGCGGCGTCGGCCCGATGACCATCGCCATGCTGATGGCCAACACGGTCATTGCCGCCCATCGCACCGCAGGGCAGACCCCGCCGCAGTTTTGATCATATTTGCGGGGCAGGGCCGGTCGAGGCCCTGACGATCAATTCGGTCTTCCAGAGTTCCTGGTCGGGGAAGGGGCCGGCCTGTTTCACTGTGCCGATCAGCCGCTGGGCGATGCGGGCGCCGGCGGCCCTGAGCGAGGAGCGCGTCGTCGTCAGCGGCACGGAGAAGTTTTCCGGCTTCAACAGCGGCAGCACGTCGTCGTGGGCGATCAGCGAAATATCCTCGCCGAGCCGCAATCCCGCCTGGTTGACCGCGCGGATCGCGCCAAGCGCCAGCACCGTGCTGGAGCAGAGGATCGCCGTCGGCCGCTCCGGCAACTGCAGGAAGCGTTCCATCGCCAGCAGCCCCTGTTCGTCGGTCATCAGCGCGTGGCTGACGCAATCCTCCTCGAGCGCGAGCCCGCGCTCGGCAAGGGCCGCGACCACGCCGTTTCTTCTGCGGATGGCGAAATCGAGATGCATCGGTCCGTTCATCAGCGCAAAGCGCGTATGGCCGAGTTGCAGCAGGAGCCGCGTCGCATCGTAGAAGGCGCCTTCATTGTCGATGTCGAGATAGGGATAGTCCGGCTCCGAACCGAAGGAGCGGCCGTGCACGACATAGGGGATGGAGAGCGATTTCAGCATGGGAAGCCGCGGATCGTGGCCGCGCATATAGGCGACGAACAGCGCATCGACATTGCCACTGATCGCAAGGCGCCGGAGTGCTGCCACCTCGTCGTCCGGGTCGGCCGGCATGATGACGAAATGGAAATCGTGGCGCACGGCCTCCTCGCCGAGCCCGGCCAGGAATTCGCCGAAATGCACGTCGGACTGATGGCCGGGCGCCGTCGGCATGACGAGGCCGATCGAGCCCGCCTTGCCGGTCGCCAGCCGCTGCGCCGCCTTGTTCGGCCGGTACCCGGTTTCCTTGACGGCCTGGAGCACGCGCTCCCGGGTCGCCTCGTTGACCTCGGGATAGCCGTTGAGCGCTCGGCTCACCGTCGTTTGCGACAGTCCCAGCAATTCCGATAGCTGCTTGAGATTCACCTGCTATGCTTCCTCCCCGCCCGCTCTTTAGCCATCTTGAAAAGGCTTGTCGCCTCCCCGGGGCATCCAAAGCGCTTTCAATTATGTAGCATTTGGTGCGCTTGACTCAAGAAAAATCGCTCCATATTTCCCGATAGGCGCTGCTGCGCTGCGATATTCCGCCTGTACACAGCCGGTTTTTCGCGAAATGACTTGACTCCATTCCACTGAAAGTGAAATGAGTTGGGTGTCAAAGCGCTTTGAAATTTCTTTTTGAGGGAATTCGGCGTGGTTGGGATTGTGATGGGAGGATGATCACATGAAAAAGTCATTTTTGATGAGCGTTGCCGTGGCGGCGCTTTTTGCCGGTGCTGCGTCCGCGGCCGATCTGAAATTTGCCCCGGGCCAGGATTCCAAGTTCAATTGGAAGAGCTATGACGAATTCAAGGCCGCGCATGCCGATCTGAAGGGTCAGCCGCTGACGATCTTCGGGCCGTGGCGCGGCGAGGACGAGGCGTTCTTCATGAGCGTTCTTGCCTATTTCACCGAAGCCACCGGCATCGAAGCCAAATATTCCTCTTCCGAAAATTACGAACAGCAGATCGTCATCGACACGCAGGCGGGCTCGCCGCCGAACGTCGCCATCCTGCCGCAGCCGGGCCTCCTGGCCGATCTCGCCAGCAAGGGCTTCCTGACGCCGCTCGGCGATGACAACTCCAAGTGGATCAAGGACAATTACGGCGCCGGCGACAGCTGGGTCGGTTACGGCACCTACAAGGGCAAGGACGGCAAGGAAGCCTTCTACGCCTTCCCTTACAAGGCCGACGTGAAGTCGCTGGTCTGGTATGTTCCGGAGAATTTCGAAGAGGCCGGCTACAAGATCCCGACGACCATGGAAGAGCTGCATGCCCTGACCGATCAGATCGTCAAGGACGGCGGCGTTCCCTGGTGCATCGGTCTCGGGTCCGGCGGCGCCACCGGCTGGCCGGCGACCGACTGGGTCGAGGACATCATGCTGCGCACCCAGCCGCCTGAGGCCTATGACAAGTGGACGACCAACGAGCTGAAGTTCACCGATCCGGCCGTCGTTGCCGCGATCGACGAATTCGGCAAGTTCGCCAAGAACGAGAAATATGTCGACGGCGGCGTCGCGGCCGTGGCCTCGACCGATTTCCGCGACAGCCCGAAGGGCCTCTTCGCTGTTCCGCCGAAGTGCTACATGCACCATCAGGCCTCGTTCATTCCGTCCTTCTTCCCGGAGGGCACGAAGCTCGGCCAGGATGCCGACTTCTTCTACATGCCGACCTTTGCGTCGCATCCCGAACTCGGCAAGCCGGTTCTCGGCGCCGGCACCCTCGTCTCGATCGCCAAGGACTCGAAGACCGCCCGTGCCTTCATCGACTTCCTGAAGACCCCGATCGCACATGAGGTCTGGATGGCGCAGTCGAGCTTCCTGACCCCGTATAAGGGCGTCAGCACCGAGGCCTACGCCAATCCGCAGATGAAGAAGGAAGGCGAGATCCTGACCTCGGCCACCACCTTCCGCTTCGACGGTTCCGACCTGATGCCGGGCAAGATCGGCGCCGGCGCCTTCTGGACGGGCATGGTCGATTTCGTCGGTGGCAAGTCCGCGCAGGACGCCGCAGCCGAAATCCAGAGCGCCTGGGACGGCATCAAGTAATCCTCAAAACGGTGCCGCCGGCTTGCCGGCGGCATGGCTTGCATGACTGGCCGGGTTCGCAAGGAGCCCGGCCAACGCAGCATATATTCTGAGCAATCAAAGATTGACGATGACCGGCGCTGACCCGTCAGAATAACAACCGGTCGGAATAAGATCAGGGGAAGCAGGGGAGGGGCGAAATGCTGTTGCAGATTGTGTCCGCTTTGGGCGTCGTGGTCGGGGCCGTTATCGCGTGCTCGGCCTATTTCTTTTTCTCGAACATGATTCTCGATCTCGCTCTGCCGGTGAAGGACGGTGACATCCGTCAGGCCTCGCGCAACCTGAACCGGCGCGCAATGATCCGCCCCTGGCTGTTCCTCGGTCCGGCGCTGTTCCTGTTGATCGTCTACCTTGTCTATCCCGTCGTTGCGACCTTCATCCTGTCCTTCTACGACCGGTCGGGCAACGAGTTCGTCGGCGCGACGAACTACCTGTGGGCCCTGAACGACCGCGAATTCCGCCAGTCGATCTTCAACAACATCCTCTGGCTTGCCGTCGTGCCGGCCGCCTGCACCTTCTTCGGCCTCGTCATCGCGGTGATGACCGATCGCATCTGGTGGGGCAATATCGCCAAGAGCATCGTCTTCATGCCGATGGCGATCTCCTTTGTCGGCGCCTCGGTCATCTGGAAATTCATCTATGAATATCGCGGCGGCAACGACGTCCAGATCGGCCTGCTGAACGCCATCGTCCAGACCTTCGGCGGCACGCCCGAGGTGTGGATTTCCATTCCCTTCTGGAACAACTTCTTCCTGATGATCATCCTGATCTGGATCCAGACGGGTTTTGCCATGGTCATCCTGTCGGCGGCACTTCGCGGCATCCCCGAGGAGACGATCGAGGCCGCCGTCATTGACGGCGCCAATGGCTGGCAGATTTTCTGGCGCATCATGGTGCCGCAGGTCTGGGGCTCCATCGCCGTCGTCTGGACGACGATCACCATCCTCGTCCTCAAGGTCTTCGATATCGTGCTGACCATGACCAACGGCCAGTGGCAGACGATGGTGCTGGCCAATCTGATGTTCGACTGGATGTTCCGCGGCGGCGGCGATTCCGGCCGAAGCGCCGTCATCGCCATCATCATCATGCTCGCCGTCACGCCGATCATGGTGTGGAACGTGCGCCGCGCCAATCGCGAACTGAAGGGGCATTGAGATGACCGCTGCTGGAAGCTACTTCAAGATCGGCCCCGCCCGCCTCTTCGTTCACGCCGCCGTTCTGCTGATCGTCATCGTCTGGCTGATCCCGACGCTCGGCATCTTCGTCAGCGCGCTGCGCGACAAGGACCAGATCGTCGTCTCCGGCTGGTGGACGGCCTTCGTCGGCTCGACGCAGACCGTCGCCGTCCGTCTCGGCACGGCAGACCAGCAGAAGCAGGAAGGGGCTCTCTACGTCATTGCCGGCAACGTGCTGGAAGGCCAGACCGGCCGCTCGGTCAAGGCCTTCGGCAACCGCGTGCAGCAGCCGGCTGCCTTCGAGGCCGGCGAGACCGCCGATCTCGGCGACGGCGAAACCCTGCAGATCAACAGCGACGGCAGCTACCGCTATGTGAAGAATGCCGCCTTTTCGCCCGACGAACGCCCGCGGCGCATCTATGCCTCCGTCTCGGCGCCGCCGGAATTCACCATGCAGAACTATAAGACCGTTCTGACCGGCGAAGGCATCGGCCAGTCCTTCATCAATTCGCTGACGGTAACGATCCCGGCGACGATCATTCCGATCCTGATTGCCGCTTTTGCGGCCTATGCGCTGAGCTGGATGGAATTTCCCGGTCGAGCGCTGTTGATCGCGCTCGTCGTCGGCCTCATCGTCGTGCCGCTGCAGATGTCGCTGATCCCGCTGCTGCGTCTCTATAACGAAATCGGCAACATGCTCGGCCAGCCGTCGAAGACCTATCCCGGCATCTGGCTCGCCCACACCGCCTTCGGCATGCCGCTCGCCATCTATCTCCTGCGGGCCTATATCGCCGGCCTGCCGAAGGAGATCATCGAATCCGCCCGCGTCGACGGCGCCAGCGACTTCGAGATATTCACCCGCATCGTATTGCCTTTGTCCTTCCCGGCACTCGCCTCCTTCGCCATCTTCCAGTTCCTGTGGGTGTGGAACGACCTGCTCGTCGCCATGGTCTTCCTCGGCACCGACAAGGACCACCTCGTTCTCACCGGCAGCCTGAACGCGCTGCTCGGCTCGCGCGGCGGCAACTGGGAGATTTTGACGGCGTCGGCCTTCGTCACCATCATCGTGCCGCTGCTCGTCTTCTTCGGGCTGCAGCGTTATCTGGTGCGCGGCCTGCTGGCGGGTTCGGTCAAGGGAGGCTGACCATTTCCGAACGTGACTTCAGACAGGATATCCCATGAACGTGGCTCCCCAATCGATCTCGATCCCTGACAAGGACTGGTGGCGCGGCGCGGTGATCTACCAGATCTACCCGCGCTCCTACCAGGATTCCAACGGCGACGGCATCGGCGACCTGAAGGGCATCACCGCCCGCTTGCCGCATGTGGCAAGCCTCGGCGTCGATGCAATCTGGATCTCGCCCTTCTTCACCTCGCCGATGCGCGATTTCGGCTACGACGTCTCCGACTACGAGAATGTCGATTCGATCTTCGGCACACTGGTGGATTTCGACACGATGATCGCTGAGGCCCATCGGCTCGGCATCCGGGTGATGATCGATCTGGTCATCTCCCACAGCTCGGATCAGCATCCCTGGTTCGTCCAGAGCCGCTCCAGCAAGACCAACGCCAAGGCCGACTGGTATGTCTGGGCCGACGCCAAGCCGGATGGCACGCCGCCGAACAACTGGCTGTCGATCTTCGGCGGCTCGGCATGGGCGTGGGATCCGACGCGCATGCAATATTACCTGCACAACTTCCTGACCTCGCAGCCGGATATGAACCTGCATAATCCGGAAGTGCAGGATCGCCTGCTCGATGTCGTGCGCTTCTGGCTCAATCGCGGCGTCGACGGCTTCCGCCTCGACACCATCAATTTCTATTTCCACGATCCGCTTCTGCGCGACAATCCGGCGCTCGCCCCCGAACGCCGCAACGCTTCGACGGCGCCGGCGGTCAATCCCTATAATTTTCAGGAGCATATCTACGACAAGAACCGGCCGGAGAATCTTGCCTTCCTCAAGCGCTTCCGCGCCGTTCTCGAGGAATTCCCGGCGATCGCCGCCGTCGGCGAGGTTGGCGACAGCCAGCGAGGCCTCGAAATCGTCGGCGAATATACCTCCGGCAACGACAAGATGCATATGTGTTATGCCTTCGAGTTCCTGGCGCCCGATCCGCTGACGGCCGAGCGCGTGGAAGAGGTGATGCAGGATTTCGAAGCCGCCGCACCCGACGGCTGGGCCTGCTGGGCTTTCTCCAACCACGACGTCGTGCGCCATGTCAGCCGCTGGGGCGGGCTGGTCGCCGATCACGACGCCTTTGCCAAGCTCTATGCCTCGCTGCTGCTGAGCCTGCGCGGCTCCGTCTGCCTCTATCAGGGCGAGGAGCTGGCGCTGACCGAGGCCGATCTCGCCTATCAGGATCTGCAGGATCCCTACGGCATCCAGTTCTGGCCGGAATTCAAGGGCCGTGACGGCTGCCGCACGCCGATGGTCTGGGACAGTCACGTCGCCCAGGGCGGCTTTTCGACAGTCAAGCCCTGGCTGCCGGTGCCGGTCGAGCATATTCTGCGCGCCGTCAACGTCCAGCAGGGCGACGAGACTTCGGTGCTCGAGCACTATCGCCGCTTCATCGCCTTCCGCAAATTGCACCCGGCCTTTGCCAAGGGTGAGATCGAATTCGAGGAGCCGCAGGGCGACGCCCTGGTCTTCACCCGTGAATACGGCAATGAGCAGCTGCTCTGCATCTTCAACATGAGCCCGGCCGAAACAGACGTCATCTTGCCCGCGGGAGAATGGCAGGCGTTGACGGGGCATGGCTTTATCAGCAACAACTATGGCGACAAGATCGATATTCCGGCCTGGGGGGCGTATTTCGCCCGTCTCGCTTAAGGATCAGCAGGGGAGAGAGACATGACTGGACTGACGCTGAAGGATATCCGCAAATCCTACGGGTCCGTGGACGTTCTCCACGGGATCGACCTCGATATCAAGCAGGGCGAATTCATCGTCTTCGTCGGTCCGTCCGGCTGCGGCAAGTCCACGCTTCTGCGCATGATCGCCGGTCTCGAGGCGATCACCGGCGGCGAGATGTATATTGACGGCCATCTCGTCAATGACGTGCCACCCTCCAAGCGCGGCATCGCCATGGTCTTCCAGTCCTATGCGCTCTATCCGCACATGACCGTCTTCGACAACATGGCCTTCGGCATGAAGATCGCAGGCGAAAGCAAGCAGGAGATCGACCGCCGTGTGCGGGCGGCGGCCGAGAGCCTGCAGCTGACCAAATATCTCGATCGCCTGCCGAAAGCGCTTTCGGGCGGCCAGCGCCAGCGCGTGGCGATCGGCCGCGCCATCTGCCGCGATCCGAAGGTCTTCCTGTTCGACGAGCCGCTTTCCAACCTCGACGCCGCGCTGCGCGTCGCCACCCGCATCGAGATCGCCCGCCTGAACGAACAGATGGCCGATACGACGATGATCTACGTGACCCACGACCAGGTCGAGGCGATGACGCTCGCCGACCGCATCGTCGTTCTCTCCGCCGGCAATATCGAGCAGGTTGGTGCGCCGCTGGAACTCTACGAGCGTCCGGCCAACCTCTTCGTCGCCAAATTCATCGGCTCGCCGGCCATGAACATCATCCCGGCGACGGTCGCCGGCACCGGAAGCCAGACGACGGTAACGCTGACCGGCGGCATGTCGGTGACATTGGATGTGGCGACCGACGCGGCCGAGAAGGGCAAGCAGGCGAGCTTCGGCGTCCGCCCCGAGGATCTGAGGATTGCCGACGGCGCCGACTATCTTTTCGAGGGCGAGGTGTCGATCGTCGAAGCGCTCGGTGAAGTGACGCTGCTCTATATCGAGGGCCTGGTCCCGGGCGAGCCGATCGTCGTCAAGCTGCCCGGCATCTACGATGTCCACAAGGGTCAGAGGATGCGCTTTGCCGCCGACCGGCAGAAGCTGCACCTCTTTGACGCGACCGGTCATACCTACCGGAAATGAGGCGGCTATTTTTGGGGTAATAATCCCGAGAATTATACTTGGCGGACCGGATTCTCACTTTCTGTTAAAGATCGGCTGCTACCTTTTCCCAGTCAATTTATGAGGGGGATAAGCAAGTGGCCGCTTCCAATCCGTCACAGCCAAAATCTCATTTCCTGAGCAAGGAAGAATCCTTCATGTATGACCGCGAGCAGCGGTTCAAGATGGAGGACACGATGAACGCCGCGCGCATCGAATATACGGAAAAGGGCGTCATGCACGCGGCTTCGCGCCGCTGCGATATCGTCCGGATCTCGATGAGCAGCGCGACGCTCGCGATCCTCACCCAGTTCAACCTGCCGAAGCAGTTCTATCTGGATATTCCGGATGCCCGCATCACCAAGGTCGGCTGCATACTGATGAAGGTCAACGCCAACAATACGATCGAAGTCCGCTTCCTCCGTCTGCTGACGCAGAAGGAACTGAACAAGATCTTCGTCTACAGCACCCATCCGGCGCATCGCGACTACGTGCTCGATATCCGCGCCTGACGGATAGCACGGGATTGATACAGAAAACCCGCGGGGTGCTTCGCGCGCCTCGCGGGTTTTTGCTTGTCCTGGGCGGCCGTGCTCAGTTGTGGAAGAGCACGCTCGCCCCCTGATCCGAAGCGCCGACGGCGCGGCGGAAGGGTGCGAAGAGCTCGCGGCCCATGCCGAATTCATTGTCGGAGAGATCGACGGTCACCGGCTCGCGCTCGGCCATATCGGCCGCATCGACCAGCAGCTCGAGCGTGCCCTTGATCGCGTCCAGGCGGATGATGTCGCCATCCTTGATGCGGGCGATCGGGCCGCCGTCGACCGCTTCCGGGGTGACGTGGATCGCCGCCGGCACCTTGCCTGAGGCCCCCGACATGCGCCCATCGGTCAGGAGCGCCACGCGGAAACCGCGATCCTGCAGCACGCCGAGCGGCGGCGTCAGCTTGTGCAGCTCCGGCATGCCGTTCGCCTTCGGCCCCTGGAAGCGCACGACGGCGATGAAATCGCGGTTGAGCTTGCCTTCCTTGAAGGCGTCCTGCAGTTCCTGCTGGCTGTGGAAGATGATCGCCGGCGCCTCGATGACGTGGCGCTCCGGCTTGACGGCTGAGATCTTGATGACCGCCTTGCCGAGATTGCCGCGCAGCATCTTCAGCCCGCCATTCGCCTGGAACGGCGTCTCGATGCTGGAGAGCACCTTGGGATCGTGGCTCTTTTCCGGCGACGGCTCGCGCAGCACGGTCCGGTTCTCGCCGAGGCGGGCATCGACCGTATAGGCTTCGAGCCCCTGGCCGAAGACGGTGCGCACGTCGTCATGCACCAGGCCGTGCTTCAACAGTTCCTTGATGAGGAAGCCCATGCCGCCGGCTGCCTGGAAATGGTTCACGTCGGCAAGTCCGTTCGGATAGACGCGGGCCAGCAGCGGCACCACTTCCGAAAGCTCGGCAATGTCCTGCCAGGTGAGCTGGATGCCGGCCGCGCGCGCCATGGCGACGAGGTGCAGCGTGTGATTGGTCGAGCCGCCGGTCGCATGCAGGCCGACGACGCCGTTGACGACCGAGCGCTCGTCGATCATCTCGCCGGCCGGGGTGAATTCATTGCCGAGCGCGGTGATCGCCAGCGCCCGCTTGGCGGCTTCGCGCGTCAGCGCTTCGCGCAGCGGCGTGCCGGGATTGATGAAGGAGGAGCCGGGCATGTGGAAGCCCATGATCTCCATCAGCATCTGGTTGGAGTTGGCGGTGCCGTAGAAGGTGCAGGTGCCGGGACCATGATAGGACTTCGATTCCGCCTCCAGGAGTTCGGCGCGCCCGACCTTGCCCTCGGCGAAGAGCTGGCGCACGCGCGACTTCTCGTCGTTCGGCAGGCCAGTTGTCATCGGCCCGGCCGGAACGAAGATCGACGGCAGATGCCCGAAGGAGAGCGCCGCGATGACGAGGCCCGGCACGATCTTGTCGCAGACGCCGAGGAAGAGGGCGGCATCGAACATGTTGTGCGACAGGCCGACGCCTGCCGACATGGCGATCAGATCGCGCGAGAACAGCGAAAGCTCCATGCCCGGCTGCCCCTGGGTGACGCCGTCGCACATGGCCGGCACGCCGCCGGCGACCTGCGCCACGCCGCCGGCCTGAGCGGCCGCTTCGCGGATAATCGCCGGATAGGTCTCGAACGGCTGGTGGGCCGAGAGCATGTCGTTATAGGCGGTGATGATGCCGAGATTGGGGATGCGGTCACCGGCGAGCGCATCCTTGTCGGCGGGGGAACAGACTGCGAAGCCGTGGGCAAGGTTGGCGCAGCCGAGCACCGAGCGCTGGACACCCTTGGAGGCTGCGGCGCGCAGGCGTTCGAGATAGCGCTCGCGGGTCGGCTTCGAGCGTTCGACAATGCGGTTCGTAATCGCAGCAATGCGTGCGTGAGCGGACATGGAAAATCCCTGCCTTGTTCTGGTTCGTCTCTATGTGTTCGCCGGCTCCGGCGGCCTGTGGGGCCGGTCAGGGAGCCCAGTAGATCTCGACCGGGGAAGTGGCCCGGCGCAGAATGGCGCGGATCGGCATTTCTGCTTCTTCGCCCTTGCCTTCTGCCTTGGCGAGAACGTCTTTTTTACCTTCGCCCTCAATATGGAGAACCAGAAGTGCGGCATCCTGAAGACTGGAGAAGGTGAAGGTCAGGCGCGGCTCGCCGGCCCCTTCCGCTTCCATGGTGATGATGCCGCGCGGCGTCGATGCATCGAGCGCCTTGGCCAGATTGCTGCCGCCGGGAAAGAACGAGGCCGTGTGGCCGTCGCCGCCCATGCCAAGGATGACGACGTCGAAGGGAATGCCGATCTCGGCGCTTTTTTCAGTCGCAAGCCGGGCGGCTTCCTCAACGGAGGCGGCGGGCTGGTAAAGCGGCACGAAACGCGCCGACTTCGCCTTGTTCTGCAAGAGATTGGCATCGACCAGCAGATGGTTCGAGCGCGGATTGTCGGCCGGCACGAAACGCTCGTCGACGAGCGTGATCGTCACCTTGTCCCAGGCGAGGTCGCGTGTCGAAAGCGCCTGGAAGAAGGCCTTCGGCGTCGAGCCGCCGGAAACGGCGATGGACGCCGTTCCGCGGGCTGAGATTGCCGCCCAAAGCCTCTCGGCGACCTTGTCGGCGAGGCTGCCGGCGAGGTCTGCGGCGCTGGCGAAGGAATGCAGGGTCGATGCCATCGATTTCCCCTTAGATATCGTCGTGCCAGGTGCGGCCGTCGCGCTCGATCAGCGCGATGGCCTGGCTCGGGCCCCAGGTGCCGGCCGTATAGCCCTGCACCTGCTGGCCGGTGGTCTCCCAACCCTTGAGGATCGGATCCACCCATTTCCATGCGGCTTCGACTTCGTCGCAGCGCATGAACAAGGTCTGGTTGGAGCGGACCACGTCCATCAGCAGACGCTCGTAAGCGTCGGGATTGCGGACGTTGAAGGCCTGGGCGAAGCTCATGTCGAGCGAGACGTTGCGCAGGCGCATGCCGCCCGGGCCCGGATCCTTGATCATCAGCGACTGCTTGACGCCCTCGTCGGGCTGCAGCCGGATGATTAGCTGGTTGGCAACGATGCGTCCGGCCGCCTGGTCGAAGATCGCATGCGGGATCGGCTTGAAGGTAATGACGATCTCGGACATGCGGCCGGTCAGGCGCTTGCCGGTTCTGATGTAGAAGGGAACGCCCGCCCAGCGCCAGTTGTTGATCTCCGCCTTGATGGCGACGAAGGTCTCGGTGTTCGAGATGCCGCCTTCGAGCTCTTCGAGATAGCCTTTGACCGGGCCGCTGCCCGATGCGCCGGCGCGATACTGGCCGCGTACCGTCGCCTGCTCGACATTGGAGGCATTGAGCGGCTTCAGTGCGCGCAGCACCTTCAGCTTCTCGTCGCGGACGGCTTCCGAATCCATCGACGAGGGCACTTCCATCGCCGTCAGGCAGAGCAGCTGCAGGATGTGGTTCTGCACCATGTCGCGCAATGCGCCTGCTGTATCGTAGTAGCCGGCACGACCTTCCAGGCCGACCGCTTCGGCCACGGTGATCTGCACGTGATCAATGTAGTTGGCGTTCCACAACGGCTCATAGAGCGCGTTGGCAAAGCGCAGCGCCATCAGGTTCTGCACCGTCTCCTTGCCGAGATAGTGGTCGATGCGGAAGATCTGTTCTTCCTTGAAAGCGCGACCGATCGTGTCGTTGAGCTGCAGCGCCGAGGCGAGGTCGCGGCCGATCGGCTTTTCGACGACGATGCGGGTCGACTTGGTGATCAGCTTGTGGTCGTGGATCTTCTGCGAAATATCGCCGAAGATGCCGGGCGCGACGGCGAGGTAGAAGGCGCGCACGCGCTCCTTGCCCTCGTCGAGCAGCTTCTTCAACTGATCCCAGCCGGTATCGGTGCGGGCGTCGACCGAAACGTAGTAGAGGCGGGCGCAGAACTTCTCCACCTCGGCTTCGTCATATTCCCCCTTCTTCAGGTGCTCCTTCAGCGCGTCCTTGGCGAACTTGCGGTATTCCTCATGCGAAAGCGGGCTGCGCGAGGCGCCGATGATGCGGGTCGGTTCGGAGAACTGGCCCTCGATCTGGCGATGATAGAGCGCCGGCAGAAGCTTGCGTTCGGCGAGGTCGCCGCTGCCGCCGAAGACGACGTAATCAAAAGGCTCAACGGGAATGATTTGGCTGCTCATGAGCTTGTCTCTCAATCATGCTGGTTGGCGGCCCTTTTAATCTAATCGATTTAAAAAAGCCAGTGTGCAGTGCAATGAATCTGTCAGGCACCGGTTTTAGAGCGAATTCCGCAAAGAGGAAATCCGCAAACGGACTAAAACTTGTCGCGAAGAGCAAACCACGACAAGGCAAGAAAAAGCAGCGGAGCCCGCATGCGCGCACCGCCGGGAAAGGCCGGAATATCGAGCGATTCGAACAGGTCGAGATCGCGGGATTTTCCCAGCACCGTTTCCGCGTAAAGCTTGCCACAGTAGTTTGACAGCATGACGCCATGGCCGGAATAACCGCCGATGGAGATGACACCGGGCATGACCTCGCGCACGAAAGGCTGGCGTGGCATGGTGATACCGACGCTGCCGCCCCAGGCATGGGTGATCTCGATATCTTTCAGCGCGGGGTAGATCTCGGCGATCTGCCGGCGGATGTGCTGCGAAATGTCCTTCGGATTGTCCGACGTATAGGCCTCGCGTCCGCCAAACAGCAGGCGGCCGTCGCCGAACTTGCGGAAATAGCGCACGACGAAGCGCGAATCGGCGACGGCCTCGCCGCCGGGCAGCACCTGGGGATGGCGGTCGAGCGGGACCGTGGCGCCGATGAAGGAGCGGATCGGCATGACATGGCTTGCCGTCACCGGTTCGAGGCCGTCGATATGGCCGTCGCAGGCGATCAGCGCGCGGCTGGCGGTGATCGTTCCCCTTTCGGTTTCGACCGTCACCTTGCCGCCGTTTTGACGGATCGCTTTCGCCCTGGTCATCTCGAAGATATCGGCGCCGGCATTGGCGGCGACCCGCGCCAGCCCGAGCAGCAGTTTCAGCGGATGGATATGGCCGGTGCCGACATCGCGCACGCCGCAATAAAAGCGCTTCGAACCCAGCCGTTCCTGCGTTTCCGTCTCGTCCATGAAGCTCAAATGCGGATAGCCGTAGCGCTCTGCGGCGATCTCGGCATTTTCCTGATAGTCGCGTCGGTAGCTCGCCTTGTGCGCGACGTTGAGCTGGCCAGGCGCATAATCCATCTCGATCTGGTGCTCGCGGGAAAAATCGATGAGATGGCGCTTGGCCGCCTCGGCAAGATCGAACAGCGCCTTCGAGCGTTCGTAGCCGATCTTCTCCTCGAGTTCTTCCGGCCACCACCGCTGGCCGGTGCCGAGCTGGCCGCCATTGCGCCCGGACGCCCCGTCACCGAAGCGGCAGGCCTCGATCAGCACCACCGAAACGCCCGCCTTGGCCAGATGATAGGCGGCCTGCAGGCCGGTATAGCCGCCGCCGATGATGGCGACGTCTGCTGTTCTCGACCCGTCGAGGGCGGCATAGATCGGCCGCTCCCCCGCTGTTGCCTGATACCAGGATAGGCCCGGCGAGATCGGGCTCTGCCACGTCTCCTGCGATGCCATGGCGCTCCCTCACACGTTGAGCAGAAGGAATTCCCGCTCCCAGGGGCTGATCACCTGCATGAAGGTCTCGAACTCACCGCGCTTGACGCCGGCATAAAGGCCGATGAACTGAGAGCCGAACATTTCCTCGAAGGCCGGCTCGTCCTCGAGCAGCGCCACGGCTTCCAGCAGGCCGCGCGGCAGGTCGATCGAGCCTTCATTGGCCGAATCCTCCGTCGGGGCCGTCGGCTCGATCTGCTTCATGATGCCGAGCAGGCCGGCGGCGAGGGAGGCGGCAAGCGCCAGATACGGATTGGCGTCCGAGCTCGGCAGCCGGTTTTCGACGCGCCGGGCCTGGGGATCGGAAACCGGGACGCGGAAGGCCGTCGTTCGGTTGTCGTAGCCCCAGGCATTGTTGACCGGGCAGGACATGTCGGGCTGCAGGCGCCGGTAGGAATTGACATAGGGCGCCAGCATCGCCATCGCGCTCGGCACGAATTTCTGCATGCCGCCGATGAAATGGAAGAACTCCTTCGAGGCCGATCCGTCGGCATTGGAGAAGACGTTCCTGCCCGTCTCGATATTGACCACCGACTGATGGATATGCATCGCCGAACCCGGCTGGCCCTGCATCGGCTTGGCCATGAAGGTCGCATAGATGTCGTGTTTCAGCGCCGCCTCGCGGATCGTGCGCTTGAACAGGAACACTTGGTCGGCAAGCTCGATCGGATTGCCGTGGCGCAGGTTGATCTCCAGCTGCGCCGGCCCCTCTTCATGGATCAGCGTATCGATCTCGAGGCCCTGCTTCTCCGAGAAATGATAGATGTCGTCGATCAACTCGTCGAACTCGTTGATGCCGGCGATCGAATAGCCCTGGCCGCCGAGGATCGAGCGGCCGGACCGGCCCTTCGGCGGGTGCAGCGGATAGTCGGGATCGTCATTCTTGGCGACCAGATAGAATTCGATCTCCGGCGCCACGATCGGCTTCCAGCCGCGCTCGTGATACAGGCTCAGGATGCGTTTCAGCACGTTGCGCGGCGTATAGGATACTTCGCCACCGTCCGAATCGACGATGTCGCAGATCACCTGCGCCGTCGGGTCGGTCTCCCAGGGCACGACGGAAAGCGTCGAAAGATCGGGCATCAGCTTCAGGTCGCTGTCGCGCGGCTCGTAGCGGAAGCTCTCGGTCTCATCAGGATATTCTCCCGAAATCGTGTGCCGGTAGATGGCCGACGGCAGCGCCAGCGAGGTGTTCGAGGTGAATTTCGAGCTCGGCATCATCTTGCCGCGCGGAACGCCGGCAAGGTCCGGCGTGATGCATTCGATGTCTTCGATGCCCCTGTCCCTCAGCCACCGCGCTGCTTCCTTCCAGTTCGCAACGCCGCGCAGGGATCCGGGGTCCGGGGGTGTCTGCTTCGAGGCGGTTACGTTTCTGGCAGGCTTCAGCGTCGTCTTTTTTGGGGACATGACACACCGGTTTGGTTGATCGTGGCGCCATCATAACCGGACTTTGCCAATTGGCGAGGGGTTGAGATCGTTGACTTTCGCCCTTTGATGGAAAAAGAAGGCGCGACTTCATTGGGGAAACGGGTTTGCAGCGCAAAAGCGACGTCATCGTCATCGGCGCCGGGGCGGCGGGCATGATGGCGGCCATCCGGGCCGGAAAACGCGGCCGCTCGGTTGTGGTCCTCGACCATGCAAGGGCGCCTGGCGAGAAGATCCGCATATCGGGCGGCGGCCGCTGCAATTTCACCAATATCCATGCCGGGCCGAAGAACTTCCTCTCCGCCAATCCGCATTTCTGCAAGTCCGCACTCGCCCGTTTCACGCCCGCCGATTTCATCGCCATGGTCGACCGCCACCGCATCGCCTGGCATGAAAAGACGCTCGGCCAGCTTTTCTGCGACGACAGCGCCAAGGACATCATCCGCATGCTGCTGGAGGAGATGCGCGCAGCCGGCGCAGCGCTGCATCTCGGCACCGAAATATCGGGCGTCGAAAGGGTGGAGACGGGCTTCCGTATCTCCGCAGGTGAGGACGTCTATGAAGCATCGTCGCTGATCATCGCCACCGGCGGCAAGTCGATCCCGAAGATGGGCGCCACCGGCTTTGCCTATCGCCTCGCCGAGCAGTTCGGTCTTCCCGTGCTCGAAACCCGCCCCGGCCTCGTGCCGCTGACGCTCGATCCCGGCCTGCTCGAGGCCGTCGCCCCGCTCGCCGGCATTTCCGCCCCGGCCGAAATCCGCCATGGCAAGACCGCCTTCCGCGAAGCGCTGCTGTTTACCCATCGGGGCTTGAGCGGCCCTGCTATCCTGCAGATCTCCTCTTTCTGGCGCGAAGGCGACGAGATCGTCGTGGTGATCGAACCGGATATCGACATCGCGGCGCATCTGAAGACGGCAAAACAGCGCAATGGCCGGCAGTCGCCGCAGACCGCACTTGGCGACATCCTGCCGAAGCGCCTGGCGCAGTTTCTCGCGGAACGCGAAAAAATCTCCGGCAACATGGCCGATCTGCCTGACAAGGCGTTGCTGCGCCTGGCCGCCAGCGCCCAGAATTTTGCGCTCAAACCATCCGGCTCCGAAGGCTACCGCACCGCCGAGGTGACGCTCGGCGGTATCGATACGGCAGCACTCGATTCCCGCAGCATGGAGGCAAAGGCCGTGCCCGGGCTTTATTTCATCGGCGAATGCGTTGATGTCACCGGCTGGCTCGGCGGCTATAATTTCCAATGGGCCTGGGCCTCCGGTTTTGCCGCCGGCGAATACGCCTGAAGCTCTTTGTTTTTTCCTGTCGCCCGGAATCGCCTCGCGCCGGAAATACAGATTCAAGACTTCTTAATAGAGGTGCGCCATCCTGTCTCAATTGGCGGTTTGCAAGATCGTTCCTAGATAATGCTTTACCGGCAAGCTGTTTTGTTGGATTGTTGTATCAGACAGAAGTGAGGTTTCGAGCATGACCGGAAACACACGACGCGCCCGCGCCATCGCAATCGCCGAGGCAAAGCCGAACGCCCGGATGGTCGCCCTGCGTTATCTGATGCTCGCCGCCGGCGCCACCGCCGCCAGCCTCGCGCTGCTGCTGTCGCACCTCATCTGATCTCGTCTGCCGGCCTTGAAAGAACATTGCGGCATGTCGATTGCCGCGCTGCGGTGTTGCCGCCGGCAATTTGCAACTATTTCACTGCCTTGGCTTAACCTGCCATGACCGCTTATCCGAAAATTAATACCTAATCTGACACAATTCCCCGCGATTATTTGGGCATCTCCAAGTTGTTTGGACATGAACTGGCAATGACTGCCGCCTGGCTTCCGGGTTCCCCAATGTAAATTTAAAAACAGCTCGATGTGTACCCGGCTGGCGCCAGATGGCCGCCGGCGGGAGGAGTGGTGTATGAAAGGCCCGGAACGCCATGTTGATTGACAAGATTCTTTCCCGCTTCAGGATCAAGACGAAAGTTCTGATCTTCGTTCTGCCTTTCGTCGTCACCATTTCGGCGGTGGGCCTGACGGGCCTTTACGCTTCGGGACTTCTGCAGGGCCGCATGGAAATATCCAACAGCGTCCTGCAGTCGCTGAGCGGCTTCAAGGATCTCTACGGTTCGATGGACGATTTCCTGCGCGTCACCAGCCAGCAGGCGCGCGACGAGCTGACTGCGGAGCTGAAGACCCAGCAGGGCGTGCTCGATCAGACGCTGAACCAGGTCGGCGATGAGGCCGCCGGCCGCGACAGCCTTGCCGAGGCGTCGCGCCGCACCAAGGACATATCGGGCGTCGTCGACAAGCTGTGGGCGCTGCATGAGCAGGAGCAGGCCCTGCATGAACAGATCGACGCGGCGCAGAAGAGCCTGATCAGCACCCGCTTCACGGTCTCCTACCAGGCCGAGGAGTTGCAGACCGCGCTGCAGAACGACGAGGGTGCCGCCACCATAACGCTGCGCACAGCCGACCGCCTGCTGAAGGGCGGCGATTTCCTCGGCACGGTCGCCAGCGGCTACAGCAAGCCGCAGACGCCGCAGGACAAGATCGCCTACATCAACGAACAGATGCCGGCGATCATCAAAGCCCAGCGGCAGATCGCCATTTCGGTTCCGACCAATCAGAAGAACGTCATCGACGCGCTGAGCGCAACCATCGACAGCATCAAGGCGATCGCGCAGATGCCCACTCCGAGCGATGAGGACATCGCCGAACTCGGCCGTCTCGTCTCGCGCTTCCGCCAGACCTCGACCTATACGCAGCTGACGGCAACGCAGAAGATGCGCGAGGCGACACAGCGCTTCGCCGAGCTCGAAGGCCGCATCGCCCAGACCAATTCCGTGCTTCAGGATACGCGCCGCCTCGAAAATTCCGTCTATGCGCTGCAGATCGTGCTGTCCGATTTCCTCGCCAACTCCAGCCAGGATAACCTCGTGCGCCTGCAGCAGCAGGCCGGCACGCTCGGCAAGGACATGCAGGTGCTGATCACCAGCGCCAAGGGCATGGGCTTTGCCGAAGGCATCTCCGGCGCGATCCAGCCGGCACTTGACGCCATCTCCGGCGGCGGCTCGAAGATCGTCGATACGATCGGTGAGCGCGTCACGGCCTATGCTGCGGCCCGCCAGGAACTCGACGGCATCTGGAAGAAGCTGACCGACTTCGCCGAGCTGCAGAAGCAGACGGCCGGCACTGAGCGCACCCAGGCAAACAGCATCTCGGTCATGACCACCGGTCTCGGCATCCTCCTGTCGATCCTTGGCGGCATCGCCCTGGTCCTGACGCTGCAGCGCCCGATCAGCCAGATCACCGGCGCCATGCGCCGCATCGCCGAAGGGGCGCTGGATACCAGCATAACAGGCGAGCAGCGCTACGATGAAATCGGCGACATGGCCCGCGCGCTCGGCATCTTCAAGGAAAACGCCATCTCGAAGATCCGCATCGAGGAACAGAGCGACGAGGAACGCGCCGCCGCCGAACACGAGCGCCAGCGCAACGACGCCGAAAAGCTCGAAATGGATCGCCAGATTGAATTCGCGGTCAACGAGCTGGCCGCCGGCCTCGAACGCATGTCGCAGGGCGATATTTCGACGACGATCGAAACGCCCTTCATCGGCCGCCTCGAACAGCTGCGCCAGGATTTCAACGGCTCGATGATGCGTCTGCAGGCGACGATGAGCCAGATCCGCGACAATGTCGAACTGATCCAGGGCAACGGCAATCAGATGGCCCAGTCGGCCGAGGATCTGTCGAAGCGCACCGAACAGCAGGCCGCCTCGCTCGAAGAGACCGCCGCCGCCGTCGACGAGATCACCGTCACGGTCCGCTCGTCGGCCGAACGCGCCAAGGACGCCGACCAGATCGTCCGCCAGGCCAAGCGCAGTGCCGACGACTCCGCCGTCGTCGTCAGCAATGCGATCGACGCGATGGGCCGCATCGAGGATGCGTCGCGCCAGATTGAGCAGATCATCGGCGTCATCGACGAGATCGCCTTCCAGACCAACTTGCTGGCGCTCAATGCCGGCATCGAGGCGGCGCGTGCCGGTGAAGCCGGCAAGGGCTTTGCTGTGGTGGCGATGGAAGTGCGCGAACTGGCCCAGCGTTCCGCAGCCGCGGCACAGGAGATCAAGGGCCTGATCAACAAGTCGACCAACGAGGTCAGCTCCGGCTCGCAATTCGTCCAGGAGACCGGCACGGTGCTCGCCAAGATCAGCGCCCAGATCGTCACGATCAGCCAGCATGTCGAGATGATCGCTCGCGCCAGCCATGACCAGTCCAATGCGCTGCAGAGCGTCAATGCCACCGTCAACCAGATGGACCAGATGACGCAGCAGAACGCCGCCATGGTGGAGGAGACCACCGCCGCCAGCCGCGAACTGGCGGACGAGGCCGACTCTCTGCGCAGGCTCATCCAGCAGTTCAAGATCGACGGCGAGACGGCGGTAGCGCCGGTCTACCGCGCCGCCTGATCGTCGCCCGATCTGTCTTCCTTCGAACGGCCCCGGCTTTTTCCGGGGCCGTTTCTATTTACTGTCGGGGTAGTGGATATTGGCGGCCGAGGAGATCGCCGCTTTGCCCTTTCCGGCTGTGTGAAAGGCCTCTCCCCAACCCCTCCCCACAAGGGTCCCACAAGGGGGAGGGACTAACCCGGAGCGCCTGCCTCGTTCCACTCGAAACGTCGCAGATATGGAAAATGGGTGCGGCAGGTTGAGCCGCTCCCCCTTGTGGGGAGGGGTTTTGTCGACCCTGATTTACGGAAAATTTTCCTTAACGCTTTTCGCTTAATTTAGCCTTGGTTTTCCGCCGGGGGTTTTGATGCTGCGCCTTTTCTCTACGTCGATCGTCCGCCAGATCGTTGCGATCACGCTGTTTCTGCTGGCGATCAGCACGGCCGCCATCGTCGGCGTGACCTATTACAATCTGAGCCGCTATGTCATGGACGGCGCGGTTGCCGACGCCCGGGAAGCCACCCGCGCCATGGCGGTCCTCTATGGCGCGGCCGATGAGGCGGCAAAGATCGAGCTGAAGGACAATCAGATCTCCGCCGTGACCGAAGACGCCGTTCCCACGCTCGCCGATCATTCGCTGGTCGACCGCACGGCGCAGTCGATCGCCGGTGTAGCCACGATCTTTCAGAAGCAGGGCAGCGACTACGTTCGCATCTCCACAAACGTCAAGAAGGAAAACGGCGACCGTGCCGTCGGCACCAAGCTCGTCGCAGAGCACCCCGCCCAGCCGGTTCTCGCCAGGGGCGAAGCCTATTATGGCCCGGCGGATCTCTTCGGCCGCAAATTCATGACCGGCTATTTCCCGATCAAGAATGCGTCGAATGCCAATGTCGGCATTCTCTTCATCGGCATTCCGATGGAGCTCTATTACCAAAGGCTGAATGAGCTGCAGATGCTGGTTCTCGGCGTCGGCCTCATCGTCATGCTCATCGTCGGTGTTCTCGCCTTCTATGCGATCCGCCTGTCGGTGAAGCCTTTGCAGGCGCTGACCGCGAGCGTTCATTCGATTTCCGCCGGCGATCTCGATGGCGCAATCCCCTGCGTCGACAAGAACAACGAGTTCGGCGATATCGGCCGGGCCTTGGCATTGTTCCGCGACAGCGCCCGCGCGCGGCGCGACCTGGAAACGCAGGCGGCCGAACAGCGCGCCTTGAGCGATGCCGAACGCGCCCGGAACGATGCCGACAAGCGCTCGCTCGATAGCCAGA
The DNA here is from genome assembly GCF_000172795.2 of Rhizobium sp. CIAT894. Taxonomy (NCBI): domain Bacteria; kingdom Pseudomonadati; phylum Pseudomonadota; class Alphaproteobacteria; order Hyphomicrobiales; family Rhizobiaceae; genus Rhizobium; species Rhizobium sp. CIAT894. Next base: position 749,811 of record NZ_CP020947.1, read on the forward strand.
TCGACTTTGCCGTCAACCAGCTTGCCGCCGGCCTCGGACGCCTGTCGCAGGGTGATGTCTCGGAAACGATCGGCACGCCCTTCGTCGGCCGGCTGGAGCAGCTGCGCGTCGATTTCAACGCTTCCCTGCTGCGGCTCCAGGATACGCTCTCCGGCATCCGCGACAGCGCCTCGACCATCCAGCGCAACAGCGGCGCCGTGTCGGTTTCAGCAAGTGAGCTTTCCAAGCGCACCGAGGCGCAGGCGGCAAGCCTCGAAGAGACCGCCGCGGCGGTGGAGGAGATCACCGTCACGGTTCGCTCGTCGGCCGAGCGCGCCCGTGAAGCCAACAATGTCGTCGCCGCCACCAAGAAGACTGCCGACAATTCCGGCGCCGTCGTCGGCGATGCCGTCGCCGCCATGGAGCGCATCGAGCAGGCCTCGCAGCAGATCGAGCAGATCATCGAGGTGATCGACGATATCGCCTTCCAGACCAATCTTCTGGCGCTGAACGCCGGCATCGAGGCGGCCCGCGCCGGCGAGGCCGGCAAGGGTTTTGCCGTCGTCGCCCAGGAGGTCCGCGAACTCGCCCAGCGTTCGGCCGATGCGGCGCGTCAGATCAAGTCGCTCATCGAGACCTCCAGCCGGGAAGTGACGGTGGGCTCCGAGCTGGTTCAGAAGACCGGCAGCGTCCTTGCCTCGATCAGCCAGGAGATCATCGCGATCAGCGGTCATGTCGAGACCATCGCCACCGCCAGCCGCGACCAGTCGGCAGCACTGCAGGAGGTCAACGGTTCGGTGAACGCCATGGACCAGATGACCCAGAAGAACGCCTCGATGGTGGCCGAGACGACGCAGGCAAGCCGCCTGCTTGCCGGCGAAGCCGATACGCTGATGGCGCTGATCGAGCGGTTCCGCATCATCGCAGAGCCCGCCACCGCTCACCGCGCCGCAAGGAAGGTCGCCTGAGGCACGCGGCCGCAGCTGCCGCCGGATTGCGCCGCAGCCTTGCGGCGCAGTCTGAGATTGAGATTGAGCGAGGTCAGCCAGGCGGCGAAGCGGATGCTGTTGTCTCCGAACTCGGCATAGAACCGGTCCTCCTCCGCCTTGCCTCCGCCCGGCCTGCGATTGTGCCGAAATCCCTGGATGCCTCCGATGATGATCATGTCGATCATGGCGATGTCCTTTCCTGTAGAAGACACCCCATGATTTAGGCTTCGAATATCTCTTCATAAACAGAGAAAATCCCGTTATGTTTTTCATTGATGAAAAATGCAAATTGGGATTCCTATCAGCTTTTCCTGCAGGTCGCCCGCCTTGGCGGCCTGACGGGCGCAAGCACGGCAAGCGGGCTCAGCCCCGCAACCGTCGGCCGGCGCATGCTCGATCTCGAGCAGGAGATCGGCCGCGCCTTGTTTTCGCGCAGCCAGACCGGCTATCGCCTGACCCGGGATGGCCAGGCGCTGCTCGACCACCTTCAGGAGATGGAGGCCGCCGCCCGTAAAGTCGACGCCTGGCGGCAATCGGGCGAGGGCGGCACGACCGTCCGGATCGCCGCCGGCACCTGGGTTGCCTGGCTGCTGACGGAGAACTTTGCGGCAATCCGCATGCCGGGCGATGCTTTTGCCATTTCGCTGACCATCGGCGAGGCGCGGGCGAGCCTTGCCTATCGCGAAAGCGATATCGGCATTCGCGCCTTTGAGCCGGAGGAGGCCAATCTTGCCGCACGCCGGCTCGGCGAGGTGGCCTATGCCTGTTATATCAGAAGCAACGCCGCCGAGACCGACGAACGCTGGATCGCGGTCGCCGAGGAGGAGGCGATCTCGGCCTATCTGCGTTGGCCGCATGCCCATGCCGCAACGGATATCGTCGCCACCGTCAACCGGCCGCGGTCGCTGCCGGATCTGGTGCGCGCCGGTGCCGGCAAGGCAGTGCTTCCCTGTTTCGTCGGCGATCTCGATCCGCAATTGCAGCGGCTTGGCGGCGAGCTGCCGGAATTGCGCCACGCGCAATGGATCGTCATGAATGCCGAGGACCGCCATCGCCCGGAGATCCGCACGGTCGCCGACCGCATGACCAGGCTGATCAGAAGTTATGCCGATCTCTTCGCCGGAAAACGGCCGAGCCGTGGCTGACGTATAATAAGAAACGCCCGCGCGCCTTTACGGATACGCGGGCGTTTCTCCTCAATGCCGGTTGGTGACGACGACGGGGATCAGCAGGTCGCCCCAGTTGCCGTCGCCGCCGTGATGGCGGGCCGAGCGCACCAGCTCGACCGAGACGCCGGCCTCGACGGCTTTCATGACGGATTGGTTCAGCCGATGCAGGTCGTTGGCGAGCATGCGGATCGTCGTCTGCTGATCCTCGCTCATGCTGGTCGCCTGCTCCTCGGCCCGTTCCCTGACGCGTGAAATGGATGCCATGGTCTTCTCCTCCTCTTCGGGTTATTCCGCAGCCGGTTTGAACTGCGCATGTTCGGTTGAATCGTGCATCGCCGTGGTCGACGAGCGGCCGCCGGTGATGGCGAGCGACACGGCATCGAAATAGCCGGTGCCGACCTCGCGCTGATGTTTGGTGGCGGTGTAGCCGTTGACCTCGGCGTCGAATTCCGCCTGCTGCAGTTCGGAATAGGCCGACATCTGCCGCTGCTTGTAGCCGCGCGCCAGTTCGTACATGCCGTAGTTCAGCTGGTGGAAGCCGGCGAGCGTGATGAACTGGAACTTGTAGCCCATCGCGCCGAGTTCGCGCTGGAACTTTGCGATCGTCGCCTCGTCGAGGTTTTTCCTCCAATTGAAGGACGGCGAGCAATTATAGGCAAGCAGCTTGCCGGGATGGACCTTGTGCACGCCTTCGGCAAAGCGCCGCGCCTGCTCGAGATCTGGCTTCGAGGTCTCACACCAGATGAGGTCGCAATGCGGCGCATAGGCGACCGCCCGGGCGATGCAGGGCTCGATGCCGTTCCTCACCTGGTAGAAGCCTTCGACCGTGCGCCCGGCATCATAATCGACGAAGGGCTGGTCGCGCTCGTCGATATCGGAGGTCAGCAGTTTCGCCGCTTCGGCATCGGTGCGGGCGATGACGAGCGTCGCGACCCCCATGACGTCGGCGGCAAGCCGGGCGGCGTTGAGATTGCGGATATGGGCGGCCGTCGGGATCAGTACCTTGCCGCCGAGATGGCCGCATTTCTTCTCCGAGGCGAGTTGATCCTCGAAATGGACGCCGGCCGCACCCGCCTCGATATAGGCTTTCATGATCTCGAAGGCGTTGAGCGGCCCGCCGAAGCCGGCTTCCGCATCGGCGACGATCGGTGCGAACCAGGTGTCGACCGAAAGGCCCTGGCCCTCCGAGGTCTCGATCTGATCGGCGCGCTGCAGCGTGCGGTTGATCCGCTTGGCAAGCTCCGGCCCGGCATTGGCCGGGTAGAGCGACTGATCGGGATACATGGCCGATGCGGTATTGGCGTCGGCCGCCACCTGCCAGCCGGAGAGATAGATCGCCTTCAGCCCGGCGCGCACCATCTGCATGGCCTGGTTGCCGGAAAGCGCGCCGAGCGCATTGACGAAATCTTCCTGGCGCAGCAGTCGCCACAACCGGTCCGCCCCCATTTCGGCGAGCGTATGGGTGAGCGCCACCGAGCCCCTGAGCCGCTGCACGTCATCGGCCGAATAGGGCCGTTCGATGCCGTCGAAGCGGCCCGCCGGTGCATTTGGAACGAGCTTGTAAAAATCGGTCATGCTGATCTCCTCACGAAAAATCGTTGTCTGGGGCGTTGATGACAAGATTGACAATATTGTGCGCCAAGGCCAGGAAAACCTTTGATTTCCGGGTCGGAAAGAGGTTAAGATGACGAGAATTGACAGAGCGGCTCTGTGAATTTGTAAAGTTTTGTAAATATTGGTGCCGCGTGCTTGTCAAAGGGTGTGACATGGCGGAACGAAAGATATTCGCAGGGCCGAAAGTCAGGCGCATCCGCAATGCGCTGATGCTGACGCAGACCGCCATGGCCGAGGCGCTGGAAATATCGCCGTCCTACCTGAACCTGATCGAGCGCAACCAGCGGCCGCTGACGGTGCAGCTGCTTCTCAAGCTTGCAAGCGTCTATCGGGTCGATCTGGAGGAGTTGCGCGGGCACACCGGCGGCAGTCTCGGCCAGCTCAAGGAAGTCTTTGCCGATCCGCTTCTATCCGGCGAGTTGCCCGGCGACCAGGAACTGGTGGAGGTCGCGGAAGCTGCCCCCAATGCGGCAAGCGGGATGATCAAGCTCTACCGCGCCTATCGCGAGCAGGCGGCAAGGCTGTCCGATCTGACGGCTCTGATGGCGGCCGAGGGCCATGCGCCGCTTGCCGCCGGCCGGTTGCCGCTCGATGAGGTGCGCGAGACGCTGGAGCGCAGGTCTGCCTATTTCGGACGGATCGAGACGGCGGCGGAAGCCTTTGCCGCGACCTTGCCCGGCGGCGTGGATCTTGCGGCCGGCCTGAAGGATTGGCTGCGCGCCGAGCGCGGCATTGCGGTGCGTGTCCTGCCGGTCCACGTCATGCCGGATCTGCGCCGCCGCTTCGACCGGCATTCGATGCGGCTTTTCATCTCGGAGCGCCTGTCGCAGGCCGACCGTGCGCACGAGATGGCGGTCGAGGCCGCGACCCTTGCCTTGGCTCCGGCAATCGATGCCGAGCTCGACGATCTCCAGCTCTCCTCCGCCGAGGCCCGCCGCATCGCCCGCTTCGAGCTTGCCCGCATCGCCGCCCTGGCGCTCGCCATGCCTTATGAAGCCTTTCTGTCGGCGGCCAAGGCAACGCGTTACGATATCGACATCCTGCGGGCGCGCTTCGGCGTCTCCTTCGGCCATGCCGCTGCCCGCCTGACGATGCTGCAGCGCCCCGGCGCGGCCGCCATTCCCTTCTTCCTGATCGAGATCGATGCCGCCGGCCACCGGCTGCGCCGGGCGGGCGCCCAAGGCTTTCCACAGGCGCGGTTCGGCGGCGGCTGTCCGAAGCTTAATCTCCACGCCGCCTTCCTGCAGCCGGGCCAGATTCTGGCCGAGACGGTGGTGATGCCGGATGGTGCCTCCTTCCTGACGGTCGCCCGCACCCTGGAGGGGCCGAGCGTCGAATTCGGCGAAAGGCTGAGGCGCACCGCGATCCTGATCGGCTGCGACGCCGCCCTTGGCGACGGCCTGGTTTACGGCCAGGCGACAGCGCTCGATGCGGTCGAGATCGGCCCGGCCTGTCGCCTGTGCGAGCGGCGCGGCTGCCTTTCCCGCGCCGAGCCGCCGGTGACGCGGCCGCTCGGGCTCGACGAGATGGTGGCGGGGCTCAGCGCCTTCGATTTCCAGTGATTGTGAAATCATTGAAGGCGCAGGATTTTGCGCTTGTGGGCTGTGAAATTCCTTCTTAGTCTGCTGATAAAACCAGAGGGAAAAGACGTCCGGGGGTGCGGGCTCTTTGAACAAACAGGAGAAGTCATGAGGTCAATCATTCCAAGCGTGACGGCCGCCGCCGTTGCCGCACTCCTCGCCGCCGCGCCGGCCTTTGCCCAGGAGCGCGTCGTCAACGTCTACAACTGGTCGGATTATATCGACGACAGCATCCTTGCCGACTTCACCAAGGAAACCGGCATTAAGGTCGTCTACGACACCTTCGATTCCAATGAGACCGTGGAAACCAAGCTGCTCGCCGGCGGCACGGGTTATGACGTCGTCGTTCCCACAGCCGACTTCCTGCAGCGCCAGATCCAGGCGGGCGTCTTTCAGAAGCTCGACAAGTCGAAACTGCCGAACCTTTCCAACATGTGGGATGTGATCCAGCAGCGCACCGCCGAATATGACCCGAACAACGAACACGCGGTCGATTATATGTGGGGTACCGACGGCATCGGCTACAATGTCAAGAAGGTCGCCGAAATCCTCGGTCCCGATGCCAAGCCCGGGCTCGAAGTGATCTTCGATCCGAAGGTCGCCGCAAAGTTCAAGGATTGCGGCATCTACGTCCTCGACACACCGAAGGACGTCATCACCACGGCGTTTCGTTATCTCGGCCTCGACCCGAACTCCACCAAGGCTGAGGATTTCAAGAAGGCTGAAGAGCTGCTGACGGCCGTCCGCCCGAATATCCGCAAGTTCCACTCGTCCGAATATATCAACGCGCTTGCCAATGGCGACATCTGCATCGCCTTCGGTTATTCCGGCGACATGCTGCAGGCGCGTGACCGTGCGGCCGAAGCCAAGAACGGCGTCGAGGTCAATTATTCGGTGCCCCCGCAAGGCGCCCAGATGTGGTTCGACATGATGGCGATCCCGGCCGATGCGCCCCACGTCGCCGAGGCCCACGAATTCCTGAACTACATGATGCGGCCCGAGGTCATCGCCAAGGCGAGCGACCATACCTTCTATGCCAACGGCAACAAGGCTTCACAGCAGTTCGTCAGCAAGGATATTCTGGAAGACCCCGCAGTCTATCCGACCGAAGCGGTGATGAAGAACCTCTTCACGGTCAAGCCGTGGGATCCGAAAACGCAGCGCCTGGGGACGCGTCTCTGGACGAAGATCGTCACCGGCCAGTAATCTAAGCCTTGGGCCCGGACGGAAACGTCCGGGCCTTTCAATTACCGGCCTGGGTGGAGGCCGGGAAAACCTTTATTCGGGGAATAATATGAAGTCTCTCGGCAATATCCGCCGCGCTTTTGCGCCTTGGACCGATCCCTCTGCAAAACCCTTCATTGCTTTCAAGAATGTCACCAAGCGCTTCGGCGATTTTACCGCCGTCGACGATCTGTCGCTGAATATCTATCACCGCGAGTTCTTCGCGCTGCTCGGCGCTTCGGGTTGCGGCAAGTCCACGCTCCTGCGAATGCTTGCCGGCTTCGAGCAGCCGACCTCGGGCGAGATCGTTCTCGACGGCACCGACATGGCCGGCACGCCGCCCTACAAGCGGCCGGTCAATATGATGTTCCAGTCCTATGCGCTTTTCCCGCATATGACGGTGGAAAAGAATATCGCCTTCGGCCTGAAGCAGGACGGCATGGCCAAGGACGAGATGACGGAGCGCGTCGCCCAGATGCTGAAGCTCGTCAAGCTCGAGCAGTTCGCCTCCCGCAAGCCGAACCAGCTCTCCGGCGGCCAGCGCCAGCGCGTGGCGCTGGCCCGCTCGCTCGCCAAGCGCCCGAAGGTGCTGCTGCTCGACGAACCGCTCGGCGCGCTCGACAAGAAGCTGCGCGAGGAAACCCAGTTCGAGCTGATGGATCTGCAGCAGAGCCTCGGCCTCACCTTCGTCGTCGTCACCCATGACCAGGAAGAGGCGATGACCATGGCCGACCGCATTGCCGTCATGAGCCACGGCAAGGTCGTGCAGGTGGCCACACCGGCGGAGATCTACGAGGCGCCGAATTCCCGCTTCGTTGCGGATTTCATCGGCGACGTCAACATCTTCGACGGCAAGGTCGCCTCATCCGTCAACGGCACCGTCGAGATATCGGTCGACAGCGGCTTCAGCGTGCGCGTTGCCTCTTCCGAGGCGCCACCGGCCGGCAGTCCCGTCGGCTTCGCCATCCGGCCGGAAAAGATGCGGGTTACCCGCCAGGCGCCGGCCAACGCCTCGGTCAACGCCGCCAGCGGCGAACTCTGGGACATCGCCTATCTCGGCGACATGACCGTCTTCCATGTGAAATTGCAGAGCGGCAAGATCGTCAAGGCCTCCTCCCTCAATGCGCAGCGCTCCGTAGACGATCCCTTCACCTACGACCAGGACGTCTGGATCTCGTTCGACGAGAATGCCGGCGTTCTCTTGAAGGATTGAGATCATGGGCAAGCTCGGGTCCGGCCTCTACAATCGCCTCGTCATCACCATCCCTTATGCCTGGTTGCTGCTCTTCTTCCTGGCGCCGTTCTTCATCGTCTTCCGCATTTCGCTGTCGACGACGGCGATCGCCATGCCGCCTTACGTGCCGGTCTTCTCGCTTGCCGACGGCTGGGCCGGGCTCTGGAGCAAGATCGGAGAGCTCTCCTTCGACAATTACACCTACCTCACCGAGGACGCGCTCTATTTCAATGCTTATGTCTCGAGCGTGGTGATTGCCGGGATCTCCACCTTCCTCACCCTGCTGATCGCCTATCCGATCGCCTACGGCATGGCACAGGCGCCGCGCACCATTCGCCCGACGCTGGTGATGCTGGTCATCCTGCCGTTCTGGACGAGCTTTCTGATCCGGGTTTATTCCTGGATCGCCATCCTGAAGCCGGAAGGGCTGCTCAATCAGCTTCTCCAGTCGCTGCACATCATCGACAGCCCGCTGATCATCCTCAACACCACGACCGCCGTCTATATCGGCATCGTCTATTCCTACCTGCCCTTCATGGTGCTGCCGCTCTATTCGGCGCTCGAAAAGATGGACGGCACGCTGATCGAGGCGGCCCAGGATCTCGGCTGCACGCCGATCCGGGCCTTCTGGCGCGTCACCTTTCCGTTGTCGATCCCCGGCGTGGTGGCCGGCTGCATGCTGGTCTTCATTCCTGCGGTCGGTGAATTCGTCATTCCCGACCTGCTCGGCGGTTCGCAGACGCTGATGATCGGCAAGACGCTCTGGAACGAGTTCAATGCCAACCGCGACTGGCCGGTTTCCTCGGCGGTCGCAACGATCCTGCTGATGATCCTGGTGATCCCGATCGTCTTCTTCCAGAACGCCCAGGCCAAAGCCGAAGAGCGGGAGAAATAAGCCATGCTGAAATGGACCCGTTTCAACATCGTCTCCGTCACGCTCGGCTTTGCCTTCCTCTATCTGCCGATCGTCCTTCTGGTGATCTTCTCCTTCAACGAATCGAAGCTCGTCACCGTCTGGGGCGGCTTCTCCACCAAGTGGTATGTCTCGTTGCTCTCGAACCAGGGCCTGCTCGACGCCGCCTGGGTGACGATCCGCGTCGGCCTGCTGTCGGCGACGCTCGCCACCATCCTCGGCACGATGGCGGCGCTGACGCTGGTGCGCTACACGCGTTTTCGCGGCCGCATGCTGTTTTCCGGCATGATCTACGCGCCGCTCGTCATGCCTGACGTCATCACCGGCCTGTCGCTGCTGCTGCTCTTCGTCGCGATCGGCTTCGACCGCGGTTTCTGGACGATCACGCTGGCCCATACGACGCTCACCATGTGCTTCGTCGCCGTCGTCGTCCAGTCGCGCCTGCTGAGCTTCGATCGGTCGATCGAGGAAGCGGCCCAGGATCTCGGCGCGCCGCCGGTGCGCACCTTTTTCGAGATCACCCTGCCGATCATCGCGCCTGCCGTGATCTCGGGCTGGATCCTTGCCTTCACCCTGTCGCTCGACGATCTGGTGATCGCGAGTTTCACCTCGGGGCCGGGCGCCACCACGCTGCCGATGCGGATCTACAGCCAGGTCCGCCTCGGCGTGACACCCGAGATCAACGCGGTCTGCACGATCCTGATCGGCATCGTCACGGTCGGCGTCATCTGCGCCTCGATCGTCACCAAGCGCCGGGAAATCCAGCGCGAGCGGGACGAGCGTGCGGCCGCCGCCGTCGCTTAAACCAACTCTATTGCGCGTGGGGCGTATTGCCGAACAGCGGAACCGGCGAGATTACCGGGTTCGGCCATGAGCCGCCGATGAAGAACGGCAGAAGCGGCAGCTCGGCGGCCCTGGCCGGATCGGTTGCCTCGAGCGATCCCGAAAGCGCCAGCCCGTTCGACTGATAGGTGATGACGCCGGAAAGTGTCAGTGTTTCCGAAGGACCGGCGATACGGACATCGTGCATCTCGGCGGAGCCGTTGGCGAAATCGGCCTGGAGGTTGAGCTGGTTGAAAGCGAAGGCGCCGCCGGCTGCCGCGCTCAGCGGAAAGAACGGTTTTCCGGCTGCCTGCGTCCTCAATGCCGCGGTATCGACGCCGGGGATCGTGCCGTCCCTTGTCCAGAAGTGCAGCCGGCCGGTGACGTCGGCAAGGCCGGTCGTCCAGATCGCCTTCGGCGACTGCAGGTCGAGGTCGAGCGATCCGGTCGCCAGCGGCAGCGGTCCCTTCAGCCGCAGGCGCTCGGCAAGGGCTGCGAAATCGGCATCGCGGATCGACAGTTGCAGCTTGCCGCCGCCGTCGAAATCGCGCTGGGTCGCTTCCAGATGCGCGGTCATCTCGCCGCCCTCGAAGCGGCTGTCGCCAATATCGAATTTCGCTTCGCCGCCGGCAACGATCACGCTGGCGCCGACGTCGGAAAGTGCGAAGAGACCCATCTGCGCGCGCCGCGCCGAAAGTCTGACATCGACATCGAGCACCTGCAGCGGCCCGTTGATGCCGGCCGAGATTTCCTCCGCCTCGCCGACGGCCAGCCTGAGCGCGAAGGCGTCGAGGAACGGCTTGAGGTTCATCTCGTCGAAGGCGAGCGTGCCGCCGATCTTCGGTCGTTTGCCGGGCTGGGTGAAAAGGTCCATCACCCCGGTGGCACTCGCCTCGTTCAGCGACAGGCTGAGATTGTTGAAGCGCAGCCCATTGCCCGACGACATGATGTCGGATTCCAGCGAGGCGCTCTTCAGCGTTCCGATGCCGGGGATCGATTTGCCCGACCATTTGAGAAGTGCGGGCATATCGGGAATGCTGGCGCTGATATTGCCGGAAAGGGCCGAAAGGTTGGCAATGCTGGCAATCCCCTGGAAGCGCGCCGTCAGAAGGTTCGATGTCAGCGACGTCCGTGTTTCGGCATTTTTGCCGGCAAAGACGAGCAGCGGCTGGCGCGAGGCGAAATCGACCTTCAGGTCCTCGCCGTTGATGCGGGCGATGATCACAGCCGAGATCGCGCCGGACAGTCGCGGCCAGGCGATATCGGCGGTAACGCTGTCGAAATGATAGGCCTTGGCGGTCTTGACGTCGGTCACCGTGAGCGCGCCGTCTTCGACCGTCACCGCGCCGATCTCGGCATCGAGATCGGGATCGAGCACCTCGGCGCCGTTTTCGGTGCGTACGCCGCTGATCGCGCGCGCGAGCAGGCCGGCATAACTCCAGTCAATCAGCCCCTTCTCGTCGCGCGTCAGGGCCAGATTGGGGCGCACCAGGTGGAATTCGTGGAAGCTGGTGCGGCCTCTCAACGCATCGATGAGGCTGAAATCGGCCGACAGGCTTTCGATGCTGCCGAGCAGCTTGTCGCCGCTTTCGCGCGGCTGGCGGATGGTGACCTGGTTCAGCGTGATGCGCGGCGTCGGCCAGAATTCCAGCACCGGGCTGCCCTTGATCTCGGCATGATAGCCCGTCCATTTCGACAGCGCGTCCTCGATGCCCGAGCGCACGAAACCGGTCGAAATGAGATAGGGCGCAGCGACCCTCAGCGCCACGAAAAGCCCAAGCGCAATCAGCAGAAAGACAGTCGACAGACGGGCGAAGGCCGGAAGCCAGCGCGAAACGGGTCCGATCTTCCTGCGCCACCTGCGATGTCTTGACGTGCTCATGATCTCCGCCGGCAATTCAGCCGGTCATCCCTTTATGCGCTGGTTCGCGGATATAGGAAATATCAGGCATATGCAAATCCCCTGCGAGGCGCCGCGCGTCTTTTCAGATGCGGGTTCCACACTTTATAATGCAATGCAGCATGATATAAGAACGGCATTGGGGAGGAGGATTGAATGCAGGATAACAGACCACTTTGGGTGCCCTCGGAAGATGCGGTTGCGACAAGCCCGATCCATGCCTTCATGGAGCGCTGCAATGCCGACTTCGGGCTGTCTCTTTCGGGCTTTGAGGATCTGCACGCCTGGTCGGTGGCCGAGCGGGAGAATTTCTGGTCGGCCGTCTGGGATTTCTGCGGCGTGAAGGGAGAGCGCGGCACAGAGGTGCTGGTCGACGGCGACCGTATGCTGGAGGCCCGCTTCTTTCCCGATGCGACGCTGAACTTCGCCGAAAACCTGCTGCCCCGCTGCGGCGACGGCGATGCCATCATCTTCCGCGGCGAAGACAAGGCTGAGGACCGCTGGTCGTGGGACCGGCTCCGCGCACTGGTCTCGAAGCTGCAGCAGGCCTTCAAGGCGCTCGGCATCTGCGAAGGCGACCGCATCGCCGCCATGATGCCGAACATGCCGGAGACCGTCGCCGCCATGCTGGCGGCTGCCTCGATCGGCGCCATCTGGTCGTCCTGCTCGCCCGATTTCGGCGAGCAGGGTGTGCTCGACCGCTTCGGCCAGATCGGCCCCAGGCTGTTCATCGCCTGCGATGCCTATTGGTATTCCGGCAAGCTGCAGGATGTCGGCGCCAAGGTCGCGACCGTCGCCAAAAGCCTTGGTGTGCCTGTTGTTGTCGTCCACTACGCCGGCGATGCCGAGGCGGTGGTGGCCAAAACACCGGGTGCTTCGACGCTTGAGGCCTTTATCGCGCCTTATGAGGTGAAGGAGGTCGAATTCACCCGGCTTGGTTTTGCGCACCCGCTCTACATCCTCTTTTCGTCAGGCACGACAGGCGTGCCGAAATGCATCGTCCATTCGGCCGGCGGCACGCTGCTGCAGCACCTCAAGGAGCAGCGGCTGCATTGCGGCCTGCAGGCGGGCGAGAAGCTGTTCTACTTCACCACCTGCGGCTGGATGATGTGGAACTGGCTGGTCAGCGGCCTTGCCAGCGGCGCCACGCTCTGCCTGTTCGACGGCTCTCCGTTTGCGCCCGACGGCAACGTGCTGTTCGATTATGCCGAGGCCGAAAAATTCGCCATCTTAGGCACCTCGGCGAAATACATCGATGCAGTGCGCAAAAGCGGGCTGACGCCGCGCGCAAGCCACGATCTCTCCAGCCTGCGGCTGATGACCTCCACCGGCTCGCCGCTGTCGCCCGAAGGCTTCACCTTCGTCTACGAAGGCATCAAGCAGGATGTGCAGCTCGCCTCGATATCGGGCGGTACCGATATCGTCTCCTGCTTCGTGCTCGGCAATCCGCTGCAGCCGGTCTGGCGCGGCGAGATCCAGGGGCCGGGCCTCGGCCTTGCCGTCGATGTGTGGAACGATGATGGCAAGCCGGTGCGGGGAGAGAAGGGTGAGCTCGTCTGCACCAAGGCCTTCCCCTCGATGCCGGTGATGTTCTGGAACGATCCCGACGGCGCCAAGTATCGCGCCGCCTATTTCGAGCGCTTCGACAATGTCTGGTGCCACGGCGATTTCGCCGAATGGACCGAGCATGGCGGCCTCGTCATCCACGGCCGTTCGGATGCGACGCTCAATCCCGGCGGCGTGCGCATCGGCACGGCCGAGATCTACAATCAGGTGGAGCAGATGGAGGAGGTGGCCGAGGCGCTGTGCATCGGCCAGGAATGGGACGATGATGTGCGCGTCATCCTCTTCGTTCGCCTTGCCCCCGGTGTGACGCTGACCGAGGATCTCGTCAAGGCGATCAAGACGCGGGTGCGCACCGGCGCCTCGCCGCGGCATGTGCCTGCAAAGATCGTCGCGGTCGCCGATATCCCCCGCACCAAATCCGGCAAGATCGTCGAGCTTGCCGTGCGCGAGGTCGTTCACAACAGGCCGGTGAAAAACCAGGAAGCGCTCGCCAATCCCGAGGCGCTGCAGCTGTTTGCCGGGTTGGAGGAGCTCAAGGACTGATCGCCGATCGGACGTTACAAGCTTTTATCACTGATCCATGCACTGTCATGGAAACCTTTCGTTAAGAAAGGTTTGTCAAATCTAAAAGCCAACTTGGGGGCCGTATATGAACGAGGCGGCCTGGAGCCCTACAGCGCCGCGCGTCTTTTCAGACGCGCAATTATGCAGGAGGGCTTTCGATGATGGTGATCGACTGAGCTCTTGTTGAACAGCACCAAATTCAAGGCAGCTTCGGCTGCCTTTTCTTTGTGGCTCAGCCGGCCAGCACCCGCTGTGACGGGAAGGTGATCTCGACGAGCGTGCCCTCGTTCGGCGCCGAATTGATCGAGAAGACCGCCCGGTTGGCATCGACCATCGCCTTGGTCAGCGGCAGGCCGAGCCCGGTGCCGTCGCCGCGATGGCGCGATTGGGTCGAGGAGACCTGCCGGAATGGCTTCATCGCCTGGTCGAGCTCGCTGCGCGTCATGCCGATGCCGGTATCGCGGACCCTCAGCACCACGCTGCCATTCGCCTCATAGGAGGTGGAAACGACGATCTGTCCGCCCGACGGGGTGAAACGGATGGCGTTCGACAGGATGTTGAGGGCGATCTGCTTGATCGAGCGCAGATCCGCCACGACCTCCGGCACCGCCTGCGACAGCGCCGTGCGAATGATGACGCGCTGGCCGTTCGCCTGCGGCTGCACCAGCGCCACGGCCTCGGAGACTGCCTCGTTGAGGCCGACGGCGGCAAAATCGAGATCCATCTCGCCCGCCTCGATCTTCGAAATGTCGAGCAGGTCGTTGACGATGTCGAGGACATGTCGGCCGGAGCGGCCGATATCGTTGGCATATTCGATATAGCGGGGATGACCGATCGGACCGAAGCGTTCGCCGGCCATCATGTCGGAAAAGCCGATGATGGCGTTGAGCGGCGTGCGGATCTCATGGCTGACACGGGCGAGGAAATCGGTCTTGTGGGCGTTGGCGGTTTCGGCCGCACCCTTGGCGTTGCGCAACTCGTCCTCGGTGCGCTTCCATTGGGTGATATCGCGGATGACGGCGCAATAGCCGTTGGAGGAAGTGAGCTGACCCATCGTCATGAACAGCGGCACGAAGCCGCCGGCGGCCTCGCGGCCGATCACTTCGCGCCCGTCGTTCAGCACGCTGGCCACGCCATGGCCGGCAAGGCCATGGAGATAGTCGAGCACGGCCTTCTGGCTCTCATGGGCAAACAGCATGACGAAGGGTTTGCCGCGCGTCTCCTGCTCGTCGTAATTGAAAAGCGCGCTCGCCGACCGGTTCATCGAGCGAATGTCGCCCTCCGTGCCGATGACGACGACGCCGTCGGTCGCCGTTTCCAGGATCGAGCGCAGTTCCTCCACCTCGACCTGCAGCTTGGCGACCTTCTCGACCATCCGCTCCGGACGCGCTTCGGCCCGGCTTTCAGAGCGGCTTGTCTCGCTTCGGCTATCAACCTTGCCTTCCACCGGCATCAGCGCCAGCATCAAGGCGTTGGCGTCTTCCCAGCGCACCGATTGCAGCCGCGCCGTCACCGGCACCAGGCTGTCGTCGGCCTTGACCAGCATCATCGTGCCGGAGCCGGCGGCCTTTTCCTCGAGTTCGCGGCGCTGCAGCAGCGCTTCGATGCCGCCCACCTCACGCAATGCGTCGAGCGAGGTATAGCCGGTCAGCCGCATGAATTCCGGATTGGCATGGAGCAACGCATCGCCGACATGGATCAGCACCGCGACAGGCAATTGGTCGACCGTTCCCACCGAAAGCCCGTCGGTCATCTTGACGCGCGGCGGAATGAAGCTGGTGAGAACGTCGATCTGGCTGACCGTCTCCTCCAGCCCTTCGGTCGCCTCGTCCTCGGTTGCGACATCAGGCTCGCCGTCGCTGACGTCGTCGCGCTGGGCATCCGCCGCATTCTCGAAGATCGCTTCCTGCGGCGCGATCTTTTCGCGCGAAGCCAGATCGGCCTCGTCGGCAATGGGTGTTTCGGCCTCGACTTCTGCGGGGCCGGAAGCCTCTTCGAAGCTGGCGGTTTCCGCGCCGGCAGGTTCCGCCGGCGCCGTGGCGGCGGGTTCTATCGGTGTCGGCGCGGCAGGTTCGTCCTTGCTGGCGCCGAAGGCCTCGAGCCGCCTGGCGATTTCGCGGAAATTGGCCTGCTCGGCGGCCGTCAGTGCGCCGCCGCTGTTGTGCAGCTGAACGATCTTGTCGGAGAAGCGGCGATTGGGCGTTTCCGAAATGCGCAGCGCCGGCGGCTCGTTCGACGGTTCCGCTGCCGGCTCGGCGGCGGAAACATCACGGGCATCGGCACTCTCTTCAGCGTCTTCCAAAGCGCTTTCCCGGAAAGGCGGCTCGCCGGACGCCTGCTCGATGGCCGCCTGCTCGGCGACACTCTCTTCGGTCTCCGTCTGCGGCTCGGTCGCCGCAAGCGTCTCGTCCTCGGTCTCTTGCGTCAGCGCAGATTCGATCGCGGCCTCGTCATGCGTTGCCGGCACTTCGAATACCGTCTCGGCAATGATCTCGGCAGGCGGGCCAAGGCTTTCCGCATCATGGCCGACGCCATCCGGGCCGAATGTCAGGCCGAGCGCCAGCGGATCTTCCTGCGCATCGGAAAGCCGGACGACGCCGAAGCCGCGGAAACCGTCGAAATCGCGATTGCGGGTATAGGTCGGCAGCGCCGCCAGATCGACCGGAACGACGAGGCTGGTGCCTTCGACCGGCCAGAGGATCGTTTTACCCGACCATGTGTCCCGGCGGGCGAGCGCCTCGGCAAGCTTGCCGTCGGGATCGAGGTTGAAGAGGGCGGCAATATCGCCGAAGGCCGAGCCGATAATGTCGGAGGCATGCGGACCGACGGCCTCGGCAAATTCGTGGCTGACCTCGTTGAAGCGGCCCTCGGCATCGATCTTCCAGACGAAGCGCGTGGCGCGGCTGTTCGGCCTGAAGACGAAGCCGGGCTCGGCCGCCAGCTCAGGGGCAGGAGGCACCTCGGGAACATCAGGCGCCGCGGCGGCGCGCTCTTCTGCGATCGCTGCCGGCGTTGCTTCGATGTGGGGTTCGCCGGTTTCGGCAGGCGGTTCCGCCGCCGCCGTTTCCACCGTCTCGGTGACGGAGGTCGGCTCGCCCTCGATGATCGCGGCAGGCGCGTCGGTCTCATCCGCGCCGCTGTCGATCACGCTGTCGTTGTTCTCAGGCTCCGCATGCCCGGCGAGACCGGTCGCGTCCACCGCCTCGTCAGCGGATGCAGCTGGCGTCTCCGCCGGCTGTTCATTTTCGCCTGTGATGTCCTCGAGCGTTTCCTCGACCTCCTCGATCCCCGACACAGCCTCGATGATCTCGGTGAAGCCTGCGGCGGCAGCGGGCTCGGCGCGGAGCTGTTCGGCCGGCGGCACGCTGTCTTCCGGCGCATCGACGAAGTCGAGCGTGGGCGCATCGATCGGGCCGGGCGCGGGCGCATCGATCACGGGCGTATCGGTCGCGTCGAGGTGGCCGATCGCGGTCTCCACTGCAAAGAGCAGATTGAGCGCCGGTTCGTCGCTGAGCTTGCCGACGGCTGCCGGAAGATTGCCTCTGCCGGTGGCCACGGGGCGCTTGACCAGCCGGTCGGGATGGGCGCCGGCAAGATTGATCAAGGTCTTTGCGGTCTGTTCGGAGATCCCGAGCGAGGCAAAGCCCGGCGAGGCGGCGATGACTTCGCCATTGGCGCCGATGACCGCCATATGCGTATCGGGATCATCGAGCCCCTGCAGCATCTGGGCCGCCGAAGCGCCGGCGGCGAGCGGCTTTGCCGAGACCGGCACCGAAAACAGGATGGCCTTTTCGCCCTGGGAGAGACGGATCAGTTCGGCCGCCGCCTGCACCTGCACGCGCTGAAAGCCCTTGGCGACGCGGATCATCAGGCTTCTGTAGTCACCGATATCGCTCAGCTGGCGTGCTGCCGTTTCCAGCTGGCGGAAGGTGATGTCGGTGCGGTCGGCGCCCTGATCGAGCAGGTCATAGACGGCCGAATGGCCGAAAAGCTCGGCGCCCGCGCCGTTCGCCCAGAGCAGGCGGGAAAGGTCGGATGAAAACAGCACCATCGCCTCGCCGCGTGAAAAGCGTTCCCGCACCCGTGCATGCACGGCGATATCGATGAACGGATATTGGACTGCGGGCATGATCGAACCTTGTCGCTGTCGGCCTTCTTAAATTAACGGCTTATTAATAACTGCGGGGCGCATGCGGGTCTAGAAGAGCAGGGTGTTTTCGGCCGGCAAGGTTAACGTATTGTGCGTCGCACAATAATTGTTGCAATGCACAATGAAATGTCCTATATAAGCTGCATCCCAACTAT
This sequence comes from Rhizobium sp. CIAT894, assembly GCF_000172795.2. Classification (NCBI taxonomy): domain Bacteria; kingdom Pseudomonadati; phylum Pseudomonadota; class Alphaproteobacteria; order Hyphomicrobiales; family Rhizobiaceae; genus Rhizobium; species Rhizobium sp. CIAT894. Next base: position 767,670 of record NZ_CP020947.1, read on the forward strand.
TGCAGGCAGTGACTGCCTCAGCCCAAAGGATGCGACCCATGGCTACCATAAAGACCGATGACGTTTTTTCAATCGCTTCTTTCGACCCGTCCAAGTTCGCGGAATCCTTCCGTGATTTCGCCGAAAAGGGCGCTCAGCAGTCGAAAGACGCTTATGCCAAGCTGAAGACCGCCGGCGAAGAAGCCGGCAAGACCCTCGAAGCCACCGTCCAGACGGCACAGGCCGGCAGCGTCGAGCTCGGCCTGAAGGCAATCGACGTCCTGCGCGTCAATGCCGAAAGCTCGCTCTCGCACCTGGAAGCGCTGCTCGGCGTCAAGTCGCCGGCTGAATTCTTCGAGCTGCAGACCTCTTTCCTGCGCAAGCAGGCCGAACTCGCCGTCGAGCAGGCCAAATCGATCCAGGAAACCACCAAGCAGGTTGCCGAGAAGCTGGCAAAGCCCTCCAAGGACGCCGCCGAAAAGGCCATGGCTTCCTTCAAGAAGGCCTGATCGGTCTTACCCTTCAGTGACAAAAGGCTGGACCTCGCGTCCAGCCTTTTTGTATATTGACGAGGAATGGGGCTTGAATTCATCGCCAAGTCCTCGTATGTGACCCCCGTCGCGCCAAGCGTGACATATGCGGTTGTAGCTCAGTTGGTTAGAGCGCAGGTTTGTGGCACCTGAGGTCGGAGGTTCGAGACCCCCCAACCGTACCATTCTCTCCACACGATCAGAATGAAAACCTGGTTCCTATCGTTTCGATGGAACCCATGCCATCTCGCGCCGTTCTCCAGGTTAACGGGAGAATATGCATGTCGAAAACCCTTCTCTATGGCGCGACCAAAATCGACGAGACCAACAGCGCCTATGCGCCGGTCGAAAGCCTTGCCGCGTTCCAATGGAAGAACCGTGTCTTCGTCCTTTTCGCCGATAGCGACAATGCCCGCGCCGCCCGCCAGGAAAACCAGTTGCTGGCAGACTGGGCCGGGCTCGATGAGCGCGATATGGTGGTGCTGAAGGTGTCGGGCGGCAGCGTGCGGTCGCTTTTCGGTTCGGCTGACGATCTTGACGGCGAAGAGATCCGCCGCAAATTGGAGGCGCCCGAGGCGGGCGAATTCGCAGCCTTCCTTGTCGGCAAGGATGGCACGGTCAAGCTCAAGGTCAGCGAGCCGATCGCCAATGCCGAGCTCTTCGCCATCATCGACAGCATGCCGATGCGCGCTGCCGAAGCGCTGAAGCCGGACAAATAGCCCCGGCCGCACAGCACATTTATCACATCATGAGAAGGGAGACGGTCATGTCCGTGCCCAACGAACCCATTCCCGATCAGCCGCCGATGCCCGCACCCGGCTGGAAGCCGGTGCCGCCGATCAAGGAGCCGGAGCCGGATCGGCTGCCCGACGAGGCGCCGGTTCCGAACCCGGATGAGAACGACGGGCCGGCCAAGCACGTGTCCACCACCTCCTAGAGGAAGATGTGCCGTTCGGCGCTGACCAGTTCCTGCAGGAAATCGGCAACGCTCCTGACGCGCACGAGGTCGCGCGCCGTTTCGTGATAGGTCGTCCAGTAGGCGCGCCGGATCGAAATGTCAGGCAGGATCCGCTGGAGTTCCGGATATTGCCGGGCGATATAATCGTGCAGGATGCCGATGCCGGCGCCTGAGCGGACTGCCTCCGTCTGGCCGATCGACGTCGAAATCTCGAAGCTCGCATCCCAGCTGCGCATCACCTCGCCGGAGAAATTCAGTGAGGCGGTGAAAATCAGATCTTCGACATAGCCGATGCGCGGATGCGCCTTCAACGCGTCGATATCGCCGGGTGTGCCGTGGGAGGCGAGATAGTCGCGCGAGGCATAGAGACCGAGCGTATAATCGGTGAGCTTGGAGGAGACGAGCCGACCCTGTTCGGGCCGCTCCAGCGTTATGGCGATATCGGCCTCGCGCTGCGAAAGCGAGAAGGAGCGCGGCACCGGGACGAGCTGGATCTTCAGCTCGGGATGCCGCTCGATCAGCCTGCCCATGCGCGGCGCCAGAAAGGAAACGCCGAAGCCATCGGGCGCGCCGACGCGCACGGTTCCGGCGATGGCCGTATCGGTATGGCCGAGGCTCGCCTGCACGGCGAGCATTTCCGTTTCCATCCGCTCGGCGGATGCCAGGAACACTTCGCCTTCGGCCGTCAGCTCGCAGCCATTCGTGCGGCGGATGAAAAGCCGCGTCTTCAGCGCCTCTTCCAGTGACGTCAGCCGACGCGAGAGCGTCGCGTGATTGAGCCCAAGCCGCTTCGAGGCGGCGAGAATCTGCCCGGTACGGGCGACGGCAAGGAAAATGCGAACATCGTCCCAGTTCATGGCTTCGCACACATTGCGATCGGATCGACCTCGATCAGCGTCAGCGATGTCACCATGCCCGCCGTCTCGTTCTTGTATTTCAGGAAATGCGGTGCCTGCAGATGGGCCTCATAGGCCTCCTGATCGGCGTAGACCTCGAGAATACGGATGCGGTTTGGCTTGTCCCTGATGGAAACGGCGCTGAGCGAAAGTACGCCGTCCTCCAGCGCAACGGACGCCTCGATTTCTTCGCCGAGCAATGCGCGATAAGCTTCCAGCCTGTCCGGATCGATCTCCAGCTCAGCCATTCTGACGACGGTTTTCCGGTTCATCGGTTTGACCTCTCGTTGGGATTTGACTTGTCCTCGGGCCGTGCCAAATTTGCAGGCAGCAGCGCTCGATACAATGGCAGAGCTATAATATACGCACAACAGTTACTTATTTCAGCGCATTGATTTGTGCAAATTGAAGTGCGATTGTAGGCCATCCCAAAAACAGGAGGAGCATCCCATGCGTGAGATCGGTCATTTCATCGGCGGCAAGCATGTTGCCGGCACCAGCGGCCGCGTGAGCAACGTTTACAATCCGGCAACCGGCGAAGTGCAGGCGACGGTCGCCCTTGCAAGCGTCGAGGAACTGCGCGCCGCAGTCGAAAACGCCAAGGCCGCGCAGCCGAAATGGGCTGCCACCAATCCGCAGCGCCGTGCCCGCGTCTTCTTCAAGTTCGTCGAACTCCTGAACAAGCATATGGATGAGCTTGCCGAACTGATTTCCAAGGAACACGGCAAGACCATCGAAGACGCCAAGGGCGACGTCATCCGCGGCCTCGAAGTCTGCGAATTCGTCTGCGGCATTCCGCATCTCGCCAAGGGTGAATTCACTGAAGGCGCGGGTCCTGCGATCGACATGTATTCGATCCGCCAGCCGGTCGGCATCGGCGCCGGCATCACGCCTTTCAACTTCCCGGGCATGATCCCGATGTGGATGTTTGCGCCGGCGATCGCCTGCGGCAACGCCTTCATCCTGAAGCCCTCCGAGCGCGATCCCTCCCTGCCGATCCGTCTCGGCGAACTGATGATCGAGGCCGGCCTGCCGGCCGGCATCCTCAACGTCGTCAACGGCGACAAGGGTGCCGTCGACGCGATCCTCACCGACCCCGATATCGGCGCAGTTTCCTTCGTCGGCTCGACGCCGATCGCCCGCTACGTCTATGGCACGGCGGCGATGAACGGCAAGCGCGCCCAGTGCTTCGGCGGCGCCAAGAACCATATGATCATCATGCCGGATGCCGATATGGATCAGGCCGTCAACGCGTTGATGGGTGCGGGCTACGGTTCGGCCGGCGAGCGCTGCATGGCGATCTCGGTTGCCGTCCCTGTCGGCGAAGAGACTGCCAACCGCCTCGTCGAGAAGCTGACGCCGAAGATCGAATCGCTGCGCATCGGCCCCTATACCGACGACAAGGCCGACATGGGCCCGCTCGTCACCAAGGATGCCTATAACCGTGTTCGCGGCCTGATCGACCGCGGCATCGAGGAAGGCGCCAAGCTCGTCGTCGACGGCCGCGATTTCAAGCTCCAGGGTTATGAAGACGGTTATTTCGTCGGTGGCTGCCTGTTCGACCACGTGACACCCGAGATGGACATCTACAAGACCGAGATCTTCGGACCTGTCCTCTCCGTCGTTCGCGCCCAGAACTACGAAGAAGCGCTGTCGCTGCCGATGAAGCACGAATATGGTAACGGCGTCGCCATCTACACCCGCGACGGCGATGCCGCCCGCGATTTCGCCTCGCGCATCAATATCGGCATGATCGGCATCAACGTTCCGATCCCGGTTCCGCTCGCCTACCACTCCTTCGGCGGCTGGAAGGCCTCGAGCTTCGGCGACCTCAACCAGCACGGCACGGATTCGATCAAGTTCTGGACGAAGACCAAGACCGTCACCGCCCGCTGGCCCTCCGGCATCAAGAGCGGCGCAGAATTCGTCATGCCGACGATGAAGTGATCTGCACGATCATCGATCTGCAATCTGTCGTTCGGGGGCCTTTTGGCCCCCGAATTCTTTGATTTCAACGTGTTGATTTTTCCCGTATCGATTTCAGATGAGTTGCCGATTGATGTCGCGGCAAATGGCCTCATAAGCTGAATGCGAATTTCATATTTTGGAATTGTTCAAAACTGCCAAACCGCCTATATAGGTCCGAACAGGCACGAGTCAGGAGATCGGCATGCGGTTGACGAAGCAGACCAACTATGCGGTTCGCATGTTGATGTATTGTGCTGCCAATGACGGGCACTTGAGCCGGATTCCGGAAATTGCCAAGGCTTACGGTGTTTCCGAGCTCTTTCTTTTCAAAATCCTCCAGCCGCTCAACAAGGCGGGCTTGGTCGAGACGGTGCGCGGCCGCAATGGCGGCGTGCGCCTGGGCAAGCCGGCAGCCGACATCACGCTCTTCGATGTCGTGCGGGTGACGGAAGACAGTTTCGCCATGGCCGAATGCTTCGAAGATGACGGCATGGTCGAATGCCCGCTCGTCGATAGCTGCGGCCTGAATTCGGCGCTGCGCAAGGCGCTCAACGCCTTCTTCGCCGTGCTGTCGGAATATACTATCGACGACCTTGTCAAGGCGCGTCCGCAGATCAATTTCCTTCTGGGGCTGACCGGCGAGCAGGACTATCGCAAGCCCGCGATCGTGGCCCCGGCCGCCTGAATCCAGAGAGCAGGACAGAGTTGTGAAACCGCGATTGCCCCGGCAATCGCGGTTTTTCTTTTGCCTCGTTGCGCCGGCCGGGCAACCATAAATACCGCAAGCCTGGCGCGCTGAGCGGATCGACAGTCACACGTTTAAGGGGCGCAATTATCCAGAATGCGACGAAATTCCGGTGATTTTTATCCAAAAATGTCCAAATGAGGCTGATTTTTGACTGAAAATTTCTAAAATTGTCCAACTGGAAAAATTTTCTCCGTAGACCGTTGCTTTCAGTAGATAAATGTCGTTCCATCGACCGTCGATCGCGATGCCTACTGCGGTCTCCAAACATCAAAAAAGAACAACCGGGAAACAATATTATGAAAAAGATCTCTGTCATGCTGGCAGCGACGGCTCTGATTTCGGTCATGGCGACGTCGGCCTGGTCCAAGACCCTTGTCTATTGCTCCGAGGGTTCGCCGGAAGGCTTCGACCCGAGCCTCTACACGGCAGGCACGACCTTCGACGCCTCGTCGCGCACGGTCTATAGCCGCCTCGTCGAATTCAAGCATGGCGGCACCGAGATCGAACCGGGTCTGGCCGACAGCTGGAGCGTTTCGGCTGATGGCACCGAATACACCTTCAAGCTTCATCCCGGCGTCAAGTACCAGACCACCGACTTCTTCACGCCGACGCGCGATTTCAACGCCGACGACGTCGTGTTCTCCTTCGAGCGGCAGCTGAAATCCGACAATCCGTGGAACAAGTACGTCGAGGGCGGTTCTTACGAATATGCCGCCGGCATGGGCTTCCCGGAACTGATCAAGTCGGTCGAGAAAGTCGATGACCTCACCGTCAAGTTCACGCTCAACCATCCCGAAGCGCCGTTCCTCGCCGACCTCGCCATGGACTTCGCCTCGATCGTTTCCAAGGAATATGCCGACAAGCTCGCCGCCGACGGCAAGATGGCGCAGTTGAACCAGCAGCCGCTCGGCACCGGCCCCTTCACCTTCGTCGCCTACCAGCCGGATGCCGTCATCCGCTACAAGGCCAACGAAACCTATTTCAAGGGCAAGGAAAAGATCGACGATCTGGTTTTCGCCATCACCTCTGACGCTGCCGTGCGCGCCCAGAAGCTGAAGGCCGGCGAATGCCACCTGATCCCCTATCCGAATGCAGCCGACGTTCCCGAGCTGAAGAAGGATGGAAATCTGACGGTGATGGAACAGGCCGGCCTCAATGTCGGCTTCCTCGCCTACAACACCCAGATGGCTCCGTTCGACAAGCCGGAAGTTCGCCGCGCGCTGAACATGGCGATCAACAAGCAGGCCATCATCGACGCCGTCTTCCAGGGTGCCGCGGCCGTTGCCAAGAACCCGATCCCGCCGACGATGTGGTCCTATAACGACGCCGTTCAGGACGACAAGTACGATCCGGATGCCGCCAAGAAGGCGCTCGCCGATGCCGGCGTCAAGGATCTCAGCATGAAGGTCTGGGCGATGCCGGTGTCGCGTCCCTACATGCTGAATGCGCGCCGCGCCGCCGAACTGATCCAGGCCGACTTCGCCAAGGTCGGCGTCAAGGTCGAGATCGTCACCCATGAATGGGCCGAATATCTGAAGCTCTCCTCCGACGTGAAGCGCGACGGCGCGGTCATCCTCGGCTGGACCGGCGACAACGGTGATCCTGATAACTTCATGGATACGCTGCTCGGCTGCGATGCCGTCGGCGGCAACAACCGCGCCCAGTGGTGCAACAAGGAATATGATGCGCTGATGAGCAAGGCCAAGCAGACGGCCGATGTCGGCGAGCGCACCAAGGCCTATGAACAGGCTCAGTTGCTCTTCAAGAAGGAAGCCCCCTGGGCGACCCTCGACCACTCGCTTGTCTTCGTTCCGATGAGCAAGAAGGTCTCGGGCTTCTTCATGGACCCGCTCGGCATTCACCGTTTCGACGGCGTCGACGTATCCGAATAGCAAGAATAATGTCAGAATACCCGGCAGAGCTGGGCGCAGCCGGCGGTCAGGCACCCCCTGACCGCCGGAAACTATTGGACATCTGCCATGTTGCGTTTTTTCATAAGCCGCCTTGCGGTGCTGATCCCGACATTCCTCGGCGTTTCCCTCATTGCCTTCTCGTTCATCCGCATGCTTCCCGGCGATCCCGTCATGCTTCTGTCGGGTGAACGCGTCATGGCGCCGGAACGGCACGCCCAGATCATGCACGATCTCGGCTTCGACCGGCCCATGTACGTGCAGTATTTCGATTATCTCGGAAAAGTGCTGCATGGCGATCTCGGCACCTCGATCGTCACCAAGCGCCCGGTGCTCGGCGAATTTCTGACGCTGTTTCCGGCAACGCTCGAACTTTCGCTCTGTGCCATCATCCTCGCCGTCTGTCTTGGCGTGCCCGCTGGCGTCTTCGCGGCCGTCAAGCGAGGCACGTGGTTCGACCAGAGCGTGATGGGCGTGGCGCTCATCGGTTATTCCATGCCGATTTTCTGGTGGGGCCTGCTGCTCATCATCTTCTTCTCCGGCTATCTCGGCTGGACCCCGGTTTCCGGCCGCATCTCGCTGATGTATTTCTTCAAGCCGGTCACTGGCTTCATGCTGATCGACAGCCTGCTGTCCGGCCAGAAGGGGGCGTTCTCCTCGGCGGTCAGCTATCTCATCCTGCCGACCATCGTGCTGGCGACCATTCCGCTTGCCGTCATCGCGCGACAGACCCGGTCGGCCATGCTCGAAGTTCTGGGCGAGGATTATGTCCGCACGGCGCGCTCGAAAGGCCTGAAGCCGCTGCGTGTCGTCGGCGTGCATGCGCTGCGCAACGCAATGATCCCGGTCATCACCACGATCGGCCTGCAGATCGGCGTTCTTCTGGCCGGCGCCATCCTCACCGAGACGATCTTTTCCTGGCCGGGCATCGGCAAATGGATGGTCGATTCAGTCTTCAAGCGCGATTATGCCGTGGTCCAGGGCGGTCTTCTCCTGATCGCCGGCGTCATCATGATGGTCAATCTGATTGTTGATGTTCTCTACGGCTTCATCAATCCGCGCATTCGTCATTAGGAGCGGTTCATGAGCACCGTCACCGTCAAGTCAGTCCAGCCATCCGCCGTTGCGGAATTCTGGCATTATTTCTCCCGCAACAAGGGCGCCGTCATCGGCCTCGTAATCTTCGTCGTCATCCTGGTGGTCGCCGTCTTTGCGCCGCTCTTTGCGCCGCATGCGCCGAACGAGCAGAACCGTCAAGTGCTCTTGGCCGTGCCGGCCTGGATGGAGGGCGGCAGCGCTTCCTTCCCGCTCGGAACCGATGCCGTCGGCCGCGATATCCTCTCGCGCCTGATCTATGGCGCGCGGTTTTCGCTCTTCATCGGCGTCGTCGTCGTCACGCTTTCGGTCATATGCGGGGTGCTGATCGGCCTCGTCGCCGGATATTTCCGCGGCAGCGTCGATACCGCGATCATGCGGCTGATGGATATCATCCTGGCCTTCCCGTCACTGCTGCTCGCCCTCGTGCTGGTGGCCGTGCTCGGGCCTGGCCTGACCAATGCGATGATCGCGATTTCGCTGGTCAACCAGCCGCATTTCGTGCGGTTGACGCGCGCCTCGGTCATATCGGAGCGCGAGAAGGAATATGTGATCGCCTCGCGTGTCGCCGGGGCCGGCACGTTCCGCCTGATGTTCAAGACGATCCTGCCGAACTGTCTTGGGCCGCTGATCGTCCAGGCGACGCTCGCCTTCTCGGCGGCGATCCTCGATGCCGCCGCTCTCGGCTTCCTCGGCATGGGCGCCCAGCCGCCGACACCCGAATGGGGCACGATGCTGGCCGAATCCCGCGAGTTCATCTCGCGCGCCTGGTGGGTCGTAACATTCCCGGGTCTTGCCATCCTCATCACCGTTCTCGCCATCAACCTGATGGGTGACGGCCTGCGCGATGCGCTCGACCCCAAGCTGAAGAGGTCGTGATGCCACTTCTCGAAATCGAAAATCTGACCGTCGAGTTCCAGACCTCTTCCGGTCTGTTCCGCGCCGTCGACGGCGTATCGCTTGCCTGCGACAAGGGCGAAATCCTGTCGGTCGTCGGTGAATCCGGCTCGGGCAAATCCGTCGCCATGCTGGCCCTGATGGGGCTTCTGCCCTGGACGGCGAAGATCACCGCCGACCGCCTGCAGTTCGACGGCCAGGATCTGCGCGGCATTTCCGCCCGCCAGCGCCGCCGGATCGTCGGCAAGGACATGGCGATGATCTTCCAGGAGCCGATGTCGAGTCTCAACCCGTGCTTCACGGTCGGCTTCCAGCTCGGCGAGACGCTGCGTGTCCATATGGGCTTGAACCGCAGGGAACGCCGCGAACGTTCCATCGAACTTCTGAACCTCGTCGGCATTCCCGCACCCGAAGACCGCCTGTCGAACTTCCCGCACCAGATGTCCGGCGGCATGAGCCAGCGCGTCATGATCGCCATGGCGCTCGCCTGCAACCCGAAGCTCCTGATCGCCGACGAGCCGACGACCGCGCTCGACGTGACGATCCAGGCGCAGATCCTCGACCTGCTCGTGCGGCTGCAGAAGGAGCAGGGCATGGCGCTGGTGCTGATCACCCATGACATGGGTGTCGTCGCCGAAACCGCCGAACGCGTGCAGGTGCAATATGCCGGCCAGAAGGTCGAGGAGCAGCCGGTGAGAGCGCTGTTCCGAGATCCGCATCACCCCTATACCGCGGCCCTCCTTGCCGCCCTGCCGGAACGCGCTCAGGTGGGCCATCGTCTGCCCTCGATTGCCGGCGTCGTTCCCGGCCAGCACGGGCGCCCGACGGGCTGTCTTTTCGCGCCGCGCTGCGGCTACGCCACGGTCGAATGCGATCGCGGCGTCGTTCGCCAGGGACCGGAGCTCGGGCTGGCATTGTGCAACTATCCTTTGAAGGACGGCAAGCCGCTCGGACATCCCGGCGTGATAGTCAATGAAACTGCAGGAGACCTGGTATGACAGGCGCTGTTCTCGAGGGCAGGGATCTCGCCCGTTTCTACACCGTCAACCGCGGTCTCTTCAAAGCCGATGCCACCGTCAAGGCGCTGAACGGCGTCAGCTTCAGCCTCCATTCCGGCAAGACGCTCGCCGTCGTCGGCGAATCCGGCTGCGGCAAGTCGACGCTCGCCCGTCTGGTGACGATGATCGAGGATCCGACGGCCGGCGAATTGCTGATCGACGGCAAGCCTGCGCGCGTCGGCGACCGCAGCCTGCGCAGCCAGGTGCAGATCGTCTTCCAGAATCCCTACGGCTCGCTCAACCCGCGCCAGAAGGTCGGGGCGATCCTTGACGAGCCGCTGAAGATCAATACCGATCTGGACGCGGGCGCCCGCCGCCGCAAGGTAGAGGAGATGATGGCCCGCGTCGGCCTGCGCCCGGAGCATCATGGCCGTTACCCCCATATGTTCTCCGGCGGCCAGCGCCAGCGCATCGCCATTGCCCGGGCGCTGATGCTGCGGCCGAAGGTGCTGGTGCTCGACGAACCGGTTTCGGCCCTCGATCTCTCGATCCAGGCGCAGGTGTTGAACTTGCTTATGGACCTGCAGAAGGAGATGGGGCTTGCCTATCTGTTCATCTCGCACGGCCTCTCCGTCGTCCATCATATCGCCGACGAGGTGATGGTCATGTATCTCGGCCGTCCGATCGAAACCGGTCCCGCCGCCGAAGTCTTCGCCAGGCCGCGTCACCCCTATACGGCCGCCCTGCTGTCGGCGACGCCGATCGCCGATCCCGAGCGCGAGAAAAACCGCATCCGCCTGCAGGGCGAACTGCCGTCGCCGCTGAAGCCGCCGTCAGGCTGCCACTTCAATCCGCGCTGCTGGAAGGCGCAGGATCATTGCCGTCAGGTTTCTCCCGAATTAAGGGGAGAGGGCGCACAACAATATGCCTGTCACTTCCCGCTCGATTGAGCGGGAAGTGCGGAGACAACAGGTTGGATGCCGGGAGGAAGCATGCCGGACGAGCGGATGAACAGGCCCTATGCGATCATCGTCATGGGGGTCAGCGGCTGCGGCAAGTCCTCGGTCGGCGAAAAGCTTGGCGAAGCCCTGCACCTCCACTTCGTCGAAGGCGATGGGCTTCACCCGGCAGCCAATGTCGAAAAGATGTCGAAGGGCATTGCGCTGACCGATGAGGATCGGATGCCCTGGCTCGACCTTATCGGCGAACGAATGCAGGCCTCGCTGCAGAAGGGCGAGGGCATCGTCGTCTCCTGCTCGGCGCTGAAGCGCATTTATCGCGACAGGCTGCGGGCGGCTGTCGGCGGCAAGCTGTTCTTCGTCTATCTCGAAGGCTCCAAGGCGCTGCTGACGCAGCGCATGGGCGAGCGCAAGGGGCATTTCATGCCGGTCTCGCTGCTCGAAAGCCAGCTTGCGACGCTGGAGGCGCCGACAGGCGAGCCGGGCGTCGTCACCGTCGATATCGACGACACCATCGACGGCATTGCGACAACGGCCCTCAAGGGCCTCGTGACCCTCGGCGTTACGGCTTGAAACGCTGCGGCGAATAGGCCGTTATATCGATCAACGGCGTCTCGCCGGTCATGAGTTCGGCGAGCACGCGGCCGGTCACCGGCCCGAGCGTCAGCCCGTGATGGGCATGGCCGAAGGCAAACCACAGTCCCTGATGGCGCGGCGCCTTGCCGATAACAGGCATCATGTCGGGTGTGCACGGACGCGCGCCCATCCAAGGTTCGGGATCGAGCCTGTCGCCGAGCGGGAAGATCGTGCGGGCCACGGCTTCGGCCCGGTCGAGCTGGACCGGCGTCTTCGGCGCATCGAGCGTTGCGAACTCCGCTCCCGTCGTCAGCCGGATGCCACGGCGCATCGGCGCCAGGAGATAGCCGCGTTCGGCATCGAGCATCCAGTTGTTGAGCACGGCATCACCCTTGGCGGCATAATGCATGTGATAACCGCGCTTGACGCCGAGCGGAAAGGAATAACCGAGCCGGCGCGTTGCGAGCGCCGCCCAGGGGCCGAGCGCGATCACCGCATCGTCGGCTTCGAGCGGGCCTTCCCCAGTCATGATCTTCCAGCCCGAGCCGAACGGGCCGAATGAGGCGGCGTCGCCTGTGACGAAGCGGCCGCCGAGGCTTTCGAAATAGCCGCGATAGGCTGAGGTCAGCGCATGCGGGTCGAGCACCGACCAAGGATCGCGCCAGTGGATGCCGCCGGCAAAATCGCCCGTCATGTCGGGCTCGATGCGGGCGATATCGGCCGACGTCAGGCTGTCATAGTCCACCCCGAATTCATTCTGCCAGAGTGCGGCCTCCGCCAGGGCCTCGTCACGTCTGGCCTGCGTGCGGAAAATCTTCATCCAGCCGTCCCTGCGGATCAGCGCTTGCGCCTCTGACGCCTCGATCAGATCCTTGTGTTCGGCAATCGAATGTTGGATCAGCGGCGCATAGGCCCGGGTGATCACCGCGTGGCGCCGGGCATTGGAATTCCACCAGTAGCGGGCGAGAAAGGCGAGCTGGCTCGGCAGCGTGCTGAGATGGTAATGCGCATCGATGCGGTTATTCAAAGCATAACGCAGCAAGAGGCCGAGCTGCTGCGGAAAGCCGTAGGGCGCGACACCTTCGCGCTGGATCAGCCCGGCATTGCCGAAGGAGGTTTCGCGGCCCGGGTCCTTGCGGTCGATCAGTGTCACCTGCCGGCCGCGCCGCTGAAGATGGATGGCCGCCGACACACCGACGATACCGGCGCCGAGCACGATCGCGTTTTTCGTCATTCCCCTGCATTCCGCTTTGTCGTCGGGGTGAAAATGCTCCCGCCGATACGGCGGCGCAAACGAAAAATCGCATTCATTTCACAATCATGACGCTTTTGAGTGCGGCGTTTTCGGCCTTCATGCGAATAGAGAGGATGCAGGCGTTGAGAAGCGAAAAGCCGATCGCGTAAAGGGGGAGGCCGAAGGCCAGCGGAAGGGCGGCGATCTCGCCGACGACGATCGCGTAGTTCGGGTGCCGGAGGAAGCGATAGGGGCCTGATGTGACGAGCGGTGCGCCGGGCAGGATGATGATGCGTGTCGTCCAGCGGTCTTTCAAGGTCGCCAGCACCCAGAGCCGCAATGCCTGCAGCCCCATGAACACCGCAACCCAGAAGAGATCGACCGGCCTGCCCGGCGCCAGCAGCCAGAGGCCGATGAGCCAGCCGGCATGCAGCGCCACCATGGCAGGATAGTGCTCCGGCGCCACTTCCCTGGCGCCCTTGGCGAGAAGGGCGGCGGTGTTGCGCCGGGCAAGGACGAGTTCGCCAAGCCGCTGCAGCGTCACGAAGGTCAGGAGGGCGATCGACGGCCACATCATGCCACCCTCCGGAGCGTCACACAGCTCGCCGAGAAACCCGGCCCCATGGCAATCATCGCGGCGCGCTCCGGCAACCCGGCGCGGATCGCCCGCTCCAGCACGAACAGAATGGTCGGCGAGGACATATTGCCGTAGTCGGCAAGCACGCCACGCTCGTGATCGAGCGTGCCCGGCGGCAGCGACAGCGCGCTTTCCATCGCAGCCAGCACTTTCGTTCCGCCGGGATGGCAGATGAAGCGGTCGATATCACCGGGCGTCAGCCCGTTCCGCGCCAGAATGGCCGTCACTGCCGGGCCGAGCTCCTTTTCGGCAAAGGGCGGCAGTGATTGTGCCAGCACGATGCCGAAGCCGCCATCATCGATCTTCCAGCCCATGATATCGAGCGTGTCGGGAAAGAGATGCTCGCCGGTCGATTCCACCTCCGCCAGCCCGCCTTGGCCGGATCGCAGCACGCAGGCGGCGGCGCCGTCGCCGAAGAGCGCCGTCGCGATGATGTTCGGCCGGGTCAGTTCGTCCAGCCGGAAGGCCAGTGTGCAGAGCTCGATCGAGACGAAAAGCACGACGGCGCCCGGCCGGCTGCACGCCAGCCGCGAGGCGATCGCAAAACCCGACACGCCGGCCGCACAGCCGAGCCCGAAGACCGGCACGCGCTCGATATCGGCCCTGAAGCCCATCCGCCGGGCCATCTGCGCATCGAGGCTCGGCGTCGTAAATCCGGTCGATGAGACCGTCACGATACAGTCGACATCGCCGGCATCGAGCCCCGCCTGACGAAGCGCCGAGCTGGCGGCCTCGACGAAAAGCGCACCCGCCACCTCCGCATAGGCCTGCATCCGGTCCTGCCAGCCATGCGGCTCGTCGAACCAGGCAAGCGGCCGCGCCGCATGGCGCTTTTCAATGCCGGCGCTGTCGAAGACACGGGCAAGGTGACGGAAATCCTCGAAACGGTCGGCAAACAATCGGGCCGAGGCTTCGACGGCCTCTCTCTGGAAAATGACATGTTCGGGTGCGGCGACGGCGAGGCTGATGAGTTTCACGGTATCGGTCACAAAATTCTCCTTATCGTTCCCGGCGGAACGACGGAAAACACCCGGTTCCTGCAATCTATTCGGCCTCGAGCACTTCACGAAGCAGTGATGGAGAAAATGGGGAGGCTTCCGAATAAAGCGAGGTGCAGCGGTGTTCTCTTCTCGCAACGTCACTTCTAGAGGAAATTCCCATGACGATCATGACAGTCCGCATTGCTTCCATCCTTCTCGGCGGCTGCCTTGCCGCTTCCCTCTTCTCCGGCCCGGTCTTTGCAATCGGCAATGACAACAGCACGATGCCGACCTGCAAGAAGGGCGAGATCTACGACCAGAAGACCAAGAAATGCGTCAAGCAGCAGAGCGCCAACGTCTCCGACGAGAACCGCACCGACTACGCCTATTCGCTGGCCAAGGCCGGCCGCTATGAAGAGGCGCTTGCCATGCTCGACACGGTCAAGGACCAGAACACCGCCGAGGTGCTGAATTATCGCGGTTATGCCACCCGCAAGCTCGGCCGCACCGACGAAGGCATCTCCTATTATCTGCAGTCGGTGAAGATGGATCCGCAATACGCCAAGGTCCGCGAATATCTCGGTGAAGCCTATGTCATCAAGGGCCAGCTCGATCTCGCCAAGGAACAGCTGACGACCATAAAGGCCATCTGCGGCACAGCCTGCGAGGAGTATCAGGATCTGAACGCGGCCATCCTCGATCCGTCTAAGATCTGATTGCCGGCGTGGGCGGGAAGATGGAACCAGAAAGGCATGTGAGAATGTCGGTCGCGCGCACCCTGTTTCCTGCCTATAGTCACGCGAGAGCGGAATCGCCGGTTCGTCGGGCGGTTCCGAAAGATGCAGGATCGTCGGAGGCGGCCATCGCGAGCGCAGCGGATATCAGGAGCGGCCTGACGGAAAATCTGGCCAGGCTCTGGCGGTATGGTCTGGTTCTCTCGCATCAGCGCGATGTCGCCGACGATCTGGTGCAGGCGACCTGCCTGCGCGCGCTGGAGCGCGCCGATCAGTTCATCCCCGGCACCCGGCTCGATCGCTGGCTGTTTTCGATCCTGCATTCGATCTGGCTGAACGAGATCCGCTCGCGCCGCGTGCGCCAGGGCCAGGGTTTCGTCGATGCCGGCGAGGCGCTGACCTTCGATGGCGCCCACGATACCGAAACCCATGTGATGGCCGCTCAGGTGCTGAAACGGGTGAATGCGCTGCCCGAGGCGCAGAGAACGGTGGTTTTCCTCGCCTATGTCGAAGGACTTTCCTATCGCGAGGTTGCGGGCATACTGGATATTCCGATCGGAACCGTGATGAGCCGGCTGGCGGCCGCCCGCGCCAAGCTCTCCGGCGACGAGCGGGAAGGGGGACGGCAATGAACAAGAGAGACATCATTCCCTCCGACGAGGAGCTCACCGCCTTCATCGACGGCGAACTGACGGCCGAGGAGGCCGCGCGCATCGAAGCCATGGTGAACGAAGACCAGGCCGTCGCCGAGCGGCTGGAATTCCTCGCCCGCGCCAACCTGCCTTTCGAGCAGGCCTTCGCCCCGCTTTTATCGCAGGCCCCGCGCGAGAAACTGGAGAGGATGCTTGCGGCCATCCCCGCGCATGAGAGCGCAAAATCCGCTGCTGCGCCGGCATCCGCCGGCCGCCGCCGCTTCCTCGGCGCACTTGCCGCCTCGCTGGTCGCCGGCATCGCGATCGACCGCGCCGTCATCGGCATGGGACCACGCTTTTCGGCAAAGGACGAAAACAGCGAATGGCGCGCCGTGGTCGCCGATTATATCTCGCTCTATACGCCGGAAACGCTGGCCGGCCCTGTGCCCGCCGGAGACGTCCAGGCCGCTCAGCTCGGCGCCTTCGACGAAAAACTCGGCCTGTCGCTTTCTCCTCAAGCCGTCGCGCTTCCGGGCATCGATTTCAAACGCGCCCTGCTCCTGCAATATGACGGCAAGCCGCTCGCCCAGATCGCCTATCTCGACCCGGAAACCGGGCCGATGGCGCTCTGCATCGTCCGCTCCGATGCCGGCCCCAAGGCGCCGGATGTCGAAAGCCGCAAGGGTATGAACGTCGTCTACTGGTCGAACGGCACGCACGCCTTCATGCTGATCGGCCACGCGCCCGCGGATAGGATGACGGCGATTGCGGATGGAGTGCGGGGGAGGATGGCAGCCTAAGTTATGTGCATTCAGGCCGGCGCATCCGCTGTTGCAGGCTTGCTCTCAATGGCCGACATGACCGACGCAATTCCGGGTAATTTTGGCTTGATGGAGATCGGCCGAGACAGGGCGAACGACGATCAATGCTCCGATGATGACGACGCCGACCAGCGCCGGCGACGAGCAGACCGGCGGGTCAATGAAGCTGAGCATGATTTCGGGGTGATACGTTGGGCCGCACATTCAAAAACGCAGGGATGTCGCCTTCGTGCATCGGCCGCGAATAGAAGTATCCCTGGATCAGGAAGCCGCCGAGTTCTCTGAGCACGGTCAGTTCTTCCCGCGTTTCGACGCCCTCGATGACGCAGTCGAGGCCCATGTCGCGGCCGAGCGCCAGCAGCGACTTGACGATCTTGTAGCTGGCCGGTTTCTGGTGCAGATCGGTCACGAAACTGCGGTCGATCTTGATCTTGGTCAACGGCAGTGCGTGAAGCCGCGAAAGGCTCGAATAGCCGATGCCGAAATCGTCAAGCGATATGCCACAGCCGAGTGCCTTCAAGGTGGTGATCGCGCTTTGAATTTGACCGAAATCGGCGGCGAAGGCCGTCTCGGTAATCTCGAGATCGAGACGTTTGGGATCGAAGCGGCTTGCGTGGATAATGCTGATGAGATGCAGCAAACCTTCCGGCGACGTCAGGTCCTGCGCCGACAAATTGAAGGAAAGCCGGATGCCCGCCGGCCAATTGGCCGCGACAGCGAGGGCTTTTTCGAGAAGCGGCCGCGTTATGCGATTGATGAAGCCCGCCCGCTCGGCGACAGGAATGAACTGAACCGGCGAGACATTTCCGAGAACGGGACTCGCCCAGCGCGCCAGCGCCTCAAATCCGATGGTTTCATCCAGTCGGACATCGACGATCGGCTGAAACACGACACTCAACTCTTCCTGCAGATTGGCCATCTGCAAGACTTGTTCGATCCTGGCATCGCGACGGATTTCCGCATCGTGATCCGAGGAAAACAGGACGGCCCTGCCACGTTTGGTCCGCTTGCCGTGATAAAGCGCGTAGTCGGCACGCTCGAAAAGATCTGCCGCGCTCTTGGCCTTTTCCGGGTAGACCGCAAAGCCGATGGAGCAGGAAATCTGCACGGCGGCTTCCGCAAGGACGAAGGGCACGCGCAGCGCGTTGCACAGGCTTTCGCCGAGGGCCAGCAGTTCGGCCTCGTTCGTTGACCCGGGCATGACCAGCGAAAACTCATCACCGCCGAGTCTGGCGAGATGCATATTCGCTGGGCATAGCCCGGCCAGACGCTGCCCGACTTCGTAGAGCAATTTGTCGCCGATGCCGTGACCATAGAGGTCGTTGACGGGCTTGAAGCCATCGAGATCGATGATGCCGACGGCAAGGCTTTGCCCATTGCTCTCGGCCTCGCTGAAGGCTTCCCCGAGATGGGAAAAGAATGCACGGCGATTGGGAAGCTCAGTGAGGCTGTCGAGATTGGCGAGCCGAAAGTTTTCGTTGCTGAGCGCCTCGGTCTCTATCTTCGCCTCGATCAGCCGGGTGAAATCCCGGTATTGAATGAGAAGGATGACCAGCATGGTGCCGGAAACAAGCCCGGTATTGATGGCGATGGCGATGAAGACGGCATTTCCCGACAGCGCGAAAAAGATGAAGAACGCGCCGTTGACGACGGCAGCCACGGTAAAGGCTGCCGGGCGCAGATGCATCAGGCAGAAAATGACGCCGATAACGGTAATCGCCATGTAGAAGGCCACGTGGCTCTTGGCATAGGCATCGCCGTAAGGAAACAACAGAAAAGCCCAGCCGGTGAAGGCGACGGCGATGATGCTGGCGAGGCGATTGGTGCGCGCGAGCGCCCGCGCGGCGACCTCATGGGTCGGCGCGATCCGCAGGGAACGCGACCAGGACAGGATACGAAGGGCGCAAACCAATGTCAGAACGATCGGGATATAGACGGCCAGCCAGGCGGGCGCGACCGACATATGGGTCGCGGCCAGCACCCACGTATTGGTCAGGAGAATGACATACATGAGCGGCAGCTGATAGGAGAAGGCCCTGTACTGCGCCTTGAGCAATTCCGGCTTGTCCAGAGGTATGGACATGAACGCCCGAACCTTCGCGAGCCTGCTCGTCAGCGGGATCGGCTGTCTTGTCATGGATCCGCGCTCTGCCCGACTTTCTTGTAGACCATGGTCACTTGCATAATTCTCATGAAGCTGAACGGAACGGCTTCGGTGAATAAACAAGTCGCAGTGCCGTTTTCCGGCCAGCCACGACGGTTCTATCGGCTTCGGGATCATTGTTTGAAAGATGCAATCGACTCATTCGATCGCATGTGGGCCTGTTGCCGACCGATCGGTTGCGTCCCTGACTTAAATCAAGTCGTGGACAGGCAGCCTGCCGGACGTCTGGCCTTGCGCTGTCGATTTAAGCGCAGAATGCGTTAATGCTTCTGCATCGCGGACCGGATGCGGGCAGGATTATTCGCAAAGTGGATATCAAGTTCGCAAAGCGGCTGCCGGTGCCGCATGAAATCCAACGCGGCAAGTCCGCTGCTAGCGATTTCGTGTCAGGAACTGACCGAGGCGGTTCACAAGCTTCGATGCCCAGAACAGAGGGACCGAGACCTTGAGGCCATGGCCGGCAAGCGCGCGCAGCACTTCCTTGTTCTGACGCGATATGTTTTGGACGTTTTTGTTTGTCGCGCCCCCCAGGCGCATCCTGACCAGCACGCGGGGGATATAAATGGTTTTGATGCGCGCAACTTCCAGAAATCGCATCATCAGCTCGACGTCGGCTGCCAGCCGATAACGCAGATCGAACGTCCCAAACCGGCCATAGATGCGACGCCGAACATAGAATGTCGGATGCGGCGGACACCAGCCGCGCGCAAAGGAACCGGGTTGAAACGCACAGGATTTCCAATAGCGGACTTTGCGATCGGTATGCTGGTTGGAAACATAGATGAGATCGCCATAGCAGCCGTCATAGGTTTCGTCTTCCAGCGCAGCCGCCACGGTTTCGAGGGAGCCGCTGCTCTCGAAAGTGTCATCCGCGTTCAAGAAGCCGACGATGTCGCCGCTCGCAAGGCCAACCCCCTTGTTCATCGCCTCATAGATGCCTCCGTCCCGTCCCGAAAGTACGCGGCGGTTATCCGCCGGCGCCGCAGCGATAATGGCGAGCGTGGAATCGCTTGACCCACCGTCGATAATGATGTGCTCGAAGTCGCGGTAGGTTTGAGCGTCGATGGACCGCAACGTATCGGCAATGGTCTGCTCTGCGTTCCAGCAAACAGTGATGAGGCTTATCCGGGGCGGGCGTGGATCGGCAGTGTTTGCGGCCATTTTGACGGGTGTCTTGCTCACATTCTAAAGGGCGAAATCTAGCCAAACCGTAGCAGACGGAAAGGCGGCGTCGCAATCCAGTACTGCAGATTACCTTAGATCAATACTGGATTGATGCGCGATTGGGCCACTTCGCGTCTCGGTAAGTGCATTGCATGCCGATCAATCTATCTGTAGTGAGCAGTGTCGAACAGTGATCGTCATCACGGCAGGCTCGTGAATGCGGATTTATCAGGTTGCGGGAGGTCTCTTGTCTTCGAAGAAAAAGCTGCGCAAGGGCATCTTGCTCGCCGGTGGCTCGGGCACCCGGCTCCATCCGGCGACCCTCGCCATTTCGAAGCAACTTCTTCCGGTTTTTGACAAGCCGATGATCTACTATCCCCTGTCAACGCTGATGCTGGCAGGTATCCGGGATATCCTGATTATTTCTACGCCGCAGGACACGCCGCGTTTTGAACAGCTGCTGGGTGATGGCGCCCAATGGGGATTGAATCTTCAATATGCCGTGCAGGCCGCGCCGGAAGGAATTCCCCAGGCATTCTCGATCGGCAAAGAATTCATCGGGCGAGAGGCTACTGCCCTCGTGCTGGGAGATAATATCTTTTACGGCAACCTCCTGACTCATGATTTATCCGCGGCATCCGCGAGATCGGACGAAGCGACGATCTTCGCGTATAAAGTCCACGATCCCGAACGGTATGGGGTGGTGGAATTTGACGGTCAGGGCAAAGTCCTTACTTTGGAGGAAAAGCCGTCCAGGCCGCGGTCTTCTTACGCGGTGACTGGTTTATATTTCTACGACAATGACGTGGTTGACATCGCTGCCGGTTTGAAACCATCGCCGCGCGGCGAAACCGAAATAACCGATATCAATCGGCATTATTTATCGGCCGGCAGGCTGAATGTTGCCGTCCTGGGACGGGGGCATGCTTGGCTTGATACGGGCACGCATGACTCGCTCCTTGAAGCCAGCCAGTTCATTGCCACCATCGAGCGGCGCCAGGGGCTGAAGATTGCCTGCCCCGAAGAAATCGCCTTTCATTTGGAATATATAGATGCCGAGCAGTTGCTAAGGTTGGCAGCTCCACTTGAAAAGAGCTCTTACGGTCGATACCTCATCAGCCTCGTGAGGGAGCCAGCTCCGCATTTCCCACCCGGCTGAACCGGCAAAACTGGAAAACCAATCTTGTCTGCTTTTACCCTGCTTACGTTAAAGACGATGTCCGACGGACGAGGCGCGCTGACCGTCATGGATGGCATACTGCCATTTCCAGTCGTCCGGAGCTTCTGGATCTATGGAGCCGACGGATATACACGCGGCGGCCATCGTCATCACCAGACCCGACAGGCGTTGGTGGCGATTTCGGGAAGCGTGATGATTTTGATGGACGATGGAAAAGCGAGGGAAGAGATCACCTTGTCCTCACCGGACCAGTGCCTGCTGGTGGAGCCAAGGGACTGGCACGAAATGACCTTCGGTCCCGGTTCGATCCTGCTCGTTTTTGCCTCTCGCGGATACGATAAGGACGACTACATCGACACTCCCTATGAACGGCTCTGAGATGATTGAGTATGAAAGTCTTGCGCAAGCCAACCGCGCGCTGATGGAAGAGTTGGAAGCAGTTGCTTCGCGCGTCATTCGTTCCGGGTGGTACATACTTGGCAATGAAGTCTCCTCTTTCGAGGCCGAATTCGCCACCTTTGCGGAAAGCAAACATTGCATCAGCGTGGCCAATGGTCTGGATGCGCTGATCCTGTCGATCGAAGCGCTCGACCTGCCGAAAGGCAGCGAGATCATGGTCGCCTCCAATACCTATATAGCCACTATTCTGGCAATTCTTCGCGCCGGCCACACACCCGTTCTGGTGGAGCCCGAACGCGAAACCTTCAATATCGATCCGGAGCGCCTTCCTGCGGCGCTGACACGCGCGACGCAGGCAATCTGTGTGACGCATCTTTTCGGCAAAGCCTGCCGGATGACCGAGATCGCCGCGTTTGCAAGCCAGCACGGTCTCACGGTGATCGAGGATTGTGCGCAGTCTCACGGCGCGCGCTACGACGGCAAGCTGACTGGCACCTTTGGAATTGCCGGCTGCTTCAGCTTCTATCCAACCAAGAATCTTGGAGCTCTCGGAGATGCGGGCGCGATCGTCACGGATGATGACGCATTTGCAGATCGCTTGCGACACATGCGCAACTACGGCTCGAAGAAAAAATATGAGAACGCCTATATAGGTGTAAATTCCAGGCTTGATGAGATGCAGGCGGCATTCCTGCGCGTCAAGCTGCGTCACCTCGATCAGGTGACTGAACATAAGCGGGCACTGGCCGATATCTATTTTGCCAATCTGCCTGAATGGCTTGCGCAGCCGCTTCGTCGACCTGCTGAGTATGATGTGTTCCATATCTTCGGGATACGGCACCCGGCGCGTGACGA
The DNA here is from genome assembly GCF_000172795.2 of Rhizobium sp. CIAT894. Classification (NCBI taxonomy): domain Bacteria; kingdom Pseudomonadati; phylum Pseudomonadota; class Alphaproteobacteria; order Hyphomicrobiales; family Rhizobiaceae; genus Rhizobium; species Rhizobium sp. CIAT894. The sequence goes on from NZ_CP020947.1 coordinate 789,984, forward strand.
ATTGCGTCAATGGCTGCTCGATAACGGGGTCAAGACCGAAATACATTATCCGATCGCGCCGCATAGGCAGAAGGCAATGCAAGGCATTCTTTCCGGCGCTTATCCCATTGCCGATGAGCTGCATGCCACCGAGCTGAGCCTGCCCATTTCGGCCGGGCATAGCATCGACGAGATCGAGCGTGTCTGTAGCCTTCTTGCGGCACTCCCGGAAAAGCTGAAGTTGGCGGCATGACAGAGCACTTGAAAGCACCGGCCCCGGCACGTGCGGATGACGATTGGGATATCGTCATCAAGCCCTCCAGGGGCAATACGCCGGATCTCCGCCTTGTCTGGCAATATCGCGATCTCGTCTGGATGTTTTTCAAGCGGGATTTCACGACATTTTACAAACAGACCATTCTCGGGCCGGCCTGGTACATCATTCAACCATCGCTGACGGCGTTGACCTATTATGTCGTGTTCGGAAAAATAGCCAATCTTTCCACGGATGGCCTTCCGCCCTTCCTCTTTTACATGTCGGGCACGATCATCTGGAGCTATTTTTCCGTCTGCCTGGCCAATAACTCCGACGTCTTCTCGAAGAATTCCAATCTGTTTGGAAAGGTTTACTTTCCCAGACTTGTGGTGCCGGTATCCGTTGCAATGAGCGGCCTTGTCGCCTTTGCGATCCAGTTCCTGCTCCTGCTGACGGTTTCCATCGGGTTGAAAATTGCCAATCCCGATCTGGTCCTGAGCTATTGGTTCCTGCTTCTGACGCCATTGGTGCTGCTCTACATCGCAGTGCTGGGCATCGGTGCCGGGCTTGTCGTTTCGGCGCTAACGGTCCGTTTCCGCGATCTCGTCTACGCCGTCGGGTTCATGACGCAACTGTGGATGTATGCTACACCGATCGTGTACCCTTTCAGCCAGATTCCGGAACGGTATCATTGGTTTTACTATATCAATCCAATGACGACCCCGGTTCAAACCTTCCGCTGGGCGCTGTTTGATGCCCCCGGCTTGCCCGTCGGTCTTTGTCTTGTCAACCTTGCGGTGACTGTCGCAATCACCCTATGCGGGCTGGCGCTTTTTTCACGGGCGGAAGCCAACGCGATGGACACCGTCTGATGAACGATATCGTTATTCGAGCGGAGCACGTCAGTAAGCTCTATCGTCTCGGCGTGATCAATCACGGCACCCTTTATCGCGACCTTCAGAGCTGGTGGGCGAAGTGGCGCAATCTTCCGGATCCGAATGTTTCCGTGTCAGATTACGCGTCCGAGCGCCGCAAGGAATCCCGACTCAACGGAGATATCTTCCATGCGTTGGATGATGTCTCCTTCGAAGTCGGGCACGGCGAGATCGTTGGGATTATCGGCAGGAACGGGGCCGGAAAATCTACGCTGCTGAAGGTGATGTCGCGGATCACCATGCCCAATTCGGGTTTCATAGGAATACGAGGCAGAATTGCCAGCCTGCTTGAGGTCGGCACCGGATTTCATCCGGAACTCACCGGCCGGGAGAATGTCTATCTCAACGGCGCCATACTCGGCATGAGCCGTGCCGAGGTCAGATCGAAATTCGACGAAATCGTCGAGTTTGCGGAGATTGGCGAATTCATCGATACGCCAGTGAAGCGGTATTCCTCCGGCATGTATGTGCGTCTGGCCTTCTCCGTCGCGGCGCATCTCGAACCGGAGATCCTCTTGGTTGATGAGGTGCTGGCCGTCGGCGACGTCAACTTCCAAAACAAATGCATGGGGCGAATGCAGGAAGTCACGAAGACTGGCCGAACGATCATTTTCGTCAGCCACAACATGACGGCGATCAGCAGCATCTGCCCGAAGTCGATTTTGATGGCCGACGGCAAGGTCGCGGCAATGGGCGATACCGCAGATGTGATAAAGGCCTATCTCGATCGTCCTGAATTCGGCGGCACCGCAAGTTACTCGGTCAATCCCGAGGACATCGACGGAAAGGCCGTCATATGTCGCGTTGCGGTACTGAACGAGAAGGACGAGATTTCGGAAACGGTGGAACTGTCGAAGGGCTTCTCCGTCGAGGTCGAATACGAGTTGAGGGAACCTCTTTCCGGCCTCTCGGTCGGGATGCAGATCAAGATGGAGGACGGCTACACAACGCTCGTCAGCCTCTCAGATCCCGAGCTCGACGTCAGCCGCCTGGACGCCCGGCCTGCCGGTTATTATCGGGCCCGTGTGAAATTTCCCGGATACCTCCTCAACACCGGCACCTTTTACGTGCGGTTGGGCATATCGAGTCGATTCTCGATATATTCCGTCGCCGAGGGTATCCGGTTCGACGTGGAGGATAATGTCGGAATTATCCAGATGCTCGGCCAACAACGGAAGCCGTCGATTTCGGCGATACAGTTGCCTTGGGAGGTCGAGAAGGTCTTCCAGCGCGATTCTGAAGGTGTTTTGAAATGAAGAAGGCGCTTGTCACCGGAGCAGATGGGTTCATCGGCTCTCATCTTGTCGAGACGCTGGTGAGATCGGGCGTGGAAGTCCGCGCGCTCTGCCAGTACAACTCGTTTTCCAGTTGGGGCTGGCTCGATCAGTCCGAATATCGCGGTAAGTTCGAGGTGATCCTCGGAGACGTCCGCGATCCCTCGCAGATGCGCTCAGTCGCCAAAGGTGTCGACACGATCTTTCACCTTGCCGCTCTGATCGCGATTCCCTATTCCTATCAGGCTCCCTCAAGCTATATCGACACCAATGTGCATGGGACACTGAACGTTCTTCAAGGCGCTCTCGACGCCGGTGTCGGAAGAGTGATCCAGACCTCGACGAGCGAAGTCTACGGCACGGCGCGTTTTGTGCCGATCAGCGAAAGCCATCCGCTACAGGCGCAGTCGCCCTATTCGGCGTCCAAAATCGGCGCCGATGCGATCGCTTACAGCTATCACTCGAGCTTCGATCTGCCGGTGACAATCGCACGGCCTTTCAACACATATGGCCCGAGGCAATCCGCCAGAGCGGTTATTCCGACCGTCATTTCGCAGCTCCTGAGCGGGCGGACGACGCTGAAACTTGGCGCGCTTTCACCCACGCGGGATTTCAATTTCGTGCAGGATACGTGCGACGGCTTTCTGGCGCTCGCAGGCTGTGACGAAGCCGTTGGGCAGACAGTCAATATCGGCTCCGGCAGCGAGATCTCGATCGGCGATACGGTTCGGCTGATCGCCGACATCATCGGCGTCAGCGTCGAGATCGAATGCGACGAACAGCGTTTGCGTCCTGTAAACAGCGAAGTGGAACGTTTGTGCTGCGACAACAGCCTGATCAAGTCTCTAACGGGATTTTCGCCCCGCTATAGCTTGGAAGAAGGTCTGAAGGCGACGGTCGAATGGCTGCGTCAGCCGCAGAATCTGGCGCGGTATAAGGCGGATATCTTCAATGTCTAGACGCGCGGTCATTCTGGCAGGCGGAATGGGAACGCGGTTGCGGCCTTACACCGTCGTGCTTCCAAAGCCGCTGATGCCGATCGGCGATTATCCCATTCTCGAGGTCATCATTCGTCAGCTGATAGCAGGTGGCTTTCAGCACATAACGCTCGCCGTCAACCATCAGGCCGAACTGATCAAGGCGTTTTTCCAGGATGGCGACAAGTGGGGCGTACGCATCGACTATTCGCTCGAGGACGAGCCGCTTGGCACGATGGGGCCGCTGCGGCTGATCAAGGATCTGCCGGACAATTTCCTGGTCATGAACGGCGACATCCTGACGGACCTGAACTATGCCGATTTTCACGATTCCCATGTCCGTGACGGCAATATATTCACGATTTCGTCCAAGACACGCCAGCATCGCATCGATTACGGCGTGCTCGACACCAGCGAGAGCGGGCTGCTGACCGGCTTTCGCGAGAAGCCGACGGCCGAATACAAGGTCAGCATGGGCGTCTATATGGTGTCGTCGGGGGCCGTCGAACACATACCGCAGCGGGGCGCCTACGGCTTTGACCAGTTGATGCTCGATCTTCTGGCGGCAGGAAAACCTGCCACGGTTCGAGATTTTGCGGGCTATTGGCTCGATATCGGAAGGCCTGACGATTATGCCTTGGCGATCGAGCAGTTCGAATCCATGCAGTCCAGGTTCCTGAATGGTTGATGCGATCGTCACCGGAGCTGGCGGTTTTCTCGGGAAGCGTCTGGCCGAAAAGCTTGGGCGGGACGGCTTCGATGTGCTTGCACTTGACCGGACGCATGGCGACATAAGCGAGGAAGGGATGTGGCAGGAGCTCCCTGCGGCGCCTATGCTGTTTCATCTGGCCGGCAGGACGTTCGTTCCCGACAGCTGGACGCAAGGCCCGAGCTTCATGGCCGCCAATGTTGTCGGTACGCAGCATGCTCTGAACTGGTGCAAGCGCCACAAGGCCAAGCTCGTATTCGCAAGCGCCTATGTGTACGGAGTGCCGGAGCGACTGCCGATCCAGGAAAGCGATCCGGTCAGACCGAATAACCCCTACGCGCTTTCCAAGCATCTTGCCGAGCAACTCTGTGAGTTCGCTGCCACACACGAGCAAATACCGGTCGTGGTATTGCGGCTTTTCAATATATATGGGGCTGGGCAGCGCCCGGAGTTCCTGATACCGACGCTTCTGAACCGGATACGGGCAAAGCAGGACATACAGGTCATGGACCTCAGTCCGCGGCGGGACTACGTCTTCGTTGACGATGTTCTGAGCGCCTTCGCCAAGGCCATGGACGTTCCGGAAGGTTACCACTGCATCAATATCGGCTCCGGCAGGTCGTATTCGGTGCAGGAATTAATCGATATCTTGCAAGAAGCCGCCGGCACTGCTCTACCTGTAGTGTCATCTTGCGCCGTTCGGCGGAATGAAATACCTGACGTGCGAGCCGATATTACAAGGGCTCGCGCTGTTCTTGGATGGCGGCCGGAATGGGATCTGCCGGCCGGAATCCGCGAACTGATGAAGGAGTCGTAAATTGAACGAGCGTTACGTTCCGATCAACAAAGGCAACTACTCGATGGACACGGACGAGCGCGAAGCCGCGTTCGACAGATACCGTGGCGAGGGTTGGGAAGCCGAATACGCGGACTACCGTCGCAAGTGGTCGGAATATGCCCTGAACCAGCATGTTTCGGATTATCCGCTGCTGGTCGATCTCGAGCTGGCGTCGATCTGCAATCTGCGTTGCCCGATGTGCTATACGATCAGCGACGAGTTCAAGAAGAGCGTCAACACGACCCGGATGGACTGGGACCTCTATTGCCGCATCATCGATGAGATCGGCGGCAAGGTTCCGGCGATCCGTCTGTCACTGCGCGGCGAGGCGACTTTGCACAAGCGCTTCGCCGACTGTGTGCGCTATGCCAAGGACCATGGGATCAAGGAAGTCTCGACGCTCACGCATGGCTTCAAGCTCAACAGAGACTATTTCGCCCAGCTCGTCGATGCCGGCATCGACTGGATCACCGTTTCGATCGACGGCACCGGCGAGACCTACGAGAAGATACGCAAGCCGATCAAATTTCAGGCACTGCTCGACAAGATCAAAGACATAAAGAAATACAAGGACGAGCGCGGCCTCCACCGTCCTGTCATCAAGGTGCAGGGCATCTGGCCGGCGATCCGGGAAAATCCCGATCTCTATTACGACACCTTCGCGCCTCACGTGGATCTCGTCGCCTTCAATCCGCTGATTGATTACCTCGGCAACGATTCAGACATCGCCTATCTCGACAACTTCACCTGCCCGCAGCAGTACCAGCGTTTGGTCATCGGTGCCGATGGATTGGTCATGAAGTGCTCGAACGACGAAGAAAACCGCGAGGTTATCGGCAACGCGAACACCGAAACCGTGCACCAGATATGGCACGGGGAAAAAATGAACGCCGTCCGTGCTCTGCACAAGGAACCGCAGGGCTTCCTGAAGAGCGAGGTCTGCCGCAGGTGCTACCTGCCGAGAGAGACCAACGACGAAACCGCACAGATTTGCGGCAGACAGGTCATTGTCCGGAATTACGTCGACCGGAACCAGGAAATCGGGCGATAGGCGGCAGATTGGGCCGGGGCACCCACCAGGGCGCCAGGCAATTTTGCCGCTCGTGAATTACAGGGAGTGACGAATGTTCCGCAACTACCGGCCTGATCGCTGCTATATCATAGCCGAGATCGGCGGCAACTTTACGACGTTTGATCAGGCAAAGCGCCTGATCGACGAGGCAAAGGCGTCAGGCGTGGATGCCGTCAAGCTGCAGACCTATCGGGCGGAGACGCTGTCGAGCCGCAATGCCATGTTTGATATGGAAAACACTGGCGTTACCTCGCAATTCGAACTCTTCCGTAAATATGAAATCGGACACGAGCTTCATGAAGCGGTTTTCCGCTATGCCGAGGAGCATGGGCTGGACTGGTTTTCGTCGCCGTCCCATGAAACCGATGTCGATCTGCTCGAGAAGTGTGGGGTCGGCGCCCACAAAGTCGGTTCGGACGATGCGGTCAACATCCCCTTTCTCCGCTATCTGGCAAAAACGGGCAAGCCGATCATTCTGTCGACCGGGATGTCGACGCTCGAAGAAGTTCGGGAATCCGTTGCAGCTATCAAGGAAGCCGGCAACGACAAGCTCATTCTGCTGCATGCCATCACAAGCTATCCGACGCATCCGGAAAATGTGAATCTGGGCGCAATGCAAACGATGATGGAGGCGTTCCCGGAGCTCGACGTTGGCTATTCCGACCACACATTGAACCCTGTCGCGAGCCTATGTGCGGTCGCAATGGGAGCCCGCGTCATCGAGCGGCATTTCACCTACGACAAGGCCGCCGACGGTCCCGATCATATGCTTTCGGCTGATCCAGCCGAGATGAAATGGCTTGTGGACGCAATACGCGCGTTCGAGATCATGAAGGGCAGTGGCCGCAAAGAGCCGGCTGCAAGCGAGGCTACCACCAGGCTGAACAACCGCAAGAGCGTCGTTCTCAATCGACCGCTCAAAGCCGGTGACGTCATCTCCGCCGGCGACATCTCGGTTAAGCGGCCGGGAACGGGGATCGAGCCCAAACATCTCGAAACTCTCGCCGGACGACGAGTGATCAGGAATCTCGACAGCGACGCGGTCCTGCAGTGGAGCGATCTGGCGTGACGCTTGGGATCATCATCCAGGCGCGGATGGGATCGACGCGGCTACCGGGAAAAGTCCTTCGCGACATTGCTGGCAGGCCCCTGCTCGGGCATGTGCTTGGCAGGCTTCAGATGTTGACGCGGCCGGCCAAAATAGTCGTCGCGACATCGACGGCCGGCGAGAACGACATTATCGAAGCTTGGTGCCTCGAGCACGGCGTAAGCTGCTTTCGCGGCGACGAAGCCGATGTTCTCGATCGTTATTTCGAATGTGCAAGGTCGCTTGGGATGTCGGATATCGTGCGATTGACCGCCGATAATCCGTTCACTGATGTCGAGGAGCTGGAGAGGCTGATCGATCTGCACCAGAACCAGGGATTTGACTACACGCACGCGTTCGGCCAATTACCCATCGGCGTCGGCGCCGAGATATTTACCTTCGAAGCCCTGGCGCGCAGTCATCGCGAGGGGAAGCTGCCGCACCATCGCGAACATGTGAACGAATACTTCACCGATCGGCCCGAGCTCTTCAAGATCGGTCAGCTCGATATTCCCTCGGCCAAAGTCTCCCCGAACCTGCGTCTGACGTTGGATACCGAGGAAGACTGGCGACGTGCCTGTGCGCTCGCCGCGCAGGCGGGTGGGACCTGGCTTGGGACAGAGGAAGCGATCAGACTATGTTCGTTTTCTGCATAGAGAGTTCACATGCCCGCGGTATGGGGCATTTGTTCCGGTCGCTAACGCTCGCCACCGAACTGCGTTCGCGCGGTCATTCGGTCCGTTTCCTGGCGAATGACCATCCGAATTCGCTGAGAATCGTTCGGGAGCGCGGCTTTGATGTCGCGCTTTACGATCTCGCCGCCGCCACGGGATGGGAGGAGGCTTTCGTTGACCCCGCCGGTCCGTCACCGATCTGGATCAACGACCGTCTGAACACGCGGCGATCTCATGGCGAAACGATCAAAGGTTTGGGCGCCAAGCTCGTCACCTTTGACGATCGCGGCGATGGCGCGGAACTCGCCGACGTCAACATCTGCGCTCTCCTCTTCGAAAAGACGGAGGATCTGAGGGGCAAGGATGTAAAGCTGGGGGTGGAGTACATGATACTCAATCCTGAAATCGAGAGATATCGCAGAGTCCGACAGGGTCTTGCATCGATCCTCATCACGCTCGGAGGCGCCGATACCTATGGCGTGACGGTCCGCGTCGCCAAATGGCTGAGCAGCAAGCCTTTCCCGGTCACCATCGTCACGGGCCCGAGCTTTCAGCACATGGCCGAGCTTGAAAAGGTCGTCTCGACCGCCCCGCCGGACCGGTTCAAACTGCTGAACCAGGTGCCGTCGCTTGCGGCAGAGATGTATCGGCATGATCTGGCCATTACCGGTGGTGGCGTTACGCCCTTCGAAGCCTGTGCGGCCGGCCTGCCCTGCGTGGTGATCGCCAACGAACCTTTTGAAATCCCTGTGGGCCGGGCTCTTGAACAATTGGGGGCAGCGTTCTTCGCCGGACATCACTCGGAATTCGATCTCGGCATCCTGGAAAAGGCTATTCCCATCAGACGCATGAGCGAGACGGCCATGACCAAGGTCGACCTTGGCGGGGTCGGCCGCGTCGCCGATTTGCTGGAAAGTTTGGCTGCATGACCATGACAGCGGTTATTCATCAGCCGGACTTCGCATCATATCTCGGCTTTTTCCAGCGTTTCCTGAACGCCGACCTCTACATCGTTCTGGATCACGTTCAGTTCGTCCATGGCACGAGCAAAAGCTGGACGCACCGCGATAAGATAAAGACGGCGCAAGGCGACCGCTGGCTCACCGTCGGAATCAGAAAGCCAAGCTTCGGCACACTGATCAATGCGGTGGAGCTGGCACCGGGCACCGGATGGATAGACCAGAACCTTTCGCTGCTTCGTGAAAACTATCGCAAGTCCGCCGGCTGGAGCGAAGTCTTTCCCCGCATCGAAGCCCTCTACGGCAAGCGGTTCGACCTCTTGGCTGATTTCAATATGCATTTCCTGGACGGTATTCTGGATATGCTTGAAATCACCATGCCGACGGTGCGATCAAGCACTCTAAGCCCAGTGGGTCATAGGAATGAGTTGCTTGTCGAACTGCTGCGCAAGGTCGGAGCAACACGTTATCTCTCGGGTCTCGGGGCGCGCGGCTATATGCAGCCGGAACTGTTCGAGGCAGCCGGAATCGAAATCGAATGGCAGCATTTCGTCCATCCGGTTTATCCACAGCCCTTCGGCGATTTCATTCCCTATCTCAGTATTCTCGACACACTGCTGAATTGTGGTATTGCAGGCACGCGTGACCTGCTCTGGAGTTGCAAATGAATATTCTCGCGATCGGTGCCCATTTTGACGACGTTGAGCTCGGCTGCGGTGGCGCCCTGGCGCGCCATACAGCAAACGGCGACACGGTTTACGTCTATGTCGCGACCGTATCCGGCTTTTCCAACCAATATGACCAGTCGGTCCGCAGCAGCCAGGTCGCCAGAGCGGAGGCGGATGCCGCGATGGAAATCCTCGGCGTCCAAAAGATGTTTTGCGGCGAGTTCAAGACGCTCCAGATCGAATTCGTCGATCCTCTGAATATCGAGATTCTCAAGCTGGTGCAGGATCTGAAGATCGATATGGTTTATACCCACTGGGTTGGCGACATCCACCATGACCACCTGGCTCTGTCGCGCGCATCACTGCACAGCTGCCGTCATGTGCCGCGCCTTCTGATGTACCGCAGCAACTGGTATCATTCGACGGTCGATTTCCGGGGAAATTTCTACGTCGACATCACCGCCCATTGGGACCAGAAGGAAAAGGCGATCCTCGCCCATGAATCCGAGATGGAGCGCACCGGCCGCAAATGGGTGAGCTTCTTCCGCAATGAAGCCGAGAACGCCGGCCAGCGGATCGGTGTAAAATACGCCGAAGTCTTCGAGGTGGTGAAGTGGCTGCAGCCTTGAGAAAGATTTTGACCTTTGGCTCCATGCTGCTCCCCTATGGTGTGCATGAGCTGAACCGCAGGCTAAAAAATCGTCACAAGTTATCTGCTGATGTCGCGAGATCGTTGGCGGAAAATAGACAGCTTGCTGGTCTGCACGCGGGGCAGCGCTGTTTTATTTTAGGCAATGGCCCGAGCGTCAAGGGCTTGGATCTGTCGCGACTTCAAGGTCAGACCGTCATAACTGTTTCCAACGGCTATCTGCACTCCGATTTTGACAAGTTCCAGTCGCGTTATCATTGTGTTCCGCAAATTACCTACGGATTGATGACATCGGAGGACGTGGTCCGCTGGTTCGACGAGATGCACTCGCATCTGGGAGGAGCGGAACTGTTCCTCAGTTCCACGGAAGCGGAGCTCGTTCGGAAGCACAATCTGTTTCCAGGGCGACCGGTTCGGTATCTCATGCTGGGCGAAAGCTTCGATGAAAGACCATCAGTGGAAATCGTTGATATCTCTCGACCGGTGCCGCGTGTCGATTCAGTGCCGGTGATGGCCTTGATGATAGCGATGTATCTTGGTTTCAAAGAGATCATCCTGCTTGGCGTCGACCATGATCGTTTCCTGTCAACAACCTACGAATACGCGTTCGAACTCAAGGTGCAGAAGGGAAAAGATATCACCGTAAATGCGGACGGCACTCCGAGAACGACCCGTCACGACGACTTTCAGCAGGCGGCGCGGCTGTGGCGGCAGTATCGAGCCATCGCAAATATTGCGAACGCGAATGGCATCCGCGTCGTCAATTCCACACCCGGCGGAGCACTGGACGAATTTGAGCGACAGCCGTTCGAAGCCTGGTTCGAGAAATGAGGCACATTGGATTTTCGCTCCCGGGTTTTCACTGTTTGCTTGAGGTGACGCGGGATTCGCCGCGGGCTCGTGAACAGGACGTCTGGAGCGAGTTTCGGCGTCACAACATCTTCTTCGACGGCCCCTACAAAGATTGGCATTCGGCCAAGGCTGCTTCGGACGGATATGATGCGCCGGCTATTCTTGCCAAGGTCCTTGACGCGACACGCGCAGTTGTTCAGGGCCGTGCGGCCTACGAGCGAGACACCGTCGTCTTCACGGAAAGAAGCTACTCGCACCCTCTGCTCGCCTGGCTTCTCTATGTCGCGTCCCGATCCGACCTTCGTTTGAGGGTGGTCGATATTGGGGGCGCTTTGGGAAGTTCCTATTTCCAACACCGTTCGGCCCTGACGCATCTTGCGGAACTGAATTGGTGCATTGTCGAGCAGCTTCATTTTGTGAGCGCCGGCCGAGTCGAATTCGAAGATGCGGGATTGAGCTTTTCCGATAACCTGGATGAGGCAATAGATCGCGTGAGGCCCAACGTCGTTCTGCTCTCTGGTGTTCTTCAATATCTTGAATACCCTGATGAATATCTCGAGGATCTTCTGTCGAGAGGCGTCAAGTTCATAATTGTCGACAGGACGGCGGCGCAGTTCGATGTCGCAGCCGCATCCTTTGTGCAGCATGTGCCGGCGTGGATCTATAGTGCGAGCTATCCGATATGGTTCTTGAACGCGCATGAAATGCAGGCCAGCTTTGCCATGCATGATTATGAGGTTGTGGATCGTTTCCAGCCAGCCGGAACATTTGGCTTAGTGACGCCGCCGCCCTTGCAAGAATTGAAGCGGTGGGGCATTGGCGTTACACGAGCGCCTCAGCAGCACGAATGGCCGTATGTTGGCTGGTTTCTCGAGAAGCTGGAAAGCTAGCGAATGCGCGTGAATGTCATTATTCCTGTCTTCAATCGCCTGGAGCACACCCGAAAGGTGTTGGAAGCTCTGAGGAGCCAGACCGTCTTTGATGCGTTGAGGATTGTCGTCGTCAACGATGGTTCGACCGATGGAACCGCAGCATACCTGCAATCGCAGAGTGATGTGATTGAAATCCAGGGCGACGGCAATCTCTGGTGGGGTGGTGCCATCGACGAGGGGCTGAAACACGTCCTTTCCTCCTGCCAGTCGGACGACTATGTGCTGTTCCTCAACAATGATACCTGGTTCGACGACAATTTCGTTGAGACCCTGGTGCAGGTCTCCAAAGAAAACGGCGGAGCCGCGGTCGGAAGCGTCATCCACGAAGAGGGTCGCGATCCACCGCTCGTCAGCATTGGGCCCAAGGTCAACCTCAATAGGCTTGCCATCTGGGATTTACTCTCGGAACTGAGCGAAAAGGAAAAGCGGTCGCCCGCCAGCCAGTATCGTGTGGATGCGTTGAGTGGTCGAGGAACGCTGTATCCGGCACACCTGTTCCGGAAATATGGCAGTATGCGCCCGCGCCTTCTGCCGCACTATATGGCTGATTACGAGGTAGCCATGCGCTTTTCGCGTGCGGGAGTGCCCTTGGTGGTCAGCAGCAAGGCAATTATTTACTCGCCCCCCGTATATGGCAATGACACCTCCAGATTGTCTTGGCGAAAGCGATTGTTCGGCAAGCGTTCGTCTCACAACCTGTTCCAGCGTCTGATTTTTTACTCGCTTACGGGTTCGCCGGTGCAACGCGTGACTGCGCCGATCCGCATGGCGTATTTCATGGGCAGCCGCGGGATTTTGGGGACACTGAATGCAAGACTAAAGAATTTTGCGGTGTCTTTTGTCAAAGCGCGGCAACTGAGCAAAGTGAAGCGTCAGGGCGTGAGCGTCGGTCGCGGCGTTGTTTTCTATGGCACGCCTCTGTTGCAAAGGCACGCGGAGAGCGAGATTCGCTTGGGCGATCGTGTCGTGCTGTGTTCCGATTCGCGTTATACTGCGCTCGCGCTGAACCATCCGGTGAAGCTAGCTACGATTCGCGCGGGATCGAGCATCACTATCGGCGCTGATAGCGGCATTAGTGGTGCAACCATTGTCTCGGCCGTCCAGATTTCGATCGGCTCAGAGGTCCTGATGGGTGCCAACGTTGCGATATTCGACACCGATTTTCATCCGGTACGGCCCGAAGGCCGCCGTCATTCGGACGTAGACGCCGACATAAAGACCGCACCGGTCCATATCGGGGACAATGTTTTCATTGGCACTAACGCCGTGGTCCTGCGTGGCACGGAGATAGGACGTGACAGTGTTGTCGCGGCAGGTTCAATCGTGCGAGGAAAATTTCCTGCGGGCGCCATAATTGCCGGAAATCCGGCGAAAGTCGTTGGTAGCGCCTATGGACAAACCCAGGAACTTCCTGCCCCTCTGACAGACGATAGACATGAAGATAGCGATATTTGATACCTATTACGCGCGTTTCCTAAGTCGGTTTTATGCTGCGCGGCGACGGCTCTCGAAGTCCGGTTCAAGCGAGCAGACAGACGCGCTGTTGGCTGCCGGCTTCGGAACCTCCGATTTCTATTCGCGCCACCTGAAGGAACTGGGGTGCGACGTCATCGATATTATCGGCAATTGTGTTCCACTTCAGTCGGCTTGGGCGCGAGAAAACAACGAACCCTTCAGTCCGTGGGCGATGAAGCTGCCGCATCGGTTTTTTAGGTTGCCTTATATCGGCGCACGTCTAGCCGCGCTGCCGGGTTTGCTTGAGGTCGCGATGGCGCGCGTTAGAGCCTTCAAGCCGGATGTGCTCTATTGTCAGGATCTCAGCTTCTTTCCGCCTCATGCCCTGGCAGAGTTGAAAAAAACTGTGCCATTAATCGTGGGTCAGATCGCTTGTCCGTTGCCCCCGGATGGTTTCTTGCGTCCGTATGATTTGATTTTGACATCCTTTCCCCACTTCGTACCCCGCTTTCACGAGATGGGCATAAAATCCGAATACTTCCGGATCGGCTTCGACACACGGGTTCTCGATATCATTGGCGACGTGCCACGCGATGTGCCGGTGAGTTTCGTTGGCGGCATAAGTCGTCACCATGGCAAGGCGATCCCGTTGCTCGAACATTTGGCCAATACCACCCCGATACAGTTTTTCGGTTATGGTTCCAGGACGCTGCCGCGCTCTTCGCCTATCCGCAAGCGCCACAATGGCGAGGTCTGGGGCTCCGACATGTACCGCGCTCTGGCTCGCAGCCGGATCACCGTCAACCGGCATATCAATGTCGCCGAAAACAATGCCAACAATATGCGACTCTATGAGGCGACCGGCGTCGGATCGCTGCTTATAACCGACAGGAAAGACAACCTCGGGGAGATTTTTGACGTCGGTAAAGAGGTGGTTGCCTATTCCAGTCCCGAGGAAGCGGCAGAACTCGTCCGCTACTATATAGATCATCCCGACGAGGCCGATGCCATTGCAAAGGCCGGTCAGGCAAGGACGCTGAAGGACCACACCTACAAGGCGAGGATGGAAGAACTGATGCCGATCCTCAAGCAATATCTGGAGGCACAGGGCTGATGTCGTTTCTGCGCGCGAGCCTCAATCGCTTTCCAGGAGTGAAAAGCCAGTTGAAGCGGTTGCGGGAGCGGCTGCTGCCGGCGACATCGGTCTCATCACGCTATGTCGAAATAGATGCGGCTCTTCGGGACAGCGAAAGTTCGCGCCTTGCCGCATCCTGGAAAACGAGCGATCTACCTGCACGTCAGAGGGCCCTCGTCGAGCGCCAGCTGAAGGAATACCGCAGCGGCGTCCCGATGGATGTATTCGATGTTTTCACCGCCGCCTTGCGCAGGATAGACAATATGCCGGCGAACGGCTCGCTGCTCGAAATCGGCTGTTCCAGCGGATATTATTCCGAAGTGCTTGATGTGAATAGCTTGCCGCTGCGTTATCGCGGCTGCGATTATTCAGATGCCTTCATTGATATGGCGCGCAGCATCTATCCGGGATTGTCGTTCGACGTGGAGGATGCGACTCGGCTCAGCTATCAGGATGATGCTTTTGATGTCGTGGTCTCGGGATGCTGCCTGCTGCATATTCCCGATTATGAAGCGGCGATCGCCGAGAGCGCCCGTGTCGCCAGGGACCACGTCATTTTTCACCGCACTCCGGTTGTTTATGGCGAGCCGACGAAGTACTTCCGCAAGCAGGCTTACGGCGTCGAGACCATAGAGATCCATTTTTCCGAGCCCCAGCTGTTGGAGACGTTTCGTGTTCACGGCCTGGAGGTCCTCGCGACCTTCACGCTGAGCGAGAACGTGGACCCACACGACAGTCACAAGGGCAATGCAATGCGCACCTATTTGTGCAGGAAACAAACCCAGTCATGACAAATTACTTCTGTACCCTTTTCGACAAAGGCTATCTCATCAAGGGAATGGCCATGATGGAGAGCCTTGTCGAGTGGTGCCCCGACGCGCATGTCTTTGTGCTTTGCATGGACGAAACGACGCAGGAAATATTGACCGCCTCCGGGCGGCCTTACATCACCTGCATCGCGCTTGCCGATCTGGAGACGCCGGAACTTTTGGAAGCGAAGAAATCGCGTGGTGTCGCCGAATATTGCTGGACCCTATCGCCGTGTCTGCCGGCTTTCGTGCTGGAGCATCATCCGGAAGTCGATTTCATCACCTATCTCGATTCCGATCTGCTGTTCTATTCGCCGATCAGCCCCATCTTCGATGAAATTGGCAACAATTCCATCGCCATTATCGAACACCGTTTTGCTCCGCGGCTGCAGAAAAGAGAAGTGAATGGCCGTTTCTGTGTGGAATGGGTGAGTTTTCGACGCGATGAAGAGGGAATGCGCTGCCTTGCGCGCTGGCGCGAGCAGTGCATCGAATGGTGCTACTATCGCCTCGAAGACGGCAAGATGGGCGACCAGAAATATTTGGACGAATGGCCGGATCTCTATCCGAATTGCCACATCATCGAACATCCCGGCGCCGGGGTTGCGCCCTGGAATTACGAGAAGTCACATTTTACGCAGGACGCATCCGACAGGATCGAGGTCGATGGTTCGCCTTTGATCTTTTATCACTTCCACCAGTTCCAACTGCTGGCCAACGGCGTGTTCGATCGGCTGTCGACGTTCTACACCAACGTTCGCGCGGAACCGGACGCTGTCTACGAGGCTTATGAGCGTGCGGTGATGCGGGCCTTGCAGGAGATCAGGATGATCTCCCCTGGCTTTTCCGGCGGTCTTCGCCCGGTAATCCTGGTGCTGGCGCGCAGATGGGTGCAGCGTCATGTACCCTTGCCGGTCAAGCGCTTCCTGCACCATTTCATCAGGTATTGACGTCACGCTCGCGGGAGGAGCCTTGCCTCCCCCAAACTGCTATTGGTACTGGCGGTCGATCCACTGGCGGTAGCTGCCGCTTGTGACGTTTCTTACCCAGGCCTCGTTGGCGAGATACCATTCGACAGTCTTGCGAATGCCTGTATTGAACGTCTCGCCCGGGCGCCAGTTCAGTTCACGCTCGATTTTGGCCGCGTCGATGGCGTAACGGCGATCATGGCCGGGCCGATCGCGCACAAAGGCGATCTGGGACTTGTAGCTTGCCCGGTCGGGCAGCGGCCTCAATTCATCGAGGATCTCACAGAGCGTATTGACGACCGACAGGTTCGTCAGTTCGTTCCTGCCGCCGACATTGTAGGTTTCCCCGACTTGTCCATTCTCCAGAACGCGTCGGATCGCGCTGCAATGATCCTTGACGAACAGCCAGTCACGCACCTGCATTCCATCTCCGTAGATCGGAATCTGTTTGCCCGAGAGGGCATTATGAATGACCAGGGGAATGAGCTTCTCGGGAAAGTGATAGGGGCCGTAGTTGTTCGAACAGTTAGTTGTCAGCACCGGCAGGCCATAGGTGTGGTGATAAGCGCGAACCAGGTGATCGCTGGCCGCCTTGCTGGCGGAATAGGGGCTGTTGGGCTCGTATTTGCGCTCTTCGCTAAAGGCGGCCTCGGTCGGAGCAAGCGAGCCATAGACTTCGTCCGTCGATACATGGAGAAAACGAAAGCTCAACCGGAAAGCTTCATCCTGCGCGGCAAGGAATCCGCGGGTGGCCTCCAGCAGGCGGAATGTGCCGACGATATTCGTCTGAATAAATTCTTCAGGCCCGTGGATCGATCGGTCGACGTGACTCTCGGCGGCGAAGTTCAGGATTGCACGGGGGCGATGGGCGCGGAGCAGTTCCTCGACAAGATCATAGTCCGCAATACTGCCTTTGACGAAGAGATGGCGCGGATGGCTCCAGACGGAGGCGAGATTCTCCAGATTGCCGGCATATGTCAGCACATCTAGGTTGACGACCGGTTCATCCTGAAGCGCAAGCCAATCGAGCACGAAGTTCGCGCCGATGAAACCAGCTCCTCCCGTCACCAGGATCATATTTCCTCCTTGGAGATCAGACAATTTGTGAGGCTCTAGTCTCACTGCGCCGGTCCCGCGTCAACCGCAGAGATACGCAATGCTGATTTCGCTTGAGCGGGCGCGGTTATATGGGGTTGCGCTAATTCGGCCGTTTCCATAAAAACATCCTAGGGATTGCATCGAAAGACGACGTGAAAAATGACAAAAACTGCGCTTATCACCGGGGTGACTGGTCAGGATGGTGCCTATCTGGCCGAATTGCTTCTGAGCAAGGGCTATACGGTGCACGGTATCAAGCGGCGGTCTTCGTCTTTTAATACCGGCCGCATCGAGCATATCTATCAGGATCCGCATGAGGTGCATCCTCGCTTCATTCTCCACTATGGCGATATGATCGACTCGACCAACCTGCTGCGGATCGTGCAGCAGACGCAGCCCGATGAAATCTACAATCTCGCGGCACAAAGCCATGTGGGTGTCAGCTTCGAAACGCCTGAATATACGGCGGATGCCGATGGCGTCGGGACGTTGAGACTGCTCGAAGCGATCCGTATCCTGGGACTCCAGGAAAAAACCCGGTTCTACCAGGCGTCGACCTCGGAACTCTACGGTCTTGTACAGGAAGTGCCGCAGAGCGAAAAAACGCCTTTCTACCCGCGTTCTCCCTATGCCGCCGCCAAGCTCTATGCCTACTGGATTGTCGTGAATTATCGCGAGGCCTATGGCATGCACGCATCCAACGGCATTCTTTTCAATCACGAAAGCCCGCTTCGCGGAGAAACTTTCGTCACGCGCAAGATCACGATGGCGGTGGCTGCCATCCATCTGGGGCGGCAGGATAAGCTCTTCCTCGGCAATCTCGACGCCAAGCGTGACTGGGGCCACGCGCGTGAATATGTCGAGGGCATGTGGCGCATGCTGCAGCAGGACAAGCCGGATGACTATGTCTTGGCGACCGGCGAGACGACGAGTGTCCGCCAGTTTGTCGAGTGGGCTTTTGCCGACGTGGGCATTGCTTTGGAATGGAAAGGCTCCGGCGTCGACGAAAAGGGTTATGACTCCGCGTCCGGTGCCTGCCTTGTGGAAATCGACTCGCGGTATTTCCGCCCGACGGAAGTCGACCTTCTGCTTGGTGATCCGACCAAGGCACGTCAGAAGCTGGGCTGGCAGCACAAGACCCCCGTTCGTCAGCTCGCCGCCGAAATGGTGCGCGAAGATGTCAAGCACTGGAAGGCCCTGAACAGCCGGAAAGAGATTTGAGTGTACGACTTGTCCAACAAGAAGATCTGGGTTGCCGGTCATCGCGGTATGGTCGGCAGTGCTCTTGTGCGCCGGCTTCAATCCGAAGACTGCAACGTCATTACGGCCACGCGCCATGAGGTCGACTTGAAGCGGCAGGACGAGGTCGAGAAATTTGTTGAAGCAAACAGACCCGACGCGATCATTCTCGCTGCTGCCAAGGTTGGCGGTATCCTCGCCAATGACAGCTATCCCGCAGAATTCATCTACGACAATCTGATTATCGAAGCGAATATCTTCGAAGCTGCCCATCGGGGGGGAGTGGACCGGCTGCTGTTCCTGGGGTCGAGCTGCATTTATCCCAAGCTTGCCCCGCAACCGATTCCCGAAGAGGCTCTGTTGACCGGTGAACTCGAGCCGACCAACGAATGGTATGCGGTCGCCAAGATCGCCGGTATCAAACTTGCGGAAGCCTATCGTAAGCAATACGGCCGCGATTATATTTCGGCCATGCCGACCAATCTTTATGGCCCGGGCGATAATTTCGACCTGAATTCCAGCCACGTGCTGCCGGCGCTCATCCGCAAGGCGCACGCTGCGAAACTTCGCAAAGACCCACACATGATGGTCTGGGGCACGGGGACTCCGCGCCGGGAGTTTCTGCACGTCGACGACTGCGCCGACGCTCTGGTGTTTCTTCTCAAGACATATTCGGGCTCGCAGCACGTCAATGTCGGCTCGGGGACAGATCTCGAAATTATCGAATTGACGCGGTTGGTCTGCCGCGTTGTCGGTTACGAGGGGGAGATCATTCACGATCTTTCCAAGCCCGATGGCACGCCGCGCAAGTTGATGAGCAATCAGAAACTGCAGGACATGGGCTGGAAGCCGCGTATCTCGCTCGAGGACGGAATCGCAGCCACTTATGCCTGGTTTCTGGAGTTTGAGAATACGTCCGACCCACCGGTCTGATGTCAGGCCGGCGAACCAGCATTTATTCCTGCGTCGATCTCCGCAACACAGACAGTGTAGCCGGGCCGGCGCGTGGGCATATACGAGTGAGAAGATTGCCGCTATGCCGGGGGGATCCATCAGCCCGTTGCCGGCGGCATGTTTCCTGTCGATTTCCAGAGCCGCTCGAACACGGTAAGCCGCAGAGGAAATCTTCGCCGCCTGGGTTCAATAAATGCTCGATCAATGAAAATATTTGGCTGGGGAACCTGGACTCGAACCAAGATTAACGGAGTCAGAGTCCGTCGTTCTACCATTGAACTATTCCCCAGCAGTTGCGGCCGAAGCATGGCTTGGCTGCTGTGCGGCGCTTATAACCAAAAGCGGGCGGATTGCAAATACCCGTTTTGAAAAAAATCGGTGCTGTGCGGAAGGCGTGAAGCCGGCCGCAAATCCCCCGTCCAAAAAAGAATTTGGCGATTTCGGCGGGCGCTGATATTCTTGCGGCAACGCAAAAATCGAATGAGCGCCTGCTGCATACCTCAGGACTTGCGCGACGCGGTGGAAAAACAACGTGGAAGACCCCGAAGGCGGCGCAAAGCCGCAATTTGACGGGGCGTCGGCGGCAGGGCGCAAGGACGGCAAAAAGTCCAGGCGCCGCAAGGGCAAGCGTGGCGGGCAATCCCGCAACGCGGCTCATCCCGCTTCGCATGAGCCATCCGGCGGTGCCGGACAGCCTGCGCGCCCGATGGAAGATGCGGCCGGCAATCCGGCCCGCAAGCGCAAGCGTCGCCGTCGCGGCGGCCAGGGTGCTGTGCAAGGCGGTTCATCTCATCCCCATGCCATGGAGCAGCCGCAAGCGGCGGGCAATGCCGTGCGCTCCGAAGGCGAGCCGGCGCCGGGCCGGCGCAACCGCCGCAAACATCGCGGCAAGCGCGGTCTGCAGGGCCGGCCGCTGACGGCGGCAAAGCCTTCCCCGCCGCAGCAGGAGAGCCGCGCGGAGGAGACGGCGCGCATTTCAGTTCCGCGCGAAACGCAAAACGGTGCAGCCGCCGGCCGCAAGGGCCGCGGCGATAGCCATCCCGGCTTTCAGGGGGATCGCCAGGCCGGTGACTATACATGGCCGGAAGAACTCTATGCCGCGCTCGACCTCGGCACCAACAATTGCCGTCTGCTCATCGCCCAGCCGACCCGCCCGGGCCAGTTCCGCGTCGTCGATGCCTTTTCCCGTATCGTGCGCCTCGGCGAGGGCCTTGCGGCCAGCGGCCGCCTGTCGGACGAGGCGATGGAGCGGGCGATCGAGGCGCTGAGGATCTGCGCTTCCAAGCTCAGAAACCGCGAGATCCGCCGCATGCGGCTGATCGCCACCGAAGCCTGCCGCCAGGCCGTCAACGGCGAGGAATTCCTCAGCCGGGTCGTTGCCGAAACCGGGCTCGAACTGGAAATCATCGATCGCGAGACCGAGGCGCGGCTTGCCGTTTCCGGCTGCTCCTCGCTGGTCGGGCGCGAGACGCGCTCGGTCGTGCTCTTCGATATCGGCGGCGGTTCGTCGGAAATTGCCGTCATCCGCATCGGCGACAATCGCTTTAGCCGGCTTGCCAATCACATCACCCATTGGACCTCGCTGCCGGTCGGCGTCGTCACCCTGTCGGAGCGCCACGGCGGGCGTGACGTCACGCCGGAGGTCTTCGAGGGCATGGTGCGCGAGGTCGAAGGCATGCTCGTCGGTTTCGACTGCCCGGAGATCGAGATCGCCCAGACCGGCGACTTCCATCTGATCGGCACGTCGGGCACGGTGACGACGCTTGCCGGCGTCCATCTCGACCTGCCGCGTTACGATCGGCGCAGGGTCGACGGCATCTGGCTGTCCGATGACGAGGTTTCCGCCATGCAGGCAAAACTTCTTTCCTGGGATTTCGAAAGCCGCGCCGCCAATCCCTGCATCGGGCCTGACAGGGCCGATCTGGTGCTCGCCGGCTGCGCCATCCTCGAGGCGATCCGTCGCCGCTGGCCGAGCCCGCGCATGCGCGTGGCCGATCGCGGCTTGAGGGAAGGCCTGCTCACCGACATGATGGCCGATGACGGCGTGTGGCGGCGAAACCGCAACCGCCGTGGCCAGAGAGCCAGATAGGGAGAAGGCATGACCAAGGCACCGATCGCGGGAAACCGCACCGGCCGCAAGCTCGGGCAGCGCGTCAAGAACAAGAAGATGAAGGCCTCCTCACGCCAATGGCTGCAGCGCCACATCAACGATCCCTATGTGCAGCGCGCCCAGCTCGAGGGCTATCGCGCTCGCGCCGCCTTCAAGCTGCTGGAGATCGACGAGAAACACCATATCCTGCGCGGCGCCAAGCGCATCATCGATCTGGGAGCAGCACCCGGCAGTTGGTCGCAGATCGCAGCCAAGGTCACCGGCTCGACGGACGAGGACATTCGCGTCGCCGCGATCGATTTCCTCGAAATGGCCCAACTGCCCGGCGTCAAGATCCTGCAGCTCGATTTCCTCGATCCCAGCGCGCCGGAAAAGCTGCTGGAGGCGGTCGGCGGCACGCCCGATCTCGTCATCTCGGACATGGCGGCACCCACCACCGGCCACCACCGCACCGACCATCTGCGCACCATGCATCTCTGCGAAGTCGCGGCCCAATTCGCCGTGGAGGTGCTGGGGGAGGGCGGGCATTTCCTCACCAAGACCTTCCAGGGCGGCACCGAACGTGAACTGCTCGCCATGCTGAAGCAGAATTTCCGCCAGGTCGTCCACGTCAAGCCGAACGCCTCGCGCGCCGAATCGGTCGAGATGTTCCTGCTCGCCAAGGGGTTCAAAGGCCGCAAGGCGGAAGCTGAAGCAGAGCAAGCTTGATCTTGGGCCGCTCCCGGCGGATGATGGGGACCTCATGCTTCTCTACGTCACGCTCGGAACCAACGACCTCGATCGCGCAGGGCATTTTTACGATGCCGTGCTGCCCGTGCTCGGCTATCGCCGGCAGCATTATTCGCAGGAAGAGATCGGCTATTCCACGGACGGCGATACACGCTGCCGCTTCTGGGTGGTGACGCCCTTCAATCGCCGCCGGGCGACATCGGGCAATGGTGCCATGGTCGCCTTCGCGGCCGAAACGCGTGCTGATGTCGATGCCTTCCATGCCGCGGTGATCGCGGCCGGTGGAATGGATGAAGGCGGGCCGGGCCTGCGCTCCTATCACGCCCACTTTTACGCCGCCTATGTCAGAGATCTTGACGGCAACAAGCTCAGCGCCGTCTGCGAGAGTCCGCAATAGGAGCCTATTTAACCGCCTGCTGCTCGGCTTCAACGGTCGAGGTCAGCACCGCCTTCGAACGGTGGCCGGAAACGAGTGCACCGGCATTGCGGTCCATCCGGATGAAGGGAATGGTCGCAATGACGGTCAGTCCGGCGATGACGTAGAAGGCAAGGTGGAAATCGACGATACCAAGCGCTTCGCCCCTGATATAGATCGAGCTTTCCAGGATCGCGGCGGCGAGGGCGACGCCGAGCGCCAGGCTGATCTGCTGCATCACGGAGCTCATCGATGTCGCCTGGCTGGCTTGCGCATCGTCGATATCGGCGAAGGCAAGCGCATTGACGCCGGTGAACATGAAGGAGCGGGAGAAGCCGCCGATGAGCAGCACGCCGATGATGACGAGATGCGGCGTTGCCGGCGTGAACAGGCCGGTGACGATGGTCACCAGCGTCGTCACCATGGCGGCGCCGAGCAGCGTCGTGCGGAAGCCGGCGGCAGCGAAGACGCGCTTTGCCATGAACTTGGTGGTGATCGCCCCGATCGCGCCGGCAAACGTGATGAGGCCGGATTGGAACGGCGTCAGCCCGAAGCCGAGCTGCAGCATCAGCGGCGTCAGGAACGGCATGGCGCCGACGCAGATGCGAAAGAGCGTGCCGCCCAAGGTGGAGGCCCGGAAGGTCGGGTTTCTGAACAGGTTGAGGTTGAGGATCGGCGCCGGGTGGCGCTTGGCATGGCTGATGTAAAGGAAGCCGCAGGCAAGGCCGATCACGGTGGCTGTGACGCCGATGGCAGGCGGCAGGGCCGGCAGGCTGACCACCGACAGGCCGAAGACGACGCCGGCAGCCGAAAGCGAGGTCAGCACGAAACCGGCGACATCAAGCTTCGGCGGCGCTGTCGCCTCCACCTCCGGCAGGAAGATCGTCGCAAGCCAGATGCCGATGATGCCGACCGGCACGTTGATCAGGAAGATCCAGTGCCAGCTGAAATAGGTGGTGATGAAGCCGCCGAGCGGCGGGCCGGTGAGCGGGCCGACCAGCGCCGGGATGGTGAGCAGCGCCATGGCCGAAACCAGATCGCTGCGTTTCGTCGTGCGCACCAGCACCAGGCGGCCGACCGGCGTCATCATCGCGCCGCCCATGCCCTGCAGGAAGCGGGCAAACACGAATTCGACGAGATTGGACGAGACTGCGCAGAAAATCGAGCCGATAACGAAGACGGAGATGGCAAGCCGGAAGATCTTCTTGGCGCCGAATCTATCGGCCATCCAGCCGCTGACCGGGATAAACACCGCAAGCGCCACCATATAGGAGGTCAGCGCCAGCTTCAGCGTGATCGGCCCGACATGCAGATCCGCCGCAATCGCCGGTAGCGCCGTCGAGATCACGGTGGAGTCCATCTGTTCCATGAAAAGAGCGACGGCGAGGATCAGCGGGACGATGCGGTTCATAGGCGGGAGCCTTGATGGGCGCGGATGGAAGCGGGAAGGCCCGTGCTGTTTAGTCCCACTTCAGGGGCCTGCCAATGCTCAAATCCGGTTCGATGCCATGTTTGCTTCACGTCTGCGTGAGACCGCTTGTCCGACAACGTCGCCTGCCAACATTGTCCTATGTCGACGCCGCCAAGACGTCGACGCCGCCAAGACAAAAAATCCGGCGGGAAACGAGATCGGGCGCGCGGTGACACACCACACGGCTTGGGGGAAGGGATATATGGCAATTTCGACGCAACTGAAGCGGCGTACGTTTTTCGCAGCAGGGCTTGGCCTGCTGGCGGCGCCGGCAATTTTGAGAGAGAAGGCCGAAGCGGCCGCGATTGGAGAAAGCAGAAATATGGATGTAACGCCTTTACCCGAAATCAATCAGTTCAAGCTCGGTTCCTATAAATTTACCGCGGTGCGCGACGGCATCAACATCTCCGAAAAACCTTATGAAACCTACGGTACCAATCAGGATCCGGAAACGGTCAAAGCGTTGCTGACGGCAAACTTCCTGCCCGCCGATAAGTTGCTGAACGGCTATACGCCGGCCCTTGTCGATACCGGTTCGGAGGTCATTCTCGTCGATACCGGCTTTGGCGAGAGCGGCCGCGCAAAGGGCAGCGGCAAGCTTGTTCAAGGCCTGAAAGCGGCTGGATATTCGGCCGACGACGTCACGATCGTCGCGTTGACCCATCTGCACGGCGACCATATCGGCGGCCTGATGGAGAATGGCGCGCCTGCTTTCAGGAAGGCCCGCTATGTCATCGGCCAGGCCGAGTATGATTTCTGGTCGAACAAATCGCGCGAAGGCACGCCGGCCGAGGCTAGCCACAAGGCGGTGCTCGCCAATGTGGCGCCGCTTGCCGAAAAGACGAGCTTCATCAAGGATGGCGACAGCTTCGCCCCGGGCGTCACCGCGATGCTGGCGGCCGGCCACTCGCCGGGACATATGGTCTTCCACGTCGAATCCGAGGGCAAACGCCTCGTTCTCACAGGCGATACGGCCAATCATTACATCCTGTCGCTGCTGCGCCCGGATTGGGAGGTCCGTTTCGACATGGATAAGGCGCAGGCAGCCGCCAGCCGCCGCAAGGTTTTCGACATGATCGCGACCGACAAGATCGCCTTCCTCGGCTATCACATGCCGTTCCCGGCGGTCGGTTTCGTCGAGCGGCAGGATGGCGGCTATCGTTTCGTGCCGAAGACCTATCAGTTCGACATCTGAACGAGAAGCGGTTCGGTTTTTCTGGAATTGCTCTGGGTGCATGGCACCCATGACGAGCCCGGTGGAGATGCCGGGCTTTTTGCTATTTCCTTCCTGTCATAGACGTGTTACCAGCCCTCGCCAACTTCCAAGCAACTCATGCACACCGCCGGGGCGGACGATTCGTTTCCCGGCAGGCTCGCATTTTTCTAAAATGAAGGAATTTGGCCATGGCACGCATCATTGAAACGGCAACCGGCGCGGACGCGCTTACTTTCGACGACGTGCTGCTGCAGCCCGGTCATTCCGAGGTCATGCCGGGCCAGACGAACATCGCAACCCGCATCGCCCGCGATTTCGATCTCAACATCCCGATCCTCTCTTCGGCCATGGATACCGTTACCGAAAGCCGCCTGGCGATCGCCATGGCGCAGGCCGGCGGCCTCGGCGTCATCCACCGCAACCTGACGCCGATCGAGCAGGCCGAAGAGGTCCGCCAGGTGAAGAAGTTCGAAAGCGGCATGGTCGTCAATCCGGTCACCATCGGTCCGGAGGCAAAGCTTGCCGAAGCGCTCTCCCTGATGAAGTCGCATGGCATTTCCGGCATTCCCGTCGTCGAGAAGTCCGGCCGCCTCGTCGGCATCCTGACCAACCGCGACGTCCGCTTCGCCTCCGATCCGGAGCAGAAGATCCACGAACTGATGACCAAGGACAATCTGGTCACCGTCAAGGAGAACGTCGATCAGCAGGAGGCCAAGCGCCTCTTGCATTCGCATCGCATCGAAAAGCTGCTGGTTGTCGACACCGAAGGCCGCTGCGTCGGTCTCATCACCGTCAAGGATATCGAGAAATCCCAGCTGAACCCGAACGCTTCCAAGGATGCGCAGGGCAGGCTTCGCGCCGCCGCCGCCATCAGCGTCGGCGATGACGGCTTCGAGCGTGCCGAACGGCTGATCGAGGCCGGCGTCGACCTCTTGGTCGTCGATACCGCCCATGGCCATTCGCAGCGCGTCCTCGATGCCGTCACCCGCGTCAAGAAGCTCTCCAATTCGGTGCGGATCATGGCCGGCAATGTCGCCACCTATGACGGCACCAGGGCGTTGATCGATGCCGGCGCCGATGCCGTCAAGGTCGGTATCGGCCCGGGCTCGATCTGCACGACGCGTATCGTCGCCGGCGTTGGCGTTCCCCAGCTCGCCGCCATCATGTCGGCCGTCCAGGCCGCACAGGATCAGGACGTGCCCGTCATTGCCGATGGCGGCATCAAATTTTCGGGCGATCTGGCCAAGGCGATCGCCGCCGGCGCTTCCGCCGTCATGATCGGCTCGCTGCTGGCCGGCACCGATGAGAGCCCGGGCGAGGTCTATCTCTACCAGGGTCGCTCCTTCAAGGCCTATCGCGGCATGGGCTCCGTCGGCGCCATGGCCCGCGGCTCGGCCGACCGCTATTTCCAGGCGGAAGTGCGCGACACGCTGAAGCTCGTGCCTGAAGGCATCGAGGGCCAGGTGCCGTACAAGGGGCCGGTCTCGGCCGTCGTCCACCAGCTTGCCGGCGGCCTCAAGGCGGCCATGGGTTATGTCGGCGGCAAGGACCTGAAGGATTTCCAGGAGCGCGCCACCTTCGTGCGCATCTCCGGCGCCGGTCTGCGCGAAAGCCACGCCCATGACGTGACGATCACCCGCGAGAGCCCGAACTATCCGGGCGCCGGCCTCTGATCATGAAAGCGGGCAGCGCAATTCCGCTCTGGATCGTCGCGCTGCTCGCAGCCCTTTGCCTCGCCGTGCTCGCCTGGACGACCTTCGGCTTCGTCGTCCCCTTCAAGCACGAGACCGGGCAGGCGGTGCTCGATACTTATTTCGCCGGTTACGACGAGTCGGCCGTCTTCCACATGCAGAAGCTGCTCGATGAGAACGAGACGGCGACCAGGCTGCTGCGCGCCATGTATTTCGGGCCGGAACTGATCTTTCCGGCCTTGCTGACGGCGTTGCTTTTCCTCGCCTTCCTCAGGCTCGGACCCGTCGACGCCTGGTTCGGACGATCGCTGCATCCGCTCGTCGGCAAGGCAATCTATCTGCTGCCGTTCGTCTACGGCGTCGCCGACTATGGCGAGAATATCTCGAGCCTGATCGCCTTCGGCGACGGTTCTTCCGCAGGCCTCGCCGCGCAGCTGCTGCCATGGATGACACGGCTGAAATTTGCGAGCCTCGCCATCTCGTTCATCGTCCTTGTCAGGCTTGCCATCGCCCGCTGGCTGTCGCCGGGCCGAGATTGAAGCAGGTATCAGCTCTTCCTCCGCCAAACCGGATTTGACAGTCTCGCCATCATGAAATCGGAAAGGACCTCGATCTTCGCTGGCCGGCTCCGAGCCGAAGGTGTGACGAAATACAGTGCGCCGGTCGCCAGCGTCCAGTCGGGAAGGATTGGCGTCAGTTGGCCGTCGACGAGATAGTCATGTGCGAGAAACTCGGGCAGTTCGATGATTCCGAGGCCCCGTAGCGCCATTGGCACCAACGCTTGCGAGTTGGTGGCCCGGAGAGAGCCGCTTGGCACGATGACCTCCTCCTTGCCTTCACCGTTGCGCAGGCGCCAGACGTCCTGTCGCGCCCTGTAGGCGTATCCGAGGCAATGGTGAGCCGTTAGCTCGCGGGGATGTTCCGGCACGCCGTGGCGATCGAGGTATGCGGGTGCAGCGAGAATGAAGCGATCCACCGGCGTCAGTCTGCGCGCGACCAATGACGAATCCGGCAGGACCGCGATTCTGAGTGCCGCATCGAAGCCGTCTCCCACGATATCGACGACGGCATCGCTCATGTGCAGGTCGATGGAAATCTCCGGAAAGAGCTCGAAAAAGTCAGGCAGGATCGGGGCCAGCCAGCGTGTCCCGAAGTCCATCGGCGCGGCAAGCCTGATGAGGCCCTTCGGCCGGGTCGCAAGCTCCCGGGCGGCGTCCTCTGCCATCTCTGCCTCAGCATAGATCCGTGCGGCGCTGTCGACCAGTCGCAGGCCGAAATCGGTCAAAGCGAGCTGCCGCGAGGTGCGGTTGAAGAGCCTTGCGCCCAGCCTCTGCTCAAGGCGGGAGACGGCTCGCGAAACGGTCGGCACCGACACGCCGAGCGTCTGTGCCGCCCGCACGAAAGAACGCTCCTCGGCGACCTTTGCGAACATCGCCAGACCCTCGAAATCGGGAAACTTGGTCATTTCATTCCTGAAATAATAGCTTTCAATTCTTTCTATTCCGAAACGATACCCTCGTCCATATCTCAGCTTCAGTCGAACCAAAGGAGACGACAATGACACAACGATTGAATGCGAAGATTGCGGTTATAACAGGTGCAACTTCCGGCATTGGCCTCGCAGCGGCCAAGCGCTTCGTGGCTGAGGGCGCACGGGTTTTTATCACGGGCCGTCGCAAGGATGTTCTCGATGCAGCAATCGCTGAGATCGGCGGCGGAGTTCTGGGAATTCAGGCTGATTCAGCCAATCTCGCCGACCTTGATCGCATCTATGAGAAGGTGAAGGCAGAGGCCGGAAGAATTGACGTGCTCTTCGTCAACGCAGGTGGCGGCTCCATGTTGCCCCTCGGCGAAATCACCGAAGAGCAATATGATGACACGTTCGATCGGAACGTGAAGGGGGTTCTCTTTACGGTGCAGAAGGCCTTGCCACTGCTCTCGCGGGGATCATCGGTCATCTTGACGGGATCGACAGCAGGCTCGACCGGCACACCCGCCTTCAGCGTTTACGCCGCATCGAAAGCCGCCTTGCGCAGCTTTGCGCGCAACTGGATCCTCGACTTGAAGGATCGCGGCATTCGGATCAACACGCTGAGCCCTGGCCCGACGGAAACGACCGGACTGGTCGAATTGGCCGGTAAGGACCCGGCCCAACAGCAGGGTTTGCTCGCTGCCCTGGCGGCCCAGGTGCCAATGGGCAGGGTCGGCCGTGCCGAGGAGGTTGCCGCTGCCGCACTCTTCCTCGCCTCGGATGATTCCAGCTTCGTCACCGGCGCCGAACTCTTCGTCGATGGCGGCAGCGCCCAGGTGTGAAGACAATAGGGTTTGCGGATGTTAGCGGCGAGCCGCTGGCATCTGCTTAACCTTTCCGCTAATGCTGCCCGCGACATGCGAAAGCGGAAAGGAAGCGGCGATTGTGACCGGCTATCAAATCTTCTGGCCACTCCTGGCCCATGCGGCCCTGGTCTATGGTCTTTATGCGCTTCTTGGGATGCGGCGCGCAAAAATGGTCCGCGCTGGCAGCATCGCCAAATCGGATTATCGCGAAAACCGTGACGAGCCGGCCGAAAGCCTCGTCGTCAAGAATTGCCTGGCCAATCAGTTCGAACTGCCGGTGCTCTTCTACGCCTGCTGTATTCTTCTGTATGTCACCGACGCCGATAATATCGTCGCCGTCGGTCTCGCCTGGCTCTTCGTCGCCCTGCGTTACGCCCATGCCGCCGTCCATGTGAACAGCAACGACCTTAGCTACCGCAGCCCGCTCTTCGCCGCCGGCTACCTGGTGTTAGGAGCTATGTGGATCTGGCTCGCCCTATGGATGGCCATGGGATGACACCCCTGGCGGGTTCTACCTGTAATATAGCCAGAGGCAACAGTGCCTGTTTCAGGGTGACAGGCCGGGCAAACTGCTTTTCTCCGTCGGTTGAAGAATAATTTCGGAAACATGGTTACTAATATTTAAACCGATTGGGCTATTTCTACGCGAGCGAATTGTGGCGGGGACGCTTTGCGAGCGAAGATGGGCGAGGAGACAGACGGGGCGGCAATCCATCGGATGGCCATTCTACGGCTTGTGGGATCGGCGAGTAGCGCGGCGCTGGCACTGATGCTGGCAGCAGTGCCGGGATGGGCGCAGGTCATCGACGGCAACGATACCGAGATTGTCGATGGCAACGACCCGAGCGGCACCGGCCCAGGCACACAACCGAGCCCATGGACGATTAATACCGACCTCCTCGTTGGCGACCAGAATGGCGACGATGCAGCCCTGATTATCCGCAACGGCGGCGAGGTCAGCAACGATATCGGCGTGCTCGGTGTTGATCCCGGCGCGGTTGGCACGGTGACGGTCACCGGGGCTGGCTCGACCTGGAGCAATTCCGACGACCTTTATATCGGCCATCAGGGCACCGGCACGCTCACCATCGAAGATGGCGGCGCGGTCGATAATATATTCGGCCGCCTCGGCTATTTCTCCGGTGCCAGCGGCACGGTCACGGTCACCGGCAGCGGCTCGACCTGGACCAATTCGCAGGATCTCTATGTCGGTGACAGCGGTGCCGGCTCGCTGATCATTTCGAATGGTGGGACGGTCACAAGCGCTTCCGGCTATATCAGCAATGATTCCAGCGCCATCGGCGAGGTCACCGTCACCGGCGCAGGCTCGCTCTGGAGCAATTCCGCCGATCTCTCGGTCGGCGAGGCGGGAGCGGGAACGCTGACCATTTCGGATGGCGGCTCGGTCACCTCAAGTGACGGCTATGTCGGCTTCAGTACAGACGGCAGCGGCGTGGTCAGCGTGACCGGGGCGGGGTCGAGCTGGTTCAATTCCGGCGGACTGTACGTGGGCGAATTCGGAACAGGTAGCGTGACTGTCGAGAATGGCGGCCTGGTTTCCGCCTCCGGGGTCGTCATCGCCGACGATTCGGGCGCTGCCGGAACTATAGAACTCGTTGGCAGTGCTGGCAGCGGACGTGGCGTTCTGGAGACTGGTTATATCGACGGAGGCGCGGGCGACGCGAATCTCGTCTTCGACGGCGGCATTCTGCGTGCAACGGGCAACGAGGCGAATTTCCTGGGCGGTTTCAGCGCGGGCGAGGTAATGTTCAATACGGGCGGCGCCTTTATCGATACGAACGGCTTTGCCATCGGCATATCCACGGATCTGCAAGGCGCCGGCGGCTTGACCAAGCAGGGCGCCGGCACACTCAGCCTTTCGGGCGGCAACAGCTATGGCGGGACGACGACGGTCGAGGCCGGCACCTTGCAGTCGGGCAGCGCCGGCGCCTTCGTGCAGAACGGCGCTTATGCGGTGAATGGCGGCATACTCGATCTCGGCGGCTTCGACCTGACCATGGGGCAGCTTTCGGGAAGCGGCGGCGAGATTGCGATCGGCAGCGCCGACTTGACCATCGATCAGGCGAGCAACGGCACCTACGGCGGCATATTCTCCGGCAGTGGCGACCTCACCAAGCTCGGCAGCGGCACCTTGCGCCTGACCGGCAACAGTTCGGGCTTTGCCGGCACGACCACGGTGTCGGACGGACGCCTGATCGTCAACGGCAGCCTTGGCGGCATCCTGATGATGACGGGCGGCACGCTGGCCGGGTCGGGTCATATCGGTGCGGTAACCGCCGGGGCGGGCGCGACCATCGCGCCGGGCAATTCCATCGGAACATTGACCGTCGGCGGCAACCTTACCTTCGATCCCGGTTCCACCTATGAGGTCGAGGTGGATCCCGCCAGCACGGCCAGCGATTTGATCTCGGTCAGCGGGATTGCCTTCCTCAACGGCGCCAGCGTCGCCCATGTCGGGATGAATGGCGCCTACAAGCCTTTCTCCACCTATACGATCCTGACCGCCACCGGCGGGATCAATGGCACGTTCGGGGCCGTCACCTCCAATTACGCCTTCCTTTCGGCGGATCTTTCCTATGATCCGAACAATGTCTATCTGGAGATCGAGCGCAACGACGTCAGTTTCAGCGACTTGGCACGGACGCGCAACCAGACGGCCGTGGCCGACGCTGCAGAGAATCTCGGAACCGGCAACGCTCTCTACGATGCCATCGTCACATTGCCCGACGACGAGTCGCAGATTCAGGCCGGATTCGATGCGCTTTCCGGTGAAATCCATGCCTCGATCAAAACGGCGCTGATCACGCAGAGCCTCTTCATCCGCGAAGCTGCCAATGAACGCCTCCGTTCGGCTTTCGGCAATGCCGACGCGACGGCGATGCCGATACAGGCTTTCTGGCCGGGCGGTCCGGAACTTGCCGCCGCCGATCCTTCGGATGCGCCGGTATTCTGGAGCATGGGGTTTGGCGGCGGGAGCGAGACACGCACCGACGGCAATGCCGCCACCCTCAACCACTACACCGGCGGTTTTCTCGCCGGCGTCGACACCATGGTCGATGACATTAGGTTCGGCGTGATGGCCGGTTACAGCAATTCCGAGTTCGATCCCCGGCACCGAAGCTCATCGGGATCGAGCGACGATTATCACCTCGGTCTTTACGCCGGCACGCAATGGGGCGACCTCGCCTTCCGCTCCGGCCTTGCTCACAGCTGGCACCAGATCGACACCGATCGCAGCGTCGCCATCGGAAGCTTCGAGGACAGGCTGGAAGCGAGCTACGACGCCGGCACGCTGCAGGCCTTTGCCGAGCTTGGCTACCGGTTCGAGACCGCGGCGGCCTCCTTCGAGCCCTTCTTCAATCTCGCCCATGTGGGGGTTCGAACGTCGGGTTTCACCGAAGAGGGCGGGGCGGCCGCGCTGGAGAGCGCCAGCCGCACGACCAGCACCACCATCGCCACGCTTGGCCTGCATACCGAAATGGATATCCGCCTGGGCGAGGCGAACGCCACCCTGCGCGGCATGGCGGGCTGGCGACATGCCGCCGGCGACATCGTTCCCGTCTCGACGCAGGCTTTTGCAGGAGGAGACGCGTTCACCGTCGCCGGTGTGCCGCTGGCAGAGAACGCCTTCATTCTCGATGCCGGCCTTGATTTCGACCTGAACGAAGCCTCCAGCCTCGGCATCGCCTATACAGGCCAGATTGCGGAAAACGCGCAGCAGCACGGGGTCAAGGCGACGCTGCCGGTGAGTTTCTGAAGCCCGTCGCAGTTCTGACGATTGAGAATGCGCAACTCCGCCCGAGCATCATTCTCTAACGACGATCCAACGCCGAATTCCGCAACCATTTCAAGGTCGTCGAATGTAAGTGCAACCAGCGGGCACCTTAAATTCCGGAATCCCATACGCATTTGCCGGTCGTTAAAATGCGAGCCTTTCCGTTTACGGCTGATGAAGACCTGCGATGTCATATCCGCCCGACGCGCCGGTTCGGCATGATGCCTTGCCTCGCGAGCGATAAGAACGGGAACGACATGGGCGGGGAAAGCATGGATCGGATCGGCTTGCGCAGAAAGCCGAAGCAGGAGCGCAGCATCCAGAGGCTGGATCTCATTCTCGCCGCCGCCGCCCGGATCATCGCCGAAAAGGGTGTCAACGCTATGCGGATGACCGAACTTGCCGTCGCCGCCAAGGTGCCGATCGGCTCGGTCTACCAGTATTTTCCCGAGAAGGCGGCGATCGTCAAAGCTCTGTTCGACCAGCACGCCTCGGCGATCCAGGCAAAAACAGTGGCGATGTTCGCCGATGTCGGTTCGCTCGACGAGGCGCTCGACCTCGTCTGCGACATCATCGACTGGTATTACGATTCCTACCACGACGATCCCGTCTATCTCGGCGTCTGGATGGGAACGGAGACCGACCAGGATCTGCTGCAGCTGAATATCGAGCATAGCGGCCGTGTCGCCGGCATCTTCCGTGACGCGGTGCGTCGGCTGGCTCCCGATCTTTGCGACGAGCAGATGCATGCGCGCACTTACATGTTCAGCCACCTGATCGGCGCCGTCATCCGGCTTGCCGCCGTCAGCGACGAGGCGCTCGCGCGGCGCGTGCTCGACGAGTGGAAACGCGTCATCCGCGCCTCCCTTTTCGCCTCTACCGTACCGAATGCTGCCTGACGCATCGTCGCCCGGAAGCGTGCAGCGGTTCCGGGAGAGCGACATGTATGAAAACAAGAACGCGCCGCATGAATCAGATCCGATGCGATACGGTTTGCAACCTTACCAGCTCGGCACCATGTTGGCGGCCTTCAGCCGCGGATAAAGGCGGGCCTGGGCGGATTTGACATCGGCCTCGAGGGTATCGTCGACGACGGCCGGCGTGATGTTGTCGAGGCAGGCGGTGATATGCGCGGTGATCGCGTTCATCAGCGAGAGCGAAACGCCCGGCCGCTTCATGATGCCGATCTGCACCGGCGGCAGCGCCGGAAAGCCGTCGGCCTGGCTCAGCACCTTCATGCCGGTCCGCAGCGCCGATTCCGGCATCACCGAAACCGCCATGCCGGCAAGCACCGCAGCGGCAACGACGGTGCAGGACCAGCTGGTGAACAGGATCTGGTGTTCGCGTCCCACCGCATCGAGCGCCGAGCAGGCGAGCTGCCGCCACTGGCAATCGCGCCGGCCGACGGCCAGCGGCACCGGTGCGTCGTCGCGGATCGGATGGTTGGCCGAACCCACCCAGCAAAGCGGCTCGGTTCTCACCACATCGGACATGCGCTCGCGCGGATTGTGGGTAACGAGCGCGATGTCGAGCTCGCCCTTGTGCATGCGCTCGGCCAGGTCCACCGAAGGCTCGCAGACGATGTAGAGCTCGACGTTCGGATGGGTCTTGGCGAAGCGGCCGATGATTTCGGGCATGTAGCGGTCGGCATAATCGTCCGGCGTGCCGATGCGCAGCGTCCCCTCCAGCCTGTTGTCGTCGAAGGCGGCGATCGCCTCATTGTTGAGGCGGATGATGCGTCGGGCATAGTTGAGCAGTTTTTCGCCCTCGACCGTCAGCCGGTTGCCGCGTCCATCCTTGATGAACAGCTGCTTGCCGATGCGCTCTTCGAGACGGCGCATCTGCATGGAGACGGCCGATTGGGTCTTGTAGACCCTGTCGGCGGCCTTGGTGAAGCTGCCGGAATCGACGATGGCGATGAAAGTCTGCAACTGGTCGAGATCAAGAGGCGCGGACATGGTGTCACCCATAAAGATAGCTGATGATAATCATTAGAAACATTCGTTGGACTGATCAATAGCTCTTTGGCATCTTCGGGATGCAAATCAAAGCAAAGTGAAGGACAGACACCCTGCCTGTCCAAGCGGAATTCAGCTTGCTCCTTCCCGTATGACCTCGCGGGAGGGGTGGGTTGCGTTGCGCGCCGATCTAAAACGTTACAGCGCCCTTCACCCGTCTGAAAAGACGCGCGGCACTGTACAGAAAGGAGAGTTCAATGCGCATGACAGAACAGACACTCGAACTCGACTGCGGCAAGCCGACCCCGACGTTTTCCCAGCGTCTGGCGGCAGGTTTCGCACCGTTGGCCTCTCTCTTTCGGATGTTCCGCAATCGCATGGAGATCAACGCGCTGCACGATCTGAACGACAGTCAGCTGAGGGATATCGGCCTCACCAGGGCCGACCTGACCTCCGCGTTCCTGGCGTCGACCTTCTTCGAGGACCCGTCGGAACATCTGACGCGCTCGGCGCGCAATCGCTGGCGCCTGCAGCTTTTCCGTTCCTCCCCGGAGTAGGAGCGTCGAGTTTCCCCGCAGGGTGATAGCCAATAGCCCTGCCGCTTGACCCGGTGATCGGCTTTTCCCAAAGCCATCTCCGGGTTTTTTTATGCCTTTGTGTCGGGGGAGGGCTTCGGCCGATAGGTCTCGAAGATCGCTTCCAGGTTCCTTTGGTAGGTCTTCTGCACTTCCAGTCCGCTGTCGAACATGGCGTTCAGCATCTCGCCATAGCTGTCGGCAGCCACCTTCGCCTCTTCCTTCGGGGCCTCGGGCGTCTTGCTCGCCGGCTGCTGGCCAAGTCCACCCATCATCTCCTGGAAGGCCTTGGCGAAGGGATTGTCGAGGAAGGGATTCGGCTGAGATGCCGGTTGAGCTTTCGGCAGCGAAAACATCTGCTGCATCGCCTGCGTGAAGGGATTGTCGAAGATGCTGGGCTCCGGGGCCGTCTTCGGCTTCGGTGCGAAGCCCGTGCTCTCAAGCCATTTCTGGATGGTTTCGCCCATCGCCGTGTTGACGAAGGGGTTGACCGGTGCGGCCATCTGGCCGGTCGTCTGCTTGAAGAGCCCGCCCATCAGCGTATCGGCCAGCACCGGCAGCATCCGCTGATAGATATCCTGGCCGATCCCGGTCATCTGTGCCGCCTGGGCGGCGACTGCGCGCGACACTTCCTTCGAGCCGAAAAGCTGGGCAAGGATGTTGTTGCCGTCGGAAATGCCCTCCGGCGTGAAAGCCCGGCTCATATCCTCGAAATAACGCGCGTAATTGCCGGAGGAGACGGCCTGCATCAGGCCGACGAAATCATAAGGGTTGCTGGTGCTGCGTTTCAGGCCGGCGGAAAAAGCCGGCATCAACGCCGCCATCGCCTTGGTCGCCTGTTCCTGCGCCAGATTGAACTGCCGGGCGATCGCTTCCATCGCCGCGCCGTTCTGCGCCTGCATCATCATGTCGAAGAGTGGCAGCATGGAGGTCCCTTTCCCCGAGTCGTGACGCGTGTCACGCCACTATATCCGGAAATGGTAATGTGCAAACGGCTTTTTGCCATAAGAACTTAAAGCAAAGCCAGCGAAAGCGCCGAGCGGTTTTCCGGGCCGGAGACAGCCCGGGCAGGCTCAGTACTGATAGTCCTCGAAGACCGGTTCGACGGAGCCGTTCCAGCGGCCGTGATAGAGCGACAGCAGATCCTCGGCGAGCGTCGCCTTCTTGGCGAGCACCTCGTCGAGCGGCGAAAGGAAGATGCTTTCGTCCTGGCCTTCGCGGTTGAGCTTGCCGCGCGTCTTGAGGCCGGTCCTCGAGATGCCGACCACCTCGCGCGCCACGTCGAGCAGCGCATGTCCGCGAAACTGAGCCTTCAGCCCTTCGGCGGGAACGGCGTCGCGCAGGGCGGCGATCTCGGCAAAGCTCCAATCCCTGGTCAGTTCGTCGGCGGCCTCAAGTGCTGCGTCGTCGTAGAGCAGGCCGACCCAGAAAGCCGGCAACGCACAGATGCGCCGCCACGGGCCGCCGTCGGCGCCGCGCATTTCGAGGAAGCGCTTCAGCCTGACGTCCGGGAAGAGCGTGGAAAGATGGTTCGTCCAGTCCCCCATCGTCGGCGAGGGATCGGCAACCTCGCCCTTCAGCGCGCCGTTCATGAACTGGCGGAAGGTGACATGGGTGCAGTCGTGATAGCGTCCGTCCCGGACGATGAAATACATCGGCACGTCGAGCGCCCATTCGGCATAGTCACGGAAGCCGAAATCGTCGCGGAAGGTGAAATCGAGCAGGCCTGAGCGCCGGTTGTCGACATCGCGCCAGATATCGCCGCGCCAGGAGAGCAGCCCGTTCGGCTTGCCCTCGGTGAAAGGCGAGGATGCAAAGAGCGCGGTCGCCAGCGATTGCAGCTTCATCGAGACGCGCATCTTCTGGCGCATGTCGGCTTCCGAGGAGAAATCGAGATTCACCTGGATCGTGCAGGTGCGGTACATCATGTCGAGACCCTTGGTGCCGACCTTCGGCATATAGCGGGTCATGATCTCGTAGCGAGATTTCGGCATTTGCGGGGTTTCAGCATAGGTCCATTTCGGGCTGCCGCCGATGCCGAGGAAGCGAATGCCCATCGGCTCGGCGATCTCGCGCACCGTCGCCAGGTGCTGGTTCGATTCCCGGCAGGTCTCGTGGAGCGTCTCCAGTGGTGCGCCGGAAAGTTCGAACTGGCCGCCCGGCTCGATCGAGATCGCCCCCATGCCGTTCTGCTCGGCGAGGCCGATGATATTGCCGCCGTCCATGATCGGCTCCCAGCCGCTTTTTTCCTGCAGGCCGGTGAGCAGGGCCGAAATGCTGGCGTCGCCGAAATAGGGAACCGGGCTGTTGTCGGCGCGGAAGAAGGCGAACTTCTCGTGTTCGGTGCCGATCCGGAAACGCTCCCGCGGCTTGTTGCCGGCGGCGATGTAATCGGTCAGATCCTGAACCGAAGAGAGCGGTGTCTGGTCGGTGGTGTCGCGGGCCATGCGGGGTACCTGTATTCGAAAAGGCGCCCAGGGGGCCGGGCAGCTGGAAGGGTGATTAGGACCCAAGCCACGTATGTTGCAAGTGAAATTCTTTCAATGACGCATCAAAAAAATACGAGCAATTTCCATGTCCACCCGTTTTCGCCGTCAGCGCCAGTCTCCGATCGCCGCCTGGACCACGGCGAGTGCCGCAACCGCTGCCGTATCGGCCCTGAGGATGCGCGGTCCGAGCGGAATGGCGGTGACGAAATCGAGGCTTCGAAGCCGCGCGCGTTCTTCCTCGGAAAAGCCGCCTTCCGGCCCGACGAGCAGCGCCAGATGCTTTTCCCGGATCGCCGACAGCACCGGCAGCGGGTTCTGCCCGGCATCACCCTCGTCGCAATAGATGATGCGGCGCTCTTTCGGCCAGCGGTCGAGCAGGTCGAGAAGCTTCACCGGTTCGGCCACCTCGGGAATGCCGAGAACGCCGCATTGCTCGGCAGCTTCGACGACATTGGCGCGCAGCTTGTCGAGATTGGTGATCTTGCCCTGCACGTGCTGGGTCATGACAGGCTGCAGCAGGCCGGCGCCCATTTCCACTGCCTTTTGCACCAGATAATCCAGGCGGCCGACCTTGAGCGGCGCAAACAGGTAATGCAGATCGCAAGGTGTGGGCTGCGGCCGCGTCTCTTCGGTTGCCGTCAGCTGAATGCGTTTGCGCGTGGGGAAGGTGAGGGTTGCCTTCCACTCGCCGTCACGGCCGTTGAAGAGCAGGATCTCTGCGCCGGCCTCCATCCTCAGCACATTGGCGAGATAGTTGAACTGGTCGGCGCTCGCCTCGAGGGCGGCGCCGGCAGAAAGCGGCGCGTCGACGAAAAGCCGTTGCATGCGGAAATTGGCGCGCATTCGAAAAACTCTGGGTTTCAGACGAAGAGCGCGAACATAGCCCAATAAATCCCTGCCGCAAGCGCTGCCGAAACCGGCACCGTGACGATCCAGGCGGCGACGATGGTCATGAAATGCGAGCGGCGCACCAGATAGCGTCGCCGGGTCTCGTGGACGTTCGGCTCCTCCGGCTCGTCGATATCGAAAGTCTCGACCCTGCGCCTGATATAGGCGATGCGACGCTTCGAATGGCGCGTATACCATTCGCGGAAGAAGCCGACGCCGAAGACGGAGCCGACGGCGATATGCGTGGTGCTGACCGGCAGGCCGAGCCAGGAGGCGACGATGACGGTGAAGGCGGTCGACAGCGCGACGCAATAGGCGCGCATCGGATTGAGTTTGGTGATCTCCTCGCCGACGAGACGTATGAGGCGCGGGCCGAACAGCAGCAGACCGACGGAGATGCCGAATGCGCCGATCAGCATCACCCAGAGCGGCGGATGCCCCAGGCCGTCGCCGCCGTCGATGCCGACCGAATGGACGATCGCCGAAAGCGGCCCGACCGCATTCGAAACGTCGTTTGCACCATGCGCGAAGGAAAGCAGCGCCGCAGAGCCGATGAGCGGCAGCCGGAACAGCACCCGCAGCGAACTGTTGCGGTTTTCGAGGTCCTGCGCCTGGGCAAGAACGAGCGGCCGGGCGGCAAGCCAGCTGACCAGCCCGCTGCCGATGCCGATGAGGATGATGGTCAAGGCCGGAAATTTGCCCGTGGGCGACAGCTGCAGCACCATATAGGCCGTGAAGCCGCCGGCCATTACTGCGACCAGCACCGGCACCCAGCGCTCGGCTGCCGCGATCTTGTCGTCGCGGTAAATGATGAGGGTCTTGACGAGATAAAGCAGCCCGGCCGCGATCAGTCCGCCGATCAGCGGCGAGGTCATCCAGCTCGAGGTGATTTCCAGCATCACCTGCCAGTTCACCGGCTCCGGCCCGACGGCTGCGATGCCGGCGCCGATCACCGCCCCGACGATCGCATGGGTGGTGGAAACCGGCGCGTTCATCCAGGTGGCGAGATTGATCCAGAGGGCTGCGGCCATCAGCGCCGCCATCATGATCCAGCCGAGCAATGCCTGCGGCACCCGGACGGTGTCGACGATATTCGAGGAAATCGTCCTGACGACTTCGCCGCCGGCGATGGTGGCGCCGAGAACCTCGAAAATCGCGGCGATAATAAGCGCCTGGCCCATCGTCATGGCGCGGGCGCCGACAGCGGCGCCCACATTGTTGGTCACGTCATTGGCGCCGATATTCATCGCCATATAGCCGGCAAGGGCGGCCGCCGCCACGACGAGCACCGCTCCCGGCTGGTCGAACACATAGACACCGGCAAACAACATGGCCAGACCGACGAAGATCAGGCCGAGGCCAGGCGCCACCAGCCGCCGCAGGACATGCTTTGCCGCGTCCTCGGCATGGGTGATCTTGTCGAGATCCTTGTCGAGCGTGCGTTTCGTGAGGACTGTGGGACGTGGCGGCATTCTTTTTCCGAGATATGAAATCTGCTTCTACGCTGCTTTTCTAGCACAGCAAGATGGCAGGATTCATTTCGTCGAAATCTGTTTGGCCGCCGAAATCTGCTTGGCCTCCGGGACCTGTTTGGCCCGTGGGGACGCAAGTCTTTCCGTCATCACCCGCTTGAAGGCGAGCAGCAGGCCACGAAGCTCCGGCTCGCGCACGCGCCCGGCCGCCTCGTCGAACGAGACCCATTCGATGGTGCGTTCGCCCTTTTCCTTGAAGTTCTTCGCCATGTCGGTGACTTCGAGCGCATAGACCTGCACCTTGCAGACCACCTGCACGCCGTCGCGCAGCACTTTCGAATAGCTGTAAGCGCCGAGCGTCTCCTTCTCGACCGCGCCGCGGACGCCGGCCTCCTCAAGGGCTTCCTGTGCGGCGACCTCATGGGCGCATTTGCCCGTCATCGGCCAGCCCTTGGGAATGACCCAGCGGCCGGTATCGCGGCTCGTCATCAAAAGCACCTCGACGTCACCGCTCTTCTTTTTCAGCCGGTAGCAGATCGCACCATATTGCTGTCGCGGCGGGCGCCGGAACATCAGTTGCACATCGGATGCCAATCGGGCGAGAAGAGTCAATTGTCGGGTCACCTTCCAAGGGGTCGTTAGGAATCACTCATATACGTGTATCACAAAAAGCCTACACAATCCAAAAGAGCGACGGGACGATCCGAACGCGATTCGATTGCCGTACATAGGGGAATCGAGGCCGGACAGGTTCGGAAAATCCGTCATGCCCTGTCTCGA
This sequence comes from Rhizobium sp. CIAT894, assembly GCF_000172795.2. Classification (NCBI taxonomy): domain Bacteria; kingdom Pseudomonadati; phylum Pseudomonadota; class Alphaproteobacteria; order Hyphomicrobiales; family Rhizobiaceae; genus Rhizobium; species Rhizobium sp. CIAT894. Next base: position 831,430 of record NZ_CP020947.1, read on the forward strand.
ATGCGTCACATTGCACAGGTGTACAATATTGCGCGGACTTGCCTTTCGTTCAATGGCAAGATCAAGTGATCCACTATCATTTGTGCTTGTGGTAATCATGCGTCTTCCACCACTCAACGCCATCCGCGCCTTCGAGGCCGTCTGCCGTCACGGCAGCATCATGAAGGCCGCCGAAGAGCTGAATGTGGTGCGCGGCGCCGTGCGCCAGCAGATCGTTACCCTGGAGAATCATGTCGGCCGCAAGCTCTTCACGCGTGACGGCCGCAGGCTGGTCCCGACCGTGCAGGCGAGCGCCTTTGCCGACGCTGCAGGCACGGCTTTCGATATTCTGCAACGCGCCGCTTTGGAGCTCGCAGGCACCGTGCCGGGCCGCATCCGGCTCGGCGTGCCCTCCGCCTTCGCGGTCTGGTGGTTGATGCCGCGCGTGGCGGACATGCAGGCTAGCCTCGGAAATACAATGGTCGACATCGTGCCGATGAGCGTGGTCGAGCCGCTGCAGACCCACCCGGAATTGGACGCTGTGATCATGGGCGGCGAATATCGGCCGGCCGCAGGGATGACCGCCCTGCGGTTCATGGAAGACGAATTCGGCCCGGTCGTGACAGCGGCGCTTGCCGCGACGCTCTCGGCCGATCCCAAGGCGATGGGCCGGCTGACGATGCTCGTCAGCCGCAGCGCTCCGAAGCTCTGGGACGAATGGTTTGCCGAAAGCGGCACGCCGCCGGTCACCTTTTCCCGCGTCCAAGAATTCGAGGATCTGCTGCTGGCGCTGGGAGCTGCCCGCTCCGGGCTTGGCGTCGCTCTGGCGCCACGCGCCTCGATCGAAGACGATCTTCAGCGCGGGCATCTGCTGGCGCCCTACGGCTTCATTGCCCGGCCGTCGGGCTACCGCCTCTGCTGCCGGACGCCGGATGTCAAGCGGCCGGCCTTTGCGGCGCTGGCCGCTTGGCTGCTTCGTTGCGGCACCGGGACTTGAAAGGGCAGATTTTCTGCCCCTTTGCCAGAATTACTTCCATATTCGTGGGCCCGCTGCTCCGCTAAAAACGGCAAACACGGCAACAGGGAAGAGATGATGGAAAAGACCGCAACTCGCATCGACTGGATCGGCGACAGCTGCCGCTTGCTGAAGGCGACGGCTGCCGAATTCGAGCAGACGCGTCCTTTCGAGGGCCTATCGATCGGCACCGGCATCCATATCGAGCCGAAGACAGCGGCGCTCTTGATGACGCTGCGCGCCGGTGGCGCGCGTCTCGTCTGTACCGGCAATCTCAACAGCACTCAGCCGTCGACGGTCGAGTTCCTTCGGTCTGAGGGCATCACGGTCTTCGCCACGCAGACGACCGATCCCGCCGCCCATCATCAAAGCCTCAAGACCGTCATCGCCGAAAGGCCGGATCTGCTGCTCGACAATGGCGGCGATCTCTTCGCGATCGCGGCGGACAAACCCTATGCTGGTCTGCGCGGCGGCACCGAAGAAACCACCTCGGGCCGCACCCGCCTGTTGCCGCTGCGCGAGCGCCTCAAAATGCCGATCCTCGTCATCAACGACAGCCCGATCAAGCAGTTCGCCGAAAACAGGCATGCTGTCGGCCAGAGCCTGTTCGAAAGCTATCTGCGTTTCACCAACCGCTCGACCAACGGCAAACGCGTAACGGTCTTCGGCTACGGCGCCTGCGGCAAGGGCGCCGCCGCCTGTTTCCGCAATGCCTTTTCGACTGTCAGCGTCGTCGATATCGATCCGGTAACGGCGCTCGAAGCGCATCTCGACGGTTTCGCGACACCACTGCGCGAGGCGGCGGTCCGCTCGGCCGATATTCTCGTCACCGTAACCGGTTTTGCCGATATCGTAACGGCAGCCGACCTGCCGCTTTTGAAGGACGGCGCGATCCTGATGAATGGCGGTCATTTCCCGCATGAAATCGAGGTCGAAGCCTTCCGCCGACATCCCGATATCACCGGCATCGAGCGCTACGAGGCCGATCATATCGAGACCTTCCATCTGAGCGACGGCCGCTCCTTCCATGTGCTCGGCGGCGGCCACATGGCCAATCTCGCCGGCCCGCGGCCGCTCGGCAACAGCGTCGAATCGATGGATCTCGGCTTCAACCTGCAAGCCCGCTGCCTGGAGCGCATCGCCAGGGGCGAGGCCGGTCCCCATTCCTGCATCGTGCCTGTGCCCAGGGATATCGATGCGATGGTGGCGAGCGCCTATCTCGAATTGGCGCGCTGAGCCGCTGGCTGGCGACGTCTCTAAAGCTCCCAATAGGGAACGGGTCCATACAGCTCGGTGAGATAGTCGATGAACAGCCGCACCTTGGCCGGCAGGAACTGCCGGCTGGGGTAGACGGCCGACAGTGCGACATTGTGCGAGCCTTCATAGGCCGGCAGCACCTGCACCAGCCGGCCGGCCTTGAGCTCTTCGCCGATATCCCAGGTGGAGCGCAACGCGATCCCGAGGCCTGATATGACAGCTTCGCGGATCACCTCGCTGGAATTGGTGATCAGCATGCCTTCCGGCCGCAGGCTGAGCGGTCCGTCCGGCCCGTTCAGCCGCCAGGTGTCGTTATTGTGCGCCGGCAGGCAGCGATGATGTTTCAGATCCTCGATATGTCTCGGCTCGCCATGCGCCGCCAGATAATCCGGCGAGGCGCAGAGCAGCCGGCGCACCGGCGCCAGCCGGCGGGCGACGAGGCTCGAATCGGTCAGTTCGGCGATGCGGATCGCCAGATCGAAGCCGCCGCCGACGATGTCGCTGAATTCGTCGGTCAGCACCAGATTGATCGCCAGTTCCGGATGCGCCTCCATGAAATCCTTCAGATGCGGGGCGATATGCATGCGCCCGAAGGAGGTCGGTGCCGAGATCTTCAGCGTGCCGTGCATCTGCGCCGAGCGGCCGGAAATATAGAATTCCGCCTCTTCCAGCCCGGCGAGAATACCGAGTACGCGGTCGTAGAAACCCTGTCCGGCTTCCGTCAGCGAGATCTGCCGCGTCGTGCGCTGCAAAAGCCGGGTGCCGAGCCGGTCCTCCAGCCGTTTGATCCGTTTGGAGACGACGGCAGGGGAGAAGCCGAGCGCGCGCCCGGCGAGCGACATGCTGCCCGTCGAAACGACCTTGGCAAAGATTTCGAGATCACCCAGATTGGTCATGCGGTTTTGTGACTTTTTCCCCTTTTGGCATAAGTGCTTAGCATTTGCGCCGCTTTCGGGAAAGTGCTAAGCCGATTGAGCGGCGGCAGGAGGTTTCCGCCGATTTCCGCTGTCATTTTCCCGTCGTCAGGGCTAGGGAGAGCGCCATGTCCGACGCCATTTCGTTTCTCGCCCCCCGCGCCGACGTCCTGGCGCGTCGAGCCCAGATCGTTGCCGATCTGACCGATCTTCTGCCGCCGGAATGCCTGGTGCATGAGGCGCGCGAACTGGTGCCGTTCGAGACCGACGCCTTCGTGTCCTACCGCCGCCTGCCGCTCGCCGTCGCCCTGCCGCGCACCACCGCCGAGGTTGCGGCCGTCATGCGGTATTGCCACCGCTACGGCATTCCCGTCGTGCCGCGGGGCGCCGGGACATCGCTGTCCGGCGGCGCCATACCGCAGGAAGATGCCGTCGTGCTCGGCCTGTCGAAGATGAACCGCATCCTCGAAATCGATTTGCCGAACCGGGCAGCCGTGGTTCAGGCCGGCGTCACCAATCTCAACATCTCCGAATCCGTCTCCGCGGACGGCTTTTTCTATGCCCCCGATCCGAGTTCGCAGCTTGCCTGCACTATCGGCGGCAATATCGGCATGAATTCCGGCGGCGCCCACTGCCTGAAATATGGCGTCACCACCAACAATCTGCTCGGCGTCCGGATGGTGCTGGTCGACGGCACGGTGATCGAACTCGGCGGCAAGGCGCTGGATGCGGCGGGTTATGACCTGCTCGGCCTCGTCTGCGGCCATGAAGGCCAGCTCGGCATCGTCACCGAGGCGACCGTGCGGCTGATCGCCAAGCCGGAAGGCGCGCGCCCCGTGCTCTTCGGCTTCGAAACTTCGGAGGAGGCCGGCGCCTGCGTTGCCGATGTCATCGCCGCCGGCATCGTCCCGGTTGCGATCGAATTCATGGACAAGCCGGCCATCGAGATCTGCGAGGCCTTCGCCCATGCCGGTTATCCCCTCGATGTCGGCGCGCTGCTGATCGTCGAGGTCGAGGGCTCGGAAGCCGAGATGGACGCCACGCTGAAGGACATCGTCGAGATCGCCCACCGGCACGCCGTCAAGACCGTGCGCGAATGCCAGTCGGCGACCGAGGCAGCCTTGATCTGGAAGGGCCGCAAATCCGCCTTCGGCGCCACCGGCCGCATCGCCGATTATATCTGCATGGACGGCACCGTGCCGCTCAGCCAGCTTTCGCATGTGCTGAAGAAGACCGCCGAGATCATCGATCACTATGGCCTGCGGGTCGCCAACGTCTTCCATGCCGGCGACGGCAACATGCACCCGCTGATCCTGTTCAACGCCAACGATCCGGCGGACGCCGCCCGTGCCGAGGCCGCCGGCAACGATATTCTGAAGCTCTGCGTCGACGCCGGCGGCTGCCTGACCGGCGAACATGGCGTCGGCATCGAGAAGCGCGACCTGATGCGGCATCAATATTCGGAAGTCGATCTCGCCCAGCAGATGGCGGTGCGCGCCGCCTTCGATCCCGGCTGGCTGCTCAACCCTTCAAAGGTCTTTCCGCTGGAAGGACGCCCCGCCGCATGATCGATCTGATGCCGACGAGCGAGGAACAGGCGGCGGCGATCGTCCGCGCACATCAGGAGAGGAACCGGCCACTCGCGATCTGCGGCGGCGATACGCGCTCGGGTTTCGGCAACGCCGTTGCATCAGAAGACCGGCTGCGATCGACCAGGCTTTCCGGCATCGTTGCCTACAATCCCGGCGAAATGGTCATGACAGCCCGTTCGGGTACGCCGCTTGCCGAGGTCGAGGCGGCACTGACCGAAAATGGCCAGATGCTTGCCTTCGAGCCGATGGATCATCGCCCCATTATGGCCAGGTCGGGCGAGCCGACGATTGGCGGCGTCTTTGCCGCCAATGTCTCTGGCCCGCGTCGCATCATTGCGGGCGCTGCCCGCGACAGCCTGCTCGGTGTGCGCTTCGTCAATGGCAAAGGCGAGATCATCAAGGCCGGCGGCCGGGTGATGAAGAATGTCACCGGCCTCGACCTGGTCAAGCTGATCGCCGGCTCGTACGGAACACTCGGATTTCTGACGGAAGTCACCTTCCGCGTGCCGCCCCGTCCGAAAACGGAGCGAACGCTGCTTCTGTCAGGCCTCAACGACGCAGAGGCAGCAAACGCCATGGCGGCGGCGATGGCGCTGCCGGTCGAAGTCTCGGGTGCCGCGCATCTACCGCTGACGGTGACCTGGAAATTCCTTGCCGGCAAGCTGCCGGAAGGCGAGGCGACGGTTCTGCGCATCGAAGGCCTCGCCGGTTCGGTCGATGTGCGCATGGAAAAGCTTGCGGCTGTTATGTCGGCCTTCGCAGCGGTGACACGGCTGGATGAACCGGAAAGCCGCAGGCTCTGGCGGGAAATCCGCGAGGTGCTGCCCTATGCCGACGGCACAGCGAGGCCGGTCTGGCGCGTCTCGGTCGCCCCGGGCACTGGCCATCAGTTGGTCGCAGCGCTGCGTCTGGAAGCCGGCGTCGACGCCTTCTATGATTGGCAGGGCGGTCTCGTCTGGATGCGCATGGAGGCCGGCCCCGAGGGCGAGCTGGTCCGCCGCTACATCAAGGCGCTCGGCGGTGGCCATGCGACGCTGATCCGCGCGTCGGGCGAGGCGAGGGCGGCAACCGCTGCCTTTCATCCGGAGCCCGAGGCGGTGGCGATGCTGTCGCGGCGGGTGAAGGAGAAGTTCGATCCGGCGGGGATCTTCAATCCGGGGAAGATGGGGTGGTGAAGATGCTTGTTGCCGACTGTCCACGCTCGATGGATTGTACGAGGGTGCCTCTTGCTCCCCCTTCGCCCCAGCGGGGAGAAGGTGGCCCGAAGGGTCGGATGAGGGGGCCACACGGCATGCAGTCTGTAGTGTTCTCGCTTCTGTCCCGGGTGCGGCCCCCTCATCCGCCCTTCGGGCACCTTCTCCCCGTTGGGGCGAAGGGGGCGCGGGAGGCCGCGTAAATGCAAACCAACTTCACCCCCGCCCAACTCGCCGACCCGCATGTCGCCGAATCCGAGCAGATTCTGCGCAAGTGCGTCCATTGCGGTTTCTGCACCGCCACCTGTCCCACCTATGTCACCCTCGGCAACGAGCTCGACAGCCCGCGCGGCCGCATCTACCTGATCAAGGACATGCTGGAAAACGGACGGCCGGCCGATGCCGAAGTCGTCACCCATATCGACCGCTGTCTCTCCTGCCTTGCCTGCGTCACCACCTGTCCCTCCGGCGTCGACTATATGCATCTGGTCGATCACGCCCGCGCCCATATCGAAAAGACCTACCGGCGCCCGCTGATGAACCGGCTGACGCGCGCCATTCTTGCTGCGGTGCTGCCCTATCCCGGCCGTTTCCGCCTGGCGCTCAATCTCGCCCGCCTCGGCCGACCCTTTGCCGGCCTGATGCGAGGGAGCGCTCTGAAACCCTTCGCCGCCATGCTGGCGCTTGCGCCGCGCCGCGTGCCCGCAGCTTCGGCCTTCGCAAAACCCGGCAGCTACAAGCCCGAGACGGAACGACGCGGCCGGGTGGCGATCCTTTCCGGCTGCGCTCAGCCGGTGCTCGACCCCGGCATCAACGCGGCGGCGATCCGGCTGCTGACGCGGCTCGGCGTCGAGGTCGTGCTGCCGGAGGGCGAGGTCTGCTGCGGTTCGCTGGTTCATCACATGGGCCGCGCCGAACAGGCGCTCGCCAGCGCGCGGGCCAATGTCGATATCTGGACGCGCGAAATCGACGGGCAGGGGCTCGACGCGATCATCATCACCGCCTCGGGCTGCGGCACCACGATCAAGGATTACGGCCATATGCTGCGCCTCGATCCCGCCTACGCGGCAAAGGCGGCGAGGGTCTCAGCGCTTGCCAGGGACATCACCGAATATCTCGCCACCATCGACCTGCCGGCGCACACGCCGAAGGGCATCACGGTCGCCTATCACTCCGCCTGTTCCATGCAGCACGGCCAGCGCATCACGCTCGCGCCGAAGCAATTGCTGAAAACGGCGGGTTTTACCGTGCGCGATCCCGCCGAAGGCCATCTCTGCTGCGGCTCGGCCGGCACCTACAACATCATGCAGCCGGAGATCTCGGCAGCGCTGAAGGCGCGTAAGGTCGGGAACATCGAGGCTACCAAGGCCGATATCATCGCCACAGGCAATATCGGCTGCATCACCCAGATCGCCACCGGCACCGGCATGCCGATCCTGCATACGGTCGAGCTGCTCGATTGGGCTTACGGCGGCGCTGTGCCGGAAAAATTAACAGGTTTGCCGCTAGGCTGAAGCTTGCGAAGGCCCGTCGGGCCGGTCTCGGGAGTTTTAGACGATGTGGCGGGGAATGATTGTACTTGTGGGGCTGCTCGGTGCGGCGGGCGTTGCCCATGCCGATAGCCGCTATTTCTGTTCCGCCGATGACGCGCAGGCACGCTTCACGCTCGAAAGCGGTTTCGCCAGCGATGCCGGCCACAAGCTCAACCATTTCCGCGGCGCGCTTGTCGTCAAGGATCAGGCGCAAGCAAGCGTGTTCGGAAAGCGCGTGTTCGAATCGCAGCACCTGACCAACCATTGGTCGCGTGACGGCGAGCTGCTGCTGGAGGTCGTCGACGGCGGCGAGGATGACACCGGCGGTGCAACGCTGGATCTGGTGGTGGTTGCCGGCGAACGCGGCAAGCCGGCTGCAAATTTCACCGGCACCTATGCCCTGAAGATCGAAGGCGGGGACAAACCCTATGCCGCCGAGGGTAAGGTCAGCTGCGGCACGAAATAGCGCCGCAGCCGGAATTCTCAATTACCAGTCGCAATTACCAGTGGAATGACACGCCGACATTGACGGCATTGGTGAAGATGTTGGTCTTCAGGTCCACGCCGCTGTCGATCGGAACGTCGACGCGCGAATAGGTGCCCTTGTATTCGACGAAGGTCGACCAGCGATCGGTCACCTTGAAATCGACGCCGGCCTGAGCCTGCAGCGTCACGCCGCCGAATTCATAAGCCCAGGTCTTGCCTTCAGGGCGAATCACTTCGACATGCGGAATGTTCACGCCGATACCGGCACCGAGATAGGGGGTCCAGCGGCGGGCCGGATCCTGGAAGCGGTAGAGCCCGTTCACGGTGAGCAGGTTCAGGCCGTCGGTGAATTCGAAATGCGACCAGCCGGTTTTCGCCAGCGTATCGTCGTCGGCATAAACCTTGTCATGGGTATAATCGAGCGAAATACCCCAGTTCGGCTTGTTGAAGTTTTCGAGCCACCAGGTGACGCGGCCGCCGTAGTAAGGCGGGCTGCCGAAAGACTTGCCTTCCCAGCCGGCGGTGAAATGCGTGCCGTCGGAGAGATCGACGCCGCTGTGCGGCGCCGTCTGATAGCCGCCGTAGATGGAGAATTGCAGGTCTTCCGCCGAAGCGGAGGCTGCCGAACAGATCGTGAAAAACGCGATGCCCGCGAGCAGGGAAGCTGAGGAACGCAGCGCATATGTCATTGAATAGCCCCGATATTGCAAATGAGTCGACCTTGCGGCAGCTGTGCCAGCTTTCTGCCGCAATGTCTAAGAGAAATGAAAGGCGCCACGAAAGGCGCCTTTCATTTTTTTCTAAAGTGTTGCTCAGCCGCCGAAAAGCGTGCGCAGCACGTCGATGCCGCGGTCCTCGAACGCGACCTTGCCCTGCTTGTTGCCGGGGCCGATAACGATCACCTTGGTGCCGACAGGCGCGCGATCGTAAAGATGCGTCACGTCCTCGTTCATCATGCGGATGCAGCCGGAGGACATGTTGAGGCCGATCGTCCAGGGCTGGTTGGTGCCGTGGATGCGGAAGATCGTGTCGCGGCCGCCCTGGTAGAGATACATGGCGCGCGCACCGAGCGGATTATCCTCGCCGCCTTCCTGATAGGCGGGAATGATGTGTCCCTTGGCGGCTTCGCGGCGGCGCATTTCGGCCGGCGGCGTCCATGCCGGCCATTCCGCCTTGCGGCCGATCTTGACGACGCCCGACCAGCCGAAGCCGTCGCGGCCGACACCGATGCCATAGCGGGTGGCGCGGTTGTTGCCCTCGATGAGATAAAGATATTTGTTGTTGGTATCGATAATGACGGTGCCGGCTGCTTCCGTCGTCACCAGCCGCACTTTCTTGCGCTTGAATTCCGGCTTCACATATTTCGGCATTTGCGCCACACGCACGACCTGTGCCGGGCGCTGCGCGTTGTCAGGAGCAGAGCCGGCGGGTGCAGCCAAGGCTGATGTAGACATCAAGGACAGGACAAGTCCGGCCGCAGCCAGACCCGGCATCAATTTGATCATGATTGATTCCCCTCAAGCAAATCTGCCCGAGGCTACATGAACTTCTGCCTGATTCAAGATCGGCGTCGCCGGATAAAGCAGTTTTGGAGAAGGGAGCCACTTGTTCTTGCGGCTTCGTAGAGCATTTCCGTATTGTTCTGAAACACGGAAATGCTCTATCTCTTTGTTTTCACGTAATTCCCGGCAAAGCGCTTCGCGCTTTGCCGGGCAAAACCGCTACACATTTTTGCTGGAATTGCTTTGGCTATCGCGCCACCGTTACATGACGATGACGCGGGTTCCGACGCTGACGCGGTCATAGAGATCGACGACGTCTTCATTGCGCAGGCGGATGCAGCCGGAGGAAACGGCGCTGCCGATCGACCAGGGTGCGTTGGTGCCGTGGATGCGGTAAAGCGTCGAGCCGAGATACATGGCGCGGGCGCCGAGCGGGTTTTCTTCTCCGCCGTCCATCCGCGCCGGCAGGTAATGGCCCTTGGCGGCTTCGCGGCTGATCATCTCTGCAGGCGGCGTCCAGTCCGGCCATTCCGTTTTGCGGGTGATCTTGTGGACGCCTGCCCATTCGAAGCCCGGCTTGCCGACGCCCACGCCGTAGCGCCGCGCCTTGCCGCCTGCCATGACCAGATAGAGGAAACGGTTGTTGGTATCGATGACGATCGTGCCGGGCTTTTCCGTGGTGTCGTAATCGACCATCTGCGGCAGGAACTGCGGCTCGATCGGATGGCGGATCGACGGGATGCCGGGATTGATCGCCGACACGGCCTGCGGTGCCGGCTGCGGCGCTTGACGAATGACGCGGCGCTGGAAAAGCCCGCGCTGCGGCTGGACGACGGGCCGCTGATAGACGACGGGACGAACCGTGCCGCCACCGAGCTGGTTGATCCAGGGCGCGGTCAGATCGGGGCTGAGCACAACAGGCGGACGGGTGGCGTAGCGGTCGTCTGCAAGGGCGGCCGTGGAGAAAATGCCGAAGAGGGCTGCGGCAAGAACAAGCTGTTTCATCATCGGGCGAACTCTCTACAAATGACCGAAAATGCGCTGGCGGGAGATCTCCGCCTGGACGGGGATGTTCCGCTCAGGCGGAGATCTTCCGCCCGGGAAAGACGCTGCCACCCTATCCGCCAGCGAATGGTAAAGATCGTTTCATGAAAAGCCGACCGATCGGATAAACTTTTCGTCAGGGTTACCGTTCGGTTTGGAAAGACGGTTTGCAAATGGTAAAGCCGGAATCAGGACCGGAGAACGAAGCGGGCCCCCGCAGAATGAAGGATCATGAGCGCGACAGGCATCATCATCGGCGAGGATGGCAGGAGCCGCTGCCACTGGCACGCCAATCTGCCCGATTATATGAGATATCATGACGAGGAATGGGGCCGCCCCGTCACCAATGACATCCGCCTCTTCGAGAAGATCTGCCTCGAAGGCTTCCAGTCCGGCCTTTCCTGGCTGACCATTCTGCGCAAGCGCGAGAATTTCCGCGCCGCATTCGCCGGCTTCGATTTCGAAAAGGTCGCCCTTTTCGGCGAAGAGGATGTCGCCCGCTGCCTTGCCGATGCCGGCATCATCCGCCATCGCGGCAAGATCGTCTCCACCATCAACAATGCCAAACGCGCAATTGCGCTGAGAGACGAGTTCGGCTCGCTTGCCCATTATTTCTGGCGCTTCGAACCCGGTCACAACGAGCGGCCCGGAGTGGTCGACCGCGAGCATATCGTCGCCAATCCGACGACGCCGACATCGGTGATCATTTCCAAGGATCTGAAGAAACGCGGCTGGACCTTTGTCGGTCCGACCACAGTTTATGCTTTCATGCAGGCGATGGGTCTCGTCAACGATCATCTGGAGGGCTGTTTCTGCCGGCCGGAAGTCGAGGCGATGCGCGCCGTCCTGGTTCGACCATGAAAGATCTGTCCGTGAGAACATTGATCACTGCCGCTGCCCTGTTTTTCCTGACGGCCTCCGCCATGGCGCAGACGCCACAGCTCGATCCCGGCGAGAAGCTGGAGAAACTGCAATTTCCCGCCGTCACCATGCAGCTCAAGGGCTGGACGAAATTCGGCAACAGCCATGTCTACACGCTGCCGGTGCGCGCCGGCCAGCATGTGAAGATCAGCTTTGCGACGAAGAGCAAATTTGCCTTCCTGGCGATCTTCGATCTGTCCAAACCGGATGACGAGGCCTTCTTCGGCACCGACGAGGACGGCACGAGCTTCGAGACGACGGTCAAGGAAAATACCACCTGGCTGCTGCGTCCCTATTATTCCAAGGTCTCGCCGCGCCGCGGCCTCGGCGCTCCCTTCAGCATCCTGATCGAGCCCCTGGCGGCCGCGCCCCAGCAGCCGCAACCGCCTGCCGAGCCGGAGCGCCCGTCGCTCTTTCCGAAGGCGCCTGCCAAGCAGTAACGGCGCGTGCGGCCGATCTATGCCAACCGGTCGATCAGGTCTCCCAATTCGCCGAGATGGCCGATCTTGCGAAAGCGCGGAGCCTCCGTCGGTTCGTCGACATGTTCCAGCACCCAGGTGAGTTCGTGCGGCACGAAGACGCCGTAGCTGCCGGCGGCGATCGCCGGCACGATGTCCGATTTCAGCGAATTGCCGACCATCATCGCCCGTTCCGGTCCGTCGCCGACCTTGGCGAAGATGCGCCGATAGGTGACGGCCGTCTTGTCGGAGACGATCTCGATCGCATCGAAGAAATCGCCGAGCCCGGATTGGGCAAGCTTTCGCTCCTGGTCGAACAGATCGCCCTTGGTGATCATCACAAGCAGATATTTGCCGGCAAGTGCCTCCAGCGTGTCGCGCACATGCGGCAGGGTCTCGACCGGATGCGAGAGGAGGTCGCGGCCGGTATCGAGGATCTTGGCGATCACGCTCGAGGGCACCTTGCCCTCGGTGATCTCGATCGCCGTTTCGATCATCGACAGCGTGAAGCCCTTGATGCCGAAGCCGTAATGGCGAAGGTTGCGCTTTTCTGCCTCCAGCAGCCGCTCGGAAATCTTCGGTCCTTCGGCAAAATCGGCAAGCAGTCTGGTGAAGTGCGCTTCCGTCAGACGGTAATATTGTTCGTTCTGCCAGAGTGTGTCGTCGGCATCGAAGCCGATCGTGGTCAGTGGTCGCGTCGTCATATGCGTACCTTTGAGCATGATGCCGAAAAGTGCGAGCGGTTTTCTGGCGACATCATGCTCTAACTCTATAATTGAGATATGGCCGGCAATCTATCGCTCGCCTGTGTCGAGACAAGGGCTGTGTCGAGACAAGGGCTGTGTCCAGACAAGGGCGGCGCTCATCTTCGCCGCGGCAAGGTGTGGCGTTGAAAAGCGCTGCCGCCGCACTACATCGATTTTGCCTCACCTTGCAGCCAGCCACGGCTGTGCCTGTCACGCGCAGGCCAATAATCAAAAAATGAAGTTCTTAAGTTCGCAAGCCCCTCTTGCGGCAGACACAAAGGATTTTTTCGACCATGCGTTACAATCAACTCGGAAATACGGGACTTTTCGTCTCGGAAATCTGCCTGGGCACCATGACCTTCGGCGAAGCCAAACAGGGCACCATGTGGGGCGCCATCGCCGATGTCGACCAGAATGCCGCCGACCGGATCGTCGAGCGCTCGCTTGCCTCTGGCGTCAATTTCATCGACACGGCCGATGTCTACTCCGCAGGCGAGTCCGAAAGGCTGCTCGGCCAGGCGCTGAAGAACCTCGACGTGCCCCGTAAGGACGTCGTCATCGCCACCAAGGTCTATGGCGTCATGGGCGACAAGCCGAACGACCGCGGCGCCTCGCGCGGCCACATCATGGATTCGGTCGAGGCGAGCCTCAAGCGCCTGCAGACCGATCATATCGACCTCTATCAGATCCACGCGACCGACACGGTGACGCCGATCGAGGAGACGCTGCGCGCGCTTGACGATCTCGTTTCCCGCGGCCTCGTGCGCTATATCGGCGTCTCCAACTGGCAGGCCTGGCGCATTTCCAAGGCGCTCGGCCTCTCCGAACGCCGTGGTTTCGCCCGCTTCGAGACTGTGCAGGCCTATTATTCCATCGCCGGCCGCGATCTCGAGCGCGACATCGTGCCGATGATGCAGGAGGAAAAGCTCGGCCTGATGGTCTGGTCGCCGCTTGCCGGCGGCCTGCTCTCCGGTAAATACGGTCCGGGCGCCCCCGGAAACGGCGAGGGCCGCCGCGCCAGTTTCGACTTCCCGCCCGTCGACAGGGACCGGGCCTGGGCCTGCGTCGCGGTCATGCGCGAGGTCGCCGAAAAGCACGGCGTCAGCGTCGCCACTGTGGCGCTCGCCTATATCCTCGCCAAGCCTTTCGTCACGACAGTCATCATCGGCGCCAAGCGGGTCGACCAGCTCGACCAGAACCTCGCCGCCGTCAAGCTGAAGCTCGACGAAGACGATTTGAAAAAGCTCGACGAGGTAAGCGCTCTTGCTTCGGAGTATCCTGGCTGGATGCTGTCGCGCCAGGGTGCGGGCCGCCGGCCGGTCGATTTCGAGCCGAAGGACTGAGATCGCCCGAACCACTAGGGAACGCCTCATATCAGGCGTTCCCTAGTTTGTTGACAACCTCTCCTCCGTCATGCTCGGCCTTGTGCCGAGCATCTGAGCACGGCAATTATTTGAGGGGAAAACATCTATTTTCCAATCGCTTAATTCGATCGCAGCAGATCCTCGGCACAAGGCCGAGGATGACGTCGTGGGTGTTGCAGTGGTTGTTAGCAGCCTCTGGGAACGCCTGATATTAGGTGCTCCCCTCCAGCAATGATCGGTTACTTGCCGTGGGCCCTGAGCCAGGCGTTCATCTCGGTGATCTCCGCCTCCTGCGCCTTGATCACCCCTTCGGCGAGTTTGCGGATTTCCGGATCCTTGCCGTATTGGAGCTCGATCTTCGCCATGTCGATCGCGCCCTGATGGTGCGGGATCATGCCGCGGACGAAATCCACATCGGGATTGCCGCTATACTCGATCATCATATCCTTATGCATCTTGGCGTTCGCCTCGCTGAAAGCGTGGCTTGCCGCATCGTGACTGCCCATCGGCTTGCTCATGTCCATCGGCATGTCTTCGGCAAAAGACGGGGCGGCGACGATGGCGAGCATGGCGGTAAGCGTGATGATTTTCAAAGACATGAGAGTTCCTTCCTCTGTCTGACAATAGGTTTTCCAGGCAGCGGTGCCGCCTGAGTGGCATGGATTTATGTCAGGACAGTCGGGGAGGGGGCGCCTGCGGAGCGGGAAGACTGTCATTGAGGGCGCGGGCAAGCGCCGGGGCGGGATAGCCGACAACGGATTTTCCGCCATCCATGACTGTCACCGTCGGCGGCAGCAGCAGGCAGGCTGCGCAAAGTGGCATATGCGCCGCGTTGCCGGTGGCGCAGGGGTCCTTCATGGGATCGGCCTTGCCGCTGGCATCGGACATCGCCATGCCGGCCATTTGATGGTGCATGCCGCCGGCTTCCGCGGCAACAGGCACATTCATCGACGCGCAGGTCGGACAGCCTGCCCAAGCGGACATGGCGCTATAGACTAACCAGCCGAGAACCATCGTGACCAGGGCGAGCGTACGCATGGTTCCTCATATAGGGGAATGCCGGCCGGAAGCCAATCCGACTGACGGTGAACATTCGGTGACGGCATCGTCATGCCTTTCACCAGGCTGCCATGACCTTATGCTCGATCCGGTAATCGCGGCTCTCCTCGCCGAGCGGCGCCACCGGCCATGTCCAGGCCGCCTTTGCCGGCGGCGGCGAAACGCCGTGCAGCAGATCGGCCTCCTCATGCGTGCGGCCGTTGCGGTCGATGACGGCATAAGCGATATCGGTCACCAGGCAATGGCGGCAGGAGAGCCCGGAAAGCCCGGCCAGATGCGCTGCAATCAGCCTTTCCACCGTATCTTCGGGCATGCGGCCGACCTCGGCCTCGCAACGCCGTTTGACGCCGCGGCCGATCTGCGACAGCAGATTGGCCGAAACCACGAAATCGAGATAGGGCACCGAGCGCAGGAAGCCGAGGGGCTCGGGCTCCTTGCCGGCGGCGAGATCATCATAGCCGGAGAGATCGCGCTCGATCAGCCTGACATTGCGATAGCCCTTGGCCCCAAGCCACAGGCGCATCGAGGCGAGATGAACGAGATCGACCAGAACGACGGTGTCGAACGCACGTGCCAGCTCGTCGATCGGCACGTCGCGCAACAGCCCCGAACCGAGCACGACGGCCGTCCGCTTCTGCCTGAGGCCGTCGGTCGCCGCTCGGATCGCATTCCGGCTCATCGTCTCATGTTCGGCCCATTCGCGGGCGCAGCGCCCGGCCCGCGACCAGAGATTGACGGAATAGCGGATGAACTTTCGATGCGGCTTACCGGTAAGCGGCCATGTTGCGGCATAGAGAAGCGCCTCAGTGATCATAAGCATATCCGTATTTCTGATGGAGGCCTCTGCTTCAATCGATTCTGCTTGCGGCATCAAGACCCTTCGCCCTTGCCGCTCCCCGCCCGATCGGTTAGGAAACCGCCACTGTCACAGTCAGCGGAATTCCCGGAAATGAACGACAAACAGAAGAAACCGCAAAAGCTCAAGGCGCGCTTGCCGCGCGGCTTCGTCGACCGGACGGCCGGGGATATCCGCGCCGTCAACGGGATGACGGCAAAGATCCGGGAAGTCTATGAGCATTATGGTTTCGATCCTGTCGAAACGCCGCTGTTCGAATATACCGATGCGCTCGGCAAGTTCCTGCCCGACAGCGACCGGCCGAACGAGGGCGTCTTCTCGCTGCAGGACGACGACGAGCAGTGGATGTCGCTGCGTTACGACCTGACGGCGCCGCTCGCCCGCCACGTCGCCGAGACTTTCAACGAGATCCAGCTTCCTTACCGCACCTATCGCGCCGGTTACGTCTTCCGCAATGAGAAGCCGGGCCCCGGCCGCTTCCGTCAGTTCATGCAGTTCGATGCCGATACCGTCGGTGCGCCGGGTGTTCAGGCCGATGCCGAAATGTGCATGATGATGGCCGATACGCTCGAGGCCCTCGGCATCAAGCGCGGCGACTACGTCATCCGCGTCAACAACCGCAAGGTCCTGGACGGCGTGCTGGAGGCGATCGGACTCGGCGGCGACGACAAGGCGGGTCAGCGGCTCAACGTGCTGCGCGCCATCGACAAGCTCGACAAGTTCGGCCCTGAGGGCGTGGCGCTGCTGCTCGGTCCCGGCCGCAAGGATGAATCGGGCGACTTCACCAAGGGCGCCGGGCTCAACCAGGAACAGATCGACAAGGTGCTGTTCTTCGTCGGTATCAAGGATTATGCCGAAAGCGCCGCACGCCTGGCCGAACTCGTTGCCGGAACCTCGCGAGGTGGCGAAGGCGTCGACGAGCTGAATTTCATCGGTGCGCTGGTTAAGAGCGCCGGCTACCAGTCCGACCGCATCAAGATCGATCCCTCCGTCGTGCGCGGTCTCGAATATTATACCGGCCCGGTCTACGAAGCCGAACTCACCTTCGATGTCACCAACGAGAAGGGCGAAAAGGTCGTCTTCGGCTCGGTCGGCGGCGGCGGCCGTTATGATGGCCTGGTCTCCCGGTTCATGGGCCAGCCGGTTCCGGCGACCGGATTTTCGATCGGCGTCTCCCGCCTGATGACGGCGCTGAAGAACCTCGGCAAGCTCGGCGCCGGCGCGGTCATCGAACCGGTGCTGGTCACCGTCATGGACGGCGATGTCGAGGCGATGGGCCGCTATCAGAAGATGACGCAGCAACTGCGCGCCGCAGGCATCCGTGCCGAGATGTTCCAGGGCAACTGGAAGAAATTCGGCAACCAGCTGAAATATGCCGACCGCCGCGGCTGCCCCGTCGCCATCATCCAGGGCGGCGACGAGCGCGCAACCGGCGTCGTGCAGATCAAGGATCTGATCGAGGGCAAACGGCTCTCCGGCGAGATCGAAGACAATGCCAGCTGGCGCGAGGCCCGCGTGGCGCAGGAAACCGTGCCGGAAGCCGACCTGGTCGGCAAGGTGAGGGAGATCCTTGCGGCGCAGGCGGAGGATCGGAAGAGGGCGGGTGACGGCTTCGAAGTTCCCTATGATCCCACCCAAGCCGGTGACACTGATGACGACGTTTGAGAAGGATATCCCCTTCTCCCCTCGGGGAGAAGGTGGCCCGAAGGGTCGGATGAGGGGGCGACATAGCAGAAGCTGTCCTTCGCTCGCCGCTCAGGACATTCGTCGTTTACACTCCTCATCCCCCTCATCTGCCCTGTCGGGCATCTTCTCCCCGCTGGGGAGAAGAGGGAAGTTCAGCCCATGCCCCTGATCAACCTCCCCGAATTCTCCAATGACCTGCTGGCCGAATTTACCGCCCGCAACGCCGAGCGCATCGATACGCCGGTCATTCAACCGGCCGAGCCGTTCCTCGATATCGCCGGCGAGGACCTTCGCCGTCGCATCTTCATGACCGAGAGCGAAACCGGCGCCAGTCTCTGCCTGCGGCCAGAATTCACCATCCCCGTCTGCCTGCGCCATATCGAAACGGCGACCGGCACGCCAAAGCGTTACGCCTATCTCGGCGAAGTTTTCCGCCAGCGCCGCGACGGTGCCAATGAATTCTACCAGGCCGGCATCGAGGATCTCGGCGATATCAACATACCGAGCGCCGACGCCCGCGCCATCGGTGACGCCACCGGTATTCTCGCCCGTCTGCTGCCGGGCCGGCGCCTGTCGGTGACCCTGGGCGATCAGGCGGTGTTCGAGGCGGTCGTCCAGGCACTTGGCCTGCCGCTCGGCTGGCAGAAGCGCCTGATCCACGCCTTCGGCAACATGACGCAGCTGGAAGCGCTGCTGGCCGGCCTGGTCAGCCCGCAATTCGTCACCGGGCTGGATGACGATATCGCCAGGCTTGTCGCCTCAGGCGACGAGCAGGCGCTGGTCGCCCATCTCGAGCAGGAAATGCAGGCGACGGGTTATTCCACCAATGCCAGCCGCTCGCCGCTCGAGATCGCCCGGCGGCTCAAGGAAAAGCTGATCCTCTCCGAAACGCGTCTCGACGATGCGGCCTTCCATGTGCTGGAAGAGTTCCTGTCGCTCGACGTGCCGCTCGTCAACGCGTCGGCGGCGCTCGCCGGTTTTGCCGATGCTGCTGGTTTGAAGCTCGGTAATGCGCTCTCCCGTTTCAACGGTCGTGTCGGCGCCCTTGCCGATGCCGGTGTCGATCTCTCCAGTCTTGGTTACCGCGCTGCCTTCGGACGGCCGCTCGACTATTACACCGGCCTCGTCTTCGAGGTGACGGCTGAAGGATCGAGCGCGGTTCTGGCCGGCGGCGGTCGCTTCGATAAGCTTCTGACCTTCCTCGGTGCGACGGACCGCATTCCGGCCGTCGGCTTCTCCTTCTGGCTCGACCGCATCGAAACCGAAAGGGCAGCCGCATGACCATTACCATCGCGCTTCCCTCCAAGGGCCGGATGAAGGACGACGCTTCGGCGATCTTCGAACGAGCCGGCATGCCGATAACGGCCGTTGGCAACGACCGCTCCTATCGTGGCCGCGTCGAAGGTTGGGACGATGTCGAGGTCGCCTTCCTCTCGGCCTCCGAAATTTCCCGCGAGCTCGGCAACGGCAGCGTCGATTTCGGCGTCACCGGCGAGGATCTGATGCGGGAAGGTTTTTCCGAAGTCGACAAACGCGTCGAATTCTGCGCCCGCCTCGGCTTCGGCCATGCCGATGTCGTCGTTGCCGTGCCGGAGATCTGGCTCGACGTCGAGACCATGGCCGATCTCGGCGACGTCGCCGCCGATTTTCGCGCCCGCCATTCCAGGCGCCTGGCCATCGCCACCAAATACTGGCGCCTGACCCAGCAGTTCTTTTCGAGCCAGCACGGCATCCAGCTCTACCGCATCGTCGAGAGCCTCGGCGCCACCGAAGGCGCTCCCGCTTCCGGCTCGGCCGATATCATCGTCGATATCACCTCTACCGGCTCGACGCTGCGCGCCAACCACCTGAAGGTGCTTCAGGACGGCGTCATCTTGCATTCGCAGGCCTGCCTCGTGCGCGCCCGCCGGGAAAGCCATGCCGACGAGCCGGCGGTGCAGGCGATCATCGAGGCGGTCCGCGCCGCCCTCTGATACCATTCGAAGAGACATGGAAAAACCCGCCGTCGGATGACGGCGGGTTTCGTATTTGCGGGAGGATGTCTGCTGGTATCAGGCGGCTGCGTAGGCGCCGCGGCGAGCGTCGATCGAATAGGCACCGGCACCGACGGTGGCGAGCAGGATGTACGCGCCGGCCAGCGTGATGTTCTTCATGACCATGATCTGGTTGAGAATGTTCACGAGTTCCGTGCCGCTTGCGTAGGGCAGGTGGAAGGCAACGCCCGTGAAGACACAGAAGGCGGCGAGCAGCCAGCCGGCGATGCGGACCTGGAAGCCTGTGAGAACCGCAAGGCCGGCCAGCAGTTCGAAAAGGCCTGCGACATAGGCCAACAGGGTTGCTGCCGGCAGGCCGGCACCGGCGATCATGCCCGCAGTACCGGCAGGATCGGTGAGCTTCATGAAGCCGGAAAGGATGAACATGAAGGAAAGAAGAATGCGGGCAATCAGGATGATGGCGTTCGACATGGATGTTGTCTCCGTTTGAAGGACTCTGGAGATCTTGGTGCCCCGGCACCGGATGGACCTCGGATGCCTCCTATGTCGCTTTTTTCTTCCATTGTGGAAAGATAAACGGAAGCGGACAGTTCGTTCAATAATATGAAACAATGTCCTGCCGTCGTCGCTTGCCTTTCACAAAGCCGGTCTTTTATGGTCGCCACCCAACAAGGAGAATCCGATGGCAGATCTTTCCGCTTTTCCGATCACGACGCGCTGGCCCGCTAAAAATTCCGACATCATCCAACTCTATTCTCTGCAGACGCCGAACGGGGTGAAGGTTTCGGTCGCTCTCGAAGAGCTCGGGCTCGCCTATGAGCCGCATTATGTTTCCTTCGCCGCCAATGAGCAGAAATCGCCGGAATTCGAATCTCTCAACCCGAACGGCCGCATTCCGGCGATCATCGACCCCAACGGGCCGGGCGGGAAGCCGATCGGCCTTTTCGAATCCGGCGCCATCCTGCTCTATCTCGTGGAAAAGACCGGCAAGTTGATCCCCGAAGACGCCGCCGGCCGCTATGAATGTATCCAATGGGTGTTTTTCCAGATGGCAGGTATCGGCCCGATGTTCGGACAGTTCGGGCATTTCCACAAATTCGCCGCCGACAAGGTCGCCAACAACTCCTATCCGGTGGAGCGCTATCGCGATGAATCCAAACGCCTGCTCGGCGTGCTCGAAGGCCGGTTGAAGGGCCGCCAATGGATCATGGGCGATCAATACACGATCGCCGATATCGCCACCTTTACCTGGGTTCGCGGCGCCGATATCTTCTATGGCGGCCGCGAGATTCTCGAATATGCGAAGTTCCCCGCCGTTTCGGATTGGCTGGAGCGCTGCATCGCCCGACCGGCCAGCGCCAGGGGCCTGAATATTCCGGTCAAACCGGAGTAACGAATAGTCCGCTGGAAACACGAAAGGCCGCCCAAGGGAGCGGCCTTTTCTTTGCCCGATAGGTTGGTTCTATCGCCGGCTCGTGATCTGGCTTGCGCCTTCGAGCTTGAAGCGCGGGAAGATGAAGACGCCGGCCATGCTGCCGCTGTATTTCTCTTCGAGCCCGTTCGACTCGCCCATGCAGAAGAGCGGCTGGCGCAGGCCGTTCGGCATGATGATCGTCGTCGAAAAACAGAAGGAGGAGCAGAGGGTCGCCGCCTGCTCGAACAGTTCCAGGACGTGGCTGCGGTCCTTGCTGTCGTAGCAGCGGATCAGGCTCAAGAGCCCGCAGTCCCGTGCGGAAAGGCCGTGCAGCATCGCGCTCCATTCGCCGAGGCGGAGCATGCCGCTCGACAAATCTCCGGTCCAGGCTTCGGAAATGGAAAACTGTGCCACCATCTCGTCATTTTGATTGTGGTGGCTCAGCGAGCCCGGCGTCAAAGGGATGGCTGCATTGGCTTTGGCGATCTTAAACAAGGCGTTCCCCCGTTCGCATGCAGCTCCTCACCGCACTCTCGGCAAACACAAAGAAACAGGATCATGTCGCTGCGGGCGTTATGCCCGTGCATCCGGCGATCGTCGACACAATGATCAGGCAAACCCGAACGTCCACGTATCGCCTTCCGCGCTCTGGCCTCGTCTGATGGCGAGCTTCGCCCGGCGCGCTTCAATTGCAGCGCGGATTTATAGGAGCTTTTCGACAAACGGCAACGGCTTTTTAAGGGCTATTCGGATTGCTCCCATTTTCTGAGATGCCCGCATCTCCGAGCTGTTTTGCGGAAATCATCGCCAGACGATCGTCCTCAAGGGTTTTGCAACGGTTTCCACGCCTTAGAAAGCCGGAAATGCTGCCGCGACACCGCGATCTGCCGCCTAAATCATCGAAGCAAAGAGAAGCAGTGGCGCAAGTTTCGCGCAAGCTTCGCGCCCGGGACCTGCAATAGGTCGAGTGGAAGGTGCCACGCGTCGAATCGCTGCCGTACAACTCAAGGCGCTGCGGCGCAAAGAAAAGGGCGACCCGAGGGCCGCCCTTCCTATTCCGGATGTACCGGAATGGATGTCAGTGACGGCTTTCGCCTATCACATCATGTCCATACCGCCCATGCCGCCCATGCCGCCAGGCATGCCGGCAGGGGCATCCTTCTTCGGCAGTTCGGCGATCATGGCTTCGGTGGTGATCAGCAGCGATGCAACAGAAGCAGCGTTCTGCAGTGCCGTGCGAACGACCTTGAGTGGGTCGACGATGCCCATGGCGATCATGTCGCCGAATTCAGACGTCTGGGCGTTGTAGCCGAAGTTGTCTTCATTCTTGTCGAGGACCTTGCCGACAACGATCGAGGCTTCGTCGCCTGCGTTTTCAGCGATCTGGCGAACGAGGGCCTGCAGGGCGCGGCGAACGATGTTGATGCCGGCTTCCTGGTCGTCGTTTGCACCCTTGACGGTGATCTTCGTGGAGGAGCGCAGGAGAGCGATACCGCCGCCGGGGACGATACCTTCCTGAACGGCAGCGCGCGTCGCGTTGAGCGCGTCGTCGATGCGGTCCTTCTTTTCCTTCACTTCGACTTCAGTCGAACCGCCGACGCGGATGACGGCAACGCCGCCGGCGAGCTTGGCAAGACGTTCCTGCAGCTTCTCGCGGTCGTAGTCGGAGGTGGTTTCTTCGATCTGGGCCTTGATCTGGGCAACACGGCCTTCGATGTCGGACTTGGCGCCCGAACCGTCGACGATCGTGGTGTTTTCCTTGGAGATCGAAACCTTCTTCGCACGGCCGAGCATGTCGAGCGTGACGCTTTCGAGCTTGATGCCGAGGTCTTCGGAGATGACCGTACCGCCGGTCAGGATCGCGATGTCTTCGAGCATGGCCTTGCGGCGATCGCCGAAGCCCGGAGCCTTGACGGCAGCGATCTTGAGGCCGCCGCGCAGCTTGTTGACGACGAGGGTCGCAAGAGCTTCGCCTTCGACGTCTTCAGCGATGATGAGGAGCGGCTTGCCGGTCTGAACGACGGCTTCCAGAACCGGGAGCATCGACTGCAGGTTCGAGAGCTTCTTCTCGTGAAGGAGAATGAAGACGTCTTCGAGGTCGGCGACCATCTTTTCCGGGTTGGTCACGAAGTAGGGGCTGAGGTAGCCGCGGTCGAACTGCATGCCTTCGACGACTTCGAGTTCGGTTTCGGCGGTCTTGGCTTCTTCAACCGTGATGACGCCTTCGTTGCCGACCTTCTGCATGGCTTCGGCAATGTCGAGACCGACCTGCTTGTCGCCGTTTGCGGAGATCGTGCCGACCTGTGCAACTTCTTCCGAGGTGGAGATCTTCTTGGCCTTGGCCTGGAGATCCTTCACGACGTCGGCCACAGCGAGGTCGATACCGCGCTTCAGGTCCATCGGGTTCATGCCGGCTGCAACGGCCTTGTTGCCTTCGCGAACGATCGCCTGGGCAAGAACGGTTGCAGTCGTGGTGCCGTCGCCGGCGATGTCGTTGGTCTTCGAAGCAACTTCGCGGACCATCTGGGCGCCCATGTTTTCGAACTTGTCTTCGAGTTCGATTTCCTTGGCGACGGAAACGCCGTCCTTGGTGATGCGCGGAGCGCCGAAGGACTTGTCGATGATGACGTTACGGCCCTTCGGGCCGAGCGTTACCTTGACTGCATCGGCGAGAATGTCGACGCCACGCAGCATCTTTTCGCGCGCGGTGCGACCAAACTTGATTTCTTTAGATGCCATGATTGAAACTCCTCAATTCGAGTGTCCGGGTTCTGGGACCCGTCGGCTACGTCGGAAAGGCCAGCGGCTGATCAGCCGATGATGCCCATAATGTCGGCTTCCTTCATGATCAGAAGGTCTTCGCCGTCGATCTTGACTTCGGTGCCGGACCACTTGCCGAACAGGATGCGGTCGCCAGCCTTGACGTCGAGTGCGACGACCTTGCCGGACTCGTCACGAGCGCCGGAACCGACGGCGACGATTTCGCCTTCCTGCGGCTTTTCCTTGGCGGTATCGGGAATGATGATGCCACCCTTGGTCTTGGCTTCGGACTCAACGCGGCGAACAACGACGCGGTCGTGAAGGGGGCGGAAGTTGGTGCTTGCCATTGTCTAATCCCTCGATCGAATGACATTCGCGGACCGGAGCGGCCCACATGGATAGATGTTAGCACTCCCTTGCGGTGAGTGCTAGCGACGAGCATTTAGGGATGGCTCCAAGAGGAGTCAATGAGAGCCATCACGAATTTTTGTGCCGGAATTGTGAAGAGGCCGGAGAATTGCGGAGATTGCCGCCGAAACCCGGTGTGCTGGGCCGGCCGCGAAGAAAATGCCTTGCCATCGCCTTGCGCCTTTGCAATGTCACCGGTGACTGAAGCAAATCGGGAAATCGGAATGGCCAGGCGGATAGAAAACTTCTCGGAGATAACAGGTCATTATGACGTGGTGCTCTGTGATGTCTGGGGCGTCGTTCACAACGGCGTCGAGCCGTTTCCGAAGGCCGCTGCTGCCCTTGAAGCGGCGCGCGCAAGCGGCGTCGCCGTCGTCCTCATCACCAATTCGCCGCGTCTTTCCTGGCAGGTGGTCGAGCAACTACGCGAGATCGGCGTTCCCGACAGCGCCTATGACAGGATCGTCACCTCGGGCGACGTCACGCGCCGGCTGATTGCCGAAGGGCCGAAGACGGTCTTTCTGCTCGGCCCCGAGCGCGACAAGGCGCTTCTCGAAGGCATCGGCGTCGAGCGCCGGCCGGCCACCGAAGCGCAATCGCTCGTCTGCACCGGCTTTTTCGACGATGAGACCGAGAAGCCGGAAGATTACACCGACATGCTTCTGGATTTCCAGGCGCGCGAGGTGCCGATGATCTGCGCCAATCCCGACCTCGTCGTCGAGCGCGGCCACCGCATCATCCCCTGCGCCGGCGCCATGGCCGCCTATTACGAGCAGCTTGGCGGCAGCACCCGCATCGCCGGAAAACCGCACCGGCCGATCTATGAGGCGACGCTCGCCGCTGCCCGCGAGCTTCACGGGGATTTCCCCGTCGAGCGCGTGCTGGCAATCGGCGACGGCATGCCGACCGATGTGCGCGGCGCCTTGAATTACGGCCTCGACCTTCTCTACATCAGCGGCGGTATCCACGCCAAGGAATACACCTTGAACGGCGAGACCGACGAGGCGATCCTCAACGCCTATCTCGATCGGGAAAAAGCCGCGCCGAAGTGGTGGATGCCCCGCCTTGCATAGAGCCTCGCATAAAGAGAAGCCAGCCGATGACCGTCTTCCATCGCAATGAAACCCGGGAACCTCTACCCGCCCATCTCAAGGGCGGCGTCATCGCCATCGGCAATTTCGACGGCGTGCATCGGGGCCACCAGTCGGTGCTCAGCCGCGCGCTCGAAATCTCCAAGGCGCGCGGCATCCCTGCGCTGGTGCTGACCTTCGAGCCGCATCCGCGCACGGTCTTCCGGCCCGAGACGCCGGTCTTCCGGCTGACGCCCGCACCGCTCAAGGCCCGCATCCTGGAAACGCTCGGTTTCAACGCCGTCATCGAATATCCCTTCGATCACGAGTTCTCGCAGCGCTCGGCCGATGATTTCATCCATTCGATCCTCAAGGATTGGCTCGGCGCCTCGGAAGTCGTCACCGGCTTCGATTTCCATTTCGGCCGCGGCCGCGAGGGCGGTCCGGCCTTCCTGATGAATGCCGGCCAGACCTACGGCTTCGGCGTCACCCTGATCGACGCCTTCCGCGACGAAAACGCCGATGTCGTCTCGTCGAGCCATATCCGCGCGCTTTTGAAGGAGGGCAGCGTCAGCGAAGTCGCGGGCATGCTGGGCTACCGCTATACTGTGGAGGCCGAGGTGATCGACGGCGAAAAGCTCGGCCGGCAGCTCGGTTTCCCCACGGCCAATATGCGCCTGCCGCCGGAGGTCGATCTTGCCGCCGGCATCTACGCCGTCCGCTTCCGCCGCCAGGACGGCACGCTGCACGATGGCGTCGCCAGCTACGGCCGCCGCCCGACGGTGACGGCAAACGGCGCGCCGCTGCTCGAAACCTATCTCTTCGACTTCAGCGGCGATCTCTACGGTCAGCGCTGCGCCGTCTCCTTCTTCGGCTATATCAGACCCGAGCTGAAATTCGACGGCCTCGATCCGCTTGTCGCCCAGATCAAGCGCGACGAGGAGGAGGCGAGGGCGCTGCTATCGGGTGTGACGCCGCTCGGCGAACTCGACCGTAAGCTTTGTTTTTCCTGAAGTTGTGAGTCTGGCTGCAGCCGTGAGGCCGGCAATTCCAGCCATCGGTGCCGATTGCGGTCCCACGAATTCTGCTCTTCCTTTTCCGGGCAAAAACGCCTATGAACCGGCGCTATGACGAAATTTCGGCTGGCGATGACGATGCGAATTATCGGCCCGGCCTTCCGCGCGCGCTAAGCGGCCGGGAGGTCCGGGTTTTTGGCGCTTGGATATGAGCGCTTCCGTCACCAGCTTTTTCACGCCGTTGCGCCCCTTCCTGGGCCGCCAGAAACGATTGTCCCGATATGACCGACACAGCCGAAAAGATCGACTATTCGAAGACCCTCTATTTGCCCGAGACCGATTTCCCGATGCGCGCCGGCCTGCCGCAGAAGGAGCCGGAGCTGGTCAAGCGCTGGCAGGAGATGGGCCTCTACAAGAAACTGCGCGCCTCGGCCGCCGGCCGCGAAAAGTTCGTGCTGCACGACGGCCCGCCCTATGCCAACGGCAACATCCATATCGGCCACGCGCTGAACAAGATCCTCAAGGACGTCATCAACCGCTCGTTCCAGATGCGCGGCTACGACGCCAATTACGTGCCCGGCTGGGATTGCCACGGCCTGCCGATCGAATGGAAGATCGAGGAGAAGTACCGCGAGAAGGGCAAGAACAAGGACGAGGTTCCGGTCAACGAGTTCCGCAGGGAATGCCGTGAATTCGCCACCGGCTGGATCAAGACCCAGGCGGAAGAATTCAAGCGTCTCGGCATCGAGGGCGACTTCGACAATCCCTACACGACGATGAACTTCCACGCGGAATCGCGTATCGCCGGCGAACTCCTCAAGATCGCCGCCAGCGGCCAGCTTTATCGCGGCTCCAAGCCGATCATGTGGTCGGTGGTCGAGCGCACGGCGCTGGCCGAGGCCGAGGTCGAGTACCAGGATTACGAGAGCGATACGATCTGGGTGAAATTCCCGGTCGTCGGAGGTCCGTCCGCGCTGAAGGATGCCTTCGTGGTGATCTGGACGACGACGCCTTGGACGATCCCCGGCAACCGCGCGATCTCCTTTTCCGCACGTGTCTCCTACGGCCTCTATGAGGTGACGGCGGCCGAGAATGATTTCGGTCCGCGTCCCGGCGAAAGGCTGATCTTTGCCGATAAGCTGGCCGAGGAATCCTTCGCCAAGGCCAAGCTGCAGTATAAGCGTTTGAGCGATGTCTCTAAGGCGGACTTCGCGGCGATGGTCTGCGCCCATCCCTTCAAGGGTCTCGATGGCGGCTATGAATTCGCTGTACCGCTGCTCGATGGCGATCACGTCACCGACGATGCCGGCACCGGCTTCGTGCACACGGCGCCCAGTCACGGCCGCGAAGACTTCGACGCCTGGATGTCGGCCGTCCGCACGCTGGAGGCGCGCGGCATCGACACCAAGATCCCGTTCCCGGTCGATGACGGCGGCTTCTACACATCGGACGCTCCCGGCTTCGAGGGCGCCCGCGTCATCGACGACAACGGCAAGAAGGGCGATGCCAACGACCGCGTCATCAAGGAACTGATCGCCCGCGGCGCGCTCTTTGCCCGCGGCCGGCTGAAGCATCAGTACCCGCATTCCTGGCGCTCGAAGAAGCCGGTGATCTTCCGCAACACGCCGCAATGGTTCGTCTATATGGACAAGACCCTTGCCGACGGCACGACGCTGCGTTCGCGCGCGCTGGGGGCGATCGATGACACCCGTTTCGTGCCCGCCGCCGGCCAGAACCGCTTGCGCGCCATGATCGAGGGCCGCCCGGACTGGGTTCTTTCCCGTCAACGAGCATGGGGCGTGCCGATCGCCGTCTTTGCCGACGATGAGGGCGAGGTCCTGGTCGACGAAGCCGTCAATGCCCGCATCCTCGAAGCCTTCGAACAGGAGGGCGCCGACGCCTGGTTTGCCGAAGGCGCCAAGGAGCGTTTCCTCGGCAACGACCATGACCATTCCCGCTGGAAGCAGGTCATGGATATCCTCGACGTGTGGTTCGATTCCGGCTCGACGCATACCTTCACGCTCGAGGACCGCCCGGACCTGAAGTGGCCGGCCGATCTTTATCTCGAGGGTTCCGACCAGCATCGCGGCTGGTTCCATTCCTCGCTCCTGGAATCGGCGGCCACGCGCGGCCGCGCGCCTTACAACGCCGTCCTCACCCATGGCTTCACCATGGACGAGAAGGGCGAGAAGATGTCGAAGTCGAAGGGCAACGTCACGGCACCTCAGGAAGTGATGAAGGATGCCGGCGCCGACATCCTGCGCCTCTGGGTGATGACCTCGGATTATGCCGACGACCTGCGTGTCGGCAAGACGATCATCCAGACCAATGTCGACGCCTATCGCAAGCTGCGCAACACCATCCGCTGGATGCTCGGCACGCTTGCCCACGACAAGGGCGAGGAGATCGCCTTTGCCGATCTTCCGGAGCTGGAGCAACTGATGCTGCACCGGCTTGCCGAACTCGACGAGCTGGTGCGCGAGAATTACGATGCCTTCGATTTCAAGAAGATCGCCCGTGCGCTGATCGATTTCGCCAATGTCGAGCTTTCGGCCTTCTATTTCGATGTCCGCAAGGATGCGCTCTATTGCGACGCGCCGTCGAGCCTGCGCCGGCGCGCCAGCCTGCACGTCATCCGCCAGATCTTCGACTGCATGGTGACCTGGCTTGCCCCGATGCTGCCCTTCACCACCGAGGAAGCCTGGCTGTCGCGCAACCCCGCCGCCGTTTCCGTGCACCTGGAGCAGTTTACCCCGGTTGAAAAGGCATGGCGCAACGATACCCTGGCCGAGAAGTGGAAGAAGATCCGCGCCGTCCGCTCGGTTGTGACAGGCGCCCTGGAAATCGAGCGCAAGGATAAGCGCATCGGCTCCTCGCTGGAGGCGGCTCCCGTCGTTCACATCGCCGATGCGGAGCTGATGAAGGCGCTGGAAGGTCAGGACTTCACCGAAGTCTGCATCACCTCGGCGATCGAGATCAAGGTGGGCCCTGGCCCGGCGGATGCTTTCCGCCTTGCCGAGGTGCCCGAGGTCAGCGTCGTGCCGAAGCTTGCAGAGGGTGAGAAATGCGCCCGCTCCTGGCGCATCACCCGAGATGTCGGTTCCGATCCGGACTATCCCGATGTTTCGGCGCGTGACGCTGCCGCATTGCGCGAACTCGGCATCGGCGCTTGAAGATATTTGCCGGGTGAATTGCGTTTTCGCGGTTCATCCGGTAAAAGCTGCCTGAAAATGGCCGGATTTTTGCGTCAGGGGGACGGTTGTCCGGTTGGGCAACGATTGCACCGGTGGCTGGAAGGGTTTTCATGTTCGCAACGCATTGGTTCCGTATGGGCGCCTGCCTGTCTGTCGTCATGGCGGGATGCTCCCTGGTGTCCAGTTGCGCCAGCAGCCCGACCTACGGCACCGACAAAACAGCCATGGAGCAATTGACCGACGACCTCGGTCAGTCCGTGTCGTTGACCGGGCCGGACCCGAAGAACAAGGGCGTCAAATACACGCCGCGCCCGACGCTGGTGCTGCCGGCCGCCGGGCAGAAGGAAACCCTCGTTGCGCCGCAGCAGACGGTCGCCAACAAGGACAATCCGCAGTGGATCGAATCGCCGGAGGAAACCCGCGCCCGCCTGGTTTCCGAGGCTGATGCGAACTCCGACAATCCGAATTACCGCTCGCCGCTCGCCAGCTCCGCCATCGAAGGCGGCCGCCGCACGACGGAAGCCCAGACCAAGGCCTATCGTGAAGCCCGCGCCCTGCAGAAGGGCTCCTATGTCGATCAGCGCCGCTACATATCCGATCCGCCGCCCGGCTACCGCACGGTCGACGATCCGGCCAAGCTCGATGATGTCGGCGAGCCCGAACTCAAGAAGCAGAAGAAGCGCAAGAAGGACGCTGCGATCGCCAACAGCGGCAATCAGTGGTGGAATCTGCTGCAGTAGCAGCTTTTCCCGGCGTTTAGGCGTCGCTTCAGGGATCGGGGAGGGCAAGCCCCTCATCCGCCTGCCGGCACCTTCTCCCCGCTCGCGGGGCGAAGGGGGCAAGCCGCAGCCTCTCCATTCCCCACCAACCTTTCGCAGGGCATGTCCCCTCGCCCCGTTTACGGGGGTCCGCAGGACGGGTCGAGACCCGTGGCTCGACCCCGGCAAGGGTTAGGGTGAGGGGCAGCCATTGGCCCGACAGCCCAAGATGATGGCGCACCTGAGGCTACGGCGCCTCTCTCTTTTGCGAAAAGAATCTCCGCAAAATCTCCGCCGATTGCACCTCGTTGAAACCAGAATAGACCTCCGGGGCGTGGTGACAGGTCGGCTGCGCATAGAACCGCACGCCGTTGTCGACACCACCGCCCTTCGGGTCCTCGGCGCCGTAATAGAGCCTGCGGATGCGCGCAAACGAGATGGCTGCCGCGCACATGGTGCAAGGCTCGAGCGTCACGTAGAGATCGGCGCCGGCCAGGCGCTCCTGTCCGAGCGCTTCGCAGGCCAGCCGGATTGCGGCGATTTCGGCGTGTGCGGTCACGTCATTGAGTTCGCGCGTGCGGTTTCCCGAGCGCGAAACGGCAATATCGTCGATGACGACGACGGCGCCGATCGGCACCTCGCCGCGTTCTCCGGCAGCCCGCGCCTCTTCGAGCGCCATCTCCATGAAACGATTTGTCTTCACGATCGCACGAATTTCCACTTAACCGCAGATGCGTGACCTGATAGACAGGCCCAAAAGGCAGGCAAACAACAAATGACACCCAAAGACAAGCCAAAACGCCCGGGCGCAAAGCCGTTTTCACGGGACACCGAGCCGAAGACCGGCGGCAAGCAGGGCGGCGGCAAGCCGGCAAAGACTGCGATCGCCGCCGAGACCGACGGCGACGCGAAGGCAGAACGCATTTCCAAGGTGATGGCGCGCGCCGGCGTCGCCTCCCGCCGCGACATCGAACGCATGATCATGGAAGGCCGTGTGACGCTGAACGGCAGGGCTCTCGACACGCCGGTCGTCAACGTCACGCTGGCCGATCGCATCGAGGTCGACGGCGTGCCGATCCGCGGCATCGAGCGCACCAGGCTGTGGCTTTATCACAAGCCGGCGGGCCTGGTGACCACCAATGCCGATCCGGAAGGCCGCTCGACCGTCTTCGACAACCTGCCGGAAGAACTGCCGCGCGTCATGTCGATCGGCCGCCTCGATATCAACACCGAAGGTCTGCTGCTGCTGACCAATGACGGCGGTCTTGCCCGCGCACTCGAGTTGCCGGCGACCGGCTGGCTGCGCCGCTACCGTGTCCGCGCCCACGGCGAGATCGATCAGGAAGCGCTCGACAAGCTGAAAGACGGCATCGCTGTCGACGGCGTGCTCTATGGTTCGATCGAGGCGACGCTCGACCGCACGCAAGGCTCCAACGTGTGGATTACCATGGGCCTTCGCGAGGGCAAGAACCGCGAAATCAAGAACGTACTCGGCGCCCTCGGCCTCGACGTCAATCGGCTGATCCGCATTTCCTATGGCCCGTTCCAGCTCGGCGATCTGCCGGAAGGCCATGTCATCGAGGTGCGCGGCCGCACGCTGCGCGACCAGCTCGGCCCGCGCCTGATCGAGGAAGCCAAGGCGAATTTCGACGCGCCGATCTATAATGCGCCGGCCGTTGCCGCCGAGGAAGAGGCTGATGCCCCAGCCCCGGAAAAGCGCGAGCAGCGTCCGCGCCGCGACGAGGACAAGCGCGAACGGGCGCTGAGCCGCCTCGACACCAAGCGCGACGATCGCCGCGGTGGCGGGCGCAAGGATGACGACCGCCGCGATGGCGGCCGCTTCGACGACGACAAGCCGAAACGTCCCCAGCCGCTCGGCCAGCGCCGCAGCGCCAATGTCTGGATGGCGCCGGGTGCCCGGCCGCTCGGCGAAAAGGCTGCGGCGAAAGCCGCCAAGAATGAGCAGACCGCGCGCCGGCGCGGCGAGCAGGCGCCGGCAAAGAGCGCCGGTTTCCACCATATCGAGGATCGCCCGCGCACGCAGATCAACCGTGTGCGCGAGGAGGACGGCGAATGGATCCGCTCGAGCGAGGAGCCTCACCGCAAGGATGAGGGCGAGGGCCGCGGCCGCAAGCGCTCGTTCGGGGATCGTCCGGCCCGCGAAGACCGCGGTTTTGGCGACCGCCCGGCGCGCGGCGAACGCCGTCCCCGCGAAGGCGGGGATGAACGTCCGCGTGCCAGAAGCTCTGCCGGCGAAGGCCGTTCGGAGCGTCCGCGCGGCGACCGGCCTTTCGGTGATCGTCCCTCACGCGGCGATCGTCCCTTCGGCGACAAGCCGCGCGGCGACCGCAAGCCGCGTGGCGATGGTGACGAGCGTCCCCGTGCCGCCAGAGCCGCCACCGGTGAGGCCCGCTCGGAGCGCCCGCGCGGCGACCGGCCTTTCGGCGATCGTCCTTCACGCGGCGATCGGCCGTTCGGTGACAAGCCGCGTGGTGATCGCAGGCCGCGCGAGGATGGCGACGAACGGCCGCGCGCAGCCAGGAGCTTTGCCGGCGAGGGCCGTTCCGAACGTCCGCGCGGCGAAAGGTCGTTCGGCGACAAGCCTTCGGGTGATAAGCCCCGCGGTAAAGGTTTTGCCGGCAAGCCCGGTGGGGCCAAGAATTTTTCCGGCAAGCCGAAAGGCGCCAAGTCGAGTGGCAGCAGGCCGGGCGGTGACCGGCCGGGCGGCGACAGGCCCGCGGGCGGGCCGTCCAGAGGTGGTGGAAAAGGAAAGGGAATGACGCGCGGTGCGGATCGTCGGCGGTGAGTTTCGCGGACGGCCTCTCGCCGTGCCAAAATCCAACGAGATCCGGCCGACTGCCGACCGGACGCGCGAGAGCCTGTTCAATATATTGAGCCATGCCTATCCGGACTGCGTCGACGGCACCCGGATCCTTGACCTTTTTGCCGGCACTGGCGCCGTCGGTCTCGAAGCCGTCTCGCGCGGCTGTCGCCATGCGCTCTTCGTCGAAAACAGCGTCGAGGGCAGGGCGCTGCTCTGGGAGAATATCGATGCGCTCGGCCTGCACGGCCGCACGCGCATCCTGCGCCGGGATGCCACCGATCTCGGCAGCGTCGGCAATCTCGAGCCCTTCGACGTGCTGTTTGCCGATCCGCCCTATGGCAAGGGCCTCGGCGAGAAGGCGATGGCTGCCGCCGCCATGGGCGGCTGGCTGCGGCCGGGCGCGATCGCGGTGCTCGAAGAACGCGGCGATATTGTCGTTTCCGTGCATCCTTCCTATGTCTTCCTCGAAAACCGCATCTTTGGCGATACGAGGGTGCATTTCTTCCGGTATCAGCCGCAATAAGCGGGGGCGGGGCGTGCAGCAGGCAGAGATCATCAGCCCGAAACTGCCTGCGATCAGCGATCTTCCAACGGTCGCTGTCGCTTTCGGCGGCGGCGGCGCGCGCGGGCTTGCCCATATCCATGTCATCGAGACGCTCGACGAACTCGGTATCCGGCCGGTGGCGGTATCCGGCTCGTCGATGGGCGCGATCATGGGGGCCGGCATGGCTGCCGGCATGTCCGGCGCCGAAATCCGTGAACATGCGCTGGCGACCGTCGGCAACAAGACGGCCGTCGTCAGCCGCATCTGGGGCCTGAGACCGACGACGGTGCGCGATGCGGTGGCCAAGGGCATCCGCATCGGCCAGTTCAATCTGGAGCGGATCCTCAAGGCCTTCCTGCCCTCCGAACTGCCGGCCCGCTTCGAGGATCTGCTGGTGCCGATGAAGGTCATCACCACGGATTATTACGGGCAAAGCGAAGTCATCATCGAAGAGGGCGAGCTGTTTCCGGCCCTCGCCGCCTCTTCCGCCATCCCAGCCGTCTTCATGCCGGTGCGCCTGCGCGGCCGGGTGATGATCGACGGCGGCATCAGCAATCCGGTGCCCTACGAACCGCTGATGGATCTTGCCGACATCGTCGTCGGCATCGATGTCGTCGGCGCGCCGGAGGGTGACGGCACGCATATTCCAAACCGCATGGAAAGCATCTTCGGTTCCGGCCAGCTGATGATGCAGACGGCGATCACGCTGAAACTGAAGCTGCGCCCGCCGCACATCTTCCTGCGCCCGGCGGTCGGGCGCACCGGCGTCATGGATTTCCTCAAGGCCCGTGACGTGCTGGCCATGTCGGTCGGCGTCAAGGACGAGTTGAAATTCGCCCTCGACCGCGAGATCGAAGCGCGGCTGAAGCGCTGATGTTCTCTTAACTTACGCCTCCGCCGTCGCATCGGCGGTGCCTGCCAACGGGTCGTCCTCGAAGGGATCGGCGGCGCGTTTCGGCTTGACCAGCGGTTCGGGGCGGACGGGATGGGAAAACAGCATGTCGCGCCCGGCCTGCAGCCCTTCGGACACCTGCAGCACCAGGCGTGCCTCGTCGCGCTTGCGGATATCCTCGCCGATCTCATAGGCGTCGACCTCGGAAACGCCGAGCGCCTCCAGCGTCCGCCGCCCGAAGAGCAGGCCCGATTCCAGCGTTTCGCGCAGCTCGTAATCGACGCCCTTGTTGCGCAGTTCGATCGAATGGATGCGGTCATAGGAGCGCACGTAGAGACGCGTGTGCGGATAGTCCGCCTGCACCAGCTCCACCACCTTGTCGGTGATCTCCTTCTTCTGAGTGCAGACGAGCACGATCTTTGCCCGGTCGATGCCGGCCGAGCGCAGCACGTCCTTGCGGGCGCCATCGCCGAAATAGATGCGGAAACCGAAGGAGGAGGCCTGGCGGATGCGGTCCGCCGAAAAATCGATGACGGTGACGCTGCGCCCGCCGGCAAGCAGGATCTGGGCGGCGATCTGGCCGAAACGCGAGAAGCCGACCATCAGCACGTCGGCGCCCGCGCCCTCGAAATCCTCGTCCAGCTCCTCATGCGCGTCGCCGCGCAGCAGCCGCTTCGAAAGGGCCGCCCCGATCGGCGTCAGCGCCATGGACAGCGTGACGATCGCCACCAGCAGCGATGCGGTGCTCGTCGACATCAGCCCCGCGGTACCCGCCGTGGTAAACAGCACGAAGCCGAATTCGCCGCCCTGCGGCAGCAGGAAGGCGATGCGGATCGCATCGTCATGCGGAGAACCTGAGATCCGGCAGAGTCCATAAATGATCACCGCCTTGACCGCCATGACGATCGGCACGGTGACGATGACGAAGAGCACGTTGTCGGCAAGAACCTCGAGCTCCAGCGACAGGCCGACGGCGATGAAGAAGATAGCGAGCAGGACGCCGCGGAAGGGCTCGATATCTGCCTCCAGCTCGTGCCGGTAGGAGGATTCGGCCAGCATCACGCCGGACAGGAAGGCGCCCATCGCCATCGAAAGCCCGGCAAGCTGCATCAGGCTTGCCGATCCCATGACGACGAAGAGGGCTGCCGCGATCATCGCCTCGCGCGCGCCGGTCCGGGCGATGACCTGGAAGAGCGGCGTCAGCAGGTAACGCCCCATCAGGATCATCGCCGCGACGGCGCCGATGGCGACCGCAAAACCGAGCAGCGGCGCATTGCTGCCCCTGCCGCCGTCGAGAATGGTGATCAGCGCCAGAAGCGGCACGATCGCCAGGTCCTGGAACAGGAGCATCGAGAAGGAGCGCTGCCCATATCGCGTATTGACGTCGCCATCGCCCTCGAGGATCTGCATGGCGAAGGCGGTCGAGGACAGGGCCAGGCCAAATCCGGCGACGATGCTGCCGCGCCAGTCGAAAACCTCCGAAAACCAGGCGAGCGCCGTCAACGCCAGCCCGGTCACCACCACCTGCGCCGTGCCGAGGCCGAAAATGTCGCGCCGCATCTGCCAGAGGCGGCTGGGTTTCAGCTCCAATCCGATGATGAACAGCAGGAAGACGACGCCGAGTTCGGCGACGTTGAGGATCTGCTCGCCATCGGTGATGCCGTGGAAGACCGGGCCGATGACGATGCCGGCAGCGAGATAGCCGAGCACGGTGCCGAGCCCGAGCTTCTTGAAGATCGGCGCGGCCACAACCGCTCCGCCGAGCAGCAGGATCGTTTCGGAAAAAAGGGCATTGGGCGCGGACATGCTGGCGATTTCTTTCGACGGCGGAGAACATGCAGCCAGCCCCGATAAAGAATCGGTGGCGGCGGCCTTGATGCTTGGGAGAGTGCACAATAAATGGAAGCCGAAGGAAAGGCCAAATCATGTCCTCTGAAATCGATTCCTCGACACTTCTTTCCCGCGCAAGTCAATTGATCGATCTGGCGAGGAAGGCAGGGGCGGATGCTGCCGACGCCGTCGTCGTCCGGTCGCGCTCGCAATCGGTCAGCGTCCGTCTCGGCAAGGTCGAGGGCACGGAATCTTCCGAAAGCGACGATTTTTCGCTGCGCGTCTTCATCGGCAAGCGCGTCGCCAGCGTTTCGGCCAATCCGGGCTTCGATCTCAAGGCGCTTGCCGAACGCGCCGTCGCCATGGCCAAAGTCTCACCGGAAGATCCCTTCGCTTGCCTGGCGGACGAGGCGAGCCTTTCGAAATCCTATCCCGACCTGCAACTGCTCGATACCACCGAGGTCTCCTCCGAGATGCTGCGCGAGGCGGCTCTTGCCGCCGAGACGGCGGCGCTTGCGGTCAAAGGTGTCACCAATTCTTCCGGCGCCGGCGCCTCGGCCGGCATGGGCGGCCTGGTTCTTGCCACCTCGCACGGTTTTGCGGGCAGCTACATGGCTTCGCGTTTCGGCCATTCCGTCAGCGTCATCGCAGGCGAAGGCACCGGCATGGAGCGCGATTATGATTTCGACAGCCGCCTCTATTATGCCGAGCTCGACGAGCCCGCCGAAATCGGCCGCCGCGCCGGCGAACGGGTGATCAAACGCATCAATCCGCGCCAGGTGCCGACCGGCAAGGACGTCACCGTCATTTTCGACCCGCGCGTCGCCCGCGGCTTCGTCGGCCATATCGCCGGCGCGATCAATGGCGCTGCCGTTGCCCGTAAGTCCAGCTTCCTGCGCGACAGGATGGGGCAGCAGGTGCTGAAATCGGGCCTGTCGATATCAGACGATCCATTGATCGTGCGCGGCCCGGCCTCGCGGCCCTTCGACGGCGAAGGCGTATCGGGCGAGCGGCTTGTGATGATCGAGGACGGGGTCTTGAAACATTGGTTCCTCTCCACCTCGACCGCCCGCGAGCTGGGTCTGGAAACCAACGGCCGCGGCGTGCGCGGCGGCACCGCCGTCTCGCCGTCCTCGACTAATCTTGCGCTGGAACCCGGCGACGTCTCGCCGGAGGAGCTGATCCGCAGCGTTGGCAATGGTTTTTATGTCACCGAATTGATCGGCCACGGCGTCAACATGATCACCGGTGAATATAGTCGCGGCGCCACCGGCTTCTGGATCGAAAACGGCGAACTGACTTTCCCGGTGTCCGAGGTGACGATCGCCTCGAACCTCAAGGAGATGTTCATGCGCCTGACGCCGGCAAACGACATCGACCGCAAATTCGGCGTCGCCGCCCCGACCTTCGCCATCGAAGGCATGACGCTTGCAGGGCGCTAGAGCAATTCCAGCAAAAGTGTGTGAGCGGTTTTGCGTCCGGAATTGCGTTAGAACAAAGAGCAGTCCCGCAAAACTGAGCTGCGCGTCCGCAATTGCATAAAGCAGAGACATGATGCCGAAAAGTTTGAGTGGTTTTCGGGCGATATCATGCTCTCGGGGTTGAATTGAGAAACGGATTGATGGGATGAGCGATAGCAACAAGGACCGCTGGCAGAGCGATCTGACGCTGATCGCCGATGCCGCGAAAGAGGCGGGTGCGGTGGCTTTCGGCTTCTTCAACCAATCGCCCGAGGTCTGGTGGAAAAACGGCGACCGCTCGCCTGTCAGTGCTGCCGATTTCGCCGCCAACAAGACGCTCGAGACCATTCTGCGCAAGGCGCGGCCGGATTATGGCTGGCTGTCCGAAGAAACCGACGACGATGCCGGCCGCCTCTCGCAGGACACGCTGTTCATCGTCGACCCGATCGACGGCACACGCGCCTTTCTCGGCGGCCAGAAGGTCTGGTGCGTCAGCGTCGCGGTCGTTCATCGCGGCCGGCCGGTCGCCGGCGTGCTCTATGCCCCGGCGCTCGAAGAACTCTATGAGGCCGTCGACGGCGGCGTCGCGCTGAAGAACGGCGTGCCCTTCACCGTCTCTGCCGCGGGACCGGAGGACACGAGCCGCCTCGCGATCGGCGAGGACCTGTTGAAGACCTTTCCGGTTGAATTTCGCGACCGGGTCAGCCGCCAGAAACACATTCCCTCGCTTGCCTATCGCATCGCCATGGTGGCGGACGGTCGCCTCGAAGCCACCTTCGTCAAAAGCAATTCGCATGATTGGGACCTCGCCGCAGCCGATCTCATTCTGGCTTGTGCCGGCGGCGGCCTCGTCGATCTCGACGGCCGGCCGGTCGTCTACAACAGCGCCGACGTGACCCACAAGGTACTCTGCGCAGCCCCCGCGTCGCGCATCGATGAATTCCTCACGGCCTTTGCGGGGCGAAGAGACAGTTGACGTTTCCGTCAAAATCCCGCAGATGGGATGACGGAGGAGAACAGGCAGAAAGAGAACAAAAAATGACTGAATCCGGTGACAAGAAGCAGCTTTTGCATCTCGTTTTTGGCGGCGAACTGGAAAGCCTCGATGACGTCCAGTTCCGGGATCTGAAGGATCTCGATATCGTCGGCATTTTCCCGGATTATGCCACGGCGCTGACAGCCTGGAAGTCGAAGGCGCAGCAGACGGTCGACAATGCGCATATGCGCTACTTCATCGTCCATATGCATCGTTTGCTCGATCCGCAGGAAAAGGCCTGAGGCAACTGACCTCGGCGAGCGACCTCGGCCAAGGCCATCCGCAAGTGCCGCCGGCGACCTCCGGCGCGCAGGGTTTTCGCGTATCGGGCGCGCGTCGTTCCGGATTGCCTGACGCATTCTGAACAAATTGATCGGTCATTGCGGCCGCAACGATAATGAGGGAATGGGTTTGATGTCGATCTTGGATCGGAGGCTGGCGCAATGAGCTCCCGGATGGCTCGGTTCGGTCTGAGCGCATACCGTCTGGCGGGAACCGTGGCCTCTCCTGTTGTCGGCCTCTATATCACCTACCGCACGGCCAAGGGCAAGGAAGACCGGGCGCGCCGCCTGGAGCGCTTCGGCTATCCGAGCGCCAACCGGCCGCAGGGCCCGCTCGTCTGGTTCCATGCCGCAAGCGTCGGTGAAACCAATGCCGTCATCCCGCTGATCCGCGAAATCCGCCGCCGCGACATCCATGTGATCCTGACCACCGGCACCATCACCTCCGCCAGACTCGCCGCCGAGCGGCTCGGCAATGAGGCGATCCATCAATATGTGCCGCTTGATCTGAAGCCCTCCGTCAGCCGCTTCCTCGACTATTGGCAGCCCGATTGCGCCATCATCGCCGAATCCGAGATCTGGCCGGCAACCGTGCTGGAACTCGGCCGCCGCCGCATTCCGCAGATCCTGATCAATGCCCGCATGTCGGACCGCTCCTTTGCCCGCTGGCGCCGCCGCCCGGCGATCGCCGAAGCCCTGTTCGAGAATCTGGCCCTCGTCATCGCCCAGTCGGATATGGATGCCGAACGTTTCCGCGATCTCGGCGCCGTCCCGGTCATCACCTCGGGCAATCTGAAGGTCGATACCGACGCACCGCCTTACGACAGCGCTGTCCTTGCCCGCTACAAGAAGCAGATCGGCGAGCGCAAGACCTGGGCGGCGATCTCGACCTTCGACGGCGAGGAGAATGCCGCCGCCATCGTCCATCGGGCGCTGAGAGAGCGCGATCGTCAATTGACGATCATCGTGCCGCGTCACCCCGAACGCTGCGACGAGATCGAGGCGGCCCTGGTCAAGCAGGGGCTGAAGATCGCCCGCCGCACCCGTGACGACGTCCTGTCGGCCGATGTCGATATTTTCCTCGGCGATACGATCGGCGAAATGGGCCTCTATTTGCGACTGACGGAAAT
This sequence comes from Rhizobium sp. CIAT894, assembly GCF_000172795.2. Classification (NCBI taxonomy): domain Bacteria; kingdom Pseudomonadati; phylum Pseudomonadota; class Alphaproteobacteria; order Hyphomicrobiales; family Rhizobiaceae; genus Rhizobium; species Rhizobium sp. CIAT894. The sequence goes on from NZ_CP020947.1 coordinate 871,645, forward strand.
CGCTTTCGTCGGACGCTCGCTCTTTGCCGAAGGCGGCCAGAACCCGCTGGAGCCCGCCATGCTCGGCTGCGCCGTCCTCTCCGGCGGCCATGTGCAGAATTTCCGCGAGGCCTATCAGAAGCTTGCCCGCAGCGGCAGCGCCCGCATGGTGCGCGATACCGAGATGCTGGCCAAGGGCGTGCACTACCTGCTGATCAACGACGAAGCCCGCCGCAACATGATCGAGGCCGGCATCACCGCCGTGCACGAGATGCGCGGCGCGCTGACCGCCACCGTGAAGGGGCTGGAACCCTATATCAATCCGCTGACGGTAAAGGCGCGGCTGTTGCCCAAGGCCGTGGCCCAGCTCTAAGGATATATCATGTCGGCAGCCTCTCCTATCAAAGGCATTCTCTTCGACAAGGACGGCACGCTGCTCGACTATGACGAGAGCTGGCTGCCTGTGAACCGCGAGCTTGCCCGCATTGCCGCGCAAGGAGATCCGCTTCTGGCCGACCGGCTGCTGGCCGCCTGCGGCATGGATCCGGTCACCGGCCATATCGTTCCCGACAGCCTGCTTGCCGCCGGCAATACGCGCCAGATCGCCGAGGGTCTGGTTGCCGCGGGCTCGATGGTCGATGTTGGCCAACTGACGGTGCGCCTCGACGAACTCTTTTCCAACGCCGCCGAATTTTCCGTGCCGGTGACCGACCTCGCCGGCTTCTTCGCAAGGCTGCACGGACGCGGTTTCAAGCTCGGCGTCGCCTCCAGCGACAACGAGCGTTCGATCCGCCAGACGGCGGAACGCTTCGGTTTTGCCCGCTATGTCGATTACATCGCCGGCTATGACAGCGGTTTCGGCGTCAAGCCGGAGCCGGGCATGGTGCTCGGCTTCTGCGCCGCGACCGGTCTTTCGCCGGAAGAGGTGGCGATGGTCGGCGACAACAATCACGATCTGCACATGGGCCTGAATGCCGGCACCGGGCTGAGGATCGCCGTGCTGACCGGCACCGGTTCGCGCGATTCGCTTGCCGCGGCCGCCCATCACGTGCTCGACGATATCACCGCCATCGAGACGCTGTTGCCGGATCTGCAGCCGGCCTAAACCTGTAAGGACTTGCATTTTCATCGGTTTTGGCTTCTCAATCCGACCCGGGCGAAAAGCGCGGGGTTCGACCGTCGCCAGCCGGGCAGGGGAGCAGAACGGCAAGATGATATCCGAAGCGCCGCCGTTCTGGTGGAGGAAAGCCGATTGGCGGGCCTGGCTGCTCGTGCCGCTTTCCTTTCTCTACGGCCGTATCGCCGGCCATCGCATGGCCCATGCACGCCGCGCCTCCGTTCCCATTCCCGTCATCTGCGTCGGCAATTTCACCGTCGGCGGCGCCGGCAAGACGCCGACGGCGCTGACCATTGCCCGTGCCGCCAAGGCCAAGGGGCTGAAGCCGGGTTTTCTCAGTCGCGGCTACGGCGGCTCGCTCGATGTGACGACGGTGGTCGATCCCGATCATCACCGCGCCGTCGCCGTCGGCGACGAACCCTTGCTGCTTGCCCAGGAGGCGCTGACGGTGATTTCCCGAAAGCGCGTCGAGGGTGCCGCCCGCCTGGTGGCGGAGGGCGCCGATCTCATCATCATGGACGATGGTTTCCAGAGCGCCCGGCTGGCGATCGACTATGCCTTGCTGGTCATCGACGCGACCCGTGGCCTCGGCAACGGCCATATCGTGCCGGGCGGCCCGGTCCGGGCGCCGATCCGTCAGCAGCTGCGTCATGCGACGGCCCTGCTGAAGGTCGGCGGCGGCAATGCCGCCGACGGGATCGTACGCATGGCGGCGCGCGCCGCAAAGCCCTATTTCACCGCATCGCTGAAAGTGCGCGGCGACAACACGCTCGCCGGCATGAAGGTGCTCGCCTTCGCCGGCATTGCCGATCCCGCCAAATTCTTCCGTACGGTCGAATCGCGTGGCGCCGAAATCGCCGTTGCCAGGAGCTTCGGCGACCACGAGCATCTGACCGAAGAAGAGATCGACGACCTTCTGACGACCGCCGAGCGGCAAGGCCTTCTGATCGTCACGACATCAAAGGATTTCGTTCGCCTCTCCGGTCATCCCGGCAAGGCGGCTGAGCTTGCCGAAAAGAGCCGGGTGATCGAGGTCGACATGGTGTTCGAGGATCATCTCGCCCCGAGCCTGATCATCGACCGGGCGATCGTTGCCTGCCGCGAACGGCGGCTGCGGGAAATGAAGGCGAAACGTTAGAGCAATTCCAGGAAAAGTGTGAAGCGGTTTTCCCAACGCAAAGCGCGAAGCGCTTTTGCCGGGAATTGCGTTAAAGTTAGAGCGGTTCTGCGCTTCCGCGAAAACCTGAACCGCTCTAGCGCCGCTGGTTCGGCAGCACGCCGGCGCGTTTGTCGGCTTCGATCGCCGAGATCACGTCGGCATAGGGTTCCTGGCGGGCGACGCTCCAGTAGCGCAGCTCGTCGAGCGGGACCTGCTTTCCCGTCATCGCGCAGACGACATAGGAGCCGGGCGAGAGAATCTGGAAATCGCCATCGAGATACCGGATCTTCGCTTCGCGGTTTCCGTGCCCTTCGAACAAATTCATGCGCTCCGTTCCCTGCAGTCTTTCATTAAAGCATGTCGCGCAAAACTGTGCCGCGGTTTTGCGATCACGACATGCGGAACACCAAAATCCTAAAGCGTGATAAGCCAATCTGAAAGATCGCGACACGCTTTAGTCTGCCATACTCCCGCAAAGGCTGCTTTTCCAGCTTTTTTAGCTTCTGCCGAAAAGCCGCTCGATATCGCTGAGCTTCAATTCGATATAGGTCGGCCGGCCATGATTGCACTGGCCTGAGCCTGGCGTCACTTCCATTTCGCGCAGCAGCGCGTTCATTTCCTCCGGCCGCAGCCGTCGCCCGGAGCGCACCGATCCGTGGCAGGCCATGGTCGCCGCCACATATTCGAGCTTGGCCGACAGGCCCGACGCCGTGTCCCATTCGGCGATCTCGTCGGCAAGCTGGCGGATCAGGCCATGTGCGTCGACCTCGCCGAGCATGGCCGGCGTCTCCCGCACGGCAATCGCCCCGGGGCCGAAACGCTCGATCGAAAGGCCGAGTTCGGAAAGCTCGGCCGCATGCTGCATCAGCCTGTCGCAATCCTCTTCCGGAATGTCGATGATCTCGGGAATGAGCAGCACCTGCGAGGCCAGCCGCTTCGAATGCAGCGCCTTGCGCATCGCCTCGAACACCAGCCGCTCATGCGCGGCATGCTGGTCGACGATCACGAGCCCGTCCTCGGTCTGGGCGACGATGTAATTTGCATGGATCTGCGCCCGCGCCGCGCCGAGCGGATAGCGCGCGGCTGGTTCGGGGGCGGCCGGCTGCGGCGAAAATTGCGGCTCGGCCCGCGCCGTCGGCATCGACAGCCCGTCGAAGGATGCCTGCGGCCGTTCACTGAGACCCATTGCCGGCTGGTAGGGCCGCGACGGCGATGTCTCAGCCGACCATGCCGTCTGCGGCCGCGGCGCGTAGGACTGAAAGCCCGGGCGGAAGGCGCGCAGCATATCGCTTGCCCCAGTCGTTGCCGCCCGGCTGCCGTCTCGCGCCAGCGCCTCGCGGATAGCGCCGACGATCAGGCCGCGCACCAGGCCGGGATCGCGGAAGCGCACGTCGGATTTGGCCGGATGGACGTTGACGTCGACGAGAGCCGGATCGAGCGTGATCGACAGCACCGCTACCGGGTAGCGTCCTGATGGGATCGTCTCGGCATAGGCGCCGCGGATTGCCGAAAGGATCAGCTTGTCCTGCACCGGCCGGCCGTTGACGAAGGCATATTGGTGGGCGGAGTTGCCGCGGTTGAAGGTCGGCACGCCGGCAAAGCCGGTCAGCGAAATCTCTTCGCGCACGGCGTCGAGCGCGATGGCGTTGTCGCGGAATTCCTTGCCGAGCACCTGCGCCATGCGCGCCAGATGATCGTCGCCGGTCGCCGGAAATTCCAGCGTCGCGCGGTCCGAGCCCGACAGCACGAAGCGCACGGCGGGAAAGGCGATCGCCATGCGCTTGACGATCTCGGTAATGGCGCCGGCCTCGGCCTTCTCCGACTTCAGGAATTTCAGCCGCGCGGGTGTGGCGAAGAACAGGTCGCGCACCTCGACGATCGTGCCGGGATTGGCGGCGGCCGGGCGCAAATGCGTGATCTTGCCGGCGTTGACGGCGATCTCGTGGCCGCCGGCGCTGTCGCGCCTGCGGCTGGCGATGCTGAGCCTTGCGACCGAGCCGATCGAGGGCAGTGCCTCGCCGCGGAAGCCGAGCGTGCGGATATCCTCGAGCGTGTCGGATAATTTCGAGGTGCAGTGGCGCCGGACCGCCAGTTCCAGATCGGCCGCGTCCATGCCCGAGCCGTTGTCGCTGACGCGCAGTAGCGCCTTGCCGCCGCTCGCCGTGGCGATCTCGATGCGCGTGGCACCCGCATCGAGCGCGTTTTCGATCAGTTCCTTGGCAGCGCTCGCCGGCCGTTCGATGACTTCGCCGGCGGCGATCTGATTGATGAGCGTTTCGGAAAGCTGTCTGATGGCCATGGGCTATTTTCGAGGATTCGGGGTTCGGAGGGAAGGGGCTTCGACAGGCTTTCCCAAAGCGTGATCCAGGGCTCTTCCCAAACTTGGGGATCGCTCCCCAAAATTTGGGGAACGCTAATGTTAAGCCGGTTTTAACATAAAAATGGCATTTATATTCATATACCTCCGGAAGCTGCGAAATCGAACAGATGTGGGACGCAATGGAATGAGTGCCGGCTTCGAAAAGGCGGACACATCATCGGAAACCGACGGGATTTCCGCCGACGTCGATCTTCAGACGGCGCTTTTCGATGTGGTGTGCGACAGCCTTTCGGCCGCTTTCATCATCTATGACAAGAACGATCATCTGATCTTCGCAAGCCGCCAGACTCTGCAATTCTTCCCGCTGCCGCCGGAGATGCTGAAATCAGGCACGCGGCTTCGCGATTTCCTCGGCGCGGTCTACGACACCGGCATTCGCCAGCAATATGACGTCAAGCAGCGCGGCTCGCTCAGCCGCGAGGACTGGCTGTCGCAGAAAATCGCCTCGCATTGGCGCGAGCGCTTCGAATCCGTCGAGCGCCACGGCGCCGACAGCTGGGTCCGTTTCGCCAAGCGCAGGCTGCCGGGCGGTTACGGCGTCACCATCATTTCCGATATTTCCGAAGACAAGAAGCGCGAAGAGCAATGGCGCTCGGACCTGGAGCGCGTGCAGCTCACCGAGGATATTCTCGACAATCTGCCGTTCCCGCTTTTCGTCAAGGACCGCAACCTCACCTATGTCGCGGTCAACCTTGCCTTCTGCGAGAAATATCAGACGACCGCCGACGAGGTGCTCGGCCGCAAGAGCGCCGATCTCTTTTCCGACGAGATCGCCAAGCGCTTCGAAGAAAGCGACCGTCACGTGCTGGAGACCGGCGAGATGTCGATCTCCCGCCAGCGGCAGATCTCCCGCGACGGCATCGAGCGCGATATCGTCAGCCGCAAGCACCGCATCGGCAAGCCGGGCCGCTATTTCCTGGTGTCGACCATGCAAGACCTGCCGCGCGACGGCGCCGATCTCGAGGAGTTCGGCCGGGCATCGGCGATCACCACGTCGAGCAATCAAAGTTACCGCCGGGCCTATGTGCCGATGCCGAGCGCCGTCGAGCGCCGTGAGCCGGCGGCGATGGAAGCGATCGTTCCGGAGAATTTCTCCGGCCGCAAGGTCCTCGTCGTCACGGCCGACCTCGCCGCCGAGACCGCCGCTTTGCGCACACTGTCGAAATACGGTTTCGAATCCTGCTCGGTCCGCGGCGAGGACGAGGAGGAGCGGTTCCTGGAAATCGCCACCTCCTCCGGCATTTCGCTCGATCTCTTGATCATCGACAATCAGATGGGCATGCGCTGCCTTGAGCTCGCCGAGCAATACGGCATCCCGTCACTTGTCATGGACGGCTTCCAGATCGCCAACGAGCTCACCTTCCAGATCGCCCGTCATTTCAACCGCAACAGCCGCAACAGCAGCACTGGCGCGGATACGGATTGGGAAATCAGCATTTCCGACGATGTGGTCGCCCTGCAGGTTCTCGTCGCCGAAGACAATGATATCAACCAGATCGTTTTTTCGCAGATCCTCGAGGGCCTCGGTTATCGTCATATGATCGCCGCGACCGGCGACGAGGCCGTGCGCCTCTGGGCCGAGCACCGGCCGCAGATCGTGCTGATGGATATTTCCCTGCCGGGCTTCAACGGTTTCGAGGCCGCCCGCCTGATCCGGCAGATGGAGGAAGCCGGCGGCGCAGCCCGTACCCCGATCATCGGCGTTCTTACCCAGGCCTTCGAAAGAGACCGCGCCGAATGCGTCAAAGCGGGCATGGACGATGTCATCATGAAACCCGTCAGCCCCGACATGCTCGAGGCCATATTTCAGAAACACCTGATGGATGAGGCGATGCGCGCCGCCGCGGTTGCGGGATCGCGACATGCCTGAAAACAAAGAGATTTAATCGGGCACACCGTCAACTCCCCAGATTTAGGGCGTTTCAAGCAGCAATGCCCACTGATTTACTATCGAATTGTTAAGACATGCCGGTCATTCTTTGCATGGCGCGGGAAAGCTCGGGTGGAGAATGAAATCGGCGGAAACAGCTTTCTTGACCGTCGGTCAGAATGAGCTTCAGGCGATGGCCTATACCGATCCGCTGACCGGATTGGGAAATCGCAATCGCCTGCGCGACAAGGTCTTGCAGATCTCCTCCGAGCGCGCCAGCGATCCGGCCCCCTTCACCATCGGCATCGCCAATCTCGACAGTTTCAAGCCGATCAACGATCTCTTCGGCTCGACAGCCGGCGATGAGATCCTGTGCCAGGTCGCCCATCGCCTCCGCGCCTGCATTCCGGATGGCGCATTGGTCACCCGCCATGACGGCGATGAATTCGCTTTCGTGCTGCCGCTGATTTTCGAGCGCGCGAGTGCCGAGAAATTCGGCCAGATGATCCGCGAGGTTCTGTCGGCCCCCTATGATCTCGGCGACCGCAATGTCCGTCTCTCCGCCTCCCTCGGCTTTGCCATCTACCCGTTCGCCGGCGAGGATTGCGAGGAACTGCTGAAGAGTGCGGAAACCGCGCTTTACCGTTCCAAGCGCCGCGGCCGCGGCCAGATCACCGTCTATTCGCGCGAAATCGCCCAGGAAATGAAGCGCGCCACGCAGTTGGAGCAGGCGTTGAGAAACGCCATCATTTCAGACGCGATCGATGTGCATTTCCAGCCGATCGTCTCGCTGTCCAACAACCAGGTGGTCGGCTTCGAGGCGCTGGCGCGCTGGAATGATCCCGATCTCGGTTTCGTTTCGCCCGGTGTCTTCGTGCCGCTCGCCGAAGAGCGCGGTTTTATCGATGCACTGTCGGAGGCGCTGCTGCGCAAGGCCGCCGAAGCTGCCCTTTCCTGGCCGCGCGAACTCTTCCTGTCCTTCAATCTCTCCTCGGCCCAGCTGATGGATCCGGGCACGAGCGGCAGCGTATTGTCGATCCTCGGCCGCGTCGGCTTCGATCCGCATCGCCTGGAGCTTGAAATTACCGAGACTGCGGTGATGAGCTCGGCCGATACCGCCCATCGCATCATCGCCGATCTCCGCGCCGCCGGTGTGCGCATTTCGCTCGATGATTTCGGCACCGGCCAATCCAGCCTGGGGCGCCTGCGCGACTTCATCTTCGACAAGATCAAGATCGACCGCGCCTTCGTCTCGCGCATCAACTCCGACCGCGCCTCCGAACATATCATCAAGGCGATCCTGACCATGTGCGACGGCCTGGAGCTGGAAGTGGTGGCCGAAGGCATCGAGGATTATGCCGAGGCTGTGAAGCTGCGCACGCTCGGCTGCGGCATGGGCCAGGGCTATCACTTCGGCCGTCCGGCAGACGGGATCGCCACACTGCGCTTCCTGCATGAGAATTATTACGATCCGGCCATGGCGGAGCGTGCCAGCGCATAAAACGATGGCGCCCTCCGGGGAGCGCCATCGCCTACGCTGTACTACCGCGCGCGGTTTACTTAGCCGTGGTCGAGCCGGTCGCCGTGGTATCGGTGCCGGTCGCAGCCGGGGCCTTTTCCGCCGACTGCATGGCAAGCGTCTTGAACTCGGGGGCGGCCTTCAGCGATTCAGCCGTTTCGCTCGTCGTCAGCTTGACGCTGCCGTCCTGGGTGTTCTGGGCGACGGTGATCTTTTCCATCGGCACGGCGACATTCTTTTCGCCGATACCGAGGAAGCCGCCGACGCCGACGATCGCAGCGACGAAGCCGCCGTCCTTCTTGAGGATCAGGTCGTTGACGCTGCCGATGCTTTCATTGTTGCCGTTATAGACCGACTGGCCGATATAGGTGTTGGCGCTGACCTGGTCCGGCGCCTGTTCCGTGATATAACCGGCCTGAGCCGTGTCTGCCGTCGGTGCTGCGGCCGGAGCCTGTGCGGCATCGCCTGCGGGCTTGGTGACGTCAGGGGTGATCGCCTTCGGTGCTGCCGGATCGGCGGGCGCTGCCTGGGTCGGAGCGGCCGGATCGGCCGGTTTCGGAGCCGTCTGCGAGAATGCCGCCGGCGCGAAAGCCGTGGCAAACAGAGCGCCAGCGGCAACGGTCGTCAGAAGTTTGCGTGTCATTTCGAACCTACCTTCATTTCCCTAGAGTGATTTCTGACGCGGCAATGCCTGTTCCAGGTCTCCTTGCCGTGCCGGTTCGAAGAGGAAATGACCGGTGCGCCGATTGGTTCCGGTTGAAAACACGGAAAATTTCTCGATTCTCACGGAACTTTTATCGCCGAACCGCCCCTGAAAACGAAAAGGCGCCCCGGTCGGGAGCGCCTCTGGCCGGCAAAATTCAGATGGCCCGGTTTCAGATCACATAGACCGGATCGAACACACCTTTGACCTCGATGCCGAGTTCCAGCAGCGCGCCGGCACTGGGCTGCGCCGATCGGGCATCCTCGTCGAGCCCTTCCCAGGCTGTCGTCACCGCCAGCCGGTCGGCATTGACGCCGATGAAGGCCGGGCAGGAGGGCTGGACGGCGGGAACCTTGTAGCGCGAGATGCGCAGCCCATCGGGATTGTAACGATCGACGACGCCGGCGCCCCAGCGGGCATTCCAGATATAGCCGTCGGCATCGACCACCGAGCCGTCGATGTCGCCGGGCTCGTTGGCGCTGTCGACCAGCACGATCGGCTCGCCAGCAGGCAGGCCGGTCTGCGGGTCGACCATGACGCGCATCAGCCGGTTGAGGCGCGAGTCGGTATAATAGCCGATCGTGCCGTCGGGCGAGAAGCAGATCGAATTCGGGATGCTGATGCCGTTGAAGATCTTGGTCACCTTGCCGCCGGCGACATGATAGATGGCGCCGGCCTGGTTTTCCGCGCGCTTGCTCATCGTGCCGATCCAGAGCGCACCGGAAGGATGGGTGCGGCCGTCGTTCGAACGGTTTTCCGGCCGGTCGTTTTCGAGCGCGGCGTAAAAGGTGAGCTTGCCGCTCGCCACATCGCGGACGAAAAGCCCTTCTTCCGTCGCGATCAGCTGCCGCCCGGCGTCGATACGGGCAAGCACGCTCGCCATGGCAGGCAGCGGATGCACCTTTTTCGCGTTCGTCGAAAGATTGAGCTCGTGCAGTTCCTTGCCGAGGATGTTGAACCACCAGACGGTATTGCTGTCCGGATCATAGGTCGGGCCTTCGCCGAGAACGGAGTTGGTGTTGCAAAGGGTCTTGCCCTCGAACTCATAAATGTCGGTCATACGCTCACGCTCCAATGGCTGCATCATAGGCGTAAATGGTCGCCTTGGCGCGCTCGGCAACCTCCGACGCGGTCATTCCCGGCTTGTAGAGGCTGGTGCCGAGGCCGAAGGCGAAGATGCCGGCTTTGGTATAATCGCCGAAATTCTTGTCCGATACGCCGCCGACGGCGGCAATCGTCAACTCCGGCGGCAGGATGGCCCGGATCGCCGTGATGCCGGAAGGGCCGAGAACGCTCGCCGGAAAAAATTTAAGACCGGTGGCGCCGGCGCGCGCCGCCGCCAGCGCCTCGGTGGGCGTGAAGACGCCGGGCATCGTCACCATGCCGTATTGACGCGCCCGGATGATCACCTCGGGCTCGACATTCGGGGTGACGAGCAGCTTGCCGCCGGCCGCGTTCAGGCTGTCGACCGCCTCGACCGTCAGCACCGTGCCGGCGCCGATCAGCACCTCGGCCGGCGCCAACTTGGCGGCGATCTCGATGGATTTGAACGGTTCGGGCGAATTGAGCGGGATCTCGATCGCCGTCAGGCCATTGTCGATCAAGGCGCCGACGATGCTCTCGGTCTCGTCGGGCCGGATGCCGCGAAGGATGGCGATCAGCGGGCGCTTCATCTCGGGGAAGGGGATACGGTTCATCGTGTCGGCTTTCTCAGTTCGGCCAGATGGTTTCGGCGGCGGCCGAAAGCCCGCGGCGCACGGCGGCGTCCGCATCGATGGCGGTGAAGGGAAGGGAGAGGGTTCTGAAGGCCTGTTCGTAGAGCGCCTGCAGGCGCCCGGAAGCGACGAGGGTGATGTCTGAGTTGGCGGCATCCTGCAGCGCCCCGGCGATTTCGAGGCCGATCAGCGTGCCGGAAAGCCGGGCCTGCGCTGATGCGGCCGAGATCCCGTGCAGGAGCTGGCCCGAGCGGGCGGCAAACAGCAGGTTGGAGGCAAGCGCCGGCCGCGCGAAAGCCGCCGATACCGCCGCCTCGAAGGCCGCCGTGTCCGCCGGCTGTTCTGCCGCGCCGGCAACGGCATGCGACAGGATCGTGTGTTTGCTGATGACGTCGAAAAGCTCGCCGGTCATGAAGGTCGAAAAGCCGGTGACTTTGTTGTCGTTGACATGCACCCATTTCGAATGGGTGCCGGGCATGCAGATTGCCTGCGCCCCCGAACTTGCGGTGCCGAGCGCGCCGAGAAGCTGGGTTTCCTCGCCGCGCATGACGTCGGGGGTGGCGATGTCCCGCTGGGCAAGGCCCGGCAGGATGCGGATGTCGCGGCTTTCCCCCGGCACCGAGACAGCACCGGTGAGGATCGAGGCGAGTGGGGCCGGCACGTCGATATAACCGGCCTCGACCCAGCCCTGCCGCGCGCCGGCCATGCCGCAGACGATCACCGGCAGGCTTTCCGGCGCCTCGACGGCGGCGAGGTGGCCGGCAAGCACTTGGGAAAAGCCGGTCTTTGCAGCGCTGGTCATGCCTTCGCCGCTGCGGCGTTCGGCAAGAATGCGGCCGTCTTTGCCGATAAGCCAGAGCCGGAAACTGCTGGTGCCCCAGTCCACCGCGACATAAGCGGGATTAGCCATTACAGAATGCCTCCATCGACAATCAGGGACTGGGCGGTCATTCCAGCCGCGCAGTCGGATGCAAGAAACAGGCAGGGACCGACGATCGCGTCGGGCGTGAGGGCGGTTTTCAGGCACTGGTCCTCGACCGAGCGTGCAATGCTCTCCTCGGTCAGCCACAGCTGCATCTGCCGTTCGGTGACGACCATGCCGGGCAGGATGCAGTTGACCCGGATGTTGTCCGGCCCGAGCTTGCCCGCCATGCTCTTCGTCAGCCCGACGACTGCAGCCTTGGCCGCCGCATAGGAGGGGAAACCGCCCATGTTGAGCTTGTAGGCGATCGACGACATATTGATGATCGCCCCGCCGCCGGCCGCCCGCATCGAGGGTGCTGCCGCCTGCGAGGCGAAGAACACATGCCGCAGGTTGACCGCCTGGTTGTTGTCCCAATAGGCCTCGGTCACCGCATCGAATTCGTGGCGGTCGTCCCAGGCGGCATTGTTGACCAGCACGCGGATCGGCCCGGAGCTCGCAACGACGGTATCGACCGTGCGCCGGATCGCCTCGATGTCGCGCAGGTCGGCATGGTGGAAGGAGACCGGATGCGCCGTCTCCCGCGACAGATTTTCGGCAAGCGCGCGGCCGGCCGCCTCGGCGATATCGATGAAGGAGACCTTGGCGCCCTGGCGCGCGAAACCTTCGACGATCGCAGCGCCGATGCCCGATCCGCCGCCGGTCACCAGCACGGTTCGATCTCTGAGCTCAGGAAATTGTGCTGCTGGCATTACGGTCATCGTGACCTCGCTATTCCATTATTTGGAACTCAATTTGACTATATGGAATTATCCGATTATGCTGGCCTTTCTGTCAAGGTGGATGGCGCGATGAATTCAAACGGCGACGGCATGGCGCAGGCACGCGAGACCGGCACGCTCGGCAAACTCATGGTTCTGCTCGACCTCGTCACCCACGCGGATGGCCCGCTGCGTTTCACCGATATCCTGGCCCTTGCCGGCCAGCCGCGTGGCACATTGCACCGCCAGCTGAGCCACTTGGTGGAGGAGGGGCTGCTCGAGCTGGACGGCGACGGCCGTTATGCGCCGGGCCTGCGCCTGCTCGATTTTGCCGCGCGCAGCTGGGCGCGCAACGAATTTCGCCTGATTGCCGAACCGCACCTTGCCGATCTGCAGCAGGCGACCGGCGAGACGGTGCATCTCGGCGTTCTCAGGGGCCAGTCGATCATCTATCTCGACAAGGTCGACGGTCGTCAGCCGGTGCGCATGTATTCGCAGATCGGCAATGCCTCGCCCTGCTACTGTACCGGCGTCGGCAAGGCCGCCCTTTCGCTGCTTCCGGCCGATCGCCTTGCCGATCTCCTCGCCGGTCTGAGTTTCACCCGCTTTACCGCCTCGACCCATGTCTCGGCCGATACGCTGCTTGCCGAAATCCGCGAAATCGCCGTTGAGGGCTATGCCTTTGACCGCGAGGAGCACGAGGCCGGTATCCGCTGTGTGGCCGCGCCCGTCTGGTCGGAGGATCGGACTTTCATCGGCGGCATTTCGATCACCGGCCCGGCCTATCGCCTGTCGATGGAACTTCTGCGCCAATGGGCCGTTCCGGTTCAGCGGGCAGCTTTGCAGATCATGGAAGGCATGCGCATCCGCCTCGGCCCGCGCCGCTGATGGAAAATTGGCTATCCGCCCCCTTGCCGAACGCGATTCGGAGAGCATGCTTATGATGAGGGCGATATTGAGATTTGCCGGCGAATCACGACAACTGTAAATAGTCCTCGAAATCGACAACCACTCACCGGCCGAACGCTGCACGCCGAGGCCGGCTCCATTTGATCCGATCAGCGATCGTCATTCCCCGATGCAATCGAACCGGCCGCTGTGCTGAAGATGAAGAAATGTGATGGCACCCTTGTCGCAAACATCCCCGGAAGAAGATGATTATCTCAAGGAGATAGCGGGTCTGAAGACCCAGTTCGATATTTTCCGTTTCCTGAAACGCGTGACGGAAGCCTATCGCAGCCGTGCCTTCATGGTTCTCAATCTGCCGCCGATCACCTCCCTGGATATCCAGGGCAGCACCGTCATCACCAGCTGGCCGGCCGAGCTTCTGGCACTTTACGACCAGGAAGGACTGCTGGTGAACAGCCCGGTTCTCCGGCGGCTCAGAACATCGGCGCGGCCCTTCTCCTACGACATGTCGCGCGACAACTGGTCGCGGGACGACGGCAAGTCGGTCCTCGTCACCGCGCTGTTCGAGCGTTTCAGGATGATGCGCGGCGCCTATTTTCCGACGCATGAACCATCCGGCCTGCGCGGCGCCGTGTCTTTCTCCGGCGACCGCGAAACCTTCAGCCCGGCGGAGATGCGTGAACTCTGCTACATCGCCGTCCATGTCTATGACAGGCTCGCCGAGATCCGCAACCTCGATGCGCGCATTACCGACACACTGACCGATCGCGAGATCGATTGCCTCAACTGGACGGCGGCCGGCAAGACCAGCGCGGAAATCGCTGAAATACTCACTCTCTCCGAGCACACGGTCAATCATTACCTGAACCGCGCCACCAAGAAGCTCGATACGGTCAACCGCACCCAGGCGGTCGCCAAGGCGCTGCGGATCGGCCTGATCAAATAAGGTGCAGAAAGCCGCGGCGGGCTTTCGCCGGGCGCCCAGCGCTTGGGCAGATCCTTGCCGTTGGGGTCGTTCTGAGGCCGCCATTGCAGAATTTCCGTCGATTTTCGGTCTGGCACGCTTTCTGCATCTCTTTTCACAGAGGCCCAGAGGGGACTTGACCAGCGCCAGGAAATGGCGCGGCCGGCACACCGCCGTCCGACGCCGAAGCCGCTTTATTGCAGGCCTTCGGCGTCGGCGGCAGTTGTTGCGTTTTGGCACCGCTTGGTTCGCAGCTGCCGGCGGTTTGGCCTTTCCCCGTCATTTTTCGCTGGCCTTTTTGTCGGCTTGCTCTAGTTCGCCCGCATTGCGCCGGTTCTCGGGGAGACCGTTGCGGCCATCAGGGCGAAAGCCCGGCGGACTTGATGGCCGCAACGGATTGCCGATCCTCGCCGCCGCTTTCTGCAAGCCGGCAAATCGATTTTCACGACGATGATTTCGTTTGGCGAAGGCGTCCGCCTCCACTATCTCTACTGCATGATTTCAGCCTTGATCGGAATCGATCGGGTTAAAATCATGCGGGCAATTGAAAGTGCTACCGCGTCCTTTGCGCCTCTTGAAGGACGCGCGGCGCCGTAGTCTGCGACAGATGCAGTGAGGGTGGAATGACCGACGTCACCAAGGAACAGGTTCTCGAAACGCTGAAAACCGTGCGCGGACCAGATCTCGAGCACGATATCGTCGAGCTCGGCATGGTTTCCGACGTCTTCATCTCCGACGGCAAGGTTTATTTTTCCATCACCGTTCCGGCCGATCGCGCCAAGGAGCTGGAGCCGATGCGGCTTGCCGCCGAGCGCGTCGTCAAGGCGATGCCAGGCGTCAAGGGCGCGCTCGTCGCACTGACCGCAGACAAGAAGGCGGCCGCCGCTGCTCCCGCTGCCCGTCCGGTGCCGAACCCGCCGCACGGCCATGCCGGCCACGATCACGCCGATCATGATCACAGGGGTCATGATCACGGGTCGCATGCACACGCGCCGCAGCAACAGCCGCCGCGGACAGGCAGGATCGGCGTTCCCGGTATCGGCGCCATCATCGCCGTCGCCTCGGGCAAGGGTGGGGTCGGCAAGTCGACCACCGCCGTCAACCTGGCGCTCGGGCTGCTCGCCAACGGCCTTCGCGTCGGCATTCTCGACGCCGATATCTACGGCCCCTCGATGCCGCGGCTGTTGAAAATATCCGGCCGTCCGACGCAGATCGACGGCCGCATCATCAATCCGATGGAGAATTACGGCCTCAAGGTCATGTCGATGGGCTTCCTCGTCGACGAGGAGACGGCGATGATCTGGCGCGGGCCGATGGTCCAGTCGGCCCTGCTACAGATGCTGCGCGAAGTCGCCTGGGGTGAACTCGACGTGCTCGTCGTCGACATGCCGCCCGGCACCGGCGACGCGCAGCTGACCATGGCCCAGCAGGTGCCGCTTGCCGGTGCCGTCATCGTCTCGACGCCGCAGGACCTCGCGCTGATCGATGCCCGTAAGGGCCTCAACATGTTCCGCAAGGTCGAAGTGCCGGTGCTCGGCATCGTCGAGAATATGAGCTATTTCATCGCGCCGGATACCGGCACTCGCTACGACATCTTCGGTCATGGCGGCGCCCGCAAGGAGGCCGAGCGCATCGGCGTGCCCTTCCTCGGCGAAGTGCCGCTGACGATGAATATCCGCGAAACCTCCGATGCCGGCACGCCCCTCGTCGCCTCCGAGCCGAACGGCGTCGTCGCCGGCATCTATCGCGGCATTGCCGCCAAGGTCTGGGAGCAGATCGGTGGCCAGCCGCAGCGCGCTGCCCCGGCGATCGTCTTCGAATAATGCATGTCGCCTGGAAGTGTGCAGCGGTTCCAGGATAACGACATGCATCGAAGAAAGAATGCATGTCGCCTGGAAGTGTGCAGCGGTTCCAGGATAACGACATGCATCGAAGAAAGAATGCATGTCGCCTGGAAGTGTGCAGCGGTTCCAGGATAACGACATGCATCGAAGAAAGAATGCATGTCGCCTGGAGAAGAAAGAATGCATGTCGCCTGGAAGTGTGCAGCGGTTCCAGGATAACGACATGCATCTAAGAAAGAGCCCATGCCGCCCGGAAGTCGCGGTTCGGGCGATACGCATGAAACGTGCCAGCCTGCGAATCACCGCGGCGGATACCCCAAATTGTGGGGGAAACGTGGTGAAAAGCCGCGCTTCACGGAAGATGTCTTGATTATTTCACGGCTTTGCTTCATATGCCGCGGCGCCATGATGGCATTTGCTGCAGTTGCTCAATGACGGTCGTCTTCGTGTGGAAGATTTCGGCTCGCCTGCAAGTTCGGAGTTGTCTTGTCGATCGAAGGATTGGTCGCTGCGATGCGGTGGAGCACGATGCGCATGCCGGCCTTTGAGGTTGGATGCGGCCGGAGTTGTATGAACTTTTTTGATCCGCTTCGGTTTGGACTTGGAACGAGCGACCCTCGCGGCGCCGCGCTGGCGGCCGCATGGAAAGGCTGCCGGTGATCACCGCCTACTGTTCCGATTGCAAGTCGGTCGAGATTCGCGACCTGTCGCATCCCGCATCCTTTCCCAAGGATGCGGTGTGGATCGACATGATCGAGCCGACCCGCGACGAGGAGCTCTATGTCGAGAAGGTTCTCGGCATCGAGGTTCCGACCCGTGACGACCTCAAGGATATCGAGCCTTCCGCCCGTCTCTACGTCGAAAACGACGCCGTCTTCATGACCGCCTCGCTCCTCTGGAAGGCCGATACCGACGCGCCGACGCTGACCGATGTCGCCTTCATCCTGGCCGGAAACCGGCTGGTCACCATCCGCTACGCCCATCCCAAATCCTTTGCGCTGTTCATCGCCGCCCTTCACCGGCTGCCGGAAAGCTGGCGCAGCGGCGCTGCCCTTCTCGCCAAGCTGTTGGAGACGATCGTCGACCGCACCGCCGAACTCCTCGAAATATCAGTCTCGCGCATCGACATCCTGTCGATGCATGTCTTCGGCGACCGGGCAAAGAAGGTGCGCAAGCCTTCGAACTATCTCGAGGAGAAGCTGCGGGATATCGCCGGCCATCACCGGATGATCAGCAAGCTGCGCGACAGTCTCGGTTCGCTTTCCCGCCTGCTGACCTTCTTTCACACGACCCCGGCGATCCAGCAGGATCGTGAAGCGAAGGATCTCTGCCGCACCGTCTCGCGCGATATCCAGTCGCTGTCGGAACATGCCGCCTTCGTCGCCGGCAACATCACCTTCCTGCTCGACGCTTCGCTCGGTCTGATCAACATCGAGCAGAACTCGATCATCAAGATTTTCTCGATCGCCTCGGTGGTGTTCCTGCCGCCGACATTGGTCGCCTCCATCTATGGTATGAATTTTCAGGTCATGCCGGAGCTGGCCTGGGCCGCGGGTTATCCCTATTCGCTGGCCCTGATGGTGATCTCAGCCGTCATCCCCTTTTTCTTTTTCCGCTGGAAAGGCTGGCTCTGAGGAGCCTGTTGCAACTTCATGTCCGCAGAAAGCCATCCGAACGAATCCCAGATGACGCCGAAAAAGCTGTTCTATCTGACGCTGGGCTCCATCGGTGTCGTTTACGGCGATATCGGTACCAGCCCGCTCTATGCCTTTCGCGAGGCGTTGAAGCCGGTGGCTCATGACGGCCTCACCCGTTTCGAGGTCATCAGCCTGATCTCGCTGATGATCTGGGCGCTGACGATCATCGTCACCATCAAATACGTGCTCTTCCTGCTGCGCGCCGACAACGAAGGCGAGGGCGGCACGCTGTCGCTGCTTGCTCTTCTGATGAAGACTGCCAACGGCCATACCGCCATCCTGATGCTGCTCGGCCTCCTGGGGGCTGCGCTTTTCCTCGGCGATGCGATGATCACGCCGGCCCTGTCGGTGCTGTCGGCCGTCGAAGGCCTGAAGCTCGTCACGCCCAGGCTCTCGGAATATATCGTGCCGATCTCGGTGGTGATCCTGGCGCTGCTCTTCGTCGTGCAATCGCGCGGCACCGGCGCCGTCGCCAAATTCTTCGGCCCGATCACCGCCGTCTGGTTCCTCGTCATGGCTGCTGCCGGCATTTCGCATATTTCAGACGATTTCGGCATCCTCGCCGCCTTCAATCCCTATTATGCCGTCAGCTTCCTGCTGCATGAGGGCTTCTACGGCGTCGTCGTGCTCGGCGCCGTCTTCCTGACGGTAACGGGCGCGGAGGCGCTTTATGCCGACCTCGGCCACTTCGGCCGCCGCCCGATCCAGTGGGCCTGGTTCCTGCTGGTCTTCCCGTCGCTGACGCTGAACTATCTCGGGCAGGGCGCACTCGTGCTCGGCAAGCCGGAGACGATGTCGGATCCCTTCTACCTGATGTATCCGCAATGGGCGCTGCTGCCGGTCGTCATCCTGGCGACCGCGGCGACGATCATCGCCAGCCAGGCGGTCATAACAGGCGCTTTCTCGATGGTGCGCCAGGGCATCAACCTCGGCTTCCTGCCGCGCATGGAAATCCTCTTCACCTCGGAAACCAATACCGGGCAGATCTTCGTGCCCTCGGTCAATGCCGTGCTGTTCATCGGCGTCATCTTCCTGGTCCTGAGTTTCAAGACGTCGGACGCGCTGGCGACCGCCTATGGTATCTCCGTCACCGGCGCCATGGTCGTCACCTCGATCATGGCCTTCGAATTCGTTCGCGCCCGCTGGAACTGGTCGCTGCCGGTTGCTGTGATCGCGCTCGCACCGCTCGTCATGCTCGAAGTGATCTTCCTCGGCGCCAACCTTCTGAAGATCCACGACGGCGGCTATATCCCGATCCTGATCGCCACGGCCTTTACCGTCATCATGTGGACCTGGCGTCGCGGCACCGCGATCCTGATGGAAAAGACCCGCCACACCGACATTCCGCTCGCCTCCTTCGTCAGCTCGATCGAGCGCAAGAGCGAACATTCGCCGGCCCAGGTTCCCGGCACCGCGATCTTCCTGACCAGCGATCCGGAATCCGCACCCGCCGCCCTGCTGCACAATCTCAAGCATAATCACGTGCTGCACGACCGCAACGTCATCCTGACGATCCGCACCGTCAACAAGCCGCGCGTGCCGAGCCAGGACCGCTACAAAGTCGAGCAGATTTCCGAGCGTTTCTCCCGCGTCGAACTGCTGTTCGGCTTCATGGAATCGCAGAACGTCTCACAGGCGCTTGCGACATTGCGCAAGACCGGACTGAAATTCGACATCATGTCGACCTCCTTCTATCTCGGCCGCCGCAAGCTGGTGCCGGACGCCAAGTCGGGCATGCCCTACTGGCAGGACCGGCTGTACATCGCGCTTGCCAATGCCGCCGCCAACCCCTCGGATTACTTCCGCCTGCCGGCCAACCGCGTGGTGGAACTGGGGTCGCATGTGATTATTTGAGTGTTCCCTTCTCCCCAGCGGGGAGAAGGTGGCCCGAAGGGTCGGATGAGGGGGCCACACGGCACGCCCTTCATTGCTCTTCGCTTGCGCTCAGTGCATCGCTCCTGTCGTCGCTCACCCCCTCATCTGCCTGCCGGCATCTTCTCCCCGCTGGGGAGAAGGGAGTTGCGGTAGCGCCTTCGTCCCCTTTCCCCCGAGCCAGAGTAAGAGATTGGACGAAGTTGCTGTTTGGTCCGTCACCGGGGAGTTGCACCGCCGCCCATACGCAAGGAGAACACCACCAGCATCAGAACATCCGAAACCGCGCATGGTCACATTCCGGCACGCCCCGTTAACCAGACATCAAGGTTAATGCGGGATTTATAGGGGAATGTTTCCGCGTCCCATGCCCGGAGTTCGTGTTGCGTCGAAAGAGCTCTCCCCGTAGCAAGCTGCGTCTTCTTCCCGAGAACTGGGTATCGCCTGTTATCTTCGGGCTCGCCGGCTGGCTGATTTTCCCGAGCGTCGCATCTCATGCCGATCTCGCCGCCATGCTCGCCGGTCTCGACCGGGAAGGGGAGAACTGGCGTATGGTGCTGACCAATTCGCCGGCCGGCTCGATCCATCAGGCCGAACTAGCCTTTGCCGATCCGGCGGCAACGGGTTCGATCTCACCAGGCGCCGGCATGGTGCTGCCGGATGGCCGCAAGGTTGCTTTCACTGCCAAGGACAAGGGCCGCGAGGACACGCCGGACGAGGATCGCGTCAACCGCGGCACCAAGAAGGGCCGCGTCGTCGCCGTCGAGAAGATGCAGCCGCCGAAGGACTTTTCTGCCGGCTCGATCCTCCAGCGCACGAAGATGCTCTTCACCCCGAGCTTCGATCTCAAGGACAGGTCGGCCTTCGTCAAACCGAAGATCCAGGGCAAGGAAATCGAGATCGCCACTTCTTTCTATAAGAAGCAGCCTGTCGCGACCGATAGGGGCGTGCCGGCAATGCTCGCAAGCCTCGTCACCAGCAATAAGGCCGATATCCTTGCCACCGCCTATGGGCCGGCAGCCCCTGATTATTCCCGCCAGTCGCCCTTCGATTCGATCCTGACCGAGCCGGACAGCGGCCGCTTCGTTCCGGAGATCGGCCCGCGCGATCACGCCTGGGCGGCAAGCGTGCTGCCGCCCAGCGTCTTTTCCGCCGGCGAGCAGCAATGCCTTGCCTCCGGCATCTATTTCGAGGCACGCGGCGAATCGGTAAAGGGCCAGGCGGCCGTCGCCCAGGTCATCCTCAACCGCGTCCGCAACCCTGCCTATCCGAAAACCATCTGCGGCGTCGTCTACCAGAACGAAGACTGGCGCAACCGCTGCCAGTTTTCCTTCGCCTGCGACAGCATCAAGGACAGGGTGAACTCGGAATATCACTGGCGGATGGCCCGCGATGTGGCGATGGCGGTGACATCAGGCAAGATCTGGCTGCCGCAGGTGGGCTCGGCGACTCACTACCATGCCGTCTATGTCAGGCCGAAATGGGCAAAGACCATGGAAAAGGTCGGCCGCATCGGTCTTCACGTCTTCTATCGCACCTATGGCGGCGGCTGGAGCTGAGATAAATCGCTTGGGCAAGCCGATTTGCCGGGCTTAAAAGCGGATTCTTTCCATCGAATTTAAGCGATCGGCCAAAATTAAGCTTATCTCTTTGATTTGACGTGATTATTTTCTGGCTGGACAGAAACTGTCTACGCCTTGACTATACCAATCCCTAAAACTATGTTGCGCGCGACTTCAGAACGGGCCGGAAGGGTTTCAAACCTTCGCGTCCGGGGTCCGAATGACCGGGGTAGCGGGAGTGCGGGCGACGGGCAGGCGAGGAGAGATCCATGGCGGATGACCGCGAGGAAAGTCTTGAAAAGCGCCGTGCGCAGCTGGGAGCGGAACTCGCGACCAAGCGCGCTGAGGCGGGAGTGAACGAGGCCAGCGAAGCTCGAGCCGAGGTAAGCCGCAAAGGTTATGCCCAGGCGATGAAGCTTTCCAGCGAGTTCATTGCCGCGATCATCGTCGGTGCCGTTCTCGGCTATGTTCTCGACCGTTTTGTTGGCACTGCGCCTTGGGGGATGATTGTTCTTCTGCTTCTCGGATTCTGTGCCGGCGTTCTGAACGTGCTGCGTTCTGCGGGGGTGGTGGCCCATCCCCTTGATGACGACAAGAAATAAGGACCGGTTCCCGGTCCAGTGCAATGATCCCGCGTCCTGCGGGCCAAAGAGAGAGAACAAGCGGTGTCTAACGATCCGACTCATCAGTTCCTGATCCAGAAGATTGTGCCGATCGAAATCGGCGGAATTGATTTTTCGTTCACCAATGCATCGCTCTTCATGGCCGCTTCGGCAGCCGTTGCCGCCGGCTTCCTCTATTTCGCGACCTCGAACCGCGCCATCGTGCCGGGCCGTTCGCAGTCGGTCGCCGAAATGTCCTATGAATTCATCGCCAATATGCTGAAGGAAGGCGCGGGCAAGCAGGGGATGAAATTCTTCCCGCTGGTCTTCTCGCTCTTCATGTTCGTGCTGACGGCGAACCTGCTCGGCATGTTCCCTTATTTCTTCACGATCACCAGCCAGATCATCGTCACCTTCGCGCTGGCGATCCTCGTGATCGGCACGGTTCTCGTCTACGGTTTCTATAAGCACGGCTTCCACTTCCTGAATGTCTTCGTGCCCTCGGGCGTGCCGGGCATATTGCTGCCGCTGGTCGTCACGATCGAAATCATTTCCTTCCTGTCCCGTCCGATTTCGCTCTCCGTTCGTCTTTTCGCCAATATGCTCGCCGGTCACATCACGCTGAAGGTGTTCGCAGGCTTCGTCGCCTCGCTTGGAGCCCTCGGTGCGGTCGGTGTCGGCGGCGCAGTTCTTCCCCTCATCATGACCGTCGCCCTGACCGGTCTCGAGTTCCTCGTCGCCTTCCTTCAGGCTTACGTCTTTGCGGTGCTGACTTGCATGTACCTCAACGACGCAATCCATCCGGGCGGGCACTAAGGATAACGACAACGACGTCTCCAGGGCGTCAGTCATTCGCCGCAACAACCATTTCAAAGGAGTTCAACATGGAAGCGGAAGCAGCAAAGTTCATCGGTGCAGGCCTGGCTTGCTTTGGTATGGCCGGTACGGCTCTCGGCCTCGGCAACATCTTCGGCAGCTACCTCTCCGGCGCTCTGCGCAATCCGTCTGCCGCTGACAGCCAGTTCGGCCGTCTGGTATTCGGCTTCGCCGTTACGGAAGCTCTGGGCATCTTCTCGCTGCTCGTTGCTCTCCTCCTCCTCTTCGCCGTCTGATATCGGCGAATAGATGGATCACGGCCTGCGATCGCACGCCGTGATCCTTTGCATTTGCAGTCCACCTGGAGGTGAGCATGTTTTTTGTGACCCCGGCTTACGCTGAAGAAGCGCCGGCGGCAGCGACCGGCACGGATGCGCACGCCGCTCCGGCCGCAGGCGAGGTCCATACCGAGACCGGTGTTGCCGAAGGCGAACACGCCCGTGGCCCGTTCCCGCCTTTCGATTCGACGACCTACGCATCCCAGCTGTTGTGGCTGGTGATTACGTTCAGCGTCTTTTACCTCCTTATGCAAAAGGTCATCGCGCCGCGCATCGGGGCTATCCTCGATCAGCGCCACACGCGCCTCTCCCAGGATCTGGAAGAAGCCGGCCGCCTGAAGGCGGAAGCCGACGCTGCCGTCCAGACCTATGAAGGCGAACTGGCGGCTGCCCGCGCCAAGTCGAATGCGATCGGCGCTGCTGCACGCGATGCCGCCAAGCTCAAGGCCGAAGAGGATCGCCGCGCTGTCGAGGCGAGCCTGTCGGAAAAGATCAAGGCTGCCGAAGTCCGTATCGCCGACATCAAGGCGAAGGCCTTCGCCGACGTCGGCACCATTGCCGAGGAAACGGCGGCTGCCGTCGTCGAACAGCTGATCGGCGGCACCGCTGCCCAGGCAGATGTCGCCGCCGCCGTCGCGGCCGCCAAGAAGGAGGCTTGATCGATGGATATTTTTCACCTTGACGCCACTTTCTTCGCCTTTGTCGGCCTCGTCCTCTTCCTGGCGCTGGTCGTTTACCTGAAGGTTCCGGGCATGATGGCGCGCTCCCTCGACGACCGCGCCGACCAGATCCGCAACGAATTGGCCGAAGCCAAGCGTCTGCGCGAAGAGGCCCAGCATCTGCTGGCCGAATACCAGCGCAAGCGCAAGGAAGCGGAAGCGGAAGCCGCCCACATCGTTGCCGCTGCCGAGCGTGAAGCCCAGATGCTGACCGCCGAGGCGAAGAAGAAGACGGAAGAATTCGTCGCCAACCGCACGGCGCTTTCCGAGCAGAAGATCAAGCAGGCCGAGGCCGAGGCGATGAAGGCGGTCCGTTCCGCCGCCGTCGATCTCGCAATCGCGGCCGCCGAAACGGTGCTCGCCAAGCAGGCGGACGGCAAGGTCCAGTCCGAACTCTTCGGCAATGCCATCGGCCAGGTCAAGACCCGGCTCAACTGAGACGGTATCGCATGGAATAAGCAAAAGGCCGGGCATGTCCCGGCCTTTTCTTTTGCTGATGACGCGGTGCCGCGACGTCTCGATTCCCTCTTCTCCCCAGCGGGGAGAAGGTGCCCGTAGGGCGGATGAGGGGGCCACACGGTAGAGCTTTCATTGCCCTTCGGCTTCGCTCAGCACAACAACAAATGTTCTGCCGTGAGGCCCCCTCATCCGACCCTTCGGGCCACCTTCTCCCCGTTGGGGAGAAGAGGGAGCAAGACGCGCCGACTTCCTTAACCTAAAGCATGTCGCGCAAAACTGTGCAGCGGTTCTTGCGGCAACGACATGCGAGGAAATAAAGAGCTAAAGCGCAAGGAGCGAATCTGAAAGATCGCGACGCGCTTTAGCCCGTTGCGTTCGGTATGCCCGGTTTCTATTGAAAAGCGCACTATTCCGAAATCAGCTCGTCCATCTCGGGACCGTCCTCGACCTTGCGCAGCGGCCTGAAACTCATCCGGTGCAGCGAGCAGGGGCCGTGCTTTTCGATGCCGGCGCGGTGTTGCGCCGTGCCGTAGCCCATATGCGCGACAAAACCGTAATCCGGAAACACATTGTGCGCCCGCGCCATCATCCGGTCGCGCGTCACCTTGGCGACGATCGAGGCGGCGGCGATCGAGACCGAGCGGGCATCGCCCTTGACTACCGCCTGTCCGGGGCAATCGAGGCCGGGCGGCACATCAAGCCCATCGGTCAGCACGTAGCTTGCCGGAACGGAAAGGCTGCAGATTGCCCGGCGCATGGCATCGAGGCTTGCCTTGCGGATATCCGTCTCGTCGATGCGTGTCGAGCTGGAAGAGGCAATCGAGACGGTGGCGGTCGCCAGGATCTGCAGGAACAGTTCCTCGCGCCGTTGCGCCGAAAGCTGCTTGGAATCGTTCAGACCCTCAGGGATGCGCTTGGGATCGAGGATGACGGCGGCGGCAACCACAGGTCCCGCCAGCGGCCCCCGGCCGGCTTCGTCGGCGCCGGCGACCGGCCAGTGGCCGGCCTTGCGGGCTTTGAGCTCGAGTTTGAAATCCGGCACGAGCGGAACCGTGTCGAAAAGCAGGGGAGAATCGGGTGGCGTACGAGGTTTCATGCGGCTGAACCTCGCACGCCAACCCGATTTCCCGCAAGTCCCCGGATCAGGGCGGCGGCCGGGGACCGGTCCGGCGGATGGTGGCGGTCAGGGCCATCCGCGGGAATTGCGCTCGGGGCTCGAAAACAGGGCGGTTTTTCTGAGCAGTCGATGCGCAAGCTACAAGCAATTCCAGGAAAAGTGCGAAACGGTTTTCCGTCCGGAATTGCGTAACAGGTAGAAGCAATTCCAGGAAAAGTGCGAAGCGGTTTTCCGTCCGGAATTGCGTAACAGGCAGAAGCAATTCCAGGAAAAGTGCGAAGCGGCTTTCCCCAAGCAAAGCGCGAAGCTCTTTCGCCAAGAATTGCGTCAGACAAAAATCAGAGCAGCGACAGCTGTACGCCGCTGCCGTCGGGCGGCACGAACAGATCGTCGCGCAGTGGCATGCTGCGGCGTGTCAGCTCGAAACGCCGCGCCGCCATCTCAAAGCGGCGGGCGATCTGCCAGGCATAGGGACCGGCGCCCTTCATGCGCTTGCCGAATTCGGCATCGTAATCCTTGCCGCCGCGCATCGAGCGCACCAGCGACATCACATGCCGGTAGCGATCGGGATAATGCTGCAGCAGCCAGTCGCGAAACAGCGGGCTGACTTCGAGCGGGAGCCTGAGGATGACATAGCTTGCCTCGGCGGCGCCGGCAGCCTTGGCCGATTCGAGGATGCGCTCCAACTCGTGATCGTTCAGCGCTGGGATGAGCGGTGCGGCCATCACTGCCGTCTGAATGCCGGCCTCGGTGAGCGCATGGATCGTCTCCAGCCGCCGCGGCGGCGTGGCGGCGCGCGGCTCCATCGCCCGGGCAAGCTTGCGGTCGAGCGTCGTCACCGAGATGCCGACGCGCACCAGGTTCTTCGCTGCCATCTCCTGCAGAATGTCGAGATCGCGCAGGATCATCGCCGACTTGGTGACGATCGATACCGGATGGTTCGCCTTGTTCAGGACTTCGAGAATGCCGCGCATGATGCGCCATTCCTTTTCGATCGGCTGATAGGGATCGGTATTGGTGCCGATCGCGATCACCCGCACCTTGTAACCAGGCTTGGCGAGTTCCCGCTCCAAAAGTTTTGCCGCATCCGGCTTGGCAAACAGCTTCGTCTCGAAATCGAGCCCGGCGGAAAGTCCCATATAGGCGTGTGTCGGCCGGGCGAAACAATAGATGCAGCCATGCTCGCAGCCGCGATAGGGATTGATCGAGCGGTCGAAGGAAATATCCGGCGATTCGTTGCGGGTGATGGCCGTGCGCGGCTTCTCGATCTGTACGTCCGTCTTGAACGGCGGCAGATCTTCCAGTGTCTGCCAGCCGTCGTCGAACGTCTCCCGCTGCAGCGCCTCGAACCGGCCTGTCGGGTTCAGTCCCGCACCACGCCCGCGCCGCCGGTCGACCTCGATTCTCAGGCCTGAGGACACGATCATCGCATCGGCAATATCTGCCGTATTGGCAGGCGCGAATGCGGCCTGCCCTGCCAGGGACTGCTCTCTCATCGGATACTCCCGTGGCGGAAAGCCATCGCTTCCGCCCGTTTTGATGATTAAATTCCTATCTGCAAAACAAGAACAATGCAAGAACAAAATGCGGAAAACGCCGCTGGCAAAAATTTGTGCGGCGCATTATGAATGAGCAATGTTGACGGTTGTTATCGAATGCCGGGATCAGGAATCTGAACTGGCCCAGACTCTATCGGTATTGGTGGCAGGTGCCGTGGAGGGGCTCGTCAGCGATGTGATCGTGCTTGATCACGGCTCGCGCGACGGCACCTCGCGGGTCGCTGACGCTGCCGGCTGCCGGTTTCATTTGCAATGGGATATCAAGGACATCGTCCGCTCCGCCCGCGGCGAATGGCTGCTCTTCGTCGAGCCGGGCGCCCGGCCTCAGGCCGGCTGGATCGACGATATCGCCGAATATATGGCGCTCAACAAGCTGCCGGCGCGCTTCACCGCCTCGCGCGGCTACCGGCGCCCGTTTTTCCAGCGCGTCGGCCGGGCGACGCCGCCGCTGGAGCTCGGTCTGCTGATGCCGAAGAACCAGGCGGTCGCCACCGCCCAAAGCGGCATGGCGCTTGCCGAATTCGCCAAGGGCCAGAAGCCGCGCAAGCTCGCCAGTGAATTGATTCCTTCTTGGGTGGCGCGCGCTGCGCGGTAGGCTCTCCGTCATCCACGACTGGCCCGGTTTCCACCACCTAAAAACCCCTCCCCAACCCCTCCCCACAAGGGGGAGGGACTAACCTGCTGCACCGCTTTGCGTAACCCTTCATCGTAATCCGTCGAACGGTAACAGCCAGCAAGACCTCGCCTTTTGCTCGCTGCCGGATACCACAGCTTAGTCCCTCCCCCTTGTGGGGAGGGGTTGGGGAGGGGTTTTCTCCAAGAGGCGAGTCGCCGATCTCCATCGCACAAAGATGGCGCCCAATCAAATTTCGCGCTATAATTCTGCCATGGCGCCGCCGAAGCGCCTCGCTTCGTAACGGATCGCCATGGATGCCGGTGGACGGCAGAACAGGTCGGCGACAATCTCCTCTTCTGCCGGGGGCCCGGCGAAAGGAGGTGCGTCATGCCACGCGGTTGGAACGACGGCGCACGCGGTAGGATCTACGGCGTACGCAATATGGTCTACGGCCTGCTGGCCGTCATATTGCCGACATTGGTGATCGCGCATCCGCATTCGGCAGCATCCCAGACGATGCTCAGTTGCGCAGGCCGATCCGATGTCGTCAATTTCCTCGACAGGAACTTCGCTGAAAAGCTGACAGCGGTCGGACTGGTCAACCAGAACGCCGTTCTCGAGGTCTATGCCGCCGAAAGCGGCACCTGGACGCTCGTGGTCACGGATGTTCACGGCATCAGCTGCATTCTGCTGTCGGGTGACAGCTGGGAAACAATGCCGGCTCTGCCTGGCCTTGCGACATAGCCGATGCCGGCGGCAGGCAGCCTATGGTTTGGCGCCGCGTTTCAGGTGCTCGTCCAGACGCGGCATGATCTCGACGAAATTGCAGGGAACGCTGCGGTAATCGAGCTGCCCTTTCAGAATGCCGTCCCAGGCATCTCGGCAGGCACCGGGCGAGCCGGGCAGCGCAAAGATGAAGGTGGCGTTGGCAACGCCCGCCGTGGTGCGCGACTGGATCGTCGCCGTGCCGATCTTCTCATAGGAAATACGGTGAAAGACGGCGGAAAAGCCGTCCATGCGCTTTTCGAACAAAGGCTCGAGTGCCTCGGGCGTCACATCGCGGCCGGTAAAGCCGGTGCCGCCTGTGGTGATGACGACGTCGATCTCATCGCGCTCGGTCCAGGCCTTCACCCGTGCGGCGATTTTTTCCCGGTCGTCGGGCACGATCGCCCGGTCGACCAGCCTGTGGCCGGCCTCGACGATCCGCGCCGCCAGCGTGTCGCCTGACTTGTCCGTCTCCGGCGTGCGCGTATCCGAGACTGTGAGAATCGCAATGCCGACGGCGATGAAGGGCCGTTTTTCGTCCAGACCTGCCATCACATGCCTCCCGAAACCGTTTCCGTCGCCTGGAAATACCAGTCCGGCCGCGCGTCGTGAAGGGCTGCAGCCGCCTGTTGCGCAGCCGCCATGCTCGAAAAGATCCCGAAACAGGTGGCGCCGGA
This sequence comes from Rhizobium sp. CIAT894, assembly GCF_000172795.2. Lineage (NCBI taxonomy): Bacteria > Pseudomonadati > Pseudomonadota > Alphaproteobacteria > Hyphomicrobiales > Rhizobiaceae > Rhizobium > Rhizobium sp. CIAT894. Next base: position 900,286 of record NZ_CP020947.1, read on the forward strand.
GCCGGACATGCGGGTGAGCAGGGCGCCATCGGCTTGCAGCATCGCCGAGATCGCCGAAATCTCAGGGACAAGTTCGCGCGCCGGCGGTTCCAGGTCGTTCCGGGCACCGCCGATCGCGGCGAGCCAGCCGGCAGTGCCAGCGAGATCAGCAGCCAGGTTCAGAGCCGGATTGGTCTTGGTGGCCAGCCGCCGGAAAACCTCCGGCGTCGAGACGCCCGTCAGCGGATTGGCGAGCACCATGGCAAAGCCGGGCAGATCCGGCAGGGCTTCGATCTTTTCGCCGATGCCGCGGGCAATCAGCGGCCGGCTCTCGAAGCACATCGGCACGTCGGCGCCGAGCTTGAGCGCGAGACCGGCCACCGTTTCCACCGGCAGGCTCATGCCCCAGAGCCGCGTCAGACCGCGCAGCGTCGCTGCCGCATCGGCCGAACCGCCGCCGATGCCGGAGGCAACAGGCAGGTTCTTTTCCAAGTGAATATGGACGGGGAAGGCGAGGGCGCCCACGACCTCGCGCAACAGATCACGCGCCCGCAGCACCAGATTGGTGCCGCCGTCGCCGGCAAGCGTCTCGCCGAACCGGCCCGACAGGGTGAAGGCATCGACCTGCGCGGGCAGGAAGCTCAGCCGGTCGCCGCAATCGGCAAAGGTCACCAGCATATCGAGCAGATGATAGCCATCGGCTCGCTGGCCCGTCACATGCAAAGCGAGGTTGATCTTCGCGCGTGCCTCTTCGGTGACGCCGAAGCATGATGCCGAAAAGTGTGAGCGGTTTTCGGATGACATCATGCTCTATTTCTTTGATTCACCCTCGGCCAGGCCCTCTTCAGGCATGTTTGCCGCCTGTCAGGATTTCTTGTCGACCGGCGGCGGGGTGACCGGTGCCGGGTCCGGCTGCTTCTTGTCGGCGGCTTTGGCATCGTCGCTGACAGGAGGCAGGCCGTTGGCGACCTTGTCCTTGATCTTCGGGATTTCGGCGGCTTCCGGCTCGGAGGCCAGCGCCCGGTTCCATTGATAAACGGCCTCGAGCTTGCGGCCGACGCGCCAGTAGGCGTCGCCGAGATGGTCGTTGATCGTCGCGTCGCCGGCCTTGATCTGGGCTGCCCGCTCCAATTCGTCGACGGCATCGTCGAAGCGGTTGAGGCGGAAATAGGCCCAGCCGAGCGAATCGATGATATAGCCGTCGTCAGGGCGAAGGTCGACGGCCTTCTTGATCATGCCGAGACCTTCGTCGAGATTGCGGTTCATGTCGATCCAGGAATAGCCGAGATAGTTCAGCACCTGCGGCTGGTCGGGATTGAGTTCCAGCGCCTTGCGGAAGTTCGGCTCCGCCTGGTCCCACTTCTTCAGCCGCTCATAGGCGATGCCGCGCTGGAAGAAGACGCTCCAGTTGACGCGGCCGGGAATGGGGCCGATCGCTTCGACGGCCTTGTCGTAATTGGCGGCCATCGCCTCGTAGTCCTTGGCATCGGAGAGCACGCTGCCATAGGCGAGATAGCTGCGGATGTCCTTCGGATCGGAGGCGATCAGCGCCTGCAGGTGCTTGCGCGCCTCGTCCACCTTGCCGCCCTGGGCAAGAGCAAGGCCGAGCTGCAGCTCGGAGATGCGCCGCATCGGCGAATTCTCCGGCACCTTCTTGTAGAGCGCGATGGCGCGATCCATCTGGTTCTGCTTTTCGGCAATGCCGCCGAGCAGCACCAGCGTATCGGCGCTGTTCGGATCGAGCGCATTGGCCGTCTGCAAATAGAGCGAGACGATATCCTCGGCACCATCGCGGTTCAGCGCGCCGCCGACCGAAAACAGCACGCCGGCCGCACCTTCTTCGGCGGTCTTGACCTGCTGCTCCTGCTTCTCGTCCTTTTCGATGCTGTCGCGCAACGCGTTCAGCGGCGCATAATTCGGCAGCAGATTGTCGCCGACGGAAACGGCGTCGAGCGCCTTCTGCTTGTTGCCCTGCTGGGCTTCAAGGCGGGCAAGCGCCATGACAGCGCGCATGAAGGTGTCAGGCGCCGTCGCGCCCCCTTCCTTGTCGAGCACGGCATCGTTCAGATGCTTGCGGGCGGATTTCACGTCGCCGGCAACGATGGCGATCGTCCCGGCATTGTAATTCTGGAAGATGCGGACCCAGTCCGGCCCCTTCATCTTCTCGACCATGGCGAGCGCTTCCTTGCCGCGGCCGGCGCCGACGCGGGCCCAGGCGAGCAGCAGGTCGTTCATCATCCGGTCGAGATCGTTCGGCCCCTTGTATTTGAGGATGGCTTCGGCGGACTTATAGTCGTCGCGGCGCATGGCATCCATGCCGCGCACGATCGTGGTGATGCGCTCGACGGAAGGATCGCCCTTCAGGTCGTCGGCATATTTGACGCCGTCCTTGATGTCGCCGTTGAGCAGCAGCGAGATCATCAGCCGCTGGCGGATCTCCGGATTGCCGGGCTCGATCTGCAGTGCCTTCTTGTAGAGTTCGATCGCCGTTTCATAGTCATGATCGACATCGGCCGTGCGCGCCGCGAGGAAGGCGCCGGAGAACGTGGTGACGCTGTCTGCATCGAAGCTGTCGGTCTTCGCCACATCGCCCGTCTTGGCCGCATCCTCGGCGTTCACGCCGGCGGCGACGCCGAGCGAAAGAACAGCCGCCAGTGCTGCGCTCGTAAGAAGACGGATGGCAAATCTCTGCCGCATTAGGGAAACCTTTCTTCGAGAGCGTTCCGGCGATGATGCCGGTCGCAAATCAGTTGCGATCACTGATTCATAACAGGATGGCTTTTTTGAAGCGGCGCCGCAAGAAAATCAGCCTGCAATCAAGGACGTTTGATCAGTTGACGCGCTCGATGCAGAAATCGATCACTTCCATCAGGGCGGATTTCCAGGCCGTATCGGGAAGCGGTGCAAGCGCATCGCGGGCGATCGTGCCGTAATGCACGGCGCGGCCGATCGTATCGCTGAGCGTGCCATATTTGGTGATCAGCCCCAGCGCCTTTTCGAGGTTGGCGTCGGTGCTGTTGCCGGCTTCGATCGCATCGCGCCAGAAGGCGCGCTCGTCCTCGGTGCCGCGGCGATAGGCGAGAATGACCGGCAGGGTGATCTTGCCCTCGCGGAAATCGTCGCCGACATTCTTGCCGAGATCGGCCGCCTTGCCGCCATAGTCGAGCGCGTCGTCGACGAGCTGGAAGGCAAGCCCGAGATTCATGCCATAGGACTTCAGCGCGTTGCGGCCGGATTTGCCGGCCTCGGCGACGATCGGCCCGACTTCGGCGGCGGCGGCAAAGAGCGCTGCGGTCTTGGCGCGGATGACGGCGAGATAATCGTCCTCCGTCGTCTCCATGTTCTTGGCGACGGAAAGCTGCAGCACTTCGCCTTCGGCGATCACGCAGGCGGCCGAGGACAGCACGTCGAGCGCATCGAGCGAGCCGACTTCGACCATCATGCGGAAGGCCTGGCCGAGCAGGAAGTCGCCGACCAGCACGCTTGCCTGGTTGCCCCAGATCATCCGCGCCGTCGATTTGCCGCGGCGCAGGTCGCTTTCGTCGACGACGTCGTCATGCAGCAGCGTTGCGGTATGCATGAATTCGACCGAGGTCGCCAGCTTGACGTGGTTTTCGCCCCTGTAGTCGAACAGCGCGGCGGCTGCCAGCGTCAGCATCGGCCGCAGCCGCTTGCCGCCGGACGAGATCAGATGGTTCGCCACCTCGGGGATCATCTGCACGTCGGAGCCGGCCTTGGACAAAATGAGCTGGTTCACCCGCTCCATATCCGCCCTGGTGAGATCGACCAATGGCTTGATGGATGCCAGTTTGTTTTTGCTTTCTTCAAGCGGTATGACCACGCCCAACGACCCGGACTCCTGTTCATTCATTGCACCTGACAATAGAAAGGGGCGATGGGCGCGGCAAGGGGTGAATTGTCGCGCTGAACGAAATTGGAAGGAAAACGACGGCAAATGCATGAGCTTATCCGCGCCAACGACCCCGTTCTGCTCTCCTTTGCCGAGAGTTTGATGAAGGACGCGGGAATTCACTGCTTCATCGCCGACCAGGGCATGAGCGTGCTGGAGGGCTCGCTCGGCATGCTGCCGCGCCGTCTGCTGGTGGATGAGGAGATGGCCGATCAGGCGCGCCGCATCCTGATCGATGCCGGTCTCGGCGGCGAGCTGCGCGAGAAGAAATGAGCCTGAGATGACCGGAAAGCCCACCGACACCGTCGATGCCTTCCACCGCGGCGCCTTTCATGTGGTGCAGCCGAAGGGCAGGGGCCATCGCTCCGGCATGGATGCGATGCTGCTGGCAGCCCTCGTCGCCGACGAGCGCCCGGTCAGGGTTGCCGATCTCGGCGCCGGTGCGGGAGCTGCCGGCCTTGCCGTCGCCTCGCGGCTTGCGGATGCCGAGGTGGTGCTGTTCGAGCGTTCGGCCGAGATGGCCGATTATGCCCGCCGTAGCATCCTGCTGGCAGAAAACGCCCATGTCGCCGGCCGCCTCAGTGTCGTCGAGGCCGATGTGACGCTGACCGCCAAGGCGCGCAACGATGCCGGCCTCATCGATGAGAGTTTCCACCACGTCATCATGAACCCGCCCTTCAACGATGCCGACGACCGGCGCACGCCCGATGCGCTGAAGGCCGAAGCCCATGCGATGACCGACGGCCTGTTCGAGAGCTGGATCCGCACGGCGGGCGCGATCATGATCCCGGGCGGGCAATTGTCGCTGATCGCCAGGCCGGAATCGATTGCCGAGATCGTTGACGCCTGCGGCCGGCGCTTCGGCGGCATCGAAGTGACCGCCATTCATCCGCGCCCGGGTGAAAATGCCGTTCGTATCCTGGTGACCGCGATCAAGGGATCGCGGGCGCGGCTTTCGCTACGCGCCGCCCTCATCATGCACGAAGAGGGGAGCCACAAGTTCTCCCCTCTCGTCGATGATTTCAACAATGGCCGGGCGGCCTATGCCAGGCTTTAGGGCCTCCCGCATTTCCGGACGGAAAACCGCTTCACACTTTTCCTGGAATCGCTTTAGCCGGTGACGAAGTCGAACAGCAGCTTGACGTTCAGGCCGGCGATGACGACCGCGATCAGATAGGCGATGCCGCTCAGCCAGCGCGGTGCTACGAGTTCGCCCATCTTGGCCTTGCTGGCGGTGAACATGACAAGCGGGAAGACGGCGAAGGAAAGCTGCAGGCTGAGCACCACTTGTGTGAGGATCAGAAGCTCGGCCGTGCCCTTATCGCCATACCAGATGGTGACGATCGCCGCCGGGACGATGGCGATGGCGCGGGTGATCAGCCGGCGCATCCACGGCTTCAGCCTGATCTTGAGGAAGCCTTCCATGACGATCTGGCCGGCAAGGGTCGCGGTGACGGTCGAGTTCAGGCCGCAGCACAGCAGCGCGATGCCGAACAGCGTCGGCGCGATGGCGAGACCGAGCAGCGGCGACAGCAGCGAATAGGCATCGCCGAGTTCGACGACGTCGGTCTTGCCATGGGCATTGAAGGCGGCCGCCGCCAGGATCAGGATCGAGGCGTTGATCAGCAGCGCGAAGCACAGCGCCACCGTCGAGTCGATCGTCGCGAAAGTCAGCGCCTCCTTCTTCTCACGAACGGTATGGCCATAGGCCCGCGTCTGCACGATGCCGGAATGAAGGTAGAGATTGTGCGGCATGACGGTCGCGCCGAGAATGCCGAGCGCCAGGTAGAGCATCTCCGGATTGGTGACGATCTCGGTTGTCGGGAAGAAGCCGGTAAGCACGGCGCCCCATTGCGGATCGGCAAGCAGGATCTGCACGCCGAAGCAGACCGCGATGACGCCGAGCAGCGCGATGATGAAGGCTTCCACCCAGCGGAAACCGAGCTTCTGCAGGAAGAGGATGACGAAGACGTCGAGCGCGGTGATCAGCACGCCGAGTTCGAGCGGGATGCCCATCAACAGGTTGAGGCCGATCGCCGTGCCGATCACCTCGGCGATATCGGTGGCGATGATGGCGATCTCGGCAAAGGCCCAGAGCGGCACCGAGACCCATTTCGGAAAGGCGTCGCGGCAGGCCTGTGCGAGATCGCGGCCGGACGCGATCGCCAGGCGCGCGCAGAGCGATTGCAGCACGATTGCCATCAGGTTGGAAAGCAGGGCGACGGTCAGCAGCGCATAGCCGAACTTCGAGCCGCCGGCGAGCGAGGTCGCCCAGTTGCCGGGGTCCATATAGCCGACGGCGACCATGTAGCCCGGCCCGGCGAAGGCCGCCGCCCGCCGCCATACCGAACTGTGACGCCCCGTTCCGATGGTGCGGTACACATCCGATAGCGATGCCTCGCCGCGTTCGTGCCGCCAGCCGCTGTTTGCATTCGGATTCAGGGCGTCCATGCGATTTCCACCTGTTTATCGTGAGCGTCACTATGACGGATTAGAATGATAATGCAAGTCATTCGCAACAAGAAAATCAAACTGCATGTTTTCCAGAACGCGGCCATTGCGTTTGTCGTTCCAGCGCATACATGGATGCCGATCGCGATTGACGATCGGACGACGCCAAGCGAAGGATGAGAGATGGCCGGATTGTTGAGAAAACTGCTGCCGAAACGGTTCCGCAAGGATGGTCTCACCATCCCGGTCGTCCGGCTGCAGGGCGCAATCGTCAGCGGCGGCGGTCAATTCCGGCCGGCTCTCAATCTCGCCAATGTTTCCCCGGTTCTGGAAAAGGCCTTCGCCATGAAGGACGCGCCGGCGGTTGCCATAACAATCAATTCGCCGGGCGGTTCGCCCGTCCAGTCCCGGCTGATCTTCACCCGCATTCGCGAACTCGCCCGCGAGAAGCAGAAGAAGGTGCTGGTTTTCGTCGAGGATGTCGCGGCCTCCGGCGGCTACATGATCGCGCTTGCCGGCGACGAGATCATCGCCGACGCCACCTCGATCGTCGGCTCGATCGGCGTCGTCTCCGGCGGTTTCGGTTTTCCCGAACTGTTGAAGAAGATCGGCGTCGAGCGCCGCGTCTATACCGCCGGTGAGAACAAGGTGATCCTCGATCCGTTCCAGCCGGAAAAAGAAAAGGACATCGAGTATCTGAAGAGCCTGCAGCTCGAAATCCACCAGGTCTTCATCGCCATGGTGCGCGAGCGCCGCGCCGGCAAGCTGAAGGACGATGCGGCGGTCTTCTCCGGCCTGTTCTGGAGCGGCACCCGCGGCCTCGAGCTCGGCCTCGTCGACGGGCTCGGCGACATGCGCCAGGAGTTGAAGCGGCGCTACGGCCAGAAGACCAAGCTGGAACTCGTCACCGCCGGCCGCGGCCTGTTCGGCCGCCGCATTCCCGGCGTATCGCCTGTTACACTCGAAAGTGCCGCATCCGGTCTTGCGACAGGGCTTGTCGAAGCGGCCGAAGAAAGGGCATTGTGGAGCCGCTTCGGGCTTTAAGGAGGGCGGGAGAGGGGAATGGCACAGCTTATCACGATCCTGGTCCTGGTCTTCTCAGCCTGGTGGCTCTACCGCCGCTTCGTCTCCGATGCCCGCAAGCTCGCCGAAAAGTCACGCCGCGCCGAAAAAGAGCGCCAGACCGGCGCGATCGGCACGCTGGTCAAGGACCCGGTGACCGGGGAATATCGGCTGAAGCGGGATGAGGAATAGGCGCCGATTCTCCCTTCTCCCCAGCGGGGAGAAGGTGGCCCGAAGGGTCGGATGAGGGGCTACACGGCACGCCATTCATTGCCCTTCGCCTGCGCTCAGTGCATTCGCGGCTTTGCCGCTCCCCCCTCATCTGCCTGCCGGCATCTTCTCCCCGCTGGGGCGAAGGGGAGATGCCGCAACCTCTCCGTCCCTCACCGACGTTTCACAGGGCAGGTTCCCTCTTCCCGTCGGAACGGGGGTTCGGAGGACGGGGAGAGACCCGCGGCTCGACCCCGGTCGGCTAGGGTGAGGGGCAGAGACCCTCTCCACACGGCGCCGGCTCGCTCGCAAAACCCTTGACCCCTGCGGTCCACCATGGCACCTGTCGCGCCGATAATTCCCAAGCAATCGGTGCCATCCCATGTCAGCCATCCCAGACCATATGAACCCGAAGCGCTCCTTTCAGGCGCTGATCCTGACCCTGCATAGCTACTGGGCGGACAAGGGTTGCGCGGTGCTGCAGCCCTACGACATGGAAGTCGGCGCCGGCACCTTCCACCCGGCCACCACGCTGCGTGCCCTCGGCCCCAAGCCGTGGAAGGCCGCTTACGTCCAGCCGTCCCGCAGGCCGTCCGACGGACGTTATGGCGAAAATCCCAACCGCCTGCAGCATTATTACCAGTACCAGGTCATCCTGAAGCCGAACCCGCCCAATCTGCAGGAGCTTTATCTCGGCTCGCTGGCGGCGATCGGTCTCGATCCGCTGCTGCACGACATCCGCTTCGTCGAGGACGACTGGGAAAGCCCGACGCTCGGCGCCTGGGGCCTTGGCTGGGAATGCTGGTGCGATGGCATGGAAGTCTCGCAGTTCACCTATTTCCAGCAGGTCTGCGGCATCGAATGCGCGCCGGTCGCGGGCGAACTGACCTATGGCCTCGAGCGCCTCGCCATGTATGTCCAGGGCGTCGACAATGTCTACGACCTGAACTTCAACGGCCGCGAGGGCGACGAGAAGATCAGCTATGGCGACGTCTTCCTGCAGGCCGAGCAGGAATATTCGCGTCACAATTTCGAATTCGCCAATACCGAGATGCTGCATCGCCACTTCGTCGATGCCGAGAAGGAATGCCGGGCGCTGCTCGATGCCGGCGCTCCCGGTGACAACGCCAACCAGCGCCTGCACAAATGCGTCTTCCCGGCCTATGACCAATGCATCAAGGCCAGCCACGTCTTCAACCTGCTCGACGCTCGCGGCGTCATCTCGGTGACCGAGCGCCAGAGCTATATTCTGCGGGTGCGTACGCTCGCCAAGGCCTGCGGCGAAGCCTTCCTGCTGACCGACGCCGGCGGCGTCAACCTGGGCAAAGAGGCGGCGTGACGCAAAACCCTGTCGGCCGTATCATCCATATCAACGGCTGGCCGGGCACTGGAAAGCTGACTGTCGGTCGCTTGCTGGCAAAAAGGCTCGGCGCGCGCCTCATCGACAATCATACACTGCTCAATCCTGCCGAAGCTCTTTTCGCCCGCGGCAACCCTTTGCATGCATCACTGCGTGAGCAGATTCGACGAGCGGTATTTGACCACGCCGTGCGCGCCGATCCGGCTGAAAGCTTCGTCTTTACCGATGCTCTGGCGGACGACGAGCACGATAGTGCAATGTTTTCCTGGTATCTCGATCTGGCTGCCGCCAGAGGCGCGGATCTTGTCGCGGTTCTCCTCGATTGCGCCCCGGAGGAGAATGCCAGACGCCTCATCTCTCCCGGCCGATCAGAGGCGCTCAAGTTGACGGATACGGCGAGGCTGCAACAGCTCCGGGCAAACTATAAGCTGTTGCGTGGACTGGCTGAACGCACCATCGAAATGGATACGACGGACCTTTCGCCGGAGCAGACGACGGCCCGAATCCTTGCCGATATCGGCGTTTGACGAAAGCCGGCAATCCCGCGTAGTCTCCGCGCGAACATTACTTCGCTGCGGGGATTCGCGATGTATATTGCACTTGGCGTCATTGTTGTCATCGCGCTCTACGTCGTCTTCATCTACAACGGCCTTGTTCGTTCCCGGCAGATGGCGGAGGAAGCCTGGTCGGGCATCGACGTGCAGCTCAAGCGCCGCGCCGATCTGATCCCGAACCTGATCGAAACGGTCAAGGGTTATGCTGCCCATGAGAAGTCGACGCTCGAAGAGGTAGTTGCGCTGCGCAACAAGGCGCAGGCCGTGCCATCGGGCGATGTCGCGGGCAGGGCGCAGGCGGAGGGGTTGCTCGGCCAGGCGCTGGGGCGGGTCATCGCGCTCGCCGAGGCCTATCCGGATCTGAAGGCCAACCAGAATTTTGCCGAGCTCCAGGCTTCGCTGGAAACTATGGAAGGCGAGTTGCAGATGGCGCGGCGTTATTACAATGGTGCGGCCCGAGACCTGAACGTCAAGGTCGAAAGCTTCCCCTCCAATCTCGTCGCCGGCCAGTTCGGTTTTGCGAAGCGCGAGTATTTCGAGATCACCAATGAGGCCGATCGCGCCGTCCCGAGCGTCAAATTCTGACGATCCGGCATTTTGCCTTTGCGAAAAAGCGATTAAGAGCAGGGGCAGATTGCGGCCGAAGGCTCGCCTATACGGAAGACTTAGCATGACACGCACAGCCAAACTCACGATCATCCCGCCGGGCCGGCCGCTTTCGGGCCGCGCCATGCCGCCGGGGTCCAAGTCGATTACCAATCGCGCCCTGCTGCTCGCCGGCCTTGCCAAGGGCACGAGCCGGCTGACCGGTGCGCTGAAGAGTGACGATACGCGTTATATGGCCGATGCGCTGCGTGCGATGGGTGTTGCGATCGACGAGCCCGACGACACCACCTTCGTCGTCACCGGCAGCGGCAGGCTGCAGCCGCCGAAGGCGTCGCTTTTCCTCGGCAATGCCGGCACGGCGACACGCTTCCTGACGGCAGCGGCTGCCCTGGTCGACGGCACCGTTGTCGTCGATGGCGACGAACATATGCGCAAACGCCCGATCGGTCCGCTGGTCGAGGCGATGCGCACGCTCGGCATCGATGTCACCGCCGAAACCGGCTGCCCGCCGGTTACCGTCAAAGGCACCGGCCGCTTCCAGGCCGACCGCATTCGCATCGATGGCGGCCTCTCCAGCCAGTATGTCTCGGCGCTGCTGATGATGGCGGCCGGCGGCGACCGGCCGGTCGATATCGAACTCGTCGGCGAGGATATCGGCGCGCTCGGCTATATCGATCTGACCACCGCGGCGATGAAGGCCTTCGGCGCCAGGGTCGAAAAGATCAGCCCGGTCACCTGGCGCGTCGAGCCGACCGGCTACAGTGCCGCCGACTTCATCGTTGAGCCTGACGCCTCGGCTGCGACCTATCTATGGGCCGCCGAAGTGCTGACCGGCGGCGCGATCGATCTCGGTGTTCCCGCCGACGCCTTTTCGCAGCCGGATGCCCGCGCCTATGACATGATCGCCCGTTTTCCGCAGTTGCCCGCCGAAATCGACGGTTCGCAGATGCAGGATGCGGTTCCGACGCTGGCCGTGCTCGCCGCCTTCAACGCGACGCCGGTCCGCTTCGTCGGTATCGCCAATCTGCGCGTCAAGGAATGCGACCGCATCCGGGCGCTTTCCTCCGGCCTCAACCGCATCCTTCCCGGCCTTGCCCGTGAAGAGGGCGACGATCTGATCGTAAGGTCCGATCCGGCCCTTGCGGGAAAACGCCTGCCGGCCGAGATCGATACCTTTGCCGATCATCGCATCGCCATGAGTTTCGCGCTCGCCGGGTTGAAGATCGACGGCATCACCATTCTCGATCCCGATTGCGTCGGCAAGACCTACCCCGCCTATTGGCGGACGCTTGCCGCCCTCGGCGTGACATATCAGGACAATGATTGAGGAGAAGCAGCCGAGGCTGCCGGCGGGAGACAGGGATGGGGCGTCGGTTTTTCGGATTTTGTTTTGCACTGCTCTTGATGTTTGCCGCGCCGGCGGCCTTTGCCGCCGAGGTGATCGACAGCTTCGCCGCCGACATCGCGCTCGAAAAGAGCGGTGCGATGACAGTGACGGAAACGATTACCGTCAATGCCGAGGGCAACCGGATCAATCACGGCATCTTCCGTGATTTCCCGCTCTATTTCACCGATGCCGCAGGCCGCCGCCGCAGCGTCGATTTCGATATGGTGTCGGTCACCCGCGACGGCGCGGACGAGCCCTGGCACACTGAATCGATTTCGGACGGCATCCGCATCTATGCCGGCTCCGCCGAGGTGACGGTGATGCCGGGCCGCCACCGCTATGTCTTCACCTACAAGACCAACCGCCAGATCCGCTATTTCGACGATCATGACGAACTTTACTGGAACGTCACCGGCAATGGCTGGCTCTTCCCGATCCGCTCGGCCACGGCGACGGTGACGCTGCCGCCTGGTGTCAGGGCGACGGAGACCGTCTTCTTCACCGGCCCTCAGGGCGCCAGGGGAAAGGACGCCAGCGTCAGCGACAACGGGGCCGGCCTTACCTTTTCCACCACCGCGCCGCTCGATGCCAAGGAAGGGCTAACTTTCGCGATCCGCATGCCGAAGGGCTCGATCGATCCGCCGAGCGCCGATATGGAAAGCAACTGGTGGATCAAGGACAACCGTGATTATTTCATCGGCTTCGGCGGCCTGATCCTGGTTTTCGCCTATTATCTCAGATCATGGCTGAAGGTCGGCCGCGATCCTGCCCGCGGCGTCGTCGTGCCGCGCTGGGACGCGCCTGACGGTATCTCGCCGGCGCTGGTCAACTACATCGACAATAAGGGATTTTCCGGGGGGGGCTGGACGGCGCTTTCCGCCACGGCGCTCAATCTGGCGGTCCGTGGTTACGTCAAACTCGAAGACCTGAAGAATTCGATCGTCATCCGCGGCACCGGCAAAGCGCTCGGCAAGGAGAAATTCCAGGCCGGCGAGATCGAGCTGCTGAGGGTCGCCGGCGGTGAAGGCAGAACGCTGACGATCGACAAGGCCAATGGCGAGCGAGTGAAATCCGTCGGCCAGTCCTTCCGTTCGGCGATCGAGAAGGAACACCGTGGCAAATATTACAATGCCAACCTCGGCTATACCATAGGCGGCATCGCGCTCAGCGCCGCCGCCCTGGTGACGCTGTTCGTCTTTGGGTCGCTGGAGCCGGACACGATCGCGCTGATACTGATCCCGACTGCCATCTCGGTTTTCGTTGCGGTTTTCGTTGCCGGCTTCGTCCGGTCGCTGCATCGCGGCAGTTCGCTGTTCGGCAAGATCATTGCCATCATCGCCGCGGCGATCGGCGTTTTCGTCGGCATCGGCATCCTGTCGGCCATGGTCCTGGCGCTCGCCTCCTCGCTGGTGAAGCTGCACGAAACGCCCATGCTCTTTGCCGTCGGCGGCATCGTGCTGCTCAACATCCTGTATTTCTTCATCATGGGCGCACCGACGCCGCTTGGCGCCAGGATGATGGACGGGATAGACGGCCTGCGCCAATATCTGACGCTGGCCGAGAAAGACCGGATGAACACGGCTGGCGCTCCGCAGATGTCGCCGCAGCATTTCGAGACGTTGCTGCCCTATGCGGTGGCGCTCGGCGTCGAAAAACCCTGGTCGCGCACCTTCGAGGCCTGGCTTGCGGCCGCTGCCGCCGGTGCGGCCGCGGCCTATGCGCCCGGCTGGTATTCCGGCAATTTCAACAGCGGCAGCTTCTCCGATCGCATCGGCGGCTTTTCCTCGTCGATGGCCTCGACCATCGCCTCGACCATACCCGCGCCGCCGCCGTCGAGTTCATCCTCCGGTTTTTCCGGCGGCGGCTCGTCCGGCGGCGGTGGCGGCGGCGGCGGCGGGGGAGGCTGGTAAGCTTTCGCGCTTGACCTTTCGCCCCTTGGCCCTTAACCGCCAGAGGCAAAAGGAAAGGGTGGCGCATGAAGGTTCTGTTGATCGGATCGGGCGGACGCGAGCATGCGCTCGCCTGGAAGCTGGCGCAATCGCCGTTGCTGAGCGAATTCTATGCCGCACCCGGCAATCCCGGCATTGGCGAACATGCCGTCCTCGTGCCTGTGAATATCGAGGATCACGAGGCAGTGGCCGCCTTCTGCAAGGACAAGGCGATCGATTTCGTCGTCGTCGGCCCGGAGGCGCCGCTGGTGGCCGGCCTCGCCGACCGGCTGCGCGCCGATGGCCTTGTGGTTTTCGGCCCCTCGGCCGGCGCTGCCCAGCTCGAAGGTTCCAAGGGCTTCACCAAGGATATCTGCGCCCGCTACGGCATTCCCACCGGCGCCTACCAGCGCTTCAACAATGCACCGAAGGCCAAGGCCTATATCCGCGCTCAGGGCGCGCCGATCGTCGTCAAGGCCGACGGCCTTGCCGCCGGCAAGGGCGTGACGGTGGCGATGACGCTGGATGAGGCGCTTGATGCCGTCGACGACTGCTTCGAGGGCGCCTTCGGCGCGGCTGGGGCCGAAGTCGTCGTCGAAGCCTATCTCGATGGCGAAGAGGCGAGCTTCTTCTGCCTCTGCGATGGAAAACATGCGCTGCCGCTTGCAACCGCTCAGGATCACAAGCGGGTGGGCGAGGGCGATACCGGCGTCAACACCGGCGGCATGGGCGCCTATTCGCCGGCCCCTGTGATGACCGCCGAGATGGTCGAGCGCACCATGAAGGAGATCATCGAACCGACGATGCGCGGCATGGCCGAGAGCGGTCATCCCTTCTCCGGCGTGTTTTTCGCCGGGCTGATGATCACCGCGAAAGGACCGGAGCTGATCGAATACAATGTCCGCTTCGGTGATCCCGAATGCCAGGTGATGATGATGCGGTTGAAGAGCGATCTGCTGCCGCTGCTGCTCGCCACCGCCAACGGTACGCTCGATCAGGTGAAAGCCGAATGGAGCGACGATCCGGCCCTGACGGTGGTCATGGCCTCCAAGGGTTATCCCGCCGCCTACGAGAAGAACACGCCGATCCTCTCGCTGCCGGATGCCGGCGAGGGCGAGAAGGTGTTTCATGCCGGCACGGCTTTGAAGGACGGCGCGCTGGTTGCGACCGGCGGCCGCGTGCTCAACGTCACCGCATCGGGTGGCACGGTCGCCGCGGCCAAGGACCGCGCCTACGCGCTGCTCGACAGGGTGAAGTGGGAAAACGGCTTCTGCCGGCGCGACATCGGCTGGCGGGCAATCGAGCGCGAGACTGGCTCGGACAAAGTATAAACCGGCACGTTCTTTAAATTTTTACCCTTTCCTCTGACGGGATGGAAACAAAGCTGCGTTATACCGCTCCTACGGTAAGACGGAGGTGCGTTGATGCGTCAGATTTTCTTCGGTGCGGCAGTCCTGCTGATGGCAGGCCCGGTGATGGCCTCCTCGATCGAGGTGGTCGGTACGGCTGCCCCGCGCGCTGACGGAAGTATCGTCACTGAAAGCTGTGCCGATTGCCCGCCGTTGCAGGCCGATGCGACCAAAAAGGACTATACGGTGCCGGAACTGAAGCCCGGCGTCCTTCAGGCGAGCGAAGTCCGCGATGTCGGCGGCGAAAAGAAGATCTATCGCACCGAAGGCTGGATGGGCGGCTCGCCCGTTCTCTTCGTCAGCAAGGCGACCCCGGAGGCGATGGTTGCCGCTGTCCCGCCGGCACCGCCCGCAGACGGGATCGACATGAACGCGAAGACCGCGGCCGTCATCGGCGGCGATGCCAAGCCCGTTGTGGCCGGCATGGCCGAACAGCCGGCGGGCCTCGACACCTCCGAATTCAAGCTACGTTTCCAAGGCAATTCCGCCATCGCAAGATAAGGTTCCCTGCCCCGCCTGATCAAGGTTCCGATCGTTTGGGGTTCCACCTCGGTGGAGCGAATGCACCCTCGATGAGCAGCGGGGGTGCATTCTTGTTTTGAGGGCCTACTGCAAAGAGCAGAACGTCAACCCGAAATCTTCGAGAAATCCGCCACCGTTCCTGTCGCTTCGCGGATCAGCCGCAGCAAGGCGAGGCGGTTGGCCCGGATGGCGGCGTCTTCGTCGTTGACGAGCACGTCTTCGAAGAAGCGGTCGACCGGGCCGCGCAGCTTGGAAAGTGCTGCCATCGCCGAGCGGAAATCTTCTCCGGCGACGGCATCAGCCGCCTCCTTCGATGCGGCCGATATTGCCGCAAACAGTTCCTTTTCGGCATCGAGCTTCAGAAGGGCGGGCGAAACGGCGTCGGCGATCACGGTGCCCTTCTTCTCCTCGGCGGCGAGCAGCTGCGTCGCGCGCTTGGTGCCGGCAAGCAGGTTCTTGCCGTCCTCGGAGGTGATGAAGGCCGTCAGTGCTTCGACGCGGCGCGCCACCATCAGCAGGTCGTCGGCTTCAGGCGTCAGCACGGCGTCGATGAGATCGTGACGGGCGCCCTGGTCGCGCAGATAGACCTTGAGACGGTCGTGGAAGAAGGAGAGGAGATCGGTGTCCTTTGATGTCGCCAGGAGCGGCAGGCGAACCCTGCGCTCCAGCAGGATTCTGACGACACCGAGTGCGGCGCGGCGCAGAGCGAAGGGATCTTTGGAGCCTGTCGGCTTTTCATCGATCGCCCAGAAGCCGATCAGCGTATCGAGCTTATCCGCAAGAGCGACCGTGATCGCTACCTTGTCCTCCGGCACGCGGTCCGATGGGCCTTGCGGCTTGTAGTGATCCTCGATCGCCGCGGCAACCGAGGCATTCTCGCCCTGCAGCACCGCATATTTACGGCCCATCAAGCCCTGCAATTCCGGGAATTCTCCGACAGCCTCGGTGCGCAGGTCGGCCTTGGCGAGCACGGCAGCGCGATCCACGAGAGCCGCGTCCGCGCCGGTAATTTTCGCCAGCTCCGATGCCAGCGCCCGAATGCGGGCGACGCGGGCTCCCTGCGTGCCAAGCTTGGCATGGAAGGTGACGTCGAGCGCATCGAGCTTGGCCATGCGCTGGTCGAGCGGCTGCTTCAGGTCGAGGCCGAATTTTGCGGCAGATGCCTCGAGCGTCTCAAGATCCGGCAGGTTGCCCTGGTCGCGCTTCCAGAAATGCAGCGCGTCCGAAAGCCGGGCCCGCACCACCTTGCCGTTGCCGTGGACGATTTCCTTGCCGCCGTCATGCGCCTGGATATTGGAGACCAGGATGAATTTGTTCGAAAGCGTCTCTTCACCCTGTTTGCGGGTAACGAAGCACTTCTGATTGGTCTTGATCGTCAGCCGGATGATCTCCGAGGGAATGGAGAGATAATCCTCCTCGAAGCTGCCCATCAGCACCTGCGGCCATTCGACGAGACCGGAGACTTCCTCCAGCAGGCCTTCGTCTTCCACCAGTTCGAGGCCATTGGCGAAGGCGATGTCGCGGGCGTCGTGCAGGATGATGTCCTTGCGCCGCTCGGCATCGAGGATGACCTTGGCCTTTTCCAGGCTCGCCGCATAATCGTCGAAGCGTCGCACCGTGATCGCCTCGGGCGCATGGAAGCGATGGCCATAGGTGATGTTGGAAGCGGTGAGGCCGTCGATCTCGAAGGGAATGACGGTAGTTTCTTCATGCTCCGGGCCGAAGGTGCAGACGATCGACTGCAGCGGCCGCACCCAGCGAAGCGCGCCGGGCCTGGACGATGCCTTGCCCCAGCGCATCGATTTCGGCCAGGGAAAATCGCGGATGATGCCCGGCATGACTTCGGCGACGATCTCTTCCGTCGCGCGGCCAGGCTTTGAAATCACCGCGACGTAGAAATCACCCTTCTTCGGATCGCTCACCACCTGCGCCTCGGAGACCGACGACAGGCCGGCGCCGCGCAGAAAGCCTTCGATTGCCTTCTCATTGGCGTCGGTGCGCGGTCCCTTGCGTTCCTCGCGCACGTCGGCGGAGCGCGCCGTCAGGCCGTGAATATCGAGCGCCAGCCGGCGCGGCGTCCAATATTCGCGCGCGCCCTCATAGGACAGACCCGCTTCGACAAGCGCATCGGTGACGAGCTTCTTCAGGTCGCCGGCAGCCTTGCGCTGCATGCGGGCCGGAATCTCTTCGGAGCGGAGTTCGAGAAGAAGGTTTGGCATGTCACTCTTTTCCTTGCGCCCGCGGGCAGGGCGATCCAAAAACGTTGCTTCTGCTATCAAAGAATGCCGCATCTGCACAACCGCAAAAACGGCGGAGCGCGAAGGGTGGACGATTGGTAGGCGTTGTGCCGAGTGGCCCCCTCATCTGCCTGCGGCATCTTCTCCCCGCTGGGGAGAAGGGGAATCGTGGCAACGTCTCTTTTTCCTAGAAACGTCTGCAGTGGAAAGAGAGGCACGCGGCTGCTCCCCTCTTCTCCCCAGCGGGGAGAAGGTGGCCCGTAGGGTCGGATGAGGGGGCCACACGGCACAATGCCGATGATCCTTGATTCCATCAACTTCCGCTGTGGAAACCACAGTCGGGCATTGCCTTGCCGCTTTTCGCCGCTATGGTCCCGCAACTTTCGTCGGAACAGGAAATCCCATGGCCGCTGACCTCCGCTTTCTCGCAGCCCGTATCTCGGCCGAAATCAACGCCCGGCCGGACCAGGCCAAAGCCGCCATCGAGCTGCTCGACGAGGGCGCCACCGTGCCCTTCATCGCCCGCTACCGCAAGGAAGTGACGGGCGGGCTCGATGACACGCAACTGCGCGATCTCGCCGAGCGGCTGGTCTATCTGCGCGAACTCGAGGCTCGGCGCGACACGATCGTCGAATCGATCACCGCCCAGGGCAAGATGACCGACGAGTTGATGACCAAGGTCGCGGGCGCCGCAACCAAGGCCGAGCTCGAGGATCTCTATCTGCCCTACAAGCCGAAGCGCCGCACCCGCGCCGAAATCGCCCGCGAACGCGGCCTCGGCCCGCTTGCCGAGGCGATCCTGGCCGAGCGCGGCCGGGAGCCGGCGGTGCTCGCCGAAGGCTTCATCACCGCCGATGTGACTGACGTAAAGACGGCGCTCGAAGGCGCGCGCGACATCATCGCCGAAGGTATTGCCGAAAATGCCGACCTGCTCGGCAGATTGCGCGCCCACATGCGCCAGGCGTCCCTGCTGAAGGCCAGGGTCGTCGACGGCAAGCAGGCGGCGGGCGAAAAGTTTTCCGATTATTTCGACCATTCCGAACGCTGGGCGACCGCGCCCGGCCACCGTGCGCTCGCCATGCTGCGCGGCTGGAACGAGGAGGTGCTGACGCTGACGATCGAGGCCGACGCCGAGACCCTCTCGCCGAACAAGCCGGTCGAACGCATGATCGCTGCCGCCTACGAGATCGGTGCGAGCCGCCCCGGCGACCGCTGGCTGATGGAGGTCGCAAGCTGGACCTGGCGCGTCAAGCTCTCCATGTCGCTCTCGCTCGACCTGATGCGCGAACTGCGTGAGAGGGCCGAAGAAGAGGCGATCCATGTCTTCGCCCGCAATCTCAAGGATCTGCTGCTGGCGGCACCCGCCGGCTCGCGCGCGACGATGGGCCTCGATCCCGGCATCCGCACCGGCGTCAAGGTCGCCGTCGTCGACGGCACCGGCAAGGTGGTTGCGACATCGACGGTCTGTCCCTTCCAGCCGCGGAACGACGTGCGCGGCGCCCAGATCGAGCTCGCATCGCTGATCCGCAAGCACAATGTCGAGCTGATCTCGATCGGCAACGGCACCGGCAGCCGCGAGACCGAAAAGCTGGTGGCCGACATGCTGGCTGAGCTTCCGGCGCCGAAGCCGACCAAGGTCATCGTCTCGGAAGCCGGCGCCTCGGTCTATTCCGCCTCGGCAACCGCAGCGGCCGAGTTTCCCGATCTCGACGTGTCGCTGCGCGGTGCCGTCTCCATCGCGCGGCGCCTGCAGGATCCCTTGGCCGAACTCGTCAAGATCGAGCCGAAGTCGATCGGCGTCGGCCAGTATCAGCACGATGTCGACCAGCAGAAGCTGTCGCGTTCGCTCGATGCCGTGGTGGAAGACGCGGTGAATGCCGTCGGCGTCGATCTCAACACCGCGTCGGCGCCGCTGCTGTCCCGCGTCTCCGGCCTCGGCCCCTCGATCGCCGATGCCATCGTCCGCCACCGCGACAGCGAGGGCCGTTTCGAGACCCGGCGCGATCTGTTGAAGGTCGCAAGACTTGGCGGGCGCACCTTCGAGCAATGTGCCGGCTTCCTGCGCATCCCCAACGGCAAGGAGCCGCTCGATGCCTCCTCCGTCCATCCGGAAGCCTATGGCGTCGCCAAGAAGATCGTCGCCGCCTGCGGCCGCGATCTGCGCGCGCTGATGGGCGACAGCGCCGTCTTGAAATCTGTTGATCCGCGCCAGTTCATCGACGAGAAATTCGGCCTGCCGACGGTGAAAGACATCCTCTCGGAACTGGAAAAGCCCGGCCGCGACCCGCGTCCGAGCTTCAAGACCGCGACCTTCGCCGAGGGCGTCAATGAAATTTCCGATCTCAAGCCCGGCATGGTGCTGGAAGGCACGGTGACCAATGTCGCCGCCTTCGGCGCCTTCGTCGATATCGGCGTGCACCAGGATGGCCTGGTGCATGTGTCTCAGCTCGCCGACCGTTTCGTCAAGGATCCGCACGAGGTCGTCAAGGCTGGTGACGTCGTCAAGGTGCGGGTCGTCGAGGTCGACGCCAAGCGCAAGCGCATCGCTCTGTCGATGAAACGGGATGACGGTTCTGCAGCACCGCCGCCGCGTGGTGATTCTCGCGGAAACCAGGGCTCGCGGCCGCAGAACGAAAGACGGCCGGCCGCGCCGAAACAGGAGAGCCAGGGTGCCTTCGGCGCCGCGCTGGCCGAAGCGATGAAGCGAAAATAAGGGCTTAGCTGGCATTTCGGCAAAAATGCAACAGTTTGGCAGCGTTCTTTACAGAGTGCTAAATCCGGCGCTTGTAAGGCGAAAGAGATCGCCTAAGTTGATGTGACCATCCTGTCACATTTGCGAGGCGTCCATGGCGTCGGCTTTCTTATCGATCGTCCAGCAAATCATCCGCAAGGGTTCGTTGAAACTTACCCTTGCCAATGGCGACACTCATATGATCGGCGACGGCACCGGCGACATGGTGGTCGCCCGGCTTGCCGATCAGGAGGCCGAAGACGCCATCCGCCGCGACCCGACGATGAAGCTCGGGGAAATGTACATGCAGGGCCGGTTCATTCTCGAACAGGGCAACATCTATGATTTCCTGTCGCTGGTGAAGCAGAACACCACCAACGAAATCTTCGATTTCAAGATGGCGGCACTGCTTCTCGGTCGCATTGCGTTGCAGCAGCTGAAGAGCCGCCTGCCGGTCAATCGCAACAAGCACAATGTCGCCCATCATTACGACCTGTCGGCCAAGCTCTTCGATCTTTTCCTCGATGAGGACTGGCAATATTCCTGCGCCTATTTCGACCCGCCGGGCATCGGTCTCGACGAGGCGCAGCTTGCCAAGAAACGCCATATCGCCGCCAAGCTTCTCCTTGAGCCCAACCAGCGGATCCTGGAGATCGGCTCGGGCTGGGGCGGCATGGGCATGTATCTGGCGGAGGCGACCGAAGGCGCCGATTTTACCGGCATCACGCTCAGCGAAGAACAGCTGAAGGTCTCGCGTGACCGGGCTGCAAAGCGCGGCCTTGACGATCGGATACGTTTCGAGCTGCAGGATTATCGCAGCATGACCGGCAAAAAGTTCGACCGCATCGTCTCGGTCGGCATGTTCGAACATGTCGGGATCGGCAATTACCCTAACTTCTTCCGCAAGGTAGCTGATCTGCTCGACGATAACGGCGTCATGGTGCTGCATTCGATCGGCCGTCCGAGGCCGGCCTTCGGCACCAACGCCTTCATCGAAAAGTATATTTTTCCCGGCGGTTATATCCCGTCCGTCGGCGAAGTCGTGCCGCCGCTCGAAAAGGCCGGGCTGCTGGTCCGGGATGTTGAAATCCTGCCGATGCATTATGCCTATACGCTGCGCCACTGGCGCGAGCGCTTCGTGGCGCGCAAGGCCGAAGCGGTGGCGCTTTACGACGAGCAGTTCTTCCGCATGTGGGAATTCTATCTGGCCGGCTCGGAAATCGGCTTCCGCTGGGACGAACTCTTCATCCTGCAGATCCAGATCGCCAAGAACCAGTTCACCGTTCCCGACAACCGCAATTACATTGCGCGCAACGAAGCCAAGCTGAAGGAATTCGAGGCGAGGCGCCCCCCGCTCGAAAAGGTGACCTTCTGAGCGGTGGCACCCGTGCCGGTCATAATGAAAGGGCATGCCGATGAGCAGTGCGTTTCCCGAGATCTATCTGGTCCGCCACGGCGAAACCGAATGGAGCCTGTCCGGGCGCCATACCGGCCGCAGCGATATTCCCCTGACTGTGAACGGCGAGGCCGCCGCCCGTAAGCTGACCGAACGGCTTTCCGGCCTTTCCTTCTCCGCCGTCTGGTCGAGCCCATCGGCGCGGGCCCGCACGACCTGCGCGCTCGCCGGTTTCGGATCGGGCGCGGTGATCAGGGAGGATCTCGCCGAATGGGATTACGGCGCCTATGAAGGCATCACCACCAAAGCGATCCTGGCCGCCCGCCCGGGCTGGCAGCTCTTTCGCGACGGCTGCCCGAACGGCGAGTTCGCCGCCGATGTCGGCGCTCGCGCCGACGCCGTCATCCATGCGCTTCGCGAGGCCACCGGCACCATCCTGATTTTCTCCAGTTCGCATTTCCTGCGCGTGCTCGCCGCCCGCTGGCTCGGCCTGCCGCCGGAAGGCGGCGCATATTTCTCGCTGGATACGGCTTCTATCAGCGTGCTCGGTTACGAACATGATCTGACGGAGCCGGTCATTCGCCGGTGGAACCAGCGGTAGGAATGCTGAGGGGGACTTCAGGATAACTGATGGTCGTTGGCGGTGTGCCGTGTGGCCCCCTCATCCGGCCCTTCGGGCCACCTTCTCCCCGCTGGGGCGAAGGGGTTATGCTGCGACCTCTCGATTCTCCCTTCTCCCCAGCGGGGAGAAGGTGCCCGTAGGGCGGATGAGGGGGCCGCACGGCACCACTTTCATGAGCGCCCTTTGTTCGCTGTGGTTAACATTGGGGTAACGACCTCACGATAAATGTAGCCACCGCCGCCCTCCGCGGCTTTGTTTTTGCGTTTTCTGGAGTGCGGACGTGTCTCATCGATCAGTCGTATCGATCTCTTTGGCTATTGCCCTTTCATCCCCAGCTTTGGCGCTCGCGCAGGAAAGCGGCCAGCCCTTCTGGTCCGGCGACTGGTATCTGAGCGTCGGCGTCGCCGGCTTCTCCGCTCCGAAATTCGAAGGCTCGTCGCATAATGAATTCAAGTTCAGCCCGCTGATCTCGGTCGGCCGCCAGGGTGCAGGCCCGCGTTTTTCCTCGCGCAACGACAACCCGTCCTTCGCCCTCATCGACAAGGGCGCCTTCCGCGCCGGCCTCGTCGGCAAATTCGTCCCCTCGCGCGATGCCGGTGACGACAGTGACCTGAAGGGCTTGAGGAAGGTCAAATGGGGGGCGGAAGCCGGCGGCTTCGTCGAGGTTTACCCCACAGATTTCCTGCGCGCCCGCGCCGAAGTCCGCCAGGGCATTCGTTCCCACGACGGCATCGTCGCCGATCTCGCCGTCGATGCCTTCACCGATATCGCGCCCAACCTGCAGCTGTCGGGCGGCCCGCGCGCGACATTTGCCACCGCCGGCTATTACGACGCCTATTACGGCGTCAGCGCCAAACATGCCGCGGCAAGCGGCCTTGATCCTTACAAGCCGTCGTCGGGCATCCAGTCCTATGGCGCCGGAACGGCCATCACCTGGAAGGCGACTGAAAATCTCTCGGCCAGCTCCTTCCTCGAATATAAGCGGCTGGCCGGTCCGGCCGCCGACAGCAGCCTGGTGCGCGATCGCGGTTCGAAGAACCAGATCGTGATCGGCGTTTCGGCGACCTACAAGTTCAATTTCTCCCTGCAGTGATCCAATGCATGTCGCCCGGAAGTGCGTAGCGGTTCCGGGATAACGACATGCATCAAACATCCAGTGCATGTCGCCCGGAAGTGCGTAGCGGTTCCGGGATAACGACATGCATTAGACAGAGAGATCGCTTCTTGACCGGATCGCCGGCCGGTCGCTAGATGGCGGCATGCAAGATACCAACCATCTTAACGACCGCGTTTCCGACGCGCCTTCCGACAACTGGGTCTACCGGATCCTGCCGCCATGGCTCTGGCCCTATGCGCAGCTGGCGCGCTGGGACCGCCCGATCGGCTGGCAATTGCTGATGTGGCCATGCTTCTGGTCGGCGACCCTTGCCGCCAATGCGGCGATCGGCGAGGGGCTCTATTCCGGCAGCCTGCTGGTGTCGCACCTGTTCCTTTATTTCATCGGCGCGGTCGCCATGCGCGGCGCTGGCTGCACCTACAATGATCTCGTCGACCACGAGATCGACATGGAAGTGGCGCGCACCCGTTCGCGTCCGCTCCCCTCCGGCCGCGTCACGCGCGCCCGGGCGAAAATCTTCATCGGCCTGCAGGCGCTGGTCGGGCTTTTCGTGCTCTTGCAGTTCAACTGGTTCACCGTCTTTCTCGGCGTCCTCTCGCTCGGCATCGTGGCGCTTTACCCCTACGCCAAACGCTTCACCGACTGGCCGCAATTCTATCTCGGCCTTGCCTTCTCCTGGGGTGCGCTGATGGGCTGGGCCGGCATTTTGGGCGGGATTTCCTTTGCGTCCGTCCTGCTCTATGCCGCTTCCGTCGCCTGGACGATCGGTTACGACACGATTTACGCCCATCAGGACAAGGAGGATGACGAACTGATCGGCGTTCGCTCGACCGCGCGCCTGTTCGGCGACAGGACGAGAGTATGGCTGATCGGCCTTTATGGGCTGACGCTGGTGCTGATGTTTATGGCTTTCGCGCTCGCCGGCGCCAATCTCATCGCTTTCCTGGCCTTGCTCGGCGCGGCCGGCATGTTCGCCTGGCAGATCGTCCGGCTCGATATCGAGGATGCCGCCCAATGCCTGGCGCTGTTCAAATCGAACAATCGCGTCGGGCTGATCATCTTCTTCGGCCTCTTCGTCTCGCTGCTGTTTGCCATTCCCTGATTGAGACGATGAATGAAACGGCGAACCCGGCGCGGGCGCCGGGTTTCGAAATGCTGCGAAACGAAGTGTCGCGATATCGCTCAGTGGCGGGCGATGATTTCCTTGCCTTCGATCCGCATGGCGACGCCGAGCTGGCCGGTGGTGCGGCGCACGAGGAAACGCGGGCGGCGATTGGCGAAGTAGGAATGACGGCGGCGCGGCTTGAGATCGCTGGTGCGCAAGCCCCCGATATGATCTTCGAGCGGACGGGCGACGCCGTCGGCCTCGACCATCAGCATTGGAATGCGGAAGGCTTCCGACCAGCTGCGCCAGTCGGCGGCGATATCGCTGAGATCATGGGCGACGAGCAGCGGGATGCAGAGCTCGGGATCGGCGTGGTGCAGCTCGAGCGTGACGGTAACCTCACCGTCGCCATGGTCGATGGCGCGGGCGGCGACACCCTTGAAGACGCGCTTCGGCAGCGCAATCGACAGCGGCAGCCCGCTGGAAGGCAGGACTTTGCGCAGCACCGCGCCGCGTTCGTCGATAGTGATATTCACGTCATCCGAACAATCATGGATGGCGTAGCTGACCTGCTGGGGAAAGCGGGACGGATCGAGGCGTAACGTCGTGCCGGCCCAGGCCGGCTTCTTTACGGGATTGTTCATGTCATTCTACCCTTGTCTTACCTGAGAGCCGATTTCCGGTCTTCTCCTTGGGACTTTTCGTCCTCTATGGCCGACAATAGGGGCCCGCCCTTCCGTACAGCTTAAAAATTGCGGTTAAGAAAACTTTGCCTCCTCTGATGGTTATCAAAACCGAATCCGGCAGGGTTTCCGGAAGGTGAACGGTGTGCTGTGCGGAAATGATGCATCCTGAGGTAAGCCTCAGGTAAGCTTTCCATGGCAAAATGGGCTTACCAGCAGTTCGTCGTTCTTTTAGAGATTTTGCCGAAAAGGGCGCTATTCATGATCACGGCTTCCCTCGCTTACACGATCCTGTCGAAGGATATGACGTCCAGCCTCAACAAGGTTGCGTCTCAGGCGACGGTCAAGAAGGATGCCCAGTATTACGCCGACCATATCAACAAGGTCAAAGACGTCGACGACTTCCTCGGCGACTACAAGCTCTACAGCTATGCGATGAAGGCCTATGGCCTCGAGGACATGACCTACGCCAAAGCCTTCATGAAGAAGGTGCTGGAAAGCGATCTGACCGACCCCAACAGCTACGCCAACAAGCTTTCCGATACGCGCTACCGCGAATTCGCCGCCGCCTTCAATTTCAATGCGCCTGCCAAGGACGTGCAGACGGACGCGCAGGAGGACGACATGATCGGCCTCTACAAGCAGTCCTTCGCCGATGCCGACAAGGCGGCGAGCGCCGAGAGCACCTATTACAGCAATAATATCGACAGCGTGCAGACGGTCGATGATCTGGTCAACAATACCCGGCTGCGCACCTATGTGCTGAAGACGTTCAACATCGATCCCACCTATGCGTCGAAGGACTTTCTGCGCCAGGTGCTGACGAGCGATATCAACGACCCCTCGAGCGTCGTCAACACGCAAGGCGGCGACAAATACAAGGCGCTTGCCGCCCAGTTCAGCTTCAATGCCGACGGCACCGTCACCGGCACGGCGCAGACCGCCGCGCAGAAGGCCTCGGTCATCGAGACCTATACGCTGAATTCCCAGTCGGTCATCATCGACAATTCGGTCGGTTCGGATGTCTACTATGTCGGCGCGACGGCGGCCGAATATAACAAGGCCTATTACACGGCGAAGATCGGCACGATCACCAATGTCGACGATCTGGTCGCCGACAAACGCCTGACCTCCTACATCACGACGGCCTACAGCATGGGCGCCGACTTCACCGCCGCAGCGCTGCGCACGGTGCTGACCGATCCGGGCTATGCCCAGCTGATGGGTTTTACCAATGTCTACAATGCTTTCAACTTCAAGGCTGACGGATCGACCTCCAGCACGGCGCGCGTCCAGTCGGTCGACCAGGCGAATAAACTGAAATCGGCTGCATCGAGCACGACCAACTATTATTCGGTGACCTCGCAGTCGAGCGCCATCACCAATGTCGACGATCTGCTGGCCGATAGCGTCATGGCGCGCTACATCAAGGATGCCTATGGCCTCGGCACGAGTTTCAGCAATGCCGACCTGAAGAATATCCTGACCGATTCGACCTATGCCGCGGCCCAGGGCCACGCCGATCTCAATGCCGACTTCAACTTCAATGCGGACGGTTCGATCAACGGTTCGGCGATCCAGACTGCGGCTCAGCGCAAGTCGACCACCGACAAGTCGGCGGCGAACGCAGCGCATTTCAACAGCATGATCGGCAGTGTCACCAGTGTCGACGACATCATGTCCGATCCCGTGGCGGTCAGCTATCTCAGAACCAGCATGCAGGTTGCAGACAGCGTCTCCGATGCGACGCTGAGGACCTTCCTCGTCGATCGCACCGCGGCCAGCGCTCAGGGCTACAGCGACGTCCACGATCTCTTCAATTTCAAGGCGGACGGATCGGTCGCGACCCTTTACGCCTCCCAGACGGCTGCGCAAAGCGCCAGCACTGCAGGCAAGGCCGACGATGCCGCCGTCTATTACCAGGCGACGATCGCCGGCATCTCGAATGTCGATCAGTTGCTGACGGACAGCAGGCTGAACAATTTCGTGCGCAACGCTTTCGGTATCCCGTCCACCGTCACCGACGTCAATCTTCGCGCGATCCTCACCGACCAGAGCGGCACCGGCACCTATGCCGACGTTGCCGCCGCCTTCAACTTCAAGGCGGACGGCACGCTCAAGGACGGCATGGCCGCGCAGACGGCCACCCAGATCCGCGACACGAAGTTTGCCGCCAGCACCCGCACGGACGATTATTCGGCGCGGATGTCGACGATCGGCAATGTCGACGATCTTCTCGCCGACGACGCGATCACCAATTTCCTGAAGAGCACCTATAATCTGCCGACGGGCATTTCGAACGCCGATCTGAAGAGCATCCTGACCGATGCGACTGCGGCCGCCGCTGCCGGCCACGCCGATCTCAACGCCGATTTCAATTTTGCCGCCGATGGATCGCTGCCGGTGGTAAGCTCGGTCCAGACGGCCGATCAGGCGCAGACCACCAACGACAATTATATGGCGCGCTACGACGACGAGCGCGACGAGGCGATTGACGAGGTCGCCTCCAATTATTCGAAGATGATGGCCGACAGCAGCAGCCTGTTGAACTTTTCCGACATCAAGACCGTCAACGACTTCATGCGCACCAATAAGACGGCCGATTTCAGCAAGAGCAACGACAACCTGCCGGATCCCTATCATGTGGCGCTACAGGCCTTCGGCCTGACGGACCAGGAAGTATCGCGCTCGATGATGCGCAAGATCCTGACGAGCGATGCCTACGACCCGAAGGGTTATATCGCCTCGCTGAAGGACGAGCGCATTACCAATCTCGCCCGCGCCTTCAATTTCGGTCCTGACGGCAAGGCGGCCGCCCCCTTCCAGGCGCTGCCCGACGCGACAATGGCCAAATACGCCACCGACTACAAGGCGCATGTGACCATGCTGCTGAAGGCCGGCCCGGTGAAGGACAAGGCATCCAAGGACGCGACGACCGAAGTCAACTATTTCGCCAAGGGCATGGCGAAGGTGAAGTCGCTCGACGATTTCCTCGACGACAGCCGCCTGACCGATCTTGTTCTGAAGGCGAATAATCTCGATCCGAAGGATTACGACAAGGCGACGCTGAAGAAGATCTTCACCTCCGATCCCGACGACAAGAAGAGCTACCTCAACACCAAGGCCGATGCGCGCTTCAAGGATATCGTCGCCGCCTTCAACTTCGACAAGGACGGCAATCTGACTCGTGCCAAGATGGGCACCATCCAGAACAAGGCGGCGGAAGACCGTACCCAGCAGCTCTATGTCCAGCAGACGATGGAAACGCAGCAGGGTGAAAGCAATGACGGCGTCCGCCTGGCGCTCTATTTCAGCCGCAAGGCCCCGAGCATCACCTCGATCTATTCGATCCTCGGCGACAGGGCGCTTTATCAGGTGATCACAACTGCCTACAGCCTGCCGTCGCAGATGTCGGGCATGGACGTCGCCAAGCAGGCCGACCTCATCAACCGCTTCGTCAAGCTCGAGGATCTCCAGGATCCGAAGAAGGTCGACAAGCTGCTGCGCCGGTTCACCGCCATGTACGACGTCCAGAACAGCACCCAGCAATCGCCGGCGCTGCAGATCCTGACCGGCGGCGGCACGCAGCAGGCTTAAGGTGGGTCCGGCGGAAGTGCGCAATGATTGGCGCTGACGGTTGCCCCTAGCGAGCGCAGGAATGAGGGAGGAGAGGAAAGCCCTTTCCAGCGGCCGCACGACGACGCCCCGCCGCATTGCCAATCGCCGGATAAGGGGCAAACCCCATTCGTCAACCTCACCCTTCGAGGCTGACAACCTTCCCCGGGTTCATGATATCAGCCGGATCGAAGGCGCGTTTGATGCGGCGCATCAGGTCGATTTCGATCGCCGGACGGATTGCCGCCAGTTCGTCGCGCTTCAGCTGGCCGATGCCGTGTTCGGCCGAGATCGAGCCGCCCTGCGCCAGCACCAGCCCGTGGACGATATGGTTCATTTCGCGCCAGCGGGCGATGAAGGCGGCCTTGTCGGCGCCGACCGGCTGGGAAATATTGTAATGGATATTGCCATCGCCCATATGGCCGAAGGCGCAGATGCGGGCGCCCGGCATCGCCGCCATGACCGCTTCTTCGGCCTCGGCCATGAAATGCGGGATCCGCGACACCGGCACGGAAACATCGTGCTTGATCGACCCGCCTTCGGGCTTCTGGGCATCCGACATGCTCTCGCGCATGTGCCAGATCGCCTTCTGCTGCGCGACCGAGGCGGCAATTGCGGCATCCAGCACCAGCCCGGCCTCAAAACCCTGTTCGAGCACGCCGTTCATCATCCGCTCCGCCGTCTCGGCCGAGTCGGACGTCGAAATGTCGATCAGCACGTACCAGGGATAGGCCGTGTCCAAGGGATCGCGCACGCCGTCGATGTGGCGGGTGGTGATCTCGACGCCGAAACGCGGCATCAGCTCGAAACCGGTAAGAGAGGCGCCGCAGAGACTGGCGGCAAGGTTGAAGAGGCCGAGCGCATCCTCGACCGAATTCACGCCGGCGAATGCCACCTGATGGCCGAGTGGCTGCGGAAACAGCTTCAGCACCGCGCCGGTGATGATGCCGAGCGTGCCTTCCGCACCGATGAAGAGGTCGCGCAGGTCATAGCCGGTATTATCCTTCTTCAGGCGGCGCAGTCCGTCCCAGATCTCGCCGGTCGGCAGCACCACTTCAAGGCCGAGACAGAGCTGGCGCATATTGCCATAGGCCAATACGGCCGTGCCGCCGGCATTGGTGGAAAGATTGCCGCCGATGCGGCAGGAGCCCTCCGAGCCGAGCGACAGCGGAAACAGCCGCCCATGCGCCTCGGCCGCCTTCTGCACTTCGGCCAGAATGGCGCCGCCATCGGCGACCAGGACGTTGGCCACCGGATCGACATCGCGGATTCTGTTCATGCGCTCGAGCGACAGGATGATATCGGCCTTGCCGGCGCGCGGCGTCTGGCCGCCGACGAGGCCGGTATTGCCGGTCTGCGGCACGATCGCCGTTCCGGTCTCCGTCGCAAGCTTCATGATATCGGAGACTTCCTCGACCGAGCCGGGTTTCAGCAGCAGAGGGGAGGAGCCATGATAGAGGCCGCGGTTTTCGATCAGATGCGGCGCAAGATCGGCCTCGCCCCGAAGCGCGTATTTGTCGCCGACGATGGCGGCGAAGCGGGCGAGAAGATCGGGGGAAATGCCGGGGCTGCTCATCAGATCGATCCTCTCTCGCGTCCTATAAGGTCTGTCAGTCGCGGGGTGCGGCTGCCCGCTGCAGGCGATCGTTGATCGCTTCGCCGAGCCCCTCTTCGGGAATGGGCGAAAAGGCGATGCTCGATGCCCCGCTGGCATCGGCCCGCTTCATATAGTCGAAAAGATTGGCAGCCGCCTCGGCGAGGTCGCCGCGCGGGCTGAGATCGAGAACGATCCGCGCAGCCTCCGCGCCGGAGACCGCGGCACTGCCGAAGCCGATCAGCGCTTCGCCGGGTTCGACGGTGCGCGCATTGAGACGCACGGCGGCGCCCGGCGCATAATGCGAGGCGAGCATACCCGGCGCCTCGATGGCCGCCGATGCCGTCTTCGCCCTGAGCAGCGGCCTGCCTGCGACGCGCTCGATCTCGCGTGCCGCCAGGCCGCCGGGCCGAAGCAGTCTCAGCCGGTCGCCCTCCACCTTGACGATCGTCGATTCGACGCCGACGGCGCTGGGCCCCGCATCGAGGATCAACGGGACCTTCGCCCCGAGATCGGCCTCGACATGGGCGGCACTCGTGGCGCTGATCGCGCCCGACGTATTGGCGCTGGGGGCTGCGAGCGGCCGCCCGAAGGCGCCGATCAGGGCACCCGCAAAACCCTTCGGCACACGGATGCCGACGCTGTCGAGCCCGGCGGTCGCCAGCGAATGGATCGGGCTTTCGGGCTTCAGCGGCAGCACCAGCGTCAGCGGGCCGGGCCAGAAGGCTGCGGCGAGCGCCCGCGACACGGGATCGAATTCGGCATGTTCCTCTGCCATCGCAAGATCGGCCATATGGCAGATCAGCGGGTTGAAGCGCGGCCGGCCCTTGGTCTCGTAGATGCGGGTGATCGCCGCCGGATTGGTGGCGTCGGCGGCAAGGCCGTAGACGGTCTCGGTCGGAATGGCGATGGCAAAGCCGTCGGCGAGTGCGGCTGAGGCGGCTTCGAGCGCTGCCTGCCTGTCTGCCTCTATGTCGATGATGCGTGCCATATGCTGCCCGTGTCTGGTTCCGGCAGTCATTAGGCTTTCCGTCGCCCGCGATCAATCGCCTTGTTTGTTCACAATTGGCGGATGATTTCGCGCAGCTGTTCGTTGCGGGCGCCGAGCAGCAGGATGTTGCGGATCGCTGCCTGCGGATCGTGGGTGCGGAAGAGCAGCCCGTTGCCGCGCACCGACCGGTCGATGGTCATTTTTTCCACGGAGTTCTCACCCGGCTTGATCGCGACAGCGAAATACATGCGGGAATAGCCGACATCGATTCGTTCGAAGAAGTTGTCGTTCTCGCCGATATCGGAATAAAAATTGGCGATATAGAAGGCCCAGCTGACCTCTTCGTAATGGGCGAACTTCGTCCGTGCTGCGGTGACGTGGCAATAGCCGAGATGCGGGCTGTCCTCCAGCGTCCGGTGGAAGATCATCTTCGGAAACTGGATCGAGTGGTGAAAGCCGTTGATGTGCTGATGCGTCTTCTCGCCGGCCACCTGCAGTTTGCGTCCGGTTTTGGCGGCGACCTCGTCATGGGTGAGATAGCGCTTTTCCTCGGCCAGCCAGTGCCGCCGTTCGCGGGGAATGCGGCCGGTGCGCAGGAATTCGGAATGCGCGGCAACCAGCTGCGGCTCCTGCGATCTGCTCGTTTCTTTCGCGTCGAAATACCGGAGTTTGGCCATGGTTCGCGTGCTTCGTCGGTCTCGGATCGTCAGCAGGATAGGAGCGTATGCTTAAGGCCGTGTTAAAACGGCGCCAGCGGCCGCCTGCATGGAGGGTCGATGTCCGCCGATGTCGCAAATGCGATGATCGTGGCCGTCTGGCCGCCTCGCTCTTTGCGGATCGGGTCTTTACGCCATGTCGCAATTGACGATAATGGCCTGCGGAGTCGGGTGATGCGATCGCTCCGGACGGGCTGCTTGCATCCTGTCGTCAATTTCGAAGCCGATGTCGCATTACAACCAAGCGGCAGACAACCCAGATGATTAAATGGGCTCAGGTGATTAAATGACCGCCATGAACAATTCTCTCGAAGGAGAAGGAAGCGGGCGCGCTTCCGCCGGCCTTCAGCGTAAGGCGGCAACCGGGTGCACGAGGACATGAAGATGGATATTCGCAGCAACGTTTTGCGGCAGCTCAAGAACCGCCGGGAAGGCTTCAGCCTCGAACGGCCGTTCTATATCGACGAGGATTATTTCCAGCTCGACATGGAGATGATCTATTATCGCGACTGGCTGTTTATCGGCCATGATTGCGAACTGCCGAAGGCCGGCGCCTATTTCACCGTCCAGATCGGCAGCTATCCCGTCGTCATCGTCCGCGGCAAAGACAATGTCATCCGCGCCTTCCACAATAGCTGTCGTCATCGCGGCTCGCGCGTCTGCACCAAGGAGCACGGCTCCTCCGTGCGCCTCGTCTGCCCCTATCACCAGTGGACCTACGATCTTGAAGGCAAGCTCGCCTTCGCCCGCCATATGGGCGATGATTTCGACAAGACGGGCTTCAACCTGAAACCCGTCCATTGCGAAGTCGTCGCAGGCTATGTGTTCATCTGCCTTGCCAATACCGCTCCGGACTTCCAGCCGGTGCGCGACAAGATCGAGCCCTATGTCGCGCCGCACCGGATCAGCGAGAGCAAGGTCGCCTTCCAGAGCACGATCATCGAGAAGGGCAACTGGAAGCTCGTCTGGGAAAATAACCGCGAGTGTTATCACTGCGCCGCCAACCACCCCGAGCTCTGCCGCACCTATCCCGAAGCCCCGAGCGTCACCGGCACGGATGGCGGCGCCGACGATCCGGAGATCGCCGGCCATTGGGCGCGCTGCGAGGCTGCCGGCCTGCCGAGCAAGTTCCAGATTTCGCCGGACGGTCAGTTCCGCACCGCCCGCATGCCGCTGATCGAAGATGCCGAAAGCTACACCATGTCGGGCAAGCGCGCCGTCAAGCGCCCGCTCGCCGACGATATCTCGATCAGCCATATCGGCACCATGCTGCTCTTCCACTATCCGACGACGTGGAACCACCTGCTGGGCGACCACGCCATCTCCTTCCGGGTGTTGCCGCTCAGCGCCAACGAGACGGCGGTGACCACCAAGTGGCTCGTCCACAAGGACGCCGTCGAAGGCGTGGATTACAATCTCGAGGAACTGACCCACGTCTGGACCGAGACCAACGACCAGGATCGCCGCATCGTCGAGGAAAATGCTTTCGGCATTCACTCGCCGGCCTATGAGCCCGGCCCTTATTC
The DNA here is from genome assembly GCF_000172795.2 of Rhizobium sp. CIAT894. Lineage (NCBI taxonomy): Bacteria > Pseudomonadati > Pseudomonadota > Alphaproteobacteria > Hyphomicrobiales > Rhizobiaceae > Rhizobium > Rhizobium sp. CIAT894. The sequence continues at coordinate 933,997 of NZ_CP020947.1, forward strand.
CTCGCTGCATGAGGGCGGCGTCATGCAGTTCCTCGAATGGTATTCGAACTTCATGGTGAACCGCCTGCAGGGCGACCAGGCGAAAATCTCCGCCGTCGCCTGATTGATGCATGTCGCCTGGAAGTGTTCAGCGGTTCCAGGATAACGACATGCATGTAAGAAAGAATCTATGTCGCCTGGAAGTGTGCAGCGGTTCCGGGATAACGACATGCATCGAAGAAAGAATCCATGTCGCCTGGAAGTGTGCAGCGGTTCCAGGATAACGACATGCATCGAAGAAAGAATCCATGTCGCCCGGAACTGTGCAGCGGTTCCGGGATGACGCCCTCCATGAAACAAATTGCTTGAGGCGTTTCCGGTTAATCTCCGGTTCAGTTCGATTTCTCTAAAAGGGAAAGCAGCCGGGGCCGGCCTCTTTCGGAACCATTCGGGCGCGAAAGCGTTGCTGGGCAGGCGGTGCTCGCTGTTTGAATGGGAGAGAGAAATGATCGGGCTGAGAAATAAGATCGCGACAGCAATTCTCGCTGCCGCAGTCCTTCTGACAGGTTTCGTGCCGTCGCAGGCAATCCAGATACCCACCGCCCCGCAGGTGGAAAAATCCTCCGCCGTCGAGAACGTTCAGTACCGCCGCTACTATCGCGGCGATTATTACCGGCCCGGCTATCGCCCCGGCGCCTACTATCGCCCTGGCGCCTACTACCGGCCCGGCTATTACGGCGGCTATCGCGGATATTCTTATTATCGCCCGGGCTACCGTCATTATAACGGCTACTGGTATCCGCTCGCCGCCTTCGGCGCCGGCGCAGTCATCGGCGGCGCCATCGCCGCTCCGCGTTACGTCGAGCCCGCGCCCAGCATGGGTTCGGCTCACGTCGCCTGGTGCGCCAATCGCTACCGGTCCTATCGGGCTTACGACAACACCTTCCAGCCCTATAACGGCCCGCGCCAGCAATGCTATTCGCCTTATTAAGGCGACGCATTTGTCCCTCACCCTCTCCCCCGTAAAACGGGGCGAGGCGACGTGCCCTGCGAAACGCCAGCAAGGGACGGAGACGGTGCCGGCAGGCGGATAAGGGGCAACGCCACTCTCAGAACCCCAAATCTTTACCCTCAGAGAATATTCACCCGCCGCAGCCGCGAAACTCAGTGAACGACGGTGATCACCGAAATCCCAGCTTCGTCGGCGGCGCGGATAAGCGCTGCTCGCGCGTCCTGAGCCGGAATTTCTCCATGAATTGCCTCCCGGCACGCCCTGATCGCAATAAGATATTCATCTCCATCGTCGATCGGCCAGCAGACCGTCAGCATCTCGGCGGCCTGCCCGAGAGTTGCAACAAGCTTGTATTTTTCCGGCCCACTCACAACGAGCATCAGAGGGGCAAACTCTCCGGATGTGCACCATTTCATGACATTAGGTCTCCCCACGGTGAATACATTAGTAACCGTGCAAGAACCGTTCCGGATGAGGTGGGGTACGCGCAGCGCCGCGCAATGGCGTTGTGCCGACGGTGAGTTTGGCCGGGACGTCACCTCATTCTCCATCATCCTCGGCTCAAGGCCGAGGATGATGGAGAATGGGGGAAGCTCTGCGGCAAGCACCTTGAGGTTTGCTGGAATAGCCACGGAAAAGCCCCAGCACTCTCACCCTCAAAGAATATCCACCCGCCGCAGCAGCCACCAGGCAAAGGCAATCGAGGCGACGATGAGGGCGACGGCGTATTCGGTGCCGTAGTCGCCGACGGCGAAGGGCAGGTTGGCGGTGTTCATGCCGAAGAAACCGGTCACCAGCGTCGGCGGCAGCAGGAAGGCGGTCATGATCGACAGCAGATAGAGGTGGCGGTTGGTCTCGGAGGATTGTTTCGAGTCGATTTCTTCGTGCAGCAGGCGCGCCCTATCCTGCAGCGCATAGATATCGTGGTCGACCGTTTCCAGCCGGCTCGTCAGCCGCCGCGCCACGTCGTCGAAGCCGAAGGGCATCTCGTCCTCGTCGGCCGCCGCTGCGCGGCGCATCAGCGCCAGCACCGTGCGCAGATGCCGATGTAATCTCACTACGGTTCGACGCACCGGCGCCAGCCGCCGGCGTTCGTCGCGCGGCGCATTGTCGTAGACGATATCCTCGATCTGGTTCAGTTCTTCGGTAAGTTCCATGACAATCGCGATCAGCGTGCGCTGAAACTCGATCACCAGCAGTTCGAAGAGATCGACCGGCCGTGAGAATTTGCCCGGATTCTTCTCGATCAGCGCCCGTGCCCGCTCGACGCTGCGCAGCGGCTGCAGCCGTGTGGTGATGATGAAGCGGTCGGACATGGCGAAATGCAGCCAGCCGAGATTGTTGGTATCCTGAGCGAAATCGCGCTGGCAATCGACGAGCGTGCCGTAGAGCATCTGCTCGTCGACGGTGATGGTCGCATGCGTGTCACGCGTCGTCAGCGCCGATCTCGCGTCCTCCGTCAGCCCGTCGAGCGTCTCGAGCAAGGCCGGCACGCGAGCGTCGACAAGGTTGAGGTGCAGCCAGTAGAAACAGTTGTCTGCGGTCAGTTCCGCCACCGTCGCACTGTTGTTCAGCCGCACCGCCGTCTTTTCATCCGGCGAGAAGCGATAGGCCCAGACGAAGCCGGGTATATTGACGGGCAATGTATCCATTGGTCGCCGGTCCTTTGCGAAGGCGATGTCATTCCTTTAAAGCGCGCCGCATCCTGCACACTTCCGGGCGTCATGCATTAGAGATTCTCCATGACGTTCATTTGTGCAAGGTTGCAAGAGCCAAGCGTCACGCAGGGTAAACTATCACATGGCAGACCGGGAAATCGAAATTGACGTTTACGTAAAAATCAATTAGCCCTTGCCTTGGAGGGGCTTTGCCAAGGTGTGGGCCGGTCCCACGGAGGAAAAAGCATGTACAAGGCGCCCGTCGAAGAAATCGCGTTCACGTTGAAGCATGTAGCCGGCATGGGCGAGGCGATTTCAGAAGGGTTTTTCGGCGATCTCGGCGACGATCTGGTCGACGCCATCCTCTCTGAGGCGGGACGTTTTGCCACAGAGGAAGTGGCGCCTCTCGCCGATATCGGCGATCGCCAGGGTGCGCGCCTGGAGGGCGGCGAGGTCAGGCTGCCGGACGGTTGGCGCGATCTCTATCGCAACTGGATATCAGGCGGCTGGAACGGCCTGACGGCGCCCGAAGCTTTCGGCGGCCAGGCTCTGCCGCATATGCTGAATGTCGCGGCGCTGGAAATGTGGAATTCCGGTTCCATGGCCTTCGCGCTCGCCCCGACGCTGACGATGGGCGCCATCGAGGCCGTCAGCGCCCATGGCAGCGCTGCGCTGAAGGAGAAATATCTGGCAAGGATGGTCTCCGGCGAATGGACCGGCACCATGAACCTGACGGAACCGCATGCCGGCTCCGATCTCGGCGTCCTCAAGGCGCGCGCCGAGCGCCGCGCCGACGGCAGCTACCGCCTCTTCGGCCAGAAGATCTTCATCACCTGGGGCGAGCATGACGCGGCCGACAATATCATTCATCTGGTGCTGGCCCGCCTGCCGGATGCGCCGGCCGGCACCCGCGGCATTTCGCTCTTTCTGGTGCCGAAATTCCTGGTGAACGACGACGGCTCGCTTGGCCCCCGCAACGATCTGTTCTGCCACTCGCTCGAGCACAAGCTCGGCATCCACGGCTCGCCGACCTGCACGATGATCTATGGCGACGGCCGGTTCGGCGACGAAAAAGGTGCTGTCGGATGGCTGGTCGGCGAGGAGAACAAGGGGCTCGCCTGCATGTTCACGATGATGAACAATGCCCGTCTCGCCGTCGGCATGCAGGGCGTGGCGATCGCCGAGGCCGCCACCCAGAAGGCGCTCGCCTATGCCAGGGAGCGTACCCAGGGCAAGGCGCCCGGCTGGAGCGGGCCCGGTATGAGCCCGATCGTCGAACATCCCGATGTCATCAGCATGCTGCTGACGATGAAAGCGCTGACCCAAGGGTCGCGCGCCATTTCCTATGCCTGCGCCCATGCGATCGACATGTCCCACCGGGCAGGCGATGCCAGCCGCCACTGGCAGGAACGCGCCGCGCTGCTGACGCCGATCGCCAAGTCCTTTTCCACCGATGCCGGCGTCGACGTCGCCTCGCTCGGCATTCAGGTGCATGGCGGCATGGGCTTCATCGAGGAGACCGGTGCGGCGCGGTATCTCCGCGACGCCCGGATCGCGCCGATCTACGAGGGCACCAACGGCATCCAGGCGATCGACCTCGTCACCCGCAAGCTGCCGCTCTCGGGCGGCGATCAGGTGACGGGCTTCATCGCTGAATTGAAGGAGATTGCCGATAGCGTCCGCCGCTCCAATCTCGATGGTTTCGGCGAGACCGCCGTCAGGCTCGACGCAGCGATTTCAGATCTCGACGCGGCGACCGCCTGGCTGACGAAGATGCTGGCCGATGGCAAGGCGGCCGAGGCGCTCTCGGGTGCGACACCCTATCAGCGCCTGTTCGGCCTCGTGCTCACCGGCTGCTATCTCGCCAAGGGCGCTCTTGCCGAAAGCGGCGACGGCAGGGGCGAGGGCCGCGTCGCGCTCTGCCGCTTCGCCGCCGAAAACCTGCTGGCCGAGACCGCAGCCCTTGGCGACCGCGTGGTCAATGGCGCGGCAAGCCTGGCCGCAGCCCGCATCCTGCTCGCCTGAGGCGACCCCATGACCTCTGAGGAGATTCCATGACCGATTACATCATCGTCGAGCAGCCGTCCGCCCATCCCGGCGTCCAGCTCATCCGCTTCAACCGGCCGGAGAAGAAGAACGCCATCACCCGCGCCATGTACCGGACAATGGCCGATGCGCTGAAGGCGGCCGATGCCGATCCCGCCATCCGCGCCATAGCCTTTCTCGGCACTGAGGGCTGCTTTTCCTCAGGCAATGATCTGAACGACTTCCTGGCCGCCGCGGTCGGCGGCGGCGGCCTGGAGCAGGAAATCCTCGATTTCCTCTATGCGCTGGTCAAGGCCGAAAAACCGGTGGTCTCCGGCGTCGACGGTCTGGCGATCGGCATCGGCACGACGATCCACTTCCATTGCGATCTGACGATCGCCTCGAGCCGCAGCCAGTTCCGCACCCCCTTCGTCGATTTGGCGCTTGTGCCGGAGGCGGGCTCCAGCCTGGTTGCGCCGCGCCTGATGGGCCATCAGCGCGCCTTCGCCATGCTCGCGGCCGGAGAGGCCTTTTCCGCAGCGGAGGCAAAGGAGGCCGGTCTCATCTGGAAGGTGGTCGAACCCGGTGAAGTCGATGCCATGACGCTGACGACCGCCGCCCGCCTTGCCGCCAAGCCGCCGCAGGCGCTGCGCATCGCCCGCGATCTCGTCCGCGGCGACAGGGACGAAATCATCGCCCGCATCGACGAAGAGGCTCGCCATTTCTCCGCCCGTCTGAAAAGCGCCGAGGCCCGGGCCGCCTTCGAGGCCTTCATGCGCCGCTAAAACGCGTCAGATGAATCAGGCTTGATGCGACGGGCTTCAGGCCGCCGGCACATCGAAGACCTCGCCGGCCCTGAGCGGCCGAAACCGTTCCGGGGGAATATCGTGCGCGCGCATTGCATCTTGCAATGCCCTCGTCGGCGCATCGACCGCTTCGTTCGTCAGTTGGAACGTCGCGAAGTGATGCCCCGCCACATAGGCGGCGTTTGCCAGCGTCATCCCGATCACCGCCTCCTGCGGATTCTGGTGCTGGCCTTGCATGAACCATCGCGGCTCATAGGCGCCGAAGGGTAGAATGGCCAGCCGAAAGTCGCCATGCTTCTGCTGTGCGGCTTTATAATTGATGCCGTGGTGAAAGCCCGTATCGCCGACGTGATAGATCTTTCCGGCCGGAGTCGACAGAACGAACGAGGCCCAGAGCGCCATGCGGCGATCGGTGCCGCCGCGGGCGGACCAATGATGCGCAGGCTCCGCATCGATGCTGATTCCGGCGTGCGCAATGCGCTCGCCCCAGTCCATCACTGTTGTCTGTAGAGCGGGCACGGCGCGGCGGATGATCGTGTCGTTGCCGAGTGGCGTCACCACACGCGGCCGATGCTTCGCATGCAGCCGCTTGAGCGTTGCGAGATCGAGATGATCATAATGATTGTGCGTTACCAGCACGAGATCGATCGGCGGCAGATCATCGAATACGATGCCCGGTTGGACGACGCGTTTTGGCCCGGCAAAAGTGAAGGGGCTGACGCGCTCCGACCACACCGGGTCGGTGAGGATGTTGAGCCCGGCGACCTGCACCAGCATGGTCGCATGCCCAACCATCGTCACCCGCAGATCGCCACCGTCGACGCGTGGATCGGGCTTGGCCGCCGCATATGGGCTTGGGACCGAGTTCGGCCAACGCTCACGGCCACCACCGAATTGCCACCGCAGCAAATCGCGGAAACCAAGGGGCTCAATACCGTCGGGATTGAAGAAGTATGTGCCGTCGAAGTGATCGGACACCGGGCCGGTATAGTAGGGATTGCGTCTTTTGGTCTTGCGCATTCAGAATCGGTTTCCTTGGCCGAGAACAGGGTGACCTTAAGCGTCTCGGCTCGAAATCTGAATCCTGTTCTCGGTTAAAGACTCAGGCTCAGGCCGGAAACTCGTTGACCTTGCGCAGCAGGCCGTCGACCAGCCGTTCCGGGAGGTAGCGACGAAGCGAGCGAACCTGGCGCGACTGCTTGCCGGCGGAATAACGCAGCTTCGGCTTCTTGGCCGTTGCGGCTTTCACGACCATGTCGGCGACAACCTGCGGCGCGTCGCCCATTTCCACCCATTTGCGCATCAGCGCTTCGCTGCGGGCGCGCTCCGATGCATAGACCGGAAGAGGTTGGTCTGCTCGTGTCAGGTTTTCCTCAAAGGATGTTCTGGTGACGCCGGGTTGGACGAGAACGACACGAATGCCGAAGTTGCGCACTTCATGATCGAGCGACTCGGAATACCCCTCGAGCGCATGTTTGGTCGAGGCGTAGAAGGCGTTGTAGGGAGACGGAATGAGGCCGAGGATCGAACTCATGTTGACGATCCGCCCGCTCTTCTGCTTGCGCATGACCGGCAGCACGGCATTGACGACGCGCGCCACGCCGAAAAGGTTGACGTCGAAAAGCCGCTGGGCCTGGATGATCGAGGATTCTTCGGCGCCGCCGATAAGGCCGATGCCGGCATTATTGACGACGAGGTCGAGGCGGCCGGTTTGCCGGACGATCTCTGCAACAGCTGCCTGCACCGAGGCTTCATCGGCCACATCGCAGATCAGCATCGTTATCCCAGGCCTGTTGGCGGCTGATTTGCGGCTGGTCCCGAACACGCGGTAGCCGGCCTTTACCAGAGATTCAGCCGTCGCAAGGCCAATGCCGGAGGACGCACCGGTGACCAGTGCAACGTTTCTGCTTTTGTCGATCATACTGTCCGCTTTCAAAGGGTGGATCATTGTTGGCCGATCTGTTACTATCTTTTCGATATCATGTCACTATCGAAAAGATACCTAATGAAAAAAAATCCGATTCCGCAGTGCCCGGTCGCCCGCGGCCTTCAATCCGTCGGCGATGCCTGGAGCATTCTGGTCTTGCGCGACGCCCATACCGGCCTTACCCGCTTCGACCAGTTCAGGAAGAGCCTCGGCATCGTGCCGACCATGCTCACCAAGCGCCTCAAGGCGCTGACGGATGACGGCCTGCTGGAAAAGCGCCTCTATTCCGAGCGGCCGCCCCGCGAGGAGTACGTGCTGACGGAAGCAGGCCGGGATTTCCTGCCGGTGCTGATGATGATCGGGGCGTGGGCGCACCGCCACTGTGACGGCGAACTCGCCCGTTATGTCGATGTCGAAACGGGCTTGGAGATCGAGCCGATCGCCATCGATGCCGTCAGCGGGGCGAAACTCGGAACGCGGGCAATGCGGCTGAGTGTGGGTGCGGACCGGGAATCCGGCACGCGATAAAGGTGATGCTTGAGGGCATTGCGCCCTCGGCATTGATATGGACGGGGTGAGCCGGCGGGCGGCCGCCTATTTCTCCAGCGTCGCCACCACCTCGACATGCGAGGTCCAGAGGAACTGGTCGATCGGCGTCACGCCGGTGATCCGGTAGCCGCCCTCGACGAGGATTGCGAGGTCGCGCGCCAGCGTCAGCGGATTGCAGCTGACGGCGGCGATCTTCTTCACGCCGGAGCGGGCAAGCTCCTTGCACTGGAACTCCGCACCGGCGCGCGGCGGATCGAAGACGACAGCGTCATAGGGCTTGAATTCCTGCGTCATCAGCGGACGGCGGAAGAGATCGCGTTTTTCGACGCTGACCGGCTTCAGCCCCTGTGTCTTGCGGGCGGCCTGATCGAGGGCTGCGAGCGCCGCTGCCTCGGCCTCGACCGCATGCACCCGGCCGATCCGCGCCAGCCTGAGCGAAAACGTGCCGGCGCCGGCAAAGAGATCGGCGATCCGCTTGGCCTTGCCGACATGGGCAAGCACCAGCTCTGCCATCGCCTCTTCCGCCGGTTTGGTTGCCTGGGCAAAGCCGCCCGCCGGCGGCGAAACCTGGACGCCGCCGAAATCGATGAGCGGCTTTGCCGGCTCGACGAGGATTTCGCCGTTCAGCGAAACGCGGGCAATGCCGCGCAGGCCGAGCACGGTCTCGATTGCCTTGCGCCGCTGCGGGTCGGACAGTTTCTTCACCTCGTCGACCGCGACATCGAGCCCGGACAGCGTTTCGAGCACTGAAATGCGGAAGGGTTCGGCATTGGTCGCCAGCGAAGCGCCGATCGCCTTGATCGCCGGCAGCCGGGCGATGATCCCTGCCGACGAGATCGGACATTCCTCGATCGCGACGATATGATGGCTTTCGGCCTGGTTGAAACCGATCAGCATATCCTTCTCGGTCTTGCGCGCCGCAAACACCACCCGGCGGCGTTCGCCCGGCTGGGCCGGAACGATTTCGCCGACATCAGGTGTCAGCCCCTTGGATCTCAGCGCATCGACGACCAGCTGGCGCTTGAAGGCGCGGTAGGGGCCATCTGCCATATGCTGCAGCGTGCAGCCGCCGCAGGTGCCGTTGACGCCGTCCGGGCCGAAATGCCGGCAGGGCGGCTCCTGCCTGTCGGGCGAGGCTGTCGTGATCGACATGATCGTGCCCTGGCTTTTGACGCGGGCGATCGCCACGCTTTCTCCAGGCAGAGAAAAGGGCACATAGACAGGTCCGCCGGCGCTGCTCGCAATGCCGTCGCCCTGGGCGCCGAGTTTTTCGATCGTGACGGTTTCGGTGCTCACGGTTTCAATCCTGCCAGAAGATATTCCCGATTGCCGTCGCCGCCTGATATCGGGGAGGGGATGAGGCCAAGGCTGTTCCAGCCCATGTCCTCGGTGAACCAGCGCGCGAGTTCCGCAGCGACGGCGGGCGCGGAGGAAGGGTCTTTCAGCAGCCCGCCCTTGCCGATCGCCTCGCGCCCCGCCTCGAACTGCGGCTTGACCAGCAGCACGGCGACGGCGCCCGGCTCGGCGATCTCAAGAGCCGGCGCCAGCGCCAGCTTCAGCGAGATGAAGGAAACGTCGGAGACGATGAAGGTGGCGGGTCGGCCGATATCGTCAGCCGTCAAATTGCGGGCGTTGAGGCCTTCCCGATTGGTCACGCGTGCATCGCCAGCGATGCGCGGATGCATCTGCCCATGGCCGACATCGATCGCGGTGACATGCGCGGCACCGCGCTGCAGCAGCACCTCGGTGAAGCCGCCGGTGGAAGCGCCGATATCGAGACAGTGATGGCCGGCGGGATCGAGCCGGAAATGGTCGAGGGCGGCGGCAAGTTTCAGTGCGGCGCGCGAGACATAGTCCTGCGCCGGGTCGTCGATCTCGATGACGGCATCTTCGCCGATGAGCGCCCCGGCTTTCGTCACCACCTGGCCGGCGATCCTGACGGTGCCGCGTTGCACGGCGTCGCGAGCCCGTGAGCGGCTGGCAAAAAGGCCGCGGGAGACGAGAAGCTGGTCGAGGCGTTGGCTGTTTTGATCGGACATCGGCTGTGAATGACCGGCAAAGCCGCCGGTTGCAAGCGTTTTGTTCCCGGGAGCGTCATTGACCCTCAAAAGCTTTCGGCGATAATTCTGCCGCGGCAATCGCGGGGCGGCCGCAGGCACGGGGGTGTTTTATGCTGAAGCTCTTCACTCTTCTCGTCGCGGCGGGGATCGCATCGCCGGCGCTGGCGAACGACACCATGGCCGAGGTCAAGACCGGTGGGTTGATCTTTGCCCAGTCCGACGATGTCAGCATGGCGGAGGAGGATCTCTTCATCTCCGCTTCGCAAGTGCGTGTCGACTATGTCTTCGAAAACACGTCCGACAAGGATGTCGATAGCCTGGTCGCCTTCCCGATGCCCGACATATCGGGTCAGGTGGACAGCAATTCCTCCATATCGGATTATGACAGCGATAATTTCCTGCATTTTTCCACCGTGCAGGATGGCAGGCCGATCACCGCCAAACTGCAGCAGCGCGTCGTCTCGCTCGGCATCGACGTCACCGACGAGCTTGCCAAAAACGGCATTCCGGTCCTGCCTTACAGCCAGAAGACCCGTGACGCGCTCGCCAAGCTTCCCCAAGCCGTCCGAAAGGACTGGATCGCCCGCGGCCTGATCTATGCCATGACGGACGCCGATCTCGTGCCGCTGTGGACGCTGCGTTCGACCTATTGGTGGCGCACCACCTTTCCGGCGAAGAAGAAGGTCAGTGTCCAGCATCGCTACACGCCGGCCGTCGGCGGCACCGTCGCCATCAGCTTTCTCGAAGGTGGCGAGGCGAAGGGTGAACGCTTCGAGGAATATTCCCGCAAATACTGCCTGGATACGGACTTCGTCAGAACCGCCCGGCAGCGGGCCGCGGAGGCTGAGGCCGGCGGCGCCAACTATACCGAAAGCTGGATCTCCTACGTGCTGTCGACCGGTGCCAACTGGGCGGGGCCGATCCGGCGCTTCCAACTGACGATAGACAAGGGCAAGCCCGGCAGTCTCATCAGCTTCTGTGGCAGCAACGTCGAGAAGATCGGCCCGACGACCTTCCGGATGACCGCGGAGGATTTCGATCCCGAAAAGGATTTCGACATCCTGATTCTCAATCCGCCGGAAGCGGAACCAAAGACGCCTTAATTTAAGCAAGTTTAATCACGTCTCGGGCGGCCGCCGCGCCGCCTAATTTAAACAAATCTAAAGCTCGCCCGCATAGCTTCGGCGCGATTGCAGCGGTTCGTTCGAACCGCTTCGTGCCATGAAGGCGCAAGGCGTCCTCCCCGCCGATCATGTTCCCAATTCAGAAGGTCCTGCGGTTGCGCATCACGCGCGACCCGCCTTCGCCGCCCCGTCTTCGTTGCGTCGACTGTCGTCAGGAGAAATTCACCGATGTCCGCCAAAAACATATCCTTGAACGGAAAGCTTGCTGCCACATTCGCAGCCCTCATTCTCATCTTCATGTCCGTTTCCGTCTTCGTCTATTCCAAGGCGACGGCATCGGCGGCGGCTTCCGCCGAGCAGGAAAAGTCCGAGCTGCTGGTCAATCAGATCGATGATGCGCTGCAGGCGATGCTCGAGCAGGCCGTCAACCTGCGCGGCTTCATCCTCTTCCGCAGTGACAGCACTTATGGCGACGTCTTCGCCAATCGCGAGCGCATGCTGAAGGCGATCGCCGCCGCCAGGCAGACCGCCGCCGCCGAGCCGCAGCTGGTCGAGATGATCGACGGCATGCAGAAGGCCGCAGACCTCTATTTCCATGAGCTTGCCGAGCCGCAGACCAAGGCGCGCAAGGAAACAGACATGCCGATCGAGGAAGTCGTCAAGATCGGCGTCAACGCCACCAAGGGCCAGCTCGACGGCTTCCGCCAGGCTTCCGCCAAGATCAAGGCCACCGCCCGCGAAAAGTCGGATGCGCTCGCCGCGATCCAGGCCGATGCCAACAGCGATCTGAAGACGACGCTGCTTGCCGGCGGCATCCTCGCCTCTCTTGCCGCCGCCCTGCTCGCCTGGCTGATGTCGCGCACCATCGTCCGCCCGGTCGTCGGCATGACCGCGGCCATGGATCGCCTCGCCGGCGGTCAGAACGACATCGAGGTTCCGGCTGTCGAGCGTGGTGACGAAATCGGCCGCATGGCCCAATCGGTGCTGGTCTTCAAGCAGGCGGCAATCGAGAAGCTGCGGCTTTCCGGCGAGACCGACCGCATGCGCGGCGAAGCCGAGCGCCAGCGCCAGGCAAGCGACGAGCAGAAGGCGCGCGAGGAAGGCGAGATCCGCTACGCCATCGACGCGCTCGCAGGCAGTCTCGCCGCACTTGCCGACGGCGATGTCGCCGCACGCATCCAGACGCCGTTCGCGCCGCAATATGACAGCCTGCGCAACGACTTCAACAATGCCGTCGAAAAGCTGCAGGCAGCTCTCCAGTCGGTCGGCCGCAATGCCTCGGCAATCAATGCCGGCGCCGGCGAGATCCGCTCGGCCGCCGACGATCTGGCCCATCGCACCGAACAGCAGGCCGCTGCCGTCGAACAGACCGCCGCAGCGCTCGAGCAGGTGACGACGACCGTCCGCGACAGCGCCAGGCGCGCCGAGGATGCCGGCAATCTCGTTGAGCGCACCCGCCTTGGCGCGGAAAAATCCGGCGATGTCGTCCGCAAGGCGGTCTCCGCCATGCAGCAGATCGAGAAGTCCTCGGGCGAAATCTCCAACATCATCGGCGTCATCGACGACATCGCCTTCCAGACCAACCTGCTGGCTCTCAACGCCGGTGTGGAAGCGGCCCGCGCCGGCGATGCCGGCAAGGGTTTTGCGGTCGTCGCCCAGGAAGTGCGCGAACTTGCCCAGCGCTCGGCCAATGCCGCCAAGGAGATCAAGGCCTTGATCACCACGTCAGGCGAGCAGGTCATCGCCGGCGTCTCCCTCGTCGGCGAGACCGGCAAGGCGCTGGAAGCGATCGTCGCCGAGGTGCAGGAGATCAACCGCCATGTCGGCGCGATCGTCACCGCCACGCGCGAACAGTCGATCGGCCTGCAGGAGATCAATACCGCCGTCAACAATATGGATCAGGGCACCCAGCAGAACGCGGCCATGGTCGAGGAGCAGACCGCGGCAAGCCATGCGCTCGCCCAGGAAGCAAGCGCGCTGGACGAGTTGCTGCACCAGTTCAAGCTCGGCCAGACGGTCCCGGCGTCGCGTGCAACGATTGCCGCCGCAAACGCCCGTCCGGTCGCCTCACCGGCCCGCGCCCTCGCCGGCAAGGTCACCAAGGCCTTCGGCGGCAGACAGGCAAGTGCTGCGGCGGCTGTTCAGGACGAGTGGACGGAGTTCTGAGAGCGGGGCTTTCGGAAGGAACGTAAAATGCAGAGGGCGGCGCAGAGATGTGCCGCCCTTTTTTGATGATGATATGATCGTTGTGCCGGCGGCCCCTCATCCGCCCTACGGGCACCTTCTCCCCGAGGGGAGAAGAGGGGATCGAGACGTTGCCGCAAATCCCTTCTCCCCAGCGGGGAGAAGGTGGCCCGAAGGGTCGGATGAGGGGGCCACACGGCATGCCCTCAAATAATCTTTACCCGGCCACGCCCACAGCAACCCCGCGCCCCAGCGCCCGGAACACCGTCGACACGATCCCCGCACGGTCGAGCCCGGCATGGGCGTTCATCGCTTCGGGCTTGGCCTGCTCCATCCAGATATCGGGCATGACAAGCGAGCGGATCTTCAGGCCGTTGTCGAGCAGGCCTTCGCTTGAGAGATATTGCATCACCTGGCTGCCGAAGCCGCCGACCGAGCCTTCCTCGACGGTGATCAGCATCTCGTGATGGCGGGCGAGCTGGCGGATCAGGTCGTGGTCCAGCGGCTTGGCGAAGCGCGCATCGGCGACCGTCGTCGAAAGCCCGGCGGCATCGAGATCTTCGGCGGCAAGCAGGCAGTCGGCAAGCCGGGTGCCGAAGGAAAGCAGCGCCACCTTGGCGCCTTCCTTGACGATGCGGCCCTTGCCGATCTGCAGGATTTCACCGCGCACGGGCATGTCGACGCCGACACCTTCGCCGCGCGGATAACGGAAGGAGATCGGCCCGGCGTCATAGGCGACGGCCGTGCGCACCATATGCTTGAGTTCGGCTTCGTCGGCCGCCGCCATCACCACGAAGCCGGGCAGGGTGGTGAGGAAGGCGGTGTCGAAGGAGCCGGCATGGGTCGGCCCGTCGGCGCCGACGAAGCCGGCGCGGTCGATCGGGAAGCGCACCGGCAGTCCCTGGATCGCCACATCGTGCACGACCTGGTCGTAGGCGCGCTGCAAGAAGGTGGAATAGAGGGCTGCGAACGGCTTGTAGCCTTCCGCCGCCAGGCCGGCGGCGAAGGTCACGGCATGCTGTTCGGCGATGCCGACATCGAAACAGCGCGACGGAAAGGCTTCGGCGAGCTTGTCGAGGCCGGTCCCGTTCGGCATGGCGGCGGTGATGCCGACGATCTTGTCGTCGAGGGTCGCTTCCTGCACCAGCGCCTCGGCAAAGACGCTGGTGTAGCTCGGTGCATTCGGCTTGACCCGCGCCTGGGCGCCGGTGATGACGTCGAACTTGTTGACGCCGTGATATTTGTCGGCGGCGGCTTCCGCCGGCGGATAACCCTTGCCCTTCTGGGTGACGACATGGATCAGTACCGGCCCGCGGCCATTATCGCGCACATTGCGCAGGACGGGCAGCAGATGGTCGAAGGAATGGCCGTCGATCGGCCCGATATGATAGAAGCCCATCTCCTCGAACATGGTGCCGCCGGTGACGTAGCCGCGCGCGTGTTCGACGGCGCGGGTGATTGCCCGGTCGATGCTCTTGCCGAGATAGGCCGTCAGCTTCTTGCCGAAGTCGCGGAAGCCCATATAGGTGCGCCCCGAGGCGAGGCGGGCGAGATAGGCGCTCATCGCCCCGGTCGGCGGCGCGATCGACATGTCGTTGTCGTTGAGGATGACGATGAGGCGGGCATCGAGCGCGCCGGCATTGTTGAGCGCCTCATAGGCCATGCCGGCCGACATCGCGCCGTCGCCGATGACGGCGATGATGCGCCGGTCGTTCTTGTCGAGATCGGCGGCGATCGCCATGCCGAGGCCGGCCGAGATCGAGGTCGAGGAGTGCGCTGCCCCGAACGGATCATATTCGCTTTCCGCCCGGCGGGTAAAGCCGGAAAGCCCGTCTTCCTGGCGCAGCGTGCGGATACGGTCGCGCCGGCCGGTGAGGATCTTGTGCGGGTAGCATTGATGGCCGACATCGAAAATCAGCCGATCGTTCGGCGTGTCGAAGACGCTGTGGATGGCGATCGTCAGCTCGACCACGCCGAGACCGGCGCCGAGATGACCGCCGGTGCGCGACACCGCATCGATCATTTCGTCCCGGACCTCACGGGCAAGCTGCGGCAGGTCGCGATCCTCGAGCTTGCGCAGGTCGGCGGGATAGATGACCTGATCGAGCAGAGGGGTCTTCGGCAGTTGTGTCACGGGCGGGCGCTCTTTCTTGCTTTTCCTTGTTTCGCTTTATTCGATTAGATCGGGGCAAAACAAGTGCATTTCAGGAACCGAAGGTTTTCACCTTAGAGCATGGCGGAAAAAAGTGTGAGCGGTTTCGGAAGATATCACTTTCTATTTCTGTGAGTTGCACTTGCCCGATTTTAACAAGGCCAGCGAACGCGCGAAGAGCTGGCGAGCAGCTTGAATATGACACGGAATGGTAGCAATGTTGCCGTGCCGACTGGGGGGACAGGTCATGGGAACGATTGTTGCAGCGCATGCCTATGTGAACAACGAGGTCGCCTATGTGGCCTGGGACATCGACGACAAGATCGATGGATGCCTCGGCTTCGAAGTCGTCCGCGTCTATCTCGACGAACAGGGAAACGTGTCGAAAAAAGCCGATGGCAGCGAGGACCGGGTGACCTGCGCCGCCTGGGTCGCCTTCAAGGGACAGCGCAATCCGCACTGGCTGCCGCAGACCACCTCGATCTGGCCGGTGCAGAAGCTCTCCTGGCGCGATCTGACGCTGCGCAAGCGCCGCAACGAGATGAAACGGCGGCCGGACGAGGTCCGCGTACGCTACGAGATCCGCCCGCTCGGCGATCTGAAGCCGGGCATGACGGCCGCGCCCGATCCGACGCCTGAGATGGTCGAGCTCAACAAGCGGGACGAAAAGGGCAGGCCGATCAAGAAGGCTGACGGCACCTTTGAGAAGATCGCTGTCAAGGCCTATGAAGGACTCGCGCGGCCGCTCGGTTATCTCGGGCCGGCTGTCGCCTCCAATCCGGTGCATGTGACGCGCAAGCGCGGCCAGTTCGAATCCAGCTTCACCAATGGCATCCTTGCCGCGCAATGGCTGCGCAACGTTCTGCTGGAAGATGGCGTCAAGCAGCCGAACGAGCTGATCGACATGATCTCCAATCCGGAAAACGGCATCCGAAAATATCTTGCCGGCGATGTCATTCCGATGCTCAGGGACTTCATGAATGCGCCCGGCCGCTTCCTGGTCGCCCTCTACGAGCTGGAGGACAAGGAACTGCTCGAGCTGCTGCTCGCCAACAAGGACAGGTTACGCATCATCCTCGCCAATACCGGCAAGGTCGGCGACGATTGGGACGTGCGCAATCACGAGGCGCGCGAGGCGCTGATTGCGGCCGGCGCCGACATTCATCACCGGATGTTCAACAATTCGAGCCAGATCGGCCACAACAAATTCGTCGTGCATATAGCGCCCGATGGGACGCGCAGCGTCTTCACCGGCAGCACCAACTGGACGGCCACGGGGCTTGCCGGCCAGTCCAACAACGCCTTGATCGTGCGGAACGATGCGCTTGCCGCGGCCTATGTCGCCTATTGGGAGCGGATGCTGGAAGACAATGCGACGCTGGAAGTGCCTGCCGAATTCGATGACGGCATGCCCGACAACCAGCAGAGCAAGAAGTTCCGGCACTCCAACGAACCCCCCTCGCTTGTCCCGACCGACAACGGCGCTTCGATCGAAGCGTGGTTTTCGCCGAACATGCAGAGCCGGAAAAAGGGCAAGGCAACGCCGCCGGATCTGCGTGAAGTCTACCGGCTGATGCGGCGTGCCGAGCACGCCGTGCTGTTTCTGGCCTTCTATCCCGGCCAGTCGGGCAGGGATTGCATCGTCGGCGAGGCGATCGACATCGGCCTCAAGGATCAGAAGCTGATCATCACCGGCGCCGTTTCGAGCGCCCAGGCCATGCCCAATTATGTCGCCGGCAAAGAGCACGACCCCGACGATCCCGACGACGATGAAGAGGCCGTCTCGCCCCATACGTTCGACGAGGCCAATGTCTCGATCGTCCGGGCCTCGCGCATCGATGACCGCCAGCTGCTGGCGGATTTCGGCGCGGAGGAGCTGACGGCCAAGAAGGTCGGCGCCATCATTCACGACAAGGTGCTGGTGATCGATCCCCTGTCGGACGAATGCGTCGTCGTCCTCGGCAGCCACAATCTCGGCTTCAAGGCCTCTTACGCCAATGACGAGAACATGCTGATCGTCAAAGGCGACCGGGCGCTGGCCGAGGCCTATGCCGTCCACATTCTCGATGTCTACGATCACTATCGCTTCCGCGCCGTCGAGGCGGAACTGAAGCGCCAGGGCAAGAAGGGTTGGTCAGGCTTTCTCAACGTCGACGACAGCTGGCAGGACGGCTATGTCAACCGCACGAAAGGTGCGCTGACGCGCTATTTCGCGGCGGGCTGAATTCCCGGAGAAGTCGACGGCGGCGCACCGCTGCCGTCAGCCTTCCGGCAAAGGCACGAATTCCTCCTCGTCGCCCGGCACGATATCGAAGCGGCCGGTGCGCCATTCCTCTTTGGCCTTTTCGATCCGTTCCTTCGAGGAGGAGACGAAATTCCACCAGATATAACGTTTCGAATTCAGCGCCGCGCCGCCGAAGAGCATCAGGTGGCAGCCGTCGCTGCCGGCTTCGAGCGTGATCGCATCGCCCGGCCGGAAGACCAGCAACTGGTCGGCGGCAAAACGATCGCCTGCGATGACGACCTCGCCTGACAGTATGTAGACGGCGCGCTCTTCATGACCCGCGCCGAAGGGAAATTTGGCGCCCGGTTGCAGGCTGAGATCGACATAGAGCGTGTCGGAGAAAACCCCGACGGGTGATGTCATGCCTTCGAACGACCCGATAACCACCCGCCCACGAACGCCTGGCGTTTCGATCAGCGGCATTTCTGACTTTTGCGTATGGGCGAAGGAAGGATCGATCTCCTCCTTGTCGTCGGGCAGCGCCAGCCAGGTCTGTAGCCCCGACATCAGCAGCGGATGGCCGCGCAGATTATCGGGCGTGCGCTCGGAATGCACGATGCCGCGGCCTGATGTCATCAGGTTGATATCGCCGGGACGAATGACCTTTTCGGTGCCGAGGCTGTCGCGATGGCGGATCTCGCCGTCGAACAGATAAGTGACGGTGGAAAGCCCGATATGCGGATGCGGCTTGACGTCGAGCGCCTCGTTGGGCTTCAGGATCGCCGGTCCCATGCGATCGAAGAAGATGAACGGCCCGACGAGCCGCCGCTGCCGCGTCGGCAGGGCGCGGCGCACCTGGAAACCGCCGATATCGCTGCTGCGCGGAATGATCAGGTTCTCGATCGCATCGCAGGCGAAGGCATCGCCGGGCAGGGGGTCTTTACCGGGAAAGAAGGACATGACGGATCTCCGTTCGCAGGGGCATTCCCCACAGATAGCGCCGGGAGCGTCGCACGTCCAATTCGGCGCGTATTCGCTCAGATCGCGGTAAAGCCGTTATCGACGAAGAGGTGGGCGCCGTTGACGAAATTCGACTCGTCGCTGGCGAGATAAAGGGCGGCGCGCGCCACGTCTTCGGGCTCGCCGATCCGCCCCTGCTGCGCGGCAATCGCGGCATCCGAAACATCGACGCCGAGTGCCTGCAGGTCGGCGACTTCGCGCAACCCGTGCGGCGTGCGGATGAAGCCGGGGCAGACGGCGTTGCAGCGGATATTGCGGTCGCGGAATTCGACCGCGATGGCGCGGGCAAACATATGCACGGCACCCTTGGTCGTGTCGTAAAGCACTTCCATCGGGGTGGCGGCGACCGCCGAGATCGACGAGGTGCAGACGATCGATCCGCCACCGCTCGCAATCATCTTCGGCAGCACGGCCTTGGTCATCAGGAACATCGAGCGCACATTGACGGCATGCAGCCAGTCCCATTCCTGAAGCGTCGTTTCCAGGAAGGGTTTGATGACGATGGTGCCGGCATGGTTGAAGAGCACGGTCACCGCGCCGTAACGTTCTTCGACGCCTGCAACGGCGGCGTTGACGGCGGCTTCGTCGGAGACATCGGCCGTCCAGCAATCTGCTTCGCCGCCGGCATCACGGATCTCTCTGACGGTCTCGGCCGCGGCCTGGCCATTGCGGTCGATGATCGCGACGCGCGCGCCTTCGGCCGCAAAAAGCTTCGAGGCAGCACCGCCCATGCCGGTCGCACCGCCCGAGATAATGGCGACCTTGCCCTTCAATCTGTCCGTCATTGTTACGTCCCCTCGAGATTCTGGAAGGGGATCATAGATCGGCCGCAAGCCGATCGCCAAGCGCCTTCGTCAGGGCATTGCGGCGCTTCAGGCCCCGTCGAGCGGCTCGACGCCCTGCGGCTTGCCGGCGCGGTCGAGCCGGATCTTCTCGATACGGTTTTCGGCGGCCGAAAGCAGCGTTTCGCAATGTTTCTTCAGCGTTTCACCGCGTTCGTAGATCTCGATCGATTCATCAAGCGCCACGTCGCCGCGTTCCAGCCGGGCGACGATGCTTTCGAGTTCGGCGACCGCCTTTTCGAAGGAGAGGCCGGATACCTCGGGCTTGGCGCTGTCAGTCATTCTCAACCCTTCATCATTCTCAGAATATGCATGCCCGCCGATTCGGCGAGGCCTTCGAGATCATAACCGCCTTCGAGCAGGCTGACGACCCGGTTCTTCGCGTGCCGGTCGGCGAGTTCGAGCACGCGCCCGGTCGCCCAGTCGAAATCCTCGCCCGTCAGGTTGATCTGCGCCAAGGGATCGCGGTGATGGGCGTCGAAGCCGGCGGAAATGATGATGAGATCCGGCCGGAAATCGGCCAGCGCCGGCAGCACGCGCGATTTGAACGCCTCGCGGAAATGGTCGCTGCCGACATTCGGCGAAAGCGGCGCATTGACGATGGTGTTGTGTTTGCCCTTCTCGTCCTTGACGCCGCTGCCGGGATAGAGCGGCATCTGATGCGTCGAGCAGAACAGCACCGAGGGATCGTCCCAGAAGATATCCTGCGTGCCGTTGCCGTGATGCACGTCCCAGTCGACGATGGCGACACGCTCGGCGCCATGCATCTTCTGCGCATGGCGGGCGGCGATCGCGGCATTGTTGAAGAAGCAGAAGCCCATCGCCGTCATCTTTTCGGCATGGTGCCCGGGCGGCCGGGCGGCGACGAAGACATTGTCGGCCCGGCCGAAGAACACGTCGTCCACCGCCGCCATCGCCCCGCCGATACCGGTCAGCGCCGCCTGCAGGCTTTTTTGGCTGGCATAGGTATCGGCTTCGAGCTGGTTGATCCGGTCCTCTTCCTCGGGGATTTCCCGCATCACGGCGATCAGATGCTCTTCCGGATGCGCCAGCAGCACCGCATCTTCGCTCGCCTGCGGCGCCTGCCGGCGCTCCAGCCGCTCGAAATTCGGATGTTCCAGCGCCACATTGATGGCGCGGATCCTGTCCGATCGCTCCGGATGGCCGGAAGGCGTCACATGTTCCAGGAAGATTGGATGTTCATAAAGACGGGTGCTCATGGAGACACTCTATCGGTCGCTTATGTCATGTTCCACAGCAGATGGGGCATCGCCCGATGATTTCAACAAGCGCTGTTGCCGCGCCGTCCGACCATCGGCGACATCGCCATGCCTATTCCGGCCTTTTCCCCGAGGAATACCGCTGCGACAGCGCCGCACCTTCATGCAGACGCGTAAACTGCGCTGTAACACTTTGAACTGCTGCATTATTTCGTCTTTAAACCGTTTCCGATTCGAAGATTTATGCAATACTGTCGGCCTTGGGGAATTTTGTAAGGCAGTTTTGTTGATGAGTCAGTCGAAACGACCTGGTGTGGCGGAAATACATGTGCCGTTTCGCGATGTCGACATGACCGGCCGGATGTTTCTAGCCTCCTATATTTCCTACGCCGAGTCCGTCCTTGTGAGCTTTTGGTCGTCACGGCCCGATGTGGATGACGAACCGCTCTATAGCCCCAGCAAGGTCTCCTGCATTCTCCACCGTCCGCTGCACTACGACGAGCCGGCAATCTTCACCGCCGCCGTCGACAAGATCGGCGTCCGCTCCATCGGCTTCCTCATCTCGGTCGATATCGGGGAGGAACGCGCCGCCGAGGTGGAAATCATCTGGCAGGCCCGCAGCAAAGAAGACCAATCGCCGGCCTCGTTGCCGGAGGAGACGCGCGACTGGCTTTATCGGTTTTTGGATTAGTGCCTCGGCTCGAAAATCGGGACATTGTTATCCCGTGCTTTTGCCCTGGAGAAGCGGCTCGCCGAGTATGGTGATCTCGACGTTCGGATAAATCCGCTCCTCCAGCAATGTAAGGGCTCCAATCCTCACGCCTGTGGGCAAAAGACCTGTGTCGAAGTCGACCGGCGGTAGCCATTCTTCGGAAAAAAATCTGAACAGAGTAATGTGCGCTATTCGGGGTGGGGTTGGACGCCAATCTTCGAAGCAGATGGCATCTGAAATGGCCGAGCGCAGCCTGCGCAATTCAGGCGGCTCCTCTGCTTTTACAAAAACAGCGGCTTCTGAAGCCGCAACCTCGTGAAAATGGAGGTCAAACGGCGAAGTCTCCTCGACCAGCCTCTCCACCGTCTCCTTCCATTTCTCCCCGTTCAGCTTCCAGACCTCGTCGTTTGCAATACTGACTTGGGTCGCTGCGTTGACCAGAGTGACGATCGTCATGTGCAGGCTCGTTGCCGGGACGCGTGAGAGCGGCGCCGGGCTGTTGCGCTCGATACTGTCCTGCAAGTCGCAGAGCTTTGACAGCGTCTCACGATCAGGCAGCAACTGCAGGTGAAACGCGCAGCACCGCCTGAACCACAGAGCATCGACCTTCGTGCGGATCACCAGCAACAGTCCTTTCAACCGGCACAGGCGCGCTGCACAGACGCGCGCAATCCTTATGTCTTGCTATCAGATCATGAAATCCAATGGCGGCGCCAGCCGTTTTGACGTGATCGAGAATGTCATAAAAGTTTCATATCGCGGCTATTGCCGGGATCGGGAAAGTAATCCACTATTTTAATCAGGAAACGAGATTTCCTGAGACAAACGAAAGGACACTGATTGGATTCATATCTCTTGATGACCATGCTCGTTGCAGGCGTCCTGGCTTTTGCCCTGACTGCGGCAACGGGAACAACGGCCGCCCCGGCGACCGCAAACACCAGAGCCGGTCCGGATGCTGGCGGTGATGGTGGGGTTGGGTTTGAGGCCTCTGACCATGGGGGCTGCGACGGCGGCGATGGGGGAGGTTGTGACGGCGGCGATGGAGGTGGCGGGGACGGTGGAGGAGGAGATTAAATCAAACGGAAATCGATAGAATGCCCGACCGCCTCAAGGCGGTTTTTTGTTGCCCGGATTTCGGTCCGTACCGTGGCGGCAAACAAGCCGGAACGTCAGGCACATACGGAAATTGCCGAACTGATCCGACGGTCGGATAGATGAACGGATCCGGCACCCAATCCAATTTCTCGCTCGCCACGATAATCCCACGCCCTATGTCAGTCGAGGCGGTGCTGGGCGAAGGTGTTGGAGACAATCAATATGATAAAATTCGCGTTGCTCACTACGGTTCTTGCCTCGGAGCGCACCCCACCCTCTGTCCTGCTCAGGCTTGGCCCGAGCATCCACGCGCCCTTCTCAGCACGAGGCGTCACCGGCCGCCGCTGGACCGGGTCGATGACGCAAGTTGACCGCCAACGCACAACGGCCGCCTTCGCGTGGAAGGCGGCCGTTGTGCATGCGCGGTAATCTGGCCTTTACGCGCTCAAGCGCGCGCCGGCAGCAGGGGATAGCCGACCATCACGGCGCGGCCGAGGAGGGCGGCGACGAAAGCCTTGATCACGTCGCCGGGAATGAAGGCCATCGAGCCGATGAAAGCCTTCTGGAAGCCCATGCCCCCGGCGGTCGCGAGATAGGTGATGCCGAAGGCGTAGAGCACGGCGATGCAGCCGATCACGGCGGCGAGAAAGAAGCTCACGCCCTGTACCAAACCGGATTGCTGATGGTTGACCAGCCGCTCGCTGAGATAACCGGTGACGAAGGCGGCGAAAATCCAGCCGACCAGGAAGCCGGCGGACGGCGAGGCGAAGATGGCAAGCCCGCCGCGGCCGCCGGAAAGCACCGGCTGGCCGGCCGCGACCAGCGCCAGCACGATCAGCACGGCAATTGCGCCGCGCCGGGCGCCAAGCACGACGCCGGCCATCATGACGCCGAGGGATTGGGCGGTGATCGGCACCTGGATGAAGCCGAGCGTGATCGGCGGCAACAGGCCGAGCGCCACGATGATGGCGGCAAAGAGGGCGGTAAGAACGAGGTCGCGGGTGCTCATCATCAATTCCTGTTTATAGATCGTTAACTCACATGACGCCGAATGCCGCGCGCGTCAATCGCCGCTGCGATATTATCCGCATCCCTCAGCGTCAGGATGATCAGCGGCGCAAGCAGGGTTATCGGCCGGACCTTCAGCCCGCGCGCCCGATGCGCCTCGCGAATCGCCTGATAACGCGTGACGATCTCAGGCACGAAACGCAGCACCAGACCGAGCGCCAGGCCGATATCGTCGGCTTGCACCCAGCCGGTGCGTTCGAGCGGCCGGGCAAGCGCCGTCACCTCGTCGATGAACTCGGTGATCGAGGTCGTCGCCGTCACCGCGGCGGCCAGAAGCATCAGCGCCGTCAGCCGCAGCAGCGGCACAAGCGCCGCCTGCCAGGGATTGAAGATCAGATTGAAGAGCGCCACGACCGCAATCGTCAGGAAGATCGGCCGCAGCCGCCTGAGCGCATCGCCGAGCGGCTGGCCGACCATGCGGTAGAGAACCGCCGTCAAGAGCACGGCGCTCGAAAGCAGGATGAGGTTGTCGCTGATAAACAGCACGATGCCGAAGGCCATCAGCGACAGCAGCTTCAGCCGCGGCGAGAGCCGGTGCATCAGGCTGTTGCCTTCGACATAGAGCGACTGCATCAGGCGGCGATCTCCCTGTAGCGCGCGATCGCTTCGGCAGCCGGCGCATCCGCGGCAAGCCGCCCTTCGTGAAACAGCAGCACCCGCTCGAAACCGGCGATCAGTTCCAGGTCATGGGTGATGATGATGGCGCTTTCGTCAAGTCCGGCAATGATCTTCTCGACCAGCGCCCGGTTCCTGAGGTCGAGCTGGTTGGTCGGCTCGTCGAGGATGAGAATGCCCGGCCCCGTCGCCAGCACCGAGCAGAGGGCGGCCACCTGCAATTCGCCGCCGGAAAGCTCGTGCGCCCGCCGCTCTGCCAAACCCTCGGCGCCGAAGCGGGCCAGCACGCCCTCGACCTTCGCCTCGATCTCCGCCTTGGTGAAGCCGCGCCGCTTCAGCCCGAAAGCGATATCGTCTTTGACGATCGGCAGGATGATCTGGTTCTGCGGCGATTGGAAGATGAAGCCGACATCGACTGCGGCAGCCTTGTCGTCAGCCGTGTCGCGGCCGTTGACGGTGACGCGCCCGACCGTCGGCTTGGTCAGTCCGTTGATCAGCCGCGCAAAGGTGGTCTTGCCTGAGCCGTTGAGCCCGATGACGCCGATGCGTTTGCCGCTGATGCCGAGCGTCAGCGGCTGCAGCGCCACCCGCGCCCCGAAACTGACTCCGGCACCTTCGAATCGTATATCCAAACCAGTTCCTCGCATCCGGCCTTCAATGGGCAGATCTGCGAAGACCAGCCCCTCATCCGGCTGCCGCCACCTTCTCCCCGCGCGCGGGGAGAAGGGGATATGCCGCGACCTCTCCGTTCCCCGCCGACGTCTCGCAAGGCACGTCCCCTCTCCCCGCGAGCGGGGAGAGGGTTAGGGTGAGGGGGCCGCCACTGGCGCCAACCTGACCGCGTGCTTCTACACGGGGAATCCAGGGTGATGAAGAGCAAATCGCGATATCGGGTGGCTAGGAAGATTTTCCGCGTTATGATGCACCCATGACGAATCTGCTTTCCAATTCCGACGCCCGCCGTGTCTTTCTTGCCAAGCAGGGCCTCAGCGCGCCACCGAACCGCGCTTTGACCAAGGAAGGGCTGCTGCAGCTCATCCGTGAACTGGGTTTCGTCCAGGTGGACAGCATCCAGACGGTGGAGCGGGCGCATCACCAGATCCTGTTTTCCCGCAACCAGACCTACAGGCGCGAGCACCTGACCGCGCTGCTGGAAAAGGACGGCGCGCTGTTCGAACATTGGACGCACGACGCTTCCATTCTGCCGAGCGCCTTCTTCGTTTATTGGAAGCACAAGTTCCGCCACCAGGAGAAGGTGCTCGTCGAACGCTGGCGCAAATGGCGCGGCGAGGGCTTCGAGGCGGCATTTGCGGAAACCTACGAGCGCGTCGAACGCGGCGGCGCCATCCTGGCGCGCGACATCAAGGCCGACGGTCACGTTTCCGGCGGCTGGTGGAACTGGCATCCGAACAAGACGGCCCTCGAATATTTCTGGCACACCGGCAAGTTCGCCATCGCCGGCCGCTCGAACTTCCAGAAGATCTATGATCTCACCGAGCGCGTCATCCCGGAGGAGTTCCGCAAGCCGGAGGTGAGCCGCGAGGAATTCGTCGACTGGGCCTGCCGCAGCGCGCTCGCCCGCCTCGGCTTTGCTACCCACGGCGAGATCGCGGCCTTCTGGAACCTCGTCTCGCCCGACGAAGCCAAGGCCTGGGTATCAGCCCATCGCGACGAGTTGATCGAAGTGCTGATCGAACCGGCGCTCGAGGCCAAGCCGCGCCCCTCCTGGGCCTTTGCCGATTTCCTCTCGACCGTCGACAACTACCCCGGCGCGCCACCGCGCATCCGCGTCCTCAGCCCCTTCGACCCGATGATCCGCGACCGCAACCGCACCGAACGCCTGTTCGGCTTCTTCTACCGCATCGAGATTTTCGTGCCCGAGCCGAAGCGCGAATATGGCTATTACGTCTTCCCGCTGCTCGAAGGCGACAGGCTGATCGGCCGCATCGACATGAAGGCGGACAGGAAGAAATCGACGCTCGACGTCAAGCGGCTCTGGCTGGAACCGGGGGTGAAGGCGTCGGCCGGGCGGTTGGAGCGGCTGGAAGCGGAGCTCGAGCGGGTGGCGCGGTTTGCCGGCGTGGAGAAGGTTGTTTTGATGGAGGGGTGGAGGGGGTAGCGAATTATCCTCGCCGGTCACTGCGCCCTCACAAGGGAGGCCGCAATAAGTGCCGGCCGAATGTAACACCAGCAGCGGTGCGTCTCTGTACGCCGACGGCGAGTTTGGCAACAACGCCAACCACACTCTCCGTCATCCCAAGCCTTGAGCCTGGGATCCATGCCACGACTACCGGTGGACCCGGCGTGGATGCTCGGCTCAAGGCCGAGCATGACGGAGATTGGGGTGAGCAGGAGACACATTCACACCGCAGATGCCCGTGTCAGCCGCCATCCGCTAGCGAAATCAGGCAGTCGGTCACGGCCTGAATTGATCGTGATGAGGGAGGAGAAACCCTCAGCAGATCTCCGTCTTGCTGATCTTGATGCCGAAGCCTTCCAGGCCGACATAGTGGCGCTCGCGGCTGGTGAGCAGCTTGATCGAGCTGACGCCGAGGTCCTTGAGGATCTGGGCGCCGAGGCCGACTTCCAGCCATTCGCTGTCGCGCGTCTGCGCTTCGGCATGGGCTTCGCGGCCCTGGCTGCGGGCCTTGCGGCCATTGTCGGTGTGGCCGACGCCGACCGAGCCCTCGCGCAGATAGACGATGACGCCGCGGCCTTCCTCGGCAATCTTCTGCATGTAGAAATCGACCGGGCTGTTCTTGCCGAACAGATCCTCGGCGACATTCTCTGGATGCAGGCGGACCGGGATGTCGACGCCGTCGCGGATGTCGCCGAAGACGACGGCAAGATGCTGCATCGGGTCCCAGGGCAGGGCATAGGTATGGGCCTTGGCCTTGCCGAACGGCGTGTCGACATCGAAGCTCGCGCCATGTTCGATGAGCGTTTCCTTGCGCTGACGATAGGCAATGAGATCGGCGACGGAGACGAGCTTCAGCCCGTGCTGCTCGGCGAAATCGACCACCTGCGGGCCGCGTGTGACGGTGCCGTCGTCATTGACCAGCTCGGAGATGACGCCGATCGGCGGCAGGCCGGCAAGCTTGCAGAGGTCGACGGCGGCCTCCGTATGGCCGGAGCGCATCAGCACGCCGCCTTCGCGGGAGACGAGCGGAAAGATGTGGCCGGGACGGACGAAATCGGCCGCACCCACATTCGGATTGGCGAGATTGCGCACCGTCAGCGTCCGGTCGTCGGCGGAAATGCCGGTCGTCGTGCCGTGCTTGAAATCGACCGAGACGGTGAAGGCCGTCGTATGGGCCGAATCGTTTTCCGCCACCATGGCATTGAGGTTGAGGCGTTTGGCCTCTTCCCTCGGCATCGGCGCGCAGACGATGCCCGAGGTGTGACGCACGATGAAGGCCATCTTTTCCGGCGTGGTGTGGACGGCGGCGACGATCAGGTCGCCCTCGTTCTCACGGTCATTGTCGTCCATGACGACGACGATCTCGCCGGCCTCGAAGGCCCTGATGGCGTCGACGACGCGCTTTTGGTCGTAAGACATGGGACGCTCCTATTTCAGACGGCCGGTCTGGCCGCGGTCGCGAAGATAATGGTCGGCGACGGCGCAGGCGACCATCGCCTCGCCGATCGGCACGGCACGGATGCCAACGCAGGGGTCGTGCCGGCCCTTGGTGCGCACCTCGACATTCTTGCCGTCGGCATCGATCGACTGACGCTCGGTCAGGATCGAGGAGGTCGGCTTGACGGCGAAACGCGCGACGATCGGCTGTCCGGTCGAGATCCCGCCGAGAATACCGCCGGCATTGTTGGAAAGGAAGATCGGCACGCCGTCATTGCCCATGCGCATCTCGTCGGCATTGTCTTCGCCCGACGTTTCGGCGGCGGCAAAACCGTTGCCGATCTCCACACCCTTGACGGCGTTGATCGACATCAGCAGCGAGGCGATATCCTGGTCGAGCTTCGAATAGATCGGCGCACCGAGGCCGGCGGGCACGCCCTCGGCGATCACTTCGATGACGGCGCCGATCGACGAGCCGTTCTTGCGGATGCCGTCGAGATACTCCTCCCAGACCGGCACGATCGCCGCATCGGGGGAGAAAAACGGGTTCTGTCCGACCTGATCCCAGTCCCAGTTGCGCCGGTCGATCTTGTGCTTGCCGATCTGCACCAGCGCGCCGCGCACCGTCACACCGGGAACGACGAGGCGGGCAATGCCGCCGGCGGCAACGCGCGCGGCGGTCTCGCGCGCCGAGGAGCGGCCGCCGCCGCGATAGTCGCGAATGCCGTATTTCAGGTCATAGGTATAATCGGCGTGGCCGGGGCGATATTGCCGGGCGATCTCGCCATAATCCTTGGAGCGCTGGTCGGTATTCTCGATCAGCATCGAGATCGGCGTGCCGGTTGATGTCATCGTCTCGCCGTCGGCATCCAGCATGACGCCGGAGAGCACCTTTACCAGATCCTCCTCACGCCGCTGCGTGACGAAGCGGGACTGGCCGGGCTTGCGCTTGTCGAGCCAGACCTGCAGGTCGGCGAGCGTGAAGCGCAGCCCCGGAGGGCAGCCGTCGACGACGCAGCCGAGCGCCGGACCATGGCTTTCGCCCCAGGTGGTTACGCGGAAGAGGTGACCGAATGTATTGTGCGACATGTGTTCCCACGGTGGCGCGCCAAAGCCGATCGCGCCATTGCTTGAAAAGGCGCGACACTCATAGGCCAAAAAGCCGCCGAGGCAAAAGCCTTTCTTTGCGCCAAACCGGCTGCGGCGGAAATGCTGTTTCCGGACGACGGCGCATGCCGGCGTCTCTCTATCCGAGGGCGGCGGTCACGAGGCCAGCCGCCATCCCGTTCCTGTGGCTTCGGTGGTGAAATCGTCGAAGGAGAGCGGCCGCGAGAAGGCATAGCCCTGCAGAATATCGCAGCCGAGATCGCGCAGCAGTTCGGCATGGGCCGCCGTCTCCACCCCTTCGGCCACCGTCTCGACGCCGAGCGAGCGGGCGATCTCGATGATCGAGCTGACCAGCGCCCGTTCCTGCGAGGCATTCACGATCGGCTGCACCAGTTGGCGGTCGATCTTCAGTCGCTTCGGCTTCAGCTTCAACAGGCTAACGATCGAGGTATGGCCGGTGCCGAAATCGTCGACCTCGATATCGATGCCGAGCGCCTTGATACGCTCGAGATTGTGCGAGACGACATCCTCGCTCTCGTCGAGGAAGATCGATTCCACCAGTTCGAAGGAGAGTTCGCCCGGGCGGATCGAGAGATCGGCGAGCGATTCCAGCAGGCTGCCGTCATGCAGCCGCCGCGCCGAGACATTGACCGAGACCTTGGGTACGGCAATGCCCAGCGCCGTCCAGCGCATCTTGTCGCGCAGCGCCGTTTCCAGCACGATCCGGTCGAGCGTCTGCACAACATTGATCTCGTCGGCGATGCGCAGGAACTTGTCGGGGGCGAGCCACCCCTTGGCCGGATGCTTCCAGCGCACCAGCGCCTCGACGCCGGTCAGTTCCATCGTCCGGGCTGAGAATTGCGGCTGGTACCAGGCGGTGAATTCGCCGTTGTCGATGCCGGCGAGGATCTCGTCGGCCGTGCGCTTGGTGTTGATGACATCGGCCTGCAGATTGTGATTGAAGAATTCGAAGCGATTGCGGCCCAGGCTTTTGGCGCTGTAGAGCGCGATATCGGCATTGATCAGCACCTTGCGCGCATCGACATGGATGCCGTTGGCCAGCGCCACGCCGATCGACACGCCGCAGCGGCAGGAAAAACCCTGAAAATCGATCGGCTGGCGCATCTCCTCGATGATCCTCGTCGAAAGCTCGGCCATCTCCGTGTCGCCGACGTCGAGCGCGAGGATGACGAACTCGTCGCCGCCGATGCGCGCAACCAGATCGCTGCCGCGGACGTTCCTGGCGAGCACTTTCGAGGCATGCACCAGCATCGCATCGCCGGCGGCATGGCCGAGCGTGTCGTTGATTTCCTTGAAGCGGTCGAGGTCGATATGCAGTATCGAGAATTTCTGCCGCTGCCGGCGGCCGTCATGGGTGAGCTTTTCAAGCGCGATATCGAGCTTGCGGCGATTGGCGAGCGCAGTCAGCGGGTCGTGCAGCGAATTGTGCTCGATCCTGTTCTTGGCGAGCTCGAGTTCGATATTCTTGGCGACCGCCTCGTCCTTGGCCGCTTTCAGCCGGATCGTCATCAGCATGTCTTCGGTGGCATCGAAGGCGATGCCCATGATCTTCGTCTCGCCGGTTCCCGTCTGGTGAACCTTGCCGACCGAGCGCACATAGCGCACCGAGCCGTCGTCTGATATCACCCGGCAGACGAGGGTGTGCGTATCGCCGTTCTTCTTGAAGTAACGCGCGCTTTCGAGCGCCAGGCCCCGATCCTCGGGGTGGATGCAGCCAAGCCAGGTCTCTTCGGTCATGAAGCCGTTGCGAGGGGCAAGCCCGTAGAGCTCGTGCATGCGCTCGTTCCAGATCGAGCCGCCCCGGCCGGGCCGCGCTTCCCAGATGCCGCACTGATAGGAGTTGAGCGCAAGGTCGAGCCGGCTCGACAGCTCGGCGAGTTCCCCCTCGCGGCTGGAAAGCTCTTCAAGCGCCAGTTCCAGCTCGGCATTCTTGACCTCGCTCGTGTCCCTGGCTTTGCGCAGCGTGTCGGTCGTCTCCGCATCGACGGTCACGTCCCAGACGATGCCGATCGTCTTGCTGACGCCGCCGGCATCGGTATAGACGGCGCCGACCGAGCGCAGGTGGCGGATGCCGCCATCGGCAAGCAGGATGCGGTACTGCGCCGTGCAGGCAGCGCCGGCAATGCTGCAACTGAAGAAGTGGATTTCGGCGATCTCTCGGTCCTCGGGCAGGATCGCCGCCAGCCATTCGTCGAGCCCTCGGCTTGCCTCCTGCGCCGGCTTGCCGTGCAGGGCCGCCGCGCGCGCATCCCAGAGCAGGCTGCTGGTCTGATCCTGCAGCTCCCAGATGCCGATATTCGAGGATTTCAGCGCCAGATCGAGCCGCTGCGACAGTTCCTTGAGTTTCGCCTCGCGTGTTTCCAGCTCGGTGATGTTGCGATTGCGCTCACCGAGCAGCAGCGTGGCGAAGAAAATCGGGATGATGATGATGCAGCCGGCGGCAGCGACGATCAGGCGCAGCTCGGTTCGGTTTTCCGGTATTGCGTCCCAGCCGCTGTTCGGGACGACGGAAAGCTCCCATTTGCCGCCGGGAAAGCCGATCTTCTGGCGAATCGGATCCCTGTCGTCGATATCGGACGACCCGAAGAAGGGGGCTGTTGTCGCGGCCTTCGCCGGCGAGCCGACATCGCGGACGGCGATCGAAAGATGGTTGAGATGCGGAAAACGTTCCCGGTTCTCGCGGTCGCGCGCCGGCATCAGCCCGGTCGCCTCGTAGAACATCTGCTGGTCGATGACGAGCTCGACCGCCCCCCAGAGCCGCCGCTGGCCGTTCTCCTTGGCGAAGACCGGGAAGAATATCGCAAAGCCGTCCCGGCCGTCGATGCTGACAGGGCCGTAGAAGCGGGCCGACTGATCGCCGGCCGCAGGCGTCATCGCCTGGCGTGAAAACAGCGTTGCGCGCACGTCGCGGCCGATCTGCTCATTGCCGGGTAGCCTGGGATAGACGTTGTCGATGATGAAATCCGGTGCGACGGCGATGTGAATGAAGGACGGATTCTGGATCAGCAGCCAGTTGATCTGCCGCTCCATCTCCTCTCCGTTTGCGGCGCTGACGGAGATCAGATTGGCAAGGTCGCGGACCATGCTGAGGTCCATATTGATCTCAGCCATCACCCTGGCGCGGATGAGGTTCGCCTCGCTTTCGGTGCGGATATGAAGTTCGCGCACATAAGATTGAGTATTGGCCCGGTCGAGGCCGAAGCCGACCATGATAATGACAAGGGCGACGAACGATGAAACCAGAAACGAGACGCGGGTATTCTTCAACACGCGCCGTAACTGCTTGTTGTCGCTCAGCCTGGAAAGCAAAATGAAACTCCCATATTCCGGGCAACTGTAGGGCGCGGGGGTTAATTTACGATTGCCCGCCGGCGATGCCGAAATCATGGGAAGGAAAAATCGCGGTTAAGGCGGCATCTTGATTATATTTAAAATCCTATTCATCAATTGGGCGGGAAAAGCCATTCTTCCGGGCAATTTTCGCCATATTCAGGAGGCTATCTGTGACCAGTCATGTTCTCGTGCAGCGTTTCAAAAGGATTGTCGCCATGCGTTTCGTCGTCGCCACGCTTTTGGCAACAGCAAGTTTCCTGTCGCCGATGAGCGGTTTTGCCGAAAGCGCCGATGTCGAGGCGACGATCAAGAAGGTCGACACCGCCAATCTCGTGCTGACGCTCGATGACGGCAAAACCTATCAGGCGCCCGAGGAATTCAATTTCGACGGCCTCGAAGCCGGCGTGAAGGTAATTGTCTTCTACACCGAGGTCGACGGCAAACGCGTCATCAACGATCTCGATATCGTCAAGTAGGCGGGTCAATGAAGCACGCCTCAATCATAGTGCGCGCGGATTGGGATGAGAGGCTGGCGTTTGGGTTGCCAGCAGCAACGATATCGAAGGGCTGGCGATCGAGGCCGGCACCGTCAAAGCCGTCAAGCCTAAAGTTATCGCAGCGATAACCGACCTTTTTGAGCTGAACGGTTTTACCTCGAACCTACCGGAAATCCCCATTCACATCATGGCCGAACAGCTCGTTCTTATTCGCAATCCAATCTACTGAGCGCACGGCCGACTACAACCAGACGATCGTCCGCTCGCCGGTGTCGATCCTGGCGATCCGGTCCTGCGGGATCGCGCCTTCGGCAGCGCTGCTCTTCGGCAGGTCGGAAATCGTCTGGAAAAACGTGCGGATGACGCCGCCATGCGTCACGCAGACCGTCGGGCGATCGACAGACTGCAGCCATGAGCCGGTGCGCCAGGAGAGGATTTCATAGCTTTCCGCGTCGTCGCCGGGCGGGATGAAATCCCATTTCGAGGCGTTGCGTTCCGCCACCCGTTCGCGCTGCGTCGCCTTCAGCTCCTTGAGCGTCGAGCCCTCCCAGTCGCCGAAGGAAATCTCCACCAGTCTGGAATCGGTGCGATAGGCGAGCGGCGGCAGGCCCATGGCGGTGCGGACGATTTCCATCGTCGCGCGCGTGCGCTGGAGCGGGCTTGCGACGAAATCGAATGCATCGACCGTCTCGCCGAGAATTTCGCCCAGCGCCAGCCCGTTCTGACGGGCCTGTTCCAGGCCCGTGGCATTCATCGGGATATCCTTCTGGCCTTGCAGGCGGCGCTCGGCATTCCAGTCGGTCTGACCGTGTCTGATCACGTAGATAAGCACGGGTCTCGACTCCGGAATGCTTTAGTCCTTGACGACCGAAATGTCGGGGGCGTCGACCGCCTTCATGCCGATGACATGATAGCCGCTGTCGGCATGGTGCACTTCGCCGGTGACGGAGCGCGACAGGTCCGACAGGAGATAGAGGCCGACATCGCCGACTTCCTCGATGGTGACGGTGCGGCGCAGCGGCGCGTTATATTCGTTCCACTTCAGAATGTAGCGGAAATCGCCGATGCCGGAGGCGGCGAGCGTCTTGATCGGGCCGGCCGAGACGGCGTTGACGCGGATGTTCTGCGGTCCGAGGTCGACGGCCAGATATTTGACGCTTGCCTCGAGCGCGGCCTTGGCGACGCCCATGACATTATAGTTCGGCATCACCTTTTCGGCGCCGTAATAGGTCAGCGTCAGCATGGCGCCGCCATCCGTCATCAGCTTCTCGGCGCGGCGTGCGACCGAGGTGAAGGAATAGACGGAGATCTGCATCGTCTTGGCGAAGTTGTCGGCCGAGGTGTCGACGTAACGGCCGGTCAGCTCGTCCTTGTCGGAAAAGCCGATCGCATGCACGAGGAAATCGATCTTGCCCCAGAGCTTTTCGACGTTTGCGAAAACCTCGTCGATGGTGGCTTCGTCGGCAACGTCGCAGTGGCCGACGAGCGTCGCGCCGATTTCGGCGGCGAGCGGCTCGACGCGCTTCTTCAGCGCATCACCCTGGTAGGTGAGCGCGACTTCGCCGCCCTGCGCATGAATGGCCTTGGCAATACCCCACGCAATCGAGCGATTGTTGGCGACACCCATGATGACGCCGCGTTTGCCTGCCATGAGGCCGGATGCTTGAGCCATATTTCGCTCCCTAGGAATTCTGATCGATCCTGCCTATGGCATAGGCCGTTAATCGGTTCAAGCTTGGCCTGGATCATCAACTGTTAGGTATCGTAACAAAGGGTGCGAAAGTCATAAATATTTCACAGGAACAGGCCCTCGCGCATGCTCCGCATGAGATCTGTGACTTTGTCGTCGGGCTTTTCCCACAGGATAATGCGCAATTCGACGACGAGATCGCCTCTGCCGCCCTCGTCACGGGGCAGGCCCTGGCCGGCGATTTTGATCGTCTTGTCCGAACCCGACCATGCGGGGATGATAATGTCGAGCGGACCGCTCGGTCCCTCGATGCGCGCCTCGGTGCCGAGAACGGCATTTTCGATGCTGAGCGGCAGCACGGCGTGGAGGTCGAAACCGTCGACCGTGAAGCGCGGATCGGGCGCGATGCGAATGGCGATGACGGCATCGCCCCGCTGCATTCCCGGCAGCTTGAAGCCCTGGCCCTTGAGCCTGATCTCGTCACCATCCCTCGTGCCGGCCGGCAAGGCGAAGCCGATCTCTCGGCCCTCCGGCAGCGACGCGGTGATCCAGGAGCTCTTCAGCACGTCGTCGACCGTTACCGTTGCCGTCGTCACCTCATCCGGCGCTTTTTCCATGCCCGTATCCTTGGCGCCGGTGAAACGGCGCACCAGGGATGTCAGGATGCTGAGCGGCAGCGACAGGTTGGCGCCTGGATTGGCTGCCGTCTCCCCGGCTTCCTCGTCGCCCTTGATCTCGACTTCGGCGGCCTCGCCATCCAAGCGCTTGCCGGCCTCGCTCTGGGCGGCCTGTGTCTGCGGGTTTTGTGTCTGCGGGTTTTGTGTCTGCTGGTTTTGGGCCTGCTGGTACTGCGCCTGTTGGTATTGGGCCTGTTGGTACTGGGCCTGTTGGTACTGGGCCTGCTGGGCGCGGCCCTGCGCCCGGCCGCCGCCGGCAGCGCGCGCCTGGGCGCCGAAAATACGCTCGACCATCTCGTCGGCGGGCTCGGCCGATCCTGCCTGTTGCCTGGAGCTGTCGGCTGCCGCCTTCTGGGCTGCGCGCGCAATCTCTTCCATCACCCGTTCGGCATTGGCCTGCGCCGCCTTGGCGCGCACGGCAGCCTCTCGGGCGGCCTGGCGCTGCTGCATGATCGTCTGTTCCTGCTGCTTGGCTTCGGCCATCCGCATGGCATTGTCGAGCAGGCTGCGTTTGCGCGGGTCTTTCAGCGTTTCATAGGCGCGGCCGATTTCGGCGAACCGGGCGGTCGCCGTCGGGTCACCCTGATTGTGGTCGGGATGGGCAGCCTTGGCCATATTGCGCCAAGCCGCCTTGATCTCGTCTGCTGCCGCGTCGCGCTTGACGCCGAGAATTTTATAAGGATCGCGCATGTCAAAACCGCCGGTGTTGCGATGCGGGAAGCCATTGCCTTGCCCGCATCCCCGTCCAATATCGAAAGTCCAAAATCAACTCGCGAGGCGCCACCTGCCGAAAAGGCAGGCAGAACCACTCTCAACACCGATCGTGCGGGCGGAGTTGCTAATCACTTCTTATTTCTTCGAAGAGATGCGGAGTGTTTTGCCCTGAATGGTTAGCTCTTTGCTAAGCATTCGGCAGGGCCGAGGTGGATGTTAACCTGTGGGACAGGCGGAGCAGCCTTCCTGCAGCATTAACTTTCCCGCCGGAAATTAACTTTCCCGCCGGAAATTAACTTTCCGGCTGAAAGCTTAAAAGCTGCCAGTTGCCGCCGCCGACGAGGCAGGTCTTGCCGTAGAATTTGGCGATGCCGACATAGGAATGGCGGGTTGTGCGGAACTGCCGGCAGACCTGGCCTGATTCGTTGTTCTCGACGATCGTATCGATGACGCCGGCGCTGCCGGTCGATGCATTCGCCCAGGGAAGCGGCTGGCCCTCGAGCCTTTGCACGTCGGCCGAGGTCACGGCGTTGCGCACGGTCATCTCGTCCGAAAGCGTGTCGGTGCTCGGCGGTGTCTGCGGCACGGTGCCGGTTGCGACCGACCGGTCGACCTTGGCTTCACTCAAGAAATCCATGCCGCCCGAAACGCAGCCGGAAAGCGAAAGCATGGCAACGCCGATGACGAAGAAGGCGCTGCTGCGGCGCTGCAGGCTCTTTGTATGGCGAGATGACTTTGCTATGACTTCCACCCTGCATCCTGTCCAGTTATCAAAAGCTGGGCGAGTTTTGAATAATCCGGGGCATTTGAACCAATATGTCGGCAAACGAGTTAACAAGCGGTGACTTTACCGAAAGTGGCGAACCCTTCAAGCTCTTTGCCGAATGGCTTGGCGAAGCGGAGGCCTCCGAACCGAACGACCCCAATGCCGTGGCGCTGGCAACGGTCGATGAGGATGGTCTTCCCAATGTCCGCATGGTTCTCCTGAAGGGATTCGACGATGACGGATTCGTCTTCTACACCAATTTCGAGAGCCAGAAAGGTCGCGAAATCTTGGGGCAGAAGAAAGCCGCCATGTGTTTCCACTGGAAAAGCCTGCGTCGTCAAGTGAGGCTGCGCGGCCCGGTCGAGATCGTCACCGACGCCGAAGCCGATGCCTATTTCAGGACGCGGGCCCGCGGCAGCCGCATCGGCGCCTGGGCGTCGAAACAATCCCGCCCGCTCGAAAGCCGTTTCGCGCTCGAGAAGGCCGTGGCCGAATATACCGCCCGTTATGCCATCGGCGATATTCCGCGCCCCGCCCACTGGTCGGGCTTCCGCATCCGCCCGACCTCGATCGAATTCTGGAAGGACCAGAACTTCCGCCTGCATGACCGTGTCGAATTTCGCCGGCCGTCCCCGGAAGGCAAATGGGACAAGGTCAGGATGTATCCCTGACAGGCTTACCGGCCCATCAGCTTCAGCGGAATGCCGGAGGCGAGCGCCGTGACATAGCGTCGCTTCTGGTAGAAGCCGTTGAGCGAAATGCGCGGGAGATAACCGGTCAGCCGCGTTGCCGGCAGCCCGGGTTGGGTGGTGACCGCGACGGTGAAGCCGAGATTGCGGGCGATCTTCGCCTCACGCGCGGTCGCAGCCTCCGGCGTGCCGTAGGGATAGGCGATCGTCTGAGGACGGATGCCGGTCACCGCCTCGACGTAATCGGCCGAGACCTGCATCTCTATCCGCGCTTCGGCTTCCGGCAGGCGCGCCAGGGCGCGATGGCTGATCGTATGGGCGCCAAGCGCTGCGAGCGGATGCCCCGCGAGCCGTTGCAATTGACCGGCCGCCATCACCAGTTGGCGGGTAAGATCGGTCGGCTCGATGCCGTTTTCCCGCGCCAGCCTGTCGATGGCGGCGACGGCGCCGGCCTCGTCGGAGCGGTGGATATACCGGGCGAAGCGGTCGAAGGCGTGCCATTGCTGCGGCGGATCGTCGAGCCCCAGGCGCTCGCTGCCGCGGCCGAAATCGAAGCGGATTTCGCTTTTCCGGCGCAAGAGCACGGCAAGCGTCTCCCACCAGATGCTGTGCGAGCCCTCGGCAAAGCCCTTGGCGATAAACACCGTGAACGGCGCCCGGTGCCGCTCGAACACCGGCAGCGCGTGCTCCAGATTGTTTAGATATCCGTCGTCGAGCGTGAAGGCCGCAAATGGCGGTCCGCCGTCCGATTCGGCGAGCAGCACCGGCACCTGGTCGAGCGGCACGAAGCGATAGCCCTCCCGCCTGAGCCGCCCGAGCGCCGCATCGAGAAAACGCGGCGTGATTTCGAGATGGGCGTTCGGCTCGAAAGCCTCAGGCACGTGCGGACGGACATGATGCAGCGTGAAGACGACGCCCGGTCCGCGCGCTTGCCGCATCAGCCCGGCCGAAGAAAGCAGCCAGGAAAGCTCGAGCCCGGCGCCGATCGCCAGTCGCTTGCCCAATCGCTTGAATTGTCCCGTCATGAAGCGTCTATCCCGAGAGCAATTCCAGGAAAAGTGCGAAGCGGTTTTCCGTCCGGAATTGCGTTCAATTAAAAACCGAGAGCGATTCTCCGCTTCCATCAAAGCTGAAGCGCTTGAGCCTTTTCCGGAAACTAGCAAGTGTGACTTAAGCCTTGCTGAATCCCGAAACGGCACGGCTCTTTGATTTCCTGTTAACCAAGACGATGAAAAGACTGGAAAAATGATAGGCGTTGCCTCAAAGTCGCGCCAAACTTGCCGCTTCTGTCACATTACGGCACAAGCGCCGGCCGATCGAGCCGGCGAATCCAGGGCCAGGGCATCAAGGGGAAAATGCATGAGAACGCTTTTGGCGGCTGTTTTGACCGTAACGCTTGCCGTTTCGGCGCCTATTGCAGCCCTTGCCGGCAGCGCTTCATTGATCCTCGATGCCCGGACCGGCAAGGTCCTCGCCGCCGAAAACGCCGACACGCTGAACCATCCGGCCTCGCTGACCAAGATGATGACGCTTTATCTCACCTTCGAGGCGTTGAAACGCGGCAAGATCGCCTGGGATACACCGATCACCATGTCGAAATACGCCGCCGCGCGGCCGCCGACCAAGCTTGGCGTCAAGGCCGGCGGCACGATCACCGTGCGCGAGGCGGTCTATGGTATGATCATCAAATCCGCCAATGATGCCGCCTCCGCCATGGGCGAGAAGCTCGGCGGCTCGGAAAGCGGTTTTGCCCGGATGATGACGGCCAAAGCCCGCCAGCTCGGCATGAGCCGCACCGTCTTTGTCAACGCATCGGGCCTGCCGGACGGCCGTCAGGTGACGACGGCGCGAGATATGTCGACGCTCGCCGTTGCGTTGATGAAGAATTATCCGAACGAATACCGGCTGTTTTCGGCGGCAAGCTTCAATTTCCGCGGCCGGACCGTGCGCGGCCACAACAATCTCATGTACCGCTACCAGGGCATGGACGGCATCAAGACCGGTTACACCAACGCCTCCGGCTTCAATCTCGTCAGCGCCGTCAGGGACGGCAACCGCCGCGTCGTCGGCGTCGTGCTCGGCGGCCGCACCGCCCGCAGCCGCGACGACAAGATGGCTGGTTTGCTCGACCGTTATCTCGGCCGCGCCTCCTCCTCCGGCAGCGCAAAGCTGGTGGCGAGCGTCAGCGGCAGGGAGCCTGTCGAAGTCGCGTCGGCTGCCGACGATTCCGATGTTCCGGTGCCGCTCAGCGCGCCGCGCCCGGCCGACGATCTCGCGGCAAAGAGCCTGGCTTATGCCGATGACGCCGTCGTGCCGCTGGAGCGCCCGGTGGCGATGGACGAAATCCTCAACGCCGGCAAGACCGCCAAGACTTCGGCGAAAAAGGCAGATGGCGACTGGCAGATCCAGATTTCGGCCGCCCCGAGCGCCGATGCGGCGCGTGCGCTTCTCGCCCAGGCGCAGTCGGAAGGCGGCGCGCCGCTGGTTTCCGCCTCGCCCTATACCGAAGCGGTCGGGCAGGGCGCCAATAAGATCTATCGCGCCCGCTTCGTCGGCTTTGCCAGCAAGGATGCCGCGGTGTCGGCCTGCGATGCCCTGAAGCAGCGCTCCTACGACTGCATGCTGCTGCCGGATCACAGCTGATCGCAACGCCTCAAATTCTAACTCTGGACAAGCAACGGGAATCAGCGTCTCCTCCGTAAACAAAAGGAGAACGATCATGTTGCGTCACCTCGCCGATCAGTTCGAAGCCGCTTCCTCTGCTCATGTCGCTGCCAATGGCATCGAGCGCGATACGGACTGGTTCCTGCTGAAATTGCAGGAAGAAATGGGCGAGTTCACCCAGACATGGAACCGGCTGACCGGTCGAGGCCGCGCCAAAGGCCGCTCGCCGGAAGACATGCAGCGCGATCTCGCCGACGAGACGGCCGACCTTCTCGGTCATCTCATGCTGTTTGCCCGCCACAACGGCATCGACCTCGCCGCTGCGATCGAACGCAAGTGGCTGTTTCGGCCGGCGGAGGTGGCGAAGAGTTGATGCATGTCGGCCGATGGAGTCAGCCGACCTTATAGCGATAAAACTTGCTGTCCACCGCCATCAGCGGGAAGGCGCGGGGCAGGGTGTTTTTGGCAATTTCGGTAAAGCCGTTCTTCTCGTAGAAGCGATGGGCGGCGACGAATTTGTCCGTCGTGCCGAGGAAGATATCGGTGAGGCCGACATGCCTGGCATG
Organism: Rhizobium sp. CIAT894; assembly: GCF_000172795.2. NCBI lineage: Bacteria > Pseudomonadati > Pseudomonadota > Alphaproteobacteria > Hyphomicrobiales > Rhizobiaceae > Rhizobium > Rhizobium sp. CIAT894. The sequence continues at coordinate 974,573 of NZ_CP020947.1, forward strand.
GGCGATCAGGCGGTCGAGCAGCAGCGCAGCCACGCCGTGCTCACGGCCGCGAACTTCTGCCGAGACGAACATCTTGCGCAGCGCCGCCTGATTGTTGCCGATATCCTTGAGCCCGAGCGTGCCGACGATGGCGCCGTCCTTGACGGCGACCCAGAATTCGCCTTTGCCGGACTGATAGAAATCCGGGATGACCCGGAGATCCGGCTGCGCATCGGCAGTGATGTCGATGCCGAATTCCTCGCGCTGGATCGGCAGGATCACCGAAAGCACCGCATCGGCGTCATCGGCGGCAAAGGGTCTGATTTCGATCTCCGCCATCGGTTCCTCCCGTCTCAGGTCTGCGTGCCGCCGACGGTGACCTGATCCATGCGCAGATGCGGCTGGCCGACACCGACCGGAACCCATTGGCCGGCCTTGCCGCAATTGCCGATGCCGGTGTCGAGCTTCATGTCGTTGCCTATCATCGATACCCGCTTCATCGCATCCGGCCCGTTGCCGATCAGCATCGCACCCTTGATCGGCGCGCCGACCTTGCCGTTCTCGATCAGATAGGCCTCGGTGCAGCCGAAGACGAATTTGCCGGAGGTGATATCGACCTGGCCGCCGCCGAAGGAGACGGCATAAATGCCCTTCTTCACCGAGGCGATGATTTCTTCGGGGGTCTTGCCGCCGCTGAGCATATAGGTGTTGGTCATGCGCGGCATCGGCACATGGGCATAACCCTGGCGGCGGCCGTTGCCGGTGGGCGCCATGCCCATCAGCCGGGCGTTCTGCCGATCCTGCATATAACCGACGAGCTTGCCGTTCTCGATCAGCACGTTGTAGCCGGACGGCGTGCCCTCGTCGTCGATGGTGAGCGAGCCGCGGCGGTTGTCGATCGTGCCGTCGTCGACGACGGTCACGCCGGGCGCGGCGACGATCTGGCCGAGAAGGCCTGAAAAGGCCGACGTCTTCTTGCGGTTGAAATCGCCTTCCAGCCCGTGGCCGACCGCCTCGTGCAGCATCACCCCCGGCCAGCCGGAACCGAGCACGACGTCCATCGTGCCAGCCGGCGCGTCGATCGCCTCGAGATTGACGAGCGCCTGGCGCAGGGCCTCGTCGGCGCCGTACTGCCAACTGCCCTCGGCGATGAAATCGCCGAAGCCGATGCGCCCGCCGCTGCCGTAGGAGCCGCTTTCCTGCCGATCGCCTTCGCCGACCATGACCGAGATGTTGATGCGCGTCATCGGCCTGATGTCGCGCACGCGATGCCCGTCGGCGCGCAGGATGTCGACGACCTGCCAGCTCGCTGCGACCGAGGCCGTCACCTGGCGCACCTTGTCGTTCTTGCCTCTGAGATAGGCGTCGATATCCTGCAGCACCTTGACCTTCTCTTCGAAGCTCGGCTGGCCGATCGGGTTCTGGTCGCCGTAGAATTTCTTGTTGGTGCCCTGTGGGGCTGCGGCATAGGAGCCGGAATAGCCGCGCGTCACCGCGCCGACGGCATCGGCCGCCCGCTTCAGCGCCGCCATCGAGAGATCGCCGGCATGGGCGTAGCCCACCGCTTCGCCGGCAACGGCACGCAGGCCGAATCCCTGCTCGGTGTTGAAGCTGCCGCCCTTCAGCCGGCCGTTGTCGAAGCTCAGCGCTTCGGCCTGCGCATGCTCGATGAACAGCTCGCCGTCATCGGCGCCGGCGAGCGCCTCGGCGACATGCCTGCGCATCGTCGCTTCATCGGCATCGAAAAGCGTCAGGAGATCGGTGGTCATGGTGTGGCTCCAATGGGCATGCGTGCGGGAATGCGCTTACACATCTAGATAGGGCTCCCAATGATAAGGAGTGAAGCCCTGCTGCGAATTTTCTTTGTGGGGCAAGATATCTAGGAGAGGGAGTGCTTCCAGAGAGCGGGAAGCGCGCGGCATATCTCTTCTCCCCTCGGGGAGAAGGTGCCGGCAGGCGGATGAGGGGGCCACACAGCACACCCTCTCATAATCCCCTGTCCGGCGACGCTCACGGCAAGCGACTTGAAGACAGTCGAGACCATGCCAGTGCGGCCGAAGCCGGATGGACGTTGTTCTTATTGGAAGCTCCGGCTTTGCGGCCCCCTCATCCGCCCTACGGGCACCTTCTCCCCGAGGGGAGAAGAGGGAGCCGAAAGGCCGCGACACAAATCACCTGATCTCAAGGCAACGCGTCAAAACCCTCAGCAAAACCCTTGAGGTCGACGGGAATGCCGATGCCTTCCTCAGGCGTCTGGAAGACGATGAAGGTCGCCTGGGCGCCGCTGCGGAAGGTCTTGAGCAGCTCGTCCTCGAGCACCACCTCGGCATAGCAGCCATCGGCGAAGCAGCGGACGAAATAGGCGCGGCCGATATCCTTGCCGTCGACATTGAGTCCGAGCCCGTTCGGCAAAAGCACGCCGAGCGGCGCCAGTACGCGCAGAATCTTCGACTTGCGGTCGGCGGTCTTCAGCACGACGACGGAAAGGCCGACCTCCGGCCGATCCTCGGCGATGACATTCTGCATCAGCGCGCATTGCTCGGTGGAAGCCCCAGCCGGCTTGTCGCAGACGACAGACCATGCGCCATGATTGGATTTCACCGTGCCCGGCGCCTGCGGCTGGGTCTGGCCGGGCGATACCTGGATATTCGGGGCGGCGGCCGGGGGCTGCTGCGCCGGGGCAGGGGCGGGCGCGGAAGCCGGGGGCTTGGCTGGCGACGGCGTGGGTTGCTGTGCGAAAACGGGCGTCGCCGCTGCGGCCGCGATGCTGGCGGTCACGAGAAGCGACTGCGCGAGGGAACGGAAACCCATGGAAACCTCTGGATATCGAATCATTGCGGCTATTGTTGAAGCTGCCCACCAAAAATGAAAAGCCCCACCCCGTGAAAACCGGGGGACTGCGGCGGAAATTGGACCTTTGCGAAATAATGTGTCGCGGGCGAATTGGCCGGAAAGCCGATTTTTCATATGCTGATGAAAAACTTGGGATGTTTTGCCGTTCCGGCCTGCCTATGCTTTCAGCAAAAATGCCGCATAGACAATTGCTCTGACCTGTTGCGGCAAATGCCAAACTGTGGTTTGAAGCGCAGAAGATGGCAAGGATTCTGCGCTCTATTTTTGCAGGTCAAGCGCTCGAGGGAGATAATAAGGTGATGAAGAAGGCTTATGCAGCCCTGACCACGCTGGTCTGTCTGCTTTTTGCTTCCGGCACATATGCCGACCAGCCAATGCCGTGGCAGGCGACGCTGCAGCCGGCGGCAACGCCGATCATGCGGGAGATCCACTGGTTCGAACAATATACCCTGTGGTTTATCGTTCCGATCACGCTCTTCGTTCTGGTCCTGCTGATCGTCGTCTGCGTCAAGTTCCGCGCCGGCGCCAACCCGGTTCCCTCGAAGACGAGCCACAACACGCTGATCGAGATTGCCTGGACCGTGGGGCCGGTCCTGGTGCTTCTTCTTCTCGCCATTCCCTCGTTCAACCTGCTGACGGCGCAGCTGACGCTGCCCGAAAACCCTGACGTGACGATCAAGGCGACCGCCACCCAGTGGCAGTGGAACTACGAATATGAAGGTTCGGGCGACAGCCCGCTGGCTTTCGATTCCTACCTGCTGAAGGATCAGGACCGCGCTGCCGCCGGCAAGGAAGACAAGTCGATCTATCCGAGGCTTCTGGCCGTCGATAACGAGCTGGTCCTGCCGGTCAACAAGACGGTCCGCGTTCTCGTGACCTCTGCGCCGACCGACGTCATCCACGCTTTCGCCATGCCGTCCTTCGGCGTCAAGATCGACGCCGTGCCGGGCCGCCTGAACGAGACCTGGTTCAGGGCCGAGCGCGAAGGCCTGTTCTACGGCCAGTGTTCCGAGCTCTGCGGCAAGGACCATGCGTTCATGCCGATCGCCATCCGCGTCGTCTCCGAGGACAAGTACAAGCAGTGGCTGACGACAGCCGCCAGCGACTTGCCCGGCGCCTACAAGACACTCATGGCTGCAACCGATGGTCCCGCAAAGACCCTCGACGTCGCCGAAGCACAGTAATTAAGGGGATCGGGACAATGGCTGGACCTTCCGCTCACGACGATCATTCTCACGGTCATGCCCATGATGACCACGCCCATGATCATGACCACGATCACGGGCACAAGCCGAGCTTTGTCAATCGCTGGCTGTTTTCGACCAACCACAAGGACATCGGCACGCTCTATCTGATCTTCGCGATCATCGCCGGCATCATCGGCGGCGCGCTGTCGGTGGCCATGCGCATGGAGCTGCAGGAGCCTGGCATCCAGATCTTCCACGGCCTGGCCTCGATGGTCTATGGTTACGAGGGCGATGCCGCGATCGACGGCGCCAAGCAGATGTTCAACATGTTCACCACCGCGCATGCGCTGATCATGATCTTCTTCATGGTCATGCCGGCGATGATCGGCGGTTTTGCCAACTGGATGGTGCCGATCATGATCGGCGCGCCCGACATGGCCTTTCCGCGCCTGAACAACATCTCCTTCTGGCTGATCGTTCCGGCCTTTGCGCTGCTGCTGCTGTCGATGTTCGTCGAAGGCCCGGCAGGCGCCTACGGTACCGGCGGCGGCTGGACGATGTATCCGCCGTTGGCGACCAGCGGCACGCCGGGACCGGCGGTCGATCTGGCGATCTTCGCGCTCCATATCGCCGGCGCGTCGTCGATCCTCGGTGCGATCAACTTCATCACCACGATCCTCAACATGCGCGCTCCGGGCATGACGCTGCACAAGATGCCGCTGTTTGCCTGGTCGGTGCTGATCACCGCCTTCCTGCTCTTGCTGTCGCTGCCGGTTCTGGCAGGCGGCATCACCATGCTGCTGACCGACCGTAACTTCGGCACCTCCTTCTTCTCTCCGGAAGGCGGCGGCGACCCGATCCTCTACCAGCACCTGTTCTGGTTCTTCGGTCACCCGGAAGTCTACATCCTGATCCTGCCGGGCTTCGGCATGATCAGCCACATCATTTCGACCTTCTCCAAGAAGCCGATCTTCGGTTATCTCGGCATGGCCTACGCCATGGTCGCGATCGGCGCCGTCGGCTTCGTCGTCTGGGCTCACCACATGTACACGGTCGGCCTGTCGCTCGACGCGCAGCGCTACTTCGTCTTCGCGACGATGGTCATCGCCGTTCCGACGGGTGTGAAGATCTTCTCCTGGATTGCGACGATGTGGGGCGGCTCGATCTCGTTCCGCACGCCGATGCTCTGGGCGATCGGCTTCATCTTCCTGTTCACGGTCGGCGGCGTCACCGGCGTCCAGCTCGCCAATGCCGGTCTCGACCGTTCGCTGCATGACACCTACTACGTCGTGGCCCACTTCCACTACGTTCTGTCGCTCGGCGCCGTCTTCGCGATCTTCGCCGGCTGGTACTACTGGTTCCCGAAGATGACCGGCTACATGTACAACGAGTTTGTCGGCAAGCTGCATTTCTGGGTCATGTTCATCGGCGTCAACCTGGTGTTCTTCCCGCAGCATTTCCTCGGCCTCGCCGGCATGCCGCGCCGCTACATCGATTATCCGGATGCCTTTGCTGGCTGGAACTATGTTTCCTCCATCGGCTCCTACATCTCGGCCTTCGGTGTGCTGATCTTCCTCTTCGGCGTCTTCGAAGCCTTCGCCAAGAAGCGCGTCGCCGGCGACAATCCGTGGGGTGAGGGTGCAACGACGCTCGAATGGCAGCTGCCTTCGCCGCCGCCCTATCACCAGTGGGAACAGCTTCCGCGCATCAAGTAATTGCGCGGGTATCGGGACGCCGCATTCGATACGGCGTCCCGATATTCTGACATTCAGGACGGAATGATGACGGTTATCGACAATCACGAGGTGCTTGCAAAGGACGGCGAATTGTCGGAAGCGAGTGCACGCGATTATTTCGAATTGCTGAAGCCGCGGGTGATGTCGCTCGTGGTCTTTACCGCCTTTGCCGGCCTCGTGCTGGCGCCGGGCCACATCCACCCCGTCCTCGGCCTGATCGCCATTCTCTGTATCGCCGTCGGCGCCGGCGCCTCCGGCGCTTTGAACATGTGGTACGATGCCGATATCGACGCCATCATGAGCCGCACAGCCAACCGTCCGATCCCGGCCGGCCGCATCGCCCCCTCCGAGGCGCTGGCCTTCGGCCTGGTGCTGTCGGGCTTCTCGGTTGTCATTCTCGGCCTGGCCGTCAACTGGCTCTCGGCCGGCATCCTGGCCTTCACCATCTTCTTCTACGCCGTCATCTACACCATGTGGCTGAAGCGCTCGACGCCGCAGAACATCGTCATCGGCGGTGCTGCCGGCGCCTTCCCGCCGATGATCGGCTGGGCCTGCGTGACCAACAGCGTGACGATCGAGAGCACGGTTCTCTTCCTGATCATCTTCCTGTGGACGCCGGCGCATTTCTGGGCGCTTGCCCTGTTCAAGATGCGCGACTACGAGGCCGTCGGCGTGCCGATGCTGCCGAATGTCGCCGGCGAGCGGGTGACCAAGCATCAGATCGTCGCCTATGCGGTGCTGACCGCCGTCTGCGCGGTGCTGCCGTCCTTCCTCGGTTTCGCCAGCTTCGGTTACGGCCTGGTGGCCGCCGCGCTCGGCGCGATCTTCGTCTACTGTTCCATCGCCGTCTGGCGCATGCCCGACGGCGATCTGAAGATGATCCCGGCCAAGAAGCTGTTCGCCTTCTCGATCTTCTATCTCTTCGCCGTGTTCTCCGCCCTGATGATCGACCGGCTAGCTTCGTATACGGGAGGGTGGTTCTGATGGAGTTCGTCAAGCTTACCGAAAAGCAGATGAAGGCGCGCCGCAACCGCAACATCGCCCTCGGGCTGGTGCTCGCCGGCCTCGTCGTCTTATTCTACGCGATGGCCATCGTGAGGATCGGCGGAGGAATGGGATGAGCGACAAGGCCACGGCAGGCAAGAAGCAGGGACGCAACAACGGCGCCGTCGTGATGATGTGCCTGAGCTTCGTCTTCGGCATGGGCGCGATGAGCTATGCCGCCGTGCCGCTCTACCGGATCTTCTGCCAGGTGACCGGCTATAACGGCACGACGCAGCGCGTCGACCAGATGTCGAGCGTCGTGCTCGACCGGACGATGCGCGTCACCTTCGACGCCAATGTCGCGCCCGGCCTGCAATGGGACTTCAAGCCGGTCGAGCGCGAGGTCAATCCGAAGATCGGCGAAACCATTCAGGTGAATTTCACCGCGGAGAATCGTTCGAACGAGACCCAGCGCGGCCAGGCGGTTTTCAACGTCACGCCGGGCGAGGCGGGCGTCTATTTCAACAAGGTCCAATGTTTCTGCTTTACGGAAACGGACCTGAAACCGGGCGAAAAGCTCGACATGCCGGTGGTGTTCTACATCGATCCTGAAATCGTCAAGGCGGTGGAATCCAAGAACATCCATACGGTCACGCTGTCATATACGTTCTACCCGAAAGAGGGTCCGAAGCCTGTGGCTTCGAATGAGGGTGGAGCGGTGAAGATTGAAAAGAAACTTTGATCAAGGCTCGTTTCCGGCTATGCCGGGAGCGGAGTGAAGGAAGACACCGGGGATAGCTACATGGCCGATGCTCATCAGAAGAATCACGACTATCACATCATCGATCCGAGCCCGTGGCCGATACTCGCCTCGCTCGGCGCCTTCATCATGGCAATCGGCGGCGTCTGCTACATGCGCTATCTGAGCGGCGGCTCCTTCAAGCTTGCCGGCGCCGAACTTGCCAATCCCTGGCTCTTTTACATCGGCTTCGCCCTGGTTCTCTACGTCATGTACGGCTGGTGGGCCGATACGGTGAAGGAAGCCCATGAGGGTGCCCACACCCGCGTCGTCTCGCTGCACCTGCGCTACGGCATGATCATGTTCATCGCTTCGGAAGTGATGTTCTTCGTTGCCTGGTTCTGGGCCTATTTCGACGCCAGCCTCTATCCGAATGAAGCGATCCAGGCCGCCCGCCTGCTCTATACCGGCGGCACCTGGCCGCCGAAGGGCATCGAAGTGCTCGATCCCTGGCACCTGCCGATCTACAACACCGTCATCCTGCTACTCTCCGGCACGACGGTCACCTGGGCGCATCATGCGCTGCTGCACAACGACCGCAAGGGCCTGATCCAGGGCCTGGTTCTGACGGTGCTGCTCGGTGTGCTGTTCTCCTGCGTGCAGGCCTACGAATATGCCCACGCGCCCTTCGCCTTCAAGAATTCGATCTACGGCGCGACCTTCTTCATGGCGACAGGTTTCCATGGTTTCCATGTCCTCGTCGGCACCATCTTCCTGCTGGTCTGCCTGATCCGCGCGCTGCGCGGCGACTTTACCCCGAAGCAGCATTTCGGCTTTGAAGCCGCCGCCTGGTACTGGCACTTCGTCGACGTCGTCTGGCTCTTCCTGTTCTTCTGCATCTACGTCTGGGGCGGCTGGGGCGCTCCCGTCGCAGCCGGCTGATTGCAGCGATATTCATGGAAAAGGCGGGCCTGGTGCCCGCCTTTTTTGTGATTCCGTCTCACCCGGCACCGTCATCGTCGGGATTTACATCAAGCCCGGAGGATGGCCAAACGTGGGAGCGCGTAGCGCCGAAGTGGCGAGCAGCTGGCGCCTCCTGCCTCACAGGATTCCTCAATCTCCGTCATGCTCGGCCTTGAGCCACTGCTGTCCGGTTTAAATTTAGTGGACATGGTGCACGGTGTTGATTCTACTCGTATTCGAGCGTTTCGCGACGATCTCGGACACGAAATAGGAGCAACACCGTGCGGCATGACAATAGCGTCTTTCATGATCTGTTGAAGCGGATTCCGTGGACGATCTTCGAAAGACTTGTGGAGGAGCATCAGGCCGACAAGCATGTTCGGCGGCTGTCGACGAAGAGCCAGTTGATCGCCCTGCTTTACGGCCAGCTTGCCGGTGCCGTCAGCCTGCGCGAGATCGTCGGGTCCCTGGAAAGCCATAGTGCCCGCCTTTACCATCTCGGCGCTCGCCCGGTGTCGCGCTCGACTTTCGCCGATGCCAACGGCCTGCGTCCGAGCGCCGTTTTTACCGAGTTGTTTACGCAGATGCTGGCCCGCGCCGGGCGCGGCCTCAAGCGGGCCATCGGCGAGGCGGTCTATCTGATCGACGGCAGCAGTCTGCCACTTTCCGGGGCGGGATCGCAGTGGGCCCGCTTTTCCGATCAGGCCTGCGGCGCCAAGATGCACGTCGTCTATGATGCCAATGCCGAACGGCCGATCTATGCGGCCGTCACCGCGGCCAATGTCAACGACATCACCGCCGCCAAGGAGATGCCGATCGAGGCGGGCGCCACCTATGTCTTCGATCTCGGCTATTACGATTTCGGCTGGTGGGCGAAGCTGGATGCCGCCGGCTGCCGCATCGTCACCCGCCTCAAGTCCCATACGAAACTGACAGCGAGCGCCGAGCAGGCGGTCAACGAGGATGCCGGCATCCTGTTCGACCGCATCGGCCTGTTGCCGCAGCGCCAGGCCAGGAGCCGCCGCAATCCGATGAACCGGCCGGTGCGCGAGATCGGCGTGCGGATCGAAACCGGCAAGATATTGCGCATCTTCTCCAACGATCTTACCGCCCCGGCCGAGGAGATCGCCGCACTTTACAAGCGCCGCTGGGCGATCGAACTGTTCTTCCGCTGGGTCAAGCAGACGCTGAAAATCCGCCATTTCCTCGGCAACAGCGAAAATGCAGTGCGCATCCAGGTGGCCGTCGCTCTGATCGCCTATCTGCTGCTGCAGATGGCAAAGGCCGACCAGGCCACCATCATAAGCCCGCTGGCCTTCGCCCGCCTGGTGCGCACCAACCTGATGCACCGCAAAAGGATCGACCGCCTGCTAAAACCACGCAACAACCCTCCCGGAAATCCCGGCCAGATGAGCCTCCAATGGTGACACAATTTAAACCGGACAGCAGTGGCCTTGAGCCGAGCATCCACGCCACGAGGAGTTTGTTAATTATACGCACTGCAACGGCCTTCGACGAAAGAACGAAAAACATATCTCTTGGAGTGCTGCGTATGGATGCTCGGCTCAAGGCCGAGCATGACGGAGGTTGAGGGGCACGATTGGCAAGAGGCGAGAGACAGGCGCAAGATGCGAGGTGCCTATCGGCACTCAGGGACGGATAGGAGAGCAGCGGCGGTAGGCAGCGGGGGCGCCGCAATCTCCTGATCCGAGACGAGGGCTCTATCGCCTCACCGCCCGCCGGCGATCCGTTCGAAGGCTGAAGGTTCGGGAATGCCGAGATCCAATTGATGTCGGATCGCTTCGGCGCATTCGAGCGGTGTCAGCACCGACGTATCGACCTCCATGTCGTAGATGCCAGGCCGGTGCACTTCATCCTGCCAGCGCTGCACCGGTTCGGGGATCGGCACCTCTTCAGTGGCTCTTGCATAAAGGGTCTCGCGGCCCTCTTGTTTGATCTCACGCCGCTGCATGATCGTCGCGATCGGACAGTGCACGCCGACGAACAGCACGGAAAAGCCTTGCAGGCGCCTGATGCAGTCGGCGAGAATGCCGAGTGGCTGCGAATAGCTGTCATGATGGCCGAGATCGGCGACCACATTGAGCCCCAGCCCGGCATGGATGGCGATCGATTCGTAAAGCGCCGCATAGAGGAACGGCACCAGTTCCTCGAGCTCCGGCCGCTCGCCGCCCGGCCTGAGGCCGATGCCGGGCAGGTAGCGCTTCGGCGTCATATCATTGTAGCTGTCGACGCCGAGGTTGATCCACGGTCCCTCGAATTCATCCTGGATTGCGCGTGCAATGCTGGATTTGCCGCTGCGCGGCGCGCCGTTCAGGATAATGATCTGTCCGGCATGGCTGTCCTGGGTCATCAGTCTTCTTCTTCTGTTTGGCGCGAATCGGTGAGGCGAAACCGCGCAGGCCTTTCCATTCGGGATGCGAATACTTTATGGGAGAGTTAAGGCAGCATGGAATTGTCAGAAGGAATGGCATGAACGAGGACAGCGCCCATTTTCCCCCCGTCGATCCGGTCAAGACTGGCATCAAAGGCTGCTGCCCGCGCTGCGGGCAGGGCAAGCTGTTTGATGGCCTGCTCGGCCTGAAGCCGCGCTGCGCCTCCTGCGGCCTCGATTATTCCTTCGCCGATGCCGGCGACGGTCCCGCCGTCTTCGTCATCCTGATCGTCGGTTTCATCGTCATCGGCATGGTGCTGTGGCTGCAGGTGAATTACGGGCCGCCGATCTGGGTGCATATGCTGCTCTTCGGCCCGCTGACGATTATCCTGTCGCTCGCGACGCTGCGCTGGTTCAAGGGCATCCTGATCGCCATGCAATACCGCCACAATGCCCGCGAAGGACGCCTGAGTGACTGATATCGACAATGTCGCGGCGCGCCGCCGATTGCCTCTGGCAACCGGCATCCTGGTGCTGATCGCGCTCGCCATCCTGATTTCGCTCGGCACCTGGCAGGTGGAACGCCTCCACTGGAAGGAAGGCCTGCTTGCCGATATCGCTGCGCGGCAAGTGGCCGCCCCGGTGCCGCTCGCCGAGATCGAGGCGATGGCGGCTTCCGGCGGCGACATCGAATATCGCAAGGTCACCGCCACCGGCCGCTACATCAACAACAAGGAGCGCCACTTCTTCGCCACCTGGCGCGGCCAGACCGGCTTCTACGTCTATACGCCGCTCGAGCTTGCCGACGGGCGCACTCTCCTGGTCAACCGCGGCTTCGTTCCCTACGAGAACAAGGAGCCGGAAATGCGCATGCAGGGCCAGTTGACGGATCAGCAGACCGTCACCGGCCTGGCGCGCAGCAAACTGCCCGGCAAACCCTCCTGGGTGGTGCCCGACAACGACGTTGCCAAGAATATCTTCTACTGGAAGGATCTCGACGTGATGGCCGAGAGCGTCGGGCTCGACAAGGCCCGCGTCATCCCGTTTTTTGTCGATGCCGATTCGACTCCCAATCCGGCCGGCCTGCCGATCGGCGGCGTTACCCAGGTCGATCTGCCGAACGACCATCTGCAATATGCCTTCACCTGGTATGGGCTGGCCGCCGTGCTCGTCGCCGTGGTGGGGATCTCCTGGTTTCGCAAAGGGGCCAAGCCGCCGGCGCAATAGTATCGCTTCAATTCTCGCTTATATTGAGCTAGAGGTCCCTTGCTCCCCTGCGGGACGGAATTTGACGGAACGGACATGAATATTGCGGCGAAACCTCCTTTGACGATCAGGCTCTGCGGGCCGCGCGGCTTCTGCGCCGGTGTCGACCGGGCGATCCAGATCGTCGTGCTGGCGCTGAAATCCTACGGCGCGCCGGTCTATGTGCGCCACGAGATCGTTCACAATCGTTATGTCGTCGAGGGGCTGGAGGCCAAGGGCGCCGTCTTCGTCGAGGAACTGGACGAGATCCCGGCCGAGCATCGCGCCCAGCCGGTGGTTTTCTCCGCCCATGGTGTGCCGAAATCGGTGCCGGAGGATGCTGCGAGCCGCAATCTCTTCTATCTCGACGCCACCTGCCCGCTGGTCTCCAAAGTCCACAAGCAGGCGATGCGCCATAATCGCCTCGGCCGCCATGTCGTGCTCATCGGCCATGCCGGCCATCCCGAGGTGATCGGCACCATGGGGCAACTGCCGGAAGGTTCGGTTTCGCTGATCGAGACGATCGAGGATGCCGACGCCTATATTCCCGCCGATCCAGACAATCTCGGCTACGTCACCCAGACGACGCTGTCGGTCGACGACACGGCCGGTGTCATCGCCCGCCTGCATGAGCGTTTCCCCAATCTGACTGCGCCGGCAGCCGATTCGATCTGTTATGCGACGACCAACCGCCAGGAAGTGGTGAAGCAGGCGGCCCCCGGCTGCGATCTCTTCATCATCGTCGGCGCGCCGAATTCCTCCAATTCCAAGCGGCTCGTCGAAGTGGCGCTGAGGGCAGGGGCGAAAAAATCGATCCTGGTGCAGCGCGCCGCCGAACTCGACTGGGAGGAGATCGGCGCGATTTCGACGCTCGGCCTGTCCGCCGGCGCTTCGGCCCCCGAGGTCATCGTCAACGAGATCATCGAGGCTTTCCGTGCCCGCTTCGACGCTCAGGTCGAACTGGCCGAGACGGTGCAGGAAACCGAGAATTTCCTGGTCAACCGCGAATTGCGCGGTATCGAGCTGACGGCGGCCGACATGGCCTTCGTCAACGGCTGATCCTGAGGACCATATCACGACGCCGGATGATCGATGCGGCGGATCCGATAACAGCAATGCATGAAGGCGACCTCACTTGGCAGTCTATACCGATATCGCCGAAGACGATCTGAAATGGTTCCTGACGGAATATGACGCGGGAAGCCTGCTCTCCTACAAGGGCATTGCCGAAGGCGTCGAAAACTCCAATTTTCTGCTGCACACCTCCAAGGATCCGCTGATCCTGACGCTCTATGAAAAGCGCGTGGAAAAGACCGACCTGCCGTTCTTCCTCGGCCTGATGCAGCATCTTTCCGCCCGGGGTCTCTCCTGCCCGCTGCCGCTGCCGCGGCGCGACGGCGCGCTGCTCGGCTCGCTCTCCGGCCGCCCGGCCGCGCTGATCTCCTTCCTCGAAGGCATGTGGCTGAGAAAGCCGGAGGCCAAACATTGCCGTGAGGTCGGCCGGGCGCTGGCCGAAATGCATGTGGCCGGCGAGGGTTTCGAATTGAAGCGTCCGAATGCGCTGTCGATCGACGGCTGGCGGGGGCTCTGGGAAAGGTCGGCGGATCGCGCCGGCGAGGTCGAGCCCGGCCTGCAGGACGAAATCCGCGGCGAACTCGATTTCCTCTCCGCCGCCTGGCCGAAGAGCCTGCCTGCCGGCGTCATCCATGCCGACCTCTTCCCCGACAACGTCTTTTTCCTCGGCGATCAGCTCTCCGGCCTGATCGATTTCTATTTCGCCTGCAACGACCTGCTCGCCTATGACGTGTCGATCTGCCTGAATGCCTGGTGCTTCGAAAAGGACGGCGCCTATAACATCACCAAGGGCACGGCGATGCTCGAGGGTTATCAGAGTGTCCGCCCGTTGAGCGATGATGAGATCGCCGCCCTGCCGGTGCTGTCGCGCGGGTCGGCGCTGCGTTTCTTCCTGACCCGGCTTTATGATTGGCTGATGACGCCCGAGGGTGCCATGGTCACCAAGAAGGACCCGCTCGAATATCTCCGCAAGCTGCGTTTCCACCGCCAGATCGGCTCGGCCGCCGAATACGGATTGAGCCTATGAAACACGTCGATATCTTCACCGACGGCGCATGCTCCGGCAATCCCGGCCCCGGCGGCTGGGGCGCCGTGCTACGGTATGGCGACGTCGAAAAGGAGCTTTGCGGCGGCGAGGCGGATACCACCAACAACCGCATGGAACTGCTGGCGGCAATCTCCGCCCTGCAGGCGCTGAAGAGCCCTTGCGAGGTCGATCTCTATACCGACAGCGCCTACGTCAAGGACGGCATCTCCAAGTGGATTTTCGGCTGGAAGAAAAACGGCTGGAAGACTGCGGACAAGAAGCCGGTGAAGAACGCCGAACTCTGGCAGGCGCTCGAAGAAGCCCGCAACCGCCACACCGTGACGCTGCACTGGGTCAAGGGCCACGCCGGCCACCCGGAAAACGAACGCGCCGATGAACTGGCGCGCCGGGGCATGGAGCCGTTCAAGAAGGGCAAGGCGGTTTCGTTTTAGCCGGATAGGCGTTACGCCTGTGCCTAAAGGCTGCCCCTCACCCTAACCCTCTCCCCGTTCTGACGGGGAGAGGGGACGTGCCATGCGAGAGGTGAGTGGGGAACGGAGAGGTTGCGGCATTGTCCCTTCGCCCCGTTTACGGGGAGAAGGTGGCGGCAGGCGGATGAGAATCTGTGTTGGATGTCAAGGTGGATTTGGGGCCCAGAGTCGATCCTGAGATAGAAGACAGTTTGCCAGCACGAGCAGTTTGCGCATGATGGCAACAAGGACGACCTTGGCTGGTTTTCCTGCGGCTTTGAGGGTTTCTGCGAAACGCGCAAGCGCGGGATTGTAGCGACATGCCGACAAGGCTGCCATGTAGAGGGCGCGCCGGGGTGCGGGCCCGCCGGCGCGGATAGAACGCCGTCCGGTTCTAGCACCGCTGTCGTTGGCGATAGGAGCAAGGCCTGCCAGCATGGCCGCCTGCTTGCCCGAACAACTGCCCAGCTCGTCCATGCCGGCCATCAAGGCCAGGGCGGTGACGCGGCCGATGCCGGGAATGGAGGTGAGGATCTCGGCCTTGCGGCGGAGCTGCGGATCCTTGCCGACATATCGCTCGATCTCTTTGTCGAGACGGTCGATATGCTGTTCCAGCTTGCGCACAAGGCGGTTGAGTTCGCTGCGCAGAAAGGCGGTGGTGGCGGTCTTGCTGCGATTTTGTTGGGCGGCAAGGTCGCCTTTGGCTGCCGATCGTGCGTTGACCAGTTCCTGCAAGGCTTCAATGTGAGGACTTGGCGGCGCGTCGGCCGGTGGGCGCAGGCTCTCGGCCAAGAGCGCCAGGAAACGGGCGTCGAGCCGGTCGGTCTTGGCGAGATAACCGCAGGCGCGGGCAAACATGCGTGCGCGCAGCGGATCGATCACGGCGACGGCAAAGCCATCATGCCACAGCGAGCGATGGGCGGGGCGATGGAACTTGCCGGTTGCCTCCATCACGATGCGTTCGGGCCGATACCTGGCCAGCAGCCGTTTCAGCTGGCCGATGCCGGTCTTGTCATTGCTAAACCGCCGGCTTTCGCCCAGCGGATGCAGATGAACATCCAGCCACTCTTTACTCACGTCCACACCGGCATAAACTACCGGCATCGCGTCTTCTTGGAACGAAACCTTGCCTTGCATGCGGGACTTGCTCCCCATCATCTGTTCAGGACAAACGCGAGGACGGCCGGACCAATCTCATCCCCGGTTCAAGCCAAGGGGCTTGCGGTCCCGGCCGTCCGCACTCCGGGGGATGGCCATCCCCCGGAGTGCGCACCGATCATCCAACAATCAGCGCAAATTGAACATGCAAGGGGCAGGCGGCGATCTCTCTGGGTTGAGGATTTAACCGGGCAGGCAGCGGTCTAAGGTGACTTCATCGGGCCGCCATATCGCGCCGCACCAGATGCTGGACCCCGTCCGGCATCGTCTCGATGAGGTCACGCAGCGGCATCGGTTGCAGATTGAACCGATCGAGTGCGGCCCGGCTTGGCAAAGCCCAGCAAAATTCCAGATCGGCTGCGCCGTCACGGATACGGTGGACGATATCGGTTTCATGGAAGGGCAGGGCGCTCAGGAGCTCCGCCTCATAGTAGAAACCGACTTCATGAACCCTTCGTCCCGCGAGCTCGAAAAAATTCTCGATGATGAAGCGCAATGGCCCGACCGTGGCCTGGCAGCCGATCTCCTCTTCTATTTCGCGGGCAAGCGTTTCTGCGCCCGCCTCGTGAAACTCCACGCGCCCGCCGGGCAGGACCCAGAAAGTGTCGCCGACGACGCGATGGATGAGGATATGGCCATGGGATCGGATCAATGCACCGGCCCGCAATTGGAAGCGGGAATTGCTGGCATCCAGCACGATCATGGTTCGAGCAGCATCGTCCATGGTTCTGAGTCCTCCAATATGCGGCAAAAGGGCTGATCTCTGGTTCTGGAGGCCGACAATAGGCCAGATTGCCTCCTCCGCGCTCCCTCATTCCTGTGCTCGTCACAGGAATCCAGCCACCGCGCGTCGGCGCGGTGAATGACTCATGTAACGTGAAAGAGTTTCTCGCGCCCAAGGACTTGGGCGCACTGGATTCCTGTGACAGGCACAGGAATGAGGGTGGGGATAGGGCGGCGCCTCATGGCAGCGAAGCGGCCGTTTGGCACTTTTCGCGCTGCATCAGTGAAGTTCGCCGCGACACCCTTCTCCAGCAACTCACCCCACCCGCTACGACGCCGTCGCAGCCCCCTGGATCAGCCGGTGCAGATATTCGAGCTTTACCACCACGGGTGAAGACAGCACGAAGGGGTAGGAGTCGGGCTGGCCCATGCTGCGCTGGATAGCGTTGATCGCCAGGCTGAGCGGCACCCAGGCGCTGACCAGCTGTTCGGCGCTTTTCGCCCGGTAGGGGAGGAAATCCACCTCGCCCGCTATTTCCTCATGGCCGCGCGGATCGATGGCGATGCCGAAGGCGCGGGCGGTTTCGAGCGTGTCGACGATATGGAGGTAATGGGCGAAACATTCGGCGAAATCCTCCCAGGGGTGGGATGCCGCATAGGCGCTGATGAAATTGTCCTGCCAGCCCAAGGGCGCGCCGCCGGCATAGTGGTTTTGCAGGGCGGCTGCATAATCCTGCCGTTCGTCACCGAAAACGGCGCGGAAATCCGCAAGGCCATTCTGGTCACGCACCAGCTTGTTCCAGATGAAATGGCCGCTCTCGTGGCGGAAATGCCCGAGCAGCGTGCGGTAGGGTTCGTTCATCGAGCTGCGCGCCTGTTCGCGCGTCGCATCGTCGGCTTCGGCGGCGCGGATGGTGATCAGGCCTTCCTCGTGGCCGGTCATGGCCGGCACGACATAACCGTTGCTCTCGATCGAATCCTCGAGGAAATCGAAAACCAGGCCACCTTGAGGATCCTGCATCCGATCGGGATGCGGCAGCCTCCAGCGCAAGAGCGAATAAAACAGATGACGCTGCGCCTGGCTGATGCGCCGCCAGCGATCGATGCCGTTCTGGGTATCGGTGTTCGGGACCAGCCGGTTATGGCGGCAGGCAACGCAGAATTCGCTTTCGCTATCGCCGTCCACCAGCCAGTTGCAGATATCGAGGCCGGCATTGGCGCAGAAGCGGACGTCGCGCTCGGGATTCGAAACAAGCTGCCAGAGCGTCTCGTCGCGCGGCTCCAGCGCATGCATGGCGAGATCATCCGGCCGGAAGCCCAGCCGATGGTTGCAGCGCACGCAATGGCGGTTGTCGAAGTGGACGACCTGATCGCAGTTGTCGCAGGCGAAAAGCTTCATCTTATGTCCCTGCCATGAGGGTGGGCGGATTAAAAAATGCCTGCCGCGCGAGGCGCAGCAGGCATGGTTGATAACGGATGAGCTTAGGGCTCAGAGCCGGTCCACAGCGCCCTTGAGCTTGTCCTTGACCTTGCCGGTTGCGACCTGGCCTTTGCCCTTGGCTTCCTGAACGGCGCCCTTGGCTTGCATTTCGCGATCATCGGTGGCTTTGCCGACGGCCTGTTTGGTCTTGCCGGCAATTTCGTTTGCCTTGCCTGAGATCTTGTCGCTGGTGCTACCCATATGTGATGTCTCCTTCGTCAAGCATGGGCCTCGTGCCCGTGTTTGCCGAAATGAAACGTCAGCCGGCGCAATTCGTTCCAGCTTTATCAGGCCAACTCTTATCAGGCGTGGCCGGCTTCGGCCGAAAGCATGGCCGCGGTCACGCCCATGCCGGCAAGCGCCCGCTCGTATTTGTCGTCGAGACTGCGATCGAAGATCAGTTCCTCGTTGGCCGGGCAGGTAAGCCAGCCATTGTTGACCACCTCGTTTTCCAGCTGGCCGGCGCCCCAAGAGGAATAGCCGAGCAGCATGGTCGCGCGCGTCGGCCCATCGCCCTTGGAGATGGCGCGCACGATATCGAGCGTCGCCGTCAGGCAGATGTCGTCGCTGACGGGGATCGAGGAGTCGCTGGAATAATCGTCCGAATGCAGCACGAAGCCGCGGCCGCTTTCCACCGGGCCGCCGGTCTGGATCGGAAAGTCGCGCGCCCGTTTCGGCAGCACGATCGAATCTTCCTGCTTGATCATGTCGAGATGCAAGAGCACATCGGTGAAGGTCAGGCTCTGCGGCCGGTTGATGACGAAGCCCATGGCGCCGGCATCCGAATGCGCGCAGATATAGATCACCGTGCGCGCGAAGTTGCGGTCTTCCATACCGGGCATGGCAATGAGGAACTGGCCATCGAAGAAGCCACGTTCCCGTCTGTTCTTCAGCGTCGATAAGGACATCGTTCCTCCTGCTGCCAACCGCACCGAGGCCTTGACAAGAGAAGCATGGGCCAATGTCACACATCAATCAACTGAAAATGAAGATTTAAATCGCCGCGACTTCTGGCGGCGAAACCTCAGTTTCGGTAAACCGTTGTTCCATGATGATTATTTCCTCGGTCTCGCGTCGGCTTTTCATGGCGGTCTTTTCGGCGGCCGCAGCTCTTGTCCCCCTTTGTTCCGCCCATGCGGAAATGAGCGCCTGGGCGGACAATGAGGGCGGCCGCATGCGGCTGGTGGCGCTGGCACCCGATGCCGGCGGCAAAATCCGCGCCGCTCTGCAGATCGAGCCGAAGCCCGGCTGGATCACCTATTGGAAAGAGCCCGGCGGCAACGGTATTCCGCCTCAGGTGACCATGGCGGCGGGCAGCGGCGTCACGCTCGATGCCATCGGCTATCCCGTTCCCAAACATTTTTTCAACGGTGCGATCGAGGATATCGCCTATGATGCGCCGGTGACGCTGCCGCTGTCCTTGACGGCGGCAGGCAAGGGGCCGGTCGCGATCGACGCCTTGGCCTTCATCGGCATCTGCAGGGATATCTGCATACCCTTCCAGGCGAATTTTCAGCTGAAGCTCGGCCCCGCCATCCAGTCGCACCCGGAGGAGGAGGCGATCCTTCAGGCGGCCGATGCAAGGCTGCCGAAGCCGCCGTCGGCCGATTTCGACGTGACCGCGCATGCGATGTCGCCAGACAGGAAGACGCTGTCGCTGACGCTGGTCTTGCCGGCCAAGGGTTCAGGCGAGAGCAAGGGCGCCCCCGATATCATCGTCACCGGGCCGAGCGGTTATGCCTTCACCAAGCAGATCGGCGGTAAACGCGACGGCGCCATCTTCAAGGTCGATGTCGCCATCGGCAAGTTGCCTGATAATTACGACATATCGGGCAAGCGCTGGGGTGTGCTGGTCATCGACGGCGCGCGGGCGATGGAGACCGCACTTGCCTTTGAATGACCGGCTCTTATAGTCGCGGCAGAGCCCCTGCGGCGCCCGCCGCCCAGCCGGAATCCCAAAACCTAAAAACCGGAACTCAAGGAGAAGATCATGACCATCGCGATCGGCGACAAGCTTCCTGCCGCCACCTTCAAGGAAAAGACCGCCGACGGCCCGGTCGAAATCACAACCGAACAGCTCTTCTCCGGCAAGCGCGTCGTGCTGTTTGCCGTGCCGGGCGCCTTCACGCCCACCTGCTCGCTGAACCATCTGCCGGGTTATCTGGAAAACCGCGACACCATCCTCGGCAAGGGCGTTGACGACATCGCTGTCATCGCCGTGAACGACTGGCACGTGATGGGCGCCTGGGCGCAATCCTCCGGCGGCCTGGGCAAGATCCACTTCCTCGCCGATTGGGACGCCGGCTTCACCAAGGCCGTCGGCCTCGACGCCGACCTCTCCGCCGGCAGCCTCGGCCTGCGCTCCAAGCGCTATTCGATGCTGGTTGAAGACGGCGTCGTCAAAGCCTTGAACGTCGAAGAAAGCCCGGGCCAGGCAACGGTTTCGGGTGCTGCGGCGATGCTGGAACTGCTCTGAGTTTGCGATAGATGTCGGGCGGGAGGCTGCCCCTCATCCTAACCCTCTCCCCGTTCTGACGGGGCGAGGGGACGTGCCCTGCGAAACGTTGGCGAGGGACGGAGAGGGCGCGGCATATTCCCTTCGCCCCGTTTACGGGGGTCCGAAGGACGGGTCGAGACCCGTGGCTCGACCCCGGTCGGTGGCGGCAGCCGGATGAGGGACGCACGCCAACGGCGAGTTTGCCGGAATCGCGCCCCAAACTCCGTCATCCCAGGCCTCCGAGCCTGGGATCCACGCCCGGTGCGGTCGAGGGCGGAATGGATCCTCGGGTCAAGCCCGAGGAGGACGGAGAGTGGGGTGGTTTTTGGAGTAAGACAGCGATGTTTGGCGGGATGGGGGGGCGTTGCGCCTCCGTCGATCGTACTCCTTAGCGCGCTTCACGCTCAGGCTTGACCTCGGGCGCTCCGCTTACGCCGTGAACTCGTCAATTTGCGGCTCCGGCAAAATTGTCGCGGGACCGGAAACCCAATGAAGTTGGTCTAAGAAGGTCGTGAGCCTGTGAACGGCTCGTTCTGGCGGTTCCGTCCGCGTCCACTGCCGGTGTTCCACGGCCGTATCGATATAGCGGAATTCGATCAGGCCCGATGGTTGCGCTGAAATCCGAAGATGGGCCACCGAGGGCGGGGGGTGCCCAGTTTGTTGGATGCACAGATCAGCCATTGATGTCCATCCAAACAGCGGGTGCCGAAGTGAACTATGAGCGATGAAATCCGCGAGTTGCTCGACCCCCAGCAAGGCCGACGAAAAGCTTTCGTCTGCCGAACTTTCTCGTACACTGCGAATATGGTCGACAATGAGGTGCCACGGTCTGATCATGGAGCAAGTCTGGCTCTGAAGCACCGGGCTGTCAAATGGCCGCACCTCCCTATCCCGCAATAATAAGGTCGCTAACAAATCCCGCCTCAATCTCGCCGCAATCGTTATAACATAACCGTAATGTTATTACATTTTAGGATCAGCCAATGCCCCCCAGCCCCGATCGCCCCTCCGTCAGCCTGCTGGGACAGTCGGCTCTTTCAAGGGTGATCGGCATCTCGTTGGCGGTTGCCGTCCTCTGGCTGGCGATCCATTGGGCGGTTCTGCTGCCATGATGCCGGTGATCCGTATCGACAATCTGACGGTCGCCTATAACCGGCACCCCGCCATCCATCACGTCTCCGGTGCCTTTGCGCCCGGCAGCCTGACGGCGATTGCCGGGCCGAACGGGGCGGGTAAGTCGACGCTGTTGAAGGCGATCATGGGGGAGCTTCGCCCGGCCGAGGGCAGGGTCGAGCATCGGCTGGGGCGGGCGGAGTTCGGTTATCTCCCGCAGGCGGCCGAGATCGACCGGCGCTTTCCGATCTCGGTCATCGACACCGTCATGCTCGGCGCTTGGAAGACGGCAGGCGCCTTCGGCCGCATCGCGCCGGGCGAGATCAAAAGGGCAGGCGAGGCGTTGTCCGCGGTCGGCCTCGAAGGTTTCGGAAAACGCCATGTCGGATCGCTGTCGGCCGGACAGTTCCAGCGTGTGCTTTTTGCCCGCCTGTTGCTGCAGGATGCCGGCATCATCCTGCTCGACGAGCCGTTTACGGCAATCGATGCCCGCACCACCAAAGACCTCATCGATATCGTCACCCGCTGGCATGGCGAGGGCCGCACCGTTATCGCCGTGCTGCATGATTTCGAACTCGTCCGGGCGCATTTCCCCGAGACCCTGCTGCTTGCCCGCGAGCTGGTGGGATGGGGGCCGACCGCCGAGGTCATGTCGTCGGCCAATCTGCTGAAAGCCCGCGCCATGGCCGAGCGCTGGGACGAGGATGCCGAGGCTTGCGGCCCCGAACAGGTGCCGGCGGCATGACGGCTTACGATCTCTTCCTCGCGCCCTTTGCCGATTTCGGCTTCATGCGCCGGGCGCTCGTCGCCTGCCTTTGCCTCGGGCTCGGCTCCGGGCCGATCGGCGTCTTCCTGATGCTCAGGCGCATGAGCCTGATGGGCGATGCCATGAGCCATGCCGTGCTGCCGGGGGCGGCGATCGGTTATCTCGTCGCCGGCTCGCTGTCGCTGACGGCGATGGGGCTCGGCGGCCTTGTCGCCGGCCTGTCGGTGGCGCTGCTATCGGGCGCCGTCAGCCGGATGACCGTGCTGCAGGAGGATGCGAGTTTTGCCAGCTTCTATCTCGCATCGCTGGCGCTCGGCGTGCTGATCGTCTCGCTGCGCGGCTCGAATATCGATCTGCTGCACGTGCTCTTCGGCACCATCCTGGCGATCGATGCTTCGGCGCTTTATCTGATCGGCGCGATCACCTCGCTGACCCTTGTCGTCCTCGCCTTCATCTACCGGCCGCTGGTGGCCGAATGTTTCGATCCCGGTTTCCTGCGCGCCGTCGGCGGCCGCGGGCCGGTCTATCATGTGCTCTTCCTGTTGCTGGTGGTGCTGAACCTCGTCGCCAGCTTCCAGGCGCTCGGCACGCTGATGGCGGTCGGCCTGATGATGCTGCCGGCAGCCGTCGCCCAGCTCTGGTCGCGCAGCCTGGCCGTGATGATGGCGATCGCTGCTTCAAGTGCCGCCGCCTCCGGCTATCTCGGGCTGATCGCCTCTTACCATCTGGAGCTTGCCTCCGGCCCGACGATCATCATGACGGCGGCTGTGATTTACGCCTTCTCCATCCTTTTCGCGCCCTCGGGCATCGCCCGGCGCTTCTTTCCCCGCCCGCATTTGAAGGGCTGATCCCAAGGAGACTTCGATGACACCGCACAGACTGCTTCTCTCCGCCGCAATCCCCGCTTTGATGGCGCTGTCGGCCGTGCCGGCTTCCGCCGAGACGCTGAAGGTCGTGGCCTCCTTCACCGTGCTTGCCGACGTCGTGAAACAAGTCGGCGGCGATCACGTCAAGGTGACGAGCCTCGTCGGGCCGAACGGCGACCCCCATGAATTCGAGCCGTCGCCTGTTGACGCCAAGAATTTGAACGCGGCCGAAGTGACCTTTGTCAGCGGCGAAGGCCTGGAAGGCTGGATGGACCGGCTGATCACCGCCTCTGGCTACAAGGGCAAGCCGGTGACGGTCTCCGAAGGCATCGACGTCAGCACCATGGAAGAGGACGGCGAAAAAATTACCGATCCGCATGTCTGGAACAGCCCCGTCAACGTCAAGATCTGGGTCGCCAATATCGAAAAGGCGCTGTCATCGGCCGATCCGGCCGATGCCGCTGCCTTCAAGGCCAATGCCGAGAAATACACCAAGACGCTGGACGAGCTGAACGCTTACGCCCATGCGAAATTCGACGGCATTGCCGACGACCGCCGCAAGGTGCTGACCAGCCATGATGCCTTCGGCTATTTCGGCCGCGAATATAATGTCAGCTTCCTCGCCCCGCTCGGCCTCTCCACCGAAAGCGAAGCCTCGGCCGCCGACGTCGCCAAGCTGATCGAGCAGATCAAGACCGAGCATGTGAAGGCCTATTTCTTCGAGAATTCCAACGATCCGCGCCTGGTCAAGCAGGTCGCCAAGGCAACCGGTGCGGAGCCGGGTGGCGAGCTCTATGTCGAATCGCTCTCCGATGCCAAGGGACCGGCGCCGACCTATGAGAAGATGTTCCGCTACAATGTCGACCAGCTCGCCGCCGCCATGGCGAAATCGAGCTGAGAATCCGGGGCCGTGGGTTTCTCGCGGCCCCCACGACTGCGCAAGCGGCCGTTTTGCAGCTTTTATCAAGATCGGGTTTCGAGCGGGAACCTACGTTGTGCTTGGTGACGCGCGCTACTGCATAATTCCTTAAATCGGAATCGATTTCAGGAATTATGCAGCAATCAAAATGTTACAGCGTCCTTTGGGCGTCTGAAAGGACGCGCGGCGCTGTAAAGCGCGTCGCATTCCATACCGGGACTGAGTCGGAGCTTCGGTGGGCTGAACCGCCCTCAGACGTTGAGATCGAAGACCAGAATGCCGGCAAGGCCACCATCCGTCGAGGAGACGATGCGTTCGCCGACGATCACATGTTCGGGATGGATGAGATAGGCATCGCGCGCCTCGGGGCTTTCGAAGGTGACGGCAAAACCGTCGACGAAGCCTGCATGCAGTCCCTCGGGGGAAACATTCGGCCCGTATTTGATATCCAATATGCCGGGAATGACCTGTTTCAGGGCGACGATCGCTTCGAACAGCGACTGCTTGTCCTCGTTCGTCATCGCGGTCTTCAGCCGCAGGAATACGCAGTGCAGGATCATTCGTGGTCCTCTCGATTTCTGTGCCGGCAGAATAACGGCGAAAGCCGGGAGGGCAATGAGATTATTTTCACGCAAGCGTTGCGGCGGCGAGCCCGCCGGCCGCGAAAGCGCGCAGATCGCCTATAAGATCCGCTGGCCGTGACATCAAGGGCCAGGAAAATCGGTCGAAATCGAAATGAAGATTACATCTGATCGGTCGTGACCATCGGGCGCTTGTAGATCTTCTGGACGAGATCGCGCGACAGGGCGCGGGCCTGATCTTTTTCCGCCGGCGTCATCGGCCGGCAGGTGTTTCTGAGGTTGGAACCATCGAGCACGGTCGCAGCCCCGGAATTGGCGATGAGGAGGTGCCAGCTGCAGGAGGCGACCCTGTCGATGCCGACGGCGCCATGGCAACCGGTGGAGAGGCAGAAGGCAACGGTCACCTGTGCGCCGTGATCGCCCTTATGCGCCAGATCCAGGGCTGTCTTGAAATCCTTGACCCACCGCTCGCAATGCGCCTGTTTTCCTCCCGGCTGGCAAGTCTTGGTGACGGGCGTGATGTCGCCGGCCTGCAGCGGCGAGACGCAACAAACACCCAATGAGAGGGTGAGCAGAAACTTGAGCATGGGATTTTCCTTGTGCAAGCAATGAGAGGCGCACATCCCAGGCCGTTGGTCAATGGTCCGTCGGAGGCGGTTGCAAATGCCCTGCATTCGCGTATTTCGAAACTGTGCGCCTGCCGTCCAACGCCGGCTCAAACGGATGACGGAGGATGGGGTCATCCAGGCGAACGTCGCCGTTCTCGACCCCACGGCGCTCGGGCAGTCGACCGCCATTTTCGCGGAGATGGAGGTCATCAGCAACCGCTGAGACCGCCCGCCGCTCACGCCCGCTTGGTCAGCGGAAAACGCTCCCGAAGTAGCCGCAGCACCGATTCCGACGGGATCGGCGGCCCGAAGAGGTAGCTCTGTCCGTAGCTGCAGCCCATCTTGGCGAGTTCGATCGCATCCTCGTTGGACTCGATCCCCTCCGCCACCACCTTCATCTCGAGTTCGCGCGCCATCGATATCACCGATCTGAGCACGGTCGCCTTCTTGTCGCTGCCGTCGCGCACCAGCGCCTTGTCGAGCTTGATCGTATCGAAGGGGAAGCGGGTGAGATAGGCGAGCGACGAATAGCCGGTGCCGAAATCGTCGAGCGCCAGCCCGATGCCGGCTTCCTTCAGCTTCTGCAGCACCAGCCGGGCCTGCTCCGGATTTTCCATCACCATGGATTCCGTCAGTTCGAGCTTGAGGCGCGAAGGCTGGCAATGCGTCTTGGCGAGAACCGAGCGCACGTCGTCATAGAGTTCGTTGTTGAGCAGCTGCACGCTCGACAGATTGATCGATACGAAGATCGGCAGCTCGCCGGTCTGGTTCTGCCAGCTCATCAGATCGTTGGTCGCCTGTTCCAGCGCGAACATGCCGAGCGGGCCGATAAGGTCGGAAGCCTCGGCGATCGGAATGAATTCGGAGGGCGGGATATTGCCGCGCTTGGGATGTTCCCAGCGCATCAACGCCTCGAAGCCGGCGACCTCGACATCCTCGAGCCGGGCGATCGGCTGGTAGACCATCGACAACTCCTTGCGCTCGATGGCGCGGCGCAGATCCGTTTCCAGCTGCAGCCGGTCGGTGCCGAAGTCGCGGAAGGCCGGCTGGAACGGCTCGACGCGGTTGCCGCCGGCGCGTTTGGCCCGGTACATGGCAAGCTCGGCGTCGCTGAGCAGGCCGGTGGCGCTCTCCTGCCGGTCGACCCAGGAGGCCAGCCCGACCGAGGCCGTCAGGATGATCTCGCGGTTGGCGAAATTGATCGGCACCATGATCGCCTTGCTGATCGCATCGGCAAAATCGGCGACCTTGGCCGGATTGTGCTCGGAGACCAGGATGAGGCCGAACTGGTCGCCGGCAAGCCGCGCCAGCGTGTCCTGTGGCTTCAACAGCCGGCGCAGGCGCCGCGTCAGTGCGATCAGGATATTGTCGCCGGCAGCGACGCCGAGCGCATCGTTGACCAGCTTGTAGCGGTCGATATCGATCACCATCACCGTCGGGCGCAGCGTCTCACCGCCCGGCGCCAGCGCCAGCACCGACTGCAGCCGGTCGAGGAAGACCTGGCGGTTCGGCAGGCCGGTCAGATTGTCGTGCAGCGCATCGTGCAGCAGCCGCTCGACGGAGTTCTTCTGTTCGGTCACGTCGACGATCGTGCCGACGCAGCGGATGATCTCGCCGTTGGAGCCGAGCACCGGCCGGGCGCGGATCAACAGCCAGTGGAAATGCCCGTCCTCGGCGCGGATGCGGAATTCGTGGTTCAGCCGGCCGCGGCGGTGTTCGAGCAGCACGTCGAGGGTGGCGCGGAAGCGGTCGCGGTCGTCGGGATGCAGCCGTGGCAGCCAGTTGCGCGCGGCCCCGTGCATGGCGCCCGGCGATAGGCCGAGCTTGACCGAGACGTCGGGAATGGTGACGACGCGGTCGCGCGCCACATCCCAGTCCCACACCATGTCGCCGGAGCCGGTCAGCGCCAGCGATTGCCGTTCGAGATCGGAAAACAGCCCCTGCTGGAAGGCGCCGCCGGCAAAGGCGTGCTGCATGACGGTGAAGCCGATCAGGAGCACGATCAGCACCAGGCCGCCGCCAAGCGCCGGCTGGATGATGTCGTTGTCGAGCCGGCCGGTGACCGTCAGCCACGCCCCGAACAGCCAGACGAGCGTCAGCGCCCAG
Organism: Rhizobium sp. CIAT894; assembly: GCF_000172795.2. Classification (NCBI taxonomy): domain Bacteria; kingdom Pseudomonadati; phylum Pseudomonadota; class Alphaproteobacteria; order Hyphomicrobiales; family Rhizobiaceae; genus Rhizobium; species Rhizobium sp. CIAT894. The sequence continues at coordinate 1,002,039 of NZ_CP020947.1, forward strand.
GCCGGCACCAGCAGAATGGCGCGGTCGTAGCGGTTGAAGCCGAGATAGATGATCAGCAGCAGGCCGGTCGCCGCCGTCAGCGCGAAGGACAGCCGGGCGATGCCGGCGGCAATCGATGGATCGTAGATCGCCACGCCGAAGAGCAGGGCAAGGCCGAGCACCCAGGCAAGGGTGGCGTAACCGAGATGCGCATGCCAGCGATTGAGGTTGAGATAGGTAAACAGGAAGATGACGAAACTCGAGGCGAGCGCCACTTCGGCGCAGGCGCGCCATATTCGCTGGTCGGCCGAGGCGACGCTGATCAGCTTGCCGAGAAAACCGAAGTCGACGCAGATATAGCCGAGCACCGCCCAGGCGAGCGCGGCCGTTGCCGGCAGCATCGACGTGCCCTTGACGACGAAGAGGATGGTCAGGAACACGGCCAGCAGCCCGGCAATGCCGAGCACGATGCCACGATAGAGCGTGAAGGCGTTGATCGTGTCCTTGTAGGCGTTCGGTTCCCAGAGATAGATCTGCGGCAGCTCCGGCGTCGACAGCTCGGCGACGAAGGTGATGACGGCGCCGGGGTTCAGCGTGATGCGGAAGACGTCGGCCTCGTCGCTCGGCTGCCGGTCGAGCGCAAAACCTTCGCTCGGCGTGATGGCGCTGATGCGCTGCGAGCCGAGATCCGGCCAGAACAGCTTGGAATTGACCAGACGGAAATGCGGCGCGACGATGACGCGTTCGAGCTGTTCCTCGGAAACGTTGGCAAGCGCAAACACCGCCCAGTCGCCCTGGTGGTTCTCCGAGCTTGCCCTGACCTCGATGCGGCGGCGGATGCCGTCGGCGCCGGCAGCCGTCGAAACCTGGAAGGCCTCGCCCTGGTTGACGTAGATTTCGGTCGTCGCCGTCAGGTCGAGCGCGGTATCGTCACGGGAAATCTTCACCGGTTCGGCCGCCTGGGCAGCGCCCGCCACCAAGGCGAACGCCGCCAGCAAAAAGGCTGCGATCACCGCGATCACTCGTCCGGACGGTGATTTGGGCAGCATGCGGTCTCTGGTCATCGGCTGTCGGTTTTCCTGCCTTTATCCGTATCGGTGGCGAGACGTGAAAACATCACATGGTCATGCCACTGACCGTTGATCTTCAAATATCCGCGCAGATAGCCTTCCTGCTGAAACCCGGCCTTTTCAAGCAGACGGATGCTGCGCGCGTTATCTGGAATACAGGCTGCTTCGATACGGTGCAACTCAAGCCCGGTGAAGATGTAAGGAATAACCATTTGAAGAGCGGCGAACATATGCCCCTGGCCGGCATGGCGTTCGCCCATCCAGTAGCCGATCATGCAGCTTTGTGCCGCACCCCGCCTGATATAACCGATGGTGATGCCGCCGACGAGCGTCTTGTCTTCCTTGAGAAAGATGAACAGCGGGATCGCCTGGCCCGAGGCATATTCCTGCTTGCCGCGGATGACGCGGGCGCGGTAGGCGCCTTCCGTCAGCTCGTCGCGCCGCCACGTCGGCTCCCAGGGTTCCAGGAACCGGCGGCTTTCGGCGCGTAGCCGGTGCCACTGGTTGAAATCCTGGTAGCGCGGCAGGCGCAGGAGATATCTGTCGTTTTCCAGCTCGACCGCATCCGGCTGCCGCGACAGAAACCGAAAAACGGATTTGGGCATCGATCACTCCCGGCAGACAGACGTCGGCTCAGCTTGCCTGCAGCGTCTTCGACGCCGGGACGGAAAGCGAGGCGGTGATGTCTTCCATCGGTGCGAGCTGTTCCAGCGGCCCGATTGCCGAAAGCGTCGGCACCGTGTCGTAGAACAGCCGGCCGGCGAGATCCGTCAGCCGCTCGATGGTGATGCCCTCAAGCCGCTCCATCATCTCCGGATTGGAGATCGGCCGGCCGTAGAGCATCATCTGTCTTGCGATCTGGCCGGCGCGCGAAGCCGGGCTTTCCTGGCCCATCAGCAGCTGGGCGCGGATCTGGGCGCGGGCGCGCTCGATTTCCTTCTGGTGGATCTGATCGGCGGACTTGTGCAGCTCGTCGATGATGACGGGCACCAGTTCCGGCAGGTTTTCGCCGCCGGTGGCGGCATGAATGCCGAAGATGCCGGTGTCGGAAAAGCCCCAGTGGAAGGCATAGACGGAATAGCAGAGGCCGCGGAACTCGCGCACTTCCTGGAACAGCCGCGAGGACATGCCGCCGCCGAGGATATTGGCGAGGATCTGCGAACAGTAGAAATCGCGGGCATGGTAGGGTTTGCCCTCGAAGCCGAGCAGGATCTGCGCGTCCATCAGGTCGCGCGGTTCGCGTACGCTGCCGCCGATATAACGTGCCGCTTCCATCACCGGCGGGGCCGAAGCCTCTGTCGGGAGGCTGGCGAAACGGTCCTCGACCATGCGGACGAATTCTTCATGCTCGACGGCGCCGGTGGCGACCACGAACATGCGGTCGGTCGTGTAGTTGCGGCCGAGATAGGTGCGGATCTGCTGCGGCGTGAAGGAAACGACGGTTTCCGGCGTGCCGAGGATCGGCCGGCCGAGCGTCTGGTCGCGATAGGCGACCTCGGAGAAGCGGTCGAACACCACGTCGTCGGGCGTGTCGTTGGCCGCGTTGATCTCCTGCAGGATCACCTGCTTCTCACGCTCCAGTTCCTCCTCCTCGAAGGCCGATTCCGTCAGGATATCGGCAAGGATGTCGACGGCGAGCGGCACATGGTCCTTGAGGACGCGGGCGTAATAGGAGGTCGTCTCGGTCGACGTGGCGGCGTTGACTTCGCCGCCGACATCCTCGATTTCCTCGGCGATCTGGCGGGCGCTGCGGCGCCCCGTTCCTTTGAAGGCCATGTGTTCGAGCAGGTGGGCGATGCCGTGCTCGTCTTCCGTCTCGTTACGCGATCCCGATTTGATCCAGACTCCGAGCGCAACGCTTTCAAGGTGCGGCATGGTCTCTGTAACTACTGTCAGCCCGGATTTCAGCCGGGTGCACTCAACTGTCATTGGCTATCTTTCTGCGCCTGCCGTCGTCTCGCCGCGGGCGTGTTTGCCGATAAAGCTTTCTACGGCTTTCAGCTCCGGTTCGATGATCTGGAAGCGCTCCTCCCTGTGCATCAGATCAGCAAGCCACGTCGGAAGCGCCGGGTCAATACCGCAGGCCGATTTTACGGCGACCGGGAATTTCGCCGGATGCGCGGTCGAAAGCGTCACCATCGGCGTATTCGGCTTTTCTTTCTTGGCGGCGACGAAAACGCCGATCGCCGAATGCGGATCCAGCAGATAGCCGGTCTCGGCATGGGTCTTGCGGATCGTCTCGGCCACCTGGCTCTCGCTGGCGCGGCCGGCCCGGAAATCGCGGCGGATCGCCTTCAGTGCCTCGGCGCCGATCTCGAAACCGTTGGATTGCTTGAGGCTTTCCATCGCCGCGCGCACCTTGGAGGCGTCGCGACCATAGGCTTCGAACAGCAGCCGTTCGAAGTTGGACGAGATCTGGATGTCCATCGACGGCGAGGTCGTCGCCTTGACCGCCTTCATGTCGTAACGGCCGGTCTTCAGCGTCCGCGCCAGAATGTCGTTCTCATTGGTGGCGATGACGAGCCGGTCGATCGGCAGGCCCATGCGCTTGGCGCAGTACCCGGCGAAAATATCGCCGAAATTGCCGGTCGGCACCGTAAACGAGATCTTCCGATCCGGCCCACCGAGTGCGACGGCGGCCGTGAAATAATAGACGATCTGGGCCATGATACGCGCCCAGTTGATCGAGTTGACGCCGGACAGACGCACTTTGTCGCGGAAGGCCGCGTCGTTGAACATCGCCTTCACCAGATTCTGGCAATCGTCGAAATTGCCCTCGACGGCCAGCGCATGCACGTTCGACGCGGTCGAGGTCGTCATCTGCCGCTGCTGCACCGGCGAGACCTTGCCGTGCGGGAAGAGGATGAAGATGTCGGTGCGCTCGCGGCCGGCAAAGGCATCGATCGCCGCGCCGCCGGTATCGCCCGAGGTGGCGCCGACGATCGTCGCCCGCTCGCCGCGTTTTTCCAGCGCATAATCCATCAGCCGCGCCAGCAGTTGCATCGCCACGTCCTTGAAGGCGAGCGTCGTGCCGTGGAACAGCTCCATGACGAAGCTGTTCGGGCCGGTCTGCACGAGCGGCGCGATCGCCGGATGGCGGAAGGTGCCGTAGGCTTCGTCGATCATCGCCCTGAAGGTGTCGTCGGGGATCTCGCCATTGGTGAAGGGCGACAGGATGGTGAAGGCGACTTCCTGATAGCTCTTGCCGCGCAGCGCCCGGATTTCCTTCTTGGAAAAGCTCGGCCATTTCGAGGGAACGTAAAGCCCGCCGTCGCGCGCAAGCCCGGTCAGCAGGGCGTCGCAAAAGCCGAGGGCAGGGGCCTCGCCGCGGGTCGAGATATAGTCCACGTTCGTCATCCTTGATTTATCGCTGGAAGAAATCCGGCCGGGCGCAGCTGTGGCGCGCCCTGCCGAAAATTGGAGAGGGGCTGCCCTTGATGCGGGCCATCGCGGGTATCCTGTTGAAGTTGCCCGCATCCGGCGGCGAAAAGTGCATCAAAACGGTGCTTACCCAATCGATTTTTGTTTGCGCCGCTGATATAGACCATCGCAAACCGTCATGAAAGGCCTCGAGAAAAAGACATGGGGCCTCCAAGAAACGCTTGTACAAGGGATGGAATATGGTGCTCGGCAAGGTCTCGCGTCTCATCGTCTCCGCATCTGTTCTTGCCCTGCTCGCCGGTTGCGATACGATCGGCCTAGGCGGCGACAGCAAGCCGGCGGCGGCCCAGCCGAGCGGTACCGCCCAGATCATGCCGCTGGCGCCCGCCAACCCCTCCTCGAACAATCCTTCGATCGGCACCGCCAAGACGGCGCAGGGCACCGTCGCCCCCGTCGTCCAGGGCGCCTGCCCGCAGATCTTCATGCGTGACCAGGATGCGATCTTCCGCACCTATGCCAAGGGCAAGAAGGACGATCCGCAGCAGATCGTCTTCCAGGCCTCCTTCGGCGATTACACCCGCCAGTGCTCGCTCAGCGACACGAACCTGACGATGACCGTCGTTGCCCAACTGCGCCTGATCACCGGCCCGGCCGGCGCCGCCGGCCCGGTGACGCTGCCGATCCGTGTCTCGATCGTCGATGGCGAGAACGTGCTCTATTCCGAGGTCACCAAATTCCCGACCGAAATCCCGGCCGGCGCCCCGGGCACCCAGGTGATCTTCCGCAAGGACGGCATCAAAATGCCGGTCGGCGCCGGCGCCCTGGTGCGCGTCAACATCGGCTTCGACACCCAGCCGGCGAAGAGCAAGAAGAGCAGCTAAGAAAAGAAGTGCCCGCCCGCATGGGTCCTCGGGTCAAGCCCGAGGACGACAGAGGGTGGGGGAACGCATGCGGCTAGGACCGCAAGTGTGAAGTAATTTTCTTGGAATTGCCGTTTTTATTTTACGCGATGCGCAAGCAAAACCGCTCGCGCATTCTGCTGGAATTCCTCCAGAGATCTCGCCTCTTGCCGGTTGATCTCCCCACTCTCCGTCATACTCGGACTTGACCCGAGTATCCAAGCTGCAAGCACTCCGCTGAATTTGTTCGGCGGCCGTCAACCGCTCGCCTGCATGGCGCCGAGAGGCCAGCCCAGCGCCCAGCCCTTAAAGCACCCCTTCCCATGCCGCCAGCGCGGCAACGACGCCCGGGAGGTCGTTCATGCGGGAGATTGCGGTTTCGGCGCCGGCATCCGTCAATTTGTCGGCATGGGCGGGATAGCTGTGCGAGGCGCCGGTGAAGCCGATGACGCGCATGCCGGCGGCGCGGGCCGCATGCACGCCGTGCACGGAATCCTCGACGACGACAACCTTGTCGGGGGAAACGCCCATCTGGCTGGCGCCGTGCAGGAAGATATCGGGCTTCGGCTTGGCGCGGTCGGGGCCGAGATCCTTGGCGGAGAAGATATCAGGCGCAAACAGCGGCTTCAGCCCCACCTTGGTGAGCATCATGTCGAGCCGCTTGCTGCTCGAATTCGAGCAGATGCAGCGCTTCATCGGCAGCCTGGAGACGGCGAATTCGACGCCGGCAATGGCCTTGACGTCGCTGGCGAGCCTGAGGTCGAGCATCTGCTCGGACTTTTCGAGCAGCGAGGCCGAAAACGGGATGCTCGCCTCGCGCTCGATCTGCAGCAGGATGTTGCGCCATGTCATGCCGGCGAAGCGTTCGCCCATTTCCTCGACGCTGATCGGATATCCGGCCTCCGTCAGCAGCGCGGATTCGACTTCCGCGGCGATGATTTCCGAATCGACGAGTACGCCGTCGCAGTCGAAGATGATGAGGTCGAAGCCGTCCATATGTTCACGCCTTGCTGAAAGTTTGGGCTGAAGGTCTGGGCTGAAAGCCTGGGTCCGGGAATGCTGCGGCTTTACACGATGCCCGGCCAAAGCTCAACCGGATCCCAAGCATGGCTGCGCTGCGACAAGCGACCGGCTCCGTGAACCCCCACGTCCATCCGGGCGGCCGCCCAGCACGTTCACGCCGCGCCGGGCTGTCCCGCCGCTTCATAACGCGCCCGGCTCAGGCTGACCAGGCTTGATATGGCAGCGCAGCCCGCTGCAATGACGACCGCAAAGTCGAGTGCCGTCGACAACGGCAATGTTGCGAAAATGACCGACATGGAGATCCCGCCGAGGGTCTGGCCGAGAAGCCGCGCGGTGCCCTGCATGGCGCCCGCCGCACCGCTGCGGGCCTTCGGTGCCGAAAGCAGGAGAATGCGGTTGTTCGGCGTCTGGAACAGTCCGAAACCGAGGCCGGCGATCACCGTGCCGATGAGGAAGGCGATGCCTTTCGGGTCGGGCGGCGCCAGGCCGGCCACCAGAAGGCCGAACGCCAGCAGCGCCCCGCCGATGGCGCAAAGCCATGCCGTCTTGATGCGGTTTGCCAGGCGCCCCGAGATCGGCGCGATGATCGCGGTCGCGGCCGGCCAGGGCATCATGTAGAGCCCCGCCTGAACCGGCGTCATGTGCAGCCTGTGTTGCAGGTAGAAGGGGAGCGCGATGGTGCTCAGCATCTGGCCGCAGAAGCAGCATATCGAAGCGATGACGGCCACGCGGAATGCCGGTGTCGCCAAAAGGTCGGTCGGGACGAGCGGGACGTCGCTGTTGCGTTCGAGGCGCAGCAGGCCGAAAAGGCAGGCGAGCGACGCGGCGATGAGGGCCGCACCGCTGACCGGCGCGGTCGCAATCCGATCGGCGCCGGAGAAGAACAGGATGAACATCGCCGTATTGGCGAGCAGCGCCTTCACCTTGAGCTTGCGCCTGGCGCCTTCGACGTGCCCCAGCAGGCCGCCGCCGATGAGAACGAGGATGCCGAGCGGTATATTGACCGCAAACAGCCAGGGCCAGCTGGTGACGGAAAGGATGGCGCCGGCAATGCCCGGGCCGGCAGCCGAAGAAATGGCGATGACCATGGCATTGATGCCGATAATCGGGCCCAGCATGTGCTGCGGCAGGGCCTGGCGCAGGTTCATCATCGCCAGCGCCATGATCGCGCCGGCGCCAAGCCCCTGCGCGAAACGCGCCAGGATCAGCAGGGGCAGGTCGCCCGCCAGGGCGCAGGCCGCCGACGCCGCGGTGAACAGTGCGACGCCGATCAGGAAGACCCGCCGCGCGCCATAGATTTCGCCGAGCGCCCCACAGGGAAGAATGGCGACGAGCACGGCCAGCTGATAGGCCGAGACGACCCAGACGGTGCTCTCGGCCTGCGCCTGCAGCGAAAGCGCGATCGAGGGCAAGGCGACGTTGGCGATCGCTCCGTCCAGAACGACGAGAACAATCGTCAGAAGCAGCAGGGCAACAGCCAGATACCGCCGCGGCGATGCCAGGCCGTCTTGGGCGATCGGTGCGGTGCAGGTGAGGGACATGGGAACTCCTCGGTGCTTATGGGATGGCCGATTCATTAGCTCGCGTCGATCTCCTGCGCCAGACGCAACCGAAGCAATTGACTGTTGCGTCTGGCGCCATGCCTGATTAGACTTGCGCCATGTCCGATCTCGATTTCAATCTCCTGGTGGCGCTGGATGCGCTGCTGCGCGAACAGAGCGTATCGGCCGCCGCTCGCCGGCTTGGCCTCAGCACATCGGCCATGAGCCGGACGCTGTCGCGCTTGCGGGCGGCACTCGGCGATCCGATCCTGGTGCCGGCCGGGCGCGGCATGGTCGCCACACCCCATGCCCTGGCGATTGCCGAAGACGTGCAGGTGTTGAAGGACGCCGTGAAGGCGGTGCTGAGCCCGCCATCGACCGTGGAGATCCGGGAGGTGCGCCGCCACTTCACGATCCGTGCCAACGAAGCCTTCGTGCTTCTCTACGCCGCCGATCTCAGCGCCGCCGTGACCGACGCTGCGCCGGGGATCAGGCTTCGCTTTGCGCCGAGATCGGACAAGGACCTTCAGGCTCTGCGGGACGCGGCGGTCGATCTCGATATCGGCGTCCTGCCGCGCGATGGCGGCGAACTGCGCTGCCAGACCCTGTTCGAGGATCGGTTTGTCGGTGTCGCCAGAGCAGGGCATCCGATCTTCGATGCAGGGATAACGGCCGAACATTACGCCGCATTGGGCCATGTGGTCTTTTCGCCGCAGGCGGACTATGCCGGCCCCGTCGACAGGGCGCTCGCCGAACTCGGCCATGAGCGTGACGTCAGGCTGATCGTGCCGAGCTTTCCGGCGGTGATTGCCGTTGCGGCGGCATCCGACCTGATCGGCTCGGTGCCAAAGTCCTATTGCAAATCGGCGGCGATCCGGGAAATCAGGACCTTCGACCTGCCGGTTGCCGTGCCGGGTTTCAACATCGTCCAGGCTTGGCACCCCCGTATGGATGCAGATCCCGCGCATCGCTGGCTGAGGGCGCTGATTTTTGAGACGTTCCACTCAGTAAGCTGAGTGAGCCCAGCCAAAGCTGGCGCTGCGCCCGGTTTCGCTGGAATGAACGATCCTGTTAGGGCGCAGCGCGTTTTTGAACGAAGCAGTCAGGCGGCCCACTGCGCGCGCTGCCGGCCGGCCGATTGCGCCGAAGCCGCCGCCCGCAGCTTGAAGCGGGAAACGAGTTCGCGCAGCTTGGCGGCCTCCTGCGCAAGCTGGCTGGATGCGGCAGTCGACTGCTCGACCATCGCCGCGTTCTGCTGGGTCACCTGATCCATGGAATTGACGGCGGTATTGACTTCGGCAAGGCCGGTCGACTGCTCCCTTGCCGAGACGGCGATGGCATCCATGTGCTGGTTGATGCGGGCAATCTGTTCGCTGATCGCGCTCAGAACCTGGCTGGTGTCGAGAACCAGCTTGACGCCGCTTTCCACTTCCTCCGACGATTTTTCGATGTGGCCTTTGATTTCCTTCGCCGCTTTCGCCGATCGCTGGGCGAGTTCGCGGACTTCCTGAGCCACCACCGCAAAGCCCTTGCCGGCCTCGCCGGCGCGTGCCGCCTCGACGCCGGCGTTGAGCGCCAGCAGATTGGTCTGGAAGGCGATCTCGTCGATCACGCCGATAATGCTCGAGATCTGCTGCGACGACGCCTCGATGCGGCGCATCGCCTCTTCGGCATGCGACACGACCTCGGAGGACTTGGCGGCATTGCGGTTTGCATCGGTCGCCTCCGTGCGCGCCTCGTCGGTGCGCTTGCTCGAATTCGAGACATTGGCGGTGATCTGATCGAGCGCTGCGGCGGTTTCTTCGAGCGAGGCTGCCTGTTGTTCGGTGCGCTTCGACAGGTCGCCGGCCCCGGATGCGATTTCCCTTGTGCCTTCGTCGATTGCCGTAATGGCCGCGGCGATCGCGCCAAGCGTCTGGTCGAGCTGCCTGATCGACATGTTGAAATCATGCCGGAGGCTCTCGAAATCAGGGGCGAAGGGCTCTTCGATCTGGAAGGCGAGATCGCCTGCGGCAAGCCGCTTCAGGCCGGCGGCAAGACCTGAGGTCGCCGCCCGCAGCCGTTCGGCGGCATCCTCGTCGGCCTGTTTGCGTGCCGTGACCCGCTCGGCTTCGCCCTGCAGGCGCGCTGCCTCGGCGTCCTGTTCGAGTTGCTTGTTGGCAATCGCCGCCTGGCGGAAAACTTCGACAGCCGATGCCATTGCGCCGATTTCATCGCTGCGGCCGATCGCGCTGCTGGCAATGGACGTGTCGCCGCCGGCAAGCCTCTGCATATCGTTGGAAAGGGCGAGGATGGGTTTCGTGACGCTCTTGCGGGTCAGGAAATAAAGGCCGATGGCGAAGATTGCAGCAAGAGCCAGAAGTGCCTTCAGAACCACGCCCACCGAGGCCTTGACCTCAGCGCTGCGCTTTGAAATTTCGTCGGAGGTCGCGGTGATCTGGTCGCCGGTCTCTTCCATTCCCGTTTCCAGCGCGGAAAACTGCGCCATGAATTCAGGCAGGGCCTTCAATGCCGCCGCCGGATCCTGGCCGGCAAGATCGATGATCTTCGTGGCGCTTTCGACATAGGCGATGAGGGCAGGTTCGATGCCGGCAAGGATCGCTTTGGTCTTTTCGTCGGTGGCGAGCGCCCTGTTGGCGTCGATCATCTCCCGGAACGATGCCTTATGCTCCGCCAGATCGGCCTTTACCGCGCCGGCGTCGATGCCTGCTGCCGGGTTGGACGCCAGCAGGGCCGCCAGCACGTCGGCGCGCAGCGCGTCATGCATCATATCGGCCTGCATGTGGTTGCGCAGAATTTGCGCTGACTGGGCGACATTGTCGCTGTTTGCAGAAAGGGTGGACGCAGACCAGATGCCGACGCCCGTGGCGCCGCCGGCCAACGCGAAAATCGCGATGCTTGCAATGATGATCTTATGCTGGATCGACGCCATGATGGGGCTCTCACGTTAATGTAGAACCTGAGAGTATCGAAACATGCTTAATGATTTCTCAGCGAGGCGTCGCGAAGCCGCGTAAAAACAACAGGTTGCAGAGTTCGGCTCATTCGATGAGCGGTTGAATGCGCGGCGGGATCGGCCTGGAGAAGGGCAGGGCCGACCGCAATCGCGCCAAAACAGGGGCTTACCTCCGTTTCGAGGCGAGCCCGTCAACTTATTGTTCCGGCAGGATGATCTTCTGCTTGGTGGTATTTTTGACCGGCTTCTCGCCGGGCACATGCGACATGGTGCGGGTCGTGCTTTTCAGGGCGCTGCCATCGGTGCTGGTCTTGGTGCGGGACTTGCTGAACGTTCCCTGGTCGACGGCCTGGGCCTTGGTCTGGGCCTTGAGCTTGTCGCCATTGTTGTCGTTGATATGGGTCTTGCTTTGCGCCTTGCCGTCGACGGTGGCCGCACTTCCCCCCGATCCGATCGAAGATGTCGCGCCGCCATCGGTGCGGCAGGTGCCCGCCGTTCCCACCGAGCTTGCCGATGTGCCTCCGGCCGAAGCGCTTCCACCCGTTCCTACAGTTCCGGCCGCGTTGCACTCCTCTGCAAAAACGGCCGAGCTCGACGCGAGCAGCGCGATGGCAGCGGCTGTGATAAAGTTGAGATATTTCATCGTCCTCTCCTATTTCGTCGGTTTCGTCAGCGAGCAGGTTCCGTCGGAGCGTTTTGTAATGACGGTGCCGTCAGGCCTTGTGATGCTCGCCGTGGAAAAACTGTCGACGCTTCCCGATCCGGCCGAGGAGCCGGCGATGGCGGATGAGGAGGAGGAGCCGGCCGAGCCGCTGCCTGATGTGGTCGACGACGAAACATGGCCGTTGCCGGCTGTCACCGTGGTGGATGTATCGCCGGCCTGGGACTGGACGATGGTGCATGTCGTTCCGTCGTCGAGCTTGATTTCCTCGGCCATGACATATCCGGCGACCAGAACCAGCGACGCGGTTAGTGCGATTGAAAGTTGGGTCATTGTCTTATCTCCAAGGGTTTGGCCGACGCCGCAACGGCGCCGGCCGACAGCGTCAGCAACCCTTGGTGCCGGCGGCGTCTTTCTTCACTTGGCCGGGTGCGCAGCCCTTCTTGCCCTTGCTGTCGTGCGAAGTTCCGGCAGCACTGCCGCCGGTGCCGACGGTGCTGCCAGTCTTGTCTCCGTCAGCAGACGAAGCGCCGGTTCCGACGCTCGAGGCAGAGTTGGCATCGCCCGAACCTGCGGCAGAGCCTCCGGTGCCGACGCTGCTGCTCGACGTGCCGCCGCCGGCCGACGAGCCGCCGGTGCCGAGCGTCGAAGCAGAACCGGAGCCGGACCCTGAGCCCGCGGCAGAGCCACCGGTGCCGACGCTGCTGCTCGACGAGCCGCCGCCAGCCGACGAGCCGCCGGTGCCGAGCGTCGAGGACGAGCCGGAATTGCAGTTGGTTGCGCCGGCAGGGCAAGTGCCTCCGGCAGAGCTGCCACCAGTACCGATGGTGCTGCTCGCAGTTCCGCCGCCAGCCGACGAACCGCCGGTGCCGACCGTGCTTGACGATTGAGCAAAGCCAGTCACCGCAGTGCCGGCGAGAAAGGCCGCTGCCAATGCCAGCTGTGTTACCTTCATCATGGGGTATTCCTCCGTTTGTTTTTGAGCCGCTTTCGCATCCGCAGCGGATGGAGAGCTGCCTGACAAACTTCGGTTACACCCCACTGTTCCTCTCCTAAGCCCTCAGTCGGATAGGCGCCCCGACCTTGGTCTGATGCCTCATCGCGATCGGGCTGTGCCAGCGCCGCCATTCTGCGACGGCGCGACACATTGCGGGTTCGCGGGCTCGATCGTAGTATGGCCGGCAAGAGGAGAGGGACCATGAGGCTGTCAGCTCTTGTTCCATCGGCGGCAGCCGCAGCGCTGCTATTTGCCTTCACATCCGCCGACGTCGCCGCCAAGGGCGGCAACCACAGAAGCTGTGCAGAGCTGCAGGCGATGATGGATCATGGTCTGACCGGCGGAAAACATGCCGGCGAGGGGCCCAAAAAGAGGGCAAAGATCGAAAAGAAGATGAGGAAGAAGGGCTGCTCGACGTCACCTGATCTGGCAGCCTCCTCTATCTGATCGTCCGAGGCCTGATTTGCTCACGCATCGACCGGAAACAGCCTCAGGAACTGCCGGTCGCCTTCCGGAGAAAACATGATCGAGCGGCTTTCCGCCGTGCGTCGCGCCCACCCCTTGTCGAGGAAGCTTGAGAGCAGCGCCTTGCCGAGGCTGCCGGCGAGGTGCGCCCGCCTTTCGCTCCAGTCGAGGCAGGAGCGGCAGAGCGGCCGGCGTGAGGATCTGAGATCGCCGACATCGATGCCGATGCATTTGAGATCGTTTTCGCCCTTTTCGGTCAGCGCCAGACCCTCTCCGACCGCGTCGATCGCGCCTGATGCAATCAGGCTGTCGAGCATGCGCACGCCGTAATCGCCGGCCAGATGATCGTAGCAGATGCGCGCCTTGCGCAGCGCCGGCTCCTTTGGCCCCGGCCGGTGGCGCAGATGCCCGCGCCCGGCGGCAAAACCCATCATGCTTTCGATCAGCCGGGCGGCGGCCTCGTCGGCGAGCGTGAAATAACGGTGGCGCCCCTGTTTGCGCTGGGCAAGCAGCCCGCCGGCTTCGAGCTTGGCGAGATGGGTGCTTGCCGTCTGCAGCGTGATGCCGCCGACGCCGGCAAGCTCGGTCGCCGTCAACGCGCGGCCGCCGGTCAGCGCCGCCAGCATGTTGGCCCGCGCCGGATCGCCGATGAGCGCGCCGATCTGCGCAATGTCAGGACCTTCCTTCATACTTCGATCGTAACCGAAGCATCGCCGTCAGGCAATGTGCGAAAACGGGCAGGCACAAAGGAGAAACCGATGATCACCTGCTTCATCCGCTATCAGATCGACCCCTTCAAAAAGGAGGCCTTTGCCGAATATGCCCGCAACTGGGGCCAGGCAATCCCCCGGAACGGCGCCGACCTGGTCGGCTATTTCGGCCCGCACGAGGGCTCGGCGACGACGGCCTACGGCGTCTACAATATCGAAAGCCTCGCCGCCTACGAGGCCTATCGCGCCAGCCTGGCCGCCGATCCGCTCGGCCGCGACAATTACGAATTTGCCAGGCGCGAAGGCTTCATCCTTAGGGAAGACCGCATCTTCCTGAAAAATGTCTCCGCCCCTCACACCAAGCTGGTGATGCCATGATCGCCGTCATTTTCGAAGTCGTGCCCTATATGGGCGAACGCCACAAATATCTCGACCTCGCCGGCGAGCTGCGATCCGAACTCGAAAAGATCGACGGCTTTATCTCGATCGAGCGGTTCGAGAGCCTGACCAACCGCGGCAAGCTGCTGTCGCTCTCCTTCTTCCGCGACGAGGAGGCCGTCCGACAATGGCGCAACCTCGAAGCCCATCGCGCCGCCCAACAGGCCGGCCGCGGCGGCATCTTCGCCGATTACCGCCTGCGCATCGCCAGCGTCCTGCGCGATTACGGCATGTTCGAACGCGACGAGGCGCCGGCCGACAGCCGTAGCGTTCACGATGCGGCGTGAGGTCGAGAGCGAGCGCATCCCGCGCGGTCGCCAGGCTGGCGCTGTGAAAACTGCAACTGGCGTAACCCGTTCGAACTATACGCGTGACAACGAATTTGTTTCGTCTATCGATTGCTTTTGACAGGCCGCGGGGAGCCTTTCGATCGGAGATTTACATCGTGGTTCAGGAAAGCCAGCTAGCACGAAAAAAACGCAACTGGCCAGTTTCTTTCAATTTCCTGTCGTACGGCCCTGTTGAACAGCGCCGAAATTACAGCAAAGTTTTGTTTGTAGCGCTCTGCTTTTTGAGTATCTCAGCCAGTGCTGCAACCTCGAAGCAGAAAGAGTGCTCGGCATATTGGTTGAGGATGTGGGATACTCGCTCTGATCCACAAAAATGGTCATATGTAGATCTGTCTTATTATGCAGAATTTGGAGCTCATCCAAATATACCAGGATTTTCCTCAAGAGAGATATCGGTGTACCTTGCGGCATTGGCAATCAAGAACAAGCAAGGGCTGGATCTTACTTTGCGGAGCATATCGTTGGAGGCCATGGATAAGTCTCACAGGGCAGGCTCCATGCGCTTTGTGATAGCGCGGTTCTTCGGATTGAGCTTGCCGGATTGGGAGGGCCATAATCGTCCTGACCGATGTGTTTTCTCGCAATCCAGCGCGTGCCTCGAGCGACTAACGCGTCGCCTGTTGCCGAAAGCTGAAAAGATACGGCAATTCCTGGAGACCGCTGTTCGATCTGGGAACATCGGAGACGTTCCGTGCGAAGGTGGAATCGAGTACTTTGACCGTCCGCGATTGCGCTGACTGGCTTGTAGAGTGGACAGGTTTTAGCATTGCTCGTTCAGCCGCCTGGCAGCCGGCCATTCCCGCTCGCTCACCCGACCGCCGGCGCAATAAATTCCCGAAATCGGCCACCCCTTCAGGCTTTGGTAACTAAGTTGCGTAACCATAACGGAGAGTTAAGCGTAGAGCGTATGAGTGAGTATCAGAATGGCATCAGTTTTTCCGCTTGCCGACCTCAAGGCTTCCATTCGGTCGGGTTCCCGGCCGGATTCTTGGGTCGACACGATCATCAAGGGCGATTGCGTCAGCGCGCTCGAGGCTTTGCCCAACCACTCCGTCGATGTCATCTTTGCCGATCCGCCGTATAATCTCCAGCTCGGCGGATCGCTGCACCGTCCCGATCAGTCGCTGGTCGATGCGGTCGATGACGAATGGGATCAGTTCGCTTCCTTCGAGGCCTATGACGCCTTCACCCGCGCCTGGCTGCTCGCCTGCCGCCGCGTGCTGAAGCCGACGGGCTCGATCTGGGTGATCGGCTCCTACCACAATATCTTCCGCGTCGGCGCGACGCTGCAGGATCTGAACTTCTGGATCCTCAACGACATCATCTGGCGCAAGACCAATCCGATGCCGAATTTCAAGGGCCGCCGTTTCCAGAACGCCCATGAGACGATGATCTGGGCAAGCCCCAACGCCAAGGCCAAGGGCTATACCTTCAACTATGATGCGATGAAGGCCGCCAATGACGACGTGCAGATGCGCTCCGACTGGCTGTTCCCGATCTGCAACGGCAATGAACGGCTGAAGGGCGAGGACGGCAAGAAGGTGCATCCGACCCAGAAGCCGGAAGCGCTGCTCGCCCGCGTCATCATGGCCTCGACCAAACCGGGCGATATCGTGCTCGATCCCTTCTTCGGCTCGGGAACGACGGGCGCCGTCGCCAAGCGTCTCGGCCGCCACTTCGTCGGCATCGAGCGCGAGCAGGATTATATCGATGCGGCGTCCGCCCGCATCGCCGCCGTCGAGCCGCTCGGCAAGGCGGAACTGACCGTCATGACCGGCAAGAAGGCCGAGGTGCGCGTCGCCTTCAACGTGCTCGTCGAAAGCGGCCTGATCAAGGCCGGCCAGGTGCTGACCGACGTCAGGCGCCGCTACAGCGCGATCGTGCGCGCCGACGGCACCGTCGCTTCAGGCGGCGAGGCCGGCTCTATTCATCGTCTCGGCGCTAAGGTGCAGGGTCTCGATGCATGCAACGGGTGGACCTTCTGGCATTTCGAAGACGGGCAGTCCCTGCGCCCGATCGACGATCTCAGGTCCGTCATCCGCAGTGATCTGGCAAAGGTGGAGTGAGCAGCACCTTCGCGGGATCGAAATAGCTTCTTCCGGTTTCCTCCAGTTGCGGAAGAAGGCCAAGGCGCCCGGGGCTCGAACCCCGGGCGTCTTCTATTTTCAGAAGTCTTTGTAGTCGGTGACATCGACGCGGGTGATGCGGCCTTCCGCATTGAAGGTGATCGTTTCCTCGCCCTCGCGGATCAGCGGCTTGCCCGTCTTGCTATGGGTGGCGCGGAGCGACCAGACAGCCCGGCCGGACAGCGGCGTCAGGGTCTCGACAAGCGAATTTTCCGCCGTCTGATCGGGATAGTCATCGAAATACTGCCGGAAGGCGGCCATGATCTCGCTGCGGCCGGCAAGACTGCCGACGCCGTTCGAGACATAGGTGGCGTCCTCGGCGAAATAGGCCTCGATCGTGGGGAAATCGAGGGCGTTGATCGCGGCGTGGAAGCGCTCGATTTCCTCTGCCGGGTCGAAAGCCATGGCCTCAGACCTTCACGCCGTAAGCGGCAAGATCGCCGCGCAGCTTGTCGGCGCCCGAAAACAGCACCGCATTCCAGCCGAACGCCCTGGCGCCTTCGACATTAACAGGCGCATCGTCGATGAAGATCGTCGCCTTCGGATCGAGGCCGAAGCTCTTCGTATGGTTCTCGTAGATCGCCAGATCCGGCTTGATCAGGCCGACATCGCCGGAAACGGTGACGCCGCGCGGCAGCTTGAGGAAGGGAAAGCGCTCTTGCGCCTCGCGGAAGGTGTCGGAGGCGAAGTTGGTCAGCATCGTCACGTCGCGGCCCTCGGCGATCAGCCCTTCCAGGATGGCGACGCTGTCGTCATAGGCGTGCGGCACCATTTCGTGCCAGTATTTGCGGAAGGCGCGGATATGCTCTTCGCGGGCAGGGTGCTCCGCAATCAACAGCGCCTCGGCCTCTTCCCAGGTGCGGCCGCGGTCCTGCTCGATGTTCCAGTCGTGGGTGCAGATATTGGCGAAGAACCAGTTGCGTTCCGTCTCATCGGGAATGAGGCGGGCGAAGGGAAGATGCGGATCGTAATGAATAAGAACTTTGCCGATGTCGAAAACGATGTGTCTTATCTCAGTGGTCATGATCATGCCTTGGATGTTTTGAACGCGAGAGGAATAGCCGCTGCGATCGCTTTTTTCATGACGGTCGGCAAGGCCTGCGCCTCAAGATTTGTAACCGGCTCCCACCATTCGTCATTCGTCGCGTTTCCGATCTGTGGTTTGGCGGCGATCGCCACCCGCCAGATCGACAGCCGGAGCTCGAAATGGGTGAAGACATGGATGACGGTGCCACAGGCCTGCCAGGCTGCATCGAAGGGTGCGGCGGTGACTGAGGTCTCGCCGTCGAGGCGCGCCGTCCACCCTGTCGTCGGTACCTCGCTCATGCCGCCGAGCAGGCCGCTTTCGGCGCGCCGCCTGAGCAGGATCTCGCCATCCTCCGTCACCGCGATGAAGGCCGCGCCGTGGCGCACCGGCTTTTCCTTCTTCGCCGCCTTGACCGGAAAGAGCTCGGGATCGGAAAGCCTCAGCGCCTCGCAGGCGCCGCGGAACGGACAGAGCGAACAGGTCGGCCGCTTCGGTGTGCAGATCGTCGCGCCGAGATCCATCATCGCCTGGGCGAAATCGCCGGGCCGATCGGCGGGCGTCAGCCGCGCCACCTTTTGCTTCATTGTAGGCTTTGCGGCCGGCAGCGGTGTGTCGATCGCATAAAGCCTGGAGATCACCCGCTCGACATTGCCGTCCATCACAGCCGCCTGCCGGTTGAAGGCGATGGCGGCGACGGCGGCCGCCGTATAATCGCCGATGCCGGGCAGCGACTTCAGCCCTTCCTCGGTATCGGGAAAGACGCCGCCATGCTCTTTCGCCACCGCCTCGGCGCATTTCTTCAGGTTGCGGGCCCGCGCGTAATAACCGAGCCCGGCCCAGGCCGCCATGACGGCGTCGTTTTCGGCGGCCGCAAGATCGGTCACCTCGGGCCAGCGCTGCAGAAACCTGGAGAAATAGGGTTTGACCGCCTGCACCGTCGTCTGCTGCAGCATCACTTCCGACAGCCAGACGTGATAGGGATCGGGCTTGACGCCGCCGGCCGCCATGCCGGGCGAAACGCGCCAGGGCAGATCGCGATGGTGGCGGTCGTACCAGTCGAGCAGGGGCTTTGCGGAGGGCGTGTCGGGTGTGGTGATCGTCATGATTTGCCGGGATCGGGGGAAGTGCCTATACTTGGCGAAGCAATGCCGCGCGATCAAGTCGCTCCCGCCAATTCCCTGTGCGATTGGTAGGGTGCCCAAGGTTTTCGATGAGTTATCCACGCAAAGGTGCAAAGCAGATTTCCGAGCTGGCGAATGGGCTGATCGATCCCGTCCTTGCGCGGCGCGCCGGCATCAACACGGCGCTGCTCGGCTCCTGGGACGAAATCGCCGGCGAGGATTTCGCCGACTGCACCCGGCCGGAAAAGATCGCCTGGGCCCGCGGCGGCAATGAGGAGGGCGGCTTCCGCCCCGGCGTGCTGACGATCGCCTGCGAGGGCGCGCGCGCACTTTTCCTCACCCATGCCCAAGGCGAACTCATCCAGCGCATCAACAGCTTCTTCGGCTTTTCCGCCGTCCACCAGATCCGCATCGTCCAGAAGCCGGTCTCCCAAGCCGTCCGCCGCTCCCGCACCCCGCCGCCGCTGAAGGGCGAAGCAGCCCGCAAGCTCGAAGGCATGATGGAAGGCATCGAGGGCGACAAGCTGCGCCAGGCGATCCAGCGCTTGGGGACCGCGGTGATGGGCAAGCGAGGGAGCGGACGCTGATGAGCAAGATGCCTGAGTTGACCGGTAGCGCCAAGACCGGCGGCCTAACCCAGGCCAGTGCCGAAAAGATTAGTGCGGTTGAAGGCTTGGTCCTCAGCCCGCGCATGCGCAAGCTCCTCGCCGAGACCAAGGACCAGCCGCCCGAAGAACGTCGTCAGGCGATCCGTGCACAGTTTGCAGGCAAGCCAGCCTGAGCGGAAGTTTGTTCGCTCATGACAATCGAGGCAAACCGTCTTCCAGGCGTTTAGTTTTTTGATCCTGCTTCAACACGCTCGCGAGTGACGACGAATTCGACCCTGCCCGAGACAGACGGATAGGGCTCGCACTGTGTGATCGCATCAGCGACCAATGGGGCCGCGGTTTTCTCCCATTCGGATGGCGGCGCGCGGAAATTGATGGATAAAAAATCAGCAGAGCCATCTTTGATGACCGCGACAACCATGAAGTCATAAGCGCTTGGAGTGTCCGCAGGCAGCTTCAAACATTTAAGCATTTTATTGAAGATGATAGTCCCGCTGTCTTCGGAGGCGAGCGCGCTGGTGACGCTCATGGCCAATATGACAGCAAGGAGCACGTTATAGAGAAAAGTTTTGGTCAAGGAATGCATTCAAATTATCCCGCTGAACAGCCATCCGAACACTCGATCTAAAGCGTTAACGCCTGTTATTAGACATTGAAAGTCATCCTCCGCTTTTGACCGCGCGCCGCGACCTGCACCACGGCAATCCAGTTTCGCCGTGGTGGCGTGCGGGGGAGTGGCTGCTAGTTTAAGAATTTCTTGATTCTCCTGATCCATGCGGCATCCATCAGTGGGGCCATGGATCCCATGGTCATCAAGCCCTGGGATGACGGAGATTGAGGATCGCGAGAGGCTGGAGGCGCGCCAACAGCGCCTATCTCTGCACCGTTGCAGGGTTCGCAGAAGCGACCCCGCCCTCCGTCGTGCTCGAGCTTGACCCAAGCATCAATGCACAAGCACTCTGCTTATTCAGAGCGTCCCGGAAACACGCATGCATATCCGCGAGGCTACTGGTGACCAAATGCTTCAAGTGCTATATTTGTATAGCAGACAGGAGAAAGAACATGTTGGCTTTGCGGTTGCCGCCTGAAATCGAAGCTCGGCTCGACGAGCTTTCCAAGCGCACGGGCCGCAGCAAGAGCTTCTATGCCCGTCAGGCCATTCTCGAACATCTCGATGACCTTGAGGACGTCTATCTCGCCGAAAAGCGTCTTGAAGAACTTCGGCGAGGTGAGAGTGATACCGTTTCGCTGGCCGAGCTGATGACGCGTTATGGCGTGGAGAATTGAGTTTCAAAGGGCAGCCGAGCGCGAGCTTGAGAAGCTTGGACATGAGGCGGCGCGCCGAATACTCCGATTTCTCAATGACCGCGTGGCGAGACTAGATGATCCACGATCCATTGGAGAGGCGCTTAAAGGGTCTGAACTCGGGGATTTCTGGAAATATCGCGTTGGCGACTATCGAGTGATCGCAAGCATCGACGACGGGGCCGTTCGTATCCTCGTTGTTCGTATCGGCAACCGCCGTGACGTCTACCGATGAATCCGCGAGCCGACCGATCGCAATTTTGTCCGGCGGTCCCATCACGGTCACAATTCTTTGAAGGAAGTTGGCGAACCGTGGCTTGTGAGCGGCCGTCAGCCGTTATATCGCACAGTCATGCCGTCAATCTCATTAGTTATGGGGAATCCATGCAGATGTCCGAAATGCAACTGACGAAACGCCGCCTCCTGGGTGGCATCGCCATCGCCGCAGCTGCCGCAGCGCTTGCCGCCTGCAACGACCGCAAGGATGCTGCCGATGCTTCGTCCTCCGGCAAGACCATGGCCGACGGCACCAATGTCGACACCATGCAGACGGCGGCCACCTCGGGGACCGAAATCCCGCAGCCCGATGGCGATGTCGACATGGCCGAGGTGCTGAAGCCCGGCGTGCTGCCGGAAATGGCGCTTGGTAAGGCCGACGCCCCGGTCAAGATCGTCGAATATATGTCGATGACCTGCCCGCATTGCGCCCATTTTCACAACACCACTTTCGACGCCATCAAGCAGAAATACGTCGACGCCGGCAAGGTGCAGTTCATCATCCGCGAATTCCCCTTCGACCCGCGTGCCGCCGCTGCCTTCATGCTTGCCCGCTGCAGCGCCTCCGATCCGCAGCAGCTGAGCACGCCGGAACAGTATTTCCCGATGGTCTCCATGCTGTTCAAGCAGCAGCAGGTCTGGGCCGCCGCCGATGACGGCCGCGCCGCATTGCTGCAGATGTCGAAGCTTGCCGGATTTACCGAGGATAGCTTCACGAAATGCTTGACGAACCAGAAGCTTCTGGATGAAGTGAACGCCACGCGGGAAAGAGGTTCCAAGGATTTCGGCGTCAACGCCACACCGACTTTCCTCATCAATGGCAAGCGCTACTCTGGAGACATGCCGGTTGACACCCTGTCGGCGCTCATCGACAGCCTGCTCTGAACCGGACCGTTTGACGAAGACGGGCGACGGCGAAAGCCGTGCGCCCGTTTTTCGTTTTTCGCGCAGTTTGCGGGTGTGGCCCCCTCATCCGCCCTACGGGCACCTTCTCCCCGCTGGGGAGAAGAGGGGATCGAGACGTTACGGCACATCCCCTTCGCCCCAGCGGGGAGAAGGTGCCGGCAGGCGGATGAGGGGGCTTCCTGCCGTGAGTGTCTGCGCATGAAGTTCAACAAGCTGCGCCTGGTCGGCTTCAAATCCTTCGTCGAGCCGACGGAATTCATCATCGAGCGGGGGCTGACCGGCGTCGTCGGGCCGAACGGCTGCGGCAAGTCGAACCTCGTCGAGGCGCTGCGCTGGGTGATGGGCGAGAATTCCTACAAGAACATGCGCGCCTCCGGCATGGACGACGTGATCTTTTCCGGTTCCGGCAACCGCCCGGCGCGCAACACTGCCGAAGTGGCGCTCTATCTCGACAATGGCGAGCGCACCGCACCCGCCGCCTTCAACGACAGCGACGAGATCCAGGTCACCCGCCGCATCGAGCGTGAGCAGGGCTCGCTCTATCGCATCAACGGCAAGGAAAGCCGCGCCAAGGATGTGCAGCTGCTGTTTGCCGATGCCTCCACCGGCGCCCGGTCCCCCTCAATGGTTGGCCAGGGGCGGATCGGCGAGCTGATCGCCGCAAAGCCGCAGGCCCGCCGCCAGCTGCTGGAAGAGGCGGCCGGCATTTCAGGCCTGCATTCCCGCCGTCATGAGGCCGAGCTTCGCCTGCGCGCCGCCGAAGGCAATCTCGAACGTCTCGACGACGTCACCTCGCAGCTCGAAAGCCAGATCGAGAGCCTGAAGCGCCAGGCCCGCCAGGCCAACCGCTTCAAGACGCTGTCGGCCGATATCCGCGCCCGCGAGGCGATGCTGCTGCATATTCGCTGGGTGCAGGCCAAGGAGGCCGAGGCCGAGGCCGACAGCGCCCTCAACCAGGCAACATCAGTCGTCGCCGAAAAGGCGCAGAACCAGATGGAGGCGGCCAAGCACCAGGGCATCGCCAGCCTGAAGCTGCCGGAACTGCGCGAGGGCGAGGCGCGTGCCGCCGCCGCGCTGCAGCGCCTGCAGATCGCCAGAAGCCAGCTGGAGGAGGATGCCGGCCGCATCCTGCGCCGCCGCGATGAGCTGACCCGCCGTCTCGCCCAGCTTGCCGAAGATATCCGCCGCGAGGAGCGGCTGGTCGCCGACAACGCCGTCATCCTGGCGCGGCTCGATGCCGAAGAGGCCGAGATTTCGGAGGTGCTGGCCGATTCCGGCCGTTATGCCGAGGAAACCCGCGAGGCCTTCGAGGGCGCGGCGGCAAAACTTGCCGACAGCGAGCGTATTTTCACCCAGCTGACGGCCGAACGCGCCGAGGCGGCCGCCGGCCGCAACCAGCTGGAGCGCGCCATCCGCGATCTCGCCGATCGCCGCATGCGCCTCGAACGCCAGATGGACGAGGCAAACCAGGAACTGGCGGCCATCGGCGAGAAGATATCAGGCCTGGCCGATCCGGACGAAAAACGCGCGATCGTCGAGGCCGGCGAAATCGCCCTTGCCGATGCGGAAGCCGCCGTCCAGGTGGTCGAACAGGCGCTCGCCGCCGCCCGCCAGGCCGAGGCGTTGTCGCGCGCCCCGGTCGATCAGGCCCGCTCGAGCCTGAATGCGCTGGAAACCGAGGCCCGCACCATTTCCCGCATGCTGGCCGCCGGTGCCGCCGCCGGCAAATTTCCGCCGGTGGCCGAGGAGCTGAAGGTCGATCGTGGTTTCGAAACGGCGCTGGGTGCAGCCCTCGGCGACGATCTGGAATCGCCGCTCGATGCCGAGGCGCCGGCTCATTGGTCGGACAATGGCGACGGCGCCGGTGACCCGGCGCTGCCATCCGGCGTCACACCGCTGCTCACCCATATCAGCGCGCCCGCCGCACTGACCCGCTGCCTGCGCCAGATCGGCCTGGTCGGCGAGGATGAAGCCGGGCGGCTGATGGCGGCGCTGAAGCCCGGCCAGCGGCTGGTGACCAAAGACGGCGCCGTCTATCGCTGGGACGGCCATGTCACCGGCGCCGACGCGCCGAGTGCCGCGGCGCTGCGCCTTGCCCAGAAGAACCGCCTGGCCGAGCTCGAAAGCGAAGCAGCCCTTGCCCGCGACGTTCTCGTTGAAGCCGAGGAGCGGCAGGCGGAAGCCGCCGAGGCGATCCGCGGGCAGGAAGCAAGGCTTGCCGAGGCCCGCGACATGAGCCGCCTGTCGGCCCGCCATCTTACTGAGGCGCGCGAGGCACTGGCGGCAGCCGAGCGTGCCTCCGGCGATCTGATCCGCCGCCGCGATGTCGTCAGCGAAGCCGTCAGCCAGCTACAGTCGCAGCTGGAGGAGATTGCCGTCCAGGAAGAAAATGCCCGCATCGAGCTGGAGGATGCTCCCGATCTGACTGCGATTGACGAGCGGCTGCGCTTCCAGCAGGCCGAAGTGGCGACCGATCGCGGTGCGCTCGCCGAAAGCCGCGCCCGCCACGAAAGCCTGGCGCGGGAAAACGAGGCCCGCCAGCGCCGCATCATGGCGATCGGCCAGGAGCGCGAAACCTGGCGCCAGCGGGCGGCCAGCGGCGAAGACCATGTCGCCACACTGCGCGAGCGCGAGGAAGAGGCGCGCGAAGAGGCAGCCGAACTCGAATTGGCGCCCGATGAATTCGACGACAAGCGCCGCACCCTGCTCAACGAATTGCAGAAGGCCGAGGAGGCGCGCCGCAATGCCGGCGATCTGCTGGCCGAGGCCGAACGCATCCAGCGTGAAGCCGATCACAAGGCGACGACCGCACTCTCGGAACTTGCCGAATGCCGTGAACGCCGCGGCCGCGCCGAGGAGCGCCTGGTCTCCGCCCGCGAAAAGCGGCAGGAAAGCGAAAGCCGTATCCGCGAGATGCTGAACGTCGCCCCGCACGAGGCGCTGCAGCTGACCGGCCGCCCGACCATGCAGGCTCTTCCCGATCCGCGCGAAGTCGAGCGCGAGCTCGAACGCCTGAAGATCGAGCGCGAGCGGCTCGGCGCCGTCAACCTGCGCGCCGACGAGGAGCAGAAGGAACTGAGCGAGAAGCTCGAAGCGCTGATCAAGGAGCGTGACGACGTCATCGACGCGATCCGCAAGCTGCGCGGCGCCATCCAGAGCCTCAACCGCGAGGGCCGCGAGCGGCTGATCGCCGCCTTCGACATCGTCAATGCCCAGTTCCAGCGGCTGTTCACCCATCTGTTCGGCGGCGGCACGGCCGAGCTGCAGCTGATCGAATCCGACGATCCGCTCGAAGCCGGCCTCGAAATCCTGGCGCGGCCGCCCGGCAAGAAGCCGCAGACCATGACGCTGCTTTCCGGCGGCGAACAGGCGCTGACGGCAATGGCGCTGATCTTCGCCGTCTTCCTCACCAACCCGGCGCCGATCTGCGTGCTCGACGAAGTGGACGCACCGCTCGACGACCACAATGTCGAGCGCTACTGCAACCTGATGGACGAAATGGCGGCCTCCACCGAAACCCGCTTCGTCATCATCACCCACAACCCGATCACCATGGCCCGCATGAACCGCCTCTTCGGCGTCACCATGGCCGAGCAGGGCGTCTCCACGCTGGTCTCCGTCGACCTGCAGACGGCGGAGCGTTTGCGCGAGATTGCCTGAGGTTTTGCAGTGCAGCCGACCGCTTCTCCGGCCTACAATTGATATCGGCCGCGTTCTTCGATCAGGGCTTCGATGCGATTGCGCCGTGCAACGGCAATTGCCAGCAATGGTGTGACGAGAACCGCGAGTGCCAGGCTCGCCACCGAAAGCGTCAGCAGCGACCGTCCCAACTGCCGCACCCGGGATGGAAAATCGAGATTGACCCAGTCGATCGCGCCCGTCGCATGACCATGGGCCGAAACCCACTCGCTGATGGTTGCGAGACGCTCGCAATGAACAGCTGCATGTAATTCCCTCACATCCCTGACCTGGCTCAGGAAGCGCGACGCCTCGGCGGCATCACCCTCGAGGTAGGCAAGCTGCGCCAGCGTATAGGCAGCGAGCGAGGGATCGATGCCCACCTCCGCGGCGGAAGAGGAGGACTTGTTTTCGGCGGGGATCGAACCACGCAGATTAAGGCTCAGCCCCTCGAATCCCCCGATGGCAGGCTCGAGGGCGATGGTTGACCTGCCGGCGGCCAGATCCAGCTTTGAACGCAGAAGTGCCGAGAATTGCTGAGGCAAGGCTTCGCGGCGCGAGTGTTGGGAGAAACGATAATCGTCGAGAACGAAGAAGGCGACGATGGCCATCGCGGTCAAAGCGCCCAGATATCGTGATCGGCGGGTGGCAAGGACGATCGCAGCAATGAGCGCCGGATATTTGAGCAAACTGAGCAGGCTCGGCCAGACAGCAAATTCATCGACACCGACCATGACGGAAACGCCGCCTCGCTGTGCGTAGTCGGCCGTATCCCCCGCCAGCGCCACAAAATGGAAAGCCGTGTTTTCAGCCGCATCCGGCAGCCAAACCCAATAGGCTGCCAAGGCTGACAGCGCGGCAAACGCCATAAGACCGAGGACGAGCAGAAGATAGGTGCGGGCGCGCGAGGTGATGGCCTCGATTGCACGCTCGCCATTTGCAACGGACTGCGATTGAACCAGCCTTTTGGCAATGTTGGTGCCAAACACGCCAGCCGCACGCTTCACGGCATCCGCCAGCTTGGCGCGGCGATCGCCCAGTTCGCGCTCGATCAGAAAAACC
Source organism: Rhizobium sp. CIAT894 (assembly GCF_000172795.2). Classification (NCBI taxonomy): domain Bacteria; kingdom Pseudomonadati; phylum Pseudomonadota; class Alphaproteobacteria; order Hyphomicrobiales; family Rhizobiaceae; genus Rhizobium; species Rhizobium sp. CIAT894. The sequence goes on from NZ_CP020947.1 coordinate 1,028,618, forward strand.
CTTCGGCTGCGGCGGGCGACCAGCCAGCCGAAGCCATTCGTGAGCGGCGCGGCAATTGCAAACAGCAGCCCTGCCGCAAGCAGCAGAAATGCCTTTTGCGATTGAGCGGAAGCGTCGGCCGTGAATTTTTCACGGGCGGCCGGACCAAAGCCGCCGGAGGCGAGCGCAAAGTTCCGGATCGTCTGAAAGCGGCTTCGCTCGAAATCATTCAGAAGGAAGCCGCTTGCATCCAGCTGATCAAGTGCAGCCGCAGCAGCAGTGCCGTTGCCGCGAAGGGCCTCCACCTGCGCCAGAAAGTAAGGCGCGATCGCCGACCGGTTCTGCCGGTCTCCATTCGCAGCGGCGGTCTCGTGGACATCGGAAGGCAATTCGGAAGAGCGGATCACCCTATACTTGGCATAGATCGGCGGAGCGCCGAAATCTCTGGCAAGGTCGGACACCAGTCCGATGATAAGGGGGAGGGCCAGAACGCTCCCGGCAACGATGGCAATAATGGCGCGGCGGGAAAGCGGCGCGTGAAAAACCAGGGCGATGAAGGCGAACAACGTCAGCGCGAAGGGAGGCAGGTACAGTGACTGGCCGAACAAGCTCCACAGGATCAGAAAGAATGCGGCAGTCAGACCGGCGAAAAGCCAACGCCCTTTGATGATGCTGAAACCAGTCGCAAGCACCAGGATCATGGAGACGTATAGCGCCAGATCGGGGAAAGTCCGGAAGCCGGTCGACACCGAAGAAACCGCGGATTTGACCCCGCTCAGCCCCAACGCATTGGTGAATTCGTCGAGCACATAGATCGAGCCGGCGAGCATTCGCAGATCCATCGGATCAGGTGGTCGCACGTACGCCGCCGCAAAGAACAGCATGAACGCGACGAACGCGAGTGCCTGGGCGATCAGCGACAGCAGATTGGATCGACGGTCCAATCCGGCATGTCCTTCGTCGCGCGTTTGATCCGGCTTTCCCGAAAGGGATCCGGACGCAGGCACAGACGAGGCGGCGCCCTGCATCCGCCGCCCGAAAGCCGAGGCATCAGCCACCGATAACCCCGGCCGCTTTCACGCTGGTCAGCATCTCGCCGCGAAGCCGTTCCAGCTCGCCGATCGCCTGCCGGCGATCCGTCGCGCCCTTCTCATGGGCATCGCGAACGTCGGTCAGCGTCAGCAGGATTTTATCATGGACGTGCTGGAGGGTTTCGACATCGACGACAAGACGCTGGTTGGATTTCGCCGTCGCCACGGAATTCTGGTGCAGAAGTTCGGCATTCCTGCGCATTATGGCGTTCGTCGCACTGTCGATGGTGTCTGCCAAAGCGACGGCGTTTTTCTGTTCGTCGAGCGTCAGGGCCAGCATGAAGGCGCGTTTCCACGCCGGCAGCGTCAACTGGCGAATCGTCTGGAACTTGTCGACGAGCGCGAGATTGTTTGCCTGGATGATGCGAACCATCGGAAGCGTCTGCATCGCTGCATGCTGGAGGACGCGCATATCATCGGCCCGCTTCGACAGCTGCTGACGGTTTGCTTCCAGGACTGCGAGATACTCGGTCGCGGCAAGGTCGCCGGATGCGTTATTCTGGCGGTCTATCTCGGCTTCCATGTCACGAAGCCGCATCTCGATGGCCTCGACATGCTTGCCGAGTGCGGCATACTCGCTGCGCACGCCCTCGTACATCAGCTGATAGTCATGGTTTCGCCGCGACAGGGTCTGGGCCGTCGTCTCGATCTGCGCGACAAGCTTGTCGACCTGACCTTTGACGGTGTCGAACCGAGCGATGGCGCGTTCCTTCGAGCGCGCCAACCGCCGTAAGAGGCCGCCGATGACCGGAATCCGGCCGGCCGAATTGTCGAGTGACGACAGGTTGAACTGTTGCGCAGCCAGCACGATCTCGTTCAGCTGAGCTCCGGTGTCGTCGATGTCTGTTGCTCGCGCCGTTCGAAGAATCTCGTCGGCATATTGCGAAGACCGCTCGGCGACTTCGCTGCCGAACTGCTGAATGGAGAGGGCCGACGATAGTTCGATGGTGGCTGCCAGGCGCGCGACTTCCGGATCGGCCTGGTGTTCGCCGGCGGCCGGACTTGATGTGACTTGCTGTGGCAAAGCTGCGTTGATCATTCTTGTCCAACTTTCTTCAGGAAGCCTATGAGATTGCGGTGCGCATCAAGAAACGCGGTGACGACGGAGCTGCGAGGTTTTGCTTCGCCATGAATGATTGCGAGCGCGTTTCGCTGCCAGAGCGGCAGCAACAGTGTTTCGATGTCGGTAAATCGGTCGAGCAAGGAAGCAAGCACGCCGGCAGACAGCTCGATCTGCTGGATCGTCAGCGTGTTGGCGGCTTCCATCGCCATGATGTTGGCAAGGCGTCGCTCAAACCGGGCGACCAGAGCCGGGTCTGAGCCGTCCGATCGGGAAAGAAGCAGTTTGGCATCTGATATCACGCCGGCAAGACGCCTCTGTTCGTCGATGAGCTCCAACCGGGTCCTGTCGAGGATTTCCCGTATGCGCCCGCCGCCATGGGCCGCCCGGCTCAATTGCCGGAACAGGTCGGCGACCCTGTGGCTTGACAGTTCGAACTCCAGCCGGGCCTCGACGTCCGAGCCGGTGAACCGGCCGATCAGGCCCTGTTTTCGCAGCATCTTCTGGAGGTCGACCGCCTCCAGCATTTCGATCAGCTCGTTCGCCGACGCGCGGATGTCGCGTGCCGGAGCCGAACTCAGGAGGTTGCTATCCATTCGCGGTGAGCGTGCCGCCATGTCCAGCAGTGCAACAGCGTCGTCATCGATCACCGCAGGGCAAGCAGGCTGCTCTTCCGCGTCCGGAACTGGATAAGAATGATTGTTGCCAAGGGCCATCGCAATATCGGGCTCGGAGAATTCAAATCTTCGAACGACAATGTCGGCCGAATATTGAAAATAGAATGAATTCCGTCATGCGCCTTTTACGGGTAGCGAAAATGTCAGCGCCTGCCGCGTGAATGGATGCTCAGGCCCCGAGCATCCATTCACGCGCGCGCCGGAAATGCCCTATCACCTTGTTTTCACACAGCTGAGGCACGGCCGCGTTGCGCGCTGCCAGCCATATTGCCAGCTATTTTTTGCAAAATTTGCATTAAACACCAAAAAAGGTCGGCTCTCCGGCGGTTCGTAGCCCATTTGGGTGATGCTCTTTTCGCTGACTTGCATTAGAAGTTGTTTCAACGCAACCTGAATGCCTTGCTTGAAAACAGGGGATCAAGACGCGGGATTTTCGAATTGCGTGCGGTTTTCCGGGCAGAGGGCAAGAGCCGGAAAGCTGGAGGCAGTTCCAGCAGGGTGCCGGCGATTTTCCTTTCGAAAGGCGCACGGCAGCTTTCGCCGGAATTGTTTAAAAACAAAGCGATGGGCGTTTCCCCAAAGAGATGAAGGTGGGAAATGCGCTGGGTTGAGGGACCCCCCGTCCGGTTTTCCTGGCCGGACGGAAACAAGGCTTTGCGGGACATGTTGCAGTCCCGCAAAGCTTTTTTTATGCCTTGTTTCATGCCGGACAATGTTTCAATCGTTTCATCAGCCGCGCCACCCAAGATTTATTGTGCGACGCAACATTTTGCCGCATTTGTCGATTTTCATTTCAACACCAACGGATTAAGCTGATTACTCAGGCGTTGACGCTGCTTGCCATATTCTCTTTCGTCATCCGAGGAGAGCAGGCCATGTCAACAGGCTGGGGGATCAAGCTGATCCTTTCGTGGTGTTGGGGGGAAGATGACCAAGTGGGTCTATACGTTCGGCGACGGGCAGGCTGAGGGCCGGGCGCGCGATCAGGAGATTCTGGGCGGCAAGGGCGCCAATCTCGCGGAAATGTGCGCGCTCGGGCTACCCGTTCCGCCGGGATTGACGATTATCGGCGATGCCTGCAACACCTATTACAAGAATGGCCGGCATATCGAGGATGGGCTGAAGGCGCAGGTGCGCGCCGGCATATCCGGGATAGAGGCGATCACCGGCCGCCATTTCGGCGCCGGCAGCCAGCCGCTGCTACTCTCGGTGCGCTCCGGCGCCCGCGTCTCCATGCCCGGGATGATGGACACCGTGCTCAATCTCGGCCTCAACGACGAGACGGTGCAGGCGCTCGGCCATGATGCCGGCGACGCGCGTTTTGCCTGGGACAGCTACCGCCGCTTCATCCAGATGTATGCCGATGTCGTCATGGGCCTCGGCAACGATGCCTTCGAGGAAATCCTGGAAGACGAGAAGGCAAGGCTCGGCCATGAATTCGATACCGAGCTCAGCGCCACCGAGTGGCAGCATATCGTTTCGCTCTACAAGCGGCTGATCGAGGAGGAACTGGCTGAGGAGTTTCCGCAGGATCCCGAAGTCCAGCTCTGGGGTGCGGTCAGGGCTGTCTTTTCCAGCTGGATGAGCGCGCGCGCCGTCACCTACCGCCATCTTCACAATATTCCGGAAGGCTGGGGCACGGCGGTCAACATCCAGGCGATGGTCTTCGGCAATCTCGGCAATAGCTCGGCCACCGGCGTCGCCTTCACCCGCAATCCCTCGACCGGCGAAAAGGCGCTTTACGGCGAATTCCTCGTCAATGCGCAAGGGGAGGATGTCGTTGCCGGCATCCGCACGCCGCAAAGCATCACCGAGGAGGGGCGGCTTTCCTCCGGCTCCGACAAGCCGTCGATGGAAAAGCTGATGCCGGAGGCCTTCCGCGAACTGTCCCGCATCTGCACCGAGCTCGAGATCCATTATCGCGACATGCAGGATATCGAATTCACCATCGAGCGCGGCCGGCTGTGGATGCTGCAGACCCGCTCGGGCAAACGCTCGACCCGCGCGGCGATGAAGATCGCCGTCGACATGGTCGATGAGAAGGTGATCACCGAGGAGGAGGCGGTGCTGCGCATCGAACCCTCCAGCCTCGACCAGCTCCTGCATCCGACGATCGATCCGCGCGTCAGCCGCCAGGTGATCGGCACCGGGCTGCCGGCCTCGCCGGGGGCCGCGACCGGCGCCATCGTCTTCACCGCCGAAGAGGCGGTCGAGGCGGAAGCGGAGGGCCGCAAGGTCATCCTGCTCCGGGTCGAGACCAGCCCGGAGGATATTCACGGCATGCATGCCGCCGAAGGCATCCTGACGACGCGCGGCGGCATGACCAGCCATGCGGCGGTGGTCGCCCGCGGCATGGGCATCCCCTGCGTCGTCGGCGCCGGCACCATGCGCATCGATCAACGCAACGAGCGGCTGCTCGGCGTCGGCGTCACCCTGAAGAAGGGCGACATCATCACCATCGACGGCTCGGCCGGCCAGGTGCTGAAGGGCGAGGTGCCGATGATCCAGCCGGAGCTTTCGGGCGATTTCGGCCGCATCATGGGCTGGGCCGACCGTCTCAGGCGCATGACGGTGCGCACCAATGCCGATACCCCGGCCGATGCGCGCGCCGCCCGCTCCTTCGGCGCCGAGGGCATCGGCCTTTGCCGCACCGAGCACATGTTCTTCGAGGGCGAACGCATCCATGTGATGCGCGAGATGATCCTGGCCGAGGACGAGAAGGGCAGGCGGCTGGCGCTCGACAAGCTGCTGCCGATGCAACGCCTGGATTTCACCGGCCTCTTCACCGTCATGCACGGCCTGCCGGTGACGATCCGCCTGCTCGATCCGCCGCTGCACGAATTCCTGCCGAAGACCGACGACGAGGTGGCCGAGGTCGCCTTCGCCATGGGCATGGAGGCGCAGGCCTTGCGCCAGCGCGTCGATGCGCTGCACGAGTTCAACCCGATGCTCGGCCATCGCGGCTGTCGGCTGGCGATCTCCTATCCCGAGATCGTCGAGATGCAGGCCCGCGCCATTTTCGAGGCGGCGGTTGAAGCAGCTAAGGAGACCGGGGCGGCGGTGGTGCCTGAAATCATGGTGCCGCTGGTCGGCCTGCGCTCCGAGCTCGATTACGTCAAGGCCTGCATCGACGCCATCGCCGGCAATGTCATGCGCGAAGCCGGCATGAAGATCGATTATCTCGTCGGCACGATGATCGAGCTGCCGCGCGCCGCCCTTCGCGCCCATGTGATCGCCGAAGCCGCCGAATTCTTCTCCTTCGGCACCAACGACCTGACGCAGACCACCTTCGGCATTTCGCGCGACGACGCCTCCGCCTTCATCCCCACCTATCAGCGCAAGGGCATCATCGAGCACGATCCGTTCATCTCGCTCGATTTCGACGGGGTCGGCGAACTGATCAGCATCGCCGCCGAACGCGGAAGGCGCACCCGCAACGACATGAAGCTCGGCATCTGCGGCGAACATGGCGGCGACCCGGCCTCGATCCGCTTCTGCGAGACGATCGGGCTGGACTATGTCTCCTGCTCGCCGTTTCGCGTGCCGATCGCCAGATTGGCGGCGGCCCAGGCGGTGATTTCGGCAAACAGGTAAACCGGGCAGGCCCGCGGGCGCCCCGGCGGTCAGTGATGGTGATGCCAGTGATCGCGGTAGATATAGGGGCCGTTAAGATCCCAGGCCATGCTCTGCATCATCTCCGCACTCTGCGCCCGCGACTCGGCGCGCCGGTCGAGATCGATGCGCTGCAGGCAGGTGGCGAAAGCATCGGTGCCGCGGCGGAAACCATAACCCAGGCACCGCTGCTCATCCGCCGCCCGCCGCTCCTCCGGCGTCATCGTCTGGCAGGCGGAAAGCCCGGCCGTCACGGCAAGCAGGGTGATGAGAAGGGGGATGCGCATTGGTGTGTTCCTTGCTTTTCCCTGAGGAAATGCCATTCGGGCGGTGGCGTCAAGCGAGGAGATGGGCGGTCGCCGAGATAGGTTTGCTGAAGTGAACGGTGTGCCGTGCGGCCCCCTCATCCGACCCTTCGGGCCACCTTCTCCCCGCTGGGGCGAAGGGGTTATGCTGCGACCTCTCGATTCTCCCTTCTCCCCAGCGGGGAGAAGGTGCCCGTAGGGCGGATGAGGGGGCCGCCGCCGCCGAGCTTAACCTCAAAAAGTGAGATGGGGAGAAGGGCTCAAGCCGCCCCCGCCGGATCCCCGATCGGCAGCAGCGCCGGGTCGAGCGGCGGGTCTTGCGGGTTTTTCGTATCGCCCGGGTCCTGCGCCGGCGTCAGCGGTGGTTTTTCCTGGGTGCGGTCGGGAATGCCGGGGCTCGGCGTCGGGCCGCGCGGGGTATCGGCATTCGGTATCGGCTCTCTGTTCGGCATGATCGCCTCCTTTTCAAAAAAGGAACGGCATCCCTGGCATATGGTTCCACTTTCCCGAGCCGGCATTCCTCTGTATGAGGACACCTGCAAACACTGGAAACCAGCATGGCCATCCGCGATCGATTTTCGAAGAAACTGAACTGCCCGCAATGCGGCAATGAGGGCTTTGCCGAAGCCTCGGAAATCGACGATGCCAAGCGCAAGCATCCGGATTTCAAGGTCGATCAGCTGCCGCGCGGTTTTGGCGTGCAGCGGCCTTCCAACCACCAGGAAAGCTTCATGATCAAGTGCGAATGCGGGCGCAAATTCCCCTTCCGCAGCCTTGCGGAGGCCGCGGCCGAGCGGCGTTGAAATTCAGATCCGCTCCAGCACTTCGACGAAGGCTTCGGCAAAACGCAGCAGATGCGCGGTTTCCTCATCCGGCGCCTGCATGCGGATTTCGGTGCCGTTGTGATCGAGCAGCGCCAGCACGACGCGCGTCTCGTTGCCGCCGTCGGGAATGCGCAGCACGGCGATGCGGCGGCAATCCTCGACAAGCCCCCCGGCCGGCAGGTCGAACAGCAGTTCGCCGCCCGAACGGTTCGCCGCCCGGCGCACCGCCTCGCAGAAGCCGGCATCGCCGCCGGCATATCCTTCGAGCGAAAGTTCGAGTTCGAGCAGTTCCATCGGCAGCACCGGCTCGCTGTGGTCGATCCCGCCAAGCGCAGACGCCTGCGGCCTTGCTGCCATCTCGGTTGAAATCATCCCGTCTCTCCTTGCCTTTAAAAAAATCGGAGATGAAACCGCGGCAGAATGATCTTTTTTTGCCATATCAGCAAGGGCTCATGAAATGGGCGGCCTGTCGCCCAGCCATCGCCCGCGAATTCCATCGGATATTCCGAGATAACAGTTTCAATTCAGCCGAATCTTGCCTCAAAGAAATAGAGCATGATGTCGTCCGAAAACCGCTTCACACTTTTCGGCATCATGCTCTAAACAGGGGTATGGCGATTTGCGTGGTTGAGCGCGCGGCGCTGACGAGCAACCGGTAAGTTTGATGGCCATCCGTTTCGACCGTCCCGTTTCAGGCGCCGCCCGCTTTTCGCGGCTGCTCGGGGCGTTTTCGCTGGTTCTGGCGCTGGCGGTGCTGGTCGCCCATCGCTTCGGCGGCCTCGCCACCCCCTATCTCGTGCTGCTCCTGATCGCTGCCGCCGGCTGCGGGCTGCTCGCCGCCATGCTGGCCGCGGTCGGCCTGCGCAGCCTCTGGGTATCCGGCGCCGAAGGCGGGCTGGCGGCACTTGCCGCCCTGATCTATGCCGCCTTTCCGCTTGCGCTCGGCGCCCTTGCCACCGAGCGTTATATGACGCTGCCCGATATTTACGACGTCTCCACCGATCCGGCCTCCGCCCCCGACTGGCTGTCGCCGCCGAAATCCGACCAGATCTGGCTGAAGCGCAATCCGGTGACGCCTGAGGATCGCGAACAGCAGATGGCGGCCTATCCCGAACTGACCGGCCGGCGTTATGAGGGCGCGCTCGACCGCGTGCTGGAAGCGGTGCGCAAGGTCGCCAAGCAGAGCGGCTTCACGATCGTCAAGACGAGCGGCACCACCGAGCCGGACCGCGCGCCCGAGGACGAGCCGGCAAAACCCGGGTCCGGCGACGACGCCGTTGCCGATGCGCCCGGCATCATTCCCGTGCCGACGCCGCGCCCCTATGACGACGATGTCGCCAAGCTGATCCGCGGCGCCAACGGCGTGACGCTGCAGGCGACCAACCGCACGCTGATCCTCGGCCTGCGCTTCGATATCCTCATCCGGCTGCGCGAAGAGGCCGAAACCACCTTCGTCGACATCCGCGTCGCCTCCCGCTACGGCCAACACGACCTCGGCTTCAGCGCCGCCATCGCCGGCGATTATCTGAAGGCGCTGGATGCCGAACTCCTGGGGATTGCGGGTGGGTGAGTCGCGGTGCCGCCGGAGGCGGCAGCAATCGATCCAGTGAATCGATTGCAGTTGCGAACGCCCTGAGCTTAAAGCGAAGGGCCGGGATAGGGTGCGGCAGGCTCAACGCTCTGACGCAGCCGCAAACTCGACGGTTCTTCGAGGTTTTCCACCTATCGCCCCCCCTTCTCCCCAGCGGGGAGAAGGTGCCCGTAGGGCGGATGAGGGGGCCCGGGACGCCGGCCTTTCCTACAATTCCCATGCGCAGCACTTCGATCGCGTTCACGCAAGAGTCGCGGGATAGGTTTTGATGCAAGGGTATACCGTGTGGCCCCCTTGTATCTGCACGTTAGTAATTTCGTGCGATGGAAGCGATTGAGCCTCTGGCCGGGTGGCCACCCGGCCAGAGGCGTGACGAAGTCGCCCGCACCCCCTCCGGTTACAACCGTGGATGAGCCTGGGATCTTCGTCATCGTCACGTACGACCGAATAGTCGCTTGGCTTCAACCGCACGCACAAGGCAGGTTACCGTGAACAGAGTTATATGTGGAGTGGATGTTTCGAAAGACTGGCTGGATGCGCATATCCGCCCATCCGGGACGTTTAAGCGTTTCGGCAACGATGCGGCCGGCATCGGCGCGCTTGCTGGGCTCTGCCGGGCCGAGAATGTCGAACTCGTCGTCATGGAGGCGTCGGGCGGTTACGAGCGGCAGGCCTTCCTGCTGTTGTGGGAGTTTGGGATCGCCTGCGCGCTTGCCAATCCGCGCCATGTGCGCCGCTTTGCCGAGGCCATGGGCTTTCTGGAAAAGACCGACCGCATCGACGCGGCGATGATCGCCCATTACGCCGAGACCAAGCGGCTGTCTGCCCTGTCGCCGCCGAAAGCCGCGCAGTTGCGCCTGTCGGCGCTGATGACGCGGCTGTCCCAAGTCACGCGAGACCTGATCGTTCAAAAGCAGCGCCGCAGTGCGGCCGGCGATGGGGCGATCGTGGAAAGCCTCGACGAGGTGATTGCGCTTTTGATGCGCCAGGGCAGCAGGCTGGAAGGCGAGATTGCCTCAATGATCGATGACGATCCGCTCTGGGCCTGCCTCAATCGGGCCTTTCGCTCGGTCAAGGGTGTGGCCGACCGCACCGTTGCCCGGCTGATGGGCGAATTGCCCGAAATCGGCCGGATCTCCAACAAGGCGATCGTCAAGCTGGCCGGCCTGGCGCCGATTGCCAACGACAGCGGCAAACGCAGCGGTCCCCGGCCGGTGCGCGGCGGACGCTCCGGACCGCGCGGCATCCTGTTCCTGGTCGCCGCCGTCGCGGCCAGACACGATCCGCATCTGGCTGCCTTCAGGCAAAGGTTGCAGAGCGCAGGCAAGCCGAAGATGGTCGTCCGTATTGCTCTCGCCCGAAAACTCCTGGTCATTCTCAATGCAAAAGCACGAGATGCGCGAAGAGAATTCGAACATGCAACTTGACAACCCAGATAGTCGCTCATCCGACCCTTCGGGCCACCTTCTCCCCGCTGGGGAGAAGGGGAGACAGGCGCACAGCGATCAGCCCTTTCGCACCTCGCGATAAAGCCGGAGAGAAGGCGCCACCCTCACTCCACCACCAACCATCCCGTATACCGCACCACCAGCCCCGTCAGCCGCCCGCCGATCTCGACATGGAAATGAAACCGCCCATCGCGCTCCTCCTCATAGGTATCCCCACCCGGCGCCAGGAACAGCGGCAGCGGGATGCCGCAAAAGCGCCAGCCGCGCACCACGATCCGCAGCCGTTGCCCCTCCGGCTCCAGCGTCGACAGCACCCGGAACGGCCCGAAGACCTCGGCGAGCAGGGGCGGGTTGCGGCCCTTGTCCTGCTCCTGCCAGCTATGGAAGGTCTTTTGCCCGAATGTGCGCGTCCAGATCTCCCTGTCGCCCTCGGCGGCGAAGCGCACGGTGACCGGCACATCCTCGCCCGCCTGGGGAAAGCCGATGATGCCGGCGATCAGCCGGGCGAGGAGCCCGCTGCCGCGCTCGATCCGCGCCCGCCCGGAGGCAAGGCGGGTGCCGCCGCCATGGATTGCGGCAAGGGTGGGCGGCAGGTTCTGCCAGGCGTCGCCGAGGATGCGGCGGTAGAGCGGCTGGGTCTCATCCTCGTAATCCAGCCGGATGCCCGAGGTGATCGAAAAACCCCGGAAGGCCGCCTCGAAATCGGCCAGCGACAATTCCCCCGCCGCCGGCCGGGCGCCGCTTTGCGGCCGCCGGCCTTCGAGCAGCCGGTGCACCAGCGCCTCGACTGCGATGACCGGAATGAACGGCCCGTCATCCCCTTCGGCGATCAGCGACCAGTCGGCGCTCAGCCGCCGCCCATGGCGATCGAGGCCGCCGGCGCGCACGAACATGCCGCCGCGATGGGCGCCGAAAGAAAAGCGGTGGCTGGCCGCCTGCAGCGCCCGCGAAAACGGCGTGAGCGAGGGCAGCAGCCTCAGCTTCACCAGCCGCGCGGCAAAGCGCAGCAGCCGCTGCAGCGCCTGCGGCTCGGTGCCGACACCGGTGAAGGTGGATTGCAGCCCGGCAATGTGCTGCGGCAGCAGCGCCAGGTCAGGCGCATCCACCAGCAGGAACGTCCGGCTGGCGAGCGGCGCCACACCGGGCGGCGCGATCGTCACCCGCATCTGATCGATCAGCCCGCGCCCCTCGGCCGGCCGGCCCTCGCGCAGCACCACCACCGGCTTGCCGGCATAACTCGCAATGGCTCTGACGACATTGAGCCCGATCTTCACATGCGCCGAGGGGGCAATGCCGGCCGCGACACTTTCGATGCGGGAGAAATGCGGCGCCATGACCTGCAGCGCCGCGAAGGAGAGGGCCGGCAGGCTGCTCAGCCCCGAAAGAGCGAAGGTGCCCTTGGCCTTCGCCTCAGCATCGAGCCCACTGACGCCGGCGACGAAACCGGTGCTGTCGGCGAGATCGGCATAATCGATGCCGAGCGTAATGCAGGCCTGCACCACCTTATAGGCATCCCCGGTGAAGCTCTGGAACGGCCCGGAGGCATCGACGACGAGATTGGGCCTGAGCCGCGTCAACTGCTCTCTGAGATCGCCGTTGCGATCGAAGGCCACCGCCTGCAGCGTCGCCCCGAGATCGGTGCTGCCCAGCCGCCCGGCGCCGCCTTTCTGCGCGCGGAGATCGGCGACGAAATCATCGGCCTTCTCGAGCGACCGCCCGCCGATCAGCAGCCGGAGCCTGGGTTCATCACCCAGCAGCCGGGCCAGCCGGCCGCCGAACGTGCCGTAGCCGCCGATGATCAGCAGGGAAAATCGCCTGGCGCTCATGCGATGAAGCGGCTGCGCTGCTCCGGCGTCGGCACCATGCAGCTCTGGCGGCCGGCGATTTTCAGGCGGTTGCGGGCGATGAATTCGTAAAGCACATCGGCGAGGCGCCGCGGCAGCAGCCGGAAGAGTTTGACCAGCGAATAGGGAAAGCCGAGCCCCGCCACCATGCGGATCGAACCATCGGATTTGAAGAAGGCGCGGCCGTTCTCGATGAAAATATTGGTTTCGTAATCGCGCTCATTCAGCCCATAATGCCGGTAGAGCGCTTGCCCGAGCGGCGTCTGCGCCGCGACGAAGCGGTATCGCTGCCGCCTGTCGTGCTTCAGCGCGAATTTCACCCAGCCGGAGCAGAAGACGCATTCGCCATCGAAGACGATGAGCGGCCGGTCATCGGCAAAGGCGGGAACGGTGGGATCGTTGCGATAGCTGTAATCGGCGCGCGCCATGTTCATTTCCCCATCATCTCCCTGTTGCCGGCCGGTAGCTGGCGGCAAGCGAAGGCGGCCCATCCGCGGCAATTTCGCCGCGCTCCACCAGATCTTCGATATGGGCGAGCACGGAAAGGGCGGCTGCCCCATGCAGCTTCGGATCGGTATCGCTGTAGATCGCCTTCACCATCTCGGCAATCCTATGGTCGCCCGCCCGGATGCGGGTAAGCACCGCCCGCTCGCGCTTCAGCCGATGCGCCTTCAGCGCCGGCAGGAAACTCGCCGGCTCCGTCACCGGCCCGCCATGGCCGGGCAGCAGCAGGCGGTCCTGGCGCTCTATCAGCCGCTCGAGCGAGGCCATGTAATCCGCCATCGATCCATCCGGCGGCGCCACGATCGAGGTCGACCAGGCCATGACATGATCGCCGGAGAAGAGAATATCGCGGCCTTCGAGCGCGAAGGCGGCATGATTGGCCGTATGCCCCGGCGTCAGCACCGATGTCAGCGCCCAGCCATCGCCCGCAATGCTCTGGCCGTCGCCGAGCGCGATATCCGGCACGAAGTCCAGATCCGAGCTTTCGGCAAACGGATTGATCTCGCCGTCCCTGAGCCGCCGCGCCGGCCGATGCGGCCCTTGCCCCACCGTCACCGCCCCCGTCGCCGCCTGCAGCCGGCGGGCCAGCGGCGAGTGGTCGCGATGCGTATGGCTGACGAAAATATGCGTCAGCTCCCGCCCACCAAGTGCTGCCATCAGCGCCTGATAATGCGCCTCGTCCTCCGGCCCGGGATCGATGACCGCGACCGAGGCAGCGCCGACGATATAGCTGTTGGTGCCGTAAAAAGTGAAAGGCCCGGGATTCTCCGCCGTGACCCGCTCGACCCCGGGCGCCACCGGCACGGCCCGCCCATAGGCCGGCTCGAAAGCAAGGTCGAATGCGGGGCTTTCCATGCGGGACGATGCTCTCGAGGCCGATGACACCGCCCATTCCTAGCACGCCGCTTTGTGCTCTGCAGCGCATAAATCTGCGCGAGGCGCAACTTAGTCATTGTGACAGACGGAGAGCTTTGCTAATCAGGCGTCGATTTGAGCCGGCGCTTTGCGCCGAAAGCTCTGATGGGGCGTAGCCAAGCGGTAAGGCAGCGGTTTTTGGTACCGCCATCCCCTGGTTCGAATCCAGGCGCCCCAGCCACGCTTTGTTTTTATAATAAAATCAAGCAATTAGAAAACATTAGCAATGGCTAACCGTAACAGTTTCCCGGGGTATACTTCCGTATGACCACGGCTATGAGCCAATGCGTCAAGCGCTTTTAACGCACAAGAGGATCGAAGCACTTTAAGGCGCCGACTCGCATCACTAATTAAGTTGAATTGTCGCGCATGTGGAAACACGGAAGATGCGTGTTTCAAAGCCGCAGAGAACACTCTGAATAGCGAGCGGTTTGGAAATAGCGGAACATTTCATTGTGATAACTCGTTTGCTGCAGGAATAATCAACAAAAAGTTGACTGAATGTGCGGTAAGAGCGTAGTGTGAATTAACAGCTTAAACAGCGACGAGCATGAGCAGGACAGGAGTCCTAAAATGTTGAACAAGGCATATAACTACGGCACTGCCGTAATGGAAAGAGAAAACGAACAGGACCGCGCACTGAAGCGCCGGGCTAAGTTCGTTGCGCGTCCTGTTGCCAAAAAAGCCAATGCGGTTTCCTTCGCTCAGAAAATGCTGAAGGAGCACCCTGAGCTTATGGCTGAACTCGCCAAGTGAGTGATGAGCCAATCTGGCTTTCGACGCAGGAAGTCATCGATCTAAACGCTACGATAGTTGAGGCAAAAGGAGAGCATCACGCTCTCCTTTTCGCCGATAAGCTTGAGGGTGCGCTTAACCGTCCGAAACAAAAATTCTATTACGCGTCTATTGACGACGTTCTGTTGCTGGCCGTGTATTATATGGAAGCAATAGGTTTGGCTCACGCCTTTGAGCAGGGCAATAAGCGCACCGCTTATACGGCTGGCGCGCTGTTCCTCTACAACAACGGCTATCTTCTCGACACTCCGCAGCCCGCTGATACCCACATTGCTAACGAATTCGAACAGGTAGTTGTTAGTAAAATGAGCCCGGAGGAATTCGCGGAGTTTATTGAGGGGTGGGTCGTTCCGCAGGAGGATGAACTCGCCGCGGTGGAAGAATATCTTTCTTCACAATTCACGTCTTCGGGTGTTGAGCTTGAAGACTTGGAGCTCTACGCTACGGTTGTCGATGAAAACGGCATCAACGAAGTGCGGGTCACTCCTCGCGATGAGCGATAATCCTAAATGCCCTGACGCCCGTTTTGTGGGCATAGCTTCAGGGCTGGCGCTTTTTCCAAATCGCAATCATCGCGTTGACCTTCGGCTGCACTTGTCGCCGGGGTTCTTTTCGTCGGACGCCGACTAACATTAGCTGGTCGTAATTTGTCATCTGATGGCGAAGCTCGTTCTGCATCGTGACGTCAACTGCCGTGGCGATCGGTGCGCTACGCCAATTCTTCGGCACGGTGCAAATGTAGGTCGCGAAGTAGACAACCGCAAGTTCGGGGCAGGCCGGATATTCTCGGCGAATGAAGGCCTCGACTTCAGCTTGAACGAACCATTGCCGTCTTCGGTCGCGCCTTCTCTCAGCACGCGTTTTCATGGTGATACCGATTGCCTTGCCGTCGTGAGATCCAGAACGAGAAAGGCCCGCCGTGAAGCGGGCCAAATCAGGTTATTCGCTATCCCCGTGTGGAACGGAGACACCGTTGACAGTCAGCTCGCTGGTGAAGGTGATGTTGATTTGAGTGCCGGGAATTTCTTCCAGTGCCTTCGCAGCATGGCTGGCTGAAAGAAGCCTATCAAGAGTATCGTCAGGGACTTGCGCGAATGCCGCCGGCTCGAGCTTGAGCGCCGTCGCCAACTGCTCCTGTGCATTGCCGATGATATCGCGGGCAATTGCACGAAATGCTTCGCGCTGCCCTTCGAAATGACGGCGGTTTTGCTCAACGAGCTTCTGCAACACTGGTGACAACCGGTGTTTGAAAGCATGGAATCGGCTTCGTGCGATGGGGTTAGCTGTGATGAATGTGCCAATTTTGAGCGAAAAACTTAGGTTTAAGGCCTGCGTGAATTTGGAAGAGCGTAGGCAACAGCTCTTTGCTGCCAAATTTGGCGAGGAACTCGCCGAAAAGTTTTCGTTGTGCGAGCTTCATGAGGCTGGTGCTGGCAAAATGGCCGACCGTCGGTTCGGTTGTGAGCGTCCGGTGAGCGGATTTTGGTTCGGCGCGGAATTGGCGCAAGTTACGACACAGATGATTCATTTGTGACGTAACAGGGTATGAATGGCCAAGGTTGAGATCCTGACGGGTGCCGAGCGACAACGTCGATGGTCCACTGAACTGAAGCTTTTGATATTGCAAGAAGCGTTCGGCGTGGATGGCAGCGTTTCGGATGTAGCGCGCCGGCACGACGTTCTTCCGCAACAGATATACGCTTGGCGAAAGAAGTTCTCGCGACCCGAATTGAACCCTCCACAGACCCCATCGTTCATCCCGGTGTCGCTTATCGGAGCATCGGAGAGCGTGAGTGACGGTTCCAAGAGGAGCGATGCTCGGTCGAGATGCAAAGACGTTGAAATCGTCCTGAGGAATGGCCGCTTACTGAGAATTGCAGCGGACATGGATCTCGAAGTGCTATCGTCGCTTGTTGCTTGTGTGGAGGCAGCATGATCGGGCCTTCTGGAAATGTGCGGGTTTATCTGGCCTGCGGAGTGACCGACATGCGGCGTGGCATTGATGGACTGTCGGCGTTGGTTGAGGCGGTCATAAAGGAGGCGCCGGGTTCTGGCGCGATCTTCGGCTTCCGCGGAAAACGCGCTGATCGGATCAAACTTTTATGGTGGGATGGCCAAGGGTTCTGCCTGTTTTACAAAATTTTGGAACGCGGATACTTTCCCTGGCCGACGG
Source organism: Rhizobium sp. CIAT894 (assembly GCF_000172795.2). Lineage (NCBI taxonomy): Bacteria > Pseudomonadati > Pseudomonadota > Alphaproteobacteria > Hyphomicrobiales > Rhizobiaceae > Rhizobium > Rhizobium sp. CIAT894. The sequence goes on from NZ_CP020947.1 coordinate 1,045,436, forward strand.
CGAAAGATGGCGTTGCGCCCCTGACGCAGGCTCAGCTTTCGATGCTTGTGGAGGGGATCGACTGGCGCCGACCTGCGTGGACTTCCGCGCCCGGTCGAACGGGTTAAAAGCTATATTTTGCAAGGACATCCGGGGCATGATGCTAGCGTTTCCGGCGCAAATCGGCTATGTATGCGGGCATGGAAACAACGCCGCTGGACAGTCAGGACGAGCTATCTGTATTGCGCGCGCTCGTTGCTGAACAGGCGGGGAAACTTGAGAGCCAAGAAGCCGAAGTCTGCAAGCGCGACTCCATTATCGGGCTTCTGCGCGCGCAGCTGGAGTTGCTCCGACATCGGCAGCATGGCGCTTCTTCGGAAAAGATCGACCGGAAGATCGAGCAATTTGAACTGATGCTGGAGGAGATCGAGGCCTCCCGTGCCGAGGCTGAGATGCGCTCCGGGAAAGCTCCTTTGCCGGAGTTGGATGACGCACTAGACAAGCCGAAGCGCAAACCATTGCCGGATGGTCTTCCAACCGAAGAGCTGGTCTATGCAGCACCCTGCAATTGTCCGACCTGTGGTGGCACATCGTTCCTGAAGGCTGCTGACAAGATGGTCCAGGTGATGGAGCACGTGCCGGCGTCCGTAAAGATTGTCCGCCATATCGAAAAGCGCATGATCTGCAGGGACTGCGATACGACGGTGTCTGGCGAAATGCCGACCTTGCCGATCGAGCGAGGCAAGCCCGGACCGGGATTGCTCGCTCATATCATGGTCGCCAAATTCGACGATCACATCCCGCTCTACCGCCTATCCGAGATGTACGACCGGCTGGGAATAGACATCTCCCGCTCTGTCATGGCGGACTGGGTCGGCCGTGTGTCCGTTCTGCTGACGCCACTCGTCTTGCTGATCAGGGCCCATATTGCGGCGGTCGACCGAATACATACGGACGATACCCCGGTCGATGTTCTCGACCCTGGGCGAGGAAAGACCAAAACCGGCAGGGTGTGGGTCTATGTCTTCGATGGCAGCGGCTATCGAGACCCCACTCCAAGGGCCATTGCCTACTACTATAGCCCCGACCGCAAGGGCGCGCATCCGGCCGACCATCTCGCTGCCTTCAGCGGCGTGATGCACGCGGATGGCTATGGTGGCTATAAGAAGCTCTACGGCAACCAGATCGTCGAGGCCGCCTGCATGGCGCATGTGCGCCGCAAGTTCCATGATGTGATCAAGCTGAAGCCATCCCCGATCGCTGACGAAGCGCTGTCGCGCATCGGTGCGCTCTACGATATCGAGGATCGTATCCGCGGCATGTCGGCTGACCAGCGGCGTACACTGCGCCAGCAACACGCCAGGCCCCTTCTGGCGGACCTCAAGCGCTGGATAGAAGAGACGCTTTCGGCGCTGCCACAGAAGCAGAAGCTGGCTGAAGCGATGCGATATGCCCTCTCGCGATGGACAGCGTTGAGCGTTTACATCGACGATGGCCGTGTCGAAATCGATAACAACATAGCTGAACGAGCCATGCGTCCGCTTGGAATCGGAAGAAAAAACTGGCTATTTGCCGGCTCGGATAAAGGCGGCGAGCGCATCGCCAACATCCTGACCATTATAGAAACGGCCAAACTCCATGGCCACAATCCCGAGACCTACCTCACAGACGTCCTGACCAGGATCCAGGATCACCCCAAAGATCGCTTTGAGGAACTGCTGCCGTCGCAGTGGGCGCCAGCGAAAGACCGATACGAGGCTGCGTGATGGCACGCTCGAGGTTCATCTATACGCTGAAAGAAGTCGCCGGCATGATCGGCGAGAACCTCGAATTAATCGAGGAGGTGACCGCCAACTCGGACAATATCGCCGAGGGCGAATTGATATATGTCCGCGATGGCAGTGAAGATGGCACAAAAGGCCTGACCGAAAATGGAATTGACGACCTTCGAGATCTCTTGGCCGACATACGGACGTGGGATGGTGGAATCCGCCAGTTCCTTGTCGATGAACAATGCGATCCCGAAATGATCGAGCGCATCATGGCCGATGAGCTAAGCCGCAAGTTCTAAAACGCGCCTCGTAGACCGCAAAAATGCATTCGCCGGACGCTCACGTTCGGTTCGATCGAAAATAATGAAGCAATCTACACGATTACAGCTGCCGACGAAGCAACTGCCCAATCCATCGCGGACAAATTCCCTCAAAGAGACGATAGAATTCTGATAGGTTGCTCTCTGCCTCGCACCAATTTAGCTCACGCCGACAGTCTCACCCTATACGTCGGCAGCTCGATGACTGTGCGGACGAGACTTAAGCAACACTTTGGGCTGACCAAGAGTCGAAAGACATACGCACTTCACCTTAAGCACTGGTGCCATGTGGACGGTTCATTGATTGTGCGCGTTCAACCAGTCTTTTCACTTGCCGATCCGCTGGCAAGGCAAGATCTTGAGGATACCTTGTGGCGCGAGCTAAGGCCTCGCTACGGCAGACTGGGTGGACGGTGATTTCTTTACTTATTTGCGCTTGCAGGTAGCTTGCTGTTGAAACAGATTGCCCCAATGGAGAATCAACAGCGACACGCCGCGAGTTGATGTACATAGGGAAATATTATGGCGATCGACGCGACCAGGGTTGAAGTTCCATATCGCGGGCACAAGATCATTGCGACGTTATTTAAGGGCGAGCCGACAGCTGCAATATACCTTGGAAAAACGTCGGCCTCTGCCGATCGCTTCAAGGGTTCAACGGTCGAGGATGCAGTGGGCCTGGCCAAGCGTTGGGTCGATAAGAAATATGAGGTTAGCGCAGCGACGCGACCAGCGCCTCATGTCGCAACGGTGCAGGAGTATGTAGACGCCTTGACGGCGAGACCCCCGAAAGAGAACGAGCTGGCAATGCTCAAAGCACATGTGAAGCATCAGATCTTGACTGCAACGCAGTTGGCTCATTCCGCCGGATATCCTAATTACAGCAGTGCGAATGTCCATTATGGAACTTTCGGCCGCGATATCAGCGAGATCCTGCATCTGAAGCCTCAAGAGCGTGCCGATGGATCTCTCATTTGGACGAGCGTTTTGGCTCACGGAATAGATGCCGAGGGTGAGCTCTCACCGGAATATCGCTGGCAGATCCATCCTCAACTGGTCGAAGCATTGAACCGTCTCGGAATATGCTGATCTGATCGAATGCACTCGCTCGAAATGCGGGAATACCTGCGAGGCCATTATAGACCTCGAGAATAAACCGAAGCGCGCTGTCGGCTGCACGATTGCCCAAGGAAAACGTGCTGGCAAACATCGAGCGCGAACGTCGCAACGCTCGCCAACCCGCCGATTTTGCCACTTACCCGCGCTCCGCAAACAGCGGGACGCCAGTCAACTCCACCAGCTTTTCCACCAGCACCTTCTGAAAGGCTGGATCACCAACCTCCGCCGCCGCCTCCCGCCGCTGCCGGTGATACCAATACCCGCCGCTGACCTTCGCCGCTCCATCATCACTCGTCGCAAGCCAAGTCTGCGTGAGATGCCCCATCTCAAGATCATCCGGCGCGCCGGCGCCGCCCATTTTGGTCGGCACCCAGCCGGGGTCGACGGCGTTGCTGAAGACATCCGGCCAGTGGCGGGCGATGGCGGCGGCGAGGGTGGCGATGTAGAGCTTGCTTTCCGAATAGGCCTGGCTGGCGTTCCATGGCCGTTGCTTCCAGTCGATATCGTCAAGGCTGCTGGCGCCGCTGCGGTGCATGCCGCTGGTGAGATAGATCAGGCGGTCGGGGCGGGTGATCCAGGCGGTGAGGAGATAGGGGGCGAGCAGGTTGACCGCCAGCGTCTTGGCGTGGCCTTCGGGCGTTTCGCCGCGGCTTCGTTCGAGGTAGATGCCGGCATTGTGGATGACGGCGTCCATGCGGCCGATGGCGTTGACTTGGTCGGCGATCGAGCGCGTCTCGGCGGCGCTGGCGAGATCGCCGATGACGAGGCCGAGGGCGGCGGCTGAAGTGTCCGCGATGGGGGCGGCGCGCTCGCGGGAGCGGGCGTGAAGAACGACATCATGGCCCTCGTTCATGAGGGTGCGGGCGGCGGCGAGGCCGAGGCCATCGGTGGAACCGGTGATGAAGATACGGCTCATGGGGGTTCCTTTCGCGTGCGGCGGTGTGGGGGCAGAGTGCTTGGGGAGGGGTGCTTGGGTCAAGCCTGAGGACGACGGAGGGTGGGGGAGGGTCATGAGTGCGATATTCGACGCAGGCGATCCGGGAGGGGAAGCCCCTCATCCGGCTGCCGCCACCTTCTCCCCGCTTGCGGGGCGAAGGGGATATGCCGTGAGCTCTCCGTCTCTCTCCAACGTCTCGTGTGGCACGTCCCCTCGCCCCGTCAAAACGGGGAGAGGGTTAGGGTCATATGCGCTAGGTTAGGCGATCGCCTAGACAATCGCATTGTTTTCGGCGTCGTCGTGTCGCCTCACAAAGGTTGCGCCGACTTCGAGAGAGAAGCTCACAGACGGCCTGCCACAGCAGTTGCCCGCGGATGGCGGCGTGAATGGTGGCCAGGGCCATCTTCATGAGCCGCCAGCGCGATGGGCTTGCCTTTGGGGTTGGCGTATCCAGAGGGGGAAGAGTCCGGGACTTGCCCGGCAATCTGTTCGGCGGTGATGGCAACGATCAGTCTGGCGAAGAGCCATGCCTGCGCCAGTTCCGGTTTCTTGGCCGGCAGATTGTCGAGGCCGGCCAAGCTCTTGAACCGTTTGAACGCCAGCTCGATTTGCCAGCGGAAGCGATAGAGGGTGAGAATATCGGCTGGCGGAAAGGTGGCGACCGGCAGCGCGGTTAGCAGCAGAATGTACTTCGCCGCCTCCAGACTACGCGGATCAGGTTGTTTGCCGCGCTTGCTGGCGGCCTTGAGCAGGCGCGTCTGCTCGGCTTCCACCTGTTGCGGATCCTTGTGCCGGACAACAAGGCGCAGGACCAGTGGCACCGCCGCCTTCACCCCTTCGTGGATACGGACCATCAGTTCACTTTCCTGCTCTTTTTGAGCGGCGAGCGCGGCAAACAGATCAAAAGGCTCGCCGTTCGGCTGCAGCAGCCGCAACGAGTTCCAGCCGGTCCGCACGATGAAGTCTGCACCGGCCTCGATCACGGGCCGCAGATCGCGCGGTTTTGCATAGTAGCGATCGGCCAGCACGATATCACCGGGTGCGTAGGTTAGGCGCTGGAGGTTTTCGGCGCCATGGATGTCGGTCAGCTCAAGCTGATCGACCTGAGCCGTTGCTAGGTCGTAGCCGACATGCAGCCGCCATGACGTGCGGTCGGCACCTGGGTGACAGATCGACGTTCCGTCGAGCGCACGCAAGCGGTATCCCGCCCAACGCCCCGCCGGCACTGTGGTCTGTTCGGCAATCAGCGCGGCCACGATATCGCCAAGCCAAGGGGCTGCTTTGCACAGCCGCTCAAGCAGCGACGGGTCGGACAGCCGCGCGATCCCGCCCGCCTCGGCCCATGCACAGGTCTCGCGCAACGACATGCCAAGGCCGCCATAGGCAAGCGCCAGCCGCAACAGCGTCTCGGCGTTCTTGATTTCCCGCACCCGCGTGAAGGCACCGCGCAACCGCGCCGTTGCTTCCAAGTCGAAACCAGCCGGAAGCCGCGCGCTCACTTCCGGCCAATGATCCAAAATCTCAGGACGAATCTTCATCCCAAGCTTGAATCACAACAAGATTCCTCGTGTCCAGGGCTAAACCTAGCGCATATGAGGGTTAGGGTGAGGGGCAGTTTTTGAGCGGAGGTTCAGCGCCGGGCATGGGTCCTCGGGTCAAGCCCGAGGAGGACGGAGTGTGGGGTGATGTTCCTGCCAAACCCACCCCGGCCGCACTCACGCGCCCGCTTCCCGCCGCCGCTCCGCCCCCGCCGCAATCGTCTGCACCAGTTCGTCCACCTCGCGCGCCAGCCGCTCCAGCGGCAATCCCACGAAGCGGCCCTCCAGGCTGATGCTGACCACGCCGTGGACGGCGCCGAAGAGGGTGCGGGCGCGGATGGCGCGGTCTTGCGCGGGCATGTCGGGCTGCAGTTCGGCGAGCGGTTCGGCGATCACGTCCATCAGGAAGAGGTGTTCGTCGAGGTGCCATTGCGGCGTCGGGCTGGTGTCGGGGGGGAAGTGGTCGAACAGCGCTTTCCAGAGGTTGCGGTGCTCGACGGCGAAGGCGAGGTAGCCCTGGGCGAGGTTGCGGAGCCGATCGGTCGGGCTTTTGTCCCGGGCTTCGGGGAGCGTCAGCCTGGCCTCCAGCGCCTTCAACGTCGACGAATTGACGTGGATGACGAGCTCGGCGAGGTCGGTGAAGACGGTGTAGAGGCCGCCGAGCGCGCAGCCGGCGTCCTGGGTGATGTCGCGGGCGCGCAGGTTGGTCAGCCCGTCGCGGGCGATGCGCTCGCGCGCCGCCTCGATCAGCCGCGCCTTCAAATCCTCGCGTTTTTCTTCTCGTCTGCCGGCCATTAACCATTCCACTTCGATTTTTTGAACGACGTTCAAAATTTATCTTGAACGTCGTTCATGATTCTGCCATAACAGTACTCGTGAACAACGTTCATAAACCGGAGGCAGGAAATGTTCAAACTGATTTCTATTCTCTTGCGGGGCAGGGCGCATGATGCCGAGCAGGCCTTTGCCGATCGCCACGCCGTGCCGCTGCTTGCCCAGCAGATCCGCGATGCCGCCCAGTCGATCCAGTCGGCGCGCCGCAGTGTCGCCGTCGCCATCGCCCAGAACGAGCAGGAGCGGGCGCAGCATCAGACGATTGTCGGCCGCATCGCCGATCTCGAGAGCCGCGCCATCGCGGCGCTCAGCAAGGGTAATGACGGGCTGGCGCGGGAAGCGGCCGAGGCGATCGCCTTTCTCGAAGCCGAGCGCGATGCGTCGGAAAAGGCGCAAGCGCAATTCACCACTTCGATTGCCAAGCTGAAGGGCATTGTCCGGGCCGCCGAGGCGCGGCTGCAGGAGCTGCAGCGCGGCGAGCGGTTGGCGCGGGCCACCGAACAGGCGCAGAAGCTCGATGTTGCTGTCGCCGGCCCCGGCCTGGCGACACTCGACGAGGCCGAGGAGACGCTGGCCCGCCTGCGTCTGCGCCAGAGCCAGAACGAGCTGACATCAGCCGCGCTGAAGGAGATGGAAAGCACCACCCGGCCGGCCGGCATCATCGAGAAGCTTGCCAATGCCGGCTGCGGCGCACCGCTCAACTCATCGGCCGATGACGTGCTTGCCCGGCTGAAGAGCCGCATCACGCCGGCCGCCTGATTTCATCCACCATTCACCCCTCAAAATTGAAGGATCACTGCAATGAACGACAGTTTCCAGAAACACTCCGCCAGCTGGGTCAGCTTCTCCTACATCTCCTTCGGCTCGGCCGCCTTCATGCTGGCGCTCGGCCTTTACATGATGCCGCTCGATCTCTGGGGCAAAGGCTATCTCGCCATGGGCATCCTGATGCTGGTGCAGACCACGGTGAACATCACCAAGACGCTGCGCGACAATGCCGAATCCGAGAAGCTGATCCGCAAGGTCGAAGATGCCCGCACGGAAAAACTGCTCGTCAAGTTCAATCGTAGCGATGAAGATTGATCTTCCTTAACCACAGCGCAGAGTTGTTGCCGCGTTCAACCAATGGGTAACGACTCTGTGGCCTTCTCTGCAGGCCTAAAGAAGGACTCCCGCCGTGCAACACAATCTGATGACGTCTAGAAAATTCGCGCCGCTGTTCTGGACCCAGTTCCTCACGGCCTTCAACGACAATTTTCTGAAGAACACGCTGGTGTTCCTCATTCTCTTCAAGATGTCGGCGAACGAGGGTGCCGCCCTGGTGACGCTCGCCGGCGTCATTCTCATCGTGCCCTTCCTGCTCTTGTCGGCGCTCGGCGGCGAGCTGGCCGACAAGCATGACAAGGCGAAGGTCGCCGAACTGCTGAAACGATGCGAGATCGGCATTGCCGCACTCGCCGTCGTCGGCCTCGGCTTCTCCTCCATTTTTGTGCTGATGGCGGCGCTCTTCGGCTTCGGCGTCATCTCGGCGCTGTTCGGGCCGATCAAATACGGCATCCTGCCCGATCATCTCGAGCGCCGCGACCTGCCGAAGGCCAATGCCTGGATCGAGGGCGGCACCTTCATCGCCATCCTCGCCGGCACGATCATCGCTGCGCTCGCCTTCTCCAGCGGCGACAATGTGCTGCTGTTCGGCTCGATGATGATGGGGCTGTCGCTGCTCTGCTGGCTGGCGAGCCGGATGATCCCGGCCACCGGTTCCAAGGCGCCGGATCTGGAGATCGACCGCAATGTCATCCGCTCCAGCTACACCCTCGTCATGGAAATCCGCGCCGACAAGCGGCTGTGGCGCTCGGCGCTGATGAACTGCTGGTTCTGGCTGGTCGGCGCCTTCGTGCTGTCGATCCTGCCGACCATGGTGACCGAGCTGCTCGGCGGCTCCGAACTCGTCGTTCCCGCCTATCTCACCGTCTTCGCCATTGCCGTCGCCGTCGGCTCGGCCATTGCCGCCTGGATGTCGTCCGGCCGCATCGTGCTGCTGCCGGCCCCTGTCGGCACGGCGCTGCTCGGCCTCTTCAGCCTCGATCTCGCCTGGAACCTCTGGGGCCTGCATTCCGCCGCCCACGCGACGACGATCCTCGCTTTCTTCGCCGGTGAAAATACCATCCGCGTCGCCATCGATCTCGCCGGCATGGCAATCTCTGGCGCCTTCATCGCCGTTCCGACCTTTGCCGCCCTGCAGACCTGGGCGCATGAGGACCGCCGCGCCCGCGTCATCGGCGCCGCCAATGTGCTCTCGGCGCTGTTCATCACCGTCGGCCTCGGCCTCGTCGCCCTCATCCAGGCGCTCGGCGCGTCCATCCCTCAGATCCTGATCGGCCTCGGCATCCTCAATTTTGCCGTCGCCTGGCTGATGTTGAAGACGCTGCCGACCAATGCCTTCCGCGATTTCATCTCGATCCTGTTCCGCGCCTTCATGCGCCTCGAGGTCGAGGGCCTCGAGAATATCAAGAAGGCCGGCCGCGCGCCGATCATTGCACTGAACCATGTCAGCCTGCTCGACGGCGCCCTGGCGCTCGCCATCACCGAGGAGGAGCCGGTCTTTGCCGTCGATTACAAGATCGCCCAGGCCTGGTGGGTGCGGCCGTTCCTGAAAATGTGCAAATTCCTGCCGCTCGACCCCACAAAGCCGATGGCGACGCGCTCGCTGATCAAGGTGGTGCAGGACGGCAGCCCGATCGGCATCTTCCCCGAGGGCCGTCTGACGGTGACGGGAACGCTGATGAAGGTCTATGATGGCGCCGCCATGGTCGCCGACAAAACCGGCTCGATGGTCGTGCCGGTCAAGATCGACGGGCTGGAGAAGAGCTATCTCTCCTATCTCGGCGACGGCAAGATCCGCCGCCGGCTGTTCCCCAAGGTCAAGGTCACCATTCTCGAGCCGGTGAAGCTCGAAGTGCCGGCCGAACTGAAGGGCCGCAAGCGCCGCACGGCGGCGGGTGCTGCGCTCTATCAGGTGATGTCGAACCTGCTGTTCGAAACCGCCGATACCTCGTCCACCGTGCTCGGCCGCGTCATTCAGGCGGCGCAGGAATTCGGCATGAAAAAACTCGCCGTCGAGGATCCGGTCACCGGCAGCCTCACCTATGGCAAGCTGCTCACCGGTGCCGCCGTGCTCGGCGCAAAATTCCGCGCCCGCTTCGCGGAGGCAAACATCGGCGTCATGCTGCCGAATGCCAATGGCGCCGCCGCCACCATTCTCGGCGTCATGAGCGCGGGCAAGGTGCCGGCCATGCTGAACTTCACCGCCGGCGCCGCCAATATCCTCTCCGCCTGCAAGGCGGCCGAGGTGAAACATGTGCTGACCTCGCGCGCCTTCGTCGCCCAGGCCAAGCTCGGCCCGGTCGTCGAGGAACTGGAAAAGCAGGTGACGATCGTCTGGCTCGATGATGTGAGGGCCGAGCTCGGCGCGCTGGACAAGATCCGCGGTCTCCTGCGCAAGGGGCGGCCGCTGGTGAAGCGCCGGCCGGATGATCCGGCCGTCATCCTCTTCACCTCGGGTTCGGAAGGCACGCCGAAGGGCGTCGTGCTCTCCCACCGCAACATCCTGTCGAACGCCGCCCAGGCCGCCGCCCGCATCGATTTCCACAGCGGCGACAAGGTGTTCAACATCCTGCCGGTCTTCCATTCCTTCGGGCTGACGGCCGGCACCGTGCTGCCGCTAATTTCAGGCGTGCCGGTCTATTTCTATCCCTCGCCGCTGCATTACCGCATCGTGCCGGAGCTGATCTATGTCTCCAACGCCACAATCATCTTCGGCACCGATACCTTCCTCAACGGTTATGCCAGGACCGCGCATCCCTACGACTTCCGCTCGATCCGCTATATCTTCTCCGGCGCCGAGCCGGTGAAGGCTTCGACCCGCCACACCTATATGGAAAAATTCGGCCTGCGCATCTTGGAAGGCTACGGCGTCACCGAGACCGCGCCTGTTATTTCCATCAACACACCGATGTACAACCGCTCCGGCACGGTCGGCAAAATCCTGCCGGGCATGGAATGGAAGCTCGAACCGGTGCCCGGCATCGATGAGGGCGGCCGGCTGCATGTGCGCGGTGCCAATGTCATGGCAGGCTACCTCCGTGCCGAAAAGCCCGGCGTGCTGGAGCCGCTCGCCGACGGCTGGCACGACACCGGCGATATCGTCACCATCGACGAGGACGGCTTCGTCAAGATCCGCGGCCGCGCCAAACGCTTCGCCAAGATCGGCGGCGAAATGATCTCGCTCGCCGCCGTCGAAACGCTCGCCGCCGAGCTCTGGCCGGGCGCGCTCTCGGTCGTCTCCTCGCTGCCCGACCCCAAAAAGGGCGAACGCCTGGTGCTGCTCACCGAAGCCGAAACCGCCACCCGCGCCGAATTCCTCGCCTTCGCCAAGTCGAGGGGCGCCATGGACATGATGGTGCCGGCCGAGGTCAATATCGGCAAGGTCCCGGTGCTCGGCTCCGGCAAGGTGGATTTCGTCGCGGCGCGCAAGCTGGCGGAGAGCGTAGCTGAGAAGGGGGAGGCGGCGTAGGCGAGCTTGGGCGGAGGAGCACCACCTCTCCTCCGTCATCCCAGGGCTTGACCCTGGGATCCATGCGGCTGGCACCGAGGGAGCAGCGATGGCGTCTGGGGAACAATCGAAAGCCGCGGGCCTGGTTGTGGATCCCAGGGTCAAGCCCTGGGATGACGGAGTGTGGGATTGGCGTTCTCGCCAAACGCAGCGGCGATGCAGCTTGCGGCGCCGCGCTTGCCGCAGCTTCATCGCGCCCGGCGCGGCTCGCGGGCTCCGGCACCACCTCTGCTCCATCCGCCCGCTGCCTTCTCTCCTCTCGCAGCCCCGCACCGCCCCTCCACCGTCAACCCGGCACCTCTCTCCCGCCATCCAGGCACACCTTTCTGCCGTCCATCCGGCACCACCTCTTCCCCGCCATTCAGGCACCACCTCTCCTCCGTCATCCCAGGGCTTGACCCTGGGATCCACGCGGCTCGCACCGGGTGGGCAGCGCTGGCGTCTGGGGAACAATTGAAAGCCGCGGGCTTGGTTGTGGATCCCAGGGTCGAGCCCTGGGATGACGGAGTGTGGGGTTGGCGTTCTCGCCAAACGCAGCGGCGACGCAGCTTGCGCTCGCCCAGGCTCCGTCGTCCTCGGGCTTGACCCGTGGCCGCAAGCACTGCGTTCGCATCACCACAGCGTAAGATAGAGATCATCCCACTCGGGATTCATCGCCGCGACCAGATCGATCTTCCATTGCCGGTGCCAGCGTTTCAGCGACTTCTCGCGCTGGATCGCACTGCCGATATCCCAATGCTCCTCATACCAGACGAGGCGGGTGCATCCGTATTTCCAGGCAAAGCCGGGCGTCAGCCCCTCGCGATGCTCATAGATGCGGCGCTCCAGATCGGATGTCACGCCGACATAGAGCGTGCCGTTTTTCTGGTTGGTGACGATGTAGACATAGCCCGCCATGCCGGCAGAGTGCTTGGTTGTGGATCCCAGGGTCAAGCCCTGGGATGACGGAGGGTGGGGAGGGCGCCGGGCAAGAGGTGAGACGTTTGGGGAATTCCAGCAAAATGCGCAGGCGGCTCGGAAATTGCGCAAAGACGGCTTTCCAACAAAATCAGCGCTGCACTTGCGGTCCTTGCTCCACAGGCTCCCCCACCCTCCGTCATCCCAGGGCTTGACCCTGGGATCCATGCGGTTGGGGCGCTCCGTTTCTGTCGGACTGACAAGGCGATTGGCCTAGCTGTCTGACGAGGAGAAGAAACACACCTTGCGAACAGAGGGATCGCGGCATGTCCCTTCTCCCCTGGAGAAGGCGGCGGCAGCCGGATCAGGGCTGGCCGCCTGCTCCTGAACTGTCAAAGCGCGGCTTTGACTTTCTCGGCGACATCGGTCGGAACCCATTGCGACCAGACGCTCTCGTCCTGCTGGAGGAAGCGCTTGGCGCCGTCTTCGCCGGTGCCCTGGTTTTCGGTTTCCCAGGCCATGATCTTGCCGACCGTGTCGTTGCTCCAGCCGCGCTTGTTGAAATAGGCGATGACTTCGGGGCTGGTGCGGTCGGCGAACTTCTTGGTGAGAACGGTCATCACCTTGTCGACCGGCCAGTCGGCGACCTTCGGGTCGGGGCAGGCGAGGTTGGTAATGCAGCGCTTCCATTCGACGGGATCGGCCGCACCGTTCTGCTTGAGCTTCACCAGCTGATATTTGCCGAGCAGCGCCGTCGGCGCCCAGTAATAGGTGATGAAGCCTTGCTTGCGTTCATAGGCCTTGCCGATGGCGCCATCGAGGCCGGCCGCCGAACCCGGGTTCATCAGCGTGAAACCCTTGTCGGCGGCCTTATAGGCCTTGAACAGCTGCGTCGTGACCACAGTCGCGCCCCAGCCTTCGGCGCCGTTGAAGACCACGCCCTTGCTCGGGTCCTCCTGATCGGGGAAGAGGTCGGGATGGGCAAGCGCATCCTCGACGGTCTTGATCTCGGGATGGGCGTCGGCGACATATTTCGGGATCCACCAGCCCTGGATGCCGCCATCGGGAAGGGCCGGGGCGCCGAAGACGATCTTGCCTTCCTTCACGCCGCGCGGAACGATCTCCGGCAGCAGGTCGACCCACGTCTCGGACGAGACGTCGGGTTCGCTCTTTTCCACCATTGACGTGGTGGTCGGCACCGTGTCGCCGGGAACGGTCTCGACATGGCAGCCATAGCCGTTCTCCAGGATGAACTTGTCGACGAAGGTCAGGACTTCGGCGCTCTGCGCATTGTGCACGGCGAGCACGACATCGCCGCATTCGGCCGCGTGGGACAGCGATGCGCCGCCGGCAAGGCCGGCCAGCAGACATGTGGATGCAAGCAGTTTTTTCATTTTCGTTCCCTCTTTTTTGCGGCGTCGGATAGGACAGGGCGCCGCGTTTCCTGTTTAGACGTAGCTGGCCACCGGCTCGCCGAGCACTTCGAGGCGCGGGATAATGCCGAGGCCGGGGGCGGCGGGTGCGGTGACGCGGCCGTTGCGCACGGTAAAATCGCCGTCGGCGGTCTTGATCGCGACGATGTCGCGGCATTCGAGCACGCAGCGCAGGTTCTTTTCCGGCACCGTCTGGCCGAGATGGACGATCGCCGCGAAGGCGATGTCCGAGCCCGTGGTTTCCTGGACGCTGACGGTGTAGCCGGCGGCGACCGAAATATCGCGATGCCGGCGGCCGCGGGTCAGCCCGCCATTCTTGGAGATCTTCAGGCCGATGCCTTCGGCGGCGTCGTCACTGATGAGCTGGGCAATCGCCGCATCATCCGTCGCCAATTCGTCGAAGATGATCGGCACATCGGTGCGCCGGCGCAGCGACAGGCATTCACGCCAGGTGGCGCAGGGGGCTTCGAGCACGAAATCGAGCCCGGCCGGCAACAGCCGCAGCATGCGAAGCGCGGTTTCCACAGTCATGCCGCCATTGGCATCGACGATGAAGAATTCGCCGGGCCGCTTGTCGGCGAGCGAGGCGGCAATCCGGGCGGCATCGACGGCCGGCTCGTCGCCGATCTTGACCGAATGGGCGATGTAACCGAGCTGACGATGCTCGGCCACGCGCCGGCGCATATCGTCCGGATCGCCCATATAAATCGACGAAATGACCGGCATTTTCACATCGGTGCGCCCGCCGAGCAGCTCGCAGACGGGCAGGCCGACCGATTTGCCGAAGAGATCCCAGCAGGCGACGTCGAGCGCCGTCTTGGCATGGAGATGCCCGACCAGCGCATGGTCCATGGCGTCGTTGATGCGATCGACGCGGCGGGGATCGAGCCCGATCAGACCAGGCGCGATCTCGGCGATGCCTGCGCGCACGCCGAGCGCGTGCGAGGCGATATAGGTCGAGCCGAACGGCGTGCTCTCGCCCCAGCCCTCCAGCCCGTTCTGCGTGGTGATCCTGACGATCGTCGCGTCGAAGCTTCTATATTCCCGTCCGCCCGACAGCCGGTAGACGCCGCCCCGGTAGGGCAGATCGACCTTGAAGACATCGATTTCTTCGATTTTGAGTTCGCTCATTTGGGCTCTTCTATTCTGGGATGACTTCTATTCTGGGATGACGAGGACGAGCTTGCCGGCGATGCGCTTCGACAGGAAATCCCGCTGCGCCTCGACGATCTCGCTCAAGGGGTAGCTCTTGCCGACGAGCGGCCTGAATTCGCCGCGCTCGACATAGGAGACGAGGCTTTCGAAAACGACGTCCTCCTGGAAGGTGCAGCCGAAGAAGGTCAGGTCCTTGAGATAGAGCGTTCTGACGTCGAGCTCGACGATCGGCCCGGCAATGGCGCCGGCAACGGCGTAGCGCCCGCCCTTTTTCAAGACGTCGAGCAGTGCGCCGAAGGAGGGTCCGGCGGCCACATCGAGGACGACGTCGACCGTCTCCCGGCCGAGCCCGGCGACGATGCTTTCGCCGCGCGCAAGCACCGTGTCGGCACCGATCGCCAGCAATTGCCCGGCCTTGTCGGGACTTGCGATCGCCGTAACGGTGGCGCCGCGGCGCTTCGCCAGCTGGATCGCCGCCGAGCCGACGCCGCCGGAAGCGCCGGCGATCAGGACGTGTTCGCCGGCGCCGACGGCTGCGCGGTGCAGCATGCCTTCGGCGGTGGAATAGGCGCAGGGCAGCGACGCCAGCTCGACATCGCTCCAATCGCAATCGACCCTGTATGTCTCGCGCGCCGGCGCCACCGCATATTGGGCAAAGCCGCCATCGCATTCCGAGCCGAAGGTCCAGCATTCGAAGGGGCGATAATCGACATGGGAGCGCAGCATGTTGCGCACCAGCACTCGCTCGCCGATCCTGATGGGATCGACACCTTCCCCGACATCGACGATACGCCCGCAGCAATCGGCCCCCTGGATGCGCGGAAAGGCGAGTGGCACGCCGGACCAGCTGGCGTCGGCGTCCTGTGCCGACTGGAAACCGGCCGCCCCGCCGCTTTCCGTGCCTGTTGTCACCGCCTTGGAGTACCAGCCGATGCGGGTATTGATATCGGTGTTGTTGATGCCGGCCGCGGCGACGCGGATCAGCACCTCGCCGGCTTTGGCCCGGGGAAGCGGAATGTCCTCGCGATATTCGAGTTTCTCGAAACCGCCATGGCCGGTGAGGAGAACGCCCTTCATCCGCTCGGGCAGCCCTTGGACGGCCTGTTTCGACCTTGATATCACGATGTTCATGCCTGTTCGGGACCTCGAAAATAGCGTCGCCCAACGCGCGGCCGGGCACCGGACGGGCGTCTTTTCCTCGCGACATGCTGTCTATGGGTCTTATGAAAGCGGCAGGCAGGCCTTGAAGACAAGACTCATAAAAATCCGCCATGTGTTGAGCTGAACTCAAGACGGGGTGGTCTGCATGCGTTATCATGACGGAAATATCAACCCGCGCCCCCAGGCGCTGAGATGGGGAGAGGAGCAATGGTCCGTCGTTTCTATGGTCTGCCGTCGCTGACCGCCCTTGCCACCTTCGAAGCCTCCGCCCGGCACGGCAATTTCACCCTGGCGGCGGCCGAACTCAACGTCACCACGGGGGCCGTCAGCCGGCAGATCAAGTCGATCGAGCAGGAACTCGGCGTCGCCCTGTTCGTGCGCACCGGCAAAGGGGTGATGCTGACCGCGCCGGCCGAGGAGCTGCACCGGGCGCTGGCAAGCGGTTTCAGCAGGGCGTCCGAGGTGGTCAATTCGATCAGGCAGGGAGATAGCGCCCGCAACGTCACGATTGCCTGCAGCGAAGTGTTCGGGTCGATGTGGCTCATTCCCCGCATGCCGGATTTCTGGCGGCGCTTCACCGATATATCGGTCGATCACCTGATCGGCGACAACTTCAAGGTTTTCCGCCGATCGGAGCTGGAGCTGCGCATCCGCTACGGATCGGGCAAATGGATCGACGAGACGGCGGAATTGCTGTTCGACGATTGTCTCTATCCGGTCTGCAGCCCCGGTTTCGCCGAACGGCACGCGGGTGCCGCCGCCGCCGATCTTGCCGACCTGCCGCTGTTGAATGTCGAGTGGGTCGAGCCCGGCTGGACCGGCTGGGAAGAGGTGCTGTTGCGCGGTGGCGTACCCTATCGCGCTGTCAGCGGCAGACGCTTCGGCAAGTTCAGCGTGGCGCTGCAGGCGGCGATGGCCGACCAAGGCCTGGTCGTCGGCTGGCACCGCCTGGTCGGGCCGCTTGTGGAAAAGGGGGATCTGGTGCGTTTCACCGATCTCGTCGTTCCCGATCCGGGAGCCTATTACCTCACCTGGAACAACACCCGCGATCTCCCTGCCGCTGCGCTGGCGCTGCGCGACTGGATCAGGATGCTCGCCGAGGAGGAAAGACGCGCGCCGATGCCTTTGATGCGCCAGCTTCCCTGAAACCGTCCTGATGGCCGCTTTCTTCGCATGTGCGGCTTGAGCGCGCCACCGACGTCGCTGTTGCGACTGACGCTCCCCCACCCTCCGTCGTCCTCGGGCTTGACCCGAGGACCCATGCGGTTCGGCACCTCGCTTCCGTTGAAGTGGCAGACGATCGCCGAACAAATTCAAGCGGAGCGCTTGCGGCATGGATACTCGGGTCAAGCCCGAGTATGACGGAGTGTGGGGGTAGCGATGGGCAAGAGGTGAGACGTCTGGAGGAATTCCAGCAACATGCGTGGGCAGTCTTGCGTTGGGATCGGGTGAAATAACAGGCGACAATTCCGACAAATCACCACGCACTCGCGGTCCTTGCCGTACAGGCTCCCCCACCCTCCGTCGTCCTCGGGCTTGACCCGAGGACCCATGGCCACAAGCGCTGCGTGTTCTCGTAGCCTCGAGGCCGTGGCCTCAACCGGCGCAACAGTTTCATCCCGCCGGCGCCGCCACCGGCCTCTTCAGCCTGAGGCCGAGAACCAGCGGCACGGTGAGCGCATAGACGGCGACGACCGACAGCCAGATGGCGCCCGGCCATTGCTGCCGGACGATGAAATAGACGCTGGAGAAGCCAAGCGGCGCGATGATCGACGCGAGGCTGACGGCCGAGGCCAGCACGCCCTGGAATTGGCCCTGGCTGTTTTCATCGACCTGCCGGCTGGCGAGCGACTGCAGCGCCGGCACGCCGATGCCGCCGAGGGTGAAGACCGGCATGATCGCGAAGATCATCCAGCCCTGGCCGGCAAAGGCCATGACGGTGAGCGCGATCGAGACGCCGGCGACGCCCGTCAGGATGGCTCCGCGTTCGCCGAGCAGCCTGACCGCCGGCCCCGGCAGGAAGGCCTGGGCCAGAGCCTGGCAGAGACCGAAGGCGCCGAGCGACAGGCCGATCGACAGCCCGTCCCAGTGGAAGGCGTCGCTGCCCCAGAGCGCCCAGCAGGTGCCGTAGGCCTCGCCGGTGGCACTGAAGATGAAGAAGATGAGGATGACGGGCAGCAGGCTTTTGACCTCCAGCACCGAGCGCAGCGGCCTGAGCGGGTTGAGGGCCGCGAGATCGATCTTCTCGCGGCTGCCGGGGCGCGATTCCGGCAGAATGAACAAGGCAAGCAGCAGGTTGGCGCCGTTGAGCACGGCCGCCGCGATGAAGGGCAGCCGCAGCCAGTGATCGCCGAGCACGCCGCCGAGAACCGGGCCGACGATGAAGCCGAGCCCGAACATGGCGTTGAACAGGCCGAAGCGGCGGGCGCGCGTCTCCTCCGGGGAAATGTCGGTGATATAGGCAGTCGCCACCGACATGTTGGCACTGGTCAGCCCGGCGATGGCGCGGCCGAGAAACAGCGTCGCGAGATTGGGCGCGAAGGCGAGGAAGAGATAGTTGACGGCGGCGCCGGCGAGCGAAATCAGCAGCACCGGCCGGCGGCCGAGCCGGTCGCTCAGCGCCCCGAGCACCGGTGCGAAGAGGAACTGCATGACCGCGTAAAGAGCGGTCAGCGCGCCGATGGAGGGGGCGACGTTTTCGGCATGGGTGACATCGCGCAGCAGCGATGGCAGGATCGGGAAAATCAGGCCGATGCCGACGGCATCGAGAATGATGGCGGTGAAGATGACGATAAGGGATCTGGTCATGGTGCGTTCCGGGTCGACGCAAGCCTGCAGCGCCCGGCGGAACGGTTCCCGCCTTCATCAAAGCGAGAAACGATTCCAGCCTCTGTGACCGCGCCATCTCCCGGAAACACCAGGAGAATGGCTCGGCACGCCGATGGCTCACGATGACGCCTGACACTGTCAGGACTTTGGTTTCTGGGAGGTGCTGGCCGAACCATGGCTGAAGCGCATGGATGGCGTGTACTCGACCGCCTGGACGACCATTCGTCCACCTGTTTACTCCGCCACTGAGCGGATCAAGGGAGGCAGCCGC
This sequence comes from Rhizobium sp. CIAT894, assembly GCF_000172795.2. Lineage (NCBI taxonomy): Bacteria > Pseudomonadati > Pseudomonadota > Alphaproteobacteria > Hyphomicrobiales > Rhizobiaceae > Rhizobium > Rhizobium sp. CIAT894. The sequence goes on from NZ_CP020947.1 coordinate 1,064,293, forward strand.
TTTTCGCGACGGGCAATTCATACGCCGGATGGCCGGGGGCGGCAAGTCTCTTTTGGGAAGGGCGGGGAGGCAGCCTTATGCAACCTCCTTCCGGGAGCAAAGGGCTGACCAAAACAAAACAGGCGGCACATCGGCCGCCTGTCTTTGCATCTCGGACAAACCGGCCGTTATTTCTGTTCGGGCGCCAGGAACTCGGCGCAATAGGACGGGCCGTCCACGCCGGGAATGTCGGCGACGGTGCGGATGTCGCGGATCGTGTAATCGGAGCTGGTGGTGATTTCGGCCTGGCAGCGCAGATAGGCGGTGCGGGCGGCGGAAATCTGCTTGCCGCGCTTGCCGTCGGCGCCTTCGGCATATTTTGCCGGAATGCGCACGGTCTTGTAGCCGCCGCGCCAGGTATAGACGGTGGTGGCGCCTTGCTCGCTATCGCTGATCGGCGGCCCGTAGGCGGCAAAGAAGATGCCGGCCGATTTGCCGACCCAGCGGGCCTCGATCGGATTGCCGGCGGAAGGAATGGTCGTGCATCCGGCAAGCCCAATTGCAAGCCCGGCCGCGGTCATCGTGCGGAATTTCATCGTGTCGTCCCTGATCTCTAGCGCATTGGCTGCGACGCCGCTTTTGCCGCGGCTTCGCCTGTCCCGTCGAGCCCTTTAGCGCGGAACCCGGCAAAAGAAAATTGCCCCTGTAGCACTTCCCGACGATTTGCTCCGGGTGTGTCTTTTTGCTGCAGCAGCGCATCGCCGGTTCTGTCATCAACCCGTCAAAAATTCCGCCGGTTTTTTGGAATTTGGTGCTTGTGCAACCGGATAGGCTGTTCTATAGAGGCGCCGCTGGTCACGGAGTGTAGCGCAGTCTGGTAGCGCACCACGTTCGGGACGTGGGGGTCGAGTGTTCGAATCACTCCACTCCGACCAGCTAGAAACCCCGCTTCGGCGGGGTTTTTCATGTCTGCTGATGTCAGCAAAAAAATTCACAGTATGTTCCCCGACCTCGGATCCGTCACGGTTTGCCTAAACGCCGTAACGCACGGGGTCTTCGCCGACTTCCGCCATGCCTTCGGCAAGGGTGGACATCAGCTGTTCACGGCGAGCCGGCCGCATCAATGACAGTCCGCGCGCGATGGCCTCACGCCACGACTGGCCGCGTTCCCACGCCTCGCAATAGGCGAGCGCAAGATCGGAATGGCGGCGGGTGGCGCCCATCGCTTCGAAGAGATGGGATGCCTGCTGCACGTCCTTTTCACGTTTGAGCGCGCCGTTGTCGTCGTTCTGTCTGCGCGAGGCGACGATCAGCTTGTGGACGGCGTAACGCTCCGGAGCGGGAACGTTGACCGTAACGCCGCTCTTGTGAAGGAGCACGGTCCTGATCGGGTTGTAGATGAGGTAATCGAGAAACCGAAGAGGCTCTGCGGAAATTCCCCCAAGCGCCGGCATATCGGCGGGCTTGTTCTGGTTGTCGTCGCTGCCGGTATTCGGCGTCAGGAACTCGACCTTGTAATTCCTCGAATTCACGAACTGGGTCGAGCGTGTCGGATGGTTGAGATGCGGCACCTCCCGGAAGGTCGGATCCAGCTTTTCGAGAACCTCTCGAATGGGCGGAATGCTGTCGCCGACCGCCGTCGAGATCGAATGAAACTGGGCGAAGCCGGCATCGCCCGTCTGCATCAGCGCGGTCGGCAGCCGAACGCCGAGCACGCCGGAATAGGTGTGGAAGGCCACGGTGCCGACGAGAACCGCGCGCAGGCGGAACAGTCCTGCATTGGCCAGCGCCTCGATGACGTCGCCGGTAAACCTGGGCGGCGCGTTCATGCCGCCTTCTCTTGTCAGAGTGGCCACCATGCGCCGCCGGTTTCTGAGATCGTCCTTGATCGCGCCGAATTCGCCGACCCTTTTCGTCACCTCCTCGTCGCTCTTCGGCCCGACATAGGAGCGTTTGACGCCGTCTTGGCCGGGAAGGTCGAAATACCAGTATTCCTTGCCCTTCACCGGGACGGAGACGAACCGACCCTCCAGCGGAAACTCGGCGACGAAGCTTCCATCCAGCGAACGCTGACCGAGCTCGGCCAGCATGGTCTGGTACATCAGGTCGATCTCGCGGACGGGCATGGATTCTCTCGCGTTATAACTTTCCTGCAAAAAGATTATAACCCCGATTTCCATCGGCGGAAAGCCCGGCCTTCTCCGTGGTTATAACTTTCTCGCAGAAAAGTTATAACGACACGCGATTGCACCGCAACGCGATGGCTTCGGCGCTTCCCGAACCAGCTTTATGCGCCGCGCTTTCGAATCAACCGGAACGAGTCCCAAAGTGATTCGTTGAGTCGCGTTCGGTGTGAGATACTGCGCCATGAGCAGGCGACGAAGCTTCAAACCGGTGAAGATCACCATCAATGGCAAGGTCAGGACGGTCTATAATGTCGTCCAGGCCGGCAACGCTTTGCTGAACGACTGGCCCGACCAGACGCCGGCGGCCAAGGTTGCCGAGCGGCTTGTGCTTGACGTCTTCAACGATGCCGCCGAGCCCGAGCAGGTGCGCCGGGCCTTCATTACCGCGGCCAAGGCGAGCGATATCAAATATAGTTCCTGATCGGTCGTGCTGGGCTAAGCTTGGGCTTACTTCCAAGATGCCTGCTCCTGATTGGCGAGGTCCTCGCTCTTGAACCGCGTCTCCATCCAGGCGGCGGTGACGACCGCGGCGAGGAAGCCGAAGGCGAGGCAGGTGATGGCCTGCTTGCGCCAGGAGATGAAGCTTACCGGCGCCGCGGTGAGGGGCTTTTCCGCGCAATCACCCGGCGGGCAGGCGCAGCCGGAAAAGGCCTTGACGATGCAATCGGCAGACATCTCCGCTCCCCTCAGGCGTAAAGCTGATCGTGATCGGTCATGCCCATAATCTCACGGGCATAGCGGTAATGCTCCTCGACGGAGGCGCGGGCGCCGCGCAGCCAAGAGGGGCCGCGGACCGCGTGTTCGGGACGGCGCAGGAAGGCGAAGCCGAGGGCGCCCATGCGCTGGGCCTCGATCGCCATATAGGCGCTGCAGTCGCTCATCCCCAGCACGCCGTTCCAGCGGACGTCGCGCTTGCTCTCCTCGGTCTCGATATTGCGGATGTGCTGCATCGCCCTGTCCTCTGCCTGCCGGGTCGGCTTGAGAGTGAAAGGTATATATAATACCCAATCGCGTCAATCGGAAAAGGTATAAAAAATACCTCAATGATTGACGAGGTACGAATCATAGGCGTATGTCTGGATGCAGTGATTGGGCGACCGGGTGCAACTCCCGAGCTGACGAAGCCCAGCGGCGCGGGAAGCGAAAGTCCTTAAGTGCGCTGTCAGAAAATCAGGACGAGGGCGAAGCGAACGGCCCCTCTGGCACGTGTCCCATCCCGGCTCCGGCCTTCAGGACCCTGGCCAATGCTCTCCCGGCTTCATGGGCTTTGCTCATGGGGTAGGGGGAAGCTTTGGCCGGAACCCTCCCTCACCAGCCTTCAGGAGCGAAGATAGAGAGATAGAAAACAAGCCTATCTTGGAGTCTGATGCTGCGAGAAAAACGGTAGGGCGCAACGAGATCGGAATCGCCGCCGCGGTGATCAGGCCCAGGCCTTGGGACCGCCGAATTTTCGATTCGTGGGTGAGGGCTGCCGAAGGATATTTCCCTCGGCAAGACGGGTGGTGTCCGGAGTTTCGCAATGTCTCGTTTCAAAGGAGGGTGCCCCGATGACCCTGAGTGATCCCGATCGCCGGATCGGGAGATCGGAGCGGGATCCTACAGGCCGTACATTTCGCGCGCGGCGCTGAAGGCCAGGAGAAGCACCGCTGATGTGACGATATAAAACCAAATTCTGCCGGCGCGCGACGAGGGGCGGATTATCTTGATTTCCTTGACAAATAAGGTTTATTGCAGCGTTTTTCCGAGTCCTACATCTCGATGATCGATCGGCGGACGCGGCCGACGATGGTGACGGCGCCCTGGAATTGCGGCGGCGGCACATCCTCGTAGGAGGCGGGCTGGAAGGGCGGGTCGTCGTTCGGGCGGTAGCGCTTGTAGGTGGCGGCCCCGGTTTCGTCGGCGACGACATAGAGCGCGTTCGGCGCCAGGCGCTTGTCGCGCAGGTTGACGAAGATGATCGAACCCGGCGGCGAGATCTTGTTCATAGAATTGCCTTCGACCTCGAGCGCGATCCATTCGCCATCGGGAAGATCGAGTGCGGCCACCGTCGGGAATTCCGAAAAGTCGGTGATCGGCGCCTGCTCGCTCAGCTGGCCGGCGCTGACCCAGGAGATCTTCGGCACGTCGGCGACGGAGACCGGCAGTTCATCCGGATCGAGCGCATTGCCGGTTCCGAACTGCAGCCAGTTGGGATTGACCTTGAAGGCGCGGGCATACTTCTTCGCATCGGCGATGCCGAAGCCGTTGCGGCCGGATTCATGCGCCTTGTAGACATTGACGTTCCAGCCGAGCCGATCGACGATCGCCTTCGGCCCGGCAAAGCCGGCGTTCTTCCTGGCCATGACCAGCCGCTTTGCGCGTTCTTCGCGCTCAAATTGTTCCTGATCTTTCAACATGATATAAATTATACCCTAAAAAAAGGTATATGTAATGCCCTATTGCGCTTGACAGATCGGGTATTAATTGTACCCTAATGCCCATGACACAGAACGAAATCATCCATAGCCGGGCCAGCCTTTCCCGCGAGATCCGGCGCTGCGGCGCCCGCTACAGCGGCTGCCCGATCTGCGCCAAGGCGCTGTCGATCGCCGAGGTGATCGAGCGCCACTGCGAGGCCTGCGACCGGCCGACAAGCCCCAAAGAGATGCTGGAGATCTTGCCCGGCGCCTCTGCCATCACCGATCCCGACGGCGTCACCCCTCCCTGACGGCGATCGGCGGCCGGCGTCGCTGCCCTCCCTCGGCGACGCCGGCCTCTTAATCCCCTGCTTCTGTGGCCCAACCCGTGTGCGCGGGAATAACGAGCCGCGCTCGAAATCGAAAAGAAGGATGAAACGATGAGCATCCCTGCCAAAACAGCCCCAGCGCAGCGCGAAGACGCCCGCATGAGCGCGCTCGAGCTCTTCCGCACCGGCCGGGACTATATCGAAATCTCGGCCATCCTCGGAATGTCGGTGCCGTCGGTGGAAAGCGAGATCCATCGGCTGCGAAGCGCCGAGAAGGGCGACACCGCGGGGCAGGTCCATGCCGGCGCGGAGCCTCGCCGGTTTCCCCGCCGCCCGCTCCAGCCGGGCATGCCGATCAATTTTGCCCGCGGGCGGCGGCGGGTTTGAGGCCGGCCCCCAGAAAAGGAAAACGCATGGCGAAGCAAACAAAGGCCAGGGAAACCGGGGACCGCGACATCATGGACATCCTCAGCCCGGTGCTGGGGGAGGAGCTGGCGGCGGCCGTCATCGAACATCGCAAGCGCACGCTGAGGCGGCCGCTGACGGCTTACGCAGCCCGGATCCAAGCCAGGGAATATCTGCTGACCGGCGATCCGGCCGGTGCTGCCGAAATGCAGATCTTCCGCGGCTGGCAGGCGATCAAATGCGACTGGTACCTCAAGGAGAAGGCGCGGGAGGCCCAGTCGATCAACAGCAGCACCAGAAGGACGACAGTCGATGCCGCAAGAGATTTCCTCTCCGGTGAAGATCATAGCGGGGATGCTTTCGGGTTTCCCGGCATCATCAGGCACTGATCCCGACATGCAGATCCGCGCCTATCTGCTGGCCATCGACGGCATCCCGCTGGAGGCGGTCTGGCAGGCCGCCAAACTCTTCATCTCCGGAAAGGTCAAGAACCATAACCGCGCCTTTGCCCCGAGCTGCGCCAGTTTTGCCGAGCAGTGCCGCCGTCAGCAGGCGGTAATCGAAGTGCAAAGCCGCCAGCGCCCCGAGCGGCCGCCCGAGACGCCGCAGCCGAAAGTCGCGGCCTACAAGATGCAGCTGCTGCGCGACGCGGCGAACGGCAGCCGCAACGCCCGGCGGGAACTGGCGAAGATGTTTCCCGACAACCCGATTATTGCAAAAGCCGCACGGCACGAGGAGGCATTGAGGTGAGAGGCCTATTCTGGACGGAAGACAAGATCGTCAAGGCGCAGACGCTCTGGCAGGAGGGGCTCTCGGCACGAGAGATCGCCAACCTGTTCGGATCGAAGAAGAACACCGTCATCAACATGGCGCGCCGCAACCGCGACAGGTTTCCCGCCAGGCAGGATGCCAGGCATGCGCCGCCCGAGACGCGTGAGGCGAAAGCGCCGATCCGCCATCCCGACCGGGTCACGCGGGTGACGCTGTCGGGTGCGCATGTGACGATGCCGCGCGTGCCCTGCATCGATGGGCCGGCGTCATGAGCCCCGCCATCAAGAGTCGGCCCATCAAGAACAACGTCACCCCGCGCGAAACCGAAATCATCGGCTGGATGGCGGCGGGAAAGACCGCCGCCGAGATCGGCACCATTCTCGGCATATCGCCGGTCACGGTGAACACGCACATCGCCAACGCCAAGGCGAGCCTCGGCGTTTTCAAGGATACCGCGCTCGTCGCCGCCGCTTTGCGCAACGGCATCATTCGATAGAAGGACAATCAGCATGGGTGGCAAAGCAGCCAAGGTTAAGACACAACGGGCAAACAAGGGCGCCGGCCGGCCGCGCAAGGAAAATGTCGAGCGGTTTCCCTGCGGCAAGATCAAGCCGTTCGAAACCGAGAAGGACAATATCAGCGTCGCGCTATCAGCCCGCCGCCGCATCCACGGCTTCGGCCGGACGGTGAGCGACGAGACGGTCAAAAGCCCGTTCGCCGGTTATACGCTGGGGCGCATGTTCCTCGACGGCCTGATCACCGCCGAGCAGCGCCAGGCCGGCGACGACTATGCCGAGGCGATGGCCCGCTACCACAAGACCACGGGCATCCCGGCCCCGAGCCCCAGGGCGCAATCGCTGTTCGCCGTCAAAGGCCACGAAGGCGAAGTCACCGAAAGCCTCGCCGACCGCGCCCGCAAGGCCAGCAACCGCATGATGGCCCTGCAGGCCATCCTGCTGCGCTGCCAGGACGGCCCGCAGGTCAGGAGCACGGTCTATAACGTCACGGTGATGGACTACGAACACCTGCGCCAGATGCCGCCGCAGCAATTGCTGTGGCTGCGGCGGGGGTTGATTGCGCTGCGCGCGGCGAGGGGTGGGTGATTGGGGCCACCTAGGTGTTTGATCCTAATATTATACTTTGTGTACCCAAGATGGAGGTGCTATGAATGAGTTTTGGCTGGAATCGTCGGCTTGTGAGGCAAATCTACCTGGACGAGGCAGGGACTTCGGCTAATGACACTCACGCTGTCGTGGCAGGGCCTGTTGTCCACGCAGATGACGTTCTTATCCCCCTTCAGACTCACATACATTCTCTAGTTGAAGAATTTATCCCCAAAGAAGACCATAACAGTTTTGGCGTATTCCATATGACTGACTTATGGAACAACGGGAAATATTTCAAAGACAAGAGTGTTTGGACTTGGGAAAAGAAAAAGCCAATTATTGATGCGCTTACAGACATTCCTAGACACTTTAAGCTGCCAATAGTGATGCAGTTCATTGAGCGTTCAAGTTTTGTAGAAGAGCATCCAGAACTCAAGGCTGGCGACGTTGATCTAGCTATTACGGCAATTGCGTTCTCAGCATGTGAGATGGTGGCTGAATCCCTGATGCGCTCGGTTTATCAAGATGAGATAGCTCAAATAATCGCCGAGGATAACGACCACACCAGAAAGTTAATTAAGGAGGCACATAATTCATTCCGTGATCCGAGGAAGTGGGCAGATAACGAAATGGGGACCGATATTTTCCCCTTCCGTCACATACAAAACGGCGTTCTTTTCGCCGCTAAGGGCGAATCCCCCGCACTGCAAGTTGCTGATATGTGCGCCTTTTTCATAAGGGGGCACCTTCGGGGCCAAAGGAATTCGGATCAGTACTACAATAAATTGAAACCTTGGATGTGTGTTTTTCCAAAAGGTGAGGCCGAATATTTTCCTAGTCTTCGTCCTTCGTATCCATTCGGTCCATTGGTGATGGTTTATGGAGAATGATTTTCCTCATGCTTCCTTCGAACTCAACATCTCTTTCATCTACTTCAAGCTCTAGGTGTTTTGTCGCTTCAGCCGGTGGAGCCAGAAGGGTGTCTGGGTGGCGTGTCTTCGAAGCGATGTCGGATGACAGTGATTTTGTATGTTCGAGGTCAAGCCGATAGAGCGCTCCGTCCGGCGAGAATGCCTTGGCTGCATTGTGCATCAGAGCAAGGGTCTTCCCGTTCGCCAGGGCATCGCCGGCCATCCATTGCCTGCGGCTGCGGCCATCGATCGCCCGCAAGAGCATGCCCTCCGGCGCACGTCCCTGAAGGAACAAGGCGCCATCGCGTGTCGGGATCGGCGCGGCGACAGGAACGCCCGTTTGCCGGAGATGGGTGAGAAAAGCCGTTTCGTTTTTGACGTCGGCTGGACCACGCGCGCGCTGATGCGAGAGGCGGAAGACATAGCGCTCGCTGTCTCCGCCAACGGCTAGATAAACGTCGTTCAGGCCGCGTTGAAGCAATCGGCAAGAGACCGGCCTGCCAGGGGATAATGCGGAGTGATGAACCGTTCGACCGCCTCGACCTGAGGAGTTGAATAGAGCGGATAAAGTCGAGCATGGGCGTTGTTCCAGGGCTTGGCGAGAAGGGCATTTCCTAGATTACGGGGAGTAAAGGCGGCGCTGGCGGCCGTCCGGGTTGCCAGTGCTTGTTTGCAGACGCTCGCAAGGTGTGAACCCGAAACCCCTCCCCAACCCCTCCCGACAAGGGGGAGGGACTAACGTGTGGCACCGCTGCAGATAACCTCCAACGCACCAATCCGTGGAACGGCAACACCGGCAAGGCCTCTTCTTTTAGTCGCCGCCGGGGACCGCAGCTTCCCTTGTGGGGAGGGGTTGGGGAGGGGGCTTGGCCGCCGGCGCCAACCGGACAGCCGGAACTCAAGGCCTGGGGATGACGGAGGGGGCGCGAGTGCCGCTGAAAGAATGCGACGCGCTGGTTTTGGCGTGTAACAGGAGCGGGCCGCACAGAGTATCGAAGTGCATGGCTGTGTTGTTACGCACCTCCGCACGGCCCATCATACTTACGATCGGCAAAGCTTCTTGTTCCCGAGACGATGGAAAAATTATCGTCATCCTTTCACCACCGAAAAGAACAGAAACCGCGGTGTGGTCGTCAAGCTCCGATAGGCCTGCGGGAGCAGCGTGGCGGCGCGGGGATCGGGCTGCGGTTCGCTGACGATATCGATCTGAAATCCGGCCGCCTTGAGGGCGTCGAACATGGCGTGCAGCGGCCGGTGCCAGAAACGCATGGCGATCTCCTGTCCGCCGCGCTGCCAGGTCTCGTCGAAGCTGTAGGTCTCGAAATAATTGTCGCGGCCGCTCGACGGGTGATCCATGAAGGGGTGGTGGGTGGAGAAAACCAGGCGGCCGCCTTGAGGCAGCAGCCGGTTGAATTCCCGGAGCGCGCCCGACCAGTCCGGCAGATAATGCAGGACGAGCGAGGCGAGGATCAGTTCGAACGCCTGATCCTCGAACGGCAATGCTTCGCCGAGATCCGCCTGCAGCAGGCGTGCGCGTCCTTCCAGGCGGCGTTGCGCGATCTGCAGCATGCCGGCGCTGGCATCGATCCCGGTCACCACGGCCCCGCGCTCGACAAGCGCTGCCGCATGCGCCCCGCCGCCGCATCCGGCATCGAGCACCGAAAGCCCGGCGACCGCGCCGGCCAAGGCAAGAATGGCCGGCCGCTCGTAATAGGCATTCCAGGCATTGGCCTCATTATCCGCGTCATAAGCGGCCGCGAAGGCGTCATAGTCATTCTCGGCCATGGTTTGCCTTTCCGGTGTCGGACGATTGCGTTGGGTCATGCATGTTTGGTTAAGGGGCAGCCGCACCATTTTTGCGAGAATCGCCGGCGAATGCAAGCTGATGCGGAGCGCATGGCGGCGCCACGGCCGAGAGGTCGTGCCGTGGCCGCCCCCCTCTGCCCTGCCGGACCCGGGGCGAGCCACGGGTCTCGCCCGTCCTTCGGACCCCCCACAGGTGGGGAGATTGGCTAGGCGCGATGGTTTCCCTAAACAACTGGTGTCACAGCAGGGCGAACCGGTAGAGGGACGGGAAGGTTTCGCCACTCGTGATCTCCCCACCTGTGGGGGAGATGCCCGGCAGGGCAGAGGGGGGCTTGAACGGCACATCGGCAGAAATGGGAGGACGGAGATCGGGGGCGCGGTTTCGCCAAACTCCCGGCTGAGGCTAAGCCTTGCCCAGGTGTTTCGGCCAGAATTCCTGATGCACTGTGGCGGCTTCGTCTTCGAGGTTCGTCGGGCCAACCACGGTGACGATGCGTGCGCCGGTTTGCAGCACCGCCCGGCTCGGCACGTTCAGGCCGACCCCTGCCATCTCGCCCAGCCGGGTTTCGGAGCACGCAAACACCATATGCCCGATGCCCGACCAGTAGATCGCCCCGGAGCACATCGCGCACGGCTCCGTGCTGGTGTAGAGCGTGCAGTCGGCGAGAAAACCGGTGTCGTAGTGCTGCGCCGCAGATTTAACCAGGTTCATCTCGGCGTGGTTGGTCATGTCGTGGCCGGTGAAGACGCTGTTTTCGGCGCGCAGGATGACCTCGCCATCCTTCACCAGCACCGAGCCGAATGGTTCGTCGCCGCGGTCCATCGCGGATCTCGAGAGCGCAATCGCCTCGCGTAAAAACAGCTCGTGATCTTCCATCAGAGTCTCCCCAAAGGTTAGAGCCGGACGATTTTGTCTTGAATCGGAGGGAATTCCAAGGGCTGCAAATCCGATTGACGATCGGCGGAGCGGATCGAGTGCAGACACCCGGACCTTACGAAAATGTATAATCCCGGCGAGGTCCCGGTGAGATTTGGGGCGCAGGCTTGGCGCCGTCATTGCCAAGTCGAGGCCAGTTCTCATGAATATGCGTGCCACACCTGCCGCCCTTCTGCCGGCGATCCATCCGGTCAGCCTGCGGCTCGATACCTATCTGATCAATCTCGACCGGGCGCCGTTGCGCCGGTTTCGCATGGAACGGCTGCTGACGGATTTTGGCCTTGCCTTCGAGCGGGTGGCGGCAGTCGATGGCGCGGGGCTGAGCCTGCCGCATCCGGGCTTCGACGAGGCGGCCTATCTCAGCCGGCACGGCCGCCGGCCGAACCCTTTCGAGATCGGCTGTTATCTGAGCCATGTCGAATGCGCCAGACGCTTCCTGGCCGGCCATGCCGAATTCGCGCTCGTTCTGGAAGACGATCTCGACTTCGACGACGATCTGACTGAGCTGCTCGAAGCCGCCCTCGAACACCATGAGCGTTGGGATATCCTGCGGCTCTCCACCGTCAATTCCGGGAAAAAGCACAGGGTGGAGACGCTGACGGCGTCGCGCTCGCTGGCCATCGCGCTGACCCGCGAGAAGGGGTCCGGCGCCTATCTCATCAACCGCAAGGCGGCAGGCTGGATTACCGGCGCGCTTTTGCCCATGCGCCTGCCCTATGATCTCGCCTTCGATCTGGAGTTCGATGCGGGGCTGAACGCCTGTTTCGTCGATCCGCTGCCGGTCAGCCAAAGGGCGGATGGCCATTCCCAGATCCAGGCGGGGCTTTCGGCCTACCGGCTTGGCCGCCGCCGGCCGTGGAGCGTCCTGCCCTATCGCACGGCGGCCGAGCTGCGCCGGTTTACGCGCCGCTTGCGCCGTCTTGCCGCCTTGCGCATGAGCATTCAGGACGTCTCCTCCGAGACCGGCGATTAGGACGTCTCGGAGAGGGCGTTCACCCCAGGTGAGCAGTTAGGACTGCTCACCCATGTGAGCGCTTAGGGGCGCTCATCCGGCATGAGCGGAAAGGCGATCGAGAGGGTGAGGCCGGGATGATTGTCGGCCATGCTGATCTCGGCTGAATGCAGGTCGGCGATCGCCTTGACGAGGCTGAGCCCGAGCCCGCTTCCGGGCGTCGTGCGGCTCTTGTCGAGCCGGTAGAGACGCCGGAAGACCTTGTCTCTTTCGCCGGCGGGAATGCCGGGGCCGGTATCGGCGACCGAGACGATGGCGCGGCCGCCCCGGCAGCGGAGCGCAACCGTGATATCGGTGCCGGCAGGGCAGTGGTTGATCGCATTCTCCACCAGGTTGGCGATCATCTGCGTCAGCAGATCGCGGTCGCCCCGGATGAGCGCCGGACAGCGCTCGGTGATCCTCAGCGATTTCAGCGCATCTTCGGCGACATCGGCATAGACCTCGGAAATGACGGCGAGCACAGCGTCGATATCGGTTGCCTGGAATCGTTCCTTGCGGGCGCCGGCCTCGATCTGCGAGATGCGCAGCAGCGCCTCGAAGGTGGCGTTGATCCGGTCGCTCTCGTGCCTCGCCTCGTCGAGAAGGGTCGAAACGTCAGCCTGCCGGTCATTTCCCGCCACTGCGGCATCGAGCGTCAGCCGCAGCCTGTTGAGCGGCGTTTTCAGATCATGGGCGATATCGGTGCTCACCTGCCGCATGCTCTCGACCAGGCTCTGCAGCCGCACCAGCGCCGCGTTGATCTGGATCGCCACCGTGTCGAGATCGTCGCCATTGCCGCTGATCGGAATGCGGGCGTCGAGCGCGCCGTGGGAGACGTCGTTCATGGTGAGGGCCACCCTGTCCAGCCGCGCCTGGGCGCGAAGGGCGAGAAAGACGCCGCCGCCGATCGCCGTCGCCACGACGATCGCTGCCGCCCATTCGAAACTGACCAGCACGATCCGCAGCATCTCGTCGACATCGTTGAAGTTTTCGCCGACCACCAGGCTGTAGGGGCCGATCGTCGATACCTGCATCCGGTAGCGTTCATGGCCCTTCAGCGCGACGTCGCGCGAGCGGACGGTATAGACGCCGTTCGGGATAGGCGGTGCGGCGAAATTGCCGGCGAGCTTTTTGCCGGCATGGTCGGTCAGCGAATAAAGCCCGTCCGAGGTCGACTGGAAGCTCGCATAATTGTTCAGCGTATTGACGAGATCCTGGGTGTCGCCCGGCTCGTAAGTCGAGACGATGAGCGAATTCATCTCGGTCAGCGACTGTTCGAGATCGCGGGAGAGGCCGAGGTCCAGCATGTGATAGATGACCGCGCCGCTCAGAAAGAAGGTGACGACGAAGAGCACGCCGAAGGTGACGGCAAGCCGGAACGGCGTGCTCCGGCGCAGGCTGGAGAAGGATGCCGAAAAGCGTGTGCGGTCGGGAAAAATCATCATGTTCTACAGCGCGTCGCATCAAACTTGATTCATGCGACGCGCTTTCGTCCTTTGTTTTTATGCATGTCGTTATCCCGGAACCGCTGCACACTTCCGGGCGAACATGCACTAACGCGGCGCATGCAGGCTGTAGCCGGTGTTGCGGATCGTGTGCAGGAGCTGGGCCTGGAACGGCTTGTCGAGCTTGGCCCTGAGGCGGCTGATATGGGTCTCGACGACACTGGTCTTCGGATCGAAGTGGAAATCCCAGACGCGCTCGAGCAGCATCGTCTTGGTGATCACCCGGCCTTCGCCGCGCATCAGCACCTCGAGCAGGGTGAATTCGCGCGGCTGCAGTTCGATCACCTGTCCGGCGCGCCGCGCCTCGCGCCGGATCAGGTCGAGCTCGAGATCGGCGACCTTCAAGACCGTGCGCTGCTCCTGTACCGGCGGCCGCCGGCCGAGCGCATTGACGCGGGCCAGAAGCTCGGAGAAGGCAAAGGGTTTGGTGAGATAATCGTCGCCGCCCGCCTCCAGCCCCTCGACCCGGTCGTCGACGCCGCCGACCGATGTCAGGAACAGCGCCGGTGCGCCGACCTTGGCAGCCCGCAGCGACCGGACGATCGCCAGCCCATCGAGGCCCGGCAGCATGCGATCGACGACGATGACGTCATAGGCCTCGCGCTGCGCCTGAAACAGCCCGTCGCGGCCGTCGCCGATGACGTCGCAGACATGGCCGGCCTCGGAGAAGCCCTTGGCGATATAATCGGATGTCTTGGTATCGTCCTCGATAAGCAGGATTCGCATCGGCCCGATCGCTTTCGCCATGCCTGTAGCGATCAGATCTAGCCGAGGGGGCGGCTTGGCCGCAACTTACGGATTGGTAAGGCGAGGGGTGGGCAGCGGCGCAGCACATTCCCGCCGCCGACAGATCCGCGCAGCCCCGATCAGCTGGTGATCCGCGGGGCGCTGACGATCTTGCGGAACAGGGCTTCCATTGCCTCTTCGATGCCGTCGGTGGGACTGACCGCGAAATAGAAGCCGGGGCTTGCGCATTCTTCCATTTTTGCGGCGATGCTGGTCTCGAAGGGCTTCACCCAGTCCTTGTAAAAGTTGTTGTCGGGCAGGGGCAGGTAGGTCGTATAGAGGACGGCGACCTTGATGCCGCGATCTTTGAGCTTCTTGCAATAAGTCGTGTCGATCGGTTCGATGCAGCGTCCGCCGTTGGCGCCTTTCGGGCTGGTGCAGCCGGCCGGCTTGTAGCTGTCGCCAACACCGTCAGCGACGAAAAACACGATCTTCTGGCGATCGGCATTGCTGGTGCCGGTGCCGATGTTGCCCTTGATTTCGCCTTCGATGCCTTTCAGCGCTTCGTCAAAGCTCGTCTGCTGGTCGTTGTAATAGTTCTGAAAGGGAATGCTCATCAGTTTGATCATATTCGTCGCGTCTGCCACGGCGCCAAGATCATAGTCGAGGTCGGAGACCTTGAAGAGCTTGGCGGCTTTGGCGTCCTGCGCGGTCTTGCCGAACGTATAGGCAGCCACCCGGAATTGGCTTGGCATGGACTGCGTGTCCTCTGCCTTGGCCATCAGGGCTTTCACGGCAGCGGCGACCACGTCGATACGGATGGTCACGCCATTGTTGCGTGCGACATTGTAATAGCTGTTCTTGTCCTCGACGCCCTTTTCCGAAACGATGTGGCATGCGAAGGCGCAGTTTTTATCCTTGCCGCCATCATGGCCGTTGGCCGTGGCTTTTTTCATCGCGGCGATGTCGTCGGTGGTCGCCCCAACGCCCATCGACGGGGTGTTGTCCAGCAGCATGAAGAAATCCATGTAGGACGGCGTCTCGAACTGGGCGGTTGCCGCCCCGGTCACGGCGATCTCGTCAAATCCCATCACCTGCATGAAGGTTGTGGGCATCGCCGCGTTGAAGGATACGGTCGAGCTGAGCGTGCCGCCCTTTTTCTGAACGCTGATGTCGACCGTCACCGGCACGTCGCCCTGTTTTTTGGACATCTGCGAAAAGAAGATCTTCTGCGCTTCGGATTTTCCGAGCGTCAGCGACCCGTCGCCCGACATCGTGTTGGCCTGCGTCGCCGCCTCCGAAGTCGGTGTGATCGATCCCACGGCTGCCGCGTCCGCAGCGGCATAAAGCTCGGTGCGCAAAGACAGGGCATTGCCGAAATCAATGGCTGTACCGGCCACCCCCAGCAGCGGAACGACGAGCAGCGCCGTCATGATTCCGAAGTTGCCGGATCGGTCAGAGATGAAACGATGCAACATGCAAAGGCGGCCTTCCCGTGGGGGCTGTGTCACAGCCCGATCGCGATGCGGCGATCACTAGCAGCCGAACTTAAACCAAAGGCAAATACGTCTGGTTGTGTTCTAACTAAATTGCGCGGGAATTCGCGGTCGCCATCATCCGCGCCGCGGGCGCGTTCGCTCGTCGGCGCCCACATCTTTGGGCCGTCAACCCGTCATCAGTTGCTCGGGAAGCTGTCCGTAAGCCGTCAGAATAGCCCTGACCAAGCCGGGAAAGCGCTCGTCCAGTTCCGGGCAACGGGTCTGATTGCGCATCTCCACCCCCTGGCGCTCGCTGCGGATCAGCCCGGATTCGCGCAGCACCTTGAAATGGTTCGACAGCGACGATTTCGGAATGACGCGGTCGCCGAGATCGGCGAGCGCTGAACAGGTGCCGCCGCAGGCGGCGCCGGCGAGCTTGGCGAAGATCGCAACGCGCTCGGGATCGGAGAGCGCATAGAGGATCGCCTCGGGCTTGATGTCCTCCAGGGCTGGGTGAAAGAGCGGTCGCATGAATTTTATATAGTGCCTCTTGAAACCGAGATCAACAGTTCCGAATTTCTGAACTACGGAACAAGGCCGTCAATTCCGGCGGCCGTCCGGATCAGAAGGAACAAGAGATGGCTAAGCTCACAGGGAAGGTCGCAGTGGTCACGGGAGCCTCCAAAGGCATCGGCGCCGCGATCGCCAAGGCGATGGCGGCCGAAGGTGCGCAAGTGGTGGTCAATTACGCCTCGAGCAAGGCGGGAGCCGACGCCGTCGTCGAGGCGATCGGGGCGGCCGGCGGCAAAGCCATCGCGGTGCAGGGCGACGTTTCCAAAGCCGAACAGGCGCAGGGCGTGGTCGAGGCTGCGGTCAAGGAATTCGGCAAGCTCGACGTGCTGGTCAACAACTCCGGCGTCTATGAATTCGCGCCGATCGACGAGGTGACCGAGGAGCAATATCGCCGCATCTTCGATGTCAATGTTCTCGGCGTTCTCCTCACCACCCAGGCGGCAGCCAAGCATCTCGGCGAGGGCGGCAGCGTCATCAACATCTCCTCGGTCGTCACCAGCCTGGGCCTGCCGGCCACGGCCGTCTACACCGGCACCAAGGGCGCCGTCGAGGGCATCAACAGCGTGCTTGCCAAGGAGCTTGGCCCGCGCAAGATCCGCGTCAACGCCATTCTGCCGGGCATGGTCGAGACCGAGGGAACCCACACGGCCGGCGTCATCGGCTCGGATTTGCAGCAGACCATGGTCGCCCAGACGCCGCTCGGCCGCATCGGCCAGCCGGACGATATCGCCGGCATCGCCGTCTTCCTCGCTTCCGACGATGCCCGCTGGCTGACCGGCGAACGGCTGGTCGCAAGCGGCGGTTTCCGCTGAGATGTGAGTGAAAAGCGCGCGCTTCTCGAGCGCGCGCATACGCGGATACCGGTCCACCCACCCTCCGTCGTTCTCGGGCTTGGCCGGGGAGATCCATGCCGGCCGCCTCGGCTGCGACCATGGATTCCAGGCTCAGGGCCTGGAATGACGGAGGTTGAAGGTGCGTTTCTGCCCGACGCGCCGGCGGCGCAGCGCCTCGCTGTGACAGAGATGGCAGATATGCGCCGCCAGCGCATATCCATTGATCGACGCTTGGGGATTGTCCCCGCCCGCTGTCACGTCTCCGGTAGGCCAGCCTTTCGGAAGCCCTCGACAAAGTGGTCTCGCACAGATGCATCGCGCAGCGGCTGGGAGCTGAGCCAATGACCGATCGTGAAATGAGGGTGGGCGATCAGGAACAATTCTGCTTCTCGCCGCGCCTCCTCATGGTGGCCCAGCTGCGCAAGCGCAGCAGCCAGGAATTTGCGTGAGTTGGTACGATACGTGTCTTTCCTGCGGAGTGTCGCGGTTGCCGCCTCATAGTCACGCGCGGCGTATTGCGCCTGCCCAAGATGACAAAGATACCAGCAGGCCGGATAGGGATTGAGCCGCAGAGCTTTTTCGATCTGCGCCAGTCCGTCGGCAATCCTGCCGTCCAGCACTGAAATATCCGACATGGCGGCCCAGGTGTCGGCGTGGTTGGGGTCCAGTTCCAGGGCCTTGGCGAAGGCCGCCTCCGATTCCTCCCATCGCCGCTCATAGGCCAAAATGGTCCCCAGAACGTAACGGCAGCCGGCATCGTTGGGATCCAGGTCGACCGCCTTCTGCGCTGATGTCGCCGCCATCCGACGGTTCGGATCTTCGGGCTCGCCGAAATGAGTCCAGGCGAGCCAACGGTTATAGGCGAGCAGACCGAGCGCCTCGGCATATGATGGCTCGAGTCTGACCGCGCGCTGGAGCAGCATATAGGCCTCGCGCTCGGTTTGCGGCGACTCTTCCGTCAGCAGGCGGGCGCGCACACACAGGTCGTAGGCCTCGAAGTTCTTGGGCCGATTGCGTGGCGGCGGGGTGGTCAGCCGGCCGACGAGGGCTTCGACAATCTTGGCGTTAACCTCATCCTGCAATTCGAAAACATCTTCCACCGTCCGGTCGAACCGCTCGGCCCACAAGTGCCCGCCGGCAAGCGCGTCGATCAATTGGGCATTGATGCGGACACGGCCCATTGCGCGTCTGGCGCTTCCCTCCAGGACGTAGCGGACGCCGAGTTCCTGGGCGACCAGCTTTACGTTGACCGGCTTGCCCTTGTAGCCGTAGACGGAATTGCGCGCGATGACGAACAGACCGGCCGTACGGGAAAGATCGGTGATCAGGTCTTCGGTCAGGCCGTCGACGAAGGGCGCGTCGGCTTCATTCCCACTCATATTCGTGAACGGCAATACAGCGATCGAGGGACAGTCGGGCAGCGGCAATATGCTCTGCAGCGCATCCGGCCAATGCCACACATGGACAGGGCGGGTCAGGTTCTTCAGGTAGCGTTCGCCTGCGTCGAAGAACCGGTCGTCGATCTTGCCGACGATCTCGCCGTGAACGCCGGCTGAAATGCAGATACCTCCCGGCGCGGCCTGTGTCTCCAGGCGCGCCGCGACATTGACCCCGTCGCCGAGGACGTCTGAACCATCGTCAATGACATCTCCGAGATTGACGCCTACACGTAAAAGTAGTCGCCTGTCTCCGGATGCCTCGACAGGAGTGTTCGCCCGTTGCATTTCCAGCGCTGCTTCGACCGCGTCCACCGCGCTGCCGAATTCGACCAGGAAGCCGTCGCCCACGACCTTGAAGATGCGACCGTTGTGGCGCATCACCGCCGGCTCGATAACGCCAGAACGGAGTTCCCTGAGGTTCTCAAGCGTTGCGACTTCATCAGCCTCCATCAGGCGTGAATATCCCACCACATCGGCAACGACGATGGCAGCGAGACGACGCTGAAGAGATTGATCCGTCATGTGAGAACAAGCCCAACGACCAAATTAGCAAGTTATTGTTCAACTGCGGGTGAGTCAACAACAAGTGGTGAGAGGTAGCGTCCAGGCGATCTCCACCTCCATCGAGCCGTCATCCTTCTTTGTGACCGACGGCGTCGAAGTAAGCGGCGGCTTCCGCTGAGATATGAGTGAAAAGCGCGCGCTTCTTCAGCGCGCGCATACGCGAATACCGGTTGGACCCACGCCGGCCACCTCGGCTGTGGCATGGATTCCAGGCTCAAGGCCTGGAATGACGGAGGCCGGAGGTGCGTTTCCGCCCAAGCCGGCGCGGCAGCCCGCAAGTTCACGCCCAACGACTTGTGTGAGCAGCTTCGGAGTCTCTGGATGGATCGTTTTGAACGCGTCTGCAGCCCCGCTGGCAATTCGGGAACAGCTCCTGCGTCTTCAGGTCAAAGCGGTCTCAAACCGAACACCTCTGGCGCCTTGCAGCGGTTCAGGGCATCCTATGATGGCCGAAAATTGTGTTCATGGCAGTTGGAGGAATGCCGATGCGCTGCTTTACCGTGCTTGGACCTTCGCAGACCGGAAAATCGACAGTGGTGGAAAAGCTCGGCTCCCTGGAGGGGGCGCCGAGAAAATCCAGGTCCCCTTATGGATTGAACCTCACGGAATTCACCTTTGGAAACGAGGCGTGGTGTGCGCTGGATGCGCCAGGACCCAACGAAGCGTTGGCGCATGCACAGCACGCGCTTCTTGCCAGCGACGCCTGCATCCTGTGCGTTTCATCGGCACCGGAGGAGGCCGTGCTCGCCGCGCCCTATCTCAGGATCGTCGAAGCCTCGGGGACGCCGTGCATCCTCTTCGTCAACCGGATGGACGAACCGAGAGGGCGGCTCAGGGACGTGATCGCCGCGCTTCAAGACTACGCCAGCCACACGCTTTTGCTTCGCCAGATCCCGATCCGCGAGGGGGACAGGATCATAGGCAGTTGCGATCTGATTTCGGAACGGGCGTGGCGCTACCGGGAAGGCCAGACTTCGGCGCTGATCGCAATCCCCGAAAGCATCGCCGAGCGCGAGCACGAAGCGCGCAGCGAGCTCCTGGAACACCTGTCCGAATTCGATGACTGGCTTCTCGAGGAATTGGTCGAAGATCGCGAGCCGCCCAGCGACGCCCTTTATGCCATTTCATCGCGGGTTCTGCGCGAAAACAGGATTATTCCAGTCCTGATCGGTGCCGCAAGTCACGGCAACGGCATGATGAGGCTGATGAAGGCGCTGCGCCACGAGGCGCCGCCGGTAGGGATTCTGAGACAGCGCCTGGCTCGTGCGGGCAATGTCGATGAAAACAAGCTGACCGCCGTGAGCTTCCATGCCTATCATCGTCAGAATATCGGCAAGACGGTGCTGGTGCGTGCGTTTGGTGAGGGACTGCGGCAAGGCGCATTACTGGGCGGCTCCGGCCTCGGCGCCGTGCAGGATCCCGCAAACGGACGGTCCAGCGCGGCGATCACGCCTGCACCGGGGGATGTCTTCGCAACGGTCAAGTCCGACCACTTGCCCGTCCCGTCGCTGTTGACATCAGGCGCGGCGATCGCCCCGCCCGAATGGACAGAGCCACCGACGCCGATGCTTGAAAGGATCCTGGTCCCGGGCAGCGACCGCGATGAAAACAAGCTCTCCGAAACGCTGGCAAAACTTTCCGAGACGGATCGCGGTCTTGTCGTTTTGCAGGAGGAAGGCACCGGCGCCCAGCTCGTCCGCGCCCAGGGCCCGGTACATCTGCGCGATCTCTGCCGAACCCTGTCCGACGTCTTCCACATCGACGTCACCGATCGAACGCCCAGCCCGATCTACCGCGAGACAATCGCGAAGCCCTCCGAGGTTCACTACCGGCATCGCAAACAGACCGGCGGTGCCGGGCAATTCGCGGATGTGAAGCTGAGCATTCGCCCCAACGAGCGCGGCCGGGGCTTCACCTTCAGCGAAACCGTCAAGGGTGGCGTCGTTCCACGCAACTACATCCCTGCCGTCGAAGCAGGCGCGCGCGAAGCGATGGAGAAAGGGCCGCTCGGGTTCCAGGTCATCGATGTCGGCGTAACGCTGTTCGATGGCCAGTACCATGCGGTCGACAGTTCGGAACACGCCTTCAGGACTGCGTCGAAAATGGGAGTGCGACAGGCGCTTTCCGAAGGGGCGGCCGTTTTAATGCAACCGGTCTTCCGCAGCGAAATTCACATTCCGTCGATCTATTCCGGCAGCCTCGTCCAGATCGTCTCCGCTCTCAAGGGTCAGGTTCTCGGCTTCGACCGGGATGAAACCGCCAAGGGATGGGACATCTTCCGGGCACTCGTTCCGGGCGGCGCACTCGACGATCTGGCGCGGGCGCTGCGCTCGGCGACGCAGGGCATTGGTTACTTTTCCAAGACCTTCGATCACTTCGAGGAGCTATACGGCAAGGAAGCGGACGCCATCGTGAGAGCACGCGAGGAAGCAGGCGTCGCACACTGAAACGTGTTTTCGCTCAACTCGCCGCCGGGAAGACTATCGCGAGGTTTCCAGGCGGCGATCGCCGCCCAGAATGTTCAGCCAGGCGCGCGACACTTTCTCCGCGCCCGAGCCCCCGATATGGCAATCGTCATAGCGGTCGTCTCCGTCGAGTAGCGCGTCGGAATTGACGCCCTCGCGGATGCCGTGGCCGCTTTTTGACAGGGCCACCTGCGCCTGCACGATCGCATTGTCCGGAATATGCTCCTTGAAGCCGCCGTTGCTCGGCTCCAGGCATTTCGATGCGATCGAAATGTAAACGGGAGCTTCGACGCCGTGCTGACGCAATGTGTCGACCATCGATATGAAACGTTCCTGGTAGGCCTGCGCGGTGGTGCCCAGAACCAGGTCCGCCTCTCCCTGCACCCAGAGGACGCTCGTTATCCGGTAACCGGAATCCTGAAGCTGTTTTATTGTATCGATCAGCACGGGATTGATGTCACCGCCTGTCGCCCATCGTGCGACCGGAGATCCGGAATAGGCGAGAGGCGCGAGGACGACGCTGTCATTTTGCCCCGATGCGATCAAATCATTGCCAAGCAGCGTCCAGTACTCTCCCTTGGTATCGGTCGATCCAAGAAGGGGCGACGCCGCGATGAAGCACTTGCTGTCAAAGGCGTTGACGACGTGAGGGCCATAATTCGACCGGTGCCGTTGTCCACCGTCATTGGCCGCGTTCGATTGGCCGAGAATGAGCAGGACAGCAGTTCGATCCGTTTGAACCGGGCAGGTCACAGGCGTTTTTGTTTCATCCCCGATCAATCGTTCCTTGTCGTCGAACTTGTAACGGCTTGGAGCTGCTGCCTTCTGTCCGCCAACCATTTTTCTCAGCGCGGAAAGTTGCGGCCAGGGAAAGATCTCATGTCTCGCGCTCATGCCGCCGAGAAAGTACATAGCAATCATGGCGATCAGGCCGACTGTGAGCGTTTTGCGCATGTCGTCACCTCTTAATCATCATCCGATGACGAATCGAGGCTGGTTCAGCCGCGAAGGTTCCTCTAAACCAGCCATATCTGCTTGCTCGGGCGTGATCGTTCAGAAAGAATTCGTCATGAAGATCGATGCCCGTCGCTGCTTTCAATTATAGCCCGGACCAGTGATTGCAATCATCCAGTTGGATGAGAGGTCACAGATTGGCGGCGAGGACACAGTCGGCGCGGAGCGCCGGTGACAGCCGGAGCCTGACGATGTGGAGGGCGCGATGATTGTTCTGGAAGCGGCTTACGGCCCGTTTCCCTGCAGCGCTTCCACGAAACGGATCACGTCACCGATCATGCTGTCGTTCCACATATCGTTGTGACTCGCACCGTCATAGATCACCATCCGCTTGGGCTCGGGTGCGATGCGGTACAACGCCTGGCCTGAAGAAAGCGGGATGCTATCGTCAAGCCGGCCGTGGAGGAACAACTTCGGTTGTCTTACCTTGGCGATGTTGAGGTCCGAGCGAAAGGGATCCTTGAGCAGAGCCTCGACCGGCAGGAACGGATAATGCGTCTGCGCAACCGACAGAACCGACAGGTAAGGAGACACAAGGATGACGCCCGCGGCCGGCCTGTTTCCAGCCGTATTCACGGCAACGCCGGTGCCAAGCGACCGGCCCAGCACAACGATCCGGCTTCCGGTGTGTGCCGAAAGCCAGTCGAACGCCGCGATGCCGTCCGTCAGCAGCCCCTGCTCGCTGGGCGAGCCGGTCGATCCGGGATAGCCGCGATAGGAAATCGCCAGCAATCCGATCCTCCGCGCGGCCAGCGCCTGTGCGAGGAACCCGTAATTACCGACGCTATCGCCGTTTCCGAAAAAGAGGAGCACGCAGGGCTTGTCGCTGTCGCCCTGGCTGTACAATCCCCGAAGCATCTCTCCGTCGGGCGTCTTGACGTGGACCGTCTCGCCCCAGTTCGCATGCTCCGGAACCGGTGTGGCGCCTGCTCCGGGATAAAGCAGGGTTCGCTGAGAAAAATAGACCAGCCCGACGAGCGCCATGTAGGCGATGACCGCCATCAGCGGCAGGATCAGCAAGTACCTTGTAGCGCTCACGACAGAATGTACCCGCCGGTTTGAAGTGCCCAGAACGCGTTGCAGCAACCGCGGACCGTTGCGGCGTGGCTCAGCGTAGCGGCAATATATGCACGAAGCTTTCCTGCAGAGAAGAGGGTCGAGGCCCGTCCTTCGACTGCCGCGGGGTGATCGGCTGCGCCGTTGTCTTGCTTTCTCCACCAACCAAACTACGGTGCCGGCAGGGTGATTTGGGGGTGAGTGCTTGCGTTTCTTTGCAGCTTTGACGATTGCAATCCTATCGAGCCAGGTGCAGGCGGTTGCGTGCCCTCTCGATGATACCTTGAAGCTCTGCGTGTTGAATGGCCGAAGCCTGTCTGCCCTGCACAGCGGCGTCGATCGCGGTGATTGGAAAGTCGACGCGATTAGTTCTCCGGTCAATGCAATTTCGGAGCCTCGAACCGGCCGCGAGATTTACACGATGCCGAGCGGGCAGCGGTTCGCCATATATTTTCAGGAATACCAAAATCTCTTTTCGTCCAACTGCTCATTCGATTTTTTCTTAGCCTTGGGCAAGGGCGGTCAGGAAGGGATGCGTTGTTCGAACGCTGAACTTGAAGCCTTCGAAGCCGGGCTCTCTGCTGCCTCTTTGGGTCGGATAACGAAAGAACGCAGGCAAGGCGGCACGGCTTATTTGATAGAGGACCGGAACGCGTGGGTAACGGTAGTGGTCACAGACAGCGGCACGCCGCAGGATGTTTCGAACGCGTGGGTCGAGACTTCAGTCGTCAAAGGGCCGTAGAGCCTGACGAATCTCTGTCGGCGGCTGTACCACGGTCGTCCTGGCAGAGCGGCGCCGGCTCCTCCTCCCGCCAAGGAACAAAATCCGCATGGTGAGGTTGGGATTGCGATAAGCAAAAAACCATCGGAGGAACTCATGCGGAAATCTCTTCAGTTCATCCTGGTCGGGCTGGCGGCCATGACCGGCTTGACGGTTTCGCCGACGATCGCGGCGGCGCAGGATCTGGAATTCCGGATCGGCCCCGGCGGCGTCGGCGGTTACGATCGGGATCGCGACCGTGGTCGGTATGACTTGTATGACCGCCGCGGGCGGCGCGGCTGCGATCCGGAAGATGCGCTCGACATCGCCCGCGGCGAAGGCCTTCGCCGGGTGCAGATCGTCCGCATGTCGCCGCGCAGCATCGTCGTCCAGGGGATGACGCGCCGGGGACCGGAGCGGATGTTCTTCGCCAACCGGCGCGGCTGCCCGGAAATCTGACCGGCAGGCGTGCGGCAAGGCGGACGGCCGGGCCTTTGAGTGCCCGGCGCGGAACCTTTGGCCGCTCCGGACATTGCTGCCCATGCAGCGCTCTGCTTGCGCCTGCGGTCTTTAACGCCATGGGAGGATTTCATCATGATGAGCGGTCAATTGAAGGCGCTTCTCGCCGTTCTTGCCGTCGCCGGTTATCAGAACAGAGACAAGATCGGGGAGCTTCTGCGCGGCATCCAGAACCCGCAGCCGGCCGACCCGCAGCAGGCGCCTGAAGGCCAGCAGCCGGGCGGGCTTGGCGGTCTCCTCGGCGGGCTCGGGGGCTCCGGCGGTTTGGGAGGACTGCTCGGCGGGCTGACCTCCGGCAGCATCGTCAGCGGCGGTCTCGGCGATCTCCTCAAGACCTTTCAGCAGAACGGCCATGGCGACACGATCGACTCATGGGTCAAGCCCGGGCAGAATGCCGAGATCAATGACGGCCAACTGGCCGAAGCCCTCGGCCCCGATGTTTTGAACGAGATCGCCAGAAATACCGGCCTCTCGCGTGAGGAAATCCTCGGCCGGCTGAGCCGCGATCTGCCGAAGGCCGTCGACGATCTGACGCCGCAGGGGAAAGTGCCCACGGCGGAAGAGGCGTTTTTGTCTTCGGCGAGCCAGGCGACATCCGGGCGGCCGAGCAGCATCTAGCCTGCTCTTGCGATAAGGGCGCGCGATCGGCGGGCATGGATTCCAGGCTCAAGGCCTGGAATGACGGAGGTTGGGGAGGCGGTTCTGCCAAACCCGGCCGGCACACGATCTTGCGCAGGTGACCGGGCTTCAGTTCGCCAGGTAGTTGCGAAGAAAGGCGTGAACGCTGCGGATCGATTTTTCCGCGGCGTCGGGATTGTATTTTTCGATATGACCCAGCACCCTTCGTCCCACCTTGAATTCCGGGGCATCGAAATCGTGGTAGGTGCCCTTGTAGATATCGAGCTCGATCGGCGGGCCGTTGTCGCTCAGGCGGGCAAGCCGCTTGCGGCAATGTTCAGCCGGGCTCCAATTGTCTCGATCGCCGGTCATGATCAGGGTTGGCACCGTCGCATCGCCCTGATTTGCGTCGCAGGCGGGGTAATAGGCGACCGCCGCCCTGAATTTGCGCTCCATCAGCTGTTCGTTGCCTTCGATTTTCGTGGCGTCGAGCGTCACCGTGCCGCCGGCCGAAAAGCCCATCAGCGCGACGCGCCCGATATCGACAAAGCCTTGTTTCGATAGGAAATTCAAAGCGCCATAGGCGTCGAAGACGCGATCGGGGAGAGGGCTTTGACACGTGTCCTGAATGTTGCGGGTGGTGAAGCTGTCGACCACCAGCACGGCGTAACCCCATCGGACCAGCCGCTGCGGCCAGAGGCCTTTGACGCTCAAACGCAGGCCGTCGCAGCCATGCAGAATGACGACGGCCGGGAAGGGGCCGTCACCCTGCGGGCGGGATAAATAGCCGAGCAATGGCGTGCCCGACGGTTGGGAGAGAATTTCGCCTTGTTCGGCAGCCTTGCGGATTCGAAAGGCGCTGAGCTTGACGGGCACGCTTTCGAACCGCACCAATTCGTCGGCATCGGCCGGGTTTCCCGCAAGCGTGACGCTGAGAAACGCGGCAAGGCAAAGAAAGAGTCTCGCGGCTTTCACGGAACGCCTCCACCGTTTGACCGAAGCCTGGTGATTGTACGCCGGAGCTGAAAGGCTGGCAAAGCGGGCGGGGCGGCGACCATCGCCGTGGGAGGTTCTTGATCGCTCTGCCATTGTGGATTTGCCACGGAACTCACCTCTTGCTCCGTCTTCCCAGGGCTTGCCCCTGGGATCCATGCCCGCTGCTGGTGGAGGCAAGGTGGATTCCAGGCTCAAGGCCTGGAATGACGGAGTTTCGGGGTAACGTCCGCATATCGCTGCCGGCTCGGAAATCGATCGAAGTTAGCGCTTGATCACCGCCTGGCGGATCACTTAAGACTACCGTAAATCCAAGCTGCGAAATTTGAATCCAGAGGTGATGTCGACGGTCAAGTCGGCGCCGCCCTTCGAACGCATGCGCCGTTCGCCAAGGCTTGCGAACCGGTCCGCGTCAGAGCCGCCACCGCAGATTTGCCAGGGAGCTTACCCTTTGCTCCGTCTTCCCAGGGCTTGACCCTGGGGTCCATGCCCGCTGCTGGTGGAGGCAAGGTGGATTCCACGCTCAAGGCCTGGAATGACGGAGTTTCGGGGTAATTTCCGCATATTGCTGCCGGCTCGGAAGTTAGTGCTTGATCACCCCCCGGCGGATCACTTAAGACTACCGTAAATCCAAGCTGCGAAATTTGAATCCAGAGGTGATGTCGATCGGCGCCGCCCTTCGAACGCATGCACTGTTTGCCAATGCTTGCGAACAGGGGCTTGCGAACACGGGCTTGCGGACGGTCAGCGTCCGAGCTGCCATCTCAGATTTGCCATAGCGCTCACCCCTTGCTCCGTCTTCCCAGGGCTTGACCCTGGGATCCATGCCCGCTGCTGGTGGAGGCCAAGGTGGATCCTCGGGTCAAGCCCGAGGAGGACGGAGCAAGAGTTGAGCGCTGTGGCAAATCTACTGAAGCAGCATCGTGCGGCCGCATCGGCAGCGCATCCACCATCACAAGGAGAACTGCAATGGACCCTTCGATTGCTCCGGCCTCGCGGGCCGCCGTTGTGACGCCGAATGACAGTGCCATTGTCGGGGCGCGCGCGCTCTATATCGGCACGGCGGGCGATGTGGCGATTGCGCTGCGGCGCGACGTGGATCCGGTCGTCTTCAAGAGCGTGCCGGCCGGGACGATCCTGCCGGTGCATGCGGCGATCGTGGCGCTGACCGGGACCACGGCCTCCAACATCATCGCGCTGTTCTGAGCTTCAGACGCAATCTCCATGGGCAGACCGACCAAGTTCACCCAGGCGCTGGCGGAAAAGATCTGCGAGCGGATCGCTGACCGGGAAAGCCTGCGGACGATCTGTCGGGATGAGGATATGCCGGCGAAATCGACGGTGCTCTCCTGGCTTGCCGATGAAAGCAAGGCGGCCTTTCGGGCGCGTTATGCGCTGGCCCGCGAGATCCTCGCCGACGGTTTCGTCGACGAGCTGGTCGAGATTGCCGACGACCGCAGCAATGACTGGATCGAAAAGAAGAATGCTAGCGGCGAAACCACCGGCTGGCAGGAGAACGGCGAGGCGATCAGGCGCTCGCAGCTGCGCATCGCCACGCGGCAATGGGTCGCCGAGAAGCTGAGGCCGAAGAAATACGGCGCCAAGGCCGAGCCCGAACAGGGCGTCACCGGCGAAGTCTCGCAATTGCTGGAAGATATCAATGGCAAAACCCGCGGACTTCCAAACGGCGGTTGACCAGTTTTCCGACTGGCGCTGGCGGCTGAACAATCTCTACTGGATCACCGACAAATCAGGCCGGCGCGTCAGGTTCGAAATGAACGTGATGCAGACGACCTTCTTCGAGCAGATGCATTATCTGAACGTGCTTTTGAAGGCCCGCCAGCTCGGTCTCACCACCTTCATCCAGATCTTCATGCTCGATGCCTGCGTCTTCAACCGGGATATCAGGGCGGGCACCATCGCCCATACGCTCGGCGACGTGCAGACGATCTTTCGGGACAAGATCAAATACCCCTATGACAATCTGCCCGAAGGCATTCGCAATGCCGTGCCCGTCGTCAGGACCAACCAGACCGAACTGCTGCTCGCCAACAATTCGAGCATCCGGGTCGGCACCTCGCTGCGGTCGGGAACGCTGCAATATCTGCATATTTCCGAATATGGAAAGCTCTGCGCCAAATATCCCGAGAAGGCGAGGGAAGTCCGCACCGGCGCTCTGAATACGGTGCAGGCCGGCCAGCTGGTCTTCGTCGAAAGCACGGCGGAGGGCCAGGAAGGGCATTTCTATTCGCTCTGCGAGGACGGCCAGGTCAAGCAGCGCCAGGCGGCGAAGCTGACCGAACTGGACTTCAAGTTTCATTTCTTCCCCTGGTGGAAGGAGCCGCAATATTCGATCGCGGCCGATGGCGTCATCCTCAGCGATGCTTTCGTCAAATATTTCCGCCAGCTCGGCGAACAGGGGATCACGCTGACCGACGGGCAGAAGGCCTGGTACGTCAAGAAGGCCGAAACCCAGCTCGGCGACATGAAGCGCGAATATCCCTCGACGCCCGCCGAAGCCTTCGAGGCGAGCGTCGAGGGCGCCTATTACGCCGATCAGATGGCGGTGGCCGACGCCGAGGAACGCATCGGGGTTTTCCCGCATGTCGATGGTTATCCGGTTCATACCATCTCCGATATCGGCATGGACGACACCAACAGCGTCTGGCTGTTCCAGGTGCTGCCCGGCCGGGTGCGGATGATCGGTTATTTCGAGCATACCGGCACCGGCATGGACGGCATGCTCGATGAGCTGGCACGGCGCAGTACCGAGCACGGCTATGTCTACGGCGTGCACAACATGCCGCATGACATCAAGGTCAGGGAATGGACGCGCGGCGGCATGACCCGCATCGAGATCATGCTGAGAGAGGTCAGGGCGCGCGGTCTCGGCACGGTGCGCAAGGTCGAGCGCGCCTATGTCCATGACCGCATCAACGGCACGCGGCGCATTCTGGCAAAGGTCGAGTTCGACCAGGCCGGCTGCATCGAGGGCATCAAGTGCCTGAGGAACTACCGCAAGGACTGGGACGAGGATCTCGGCGTCTTCCGCGACGAGCCGCTGCACAACTGGGCCTCGCACGGCGCCGACGCTTTCGGCGGCCTGGCGATCATCTTCACCGGCCTGGCGCCGGAACCCTTGAAGCCCGCACCGAAGGCGCTGGCGACCTTCCAGACGATGACATTCAACGAATTTGCCGATTCCACCCCGAGACAGAGCGAGCGTGTTTGATGGAAGATGAAGCAACGGCTCCAGAGGGCGGAGAACATTGGGATCCGGCAAAGGTCGGCGCCCACTGGCAGCAGGAACTCGAGCGCGCCCAGCGCTATTTCAAGTCCTGGCACGACCGCTGCGTCAAGATCGAGAAGATCTATCTCGACCAGCAATCGGACCAGACGAGCGCCGCCAAGCGCCGCTTTCCGATGCTCTGGGCCAATACGTCGGTGATGCAGCCGGCCGTCTATGCCCGCGTGCCGCAGCCTGTGGTCGAGCGCCGCTTCAAGGATGCCCAGCCGGTGGCGCGCATCGCCTCGGAACTGGTCGAGCGCAATCTCGCCTATACCGGCGACGAGGCCGATCTCGATTCCATCATGCGGGCGGTGCGCGACGATTTCCTGCTCTGCGCCCGCGGCACGGTGTGGCTGCGCTATGAGGCCGATTTCGAGCCGCTCGACATGGGCGTCCAGCCCTCGGACCCGGCGGTAGCCCAAGGTCCTGGCGCAGGCTTGCCCGGAGGCATCGGCGGCGAGATCGGCGCCATGGGCGGTCCTCAGCCCGAGGTGATCGCCGACGAGCGCGTGTGCATCGATTATGTCCACTGGTCCGATTTCCTGCATTCGCCGGCCCGCCGCTGGAAGGATGTCACCTGGGTGGCGCGGCGCGTGCCGATGACCGACGAGGAGATGGAGAAGCGCTTCGGCCCCGACGCGATGGCATCGCGGGCGGCGGAAGGTGCCGCCGGCAAAAAGGGCGAAAGCCAGGCCGAGCGCGCCGAAAACGAGGGCAAGACCCATATCTGGGAGATCTGGTGCAAGAGCGAGAATTATACCGTCTGGATCGCCGACGGCGCGCCGGTGGCGCTTGAGGTTTCCGAGCCGCCGCTGGAGCTGACGCATTTCTGGCCGTGCCCGCGCCCGGCCTACGGCACGATGTCGACGAGCTCGCTGATCCCGGTTCCCGATTATGTCTATTATCAGCAGCAGTGCGACGAGATCGATCTCTTGACCAAGCGCATCAACAAGCTGACCGATCAGCTCCGGCTGAAGATCTTCTATCCCTCCGGCGACGGCGCGATCTCGCCGGCGATCGAGAAAGCGATGCGGCCTGAGAACGACATGGTCATGGTGCCGATCCCGGAATGGGCGGCGTTCACCGACAAGGGCGGCTCGAAGGCGATCGTGACGCTGCCGATCGATGAGGTGCAGAAGGTGATCGTCGCCTGCATGGCGGCGCGCAAGCAGCTGATCGAGGATGTCTACCAGATCACCGGCATATCCGACATCGTGCGCGGCGACACGCAGGCGTCGGAGACGGCGACGGCGCAGCGCATCAAGAGCCAATGGGGTTCGATCCGCATCCGCGACCGCCAGGCGGAGCTCGCCCGCTTTGCCCGCGACATCATCCGCCTTGCCGGCGAAATCATCTGCGACCAGTTCCAGCCGGAAACGCTGATGCTGGTGAGCGGCATCAAGCTTCCCACCATGGCCGAGAAACAGCTGGTGCAAATGCAGATGCAGCAGATGCAGATGGCGGCGCAGCAGGCGGCCATGCGGGCGCAGCAGACCGGTCAGCCGGCCCAGTCGTCCCCAGGAATGGCGCCGCCCGAAATGCCGCCGCAGCTGCAGCAGATGATGGGGCAGCCGACGATCGACGAGGTGGTGCAGCTCCTGCGCAATGACAGCATTCGCGGCTTCCAGATCGAAATCGAAACGGATTCGACCATCGAGCCCGACGAGGACGCCGAAAAGCAGCGCCGCATGGAATTCGTCCAGATGGTCGGCGGCTTCATGCAGCAGGCCGGCGCCATGGCGCAGCAGAGCCCGATGCTGGTGCCCGTCATGGTCGAGACGCTGCTCTTTGCCGCCCGCGGCTTCCGGGCCGGCCGTCAGCTGGAAAGCACGCTGGAGCAGGTGGGCGCTCAGCTCTCGCAGGCCGCCAGCGCCCCGAAACCGGAGCCGCAGCCTGCGCCCGGCGAGATGATCAAGCTGAAGACCGCTCAGGTGAAGGCCGGCGCCGAACAGCGCAAGGCCGAGCTTGGCGTGGCGCAAGCCGAGATCGAGCACCGCGCCACGGTGGAAAAGGCGCGCGGCGAGATGGCGGCGCAGGCGATCGATCAGATGCGCTCTGCGCAATCCCTCTACCAATAAGCAGCGGGGAGCAAAACATGAGAGAACGCTATTGCCGCGTCTGCGGCGGCTGGCACGCACTCGACCAATGGCCGCACAGTTGCATGCCGGCGCGAAATGCGGCGCAGTCCGATCTGCCGGCACCGCATTTCGTCAGCGACAGCATCGATATCCGGTCGATGCATGACGGCCGGCACTACACCTCGAAAGCCAAGTTGCGTTCCGAGTACCGCGCGGCCGGCGTGGAAGAAATCGGCAATGAGAAACCCCGGCCGATCGAAAAACCGACGACGGATCGCAACGAGATCCGCAAGGAGCTGCGGCGGGTCTACGCCGAATACAACGCCTGACGCATGTTGCCCGGAAGTGTGCAGCGGTTCCGGGATTACGACATGCACAAAGGCTTAACCGGGCATCAATCCCCGACATAGGAAATTTCCCAATGGATATGGAAGACCTCAACGAGGCCGGCAACGGCAGCGAAGATTTCGGTGCGTTCGACGACAAGCCCGTCAGCATCCGCGACAGCCTGAAGGCGGCGATCGATACCGTCGAAGGCACTGGACCGGGCGATATATCAGGCCAGTCACGCGACGGCGAAAATGGCCGCTTCCTGGCCAAGGGCCAGGAGCAAGCCGGCGCCCAGCAGATGCTGCAGGCTGAGAGTCGCGGGCAGGGCGCCGAACAGTCTGCCGCCGGCAGCAGCCGGGTGCCGCCCGGCTGGTCGGCGGAAGCCAAGGCGCAGTTCACCAGCCTTCCCGGCGAAGTGCAGGCGGCGATCGCCAAGCGCGAACAGGAGGTCGATAACGGCTTCCGCGTGCTGCAGGATTACAGGGGCCTCGAGGAGTTCACGCCGCTGATCCGCCAGGCCGGCATGACCCATGCCGATGTCATGCGCCGGGCGATCGACTGGGAAAAGGCGCTGATCCGCGATCCCGTCAACACCGTTCTTCACGTCGCCAAGGTGGCCGGGGTCAATCTTCACGCCCTCGTCAACGGTCAGACGGGGGAGGCCCTGCAGCGCAATGCGCAGCAGGTACAGCCACAGCCTCGATCCATCAATGTCGAGGCCACGGTCGAACATGTTCTGCGGAAAAGGGACACCGAAACTCAAGTCGATGCCTTCCTTTCCGACCCGGCAAACGCGCATGCCGAAGATGTGCTTGACGATATGGTCGCCCTTATCAACGCCGGGCGGGCATCATCGCTTCAGGACGCCTACGACGCCGCATGCTGGATGCGCCCGGACATTCGCCGCCAGTTGATCAGCCAGACTGCGCAGCCCGTCCGAGACCACCAAGCCCAGAGGGCCGCAGCGGCAGATCAAGCCCGCCGCGCCTCGCGATCCATCTCTGGTTCTTCCGCACCGGGCCCGACCCGCGATGCGGCAAGGGGCCAGCCCACCTCCATCCGCGACTCGCTGCGCGACGCCATGCGTTTTTCGCGCGGCCAAGTCTGATCAAAGGCCAATTCTGATCAAAGGCCAAGTCTGATTAAAGGAACGATCGATGCCCATCTCGCCCAATCTCTCTGAAATCGTCACCACGACGCTGCGCAACCGCAGCGGCACGGTCGCCGACGACGTGACGAAGAACAACGGTCTTCTCACCCGTCTGAACAGCCGCGGCCGCAAGAAGCCGATCTCCGGCGGCCGCACCATCGTCCAGGAACTGCAATATCAAGAGAATGGCAGCTTCAAGCGCTATTCCGGCTACGATATCCTGAACGTCCAGCCCTCCGACGTCATCACCGCCGCCGAATACGATCTCAAGCAGGCCGCGGTCGCCGTCTCCATGTCCGGCCTCGAACAGCTGCAGAATTCCGGCGAGGATGCGATCCTCGACCTGCTCGAGCAGCGCATCGAGAATGCCGAAACGACGCTGAAGAACAACATCGCGCTCGACTGCTATTCCGACGGCACGGCCGATGGCGGCCGGCAGATCGGCGGCCTGCAGCTGCTGATCTCGACCTCGCCGACTTCGGGCACCGTCGGCGGCATTTCGCGCGCCACCTGGGGTTTCTGGCGCAACCAGAAATTCTCGGCCTCGGCCGATGGTGGTGCGGCCGCCACCAATGCCAACATCCAGAGCTACATGAACCGGCTCTATATGTCCTGCGTGCGCGGCTCCGACGCCCCCGATCTCGTCGTTGCCGACAACAACTTCTTCCGCCTCTACTGGGAATCGCTGCAGGCGATCCAGCGCATCACCTCGGCCGACAAGGGCATGGCCGGCTTCCAGTCGCTGCAATATATGGGCGCCGACGTGATCTTCGACGGCGGCTTCGGCGGCGGTGCGCCTCTGAACCAGATGTTCTTCCTCAACACCAAGTACCTGTTCTACCGCCC
The DNA here is from genome assembly GCF_000172795.2 of Rhizobium sp. CIAT894. NCBI lineage: Bacteria > Pseudomonadati > Pseudomonadota > Alphaproteobacteria > Hyphomicrobiales > Rhizobiaceae > Rhizobium > Rhizobium sp. CIAT894. The sequence continues at coordinate 1,098,346 of NZ_CP020947.1, forward strand.
GCATCGCGACCGCGACATGGCGCCGATCGGTGACGAGCGCATGAACACCAACCAGGATGCCTTCGTCCAGCTGATGGGCTTTGCCGGCAACCTCACCATGAACAACGCCTTCCTGCAGGGCGTGCTGTTCGCCTGATCGTCCACGAAAGGAACAAAGCAAATGTCGGTCGCTACAATCCAGTCCGATCGTCTTGGCGCGAACCCGTTCGTCGTCGAAGGCCCGATCGTTTCCGGCTCCGGTATTCCCGGACCGAACTTCGCCCTCGGTGCTATCGCCGGCGGCGATCGTGAATCCGAATGGGTCTATTGCCAGCTGGTGCTCGCCTCGCAGACGACCCTTCAGCCCGGCCAGTGGTTCCAGTGGACCCGGGATTATGTCGCCTCGCTGCTGACGACGGCGGCGGCCGTCGTCGGCCAGCGCTGCGGCGTCTTTTCCGGGGCCGCCCAGCCGCCGACGCTGACCGGCGGCCCGGTCGGTGCCGTCACCCTTGCCGCCGGCACCTATTACATCTGGCTGCAGCGCAACGGCCAGGCGCCGTCGCAGGTGGCGACCGCAACGGCGGCCCTCGTCGTTGCCGAAACCACCGCCACCGCAGGCCAGGCAAGCGCCCCGGCCTCGGCGACGACGACCACCAAGGCGATCGCCAACGTCAACTTTGCGGCCGCCAACCAGACGTTCACCGCAACCACCGTCAACGGCTCCAACCTGCTGACCAGCCTTTCCGGCCTCAATGCCGGTTCCGGCCCGTTCATCGGTGCGGCGGTTGCCGGCACGGGTATATCAGGCGGCACGACGATCTCGGGCATCACCTACAACCCGAACGGCGTCGTCCAGAGCATCACGCTCTCGGCCAATGCCACCGCCAACGGCACTGCTATCACCATTACCGCGACCGGCGTGCTGGAGGCGACTTTGATGCGGCCGTTTCTGTCGAAGGTGAACTAAGCAATCGGCGGGCGTTTCGGCGCCCGCCATGGCTAGTTTCAACGCTGCACACTTCTCTTCCGTCATGCTCGGGCTTGTCCCGGGCATCTGCTGCCGGTCGATACGTAGCAGATCCTCGGCACAAGGCCTGGGATGACGAGAGGAGATGTTTCCCCCGCCCATTCCTCATCTCCCCGCCATCAACAGCGAGCAACCATCATGCCCGACAACACCGGAATCTATGCCTCCTTCAGCCTCGAACCGGTCGAACAGACCTTTCTGACCGAGAAGGAAGGCCGGCCGATTTTTGCCGACAAGGAATTCGTCCGCATCTTCATCGCCGGCGACAAGCACACCGAAGTCTACCGCGAGGTGACCGACAACGACAAGCAGCGCTTTGCCGACGCCTATAAGCGCTTCAAGGAAGGGGCCGAGGCCCGCGAGCAGCTGACCGGCACGCCGCTTTCGCAATGGCCTTATCTCAAGCCCAGCCAGATCAAGGAGATGGAGGCGGTGAATATCTATACCGTCGAGCAGCTCGCCGCCCTTTCCGACACCGCCAAGCAGAAGATCGGCATGGGCGCCACCGAGCTTGTCGCCGCCGCCCGGGCCTATCTGGCAACCGCCGAGAACTCCAGCGCGGCGTCTGCCTTTGCCGCCGAAAACGAGCGGCTGAAGGGCGAAGTCACCCGCCTGCAGGAGCAGATGCGGGAGATGGCCTTGCGCTTTGAGGCGCTCGAAAAGGAAGGCGAGGGCGGCAAGGGGCGCGGCCGGCAAGCGGGCTGAGGAAGCGCTGACGCAAGCGGCCCCCTTGTATCTGCACGTTAGTAATTTCGTGCGATGGAAGCGATTGAGCCTCTGGCCGGGTGGCCACCCGGCCAGAGGCGTGACGAAGTCGCCCGCACCCCCTCCGGTTACAACCGTGGATGAGCCTGGGATCTTCGTCATCGTCACGTACGACCGAATAGTCGCTTGGCTTCAACCGCACGCACAAGGCAGGTTACCGTGAACAGAGTTATATGTGGAGTGGATGTTTCGAAAGACTGGCTGGATGCGCATATCCGCCCATCCGGGACGTTTAAGCGTTTCGGCAACGATGCGGCCGGCATCGGCGCGCTTGCTGGGCTCTGCCGGGCCGAGAATGTCGAACTCGTCGTCATGGAGGCGTCGGGCGGTTACGAGCGGCAGGCCTTCCTGCTGTTGTGGGAGTTTGGGATCGCCTGCGCGCTTGCCAATCCGCGCCATGTGCGCCGCTTTGCCGAGGCCATGGGCTTTCTGGAAAAGACCGACCGCATCGACGCGGCGATGATCGCCCATTACGCCGAGACCAAGCGGCTGTCTGCCCTGTCGCCGCCGAAAGCCGCGCAGTTGCGCCTGTCGGCGCTGATGACGCGGCTGTCCCAAGTCACGCGAGACCTGATCGTTCAAAAGCAGCGCCGCAGTGCGGCCGGCGATGGGGCGATCGTGGAAAGCCTCGACGAGGTGATTGCGCTTTTGATGCGCCAGGGCAGCAGGCTGGAAGGCGAGATTGCCTCAATGATCGATGACGATCCGCTCTGGGCCTGCCTCAATCGGGCCTTTCGCTCGGTCAAGGGTGTGGCCGACCGCACCGTTGCCCGGCTGATGGGCGAATTGCCCGAAATCGGCCGGATCTCCAACAAGGCGATCGTCAAGCTGGCCGGCCTGGCGCCGATTGCCAACGACAGCGGCAAACGCAGCGGTCCCCGGCCGGTGCGCGGCGGACGCTCCGGACCGCGCGGCATCCTGTTCCTGGTCGCCGCCGTCGCGGCCAGACACGATCCGCATCTGGCTGCCTTCAGGCAAAGGTTGCAGAGCGCAGGCAAGCCGAAGATGGTCGTCCGTATTGCTCTCGCCCGAAAACTCCTGGTCATTCTCAATGCAAAAGCACGAGATGCGCGAAGAGAATTCGAACATGCAACTTGACAACCCAGATAGTCGCTCATCCGCCCTACGGGCACCTTCTCCCCGCGGGGGAGAAGAGGGAATCGAGACCTCGCGGCATAACCCCTTCGCCCCAACGGGGAGAAGGTGCCGGCAGGCGGATGAGGGGGCTGCACGGCACAACCTTCAAGCAAATTCACCCACGCCAACCGCCCTGAACCGGAGATCCGCGCATGTCGCTCTTGACCATCATTCAGAACGTCTGCGCGGAGATCGACCTCGATCCGCCGACGGCTGTCATGTCCTCGGCGGATCCGCAGATCATGCAGCTGCGCATCCTCTCCACCCGCGCCGGCCGCGATCTGATGCGCGAGCATGACTGGTCGGCGCTGCTGGTCGACAGGCAGTTCACCGCGACGGGTGTCAACCCCGAGCCGGCCGAGCCGCCCGCCGATTGGGACCGCTTCGCCGCCAATGCGAAGATCTGGAACGCCGCGCGTCTCTGGCAGCTGAACGGCCCTGTGGAGCCGCAGACCTGGCAGCGCCAGACGATCCTGAACGCAAACCCGGTGCCGCAGATCTGGCGCATGGCCGGCGGCAAGCTCGACATTTACCCGAACGCCGCGGGCGAGACGATCAGATACGAATATATCTCCGGCTTCTGGGTGGCGGTGAATGGCGGGTCGAGTTTTGCCGGCAATTGGGCCAACGACACCGATACCGCCCGTTTCCCCGAAGATCTTCTCGAACTCTCGCTGATCTGGCGCTGGAAGCGGGCCAAGGGCCTCGATTACGGCGAGGAGATCGCCAGCTTCGAGCGATCCAAGGAAGCGGCGATCGGCGCCGATCGGGCGGCAAGCCCTGTCGACCTCTCGCTGTCGGCGAGGGGTGAGGCGCGCGAGAATTATTGGCCCGGCACGATCACGGTGGCAAATCCATGACCCGCAGACCTGTCCCTCCGAATGGGCGCACCGGCCGCGTTTCGCCGGGCAAAGACTGGATCGCGCCGATCGGCGGCTGGCGAACCGATGTCGAGATGGCGGATATGCCTGCGGATGCGGCGTTTCAGCTCGACAATTTCTTTCCCGAGGCCAATCGCGTCCGCGCCCGCTACGGTTTCCTCGCCTTCTCAACCGGCCTTGGCGGCGACGTGCAGACGGTCATCCCCTATTCGGGCGTCAGCAACAGGCTGTTTGCCGCCGCCGGCGACAAGATCTTCGACGTGACGGTCGGCGGGGCCGCCGGTGCGCCGGTCGTTTCCGGCCTCTCCAGCGCCCACTGGTCGGTGCAGCAATATACCAACCCGGCCGGCCAGGAATTCCTGCGCCTGGTCAACGGCCTCGACACGCCGCTGCTCTTCAACGGCACCTCCTGGACGAACAATTTTCTCACCGGCACCGCAACGCTCGCCACCCAGAACGTCGCCGTCCGCAACACAGCCTATACGCTGAGCTTTTTCGGCACCGGCTCGGTCGCGCTTTCCGGCGCCTTCACCGGCACGCTGAACGGCACCGGCGTCAACAACCGGGTGTCGCTCACCTTCACGCCGGCGGCCGGCACGCTCACCGTCACCGTGACGGGGTCGGTCACCAATGCGCAGCTGGAAAAAGCGTCGGCCGCCACACCCTACGTCGCCTCGACGATGATATCAGGTATATCCGATGCCTCGCTGCTGATCGCGGTGACGGCCTATCGCTCGCGCCTGTGGTTCATCGAGAAGAACTCGACCAATGTCTGGTATCTCGCCACCGATGCCGTCAGCGGCGCGGCAACGGTTCTGCCGGTCGGCGGCAATATGAAATATGGCGGCACGCTGGTTGCGATCAACGTCTGGACGATACCGGTCTCGACCGGCCTGCAGCAGTGCCTGGTGCTGATCTCCTCGGAAGGCGAGGTGATCGTCTTCCAGGGCTCCGATCCCTCGAATGCGGCCAATTGGAGCCTCATCGGCACCTTCAAGCTCGGCCGGCCGCTTGGGCTCGATCGCTGCCTGCTGTCGGTCGGCGCCGATCTCGCCATCATGACGACCGACGGCATCGTGCCGATCACCAAGGCGGTGCAGCTCGATCGCGGCGCCACCAGCCTGGGCGCGATCACCGCCAGGATCGGCCCGACATGGCGCGAGACGGTGGCCGCCACCGGCACGACCTCTGGGGAGTGGCAGCTTTCGAGCTTCCCGGCCAGGCAGATGGCGATTGTCAACCTGCCGTCGTCGTTCGGTCCTTATCAATATGTGATGAACACCGAGACCGGAGCCTGGTGCCGCTTCGTCGGCATGCCGGCCTCCTGCTGGGCGAGCTGGCAGGACCGGCTGTTCTTCGGGGCGGCCGACGGCACGGTCTACGAGGCCGAGGTCGGCGCCAACGACAATGGCGTGGCGATCGACGCGCTGATGGTCGGTGCCTGGAGCCGCTATGGCGACGGGCTCTCGACCAAGCTCTCGAAGCTGATCGGCGTGACGGCGCAGATCGGCGTGTCCACGGTGATGTATGCCGGCATCTCCGTCGACTACCAGACGAAGATCCCGACAGCGCTTCTCTCCTCGGTCGAAAACAATGCGGCGGCGAAATGGGGAACGGCGATCTGGGGCGTGTCGAAATTCCCCGGCATTTCGCTGGTGCGCAAATTCGCCTCCGCCGGCGGGGCGGGGTCGGCGCTGGCGCCGACGATCCGTGCGCTGATCTCCGGCTCCTCAGGCTCCGTCTCCGAGGCCGCCGTCGTCGGCGGCTCGGTGCTTTACGAAAAGGGCGCGCCGATTTGATCGTCTGCCAACCCAGTGAGGAGATCGCCGCCTGGGTGGGCGGCAGGATCGGCGTCGCCTTCCACCCGCCTTACACCACGCTTGCCCATATCGACCGCGGCCGGATCATCGCCGGCTTCGTCTTCAACGTCTGGACCGAACATGACGTCGAGGTTTCACTCGCCGCCGACCGGCTGTCGCTGACGCTGATGCGATCGGTCTTTGCCTATGTTGTGCATCAGCTCGGCTGCCGCCGCGCAACCGCCAGGACACGGGCCGACAATATCGACGCCCAGACGATGCTCACAAGGCTCGGCGCCCGTCTGGAAGGCCGCCAGCAGGCCTATTTCGGCGACTGCGACGGCCTGCTTTACGCAATCATGAAGGAGGATTTTCCCTATGGTCTCCACGCCGAAGGCCCCGAAGGCGCCTGATCCGACCCAGACCGCAGCGGCGCAGACGGCCACCAACGTCGACACCGCCATCGCCAATGCGGGACTGAGCCACACCAACCAGTACACGCCGGATGGTTCGCTGGAATACAAGAGCAGCGGCTACCAGACGATGAAAGACCAGACCGGCAAGACCTATCAGCTGCCGACCTATTCCGCCTATCAGACCTATTCGCCCGAAAACCAGGCGATCTACGACCAGACGCAGCAGACCCAGCTCGGCCTCGCCAGGCTCGCCAACGACCAGACCGGCAAGATTTCCGGTATCCTCGGCACCAATGTCGATCTGAGCGCCGGCAATGTCGACAAATATGTCAACGATCACTGGCAGTCCGGCTTCAACAATCAGTGGGATCGCGATCAGGCGAGCCTCGACCAGAGCCTGGCCGACAAGGGCATCTCGATGGGCTCGGCGGCTTACGACAACGCCATGCGCGATTTCTCCACCCGCAAGCAGGCCGCCTCCGACCAGTATCTCGGCGACATGTATTCGAATGCCCAGAATTCAATCGTGACCGAGCGCAACCAGCCGCTGAACGAAATTTCGGCGCTGATGTCGGGCTCGCAGGTGCACCAGCCGAGCTATGTCAATTCGCCGACAACGCAGCTGCCGAATGTCGACCAGGCGGGGCTGATCAACGAGAACTTCAACCAGAAAATGGGCCTCTACGATCGCCAAGTCTCCCAGTCCAACGCCGCGATGGGCGGCCTCTTCGGCCTCGGTGGCTCGTTGCTCGGCGGCTGGGCAAAATCCGACCGGCGGCTGAAGGAAGACATCAGACGGGTCGGCAGCCTGGATAACGGCCTGCCGGTCTACGCATTCCGCTACAAGGACGGCGGCCCGATGCAGCTCGGCCTGATGTCCGACGATGTGCGCAAGACCCATCCGGACGCGGTGTTCGAGCATGCCGACGGCTTCGACCGCGTCTTCTACGAAAGGGCAGTGGCATGATTCCAACGATCTTCGCCGGCAATACCGGCAGGACACAGGGCGACATCGACGACAAGCGCAAGCAACTGGCCTACGCCATGCTGCAGCAGGGCATGGATACGAGCCCGGTGCAATCTCCATGGCAGGGAGCTGCGCGGTTGGCGCAGGCGCTGATGGGTGGTCTGGAAATTAGGCAGCAGAATGAGGCGCAGCGGGCAGGGACTGCCGAGGCCCCCACCGCGCCGACGAGCACGCCTTCCACTCCGTTGGCGAAGTTTCCCGGCTTCCTCTCATCGCTGTTTAGCGGCCAGCGCAATGTTCCATGAATAGCGCGCGGACTTGGCTGTCCAGAGTTAAGTCAGCGCTCTGAGGCCGGAGCCCTTGAGCCGCTTTCGCCCAACCTGCCCGTCCGCGGTTGAAGTAGACGTCAACAAGCGGCCGTCCGGAAAACCTTACATCGATCCCCAAATCCCCAGGAGCCTTTGATGTCAAACTTTAAAGAAGCCCCGGCATTGAAGAAAATGCCCCGCCTTGGGGCCGCCCCCAATACGGGGCAATCCGGCGAGCAGACAGGACAGAAGCGCGAGCATAACCCGCTCGAGAAACTGATCACTGGCGAGCTGCAGACGCCTGAAGAGCCTTCGATCGTTGGCGATGTGGCGAAGAGCTTCGGCAGTGGCATTGCCCGTGGTGGTGTCGAGCTCGTCATGTTCCCGGTGACCGCAAAACGTCTCTTGGAGCAGGGCACGGAATACGTCTACAACCAAGGTATCGATCTCGGTCGATCCGCCCTCGGCATGCCGCCGGTGAGTGACGAATGGAAAGCCAAAGTCCAGCAAGCTAAGGACATGAACTGGCTTGATTTGGATAAAGCCATCTATAGCGGCCAAGACTATGTTCGTGGGGCGATGGATGACAATCTATATGCGCCAAAGACACTCCCCGGAAAATATGCGGAAACGGTTGGCGAGTTCGTTCCGGGCGCGCTTACTGGTGGATCCAGCAATTTGCTGACGAACATCGGCAAATTCGCCGTGATCCCTGGAGTTGCCAGCGAAGCTGCAGGGCAGTTCACCAAAGACACGAAATTGGAGCCATATGCTCGCCTCGTCGGCGCGCTTCTCGGCTCCGGTATTGTTCCAGCTGGAGAACGTTTAATTACGCCGCTACCGGTCTCCGCCGAGCGACAGATGATGAATCAGACGCTGAAAAACGAAGGGATTGATGCTGTGTCGGGGGGGCAGGCGTCCGGCAGTGTCGCCTTACGCAACGCCGAAGGCGACCTTGGCGGAGCAGCGGCGCAAGAATTGAACAGACAGCAGGGCGACCAATTCACCCGCGCGGCACTTGCTCGTGCAGGCATCGACGCCAACCGCGCCACGCCTGAGGTTATGGTTGAGGCACGGACGCGCATCGGCGATGGTTTGGATATGCTGGCCGTCAATCACAGCCTGATCCCGGATCAGCAACTCGTCGACGACATCACGACTGCTATGGGCGGCTACAATAGTGTTACGGGGGAAGGGGCGCGTGCGCCGCTCCTCAAGAATTCGGTAGTTGATATTGCACGTCTGGCGAACGGTGAGACCTACAAAGCGGTCCGCTCTCGACTTGAAGACGCACAAGCGCGTAGCTGGAACGATCCGAATCTTTCGGAAGCATTGTCCAGCATACGCAACGCAATGGATGACGCCATGGAGCGATCGATCGCGGTGCAGAATCCGAATAGCTTGAGCGGGTGGCAGGAGGCAAAGCGTCAATACCGCAATTTTCTGGATCTGGAAAGGGCCGTCGCCGCTGCGGGCGAGGATGCTCGGAAAGGCATCATCTCTCCATCGCACTTGCAGAGCGCCACGAGACCGCAGAACCCTCGCGCGCTCGCCCAAGAGGATGGGGATTTCACCGCCCTGGTAAAGGCAGGGGAAGAAATCCTCAAACCGCATTCCAGTTCCGGTGGCTCACCGGTGCGCAGTTTTATCCAAAAAGGCATTACGGCTCTTGTTAGCGCCGGCGCGGGCGCTAAGTTGGCTGGCGGTCATGGAGCAATGCTCGGCGCCATAGCCGGCGGCGCTGTCCCCTATGCGGCCGGAAGAATTCTTTTATCTTCCCCGGTTCGCGCCTACCTCCAGAACCAACTGATCCAGCCCACACGTCTAACTAACCCGCGGGTCGCTGCGCTTGCTCAAGCCCTTCTTTCGCAGCAAGCCGCTCAAGGGCAGCAACAACCAAATCGGTAGCGTAACACGCCAGCAGTCGTTTCTTCCGGAGAAGACCAATGCCCAGAAACCCATCAACCGGCGTCTATTCCAAACCCGCCGGAACGACACCCTCCGTCGGCCAGGTCATCGACCCGGCGCCGTGGAACGCGCTGACCACCGATCTTGGCAACGAAATCACCAATTCGCTGCCGCGCGATGGCTCGGCGCCGATGATCGCACCGCTCAAGGCTGCCGGCGGAACCGTGTCCGCGCCGGGCGTCGGCTTCGCCTCGACCCCGCAGACCGGCCTCTATCTGAAGGGCGGCGGCCTGCTGGGCTTTGCCCAGAACGGCGTCGACGTCTCGTTCGATCACGCTTTGGTCTATGCGGCCAAGTCGGGCGATTACACAGCACTTGCATCCGACGACAACGCGGTTCACCGCTTTACCGCGGCCGCGACGCTCACCCTGAGCGCAGCGGCAACGCTCGGCGCAAACTGGCACTATTGCGTCATCGCCGATGGCGGGGATGTGACGATCGATCCGAACGGTTCGGAGACGATCGACGGTGCGGCTACGCTCGTCCTCAAGGACGGCTATAGCGTCAACATCATATGCTCCGGTGCGGCTTTGTTCACCAACAAGCTCTTCGCCAGGATCCAGAGTAAAGCCGACAGCGCGGCGGTCGGCGATTTCGTCGTCGGGCTCATCCTTTCCAACAACGGCGGCAGCCCGAACACCCATATCGATTTCACCGCCGGCTCTGCCAGATCAGGGTCGAGTTTCGTTTCCAGCGCGGCGTCGTTCACCAAAAGGGTGACGGGAACATTTGCGGCCGGAACAGGCGCAGGCGGCCTCGACGCCGGCGCGGTGGCGGCAAATGCGACATATTTCGCCTATGCCTTGCGCAAGGATGCGGATCTGTCTTTCGACGTTGTTCTCTCGACATCGGCAACCATCGGCGGCGTCACCACGACGCTGCTCACCGGCTATACCATCGTGAAATGCATCGGTGTGGTGCTGACCGATGGAAGTTCGAATATTCGGCCGTTTATCCTGTACCCACGTGACGAATATACCTTCGTGACGCCGGTCAAGGATGCTGTCAGTGCTGCTATCTCTACGAGTTCGGCGCTTCTGGCGCTGACAGTGCCAAATGGAGTGAAGGTCAAGACGAAGCTGCGTTTCGAACTCACGTCGTCGGCAACCACTAACGCTGCACTGTTATCCGACCCTGCACAAGGTGTGCTTGTTGCCGGCGCCGGCAGTGACGGCGCCAACGTCGGCTCTATTCAGGTAGCGAGCGGTTTCGCAGTGGGATCGCAGGAGATTTGGACAAATACAAGTCGGCAAATTCGCATGGCAGTGGGCGGCTCTACCGGCAGCATCTGGATATGGACCGATGGCTTTCATTTCCTTTGCGGAAGGAGCTCTTGAATAAGCTCCACACCTGTGTTTGACATGCCGCCATCACGCCAGGAGTAGAAATGGCACAGGTCGACAAGGCATCCTATCGTAATCGAGGCGGCTTAATCCAGCGGCTCGTCACTGCTTATAAGCGCTTCCGCCACTTCACCGCGGCCGGCGAAAATCTCGTGGTGAAGCCCAGCGCTGAGTTTCGCATGGTCGGTCATGCCGTCCTTGAGGTCGGCGATAACGTCACGATCCAAGACCAGTCGTTCTTCCAACTTACAATGCCAGAGCCCAAAGTCTTCATCGGCAATAACACCGTAATCGGCCGCCGCAACATCATCACGGCGAAAAACCGGATATCGATCGGTAATGATGTCTTGATCGGCTCTGATGTCCAGATCATCGATCACGGCCACGGCATGAGGCGCGATACGCTGATCAGGCTTCAGAAGGCCGAAATCGGCTTTGTCCAAATTGGTGATGATGTCTGGATTGGGGCAGGCGCCAAAATATTGATGAACGTCACGATCGGAACCGGTGCCGTGATCGGAGCAAATTCCGTCGTCACGTCCGATATTCCCGATTATGCGATCGCGGTGGGTTCGCCAGCGAAGGTCATCAAATATCGCACTTAACTTACATCCGGGGAGCGTAAATTGAGGTTGAATTTCCAACGCGCCGGTTCCGGTGCTGTCTCGAGCGCAGGAAAGCTTGCCTGGCGTCCATCGGTACGGTCGTCCTTCGTGGTTCTCCGGTTTGGCTCCTTTTTATGCCCGACCTTGTGGATGACGCTTGCCATTCGTTCAAGACTTGCAGTCAGCGCCAATTAGCCAATCTACCCCGAGCACGTCACATTCACCGAGGCGATTGGCAATAGGGGCCATCAAGAGTTAGGAGATGCCTTGCCGCATAGTGTTCAGGATCTCTTATCTTGGTGATAAAAGCACTCACCATATAGGACCACTTGCTTTGCACGTCGCGTCCGCGATGAACGATGTAGAGGCATCCTGGAACGTCAACCGCCGCATCTTCGACTTTCGACCAGGCTCCCAAGAACCGTTTGAAATTGCCAACAAATCCCGACCAGCCGCCATACGCAGTCATGGAATCATAATCCAGGATCAAGGCGTCGTGTTTCCCGGTCGCGGCCTCGTGCAAGCCGGCATATTCTCCCAGTCCGGGCATCGTATCGAATGCGTTCAGGCCAGATCTATCGAGGATCACGTAATTGCGGCTTTGCAGGGAAGGGGTATTCCTGATGGTATCGGCAAAAGCCTCCTGGCGCAGGTGGTCCACATAAAAAATGGCATAAACAAACCACCAATTTACAATGAACACCGCTATCAAGCCGGCAAATGAGGCCACTTTGATCCGATGACGGATCCCGGGATTCTTCGCCGGTAAGACGGCACATGTGATCTTGAAAAGGCCCAGGGTCGAAAAGGCGGCGCCAAACGGAAGCAGCACTTGAAAGCGGGTCGCCATCCAAGGCTCATAGGAGGGTTCCTTCCCAACCAGGACATAGGCCGAGGCTCCAAGACCCAACAGCACGACACCGATGCCTATCAATCCTTTTCCATTGCATTTGACTTCCGTGTCGCTCCCCGAAGAATTTGCTCCAATCAAGTAAACAAACAACAGGGCAGCCAAAAATATCGCCAGGGCAGCGGGTTTTCCAATGTATATTCCATCATATGGGAGAATGTATAAAATTATGACTTTGATTTCCGAAAATATTGTGCCGAAATTGATGTCGATGACATTGTAGCTGGCGGCAAACATGCCGGTTTTCTTGAATAGGAAATGTTGTATTACGGTGTAAAGGAAGGGCAGTAGCAGGATTGCCACCGTTCTCTTTATAACAAATTTGAATTTGCTTAAATAGTTTCTATAATGAATCGGATCTGTTGAAGTCTCGGCTTTCTTGTAAAGCAGGATGGCAGCGATGAAAAAGACCAATAGAAAGGGCGGTATCAGAGCGTTGAACTGAAAGGAAAACATAAATAAAGCGTAAGAAATATACTCTGTATATAAATTTTTATTTATCACTGAAATTACAAAAATATACAACGCAAAAACAAATAGCAGTAGAAAAAATAGCCCTGGATTATTTATAGCGGCAATCCCGGCAAAATTAACCGGCAAAGCTGCTGCGAGTAACGACAGGGCTGTTGCATCAGATTTTGAAAAATCGAAAGATTTTAAGATAAGATAGAATACATGAATGATGAGGTAACCGAGCGCAAAGGTCGAGAAAGCGTAAAACCACCAGCCGATCACTTGAACGGCATAATGATAATATCCGAGAAGCGGAAATCCGGCCTGGGTAAAAACTGATACAAGCATTTCTTTGCTGGCGCCGGAAAGGCTCCAGTCATCCCAATATCGTGCACCCGATAAAAGAAAGATGGGAAGGTGGGCGCCCATATAAACGAGAAATATTTGCAATTCAGCTCTTTTGAAAAGTCCTTTCATGTCGGGCATCTTATGGCTTTCCTTGGACATGCGGGACATCCATTTTTGTACAAATGATCGGTATTGCGTTGTCGGCTCTGTCATTGTTTTCAATCAATGTCAAAGTCGAATGAGCCATCGAAGATGACGGCTAATCCAATGAATGGGACCGATAGACAGGTGCAATAGCAACGAGCGTGATTCGGTTGCCGAACGTGCGCGGTTGATAAACGGTCCTCGGCTAAGTCACTGTTTGCAAACCGAGCGGTTCTCTTAATATAAATTTGCAAACCAATCAGTTCCTTTAATGGAAAAATGTATCGTCGCGAGCGTGGTGGCCTATGACCGCAGTCCTGGCGGAATATCACTTGTCTTATGTGGATTATAATTTAATTAGGGGCGCAAAGCGGGGGCTTTTTTGCTATCGAGCCTTTGACGCTATACGCTGTTTCGGATGTTCGTGAATGAATCGTGTCTCTTTTGCATTGCCTCACCTGATCGGGAAGGAGGCGCTCTATCTCAATGAATGCCTTCTCTCGGGCCAGTGGGGCGGCGATGCAAGCTTCACAAAGCGATGCCATGCGCATCTGGATTCGATGTACGATGCCAGCACGCTTCTGTGCCACTCGTGTACCGCCGCCTTGGAAATGGCCGCAATGCTTCTCCGCCTCGGGCCGGGGGATGAGGTTATCATGCCGTCGTTCACCTTCGTGTCGACGGCCAATGCGGTGGTGCTGCGAGGAGCTGTGCCGGTATTTGTCGACATTCGCAGCGATACGCTCAATATCGATGAAACGCTGATCGAGGCCGCCATCACGCCGAGAACCAAGGCGATCTTCGTCGTTCACTACGCCGGAGTGGGTTGCGAAATGGAGCCTATTCTGGCTATCGCCTCGCGCCATGGACTGGCTGTGGTGGAGGATGCAGCCCAGGCTTACCTGGCGTCCTGGAAGGGGCGTGCTCTCGGAACATTCGGCCAGTTGGCCACCCTAAGCTTTCATCAGACCAAGAATATTGTCTCCGGTGAAGGTGGGGCTTTGATCATCAATGATCCCGCTCTCGTCGAGCGAGCGCAAGTTATCCGGGAGAAGGGCACTAATCGCTCCCAGTTCATTCGCGGCGAAGTGGCCAAATACGATTGGCAGGATATGGGGTCCTCCTTCCTGCCATCTGATTTGGTGGCTGCCGTGCTCCTGGCTCAGCTTGAATACGCCGAAGATCTGACGCGGCAGCGCCTTTCGCTGTGGCATGCCTACGACGCAATATTCAAAGCGGCCGGCCATAACGGGTTGCGCCTTCCTGAAATTCCGGCCGACGCTGCACATAACGGACATATCTATCATCTGCGCTTCGCCAATCTTGAACGTCGCGAAGAAACGCGCCGCAAATTGGTGGCAGAAGGCATAGGGGGCGTTACGCACTATGTTCCGCTGCATTCTTCGCCGGCCGGTGAACGATATGGACTCACGCCCTCGTCGATGGCGGTCACCAACCAGACGGCCGATACCCTGCTTCGGCTGCCCCTGCATGGCGGACTGACCGAGGCAGATATTGCCCGCGTCGCGAGCCGGGTTCTGGAATTTGCGCAATGAAACGTTGTTTGGCGTGCGATGCCGTGTATGAGGCGGACATCTGGCGATGCCCCAAATGCGACACGATCGTGCCTCTGGAAGATGGTTTCCTGACCTTTGCGCCCGCGCTTGCCCATGACAATGACGGTTTTGCGAGCAGTTCACATGAACAGCTTCAGGCCCTGCAGCATGGCAGCTTCTGGTTTCGGGCCAGAAACCGCCTGATCACAGATCTTGTGCGACGGTATTTTGTCAAAAGCCAACGGGCGCTGGAAGTGGGATGCGGCACGGGCTTCGTCCTCACGGCTTTGCGCGAGGCTCTCCCGCAGGCGGTCCTGTGCGGCAGCGAGATCTATCTGAACGGCTTGCCTTACGCGCGCGAGCGGTTGAAAGGGGCGGGCCAGCTTTTCCAGATGGACGCGCGCGACCTCCCTTTCCATGGGGAATTCGACTTGCTTTGTGCGTTCGATGTGCTGGAGCATATCGACGAGGACGAGCTGGTCTTGCGGCAAATGGCCCAGGCCCTGCGGGCGGATGGTGGAGTGTTGCTGGCTGTTCCGCAACACCCCGGCCTTTGGAGCCGCAACGATGATCTGGCATTCCACAAACGCCGTTATCGGCGCGGCGAACTGGAGCAGAAATGTGCGGCCGCTGGTCTCGATGTGATTTTCTCGACATCATTTGTGACGAGCCTGTTGCCGGTTTTCGCGCTCCAGCGCGCCACGCGCAGCCGCTCCAAGGATCATGATCCGGCGCGGGAGCTGCAACTGCCTCGGTTCGTGGACAGGTCGTTCGAGATGTTGCTGGATGGCGAACGACAGCTTATCCGCCTCGGGGTGCGCTTGCCGGCCGGCGGATCGCGTTTCGTGGTGGCAAGAAAGACTGCAGGTGCGCGGTCATGAAACGTGTAGCGATCATACAGTCAGCTTATGTTCCCTGGCGCGGCTTCTTCGACCTTATCGGTCGCTGCGATGAATATATCATTTATGATCAGGTCGCCTACAGCAAAGGCCACTGGCACAATCGGAACAAGATCAAGACTGCAACGGGCACGCGCTGGATCACCATTCCCGTGGTGACTAGCGGCAGGTTGGGGCAGCCCATCGAGGACGTTGAAATCAAGGGCGATTGGGCCGAGGGGCATTTTGCCCAGATCCGTCAGGCCTATAAGGCCGCACCCGCCGCCAAGCTCGTTCTTCCTGTTCTCGAAGCGCTCTACAGCCAGGCCGGGAAATTGAAATTTCTGACTGAAGTCAATGAGTTGTTCCTCAGGCATTTCGTCGAAGCGTTAAAGCTGGATGTTCTGATCACACGCGACAGAATATATGCGCCGCACTCGACGCGAAGTGAGCGCGTTCTTGCCACTTGCCTTGCGGCCGGCGCGACACATTATTTGTCGGGTCCGTCCGCGAAAGTGTATTTGGACGAAACAATGTTTCGGGATGCAGGGATCACGGTGGAGTGGATGAGTTATGGCCCTTATCCGGAATACCCCCAGCTTCACGGTGTTTTCGACGGGCAAGTCAGCATCATAGATCCTATTCTGAATGGGCACGGGGCTGGATCTGTGACCGCGCCCGGCCCGCAACAGGGAGCAGCAGCATGGTAAGCCGTTTGACCTTCATGCGCAAAGCCGAAGATGCTCGGCCGTCTGGGCACGCAACTGAGCAGGCTGGCTTCGCATATATCGGATGCAAACTGTGAATTACTCGATTGTCGTGCCCATCTATGGCGATGGCGGTTTGGCCCGAGACCTCTGTGTGGAAGTTCAGCGGGTCATGCGTGCATTTACAGGTCGCGAGGATCTTGGGGCGATACTGGAGTTGATTTTCGTTAATGACGGTAGCCGGGACAACAGCCTTGAGCTGTTGCTTCCGTTGCAGGCCGAGTTCGATTTCGTCAGGATCATCGATCTGTCAAGAAATTTTGGCCAGCATATTGCCATCGCTTGCGGGTTTCGCGAGGCCGCGGGCGATGTCGTCATCCGAATGAATGTCGACATGCAGGATCATCCGGACCAGATTCCAGCATTGCTCGAGCATATGGCGGCGACGAAGGCGGACATCGTGATCGGACAGTACGAGCAACGCGAAAGCCCGCTGATCAATCGCATGACCGCTCGGCTCTATTATAGTTTTTTTCGAATTATGACCGGTCTCGATTCGCCTCAGAACACGTCTCCCCTGCGGGTGCTGAGCCGCCGATACGTCAATGCTTACAATTGCCTGACAGAAAAGACGCGGTTCCCCCAAGGTCTTGATCAATGGTTAGGCTTCTCGCCACGTTACACTCAAATTGCCCACCGGCCGCGACTGAAGGGCAGGTCTTCCTATAATTTCTGGTCACGGCTGCGGCTGGGGCTTGATGGGCTGCTGTATTTTTCCGAGCGTCCGCTGATCATAATGATGTCGCTGGGGCTGTTCCTCAGCGCATTTGGTACAGTGATGGGCTTGTTGCTTGTGGTGATGCGCCTGTTTTTGACCAACATCGAACCCGGCTTCACGGCTCTTGCTGCAATCGGCCTATTTGCTTTTGGTGTCCAGCTGATTTGTTTGGGAGTTGTCGGCTTTTACGTCGGAAAGATTTTCAAGGAAGTTCAAAATCGTCCGCTCTACATCATCAAGGACAGATTTTGGAGCTAGAGATATCAACTGCTTAGCCACAAATCAGAGATAGACCATGTCGCACGAATCCACCACCATCAGCTATTCACCTTCCACCAGCATCGACGCTAGGCAGAAGATATTCGAATTGCAGAAGACCTATCCTGCAACGCCGGAGGAAAAAGAGCGTTCGCCCGGTCTTTTCCTGCGTGGTTCATTGCTGGCACGTATTCTGGCGATCCGGGATATTTATGTGCAGATCGTCGATATTCCGGGCTCCATTTTCGATATTGGCACATGGCGCGGCCAGACTGCCGTGCTATGCGAGAACCTCCGGGCCATTTACGAACCTCTGCATCTCAATCGTCGAATTGCCTGTTTCGACACGTTCGAGGGCTATGTCGGCTTCTCCGACAAGGATGCTCCATCCGAGCTGCATCGCGACGGCACCTATGGCGTCGGAGGCGAGGAATATGCTGCCTATCTCGACGAATTGCTGAAGCTGCATGAACAATCCAACGCCATGGGAAACAATTTCGGCAAGCATAAGGTGATTAAGGGGGACTGCTGCGAGACTATCCCGAAATATTTCTTTGACAATCCCCATGAATTTGTGGCGCTCGCCTTCTTCGATGTGAATTCGTATCAACCGTCGCTCGAAGCCTTCGAGGCTGTTTGGCAGCGGATGGTACCGGGCGGCATTGCTGCTTTTTGGCAGTTGACCAGAAATGTCATTCCGGCTGAAGGACGCGTTTATGCAGAGAACATCGTCGGCAGATACGGCCATAGTCTGCACCGATGCCCTACCTATCCTGGGCTATGTTATCTGAAAAAGATCTAACTCGCATTTTTCGCTTGGAGTGCACATGAAACGGGTGGTGCTGGGAAACGGCGTTGTAGGACTGTCGATCGCTTTCGGCTTGCTGCGGCGCGCAAACGCGTCGGATGAAATCGTGGTGGTCGGCCCCCCGCAACGTCCAGGGTC
The DNA here is from genome assembly GCF_000172795.2 of Rhizobium sp. CIAT894. Lineage (NCBI taxonomy): Bacteria > Pseudomonadati > Pseudomonadota > Alphaproteobacteria > Hyphomicrobiales > Rhizobiaceae > Rhizobium > Rhizobium sp. CIAT894. The sequence continues at coordinate 1,116,519 of NZ_CP020947.1, forward strand.
CGCGACGCTTGCAGCGGCGGCCATGCTCAATTCCTTCGCTGAAATTGAGCATGGCGGTCTCGATACCGATATCGATCTCTTTCGATTTGAGATGAGTCATCGGGCAACGCGCCTCTGGCCCGCTTTTGAGCAGTCACTTATCGACGCAGCGGGGGACACACTTCCCTCTGGTTGCTCTGCCTGCCAGGGATGCTCGGGCGGCGGATGCTTTAAGTCAGGCACTTACGTCGTCAACAACAATGCCGCCGACGATCTCGATGACCTTAATTTCGACGCCATTCTCACTGCGCTGATCGATTTCAACGAGCAACACGACGTTGTTTCGCCGAAAGACATTCCCCACTACAAGCCGCACCAGCGTTACCGCGCGAGCCGCGCCCTCTTCATTCATAACGAGGGCTGGTTTAATCCGCGCATCATGCTGGAGAAGATGGAGGGTGCGCTACGCCGAGCGCCGAATGTGCGCTTCATCGAAGAAGGTGTCGATCGCTTTAACCATGCGGATGGGGCGATCACTTATGTCACTCTGATGTCCGGCAAACAGCTCGAAGGCGACCAGTTTGTCCTGGCTACCGGCGCAACGGCGTGGGACGTCCTCGATCGCAGCGGGCTGCGGGACGTAATCCAGCGCATCTTCTATGGCATCGGCACATCGATAGAAATCCGCAGCCCCGATGACGCACTCTCCCATGTCATCCGGACCCCCAACCGCGGCCTGGCCTGTGGCCTGTATGCTGCCCCCTATTTCCAAGGGCCAAACGAACCGAACGATCACGTGCTCGTCGGGGCCAGTAACTTTATCGCGCCGCAGCTCCATGCGCATGGCCGCCTGACGAGCATAGAAGGCCTGCTTAATGGAGCCATAAAGCAAATTAACAGCAATTATTACCGGGCCGACCTGATCCGTGTGAACGTCGGTGCGCGACCTAACAGCCAGGACACCTACCCGCTGCTCGGCAAGACGTCGATCGATAATCTTTTCGCTGCCACGGGAACAAAGCGAGACGGATTCCATCTCGCACCTTTGATCTCCGAGGTGATGGCCAAGATGTTGCACGGTGAAACCGTTGACGAGCGTTACGCACTTTTTGCACCTAGTCGTAAGCCGCTGCGCACGATGACGCGGGATGAAGCTGTCTCGAAAGCCGTCCGTCACCAGATGAGCGCTGCCTACCAGCACGGATTTTCGCCTGCGACGAGCCGCATGCCGGATCAAATTGCGGCAAACATGCGCGACGCCGTGGAACGTTTGCACGATCAGGTCGGCGCCAAGGACTGGGGCATACCGCCTGAAATGCTTGACATGTATCGCTACGGACATGCCATTCCATGATCAATGAGGTCTTGAGAGCATGGCAGTCTGTCCCTGATACTATTTGCGACCGGAGCGCAACGCCATGAAGTTGCTTCTGGCGATCCTGCCGACTGTCATGCTTACGCTGTACAGTCAATTTATCACCAAATGGCGCGTCGGAGTGCTGTCGGAGCAGGTTGGCTCTGCCGCCGTACTGGCAAGGGTCATTCGCTATCTGAGTGATCCATTTATTCTTTCATCCTATGCTATGACACTTATCGCGTCGATCGCGTGGTTCGCCGTGCTCGAACGCTATGAACTGTCATTGGCCTATCCGATCTTCATCGGTGTGATGTTTGCTTCTGTGACGGTTGGAGGAATGCTCGTCTTTGGTGAGCCGGTAACGGCCATCCGGCTTTTTGCTATTGTGTTGATCTTCCTAGGAATTATCGCTGGCACGCGTTAAGTGTGTGATCCAAGGCGACCTGCTATGGCCTGTTGAGTGCACTGGCTGGCCTGCTGCCGTCTTCGCAGACACCGAGATAAGGTGTTGGACGAAACACAGAGTTGGAACGCAGAGAAGCAGGAAACGGCCTGCTCTTCGCCTAGACCCAAGACCATCTCGTTGAACGTGATGTCCTTTTCTCTTCGGTCATGTCGAAGATAAAATCCTCATAAGCATCCAGACTGGAGCCGCGGCGCTACCCCAGCGTCTTCCTCCGTGAGCCGCGCGCACCGCGACACCCAACATTTATCACAACCCGGAGCCCACCCCATGCTCGTCCATAACTGGCGCGCCGTGATCAAGCACGCCTGGTCCGTCCGCCTCATGGCGCTGGCGCTGCTCTGCATCATGCTTGAGCCCGTCATCAATTTCGTCGCGGCAACCTGGGTGTCGCGCAATCTCTACATCCAGCTCGCCATGTCGGCGGCAACGGGACTTTTCGCCGTTGCGGCGATCGTCGCCCGCATCTTCGTTCAGCAGAAAATCTCAGGAGAACTGAATGGCAAACCGCCTGCAGAAGGGTAGTGCCGCAGCTGCCATGGCTGTGGCGCTGGTCGGGTCGTTCGAGGGATTGCGGCAGAATGCCTATCCCGATCCGGCAACAAAGGGGCAGCCGTGGACGATCTGCTATGGCAGCACCAATGGCGTCAAGCCTGGCGACCACAAGACGGTGGAGCAGTGCAAGGCGCTGCTGGCGCTGGAGCTCGACACCTATGCGCGCGGCGTCGAAAGCTGCGTGCGCGTGGCCCTGCCGGATGCCCGCTTCGTGGCGCTGACCTCCTTCGCCTATAATGTCGGCGTCAAGGCGGCCTGCGGCTCGAGTGCGGTCAGGCTCATCAATCAGGGCAGGACGGCCGAGGGCTGCGAGGCGCTGTTGAAGTGGAACCGTGCGGCCGGCATCGTCTTTCCGGGCCTCACCCGGCGCCGGCAGAAAGAGCGGCAATTCTGCCTGGAGGGCATCTGATGTTCTCCGTTCTCGACACGCTCAAGATGGGCGCCGGCATCGCCGCCGGGCTGGTGCTCTATCACCTCTATGCCGTTTCGATCGGCTATCCCTCGGCGGCCCGGCAGGCCCGCGCCGGCTATATCATGCTGGCCGAGAAGGCTGCGGCCGAGGCGAGGGCGGCCGAGATGGAGCGCCAGCGCAATGCGGCCTCGCTCGCCACCGAAGAGAACCGCAAGCGCCTTCTCGCCGCGGAGGCGGCTGAGCAGGCGGCCAGAGACACACTCGAAATCGAGATCCAATCCTATGAGCTTCAGCTTTCGGAAAAGAACCGCGCTTGCGCTGTCACTGCTGCTGATCGCCAGTGGCTGCTTCGCCACTGAGCGGCTGAACAGGGCCTCAGCGATGAAGGGGCAAACGGCAGCCGGCATCACGCTGCCGCCCTTGCCCGACGATCTGCGCCGGCAGGAAGCGCATGCGCCCGTGCTCGAAGGCGAGCCCGTCATCGCGGTTCTCGCCCGCGAGCGCCAGGCGCTCGACCGCGCCAATGCCCGCCAGGGGCGCAGCGTGCAATTTTATGACGACCTCACCAGCAGATATGGAGCGCGCCGATGACGCTTGCACTCGGTATGGGACTCGGTCCTTCATTCGCGAACGCTATGGCCGATGGCCATCCGGATTGGGTGCCGGACCCGAACCGCTATATGCCCTTCTCGATGGGATGGCGCTGGCCGGCCGGCTTCGTGATGGCGGCCGGCACCGGGCTCGGCGCGGTCGGCGGAATTCTCGCCATGGCGAATGGTCCGTGGGACATCACGTCGCCGAGGTTCCACTTTTCAGGTTGGGCATGCACGGAGGGCAGCAACGCTCCGCAGGAGATTGTCTATCCGACGGCGGCGTTCGATATCGGCTGCGACATCTCGACCGACCGCATCAACTGGGTTCCCTTCGACTTCGCCGGCAGCGCAAGCTTCAATATGCCCGCGCAGAACCAGGGAACATGGGCTACGGCGAATATCACGCTTCCGAAGGACTCGATCTTTTATCTGCGTCCGAAGCTGCTGATCGCCGAAGGGCAGTCCTATATCGGCAACTACCGCATCCAGAAACATCGCAATGAGAAGATGTGGGGAGCGGCGGACTGGACAGCCCTGCAGGCTTTGATGGATGGGGACGCACCGAACACCGCCGCGCTCGACCAGTTCTACAATACGGTCGGCAACGCCAGCAACAGCCAGCTCCTGCTCTACGGCCCCGATCTGATGGTGGGGCTCGGTTGGGATGGCCGGCCGATCCCGATCATTCTCAATGACAGCCTTGTGGAGCGCCAGGAAATATCCGCTTCAGCGGACGCTCGCAGGAACCTCGGCCTATGGCGTCGATGGCTGGATGAGCCCGATCCGAAGCAGGGCAGGCTCGTTGGCCTGATCATGGGCGTGCCCGGGTCAAAGGCCGCGAACGAGCTGGCGGGCTCCGGCGCCACGATCGCGACAAGGCGATGGGCAATCATCGACGAGGTGAAAACGCTCAATGGCGGCAAGAACTGCTGGACCGGGATCGCTGCCATTGAGGATGGGTCGAACGACAACAGCGCGACCCTGTCGACCTGGCAGAACGCTATCTACTCCTTGACCTCCACGCGATTTCTCGGCCGCTATCCCGGCGCCAGGATGCTCGCAGTTCCGATCCCGGGGCGCACCAGCGTTGGCACGAGTCTCAACTTCCAGACCGTCGCAGGGCAGACGATCGGTTCGCCATGGAGCACGAACCTCGACACCGTCAACGATGCGTTGCGCGCGGGCGGCGGCGGCCGTTTCGCCGACTACATCGACGCGTATGCGTTCACGATGGATCCCGCGAACCATGGAAAGTTCAAGGGTGCCGAAAGCTTTCCGATCGGGAATGTCTCCGGCGCGACGACGAGCTCCGCCGCGGTCAAGGTTACTCAGCCGATCCTTCCCGGCGCACGGGTCAATTTCGAGACAGTGCCAGGCACCACCTACACCACGCAGATCGTGCTCACCTGTGCTCCGGACGGAGGCGGCCTCTATGACGTCGTCCTGCAAGGCAACATGACCCTGCCCGACGGCGCCGCGGTTTTTGGACGGGTGACAGAGGACGGCACGCATCTTGCCCTTTACGGCATCATGGATTCTTTCGTGCGCTGGCCGCAGGCCCATAAATCAAAATTTTATCCCGTAGTTTAGAGGCACCAGCATGAACACATCCGACTTCGACCCGCGCCTGCACCAGCAGATGGGGGAGCTCCTTGCCGAGGTCCGCAATCTCCGGGATGCCTTTCGGCAGTCGGAGATAAAATCGGATAACAGCCGGTCGCAGATGCATGGCCGGCTTGATTTGCTCGTCGACCGGGTCGCCAAGGTCGAAGGCACCGTCTCCGCCGTGCAGGAGGATATTTCGGAAATGCGACCGGTGACCGACGACGTGCGCAGGTGGAAATTGATGGGGCTTGGCGCTCTGGGGATCGTCGGGGTCGGGGGCACGGCCCTCGGTGTCAGCCTCGCCGGCGTGTTCGACCAAGTGATGAAGTACCTGCACCGGTGAAGGCAGAGAGGCAAACAACCCTCAAATTTTAGAGGTCGCTAACGAACAAACGGCCGCCCTGCTGGTTCTCCTTTCAGGAGGAAACAGTCATGAAGAGCATGAACGATCGCCAAGTTCGCATTCCCGGTCCGCGGGAGCATGATGTTGCGGAGCATTGCCGCAAGTTCGGGATCGGTCCGGCGGAGGAGAAGAAGCTGAAGAAGCTTCTCGGGTCCCGGGCGCCGCTCCATGAGATCAGGGCGAACGCTCCGCCGCGTCAGCCGCGGTGGCGTTAGCCGCTGACCATTCACGCCGCGTTACGGCGATGATTCAAAGATTGAGCGGAGGGAGCAAGGCCGCGAAGGCGAGGGACGGAAATGCCGTTGCCGGGCTTGCGAGGTAATCGATGTTTCTGCTGATACCGCTGCGACTAGCATAAAACCCCGCTCCGGCGGGGTTTTTTCGGCGGCGGGTGGCGCTCTGAATTTTTGCGGGTGTCGGGGCATACCAGTCTAACGATTGGAATATAACGGGAACAATTGGCGCTTGTTCCCCCGGCAGATGGGCCTGGGCGCCGGCTCATTTTCAGCCCCGCATCCTTGGGAACTTCCGACAAACATCGGCGTTGTGGCCGACGGACCGTGCAGCAGGCCTCGTCTCCTGTGCCGTTGCTGCTACCCCTGCAGTTGCTGTGCGGTCCACTGTCCACCTGTGCCGAGGGAAGCGTTTTGCCTGGCCGGCAATGGCCGGGAAAGCCCATGAGAGCGGGATGATTTTAAGCCGGACCCGGCCTAAAATCATCCCGCTCGGTGGAAGCGTTGGAGCATGATCTCGTCCGAACGCCGCGCACATATTTCGGGCATCGGCTCTAACGCCCCTGCCGCGACAGCATGAGAATGTAGTCGTCGGCGATATCGGCAACCATCATGGCGGCTTCCGCCGGCTGATATCCCTTGCAGACCGCGTCGCTGACGATTTTCAGGACGGCCGATTCAAGCTCTTCCCGGTAGTCGGCCAGGCTTTCGGCTTGCGGGCATTTTGCACGAAATTCCAACACGTTGTTCACGGCATACCCTCCATTTGATCTTGCTCGATCCCGATGCCTGGAAGCCGGCCTCTCCGCCCGGAGGCGGGTCAGGGGTTCCGGCGAGCTGCTTCAGGAACCAGAAATGTTGCCCTGATGATAGGATGGCACAGGGACCGGCGTATTCAAGCGCATGCTGATATTAAGGTAAGCCAGTAGGGTTAATTCCTCCGCCGATGTTGCATCGTGGCATCGCAAGCCGATGCAGGGGCTGGCAGCGGCCAAAGCGCGGCGCATCGAACGTGATCCATGCGACGCGCTTCGGCTCTTGTTTCAGGCGCTGATGCGGCGGCCGGCCTTGTCTGCTTCTTTGCGATCGGCGCCATATTTTTCGACGATCTCCTTGGCATCCTCGACCTTGGACGATGTGATGTAAAGGATGGCCGCCCTGCGAATAGGGAGCCGGTGCGGCAAGTCCGAAGGCTGCAGCTTAAACCACAGGTTTCTCGATCCGGGTCAAGCCAGGTGATCCGGCGGGGAGACCAGGCGCAGATGGGTTCGGGTCTTGCCGGGCGGATGGCGGGGCGGGCGAAGCTCGGGGAAGACAATGCTTTCGCATAGCATCGCTTCGATCAGCTTCAGGCGGTCGAGTTTGCGTCGTTGAGTGTCGTAGAGCCTGTCCAGCAGCGCGTAGGCCGGTCCGGCAGGGCTGCCTTTGAGCTCCAGTGTCCTGATCATCATTTCCTGATCGGCAATGCGGTGCGCGGCCTTCACGATGTGGCAACGGACAAGCTTCAGGTCTTTCCGGCGGTATCGTGTGGAAACCATAGGCTTTGCTCCCCTGTCGCTTCGCTGCTGAACTCTCCTGCCTGTAAAATGGGTCCCGCCACGGGGTTATCAATGGCGGCCGGCGATGACATGCGCTCGGGTGCAAAAGGGAAAAGCCCGCTTCAAGCAGGCTTTTCCCAGTACGGCGAGTTCGGGCGATGGTTGGTCAGGCCGCGGCAAACGGCACGGCGACGAAAGTTTTATTTCCGTCGCGTTCGACGAGCAGCAGCACCGATTTGCGCCCGGATTTGCCGGCCTCGGCGATCGCCGCCTTGGCGTCGCGGGTGTTGTGAACCGGCCGGTCGTTGACCGAGACGATCACATCGCCCGGCTGGATGCCGGCGGCAGCGGCCGACTTGTCGGGATTGACGCTGGCGACCACCGCGCCGCTGACGGCGCGCGGCAGGTTGAGCTGCTGGCGCATGTCGGGCGTCAGATCGGCAAGGCCGATGCCGAGGCTCGGCTGGCCGCTGCTCTCGCCCTTGCTGTCCGGGATTTCGGCGGCGGCCTGTTTCTGGCCGTCCTCATTGCCGCCGACGATGACGTTGAGGTCGATCGTCTTGCCGTCGCGCCAGACGCTGAGCGATTTCTTCGCACCCGGCGAAAGATCGGCCACCAGCCGCGACAGGTCCTTCGGCGTCTTGACGGTCTCGCCGCCGACCGATGTGACGATATCGCCCGGTTTCACGCCGGCATGGGCGGCCGGCGTATCGGCGGTGACGGCGGCAACCAGCGCACCGCCCGGTTTATCGAGGCCGACGGCATCGGCGACATCCTTGGTCACCGGCTGGATCTGCACGCCGAGATAGCCGTGATCGATCGTACCGTCCTTCTGCAGCTTGGCGACGATCTTCCTGGCCTCGTCGGAGGGAATGGCGAAACCGACGCCGACGCTGCCGCCGTTCGGCGAATAGATCGCGGTGTTGATGCCGACGACATTGCCGCTGCGGTCGACGAGCGGCCCGCCCGAATTGCCGTGGTTGATCGGCGCGTCGATCTGGATGAAATCGTCATAGGGCCCGCTGTGCAGGTCGCGGCCGCGCGCCGAGACGATGCCCGCCGTCACCGTGGTGCCGATGCCGAAGGGGTTGCCGATCGCCAGGATCTGGTCGCCGAGCTTCAGCTTGTCGGAATCGCCCCAGGCGATGGTCTGCAGCGGTTTGCCCGCCTCTATCTTGACGACGGCGACATCGGATTTCGGATCGGTGCCGATCAGCTTGGCCGGCAGTTCGGTGCCGTCGTCGAGCGTCACCTTGATGTCGACGGCATTGTCGATGACGTGATTGTTGGTGACGACAACCCCGTCCGGGCTGATGATGAAGCCTGAGCCGAGCGCCATTGCCTGCTGCGAAGGCCGGTTTTTCGGTGCCTGGTGCGGCAGCGGGATGCCCTGATCTTCGAAGAACTGGCGGAACTGCTCGTCCATCGGCGAATCCTGCTCCCCGGCGCTGACATCGGTCGCCTTCACAGTCGTGGTGATGGTGACGACGGCAGGCTTGTCGGCGTCGACGATCGACGCGAAGGAGCCGCTTGCTGCAAGAACCCCGCCGGTATCGGCCGTCGCGGCAACGGCATTCGATGTGTTGATGGTGAACGGCAGGCATGCCGCGCCGGCAAGGATGGCGGCACCGACCAGGGCTGCGGCGCGGTGTTTGCGGAGGATCTGTGACATGGTGGTGGTCCTTGGATGGGCGCCCCCTTGCGAGAGCGTCGGCTTTGGATGGCGTCGGGCTTCCCCTGGACCTGGCGTCGGATGGCGTTTGGCGCCAATGGCTCTCATCGCAGCGCAGTCGTTGGGGGGCGACCGGGCGAAAAGAAGAATTCGCGCTGGTGATTCATATGATCGCGGCCGGCGGATTTACAAATTAAATATTGATCATGTTTATATTGCCGATCTGTAAGACATGACTGGAAGTTAATCTTTGGGCCGACGGCTTTTTGAATCGGCGGCCACGCTCCGGAAATTCCAGGCCGGCTTTGCTCCGCCTTGCGCCCTCCGCGGCGGTCTCATTTGAAAATAAAGGGACTTATTCCCGAAGTCGGTGATCCGGCCGCCCGGCACGCCCGTATTTCCGCCAGACGATCCGGCGGCCCTTCCTGACGGGTTACCCTCGGATTCTGTTGCTAATTTAAAACGTTAGTAGACTCTAAATTATTTCTTCTTCAGAAAGTAAAGGCCGCGAATCGAGGGTTGGTGAGTCTCGCGGGCAGCATTTGAGGGGCAATGAACAAGTCAGTGGGGCCGGGGCGCACAGCCAGGCGCGGTGCGCAGGTGAAATTGAGCGATGTGGCGAAGAAGGTGGGCGTCAGCCCCATCACCATTTCGCGCGCGCTTCGCAATCCCGGGATCGTCTCGGAAGATCTGCGCGAGGTGATCCTGCGCGTGGTCGACGAGATGGGCTATATGCCCAACCTCGCCGCCCGGGCGCTGGCCGGCCGCCACAACGGCGTCATCGGCGTCATCACGCCCGCCTTGCATCAATCCGGCTTCACCAATCTGATGGTCGGGATCGAGGATCGCTTTCGCGACACCGAATTCACCGTGCAATATTCCAACACGCTGCGTCACACGGAGGGGGAGGCGGGCCTGCTCAAATCCTTCCTGACGCAGAAGCCGGCCGGCGTCATCATCGCCGGCGCCGAATCCTATTGCGATCTTCTGCCGCTGATCGAAAGTGCTGCCTGTCCCATCGCCCATATCGCCGATCTCAGCCAGGAGCCGCAAACGCTGGTCGTCGGCCTCGATCATTATTCGGCAGGCACCGGGCCCACCCGTTTCCTGTTGTCGAGAGGCTATAGGAGGATCGCTTTCATGGGCCGCGGCGCCGATGTCCGCTCGCGCCGCCGTATCGAAGGTTACGAGGCTGTGATGCGGGAAGCCGGGTGTTTCGATCCCGATCTCATCATCGGCGGGGATGCGGCCAGCCGCACCGGCCTCGGCCGGGACCTGTTTGCCCAGCTGTTGCAGCGCGTGCCCGATGTCGATGCCGTCTTTGCCCAGAGCGACGAAATGGCGCTCGGCGTCCTCATCGAATGCAAGGAGCGCGGTATCCGCGTGCCGGAGGATCTCGGCATCTGCGGCTTCAACGATCTGGAATTCTCGGCCTTTACCGAGCCGTCGCTGACGACGGTGCACATCCCGCGCTACGAGATCGGCTGCCGCGTCGCCGACATGCTGCTGCGCGCCGTCCGCGACGAACCGCCTGATGAGGACAAGGCCGACCTGGGCTTTACCATTATTCCGCGGGGCTCGACGCGATAATCTACCGTCGAAAGCTGCCGCGCGGATCGGAAGCGCTGGCGATCAAGGTATCAGCAGGATACTGCCCGACGCGCGGCCGGATTCCATCTCTTCATGCGCCTTTGCAACGTCGGCCAAACGGTATTCGGCACCGATGCGCGAGACGATCCCCGTTTCCATCGCCCGGATCGCAGCGACAGCAGCCTCGCGATACTGTCCGACGTCAGCGCACCAGGCCATGATGCTCGGATGGCAGAGCGCTTTGCCCGGGCGAAGTTCCTCGACAGGCACGGGTGGAATGGCGCCGGCGGCCTGACCGATGGTGACAGCCATGCCGAATGGGCGGACAGAGCGTATGCTCTTGAGAAGCGTCGCGCCGCCTATCCCGTCATAGGCGACGTCGACGCCGAGCCCGTTCGTCAACCGCTTCACTTCCGCAACGATATCGGCGCCGCGTCCGACGATCAGATGATCGGCTCCACAAGATGCGGCGAGAGCTGCTTTTTCGGAGGAGCCGACCGTTCCGATCACCGTGGCTTCGAGCGATTTGGCCCAGCGAACCAGGATGCTGCCGAGCCCGCCCGCGGCCGCATGGATCAGAACGTGGTTTCCTGCACGCACATTATAGGTCTTCTTCAACAGCATGTAGGCGGTCATGCCTTTGAGCAGCGAACTCGCTGCCGTTTTTGCCGAAATGGCATCGGGTAGCTTGATCACCCTTTCAGCGGCGATGTTCCGTGTCGTGCGATAGGCACCAACCGGAGGTCCGGCATAGGCGACGCGATCACCTCTCTCGAACATGGAGACGCCGGGGCCGACATCCTCGACGATGCCCGCCGCCTCGGCGCCGATCACCGAGGGATAGGACGGCATCGGGTAGAGACCTTTTCGGTGATAAACATCGAGGAAGTTCGTTCCGATCGCCTCATGACGGATCCGGATCTCGCCATGGCCGGGATCCTCACACTGGTGCTGCTCGACATGGAACTGGGTGATGTCACCGGGGGCATTCAGCCATATGATCTGGTCGGTCATCGCTCGTGTTCTCCTTGGTTGGGACAAACTAGGCGATGGCCTAATGGGTGAAAATTCCCTATTGATGCACAATGATTGGGAAAGATTTCACAAAGCTCGACTGGGACGACCTTCGGCATTTCCTGGCGCTGGCGCAATCGGGAACGTTGCTGAGTGCAGCAAAGCAGCTCGGCGTCGAACATGCGACCGTCAGTCGGCGTGTTTCGTCGCTTGAAGCCGGTCTCGGACGTAAACTCGTGGATCGCCGCGGGCGCCGCATCATCTTGACTTCGGACGGAGAGCAGGTTGCCAGGCACGCGGCTCTCGTCGCCGTCCAGGCGGCCGCCATCGAGCAGCTTGGTCGCAGCAGCGCCACGGAATTGCGCGGCCATGTCAGAATCAGCGCGCCTCCCGCACTCTCAAGCGTGCTGCTCGCAAAACCGATCGCGGCCGTCAGGCGAGACCATCCCGGCGTTGAGATCACGCTTGTCGGAGAAAAGCGGCTCGCCTCCCTGAACAGGCGCGAGGCGGATGTCGCCGTGCGAATGTCGCGTCCGGAGGAGGGAGATTATGCTATCGCCAAGCTCGGCGAGACGAGCTTTCATCTCTACGCATCGAAGGCCTATCTCGAAACGGTTCCACCATCGGACTGGACCTTCATCGGTTACGACGAAACCATGAACGCCTCGCCGCAACAATTGCGGCTGGCCGAATTGGCCGCCGGCCGGCCGATCGCCGTGAGGTCGTCCGTTCTGGAGTTTCAGGCCGCAACGGCAAGCCTTGGTGCAGGGGTCGTCATGCTCCCCGATTTCGCCGTCGCGGAGTCCAGCGGTCTCCAGCGCATTGAAACCGATCAGCCGTTGACGAGAGAGGTCTGGCTGGTTGTCCATGCTGATATCAAAGACGTGCCATCCGTCCGCGTCGTCGTCGATGCGCTGAAAAACGCTCTGGGCAGGTAGAGCATGTCGCGCAAAAGTGTGCGGCGGTTTTGCGGCAACGACATGCGGAAAACAAAGACCTAAAGCGCGAGGAGCGAATCCGAAAGATCGCGACGCGCTTTAGTTCCGGCCTCCGCGCAACCGCCTCACTTTTCGCAAAGCCGCCGGCCGCCGGAATAGGGTTGATAGGTACAGTCGGATGGGCGGAAGGATCGGTAACTGCGCGAGCAGGCGGTGATGTTGCAGGACTGCGGCGCGCCTTGACCATCGACGGCTTCTTCGTTCGATCGCACTCCGCTCAGCGTCGGCTCGACGGTCGCCTCGCTGACGAAGTCCCGCCAGATATGGGCTGGCAGGGCGCCCCCCGTCACCCCCTTCATCGGCGCGTCATCGTCATTGCCAACCCAGACACCCACCACGAGGGCGTCCGTGAAGCCGACGAACCAGGCATCCCGATTGTTCTGGCTGGTGCCGGTCTTGCCGGCCGCAAAGGTGCCGGGATCTGCTCCCCGTCCAGTGCCGCGCTCGACCACCAGTTGCAGCAGCCCGAGGAGATCGGACTGGTAGGGCGAGAGATCGACACTCGGCTTCGATTGTGCGCCAACGCGAAAGGTCTTGGGCTGCCCTGCCGCTTGGAAATCGATGATGCCCCAGGGCCTGACAGGTGCCCTGCCGAGCTGGACGGACGCATAGGCGCTGGTGAGATTAAGCAGATTGACTTCGGAGGTACCGAGCGCCAAAGACGGCGTGTTGGCCAGTGGCGCATCGATGCCGAGTTCGCGCGCTGCGGCAATCACATTGTCCAGGCCGACCTCTTGGGCAAGCGTTACTGACGCGGCATTGAGCGATCGCGCGAACGCCTCGGCAAGCGTGACCCAACCGTGATAATTGCCGCCGGAATTTTCCGGCGACCAGCCATCGATGTCGATTGGCGCGTCCAGCACCTGGTCGGACAAGGTGAGCCCAGCTTTCAATGCCGCGAAGTAGACAAACAGCTTGAAGGTGGAGCCCGGCTGGCGCATCGCAGTGACGGCGCGGTTGAACTGGCTCGCCTTGTAGTCGCGCCCGCCAACCATCGCAACGACCGCGCCGTCCGGCGTCATCGCAACCAGCGCGGCCTGCGATGCTCCCACTGTTTTTCCTTCACCATCTAAGGACCTTGTCACGATCCTTTCGGCGATCTGCTGCAATTGCGGCACCAGCGTGGTGCGCACCGTCGTCGAGCCTGGCGAGGAGCCGGCGATTTCGCTCGCCTGCGGCGAAATCCAGTCTGCAAACCAGCTTCCGGAGCGCGGCGTGGGCGTCGTTGGGTGCAGCCTGGCAAAGCTCGTCTTGGCCTCCGCCGCCTGTGGCGCGGTGATTTTGCCATTGGCCGTCATCGCGTCGAGAACGACCATGGTGCGCTGCCGGGCGCCTTCGAAATTGTCGATCGGGTTCCATTGGCTCGGCGCCCGCAGCAGCCCCGCCAGCATCGCCGACTCCGGCAGGTTGAGGGCGCCGATATCCTTGTTGAAATAGATGCGCGCGGCGGCAGGCATGCCGGTTGCGCCCGCGCCAAGATAGACGCTGTTGAGATAGCGCGTCAGGATTTCATGCTTGCCGAGCTTCCACTCCAGCCAGACGGCGATGACAAGCTCCTGAATCTTCCGTTTTATCGTTCGATCGCTGTCGAGATATTGCAGCTTGATGAGCTGCTGCGTGATGGTGCTGCCGCCCTCGACCACCGAGCCGGCCTCCAGGTTCCGCAGAAACGCCCTGCCGATGCCCCTCGGATCGACGCCGAAATGGTCCATGAACCGGCGGTCCTCGATCGAAAGCACGGCGTCGATCAGATGGGGTGGAAACTGGTCGTATCGCGCATATGGTCCTTGATAAGGCCCCTGTCTGACCAATGGCGCGCCGTCGGCGGTTTCCAGCACCACGACCGGCTTCAGTGTTCCATCCCGGATTTCGCTCCAGGGCACATCCTTCAGTGCCCATACCAGCACGCTGGTGACGAGGAGGCAGACAAGCAACGCCGTCCCTATGGCGAATTTCCGCCAGCCCGCCAGAAGCGGCCGGCGCCGCCGGCGACTTTCACCAGGATTGCCACGCCGATCGCGAATTCCGCGTCCGGCTCTGGCCAGAGCAGTGGTCATCCACCGAATTGGCGCCGATGTGGTTACCAGCCGCATCGACCTCCTCAGCTTCCGCCTTAGAACCGAAGCGGCTGTCCTGGTCTTCGCCAACGCCGAACTTGCCTGCAAATCGTGACGCAGCGCACGGAACAGACTGCTCGCGGCCCGTCTGGTTTGGCCGAAGGATCCCTGGGGCGGTTGCGGGTCGTCGACTTGGGTGATGTCTTGCGAATCCGAGGCTGCGGCTTGCGGCGCCGAATCGACTGTCTGATTGCGACCCGAGCTCGAGCTGCCAACGCTTTCACCTGAGGATTCGGCACTTGAGGATTCGGGCGAATTGGGCATCGTTTACCGCTAAAAAGCCAACGCAGCATGACCTTTATAGCCGGGTGATGCCGAGTGTTCTACCGCAAAAGGCCAAACGTTTCCCGTTTCCCGTCTGGCCGCCGGAAGCAGACACGAAGCTCATTTCACAACGTCCAAGTCCTGGAGGCCAGTCCTGCTGGCCCCCAGATCTTATCAGATATCGCTGGCAGCGCTCGACCAGAGGTCGGCGGCTTCGGCTGCCGTCATGCGCCGTACCTCGGCCTCGTGGCTGCGGCTGGCGAAGAGTTCGCTGGCCATGATCTGTTCGGCAAGATCGGCCGGCAGCGAGAGAATGACGCGGCCTTCGCCATTGTGCAGGCCGCCAAGTTCGGTGCGCTTGCCGGTCACCATGCCGCCGGCGACCGTGTTGTTGGTCTCCGGATCGATCAGGATGAAGGAGCCGGACTGCCGGTTCTGCTCATACGGGTCGAAGATCGCCGCTTCGTCGAAGGAAAGGCGCACTTTGCCGATTGCGTTCATGTAGAGCCGCTGGGCGGCGTTCCATGTGCCGGTCTTGAGTTCCAGCTGGCTGAGCGGCTGCACCTGGACGCGCTGGCGGCGCGAACCGCTTTTCAGCCAGTAGCGTTTGCCGGGCTCGATGCCTTCGGGCTGGAGTGCGACGATCTGTGCGTCGAAGGCAAGGCCGACCTGCGGCTGGGCGTCGATCGAGACGATCATGTCGCCGCGCGCCACATCGACCTGGCGGTCGAGCACCAGCGTGATCGCATCACCGGCAACGGCGGCATTGCGCACCAGATCGAAGGTGACGATCTTGGAGACATTGGCGACCATGCCGGACGGCAGGATCATGACGCTGTCGCCCGGCTTGACCGAGCCGCCGGCAACCGTGCCCTGATAACCGCGGAAGCTTTCGCCCGGGCGCGAGACACGCTGCACCGAAAGGCGGAAGCCGACCGTCTGCGACGAGCGCACGGTCGCAAGCTCCAGCGTCTCGACCAGCGTCGGGCCGGTGTACCAGGGCATGGCGGCCTGGCCGGAATAGACGACGTTTTCGCCCTTCAGCGCCGACATCGGAATGGCGGTGATCTGCTTGACGCCGAGCGACAGGGCAAATTCCCGGAATTCATGGCTGATCTTGTCGAAGCCGGCGCGATCATAGCCCGTCAGGTCGATCTTGTTGACGGCGAGCACGAACTGCTTGATGCCGAGCAGCGAAGCGATCGTCGCGTGGCGGCGCGTCTGCTCCAGAATGCCGAAGCGCGCATCGACGAGCAGGATGGCGAGATCGGCGGTCGAGGCGCCGGTCGCCATGTTGCGGGTATATTGCTCGTGGCCGGGCGTGTCGGCGACGATGAAGGAGCGCTTGTCGGTCGAGAAATAGCGATAGGCGACATCGATGGTGATGCCCTGTTCGCGCTCGGCCTGCAGGCCGTCGAGCAGCAGGGCGAAGTCGGGCAGGCCGAGATCGTTCTGCTTGCCGGTGGAATCGCGCTGCAGCGTGGCGGCCTGGTCTTCCTTGACCGCCTTGGTGTCCCAGAGCAGGCGGCCGATCAGGGTCGACTTGCCGTCATCGACGCTGCCGCAGGTAATCAGGCGCAACGGGCGCGAGTCGCGCAGAGCTTTCTGCGGCTCGGCCGCAGGCAGGCTGACGGCGGTGGCGGCCGAGACGGCGGTGTTGGCTGCGGTCATCTCAGAAATATCCTTCACGCTTCTTCTTTTCCATGGAGCCGGACTGGTCGCGGTCGATGGCGCGGCCCTGGCGTTCGGACACCGTTGCAATTTCGAGTTCGGCGATCACCTCTTCGAGGGTGGTCGCCTGGGAGCGGATGGCGCCGGTCAGCGGGAAATCGCCGAGCGTGCGGAAGCGGATCATGCCTTCCTGGCGCACTTCGCCGGGCAGCAGTTCCAGGCGCGGATCCTCGGCCAGGATCATCATGCCGTCGCGCTCCACGAACGGCCGCTTCCTGGCGTAGTAGAGCGGCACCAGCGGAATGTCCTCGGCCTGGATGTAGCGCCAGATATCCACTTCCGTCCAGTTCGACAGCGGGAAGGCGCGCACGCTCTCGCCCTTGCGGATCATGCCGTTATAGACGTTCCAGAGTTCCGGCCGCTGGTTGCGCGGATCCCAGCGATGGTCGGGGGTACGGAAGGAATAGATGCGCTCCTTGGCGCGGCTTGCCTCCTCGTCGCGGCGCGCGCCGCCGAAAGCGGCGTCGAACTGGCCGGCATCGAGCGCCTGGCGCAGGCTTTCGGTCTTCATGATGTCGGTGAAGGCGGCCGAACCATGGGTGAAGGGCGTGATGTTTTCGGCCGCGCCGCGCGGATTGATGTGCTCGATCAGGTCGAGATCGTACTTCTTCGCGGTTTCGTCGCGGAAGGCGATCATCTCGCGGAATTTCCAGCCGGTATTCACATGCAGCAGCGGGAAGGGCACGCGGCCGGGATAGAAGGCCTTGCGCGCCAGGTGCAGCAGCACCGAGGAATCCTTGCCGATCGAATAGAGCATGACGGGACGCTCGAATTCGGCCGCGACCTCGCGGAAGATATGGATGGATTCGTTTTCCAGCGCCTTCAGATGCGGGTCGAGCGGCGCCTTGGTGCTCTGGGGATTGCTGAGTTCCGTATCCGGACGGCTATCGGGCATGTCTTACTCCAGGCTGTCTGTCGTTTGCGGCGGCCCGCAAACAATTCCTTGATGTTGGCTTTCCCAAGGCAGCGGCGGTCGCCGCGCCTTGAATTGGGATAGCCGTGAAGTTGATTATACCGCGGCGATCGCCGCAGCTTCTTCGGCGACATGCAGGCCGCATTCGCGCGTCTCGTCCTGCTCCCACCACCAGCGGCCGGCGCGTTCCGGCTCGCCGGGCTTGATCGCCCGGGTGCAGGGCTCGCAGCCGATCGAGGGATAGCCGCGGGCATGCAGCGGGTTGACCGGCACGCCGTTTGCGGCAACGAAGGCCTTGATCGCCTCGAGATCCCAATCGGCGAGCGGATTGACCTTCAACAGGTGCCGTTCGGCATCATATTCGGCAAAGGGCGTTTCAGCGCGGTTGGCGGATTGGCCGCGGCGCAGGCCGGTGATCCAGATGGTGGCACCTTCGAGCGCGCGCGCAAGCGGCTTCAGCTTGCGCACGCCGCAACAGGCATGCCGGGCCTCGACGCTCTCGTAGAAACCGTTGAGGCCGTATTGCGCCGCATAGGCGTCGATATCGGCCTTTTCAGGCTCATAGCGCTGGATCTTGATGTCGTACTGGCTTTCCGTCTCTTCGATCAGCGCCAGCGTCTCGGCAAACAGCCGGCCGGTCTGCAGCGTTGCGACATCGATCGGCAGGCGGTGGGTGCCGATCTCGGCTGATATCACCTGGTCCTCGATGCCGAGCGAAGTGGTGAACACCACACGGCCGCCGAGGCTCGAGACCAGCGACAGACGCCCGGCCAGGTCGAGACCCGCCAGCCTGTCATTCACAGCCTCGGCTTCGGCAATCGAATTGATAACAGTCATAGATTCCTGTCCTTTGTTGACCGGAGTATCGCAGTTCAATCCAGGATCGGACAGAAAAAGGGATTTCGAAAGCTGCGGCCGGAGGAGCAAATATCTCTCCTAAGCTGCCGCAATGCAAAAAAAACAGCCGCCCGAGGATAAAAATCCCCGCGAACAGCTTGTATGTCTATAAAAATAGTAGAGTTACACGTAGCCTGTCAATCCGAAATCTGAAGTGATGCCGAAAAAGGTGCGAAACGGACCGTTTTGGCGTAGATTGCAGAACGTTGGCCGAGGGTGAAAAACAAGGCCAAAATGCTTGTTCCTCAAGGCCTTCCCCGGCGCGTTCAAATTCCGTTCATGCTGGTTGTGCCATAGAGGCGAAAGTACTTCCGTAGCGGTGCGGAGAATCGCGCCGCCTGTGTGTGTCGATGGTCTGAGATGATTACGCAAAAGGCGAAATATGCGCTGCGGGCGCTGACGGCTCTGGCCGATGCCGATGCCGACGAACCGGTGATGATTTCCGATATCGCGGCACAGCAGAAGATCCCGAAGAAGTTCCTCGAACAGATCCTGCTCGACCTGAAACATCACGGCATCGTCGTCAGCCGCCGCGGCAAGCAGGGCGGTTATCTCCTGCTCAAACCTGCCCACACCATCACCTTCGGCGAGATCCTGCGCATCGTCGACGGCCCGATCGCGCCGCTGCCCTGCCTGTCGATCACCGCCTACCGCCGGTGCGACGATTGCGACGGCGAACAGAACTGCCAGATCCGCCACGTCTTCGCCAAGGTGGCCGACGCCACCCGCAAGGTGCTGTTCTCCACGACCATCGCCGACGCCGCCCAGCCCGCCCACAGCGCCGAAGTCACCCGGCTGCTCGCCTGATCGGCAGCTTTCCCAGATCATCCCGCTCCCGCCCGCCGCGCCCTGATCGCCGCGGCGATGAACACGCGTGAGAGGCCGTGGTAGAGCGGCTCGCGCGACAGGAGCCGCGAGGTGATGTAGCCGATCATCGACACCGCCATGATCGGGATGACGGCCTGGTGATCGCCGGTCATTTCCAGAATGATGACGAAGGCCGTCATCGGCGCCTGCACCACGCCGGAGAAATAGCCGGCCATGCCGAGGATCGCCGCAAGCGCAATGCCGCTGCCCATCAGCTGGCCGACGGTGCTGCCGAAGCCGGCGCCGACGGCAAGCGAAGGCGCGAAGATGCCGCCCGGAATGCCTGAAATCATCGACAGGAAGCCGGCAACCAGCTTTTCCAGGAAGAAGATCAGGGGCAGGGGGTTGCCTTCGACGGCCCCTTTCGCCTGGTCGTAACCGGTGCCGAAGGTCGTGCCGCCCGAGAGCATGCCGATGACGGCGACGGCAAGGCCGCAGACGGCCGCCAGCAGCACCATCCGCCGCAGCGGCTGCGGCTGCGCGAAACGGCGGATATGCTGGCCGGCATGGAGCGCAAGGCCGCTGAACGCAGCGCCAAGGGCGCCGCCGCCGATGCCGCAGACGAGCACCAGTTCCCAGTCGCGCAGCGAAGCCGGCGCAACGGATGTCGAGCCGAAATAATTATAACTGCCGGCAAGCCCGAGCGCGGCAAGGCCCGACAGGATGACGGCGGTCAGGACAAGGCCGTTGGCGCGCGATTCGTAGGTCCGGCTCATTTCCTCGATGGCAAAGACGATGCCGGCAAGCGGCGTGTTGAAGGCGGCTGCAATGCCGGCGGCCGAGCCGGCGAGGATCAGGCCGCGGGCCTGCGCCATGCCGCCGAAGCGGGCGACGGCCAGCATGATCGATGCGCCCACCTGCACGGTCGGCCCTTCGCGGCCGATCGATGCGCCGCTGAGGAGGCCGAGCACCGTCAGCACGATCTTGCCGAAGACGAGCCGCAGCGACAGCAGGCGGGTGCGGTCTTCCGCATCGCGCAGATGCCGCGCGGCGATCGCCTGGGGAATGCCGCTGCCCTGCGCATTCGGGAAAAACCGCGCCGCAAGATAGGCCGACAGCATGAAGCCGAGAGGCGTGATGACGAGCGGCAGCAGGAAGCCCCATTCGCCCGATGCGGTCAGGCCGGCAAAGGCGCGCTGGGCGAGATCGGCAAGCCTGGCAAAGCCGACGCTGATGATGCCGATCGCAAAGGCGCCGCACCAAAAGATCAGCCGCGGACGCCAGAGCGCGAGAGAACCCCAGAGAACACGGGATCGGCGAAGAAGTCGGGACTTGCGGTACAACACTGGCAGGCCGGAGCGGATATTGACTGTGCCTCTTCCTAACCCCGTTTGCGGGGAGAGGACCACCTCTTTCTTCAAGATTTGGTGAAATGGCTTTTCACGCCGCCGCAATGCGCCGCCTGCCTGCCCATTCGGGTAGGGAGAAGATCCATGTTTGCACTTTCGATAAAGCATGTGCTGGCTGCCGTCGGTCTGTCGGCTGCCTTTGCGACGAGCGCTGCTGCCCACCACGGCTGGTCCTGGGTCGAGGCGGGTCAGATCGAGCTTCGCGGTACCATCGAGACAATATCATGGGGCGGACCGCATCCGACGCGTGATGTCGCGACCGCCGATGACGGCGTCTGGTAAGTCGAACTCGGCAAGATTTTCTCAGTCGCTGCCGCGCATGAATTGTGCCGGTGCAGGGAGTTGAATAAAACACGTTGATCCGCCATATTGCATTGCAAATGCAACGCATGAGGCAGGCTATGAAAACTGCATCGCTCCCATCCCTTCGCGTGGATCCTGAATTGCGTGCTGCCGCCGAAAGCGTTCTGAAAGAAGGTGAGAGCTTATCGTCGCTGATGGAAGACTCTCTTCGCCGCCAGATCGATTATAGAAAGACGCAGGCGGAGTTCATCGCGCGGGGTCTGGCTGGTCTGGCGGAAGCGGAACGGACTGGTGTCTATTACACGACGGATGACGTTCAGAAGTTGATGCGCAACAAGCTTGAAAAGGCTAAAGACCGCAAAGCAGCGCAACAGCAATGACTTTCGAACTGAGATACACCCAGACCTTTTATGAAGATCTGGATCGGCTCTCAGACTTTCTTATCGAACGCAATCCGGATTTGGCGGAACGCGGCATCGGCGCCATTCAGAAAGCGCTGATGATACTTGAGGATTTTCCTCTTATGGCCAGACGGGCATCTGAGGATGATCCCTTGTTGCGCGAACTCGTCGTACCCTTCGGCTCGGCCGGATACGTCATCCTATTCAAAGTGACGGGCGAAACGACCGTAACCGTCCTCGCCATCCGTCACCAGCGAGAAGAAGATTATCACTGACTATCGATCGCTGACCGCCGCCCTCGGATTGATCCAGGGCTCCTGGTTCGAGCGCGCGAGCGGCTGCTTGCCGAGAATGTGGTCGGCGGCCTTCTCGCCGGTCATGATCGAGGGGCCGTTCAGATTGCCGTAGGTGACGTGCGGGAAGATCGAGCTGTCGGCGACGCGCAAGGCCTCGACGCCGATCACCCGGGTCTGCGGATCGACCACCGCCATCGGATCATCCTTGGCGCCCATCTTGCAGGTGCCGCAGGGGTGATAGGCGCTTTCCAGATGTTCGCGCAGGAAGGCGTCGATCTGCTCGTCGCTCTGTACACCTTCGCCCGGTTGGATCTCCGGGCCGCGATAGGCGTCGAAGGCCGTCTGCCCGAAGATCTCGCGGGTCAGCCGCACGCAATGGCGGAATTTCTCCCAGTCTTCCGGGTGGCTCATATAGTTGAAACGCAGCACCGGCTCGGCCTTGGGGTCGGGTGAGCGCAGCGTCACGTTGCCGCGCGATTTCGACAGGTTGTAGCCGACATGCACCTGGAAACCGTGGCTTTTGGCCGCCGCCTTGCCGTCATAGCTGATCGCAACGGGGAGGAAATGATACTGGATGTCGGGCTGCTTCAGCCCCGGCGCGGAGCGCAGGAAGGCGCAGGCCTCGAATTGGTTGGAGGCGCCGAGCCCGCCCTTCGACAGCAGCCATTGCGCCCCCGCCACGCCCTGCCAGAACCAGGGCAGCCAGGAATAGAGCGACACCGGCTTGGTACTGACCTGCTGGAAGTAGAATTCCATATGGTCCTGCAGGTTGGCGCCGACGCCCGGCCGGTCGGCCTTCACATCGATGCCCATATCGTTGAGATGCTGACCCGGGCCGATGCCCGACAGCATCAAGAGCTTCGGCGAATTGAAGGAGGAGGCCGAGACGATCACCTCGCGGTTGGCCTTGACCACCTCCGTCCTGCCGCCGCGTTCGATTTCGACACCGGTCGCCCGGCCGTTCTCGATCACGATCTTGCGCGCCAGGCCGTACACGATTTCGACATTCTGCCGCTTCAGGGCCGGCTTCAGATAGGCGTTGGCGGCAGACCAGCGGCGGCCGGCAAAGATGGTCTGCTCCATCAGCCCGAAGCCTTCCTGCTTGCGGCCGTTATAATCCTCCGTCGTCTCGAAACCCGCCTGTTTGCCGGCCTCGACGAAGGCGCGAAACAGTGGATTGGTGAAGCCGCCGCGCTGGACATGCAGCGGCCCGTTGGTGCCGCGCCAGCCTTCCTCGCCGCCATGCGAATGTTCCATCCGCTTGAAATAGGGAAGCACGTCGGCATAGGCCCAGCCGCTGGCGCCAAGCTCCTCCCAGCGGTTGAAATCTTCGGCGTGGCCGCGCACATAGACCATGCCGTTGATTGAGGAGGAGCCGCCGATCACCTTGCCGCGCGGCGCAGTGATGCGCCGGTTGTTGAGGTTGGGTTCCGGCTCGGAGAGATAACCCCAGTTATAGCGCTTCATGCTCATCGGCCAGGCAAGAGCCGCCGGCATCTGGATGAACGGCCCGAAATCGCTGCCGCCCGCCTCGATGACGAGAACGGAATTCTTGCCGTCTTCGGAGAGGCGATAGGCAAGCGCCGAGCCGGCGGAACCGGAGCCGATGATGACGAAATCTGCTTGCATAGTCTTGTCTTTCTCGATTTGCCCTTCGTCCGGCTGCTTGTTCGCCGGGCCTGCCCCTCATCCGGCTGCCGCCACCTTCTCCCCGCTCGCGGGGAGAAGGGATATGCCGCACCGTTTCGGCATTCTTGACCGCCCCGTTTGCCACGTCCCCTCTCCCCGCGTGCGGGGAGAGGGTTAGGGTGAGGGGCAGCGTCTTGCGCCGTTCAATACGGCGCCTGTACCGGCCCCATGCCGACGTAAACCGTCTTCAGCTCGGAATAATGCTCCAGCGCCGCCAGCGAATTCTCGCGGCCGAAGCCCGATTGTTTCGAGCCGCCGAAGGGGATTTCCACCGGGCAGAGATTATAGGTGTTGATCCAGAGCGTGCCCGCCTCCAGCCGGTCGACGACGCGATGGGCGCGGGTGAGGTCGGCGGTGAAGACGCCGCCGGAGAGGCCGAATTCGCTGGCATTGGCGCGTGTGATGACCTCGTCCTCATCGTCGAAATCGAGCACCGACATGACGGGCCCGAAGATCTCCTCGCGGGCGATGGTCATGTCGTCGGTGACGTCGGCAAACACGGTCGGCTGCACGTAATAGCCTTCGCCCGAGACGTTGTTGGGAATTCCGCCGCCGGCAACCAGCGTTGCGCCCTCGGCCTTGCCCTTCTCGATATAGGCAATCACCTTCTCGCGCTGCGCCCAGGAGACCATCGGCCCGATCTGCGTCGCCTCATCCATCGGATCGCCGATCAGCATCGCTTCGGTGCGCGCCTTCAGCCGCTTGAGGAACTCGGCCTTGATGCCCTTCTGCACGAAGACGCGGGTGCCGTTCGAGCAGACCTGGCCGGTCGAATAGAAGTTGCCGAGCATGGCGCCGCCGACCGCCGAATCGAGATCGGCGTCGTCGAAGACGATGAGCGGCGACTTGCCGCCGAGTTCCATCGTCACATGCTTGAGGTTGCCGGCGGCCGCCGCCGCGACCCTGCGGCCGGTCGGCACCGAGCCGGTCAGCGACACTTTGGCGACATCGGGGTGGTTGACGAGCAGCGGCCCGGTGTCGCGGTCGCCCTGGATGACGTTGAAGAGCCCCTTCGGCAGCCCCGCCTCATGCAGGATCTCGGCGATCTTCAGGGCGCCGAGCGGGGTGTTTTCCGAGGGCTTGAACACCATGGCATTGCCTGAGATCAGCGCCGGCGCACTTTTCCAGCAGGCGATCTGCTGCGGATAGTTCCAGGCGCCGATGCCGACGCAGACGCCGAGCGGCACCCGCTTGGTATAGGCGAAATCCTGGCCGAGCGGGATATGCGAACCGTTGAGCCCGGCGGGTGCGACGCCGCCGAAGAATTCAAAGGCGTCGGCGCCCGAGGTCGGGTCGGCGACGATCGTCTCCTGGATCGGCTTGCCGGTATCGAGCGTTTCCAGTTCGGAGAGCGCCCGGTTTCTCTCGCGCATGATCTCGGCGGCGCGCTTGAGGATGCGCCCGCGCGCCATCGGGCTCATCGCCGCCCATTCCGGCTGGGCGCGTTTGGCCGCCGCAATCGCCTTTTCGACGATCGCAGGCGTTGCCGCATGCAGGCGGGCGATCACCTCGCCGGTCGCCGGATAGAGGCTCTCGATGACGGTGCCGTCTGTGTCCTCGACATATTCGCCGTCGATGAAGTGCGAGGCTTTCGGCTGGGCTTTCATGTCATTTGTCCTTGGGGGAGGTGGTGGATAGAAGCGCGTTCACATAATCCTCCGTCAGCGCGATCGAGGCTTCGATGCCGATCGGCGCGGATTTCAGACTTTGCCTGATATAGAGCCCGTCGATCATCGCCGCTGCGCCTTCGGCGATGCGTTCTGCGGCGTCGACGGGCAGCAGCGCCTTGAGATCGGCAAGCAGATTGGAGCGCAGCCGTCTGGCATAGATCACCAGGAAACGCCGCGTCTCTTCCGAGCGCTGCGCTTCGGCATAAAAGGCAAGCCAGGCGGCAATCGTGTCGGGCGCGAACTGGTCGGCGTGGAAGCTGACGCGGATGACGGCCGAAAGCCGCGCCCGCGGCGTCTTGGCTGCCTTCAGCGCCGCCACCGTATCGCGGCGCAGCTGCCTCAGAAGCGAGCGGATGGTCTCGATCAGCAATTGCTCCTTGCTGCCGAAATAATGGTGCGCAAGCGCCGCCGACACGCCGGCCTGGCGGGCGATGTCGGACATGGTGACGGCAAGCGAGCCGTGATCGCCGATCACTCGCAGCGCTGCATCGACCAGCGCCTTGCGGCGCACCGGTTCCATCCCGACCTTCGGCAACGGACAATTCTCCCTGAAATTCATAGGCAGAGTATTTTTGATTGATTGATCAATCAACAAAAATCTTTCTCGATTTGACCGAGATCAGATCTTTCCCTGAAAAATTGCTGCAACATATTCCAAAATTCAGGAGGTGCGCCATGGCCGATGTCTTCAACGCAGTGCCCACATCCTCGCTGCAGTCGAAATGGATCTGGTTCGTCGGTCTCGGCGTGTTGCTGCTCGTCTGCGGCCTGATCGCGCTCGGCAATCTGATGCTCGCCACCGTCGTCTCGGTCTATTACGTCGGCATGCTCATGCTGTTCGGCGGCGTGACCTATCTCGTCCATGCCTTCCAGGTCCGCGGCTGGGATCACGTGCTCTTCTGGATGCTGAGCGGCTTGCTCTACGTGCTCGCCGGCATCTGCGCCTTCATCAACCCGATCCTGACGTCGGCGGCGCTGACGCTGTTTCTTTCGCTCGCGCTTGTCATCGCCGGCGTTTTCCGCACCTGGGTCGGCATGCGCATGAAACCGACCAGGCGCTGGCGCTTTATCGTCGCAAGCGGCGTCATCACCGCGCTTGCCGGTTTCGTCATCGCTCTCGGCTGGCCGGTCAACAGCCTGTGGATCCTCGGCCTGTTCCTGGCCGCCGACCTCACCATCCAGGGCTGGACGATGATCGCCTTCGGCCTCGGCATCCGCCATGGACCTGCCGAAAGTGGTGCGCCTGCGCCGCTGTCCGATCGTTCTTTTTGACAAGGGGGTGAGAGGGGATTAAACTTTAGGGGTATATGCGATCGCCGCAAATGGTCATGCGTCCCCCAAAGGCAGGGTTCTGCCTGAATAAAAAAGGGAGGAAGTTCATGCCGATGGTCACCGTTTCCATCTCTCCGCAACAGGCAGCGGGCATCCGTGCCGCCGTCGACAATGGCGGTTATGCCTCCAGCAGCGAGGTCGTCCGCGAGGCCCTGCGCCTCTGGGATACCGCCCGCAAGCTCAACGAATTCAAGGCCGATGTCCTCGACGAGATTTCTCCGTCCGGCGGCAGATGCGTCGGCGACATGTTCGCCGATCACGAGGCGGCGCGCCGTCGTTCCGCCTGAACAGCAAGCACATGATTGCATTGGGGGATTCGAATAAACGCGGAACGCGTAGCGTTCCCTTGCGTCTTTCACAAAAGTTTCACATTGGCGAAAGGGTTCATTGATCCTTCTGCGGCAAGTTCCTGACGAAAAAGAACAGGTCACAGTGGAGATCGGCCCGCAATGAAGACGGGAACGTCCTTGTCCGCCGCCTTCGAGCCCGGCGTGCTACGCCGCTATGCCAGCGATCAGATCGTCACCCTGGCCAAGCTCGTGGTCGAAAACGCCTTCCAGCCGATCGTCGAGGCCGGGACCGGCACGGTGTTCGGTTATGAATCGCTGATGCGCGGCCAGGAACGCATCGGCTACGACACGCCGGTCGAAATCCTCGACGAGGCCCATCAGGCCGGCCAGTTGCTGCAGTTCGAACAGATGCTGGCGAGCCGGGCGCTCGCCAAATTCGCGACGCTGTCGAATTTCTCCACGGCGACGCTGTTCCTCAATCTCGATGTCCGGCTGATCCCGCATGGCGAGCGCCTGGTCGAGAACCTGCTGCAGCACCTGCGCAAGGCCAGCATCCCGCCGTCTTCCGTCTGTTTCGAATTCTCCGAGCGTTTCGACAATACCAGCGTGCCGGAATTTTCCGACCTGGTTTCGAAGCTGCGCAAGGCCGGCTTCAAGCTGGCGATCGACGATTTCGGCGTCGGCCACGGCGAGATGAAGCTGCTTTGCGATCATCCCGTCGATTATCTCAAGATCGACCGGCATTTCGTCGCCGAGATCGACCGCAGCCCGCGCAAGCGCCATCTCTTGAAGAGCATCGTCAATATCGCCCATGTTCTCGGCACCCGCGTCATCGCCGAAGGCATCGAGACCGAGGCCGAGTTCATCGCCTGCCGCGAATATGGCGTCGACCTCGTCCAGGGCTGGTTCATCTCCCGCCCGACGACACATATGTCGGAACTGGCGCCGTCCTTCCCGCATCTGCAGGAACTCGGAAAGACCAAGCGGGGCAGCCAGTCGCTCGATGAGATCCTCATCCGCAGGCAGATCGAGCTGCTGCCGGCGGTTTACGAGAACGACAGCATCGACAGCGTCTTCGAACTCTTCCGCCGCAATCCGCGCCAGGCCTTCTTTCCCGTCCTCAACGCCAATGACGAGCCGCGCGGCATCATCCACGAGCATCATCTCAAGGAATATATCTACCAGCCCTTCGGCCGCGATCTCCTGAAGAACAAGATGTATGAGCGCTCCATCTCGCATTTCGTCGAAATGGCGCCGATCGTCGGCCTCGACAGCGATGCCGAGCAGCTGATGGCGATCTTTGCCAATATGGAAGGCAGCAACTGCCTGATCCTGACCGATAATATGCGTTATGCCGGCGTCGTCTCCGCCGCCTCGCTGATCAAGGTGATCAACGAGAAGCAGCTGAAGACCGCCCAGGACCAGAACCCGCTGACCGGCCTGCCGGGCAATCGCGCCATTCGCGATTTCATGCGTCAGTCCGGCCGCGACGGCGATGAGGTCCGCCATTTCTGCTATTGCGACTTCGACAATTTCAAGCCGTTCAACGATGCCTATGGCTTCCATCTCGGCGACCACGCGATCTCGCTGTTTGCCGCGCTGATGCGCCGCTATTTCTTCGCCGAGCGGCATTTCCTCGGCCATGTCGGCGGCGACGATTTCTTCATCGGCGTCGTCGGCTGGACGCAGGAGGAGCTGACCGAGATTCTCGACCGGCTGATCGGCGATTTCCACGACGACGTGCTCGATCTCTATTCCGACGAGCACCGCGCCGCCGGCCGTATCCTCGGTCACGACCGCGCCGGCGCGGAAGCCCTGTTTCCGCTGATGCGCTGCTCGATCGGCGTGATCGAACTGCCGGAAGGCCTTGTCATCGACGATATCAACCGCGTCAGCGCCGAGATCGCCGTCATCAAATCGGCCGCCAAGGAGAGCGACGAAGGCCTCGCCTTCCATCTCCTGGAGCGCCACGCGTCTTGACGCAAAGGAGGCGGCAGGCGAGGCGAATTGACGCCCTTGCCACATCAAGCCTTCCCAAGCCTCCGGGGCTGATCTATTCCGGTTGCCTCAGATCAGGGAGGGTCGCGCCATGTCACTGCCTCAGCAAATGCGTTTCGTCGATCTCAAGTCCTTCGGCGGGC
Source organism: Rhizobium sp. CIAT894 (assembly GCF_000172795.2). Taxonomy (NCBI): domain Bacteria; kingdom Pseudomonadati; phylum Pseudomonadota; class Alphaproteobacteria; order Hyphomicrobiales; family Rhizobiaceae; genus Rhizobium; species Rhizobium sp. CIAT894. Next base: position 1,145,191 of record NZ_CP020947.1, read on the forward strand.
CGGAGGTGATGGTGATCGCCAAGCGGCCGCTGCCCGTGCCGGGTCAAGGCGAGGTCCTGGTGCGCGCCGAGGCCGTCGGCGTCAACCGCCCCGATGTCGCCCAGCGCCAAGGCAGCTATCCCGCGCCCAAGGATGCAAGCCCGATCCTCGGCCTCGAACTTGCCGGCGAAATCGTCGCGATCGGCCCCAGCGTCAGCGGCTATCGCATCGGCGACAAGGTCTGCGGGCTGGCCAATGGCGGCGCCTATGCCGAATATTGCCTGCTGCCGGCAGGTCAGATCCTGCCCTTTCCAAAGGGCTATGACGCGGTGAAAGCGGCCGCTTTGCCGGAGACCTTCTTCACCGTCTGGGCCAATCTCTTCCAGATGGCCGGGCTGACGGAAGGCGAGACGGTGCTGATCCATGGCGGCTCCAGCGGCATCGGCACCACGGCGATCCAGCTTGCCCGCGCCTTCGGCGCCGAGGTCTATGTGACGGCCGGCTCAAGCGAGAAATGCGAGGCTTGCGAGAAGCTCGGCGCCATGCGCGCGATCAACTATCGGACCGAGGATTTCGCGGCGGTGATCAAGGCGGAGACCGGCGACGGCGTCGATATCATCCTCGACATGATCGGCGCCTCTTATTTCGAGCGCAACCTCGCCGCGCTGGCAAAAGACGGCTGCCTGTCGATCATCGCCTTCCTCGGCGGCGCTATCGCCGAAAAGCTCAACCTTGCGCCGATCATGGTCAAGCGCCTGACGGTCACTGGCTCCACCATGCGTCCGCGCACGGCGGAGGAAAAACGCGCCATCCGCGACGATCTGCTCTCGCAGGTCTGGCCGCTCCTGGAAGCGGGCTCTGTCGTCCCGGTCATCCACAAGGTCTTCGCCTTCGAAGAGGTCGCCGAAGCCCACCGGCTGATGGAAGACGGCAGCCATATCGGCAAGATCATGCTTTCCCTCTGAGGTCAGCTTCGGACCAGCATTCATGCGCAAAGTGAAGTTGATCCTGGCTGCTTGCGAGTCTCCGGGTTCGTTGAACAGTCGTCTGATCGAAACTCGGCCCCGAAACTGCGCATCTTGATGTGGTGTTGCTTGCGCATTGTACGGTCCCTACGAGGAATGCAATGGCTCTATTCCACGCTTGCCCCATCTGCCGCAACAGAATTCCGCATTTCGTACCGCTTCCGCGCTACTACATCGACAAGGCGGTCGAGCACGGCTTTCCCTATGGCGTCGATGAATTCGAGACAATCAATCATCAGGCTTATAGCTGCCCCAATTGTCATTCGACCGATCGCGACAGGCTCTACGCGCTGTTCCTGACGCCGGTGTTCCAGCGCCTTGATCAGGCGCAGCCCGTCCGCTTCCTGGACATTGCGCCGGGACGCGCCTTGACCTTCTGGCTCAAGACTCACCCGCATGTCTTCTACCGCAGCTGTGACATGTATTTGCCCGAGGCGGACGACAAGGCTGATATCCACAACCTGCCTTATGCTGACGAGAGCTTCGATTTCGTGCTTTGCTCCCACGTGCTCGAACACGTCGAGGATCCGGTGCGGGCAACCGCCGAAATCCGGCGTGTTCTCAAGCAGGACAGCGTCGCCATCCTGATGGCGCCGATCTGCCTGTCGATCGAGGACACCCATGAAGATCCCAAAGTGACGACGCCGGAAGGCCGCTGGGCGCATTTCGGCCAGGATGACCATGTGCGTCTCTTCTCAAAGTCCGGGTTCATCGATGTGATCCGGCGCGCCGGTCTGGCTGTCCAGCAAATTCCTGTCACCGAATTCCTGACGCCCGACGTCTGCGATACCTATGGCATCGGCCGCAGCTCCGTCCTCTATCTCGGCGTGAAGCAGCAGGCCGTCCGGCAGCAGCCGGAACCGGAGCGCAACGTCGCTTGAGAGTACGGCTATAGGCTCTGCGTTAAGGTGTAAAAGGCGCCCCGAACCGAGGCGCCTTTTTTAGTTTCGGCTGCCTCTCAGCGTCATCGCCGCCGCAATCGCGATAACGCCCGGCAGCGCCATCAGCAGATAGAGCCAGTAGGCCGCCGACAGCGCCCCGGATATGCCGCCCGGATCGACGAGGCAGGCCTTGCCGCCATCCGCGCCCGCGAGGGCTATATGGCCGATCACTGGCAGGAGGCGGACGGCTCCTTCATGCCGGTCGAAAACCACTGTCCGATCTGCGCAGCGGCGACCGCCTGCGCCGGCTTCTGCCGCTCCAAACTCAAAACCTTCCGTGCCGCCCTCGGCGCCGACGTCGAGCGCAGCGAACACATCCTCTTGGGCGCCCGGCGCTGCACCTACCGCATCACGGGTTGTTCGACGGAGCCTCCCTGGATGAGCGCCGCGCCGCGCATGGATTCCAGGCTCAAGGCCTGGAACGACGGAGGGTGGGGCTCGACAGGCAGGAGGCGCGACGACCCGGACACAGCGGCAGAGCTTGACCAAGGAGGCGCAACCACCTGCTGCTCCGCCGCACGTCGCGTCTTGCTGCAGACGCTTACTTGCCGTAGACGTTTACCCCACCCTCCGTCGTGCTCGGCGTTGAGCCGAGCATCCACGCCACATCCACCAGCGGTCGTTGCCCGAATTCCGGCGTGACCTAAACCCCGTTGGCTTTCGTGCCGCGACGCGGTATGCCTGCCGCATCCCGTCAGCACCTGGATGAGCGCTCATGACCAACCCCGTCACCGTCGAAGTCACCCGTGGCCTGCTCGTCGAAAGCCGCCATCGCGGCGCGGTGGCGGTTGTCGATGGCGACGGCAAGCTCGTTTTTTCGCTCGGCGATATCGCCGCCGCCGTTTTTCCGCGTTCTGCCTGCAAGGCGATGCAGGCGCTGCCGCTGGTGGAAAGCGGTGCGGCAGATGCCTATGGTTTCGGCGACAAGGAGCTGGCGCTGGCCTGCGCCTCGCATAATGGCGAGGACGCGCATGTGGCGCTTGCCGCCTCCATGCTCGCGCGTGCCGGCCGAAATGCCGAGGCGCTGGAATGCGGCGCCCACTGGTCGATGAGCCAGAAGGTCCTGATCCAGCAGGCCCGTACGCTGGATGCGCCGACCGCGCTGCACAACAATTGCTCGGGAAAACATGCCGGCTTCATCTGCGCCTGCTGCCACGGAGATGTCGATCCGAAGGGGTACGTCGGTTACGAACATCCGCTGCAGGTCGAAATCCGCGCGGCGATGGAAAGCCTGACCGGCGCCGTGCTCGGCGCCGAGAGTTGCGGCACCGATGGCTGCTCGATTCCGACCTATGCCGTACCTCTGCGCAGCCTGGCCCACGGCTTTGCCAAAATGGCGACCGGGGCCGGCCTGGAGCCCGTGCGCGCCAAGGCATCCCGCCGGCTGATCGAGGCCTGCATGGCCGAGCCCTTCTATGTCGCCGGCTCCGGCCGCGCCTGCACGGCGTTGATGCAGATCGCCGCCGGCCGCATCTTCGTCAAAACCGGCGCCGAGGGCGTCTTCTGCGCCGCGATCCCGGAAAAGGGCATCGCCATCGCGCTGAAATGCGAGGACGGCACCACCCGCGCCGCTGAAGCCATGGTGGCCGCCACACTCGCCCGTTTCTTCGAGACGGAGAGCGAGGTGCATGAAGCCCTGATGGGCTTTGCCGCCACCTCGATGCGCAATTGGAACGGCATCCATGTCGGCGATATCAGGGTGACCTCCGCCCTGACCGCATGAGCCGGCGCGCATGTCGCGTGAGCATGCTCTCTGGATATCGTAAGGGCAGGGCAAGCCGCAGATCAATCACGCCACGGCGATCGTGTCGTTGAGGTCGCGATAGGGCTTCAGCCGCTCGGCCGGCATATCATCCGGCACGATCAGTCCCGCCACCTCGGAAATGCCGAGCACCGGGCAGGGCGAGACGAGGTCGAATTTTTCCTCCGTCAGCAGCACATGCGTTTCGGCCGCGCAGCGGGCGATATGGCGCTTGATTGCCGCCTCCTCGAAATCGCCGGTGGAAAGCCCGTGCACGGGATGGGCGGCGGTGACGCCGAGGAAGAACAGGTCGGGGCGTAGCTGCGAGATCGCCGCCATCGCGGCTGCCCCTGTCGCCACCATCGAATGTTTGTAGAGCCGTCCGCCGGCGAGAATGACCTCGGCGGTCGGATGGTGCTCCAGTTCGGCGGCGATCGTCGGGCTGTGGGTCGCAACCGTCAGCGGCATGTCGCGTGGCAAGTGCCTGGCGATCTCCGCCGTCGTCGTGCCGCCGTCGAGGAAGATCATCTGCCCCGGCCTGACCATCGCCGCGGCTTTAGCCCCGAGCCGCGCCTTGATCTGCGATGAAACGCTGCGTCGCGCCGAAAAATCCGGCAGTTCCGGCGAAAGCGGCATCGCCCCGCCATGCACCCGTTTCAACAGCCCCTCCGCCGCCATTTCTCTGAGGTCACGCCGGATCGTGTCTTCCGAAAGCGAAAAATCCTCGGCGACGCGTTTGGCAATCACCTGGCCGTCCTGGCGCAGGATGTCGAGAATGAGGGCCTTGCGTTGCGTCGTCAGCATCGTCTCTCCGCACGAAATTAAACGATATGTCGCAAATTGCACGAATAGACTCGACATTCAAGAAATATCATGCATTTTCGTGAAATCCCGTGCATGACGCCGGGAGAGTGCTCACGCATCAAGCGGAGCGATGGAGTGGATCATGTTGATTTTGATTGCCGGGCCTTATCGGTCCGGAACGGGCGACGACCCGGAAAAGATGGCCGCCAACCTGAAGCGGCTGGAAGAGCCCTCGCACAGGCTGTTTGCGGCCGGCCACGTGCCGATGATCGGCGAATGGGTGGCGCTGCCGATCTGGCACGCCGCCGGCGGCAAGTCGGTCGGCGATGCGCTTTACGAGGAAATCTTCCACCCGGTCGCCGGCCGGCTGCTGCAGCTCTGCGAGGGCGTGCTGCGCTTGGCAGGCGACTCCAAGGGCGCCGACAACGACGTGCGCATCGCCAGGGAACGCGGCATCCCGGTTTGGCACCGGCTGGAGGATGTGCCGGGCTGCGGTTGAGGGCTTTTCCCTTCGCCTGCGCTCAGCGCATTCGCGGCTAGGCCGCTCACCCCCTCAACCGACCCTTCGGGCCCCCGACCGGGGTCGAGCCACAGGTCTCGACCCGTCCTTCGGACCCCCGCTGGGGAGAAGAGAGAGCAAGCTGGTTTCCCGGTTTCCACGATAGGCGCTTTGAGAGGGAGTGGGGCGCTGCCCAATATCCCTTCTCCCCTCGGGGAGAAGGTGCCGGCAGGCGGATGAGCGACTATCTGGGTTGTCAAGTTGCACATTCGAATTCTCTTCGCGCATCTCGTGCTTTTGCATTGAGAATGACCAGGAGCTTTCGGGCGAGAGCAATACGGACGACCATCTTCGGCTTGCCTGCGCTCTGCAACCTTTGCCTGAAGGCAGCCAGATGCGGATCGTGTCTGGCCGCGACGGCGGCGACCAGGAACAGGATGCCGCGCGGTCCGGAGCGTCCGCCGCGCACCGGCCGGGGACCGCTGCGTTTGCCGCTGTCGTTGGCAATCGGCGCCAGGCCGGCCAGCTTGACGATCGCCTTGTTGGAGATCCGGCCGATTTCGGGCAATTCGCCCATCAGCCGGGCAACGGTGCGGTCGGCCACACCCTTGACCGAGCGAAAGGCCCGATTGAGGCAGGCCCAGAGCGGATCGTCATCGATCATTGAGGCAATCTCGCCTTCCAGCCTGCTGCCCTGGCGCATCAAAAGCGCAATCACCTCGTCGAGGCTTTCCACGATCGCCCCATCGCCGGCCGCACTGCGGCGCTGCTTTTGAACGATCAGGTCTCGCGTGACTTGGGACAGCCGCGTCATCAGCGCCGACAGGCGCAACTGCGCGGCTTTCGGCGGCGACAGGGCAGACAGCCGCTTGGTCTCGGCGTAATGGGCGATCATCGCCGCGTCGATGCGGTCGGTCTTTTCCAGAAAGCCCATGGCCTCGGCAAAGCGGCGCACATGGCGCGGATTGGCAAGCGCGCAGGCGATCCCAAACTCCCACAACAGCAGGAAGGCCTGCCGCTCGTAACCGCCCGACGCCTCCATGACGACGAGTTCGACATTCTCGGCCCGGCAGAGCCCAGCAAGCGCGCCGATGCCGGCCGCATCGTTGCCGAAACGCTTAAACGTCCCGGATGGGCGGATATGCGCATCCAGCCAGTCTTTCGAAACATCCACTCCACATATAACTCTGTTCACGGTAACCTGCCTTGTGCGTGCGGTTGAAGCCAAGCGACTATTCGGTCGTACGTGACGATGACGAAGATCCCAGGCTCATCCACGGTTGTAACCGGAGGGGGGACGGGCGACTTCGTCACGCCTCTGGCCGGGTGGCCACCCGGCCAGAGGCTCAATCGCTTCCATCGCACGAAATTACTAACGTGCAGATACAAGGGGGCCGCACGGCACGCCGATCATTGCCCCTCGTCCCCGCCACGCAGAGACAAAACGCCATCTCCCCAGTTCCGGCGCACCGATCCCTGCGCTATACCAGCGGCCGAAAGGGAGACGAGAACCATGCTGACATTGTACTACGCGCCGGGAACCTGCGCGCTCGCAAGCCTTATTGTCCTGGAGGAATCGGGCCTCGCCTTCGAAACCAGGAAGCTCAGCTTCGCCAATGGCGAACAGCGCTCCCCGGATTATCTGAACATCAACCCGAAGGGCCGGGTGCCGGCACTTGTCACCGAGCGCGGCGTGCTGACGGAAACGCCGGCGATCCTCGGCTTTATCGCGGAAAGCGCGCCGGCCGCCAAACTGGCGCCGCTCGGCGATGTCTTCGAAATGGCGCGGCTGCAGTCCTTCAGCAGCTATCTCTGCTCGACCGTGCATGTGAACCATGCCCACCGCCCGCGCGGCTCCCGCTGGGCCGACGATCCGGCGGCGCTCGAGGCGATGAAGGCGAAGGTGCCGCAAAATATGGCGGATTGTTTCACCCTGATCGAAGAGACGATGTTCGAGGGCCCCTGGGTGATGGGCGAGACCTATTCGCTCGCCGATCCCTATCTCTTCGTCATGACCGGCTGGCTGCCGTCTGACGGCGTCGATCCCGCCCGCTTCGCAAAAGTCAGCGACCACCACGCCCGCATGCTGCAGCGCCCGGCCGTCCAGCGGGCACTGGCCTTCGACCGAGGCTGATCTGCCGCCATACCGGGCTTGGAGACCGGCACATGTTCAATGTCGAGAAAAACATGATCGTCGAGCTGTCTGCTGATGATTTCGACGCGCTGCTGAAAGGCTCCGCGCCCGCAAATACCCGCCTGGTCTGCGATAGCGTCATCGCCCCTCCTGAGGTCCTGGAGATGCTGGCCGGGATTGCAGCCGAGATCGGCGCCAGATTTAGCCCGTCGGCCTGGATGATTGTCGAGGCGGGCGAGATCGTCGGGCTGTGCTCCGTCATCCGCGCACCTGAAAACGGCGAAATCCATATCGGTTATGGGATTGCGCCCAGCCGTGAGCGGCGCGGATGCGCGACGCGCGCCATCGGCCAGCTGCTCGAATGGGCGCGCAAAGATCCGCGTGTGACGCGGCTCTCCGCCGAAACCGGGGTGGAAAACATCGCCTCGCAGCGTGTCCTCGAACGCAACGGATTTATCCGCATCGGCGAGCGCATCGATCCCGAAGACGGCCCCGTCATTTGCTGGCAGATATCTGCTGATAAGCCGGCGCTGGCTTAAAATGCGCCGACCGCTGCGCACGTCCGGGCGGCCCGATCAGGATCGGGGCCGATGTTCAAACCGCTCGGCAACTTTCCTCGGCGCCCGGAATAGCCAGGCGCCGGTCAGCCGCAACCGCAGTTCTTCGTCGCTGATCATGGTGGCGCGCACCGGCAGATGCGGCCAGCCGACATAATGATCGGTCTGGAAGTAGATGTCGGGCGCCATCTCCAGCAGGTGATCCTTGTCGTCGAGCGAAATCGAGATCACGATCGTCTCGGCGTTCTTCACTGCGGCGAAGCTCTTGCCGCCGACCTTCAGCGCCGGGTTGCCATAGGACGTGCTCTCCTCGACATCGAGCAGGCCGGCTTCCGCTGCCAACCGTTTCAAGCGTTCGAAGATCGCGGCAACAGTGTCTGCCATCGTTTCGCCCTTCTGCCGGGGCGAACCTAACATGTTTTCAGGCGCATTTCGCCAGCGGCTTGGCTTCGGCGGGAAAGCCGGGCGTCCCGAGCGGCAGATCGGCGATTTCGCGCATGGACATGCGCTCGACCTCGGGATGGCGCAGCGGATCGTCCTTCCAGGCGTCGGCCATTTCGGCGTTGCCCGCATGAACTGCTGGCCTCAAGAAAAACTTCAGCAACGACATGGCATGCCTCGCTTTCTCCAGCGGTGAGGATATTGATCGCTGCTACAATGTCGGCTCCGCCAAGCGGATTTTCAATTGAGATTCACGCGGAACCGCTATAGAAAAACTATATGAAAAACCTGAACACGGTCCATCTCAACGGCCTCAGGGCGCTCGAAGCCGTCGGTCGCCTCGGCTCGCTGCAGGCCGCCGCCGACGAGCTCGGCGTCTCGGTCGGCGCTGTCAGCCAGCAGGTGATCAAGGCCGAAGCCCAGCTTGGCCTGGTGATTTTCGAGCGCACCGCCCGCGGAATGATCCCGACAGAAGCCAGCCGGCCGGTGCTGCTGGCGCTCGATGAGGGTTTTGCCCGTCTTTCGGCCGCCGTGTCGATCGCAGGGCGCAAGGACGATACGATCCTGACCATCTCGGTGGCGCCGGTTTTTGCCGCCCGCTGGCTGGTCTGCCGGCTCGACCGTTTCGCCGAGCGCCACCCCGAGATCAAGCTGCGGCTCGATGCAACGACCAATCTCGTCAATCCGGCCATCTGTGACGTCGATATCGGCATCCGTGTCGGCACCGGCAAATGGCCTGACGTGAAGGCCGAGCTGCTCCTGGAGCAGGAGGTATTCCCCGTCTGCTCGCCGGAGATGGCGGCGCAGTTGAAGGAGCCTGCCGATATCCTGACGCTGCCTGCTGTCGTCGACGGCCGCGCCATGTTCGGTTGGGAGGTCTGGATGCGGGAGGCGGGGCTGTCAGGCGCAACACCGGCGACCCGCCACGTCTTCAACGACGCCTCGCTTTGCCTCGATGCGGCGATTGCCGGCCAGGGCGTCATGCTTGCCTGGCAGACGCTTGCCGCTTTCGCGCTTGCCGAAGGTCGGCTCGTCGCCCCCTTCGGCATCCGGGCGCGGACCGGCTTCGGTCATTATTTCGTCACTTCCGAAGGCATGCGCGAGCCGAAGAAGGTCAAGGATTTCAAGGCCTGGATCCGAGAGGAAATGGCCGGCACCCTGGCCCTCTTCCCATAATTTCACACTTCGATCGGTTCTTTGGCCCGCGTCGCCTGCATCGCCTTGTAGGCGGCACGCGACTGGCAGCGTTCGATCCAGGCTTTGATATTCGGATGCGCCTGGAACAGCGCCTCTTCGCTTTGGGCGTAGCGCAGCACCTCGGCGAGGTTGAGGTCGGCGACGGTGAAGCGGTCGCCGACGATCCATTGCCGGCCGGCCAGATGGCCTTCGAGAACCGCCAGCGGCCGGCGCAGCGAGCGGCAGGCGACGGCGATCGTCTCTTTGCCGGCATCGCTGTTTTCGAGGCCGTTATCATAGGTCAGCACGATCTTCACCGTCTGCGGCTCGACCTCCGCCGCCGCCCAGACCGTCCACATCGTCAGCAATCCGTCTTCTTCGACGGTTTTGCCGGAAAGCGGCCCGCCATGTTTGCGCGCGAGGTAGAGATTGATCGCCAGCGACTCGTGCATGACGAGGTCGCCGTCCCGAATGCTGGGGATCTGCGCCATCGGGTTGACGGCGATGAAATCAGCCGAGTGCGTGTTGAGCGGCGCCTGAGGCGCCAGCGGATCTGCGAGCCGTCTTGCCTGCAGCACCGGCACCGACTGAAAGTCGAGCCCAAGCTCCTCCGCCATCCAGTAGACGCGTGAGGCGCGCGATCGATAGACCCCGTAGATTGTCAGCATGAACGTTTCCCCGCGATGTTGTGCGAGGAAGGGTAGATGCCCGATCGGCCCCGGAAAAGTCCCTGGCGCTGATGGGACGATGAAAGCTTTTGATAACAAGCAATTCCGCGAGCTGTTTCAGGCATCTTTCGGCAGCACGGAGCGAACCCTTGCGACGAAGACATGGAAGTCCTCCATGAACGTGCGGAGGAACTTGGTGGTGGCGTCGTCGGTGACATCGCCGTCATCGGTGATCAGCCCCGGCGTGAACTGGATATAGGCTTCCGGGGCATTCATCTGCGGGGAGTTGCAGAAACTGAGCACGCTGCGCAAATTCTGCTGGGCGACCGCCGTGCCGATCGCGCCCGGCGACGTGCCGATCACCGCCGACGGCTTGCGGGTGAACGAGTTGGTGCCATAGGGGCGGCTTGCCCAGTCGATCGCGTTTTTCAGCCCGCCGGGGATGGATCGATTGTATTCGGGGGTGACGAACAGCACGGCGTCGACGGCGGCGATATCAGCCTTGAATGCCCTGCCGGCCGGAGGGTAGTCGGCGTCATAATCGTAGCTGTAGAGCGGCAGGTCCTTGAAGGATATTTCCGACATTTCAAGTTCCGGCGGAGCCAATCGCACCAGGGCCTTGGCGAGCTTGCGATTGATCGAGCCCTTGGCGAGGCTGCCGATGAGGTAACCGACTTTATGCGTGGTCATGGCGTTCTCCGATATCACGCATGATTAAGAACGTATCACACGTAGGGATCATGGCCCTCTGGTCCTCTGAGCGCAAGTCACGCATCGCCGAGGAACGTGACCGTCTCGGCAAGCGGCGCGCGGCCCGTGCGGGCGTAACTGACCGTGGGGTCTTCGTAGCCGATCGACATGCCGCAGAAGAGGACGAGCCCGTCCGGCGGCGACAAGGCCTCCGCCACCGTTTCGCGAACCTGCGACCACGCCATCTGCGGGCAACTGTGCAGGCCTTCGGCACGCAGCAGCAGCATGACGGTCTGCAGATACATGCCGACATCGGCCCATTGGGGCAGGCCCAGATCATCGTCGATGTAGCAGAACAGCGCGGCGGGTGCGCCGAAACAATTCCAGTTGGCGATTGCCGCCCGCTGGCGCGCCTCCCAATCCTCACGGGCAATGCCGAGCGCGCTGTAGCGCTCCTTGCCGAAGGCGGATCGGCGCTCCCCGTAGGGGGATTTCAGTGTGGATGGATACATCTCGTATTGCCGCTTGTCCCAGGCGTCGCCATGGGCCACGCGCTCGACGGCCGATGTCTTGAGCTCGGCCAGCGGTGCGCCGGTCATCACATAGGTATTCCACGGCTGGATGTTCGACCCCGATGGCGACCAGGCTGCGGCCGCGAGCACGCGCTCGAGCACCTCCCTCGCCACAGGCTTGTCTTTGAACCCACGCACCGACCGCCGGCTTGTGACTGCCTCATATACGTCCATGATCGCCTCCATGCGCCGTTTCGTTCAAACGGCGGCGTCCAGTTCAGCCCCGACCCGCAAGCGGTCAGTAGTCCCAGAAGATCGGCACCCAACGGAAGGCGTCGCCTTCGATCGCCACATGGCCGATGGACGGGAATGGCAAGTGAGTGGCCACCAGCAGCTCGCCGGTCGCCGAAAGCTCCCGCAAAAGACGGACGCGGACGCGGGCCGCCTCTTCCGGGTCGTGTTCGAAGCCGTTGAACCAGTCGGGGTGCTCGAACCCGACCGCGAACACGGCGTCGCCGGCAAACATCAGCCGGTCGCTGCCGGAGGCCAGGCGGATCACGCTGTGCCCGGGGGTGTGGCCGCCGGTGCGCGTGACGACCACGCCGGGCGCCACCGTGTACTCCTCCTCGAATGTCTGCAGATGGCTGCCATATTCTTCCGCGAACCGCTTGGCCGCCTGCCGAAGTGCGTCCGGGAAGCCCGGCGGCATGGAGACATGGGAGAAATCGGGCGACGTCCAGAACTTGACCTCGGCCGCCGCCACGTGGATGCGCAGGTCCGGACGCAGCTGCTCCTTCACCCCGTCGACCAGCAGCATGCCAATATGGTCCATGTGCATATGGGTCAGCACCACATCGGTCACGGAGGCAAGATCGATGCCGGCGGCCTCCAGTCGATGGGCCAGTTGCCCGGCGCGCGGCAGGTTCAAGTTCGGGTCCGCCCCAAGCCCGGCATCGAGTAGTATGGTTTGGCCGCCGCTCCGCACCACGACCACGTTCAGCCCCCAGTCGAGCGTCTCCGTCGGCAGGAAATTATGGTCCAGCCAGGCCGACCGGACGGCCGGATCGGCGTTGTGGCCGAGCATCGCGCCCGGCAGCGTCAGCACGCCATCGCTGACCACCATGACGTCGATCTCGCCGATCTGCAGCGAGTAGCGCGACGGAACCAATTCGTCGGGTTTTGCTCTACCGGGGCGTGAGATAGTGTCCATGCTCGTCTCCTCCTGACTGTCCGTTTCTGATGTGGTTCATTATCTCCGTTCGCAACGGAGACGTAATCACACCCAGGTCTAGGAGGCGTACGTCGGACGTAGGGATGGATATGCCCAAGGGCGTGCGGGCGATGCAGCGCGGACTGCGCCATTGTACCCCGGCTTCGGCCCCCTGAACGGCTTCAGCTTGGCTTGCAAAATGCCGGTTATGCGCGTCGCAATTCCTCTACATCGTCCGGATGCCGCTCGAGCAGACGAAAGAGATTGACGACGGCAGGCGGCGGACTGACCTTTCCCGTCTCATAGCGAGAGAAGGCATTGTGCCCACCCCCCGTCAGCGCAGACGCTTCAGTCTGATTGAGGCGCAGTTTCTTGCGAATTCGACGCAGATCCTCGCCGACCGCTCGCCTATCCTGCAGAACCAGCGCATCACTGGCCTGGGCATAACGCTCAGCACTGACCTGATCATACTCGATCTCGCCGCATGCGCCGCAACGAAACCCCGACAAGCCTTCGACGTCCGCTTTCAGATTGCGAAAAGCAATGTGGTGAGTTTCGTTGAAGAATGGCGTCATTTCGGACTTTGCGTCACAGCAAACACATATCCTGGCCATTGTTACAACTCCTTGAATTGGATGACGGGTGCACCGTCTTCCCTCAGCGTGACTTTGATATAAGCCTTCCCGGCCGGCGTATTGGCGTGATAAACATCCTGCCAGATTGTGGTGTCGTTATACGTCGTCATCGACTTATAAAGGTGGGTATTCCTAAGCCCGGAGACGACGTCGATCATCTCCGAAGTGGTCAATCCCATCGATCTCCCGCCATCGATGGCGCTTTTGGTGAAGGCTGCCGCCTTTCGCTCCCTGACGATGGCGATGATCGCCGCGAGGTTGTAGTGGGCCTTCCGCTTTTCCATGCTTAAATTACCCTCTCAGGGTAAAATTTCAAGTCCGCATATCGCGTGATCAATGCGTTCCCCTAAGGTGCTATCATTGTGAAAACGAGCCCGGAGTTTCACGGAAATTTCGTGAAAATGAAGAGGTAAAGCATTGCTCCGGCCGGCGGAAGCAAATGCTTTCATTACGACGCGCGGTTTCGCTCGACGGTCAGCTGCGCATAGGGCGCGCCGCCGCCGGCCATCTCGCCGGAGACTTTCTTCTCCCACTCAAAGCCTAAAACCGCCCCTTCGGTGGTTTCCTGGAAGATGTTGTCGGTGATGACGGCGGTGCCGGCGCCATCGGCGACCGAGACGGCGCAGCCGACCGGTGCCTTGCGCACCACATTGCCGCTGACGACGACGTTTCTGAGATAGGGACCCCAGCCGATCTGCATTCCCCAGCGCGGCGCGCCTTCGATCACATTGCCTGAAATCAGCGTATCGGCCTCCGCTGCAATCCCGATGCCGAAACCGACCTCGTGCTGGTAGGGGCCTTTCAGCGTCAGGTTGCGCACGACATTGCCGGTGACGCTTGCCAGCCTGCCGCCCTCGTCGAAATTGGCGATCGAGATCCCGTTCGCCGCCCCGTCGATCATGTTGGCGGAAACCACCGCGCCCTCGAAGGCGAATTCGACATAGATCGCCGTCTCGCCGGATCGCCGGCACTGATTGTTGCTGATCTGGATGTCGGAGGCCGAATTGGCGCGGATCGCCGTGAAGGCGCAGTCGGAGACGTGGTTGTTCACCACCATCACCCCGTCGGCGCGGAAAATATTGATGCCGTTGCCGTTCTGGCCGGTGCCGCCGTCATTGGCGCGGATGTTGAAGATGCGGTTGCCGGAAACCACCGTGCCGTCCTCCGCCTGCTTCCAGCGATGCACCAGAATGCCGCCATTGCCGCAATCCGTGATCGTATTTCCCGTGGCCGAGAGATTGGCGGAATCGACCGCATACAGCCCTGCTTGGGCAGCACCCGAAATGCGGCTGCGCTCGACCCGCCCACCGCAGCGCTCCAGTTGCAGCCCGTGTTTACGGCTGCCGCCGATCTCGCAATTGTCGATCAGCACCTCGTCGACGCCGGTCAATTGCACGAGCGCGCCGGCATAATCGCCGAGCCTCCGGTTGCCGCCGTCGATGACGAGATTGGAAAGCTCGATGCGGCGGACGTTCTCGGCTGAAAACAGGTGACCTTCGCCGGTATAGACGATCCGCGAGGCGCCGGGCACGCCCGTGATGCGGGTATTGTCGGGCAAAGTGAGATTGGAGACCTTGTAGGTGCCGGGCGGCAGGAAGACCGGCACGTTTTCGCGCGCCGCTTGTTCGATCATCTGCTGCAGGTTGCGGGTCTTGCGGTCACCGCTGTCGGGAATGGCGCGATATTCCACCGCGCCGATCGCGCCGCGCAGATCGGGTTGCCCGGCAGCCGTCAGCGGCGAGGCCAGTGCACGCGACGTCCCTCCTACGACGGCCGAAGCGGCGAGAAAGAAAAGCATGTCGCGGCGTGAAGGCATCCGGGGATCACATGTCATGACCGCCCGTAGCAGAAAACGTGCCAGATGGCCTGCATTCTTTTGGCACAAGCGGGGCACCGGGCAGGCCGGATTGCCGTTGCCGCTGAAGCGGACGGCAGGATATCGCCGCCGATATTGTCCTCTCGTTCACCCTTTCATTTAAGCAAGCCGAAGGAAATGGGGACTACTTTGAAGGGAATTTTAGGGGTTTTGCGGGTACGGCCTTCGGCCGGCGGGGAGAATGGCGTCATGCAGGAACCGAGTGCCAGGCGATGGGAGCCGGCCGATGCTCTGTCGGCCGAAACGCGGCGCATCGTCGCCGCGACGGAGGCGATGATGGCCTCGACCGCCCACCACCTCTCCGAAGGCATCGAGAACCTGCGCCTGAAGGCGATCGTCCACGAACTTCCGGACTTTCTCTACGTCAAGGATCGTGACAGCCGCTTCGTCTTCGCCAACGCCGTCACGGCCAGCAGCCTCGGCCTGCAGAGCGCTGACCTGATCACCGGAAAACGTGATTTCGACCTGTTCGATTTCGAGACGGCGCGGCGGCATTTTGATATCGAGCAGCAGATCATGGCGACGGGCCAAGCCCGCATCGACATGGAGGAAAGCTACTTCCTTCCCGGCGGCAAAAAGCAGATATGCCGGCTGACCTCGAAGATACCGCTGCGCAACGATCGCGGCGAGATCGTCGGCCTGATCGGCGTTTCCCGAGATATCACCGAGCGCAAGCTCCAGGAAGACCTCCATCGCGGCCAGGCGAAATTGCTCGAAATGATCGCCCGCAACGAGCCATTGCCGATGATCCTCGAAGCGCTGGTGCTGATGATCGAGGCGCAGCTGACGGATATCGACGGCTCGGTGCTGCTGCTCGACGGCGAGGGCACGAGGCTCTATCACGGCGCGGCTCCCAACCTTCCCGGCGGCTATAGCCGCCTCATCGATGGCGTCACGATCGGTCCCAAGGTCGGCTCCTGCGGCACCGCCGCGTGGCGCGGCCAGGCAGTGGTCGTCGAAGACATCATGGCCGATCCGCTCTGGGAGGATTTTCGTGCGCTTGTTGCGCCATTCGGTTTCCGCTCCTGCTGGTCGACGCCGATCGCCACGGCGCAGAACAATGTGCTCGGCACCTTCGCGCTCTATTCCAGGCAGGTCCGTCGTCCGACCGAGCACGAGATAAAGCTGGTGGCGCTCGCCACCCACATCGCCGGCATCGCCATCGAGCGCAAGCGGGTCGACGACCGCATTCATTTCATGGCCCATCATGACGATTTGACCGGCCTGCCGAACCGCGCCTTCCTCAAGGAACGGCTGGCGAAAATCCTCGACCAGGCCCGGCGCAACAACCGCAAGGTCACCGTCGCCTATATCGATCTCGACAATTTCAAGGACATCAACGACGGTCGCGGCCACGCCGCCGGCGACGAGGTGCTGAAGGAAATCGCCGCCCGCATGGCCAACAGCGTCAGGGCGTCCGATATGGTGGTGCGTCTCGGCGGCGACGAATTCCTGGTGGTGCTCGTCCACCAGTCGAGCCATGATGCCGGCATCACCCGCCGCCTTCGCGAATTGCAGAAGGCGATCAACCGGCCGGTCCGCGGCGACGGCGGCGAATTCGCCGTCACCTCCAGCATCGGTGTCGCCGCCTTCCCCTTCGATGGCGCAACCTCGGAAGAGCTGCTCGCCAATGCCGACCGCGCCATGTATCGCGCCAAGGAGCTTGGCCGCAACACGTTGCAGCATCACGACGGCGGCGGCGTACCTGTGGGAATGCCGCTCGGCGAGCAGGAGGAACTGCATCAGGCGATTACCGGCGACCAGCTGTTCCTGCAGTACCAGCCGCAGGTCGATGTCGCCACCGGCCGTATCACCGGCATCGAGGCGCTGGTGCGCTGGAACCATCCGGCCAAGGGCAGGGTGCCGCCGGTCAATTTCATTCCGCTCGCCGAAGAGACCGGCCTTATCGTTCCCCTTGGCCTCTGGGTGCTGAACGAAGCCTGCCGCCAGGCGCGCCACTGGCAGGATATGGGCTTGGCGCCGCTGACCGTCGCCGTCAACGTCTCCGCCAAGCAGTTTGCCGATCCGGATTTCGCAACCCACGTCGCCGAGGCGCTGGAGCGCCACCGCCTGCAGGCCCGCTGGCTGGAGCTCGAGGTCACCGAAAGCGTGGTGATGCAGGATGCAGAACGGGCGCTCGCCATGATGGAATCGCTGCGGGTGCTCGGCGTGCGCCTGTCGATCGACGATTTCGGCTCCGGCTATTCCAGCCTGGCGGCGCTGAAGACCTTCCCCTTCGACCGCCTGAAGATGGACCGCTCGCTGGTCGAGGCGCTGCCCGGCGACAAAACCGCCGTCGCCATCGCCTCGGCGGTCATTTCGCTCGCCCGGACGCTAAAGCTTTCGGTCCTGGCCGAAGGTGTGGAAACCGACGCCCAGATGGATTTCCTGCGGCACGCCCGCTGCGAGGAGGCGCAAGGCTACCGCTTTTCTAAACCCGTCTTCCCGGAGGAGATCCCGGCCTTGCTGCGGGCGCGCAGCCTCTGAAGCCGCGTTTCACCAGCCTGCCGGTCGCCGCGATCGCTAAACGCGAATGATGTTGAGCCGCAGAGCGCTGACGACGGCCTGCGTTCTTGTCGTGCATCCGAGTTTCTTGATCGCGCTGCCGATGTGATTGTTCACCACATTTTCCGTAAGGTCGAGAAGCTTGGCAATTTCACTGCCCTTCCGGCCTCCGGCGGTCAGCCTCAGGCAGTCCAGTTCGCCGGGCGTAAACTCGATGGGCTTGTGTTTTTCGTTCAGTGTGAGCTGCGAGAGCCGGTCATAGATAAGGGTGGCGATGAACAGAAGCTTCGCCATTTCGATCATGCTGAAATTCCGGGGTCCCGAAATCGACATGGCGCCGCGTCCGCCGGCGGCATCGTGAACAGGAAAATAGGCGCCTTTCTCCATGCCGTATCGGAAAAACAGCTCAATGACCGTCGACTTCTTGCCTTCGCCGCGATTGGTATTGATCGCTTCGACATCATAATTGAACGGGCTGGTCGATCTCAGCATCCGGCGGATGACAGGACTGTCGATCAGCAAACTATGGGCGTCATAATAATCCACCATTTCCGCCGGCCAGTTGGTGATGATTTTGGTCGCGCCGATTTCAACATTGTCGACGGTGGGCAGCGTCATGAACAGGAAAGCGTTCATTCCAAGGTCCTGGGTCAGACCTTTCATATATTTGAACACTTCGTAATGCGTGTTGAAGCCTGCGGCGACTTCCTCAATTCGATTGAATTCGGCCGCGAGCTTCATGTTTTTCTCCGTTCGGCAGTCGCATCCGCCCCCTGGCAGCCGGGTGGGGAAATACAAGGCCTGCCGCTGCTGCGAAGTAAGCTTATGAGGCAACAGGTCCTTAACAAACAGTGAAGGCACTTTCCGGCTTCCCGGCACAAAGACGACAAAAAATCGTCGATGCCCGTGCGGGAAATCCCCTTGGGAAAATCCCGTGCCGGACCGATGCGTTCACAGTGATTCTGATATCATACTGATTTTATTGAGATATTTCTTTTCTTCCGGATGCGCCGGAAGGGGCCTTATCGGTGAATGACCGGGTTAATGGATACTTAAAGAATTTGCCGGATTTTATCTTCAGATTGCTCGCCCGGCGCAAGCCCGTGGTGGGATCGTGGCAGCACTCGCTCAGGGACCGTTTAAGAGGAGGAACGGGCGGCAATGGTTGGTCCCGGGTGCGAATAGCTCCAAGACCGGCGGCGTTCTTCAGCCAATCTGATTTCATCGGCAAACTTATATTGAGTACTGTAAATATTAGGGGAATGTGCCGTGCCTTGGCAGGTCTTGATCGGAAATGTGGCCGCGGTCTCACTGGTTATTTCGGTGTGGATGCACCTGCATTACAAGCTTTACCGCCTGACCGAGGTCCAGGCACAACTTGGTTTCGGCCTGATGATGGGCCTCGGGGCGGTCTTGTCGATGCTGCTGTCGGTCGAAGTCGGCAGCGGCTACTTTCTCGATCTCCGTTCGACCTTGCTGGCGGTCTCGGCTGTCTACGGCGGCCCGCTGGCGGTTCTCGTGACCGGAGCCCTGACCGCAGCACAGAGGATTTCCATGGGCGGCGCCGGTGTCGAACCGGCGTTGATCTCGATCATGCTGGTTTCCGCACTTGGGCTGGCGGTCCGCATCCGGTTCGGCAGGGGCACGGCGGATGCCAAAAAGGCCGTGGCCTGCGCCGTCACGGTGGCTGCCGTCACATTGACGATGAGCATTCTCCACCGAACCGGCAACCCGCCCGTGACGACGCTCAGCCTTGCGATAATAGCCGGGAAATTCGCCGCGACTTTGGCGGCGGCATCCGTCATCACCTATTTCCATGCCTTTACCCTTGAACGGGATATCTTGAAGGCCGCACTGACCCAGGCGCCTGATTTCCATTATGTCAAAGACCGCAATAGCCGCTTCGTCGTCACCAACCTCAACGTCGCGCGAGATCACCACCGCACCAGGTCTTCGGAGATGGTCGGCCTGACCGATTTCGATCTTTATCCCAGCGAAATGGCGCAGTCATTCTTCGACCGCGAACAGAAGATCATGTCGAGCGGGGAACCGCTGGTGGATTTCGAGGAGCCGCTTGTCGAAAAGAACGGCCGGCAACGCTGGTTCCTGACGTCGAAGGTGCCGTTGCGAAACCGCCACGGCGATCTCATCGGCCTTTCGGGCGTGACCCGCGATATCACCGAGAAAAAACGCCTCATTCAGGAAGCCGTCGACAGCAAGAACGTGCTTTCCCAGGCGATGACGGAAATGTCCGATGGCCTCGCCATGTTCAATCCCGAGGGCCGGCTGGTCTTTTGCAACGATCAATATCGCGCTGCCTTTCCCGGCTCCGCCGACGCCAGACAGCCGGGCGCGCACATTGCCGATATCCTGCAGGCCGTCATGCGCAGCGGCGAGCGGATCGACGTGAGCCCGGATGCCGGCGAAGACTGGATCGAAACATCGGCAGCGCAGCTTTTCCTCACCCATGACAGCGAAATACCGATGTTCGACGGACGCTGGCTCAGGCAGCGCACGCGTTTGGCCGCCGACGGCTCCGCCCTGGTGGTGGTGTCCGACATCACCGCGATGAAGCATTCCGAAGAAAGGCTGACGCAGCTCGCCCTGAAGATGAAAGGGCTGGCCGATACCGACGCATTGACCGGCATCGCCAATCGCAGAGTCCTCGACGAGGCGATCGCGGAGGAGTTTGCCCGCGCCCGCCGTGTCGACTCCGCTCTCAGCCTGCTGTTGATCGACGTCGATCACTTCAAGGCCTACAATGACAGCTATGGTCACCTCGAAGGGGACAACTGCCTGAAGGCGATCGGCGAGGTCCTCGGGTCGGTCACCAAGCGGCCGTCCGACCTTGCGGCGCGATTTGGCGGCGAGGAATTCGCCATTCTGCTTCCCGGCACCGACAGGGATGGCGCGCTGCGCCTCGCCCGGATGCTGCTCTCGGCATTGCATCGGCGGGCAATCCCGCATCGTGAAAGCAGCAAGGGGACGGTGACGGTCAGCATCGGCGTGGCGAGCATATCAGAGAGATTTACGACGCCGGCAGAGCTGATCGAGGCCGCAGATCAGGCGCTCTACGCGGCAAAGAAAAATGGCCGCGATCGTGTCGAGGTTGCCGCAGCCCAAGCCAGAGCGGCGTGAACGGCTCGAACACCTCCTCGATCTTACGTCCAGGCAAACCTTATCTCGCAAGCTTGCCGATCGCCTCGATCTCGTTCGTCCATATGCCCGCCGCATAGTTCTTCGGCAGCCGCGCCAGTTCAGCGGGATCGTCGATACCGGTGGAAAAATCACTGCCGCGATAGGGGCCGAGCACGAAGACTTCGGTGCCGGCATCTTCCATCCGGTTGAGAAAGCGGTCCGGCCAGCCCCAGAGCCATGGCGCGATATTGATCGGCACCAGCATCATCCGATGCTTGCAGGCCGCCGGCGTCAGGCCGATCCATCCATAGCCGATATAGCTGAACAGGCAGCCCTTCAGGCTCGCGCGCGAAGCAGTCCGGATGTCGGGCGCCAGGCGGCGGATGGCGTCGATCGGCTCATCGCCGCCATAGACGATGATGTCGGCCCGGCGCTCGGCAGAAAGCCCGTTGAGCACGGCGGCAAGTTTTTCGCCCTCGGAAGGGTCGCGGCTCTTGACGTTGATGAGGAAGCGCCGATCCGGAAAGGTCGACAGCACTTGCGCCAGCGTCGGCATCATGCCGGTGCCGCGGCCGCGAAAGGGAAAGGTCTTGCCGCCATCGGCGGTGTAGCCATAGCCGATATCGAGCTTGCGCATCTCGGCCATCGAATGTTCGCGCGTCACACCGTGTCCGTCGGTGCGGCAGTCGAGCGTCCAGTCGTGAAAGACGGCGAATTCGCCATCCGTCGTCGGATGTACGTCGATCTCGACGATATCGGCGCCGCCGGCAAAGCCCGCCCGCATCGAGCGGATGGTATTCTCGAGATAATCGTGTTTCGGCGCCAGCATGCGCGCGGCGGTGCAGGTGTCGTTCTTCAGGTCGGTTTCATCGAACCGCTGGGCGATGCCGCGATGGGCGAGCAGCACCGGCTTTCCCGGCCGATGCTCCGCCAGAAGGCTGGTATTGTTGAGGTAGAGGCCGGCCGTGGCGACTACGGCGGCCGCCGCGCAATAGTAAAGCTTCCTGCCCAATATTGCCCCTCCTGATTGTATCGAGGACTGCGACAGCTAGAAGGCGATTCTGGTTGTAGTTGGGCTGTTTTCCGGCTTTTCTGAGCCGGTCCGGGAAAACGCGACGCGGTTTTTGCAGGAGAACGCACACAGGATGTCGGAATCTCGTTTGGCCGATCGTCTTCAAGACGGATAAGCGGTGGAGAACAGCCATGACGATTACCATTACGGCCTTTGAACGCTCGCCCGATCGGGGCAGGGGCCTGGCGCGTGACATGCGGGTTCGCTGGGCGCTCGAGGAAGTCGGCGAGCCTTACGAGGTCCGCCTTGTCTCGTTCGCGAAGCTGAGGGAGCCCGCGCATCTCTCACGTCAGCCTTTCGGGCAGATTCCGACCTATGAGGAAGGCGATCTCGCTCTCTTCGAGTCCGGCGCGATCGTCTTTCATATCGCCGAGCGCCATGCGGGCCTGCTGCCGGAGGGTGCGAATGCCCGGGCACGGGCGATCGCATGGATGTTTGCCGCGCTCAACACCATGGAGCCGCCGATTTTCGACCGGGCGCTTGCCGCCATCCTGGAGCGCAACGAGCCTTGGTACGAGCAGCGCCTGCATTCTCTCGAGCTCACCATCGGCAAACGGCTCACCGATCTTTCCCGTCGCCTCGGCGATGCCGAATGGCTTGACGGCGCCTTCAGCGCCGGCGACCTTCTAATGGTCACGGTGCTGCTCAGGCTGAAGGGCTCTGCTTTACTGGACGACTATCCCAACCTCTTGGCCTATCTCGCCCGCGGCGAAGCGCGGCCCGCTTACAAACGTGCCTTTGCTGCCCAGCTGGCGGTTTTCACCGCCGCATCGGCCGGCTGATCCGTGTCGCAACAATCGAGGGTATCACCATGGAACCACAGGACGACGAGCTCATCCGTTTCGAGACGCAGGGCGCTGCACCCTTGCCGCCGGCTTCCGTCGAAGGTCATGTCGAGCGTGACGGCGCCCGCATTTGGTATGCATCCTACGGCGCCGGCCCTCCGGTCATTCTGCTGCATGGCGGCCTCGGCCACAGCGGCAACTGGGGGTATCAGCTTGCCGCGCTCTTGAGCAGCGGCCGCCGCGTCGTGCTGATCGACAGCCGCGGCCATGGAAGAAGCACCCGCGATGCCCGTCCCTATAGCTATGAGTTGATGGCGGCCGACGTGCTTGCCGTCATGGACGAGCTCTCTCTTGAAAAGGCAGCACTCGTCGGCTGGAGCGACGGCGCCTGCATCGCTTTGATCCTTGCCGCGACAGCGCCGTCCCGTGTCGAGGGCGTCTTCTTCTTCGCCTGCAACATGGATCCGAGCGGCACGTTGGAATTTCATCCGACCCCGGTGATCGACCGGTGTTTCAGCCGCCACGCCAAGGATTATTCCACCCTCTCGGCAACGCCGGATGATTTCAACGCCTTCGTCGAAGCGGTCAGCCTGATGATGCGGACGGAGCCGAATTATCAGGCTTCCGACCTTGCCATGATCAAGGTGCCGGTGGCGGTCGTGCTTGGCCAGCATGACGAATTCATCAAGCCCGAGCATGCCGAATATCTTGCTCGCAGCATTCCGGACGCGCAGATGATTTATCTCGAAGGTGTCAGCCATTTTGCCCCGCTGCAGCGGCCGGCCGAGTTCAACGCGGCGCTGGAACTGTTCCTGGACGGCATCGGCACACGAAAAAATGAAGGCTTGCGGCGTTGAGCCGCGGCAGCGGAATTTCTTAAGAATTCAGTAACTTTTTTGGAACGGTAAACGTAGGGTCCGGTGGGAAGGATTCGTTTTGTCGTTCGCTCACGGAAACCTTCGAGCCGCCGCCCGTTCATGCCAGTCTGTGCATGGGCAGGTTGCGCGGCCCGATGGTCTGTGCTCGTCCGCGGCTCCTCCGCTTGTTTTGAGAAGGCCCAGGGAGCCGGAATGACCAGCATCGATATGGAAGAAAGAATTTCGATCGCACGCAAATCGCTGAACGACGCCATGAGTTTTCAGGCGTCGGGCGATTTCGAAAACGCCGAGAAAGCCTATGTCAGAGTCCTGCATAAGGACTATCGCACGACAGACATCCTGCCGCTGCTGGCGGGCGTCGTCGCCAAGAGAGGCGATGCCGAAACCGCTCTCTACTATTGGAACAAGCTGCTCGGCCTCAATCCCGGCCATCTCGTCGCCCTCATGGAAAAGGGTGCGCTGCTGCGCCAGCTCGGCCGGTCAGCGGAAGCGGTCGGCTGTTACGAGATGGCGCGTGGCCTGTCGCCCGAAAATCCTGTCGTGCGGAACAACCTCGCCGTCGCACTGGCCGATTCAGGTCGGCAGCCGGAGGCACTGGCCGAATTCCGTCATGTTCTGCGTCTGCAGCCGGACAATATCAATGCCTGGCATCAGATAAGACGCATCTCTTCGTCGATCGTGCCCTTCTGGCACATCGCCATGATGAACGACACCAGACGCAACGACGCCTTCGAAACGGCGATCCGCCGTGCCATAGAGTTGCGTGGAGCCGATGCGCAGATCCTCGACATCGGCGCGGGCAGTGGCCTGCTGTCGATGATGGCGGCGCGCGCCGGGGCTACCAATATCGCCACCTGCGAGAGTGTGCCTGTTATAGCGCAGGCCGCGGAGAGGATCATCGCCGCCAATGGTTATCGCGAACAGATCGACATCTTCGAAAAGCCCTCGACCGGACTTTCTGTCGGTAGGGAGTTGAAAGCCCGGGCCGACATCTTGATTTCCGAGATCCTTTCGAGCGATCTCCTGGCCGAAGACGTGCTGAAAACCTTCGAGGACGCCCACGCTCGACTGCTGCGCGAGGATGCCATCGTCATTCCACGCGCTGCCACCGCCATGGGTTGCCTTGTCGCCAGCGAAACGCTCTCCAACCATGCCCATGTCGGCGAGGTCTCCGGCTTCGACATGTCGCAGTTCAATGCGCTCGCCCCGTTGCGCCTGCCCGTTCACGGCACGATGACCGAGTGGACCCGCCTTTCGGACGATTTCGAAATCGCGGCAGTGAACCTCACCGCCCGCAAACACGCCGCGGCATTGCGCAAGATATCGGTGCCGGTTCAGGCAAACGGCACTGCCGTCGGGGTCGTCCAGTGGATGAAGGTCGATCTGATCGAGGGTGTGGTTTTCGACAACCACCCCGACGACTATCATGAGGGCGGCTGGCTCCAGGTTCTTCACACCTTCCCGGAGCCGGTGGAGGTCCGCGCCGGTACCGCGCTGGACATGCTGGTCGGCCACGACAGGACAAGCCTGCTGATGACGCCCATCGCCTGAGCAGCGGACTTCCGTTGCAGCCAAGATCATCATGGCCGCCTTGGGCAAAGGCGGCCGTTCCCGATCGAATCAGTTTTCTCGGCCGGTGTCATGACGCACTTGTGTGGCGTCGTGCTGACGCTTTCGATAAGACCTTCTTCCCACCCTCTGGCCTCGCGTCCATTTCCCGCTATCTCTAGCCCTATGAGACCTGATGCGCTGCTCTATCCCGCCCCCGAAGGGCTCTATTGTCCCGAGGGCGGCTTTTATGTCGATCCGGTGCGGCCGGTTGAGCAGGCACTCGTCACCCACGGCCATTCCGATCACGCCCGGCCGGGCCATGTGAACGTGCTCGCCACCCGCCAGACGCTCGACATCATGCGCCTGCGTTACGGCGACGGCTTCTGCGCTAGCGAGCAGGCTGCCGTCTTCGGTGAGGAGCTGCTGGTCAACGGTGTCAAGGTGAGCTTTCATCCCGCCGGCCACGTGCTCGGCTCGGCCCAGATCGCCATCGAGAAGAACGGCACCCGCATCGTCGTCTCCGGCGACTACAAGCGCCGCCCCGACCCGACCTGCGCCGCCTATGTGCCGGTGCCCTGCGACGTCTTCATCACCGAGGCGACCTTCGGCCTGCCGGTCTTCCATCACCCCGATCCGATGGATGAGACGGCCAAGCTGCTGGCCTCGCTCCGGCAATTTCCCGAGCGCACCCATCTCGTCGGCGCCTATGCGCTGGGCAAGGCCCAGCGCGTCATCCGGCTGCTGCGCGACGCCGGTTACACCGAACCGATCTATATTCACGGCGCCATGGAAAAACTCTGCGACTATTATGTCGGTGAGGGTATCGATCTCGGCGAGCTGTTGCCGGCGACGATCGAGAGCCGCGACAAATCCGCTTTCAAGGGCGCGGTCGTCGTCGGCCCGTCCTCGGCCTTCGCCGACCGCTGGGCGCGGCGCTTCAACGAGCCGCTGCCGGCCTTCGCCTCCGGCTGGATGATGGTGCGCCAGCGCGCCAAACAGCTCGGCGTCGAGCTGCCGCTTGTTATCTCAGATCATTGCGACTGGCCGGAACTGACGGAAACGATTCGTGAGCTGCACCCGGCCGAGGTCTGGGTGACCCACGGCCGCGAGGAGGCGCTGGTGCGCTGGTGCCAGCTGCAGGGCATCAAGGCCAAACCGCTGCATCTGGTGGGCTATGAGGATGAGGCGGATTGAGGCGATGAGTTGTGTCGTGCGTGAAAACCCCTCTCTATTCGACCTTGCCGCCATCGCCGGCACTTTGGATGTGGCAGCGACGCCTGCCCCACACTCCCTCATTCCTGTGCTTGTCACAGGAATCCAGCCACCGCGCGTCGGCGCGGTGAATGAGGCACGTAACACCAAAGAGTCTCCCGCGCCCAAGGACTTGGGCGCACTGGATTCCTGTGACAAGCACAGGAATGAGGGAGTTCCTATGGAGCCTCATCATGCCAGAAGGAGGCCGACATGAAAGCCTTCGCCGACCTCCTCGATCGCCTGGTGCTGACCCCCGGGCGCAACGGCAAGCTGAAGCTGCTGACCGATTATTTCCGCGATACGCCGGATCCCGACCGTGGCTACGGCCTTGCCGCCATCGCCGGCACGCTGGAGGTGCGCAACGTCAAGCCCGCCATGCTGCGCGAACTGGTGCTGGAGCGCATGGATGAGGTGCTGTTCCGCTATTCCTACGATTATGTCGGCGATCTTGCCGAAACCATCTCGCTGGTCTGGGACAATGAGCGGGATATCGACCGCTCGGCCCTGGCCCAGCCGCATCTCGGCGAGGTCGTCACCGGCATGAATGCGCTCGGCCGCACCGAGGTGCGCGGCTACGTCCGCGACCTGCTCGACCGGCTGGACGCTTCCGGCCGGTTCGCCTTCATCAAGCTGGCGACCGGCGCCATGCGCATCGGCGTTTCCGCCCGCCTCGCCAAACAGGCGCTGGCCGATCTCGGTCACAAGGACGTCACCGAGATCGAGACCCTCTGGCACGGGTTGCAGCCGCCCTATGAGGCGCTGTTCGAATGGCTGGCCGGCGGCGGCGAGAAACCGGTGCTCGCAACACCGGCGATCTTCCATTCCGTCATGCTCGCCAATGCGGTGGAGGAAGGGGATCTTGCCGGTCTCGATGTCGCCGATTACGCCGCCGAATGGAAATGGGACGGCATCCGCGTCCAGCTCTCCCGCTCCGGCGACAGGCGCAAGATCTATTCCCGCTCCGGTGACGATATTTCGGGCGCCTTTCCCGATGTCCTCGATGCGATCAGTTTTTCCGGCGTTGTCGACGGCGAGCTGCTGGTCGGCGGCACCGCCCGTTCCAACAGCCCGACCCGCACCTTCTCCGACCTGCAGCAGCGCCTGAACCGCAAGACGGTGACGCCGAAAATGCTGGCCGACTACCCCGCCTTCATCCGCAGCTATGATCTGCTGTTTGACGGCGAGGAGGATGTTCGCGGCCGCGCCTATGTCGATCGCCGCGACCGTCTCGCCGAGATCATCGACCGCACGCCGCATGATCGTTTCGATCTCTCGCCGCTCGTGCCATTTTCGTCCTGGGACGAACTCGACGCTTTGCGCGCCGCCCCGCCGGATCCCGTCATCGAGGGCGTGATGATCAAGCGCCGCGACAGCGTTTATCAGGCCGGCCGCATGAAGGGCCCCTGGTTCAAGTGGAAGCGAAACCCCTATAATGTCGATGCGGTGCTGATGTATGCCCAGCGCGGCCACGGCAAGCGCTCCAGCTACTATTCCGATTTCACCTTCGGCGTCTGGGCCGATGACGAGGACGGCGAACAGCTGGTACCTGTGGGAAAGGCCTATTTCGGTTTCACCGATGCCGAACTCGAAGTGCTCGACAAGTTCGTGCGCAACAATACCACCGAGCGTTTCGGTCCCGTCAGGGCCGTGCGCGCCGACAAGGATTTCGGCTTCGTCGTCGAAGTGGCCTTCGAAGGCATCAACCGCTCGACCCGGCATAAATCGGGTGTCGCCATGCGTTTCCCCCGCATTGCCCGCCTTCGCCCCGACAAACCCTCCTACGAGGCCGACCGGCTGCGCACGCTGATCGCCATGATCGACGCCAAGCCCGCGCCTATCGATCCCAGGCGATGATCTCGAGATCCGGCCACAGCGTGCTCCACCGCGCAATCTTCTTTTCGTAAACCTCCCGGGTGATCTGTTTCTTGTTGGCGCGCACGAGCGGCGCCAACAGGTCGGACAATCCGTAAGGCGCGCATAGATCCAGCTCATTGCCCACGGGGCGAATGCCGACGGCCGCAGCCGTCGTCGGGAAGGTCGTGATCGCATCCTGCGTGGATGTGTAGGGCGCTATCGAATAGCCGAATTTTTCCTTGTACCAAACATGAACTCTGGCCTGGTTCTTCACATCTATCCAGACAGGCAGGTCGCGGAACAAGCCCCGGATACGGGCTGAGTGGTCCGCTTCGGTGCTTTCCGACAGATCATTGTCATCGAAATAAACAATATCGATATCGTTGATGCCATGATCGTGGGCAAAGCCGAAGGCATGGTTCCAGACGGTCTGGGCGAGCGCGCCGGCGACCAGGCGCACATCGGGCAAGGCGATACGGTCCCAGCGATCGAGAACCGTCCGGAGAAGCGGACTCTTTGAAATGATTGCCTGGAGTTCCATCCGCGGCTTCGGCATCGATCCCTCATTTCGCTATCCAACGCGGAGACTGTCGCGATCCGCTTTGCCTGGCAACCTGCGCAACAGTGACGCAGGGCAATATTTTCAACATCATGTGTATTGGCGGCACCGGTTTTCCGGTGCAAATCTGGCATGTCGGGGAGATGATTTGGGTGCTGCGTTATGAGCTCGCATGAACGAAATTCCTTTTTCCGCCAACGCCGCGCCGTGCTGGCGGGTCTTGCCGGTGCATTGGTGCTGCCGCAAATGGCGGCGGCCTTCGATGTCCCGGACGAGCCGCGGCTTGCCACGCACGATTACGCCAAGGTCCGCAGCCACTTCCGCACGAAGCTGCTGCAGAAGGGCCCGGCGCCGGACAAATACGAATCGCTGACAGCGCCTGCCGATGCCGACAAGATCTTTTACCGCTCCGGTTACGGCGAGCTGGAGTTGGCCGCCTGGGTTTCCAAGTACAAGCGCGAGCGCACTGCCAAACCGGCCGTGCTCTTCCTGCACGGCGGCAACGCCATGGGCATCGGCCACTGGCAGTTGATGAAGCCCTATATGGATGCCGGCTACGTCGTGATGATGCCGTCGCTGCGCGGGGAGAACGGCCAGATGGGCAATTTCTCCGGCTTCTATGACGAGGTCGACGATGTGCTTGCGGCCACCGAGCGCCTGGCGCACCTGCCGGGCGTCGATTCCGGCCGGCTCTTCATCGCCGGCCACAGCATTGGCGGCACGCTGACCATGCTGACGGCGATGAGCACCCATAAATTCCGCGCCGCCGCGCCGATATCGGGCAATCCCAACGCCTTCCGCTTCTTCAGCCGCTATCCCCAGGATATCCGCTTCGACGACAGCAACACGCATGAATTCGAGGTGCGTTCGGCGCTGTGTTATGCCCAGAGCTTTAAGTGCCCGATCCGTGTCGTCCACGGCACCGAAGAGGCCCATTTCAACGATCGCGCCGATCTGCTTGCCCGCCGCGCCCGCGCCGCCGGCATCCACATCGAGACCGACACTGTCGCCGGCAATCACACCTCGGCGCTGCCGGCCGAGATCGAACAGAGCATCCGCTTCTTCCACGGGGTGGCGGCCTGATTTTGCGCGGACTATGAAGCCGTTGTCGACAGCGGCTTCATAGTTTCCCGTTTTTTAGTTTCCCGCCTCAACGCCAGCCTCGCGCCAGCCGCAGATGCCATCCTCCCGGCAGATATCGTTGTCTCGCCGATCGTTGATAGGGGTGGTTCCATGAATTTTCTGCGCCGGGTCTCCCCGCTTGCCGGGCTCGTGATTGCGGTTGCGCCGCTCGCCGGCTGCAACATCCTCATTCCCGATGTCGCCGCCGATTCGCCCGCCCGCTTCGTCCAGGAAACCTCGCCGGTCTTCTATCAGCCGCCCGGCGTCGATCCGCGCCGGGTGCGGCCGATCCCCGATCAGCCGGTGCCGCAGACGCGCGAACTCTACAAGACCCAGTTCCATCAGACCTACGGCCTGCCGGTCAGCAATCCGGTGCATATGGCAATGTATGGCGAGTTGCGCGATCAGGATTTCACCCTGCCGGCGATCCCGATCAGCCGGGTGCAGCCGCAGTTCCTGCGCCAGGAGGTCGATTACCAGACGACCGAACGTCCGGGCACCGTGATCGTCGATACCAAGGCGCATTTCCTCTATTTCGTCGAGGCAGGCGGCAAGGCGATGCGTTACGGCGTCGGTCTCGGCCGCGAGGGCTACGCCTGGTCGGGCCGCGGCGTCATCCAGTGGAAGCAGAAATGGCCGCGCTGGACGCCGCCGGTCGAAATGGTCTCGCGCCAGCCCGATGTCCGTGCCTTTTCGGCCGAAAACGGTGGCATGAATCCTGGGCTCCAGAACCCGCTCGGCGCCCGCGCCATGTATATCTTCAAGGACGGGCAGGATACGCTCTATCGCATCCACGGCACGCCCGACTGGCAGTCGATCGGCAAGGCCACCTCGTCAGGCTGCGTGCGCATGCTGAACCAGGATGTCGTCGATCTCTACGATCGCCTTCCCGCCAAGGCCGAGATCGTTGTGATGTAGCGCTGCAACAGCGCCGCTGATATCGTCTGCTCAAGGTTGGACACGTCTGCGTGAAGCTATGGTTTATTTGGCGCAAGCCGATAGATCTTCTGATGTTGTCATTCCGGATTCCGCATCAGAGGAAATCAGTCCCGCGTCATGAGCTTCGATAGACATCTTTCCCGCCGCAGCTTTCTTTCCTTTTCGGCGTTGACCGCAGCCTCAGCGCTTACCGGCTGCGCCTCCTCGGCCAATACGGTCACATCGGGCGATACGACGATCATCTACCGTTCGCCGATGCGCCTGTTTCAATCCCCGGCTGCATCGAGCGTGCCGAGCGGGGCCGAGCTTGCCGTCATGTACGGCCCGGTCGAGGATGGCGGCTTCCTCATTCCCGCCGTGCCCTACGAGCAGATCGACCCGCGCTATTATCGCCAGCGCGTCGTCGACCCCACCGGCCAGCCGCCCGGCACCATTGTCGTCGATACGCCGTCGCGCTTCCTCTATCTCGTCCAGGGCGATGGCATGGCGATGCGCTACGGCGTCGGCATCGGCCGGGAAGGTTTCGCCTGGCAGGGATCGGGCGTCATCCAGTGGCGGCAGAAATGGCCGCGCTGGAAGCCGCCGAACGAGATGGTCGCCCGCCAGCCGGAACTGGTCAAATATTCGATCGACAACGGCGGCATGGAGCCGGGCCTGAAAAACCCGCTCGGCGCCCGCGCGCTCTATATCTTCTCGAATGGAGAAGACACGCTCTACCGCCTGCACGGCAATCCCGACTGGCGCTCGATCGGCAAGGCCGTCTCCTCTGGTTGCGTCAGGCTGATGAACCAGGACATCATCGATCTCTACGACCGCGTGCCGACAAAGGCACCGATCGTCGTCTTGCAGTGATGTAAGCGGGCGGCCGCAATCCGGCCGCCCGATCTTGCTCGGTCTAAGCGGCGGTTCAGGGGTAAAAACTCGCCGTTTCCGACGCCCGGAAAAGTTTTATTTTCAGAAAACCATTGCTTAATTCGGTAAATAACCTACATGGTGCATATCGAATTGCTTGCGACCTTTGTCCATGCGCTGAAGCGCTCCGTCAGATATCCTCTCAACATCGATACGGCTTGTCGGACATTCTTCCGCAGGCGAACACAACGGTTGAAAAGGAGATCGTTATGAATTCAGGCGTCGTCAAGTGGTTCAATGGCACCAAGGGTTTTGGCTTTATTCAGCCCGATGATGGTTCTACGGATGTTTTTGTCCACATTTCAGCGGTCGAACGCGCCGGCATGCGCGAACTCGTTGAAGGCCAGAAGATCCGCTACGATCTCGTCCGCGACAAGCGGTCGGGCAAGAATTCGGCCGACAACCTTCAGGCCGCATGATTTGTCATTCGCCTATGCTGTCCAGATGCTGGCAGCGCGCTGACCACGGATGTACTGGCAGTGAGCTGACCGACTGGCGGAGAAATGGCTGAGTGACTGGAAGAGGTCGGGTGCCAACCCGGCCTTTTTGCTTTCATCGCCGGTATATCCGAATTGACCGCGGTTATTCTGATTGACCGGTTGAGCAGCCGAAGAGTTGAAGGGGCGCTGAAATGGGCAGACCAAACTATCAAATCGGCGATATGATCGTGCTGAAATCCGGCCTCACCCGTACGGCGAAAGCCGATAAGCGGTGCCGGATCGCCAGCATACTGCCCAACGACCACGGGCATGTGCAATATCGCGTCCGGTTCGACGCGGAGAATTTCGAGCGTCGCATCACCGAGGCCGACATTGATACCGGGGAATCGCCCTCCAGGGCTTCCCCCGAGGCGGCGGCCAAGTCTGATGGCGCCGAGCCTTGGCTGAAGTTTTCGAGCATCCGGACGGGCAAGTAGTCCGCCGTCTTTACTCTCACAGCGCGGCCCGGCCGCCGACAGGAAGGATATCGTTTTGCAGGTTCTCGTCAGGGATAACAACGTCGATCAGGCGCTCCGCGTGCTCAAGAAGAAGATGCAGCGGGAAGGCCTGTTCCGGGAAATGAAGGCGCGCAGCGCTTTCGAAAAGCCGTCCGAGAAGCGCGCCCGCGAAAAGGCCGAGGCCATTCGCCGCCAGCGCAAGCTTGCCCGCAAGAAGCTGCAGCGTGAAGGTCTGCTGCCGGCGCCGAAGAAGGTACTCCGCGCCCGCTAATCCCCGGCCGCGGCATCGCGGCCAACCGCGGCATCGCGGCTGTTAGCCATGGCTAAAGCCTCCGTCATCACCTGAGAAAGGGGCACATGACCGCCACCAAGGGAGAATTCTTCAATCCCGCCAAGCTTTCGTCTCGCGAAAAGGCGGAAGCGACCGATCACACGGCGCGCGCTATCATCGCGGCCGAGGCGTCGGCTCGTGACAAGAAGACGGAAAAGCTGAAGGCTCTGCGTCTGCAGCAGGCGGCCGAGGCCGAATCCGAAGCGGCGCCCGCCAAGAAAGGCCGGTCGCCGGCCAAGGCGGCTATGAAGCGGCCCTGATCATCAGGCCTACATCGTTTTAGGCTAACCGGGCGGATGCGGTCAGCCGCCATCCGTGCCGGCCCGGCCGAGATTGCCCCGCAGCCGATGCAGCATGTCGCGCATCGCAGCCATTTCCTCAAGCGTGCAGCCGGCCGCTTGCCCGATCGCCGTCATGATCGTGTCGATCTCCTCTTTCATCGCCTCACCTCTCGGGCTCAGCGACACGATGACCTGCCGTTCGTCGCGCTGGTCGCGCAGGCGTTTGATCAGCCCGCTCTGCTCCAGCCGTTTCAGCAGCGGCGACAGCGTGCCGGAATCGAGATCGAGCTGCTCGCCGATCGTCTTCACCGGCAGTTCGCCGCGTTCCCACAGCACCAGCATCACCAGATATTGCGGGTAGGTGAGGCCCACCCTGTCGAGGATCGGCTTATAGGCGCGGGTGAAGGCATGCGCCGTCGCGTAGACCGCGAAGCACAACTGTTTTTCCAGTCGTTTCTCCTCCTGCGGTATCTCCATTGTCTTTACCGTTTGCGCTTTCATATCCACCATCCCTGCGGCTGCGATTGTCTGCTTTTCGCCATCGAAATGCAATTTGCAAAATTCACTTGCGTACAATTTAATTGTGCGATAGTAAAAATCCAACCCGATCGAAGGGCCAACCAAAGGAGATCGTCATGCCTATTCTCTATACGACCAAAGCCTCTGCCACCGGCGGCCGCGCAGGCCGCGCCGTTTCCGAAAACGGCGTTCTGGACGTGACGCTGACCGTTCCCAAGGAACTCGGCGGCGACGGCGCGACCGGCACCAATCCCGAACAGCTCTTTGCCGCCGGCTACTCCGCCTGCTTCCTCGGTGCCCTGAAATTTGTCGCAGGCCAGCAGAAGGTCAAGATTCCGGAGGACACGACGGTCTCCGCCAAGGTCGGCATCGGCCCGCGCGAAGATGGCACCGGCTTCGGCATCGAAGTGGCGCTGACGGTCGACATCCCCGGTCTCGACCGTGAGACCGCCGAAAAGCTTGCTGCCGCCGCCCACATCGTCTGCCCCTACAGCCACGCCATGCGCACCTCGACCGAAGTTCCGGTCACGGTCGCCTGATCGGCGCGCTCAGCAAAACTGAGGGCGATGGCCTTTTGCTTCGGTCGGGGCCGTCGCTTTTCTTGCTGACATGAACGTCCTGCTCCTCAACCTCCGTCGTGCTCGGGCTTGACCCGAGCACCCACTCCGGTTGCATGGCGTGAACGACGTGATTTCTCGAAGGTCCAAGTTGACGTTCGGCTCGCCCTAAGCGCCCATCGCCCGTTCGCTTCGCGGCCCGGCCGGTTTCACCGTCTCGTCCGTCATCCCTGACGCCGCCTGCAGATCCTGCCGCAGCCGCGCGGAACTTCCATCCGGGAGCTTTTGGTCGAGCGCCGCATGCGTCTCTTTCCAGATCGGCAGCGCTCTTGCGAGCACCGCCTTGCCTTCGCCAGTGAGGGCAAGCAGCCGGCCGCGCCGGTCCTTCGGATTTTCCATCACGCTCACCCAGCCTTTGCGCTGCAGCGGCTTCAGCGCCGCCGTCAGGGTCGTCTGGTCCATGGCGAGCAGGGAGGCAACCGGCCCCATCGGCGGCGGTTCCGGCCGGTTCAGCGACATCATCAGCGAAAACTGGCCGTTGGTCAGTCCCGCGGGCCGCAATGCGTCGTCGAACAGGCGGGCGAGTGCCCGCGCCGCTCGCTGCGCATGCAGGCAGAGGCAGGTGTCGCGCACCAGCAGTGTTGTAGAGAAAGGAATTTCAACCGAATTTGACATGACCATTTTATATTGATATCAATCTTTTTAGTCAAGGAGAAGGAGATGGGCCGGCTCGCCGGCAGCGCCGGAGGAGGGCGCATCCGATGCAGAACGAAGTTGTTTCCCGCGAGCAATGGCTCGAGGCCCGCCGTGCCCTGCTCTTGAAGGAAAAGGAGGCGACGAAGCTGCGCGACAGCATCAACGCCGCGCGTCTGGCGCTGCCCTGGGTGAAGGTCGACAAGGATTATGTCTTCGATACGCCCGAGGGAAAGAAATCGCTCGCCGATCTGTTCGACGGCCGCAGCCAGCTGCTGATCTACCATTTCATGCTCGGCCCGGATTGGGATGCCGGCTGCCCTGGCTGCTCCTTCCTGTCCGATCACGTGGACGGCGCCTTGCCGCATCTCAACCATCACGATGTCACCTGGGTCGCCGTCTCACGCGCGCCGCTCGACAGGATCGCCGCCTACAAAAGCCGCATGGGCTGGAAATTCCCCTGGGTCTCGTCCTTCGGCAGCGATTTCAATTTCGATTATCACGTCTCTTTCAGCCCGGAGGATCTTGCCAAAGACAAGGTCTTTTACAATTTCACTCCCATGCAGCCGGCTGACGCCAATGACGAACTGCCGGGCCTCAGCGCTTTCTACCGCAACGACAAGGGCGAGGTCTTCCATACCTATTCGAGTTATGCCCGCGGGCCGGAGGAACTGATCGGCACCCTGATGATCCTCGACCGCGCCCCGAAAGGCCGCAATGAGGACAGCACGATGAATTTCGTGCGCCGCCATGACGAATATGAGGAGGCTCAAAAGTCGCCATCCTGCTGTCATTGACGTGGGCCACCATCACTCAAGGGAGAAGAGGATGATGAAGACCGCAGAAGTGCTGAAGGAACATTCCTTCCTGGAAAGGCTGGTCGGTGACTGGACCGTCAGCGCACCCGAAATGTCCGGCGGCGAGCCCTGGAAGGAGACCGTCCGTTCGCTGCACGGCATCTGGTTCGTCGCCGAAGGCGCCGGCCGCATGCCGGATGGCAAGCCGGCGAGCAGCATCCTGACGCTCGGCTACAACGCTGCCAAAGGCAAATATGTCGGCAGCTGGATCGGCAGCATGATGGACTATATGTGGGTCTATGAGGGCGAGCTCGACGCATCCGGCAACGTCTTGGACCTCTATACCACAGGGCCGGACTTCAACGGCGAGGGGCTTGCCGATTACCGCGAGCAGATCGCTTTTTCCGACGCCGATCACCGCACCTTCATCTCCAGCGCCAGGCAGCCCGATGGTTCCTGGAAGCAATTCATGGAAGCGCACTACACCCGCAGGATCTGACAATCACGGCGCAGACCTCGAAAAAAGGGCGCCGACAAAGGGAGAGCACGATGTCTGAGACGCATGGAAAGTTCATCTGGTGCGAATTGATGACCCCCGATACGGCGGCGGCCGCGAAATTCTACAGCTCGGTCGTCGGCTGGACGACCTCGGAAATGAAAATGGAGGGCATGCCGTCCTATACGATCTTCGAGGCGAACGGCATCGGCGTCGGCGGCCTGATGGAATTTCCGGCCGAACTCGAGGGAACCGGCATTCCACCGAACTGGACGGGTTATGTCTGCGTCGACGATGTCGACCAGTCGGCGAGGGACTACGCCGCCAATGGCGGTTCGGTCCGCCGCCCGCCGGAAGACATCCCGACCATCGGCCGCTTCGCCGTCGTCGCCGATCCGCATGGTGCGGTGCTCTGCATCATGACACCGGCGCCGATGGACAAAACCTGGCCGGAACTGGCCCCCGATGCTTCAGGCAATATCGGCTGGCACGAACTCTATGCCGGCAACGGCAAAGACGCCGTCTCCTTCTATTCCAAGCTGTTCGGCTGGACGAAGGACAGCGAAATGGACATGGGTCCGATGGGCGTCTACTACCTCTTCGCCCGCAATGGCCGGCAGATCGGCGGCATGATGACCAAGCCGGAAAACATGCCGATGCCGTTCTGGTGCTATTATTTCATCGTGCCGACCCTCGATGCCGCGATCGAACGCCTCACCTCGGGCGGCGGCAAGGTCGTCCACGGCCCGATGGAAGTCCCCGGCGGCAGCTGGATCGTCCAGGCCATCGACCCCCAGGGTGCCTTCTTCTGCCTGGTGGCGCCGAAGCGGTAGGCATTTGGCGATGTTGGCGGTAGTGCCGAGTGGCCACTCGGCACGCCTCCAACACAGTCACGCCCATCCATCACCCCGCCACCGAAGCAAAGAACCCTTCCGGGCTCTCCACTTCCACCAGCCGCTTCTTCTCGATCAGCCAGAACCGGTTGCCTACAGCCCGCACGAAACTGCGGTCGTGCGAGACCAGCAGGCAGCTTGCCTCGTGCGCCATCAGTTCGCTCTCCAGCGCTTCCTGCCCCTCAATGTCGAGATGGTTGGTCGGCTCGTCGAGCAGGGTGAAATTCGGCTCGGTCAGCCTGAGCACCAGCATGCCGAGCCGCGCCTTCTGGCCGCCAGAAAGCTGGCCGATCGGTTTTGCCTGCATGTCGATCGTCATGCCGGCGCCGGCCAGCAAGGCGCGCGCCCGCTGATCGCCGACATCGAAGCGGCGGATGATCGTGCCGATCGGCGTGTCGCGGTCGTTGAGATCGGCAAGCGCCTGGTCGCCATAGCCGAGAATGACCGACGGCGTCGCCTTGATGCCGTCCTGTCCCGCCGCCGGTGTTTCGATCGCCTGTTTCAGCATCGACACCAGCCGTGACTTGCCGGCGCCGTTGAGGCCGAGAAGCACGATCCGGTCGCCCTGGCGGATGAATTGCCGGCCGGTCTTGAACAGCAGAGTTCCGTCCGGCGTTCTCACCGCCGCATCGTCAAGCGTCACCAGCACCTTGGCATGCGTGCCGCGGTTGGAAAGCCGGATGGCGCCGGCCGAGCGTTCCAGATGCGCCGGTTTCGCCGCATCCTCGAGCTTCTCGGCCCGCTGCTTCAACTGCTTCGTCTTGACGACGAGCAGGTCGCTGCCGGAATTGATGCCGATATTGTTGAGCTTCGCCGCCTGTTTGCGCAATTGCTCCGCCGCCTTCATGTCGCGCTCGTAGCGCCTGGCTTCGGAAGCGTCGGCCTCGTCGAGGGCGGCGCGCGCTCGTGTGTAGGGCAGGGCAAAGACCGGCGACTGCTCCGGCCGCAGGAACAGCGTCCGGTTGGTGGTCGCATCGAGGAAGGCGCGGTCATGGCTTGAGAGGATGACCGGCACGTCGCGCGGCAGGCCATTCAGCCAGCCCTCCAACTGCGCGATCTTTTCGAGGTCGAGATGGTTTGTCGGCTCGTCGAGCAGCAGCACGTCAGGCTCGGTGACCCAAATGCGGGCAAGCATGGCGAGCCGCTGCCATCCGCCGCTCAGATGCTTGAGCGGCCGGCCGCGCATGGCCTCAGGCACTTCAAGCGATTCCAACACGACGTCGACGCGCCAGCTCTCGCTTTCAGCCTGATCGGCCGGCAACGCCTGCAGCACCGCATCGTAGAACGGCGTGTCGAAAAGTGCTGCCGGCACATTCTGCGCGACATGGCCGATGGTCAGCCCGCGCGCCTTGGTGATCTCGCCGGCGCTCGGCTCCAGCGTACCGGTGATGCAGGCAAAGAGCGTCGATTTCCCGCGGCCGTTGGCGGCAACGAGGCCGATGCGGTCGCCTGAATTGACGACGAGGTTCAGTTTCGAAAACAGCGGATTGCCCAGCGTCACGCCGAGATTGCGGATATTGATGAGGGTCATGATCGTTCTCTGGTCTTGACCGGGGACGCGATCCGGGGCGTTCAGCCATCACGGGATTGCGCCTATCGGGCCCGGGAAATGACAGGAATGCAGGCACCATGGTTACGGCGCCACATTGGCCACGAAGGGCAGACCAGGAAAAGATGTCGGGAACGGTCTCTGGTCAGCCCTGCAAACGTATTTGCAGGGCGTCGACGGGACCACGCTGGCGATTAAACCGGAAATAATACTGCATGGCGTGATCCTCCTTTCTCGAAAGAGTCGCAGGATTGAAATACCATTGCCGGCAAAATGAGGCAAGGGAACCGCGGAGCCCAAGAGAGCCTCATCCTGAGGTGCCCCGCAGGGGCCTCGAAGGACGAGGCGGGTGCGCCGGCGTCAAAGGGATGCAAGAAGCAGCGTTGCGGCGTGCTTCGAGGCTACGCCCTTTGGGCTTCGCACCTCAGCATGAGGGACGCTGGAGGATGCCTCGCTCCCGAAAGGCGGGTGGGGATGGAGAGATGTCTCTGGCGGGAGGCAGCGCTGCTCCCTCCTAAAATCACCCACCCACACTGCCAGCCAATTCCAGCCGCCGCTCTATTCCGATACTCTCGAGAAACGTCTCGTCATGGCTGACGACCACAAGCGCGCCGTCATAAGCACGCAGCCCGGCCTCGACCGCTGATATCGAATCGATGTCGAGATGGTTGGTCGGCTCGTCGAGGATCAGCAGCGACGGCGGTGCGGAGCCGAGAACGCAGGCAAGACCGGCGCGCAGGAATTGTCCGCCGCTCAACGTCGAGACAACCTGCAGTGCCGCGTCGGCCCTGAACATGAAGCGGGCAAGGGCGGCCCGGCAGGTGTTTTCATCGGCCTGCGGGTTGATCCGGCGGAAATTGTCGCGGATCGAGGCCGAGGGGTCGAGAAGGCTGATCTTCTGATCGAGCATGGCAAAGTCGGTCATGACGGCGACAGTGCCGGCCCAGGGCTTGAGTTCGCCGGTGAGAAGCGAAAGCAGCGTCGTCTTGCCAGAGCCGTTCGGCCCGGTGACGGCAATCCGTTCCGGCCCGGTCACGGCGAAAGAGAGATTGCCGATCACGGGATCGTCAGGCCGATAGCCGACTGCAACACCTTCCATCTTCAGCACGGTCTTATTGGTGGCGAGCCCGGTCCGTGGCAGGCGCACCGACAAGGGCTGGAGGATCTCGATCTTCTCGCGCGCCGCTTTTGCGTCTTCCTGTGCCGCCGCGCGCCGGCGTTCGGCAAGACGGGCGTTGTCGCCGCCGGTCGTTTCGCTCCGCTCCTTCATGCCGCCGAGCATGATGCGCGGGATGCCGCCCTTGGCGGCCATCTTTCGTCCGGCGCTATCCCTGTGCGCCTGACGCTCCACAGTCGCCTGCGCCTTCCCGGCAACTTCGGCAATTCGCTTTTCGGCTTCGGCGAGGTCATGCCGTGCGGCGGCAAGCTCCAGCGCCTTGCGTTCGCGATAATGGCTCCAGTTGCCGCCGTAGCGGGTGGCGCCGAGCGACGTCAATTCGACGATTGCGTCCATGCTTTCGAGCAGTTCCCGGTCATGGCTGACGATGATGGCCCCGGCCCGCCAGCCCGATATCAGCGCGATCACCGCATCGCGGCCTTCGCGGTCGAGATTGTTTGTCGGTTCGTCGAGCAGCAGAAAATCCGGCTCGGTGAAGACAAGGGCCGCAAGCCCGGCGCGGGTGCGCTGCCCGCCGGAAAGTGCGGCAAGCCGTGTCTGCGGCTCTGCGTCGAGCCCGATGCGATCAAGGGCTGCGGTCATGCGCGCCTCCAGCGTCCAGTCCGCCGCTGAAAGCTCGTCGGCCGTTGCCGCGCCAGCTTCGGCACGGTGAAGAAGACCAAGCGCCCCGACTACACCGAAGAGATCGGCAATGGTTTCGTTAGGCGCGACCTGAACGCTCTGCCGGAGGAGGGCGAGACTGCCGTTGACCGATAGCGTCCCCGATTGCGGCTGGATCTGACCGGAGACGAGCTTCAGCAGCGTCGTCTTGCCGACGCCGTTGCGGCCGACGAGACCGGTGCGGTCCGTCCCGAAACTCAGATCGAGATCGGAAAAAAGCGGCCGCCCGTCAGGCGTGGCCCACGAAACTTTGGAGAGAATGATGGATGCAGGCATGGATTTCCCCGTTGGCAAGGCGAACTGGCATTGCGATCGGGTTGAAATCCATTGCGGCACACATCCTGTTGAAATGGTCGATGGCGGGGAATTTAGGGAAGAAAGCCACCGGGTTCAAGGCACCGCAGCGATTCTGCATTCTTTCAGGCATACCGTGAGAAGCGCCTACCGCTTCTAGCTCCGTAGGGCCCTGCGGCTAGACAATCTGCTTCACATAAATCTCAGGATCAAAGTCAACGCGCCTCGCTTTCCCGTCCGGTGTTTTCAAGACAAGCTCGACACCGCCTCCGAGGGAATGCATGTAGCGCACGACCGACGACAGCAGGACATCGTCAGCGCTTTCGATTTTTGAAACGGTGTTCTGCGTCATGGCCGCACGCGCAGCGACATCCCGCTGCGTTGCCTGCATGGCTTTGCGCACTTCCGCCAAAGCCTTGCCCAGACGGCGCTCTTGACGTTTCATGTCGAGCCGAGTGCGAACATCTTCCGGAAGTTCGGCGCGTAGTGTCTTCCACTCAGTGCTCATTTTTCGCCTCCTTCAGCCACGCACCGAACCGAGCGTCAGCTTTGTTGATCAGTTGCTTGTAAAAGAGCGCCTCGTTCATGCCTTGCTTGTCTCCTCCGCAAAGAACAATGGCCCTCTGAGCAGGGTCGAAAGCGAAAGCAAAACGCCACACCTGTTTTCCAAATTTGACTCTGATCTCCTTCATATTCGCATAATCGGAACCCGAAAGCGTATCGACCTCAGGGCGGCCTAAGAAGGGGCCATCGTCTTCGAGATGGTCCAGCACGTCGCCAACCAGTTCCTTCAACCCCATGTCCAGCGCTTTCCATTCGGGAACGAAGTCGGGATGGAATTTGCACCTTGTAGGTCATTGGCTGCCTTTAAAAATATATATTCAAAGATATAAAAATCAAGGCCACTTCTTGGCTGGCAAGTTGTACAGCCTCGCTCGCCATGCCTGCATGGACCAGGGTCGAGCCGTCAGGTCTCGACCCATCCTTCGGATACCCGAGGTAAGAAGAGAGGTGACCCTACCGCTTCAAGCTCCCCAAGATCCCGCGCACCAGCGCCCGGCCGACCTGGGTTGCGACCGTGCGCGCCACGCTCTTCATCGCCGCTTCCACCACCGTTTCGCGCTGATAGCCGGAAGAGCGGCCACGGGATTGGCCGCGGCCCTGCTGGTTGTCGTCATTGCTGCCGCCGAAGCCCGGCAGGCTCCAGCCGGAGGTGCTGCTCGGCTGCTCGGCCGCTTCCTCTTGCGCCCGCTTGGCGGCGTCGGCATCCGCTGCCTTCTTGGCGCGTGCGGCCAGAATCTCGAAGGCGGATTCACGGTCGACGTCGTCGTCGTAGACGCCGAGGACCGGGCTTCTGTCCATGACCTGCTGGCGTTCGGCATCGGTCAGCGGACCGACGCGGCCTGATGGCGGGCGGATCAGCGTGCGCTCGACGATCGAAGGCGCGCCCTTGGCCTCCAGCGTCGATACCAGCGCCTCGCCGGTGCCGAGATTGGTGATGACGGTGGCGCAATCGAAGGCGGGGTTCGGGCGGAAGGTATCGGCCGCCGTCTTCACTGCCTTCTGTTCGCGCGGCGAATAGGCGCGCAGCGCATGCTGGGCGCGGTTGCCGAGCTGGGCAAGCACCGTCTCCGGCACGTCGAGCGGGTTCTGCGTAACGAAATAGACGCCGACGCCCTTGGAGCGGATCAGTCGCACCACCTGCTCGACGCGTTCGGTCAGAACCTTCGGCGCGTCGTTGAAGAGCAGATGCGCTTCGTCGAAGAAGAAGACCAGCTTCGGCTTTTCCGGATCGCCGACTTCGGGCAGCTCCTCGAACAGTTCCGAGAGCAGCCAGAGCAGGAAGGTGGCGTAAAGGCGCGGGTTCATCATCAGCTTGTCGGCGGCAAGCACCGAGATCTGGCCATAGCCGTTATTGCTGGTGCGCATGATGTCGGAGATCTTCAGCGCCGGCTCGCCGAAGAAATGTTCCGCACCCTGCTGCTCGAGAACCAGCAGTGCCCGCTGGATCGAGCCGACGGAAGCCTTGGAAATCAGCCCGTACTGGCTGGAAAGCTCGGTGGCGTTCTCGCCCATATAGTTGAGCAGCGAGGTGAAGTCCTTGAGGTCGAGCAGCGGCAGACCGGCCTGGTCGGCAATCTTGAAGGCGATGTTGATGACGCCTTCCTGCGGCTCGCTGGCATCCATCAGACGCGCCAGCAGCAGCGGCCCCATCTCGGCGACGGTGGTGCGCACCCGGTGGCCCTTCTCACCGAACAGATCCCAGAAGATCACCGGGAACTGATCGAATTCATAATCGGTGAAGCCGATCTGCTCGGCCCGCTTGGTGAGGAAGTCCTTGGCCTCGCCCCTGGCGGCGATGCCGGAAAGGTCGCCCTTGATGTCGGCCGCAAAGACCGGGACGCCGGCCCGGGAAAAACCTTCGGCCAGCACCTGCAGCGTCACCGTCTTGCCGGTGCCGGTGGCGCCGGTGACGAGGCCGTGGCGGTTGCCGAATTTCAGGTCGAGATATTCCGGCTTGTTGATGCTGTCGTCGGGGTTGCGGCTCGCGCCGATGAAAATCTTGCCATCCTCGATCATCCGCAATACTCCCTTCGGCGCTGCCGCCATTTGTTGAGAAGGTTTGGCTCCCGCTACCTTCATCGAACCATCGTTTCCCTGTTATAAGCAGGCATGCGGATGCCGACAACTGTTTGCATCGAAAGCGAAACCGCACACAGTGCCCATCGGGCGGGGTCGACTTGAGTTGCGCTCGAATCTCGATTAACGCTGACGTTAACGTCAAAAAAAACAGGAGGCTGACGATGAATGAAATTGTTACCCAGATCGCCGATCGCGTGGGTATTTCTCCGGAGCTGGCCGAAAAGGCGCTCGGCATGATGCTCGGCTTCCTGCAGCGCGAGGCGGCCGACGGCCCCGTCGCCCGGATGATCGAGGCGATCCCCGGCGGCGCCGATCTCGTCGCCCAGTTCAACGGCGCGGGCGCCGGCGGTGGCGGTCTGCTCGGCGGGCTGATGAGCTCGCTCGGCGGCGGCGGCATCATGGGCCTCGGCCAGCAGTTGATGGGCGAGGGCCTCGGCATGGGCGAGATTACCTCGCTTGCCAAGGAAACCATCGCGATCGCCAAGCAATATGCCGGCGAAGAGGTTGTCGACGAAGTCGTCGCTTCCGTCCCGGGCCTCAGCCAGTTCGTCTGAGCAGCCGAGCCAAAAGGAGCCTCGCCGAGTGGCGAGGCTCACCCGTGTCGTTCTTCCAGAATCTCTTCGGTGATGTCACGCCCACGTGCGAACACGCCCAATATGATGACATCGTCGCCAGCGACCGAGAACGCAACGCTGACGCTGCGCCGGTAGCCGATAATCCGCAGGCCGGGAATCCGGCTTTCCCGCCCGCACCTCGTTCCGGGAACGTC
Organism: Rhizobium sp. CIAT894; assembly: GCF_000172795.2. Classification (NCBI taxonomy): domain Bacteria; kingdom Pseudomonadati; phylum Pseudomonadota; class Alphaproteobacteria; order Hyphomicrobiales; family Rhizobiaceae; genus Rhizobium; species Rhizobium sp. CIAT894. The sequence continues at coordinate 1,189,244 of NZ_CP020947.1, forward strand.
TCCAGGGCCTCGATGAAGGTGATCACTGCGTCGACGAAGTTGCCAGCGATGCGGGTTCCCGCCTTGACGGCGATATCGGCGTAGAGTTTCTCGAGTTCGGCTTCTGCTTTCGGACGGTAGAGAATGCGATAGGCCATGCCTATTTGGCTTTCGCCGCGTCATTTCGGCGCCTGGCTTCAAAGCGGGCGCGCACCGTCTTCGCCGGGATGCCAAGCTCCGGCTTGTTCATTAACTCATCGTAGCGCGCCGGGATCTCCTCGTTGAGCCAGCGCTCGCGCGCCACCTCATGATCCTCCAGCAGCCGCAGGCCCGCCCGCACGACCTCGCTGGCATTATTGTAGCGACCGGATTCCAATTGCTTCCGGACAAACTCCTCGTAATGGCTTCCAAGCGCAACGTTGGGCATGGCTTTCCTTTCGTTATCAGCAGTATCGTGTAGTCACCTCACGATGGCAATAGATGTCAATCTTTGACCATATGGGTGGGATGATTTCTGATCGCCCTTGTCATGCGGCCGGGATAAGTCAGGATTCTCGTCGAAAAGAAGGAGAAGAACCGCATGACCGTCTGGCGCCCGCCGCAGCAGATCAGGGTAAAGGTGATCGGCCTTGCCTGGAGGGGAGAGCGGCTGCTCGCCGCGGAAGTGGAGGACGACGGCGGCCGCATCAAGGGCATTCGCCCGCTCGGCGGCTCGATCGAATTCGGCGAGACGCGCGAACAGGCCCTGCAGCGCGAATTCCGGGAGGAACTTGAAACGGCGATCCGCATCGTCGGCCCCTGGCATCTGCTCGAAAACATCTTCGAGCATCATGGCGCGACCGGTCACGAATATATCTTCGCCGCCGATATCGAACTCGCCGATGCATCGCTCTATGCGCGTGATGAAATCCGCTATTCCGAGCTCGACGAGACGGCGGCGACGGCGCGCTGGTTCGGCCGCGAGATGGTGCGCGATGCCGGCATCGATCTTTATCCGACAGGGCTGGAAAAGCTGCTGTCACGCTGGCGCGATTGATCCCGAGAATACATTTCCGCGAGACCGATATTCTGCTCGCCAAACTTTGATCGTCCGCGCCCGTTCAAGCGGAACAAGGAAGATCGAATTGCTGTTATTATCGCATCGTTGAAACCAGAGGGAACAGCATCATGCGCAGGTTTATTGCAGCAACGTCGATCGCTCTCCTCAGCCTCTCCGCCCCGTGTCTTGCCCAGTCGAATATGGGCATGGACGCCAGCGGCCGGATCGACGGAACGCCGCCGCTCGGCACCGCGCCGGGCGTCGAGACGCAAAGCGGGCTAGTCATTCCGCTCGATTCGATCGAGACCGGCAGCGTCGGCAACGGCGCCCCGAGCGGACGGGTCGATTGGGCGCGCTGCCCGCCGCGCAAGGCCCGTGGGGCGCTTGCCACCGAAGGCGGCAATAGCGGCGCCTCCGTCAGCGCGGCCTGCCGCGATCGATAATATCGGAGCGTTCTATTTGCTGTCCTTGCCGTTGCGATGCAGCAGGACGCCAAGTTCATGCCATTGCCGCCCGTCGCGCTCGATGAGGCGATCGGCGCAGGCCGGTCCCATGCTGCCCGGGGTGTAAGCGTCGGGCGTGCTCGGGTCCTTTGCCCAGATGTCGAGGAAGGGCTGCACCGCCGCCCAGCCGGCTTCGATGCCGTCGGCGCGCTGGAACAGCGTCTGGTCGCCGATAAAGAGGTCGTAGAGCAGCGATTCATAACCGGTGGTCTTGCCGATATCGAATTTGTCGGCATAGCGGAAATCGAGTGAAACCGGCGTGGTATCGACCGAAAGCCCCGGCGATTTGATCGAGATTTCCATGCTCATGCCCTCGTCCGGCTGCACCTGGATCACCAGCCGGTTCGGCGGCAGGCGGCGGTTGACCTCGGTCTCGCGGAACTGCGCGAAGGGCACCGGCTGAAAGGTGATGACGATTTCGGTGTCGCGCGCCGTCATGGCCTTGCCGGTTCTCAGATAGAAGGGTACGCCGGCCCAGCGCCAGGTATCGGCATAGAGCTTCAGCGCCACATAGGTCTCGGTCCGGCTGTCGGGCGAGACGTCCTTGCTGTCGCGATAGGCCGGAAGTTCGGCGCCGTTGAGCGGGCCGGCGGTATAGGCGCCGCGCACGCCATGCGTCTTTGCCTCCTCGGGCGTATAGATGCGCAGCGCCTTCAGCACCTTGCTCTTCTCGTTGCGGATCGCCTCGGCATCGAAGCTGTTCGGCGGTTCCATGGCGATCATCGCCAGCAGCTGGAAGAGATGGTTCGGCACCATGTCGCGCAGCGCGCCTGTCGCATCGTAGAATTTGCCGCGGCTGCCGACATCGACGATCTCGGCGGCGGTGATCTGCACATGGTCGATATAGCGGCTGTTCCACAAGGACTCGATGATCATGTTGGCGAAACGCGCCGTCATCAGGTTCTGCACCGTCTCCTTGCCGAGGAAATGGTCGAGCCGGTAGACTTGGCTTTCGTCGATCTGGGCGAGAATCTGCGCATTGAGCGCCCGGGCCGAAGCGAGATCGGTACCGAACGGCTTCTCGATGGCGACGCGGCGGAAGGTGCCGTCCCTTTCATCGGTCAGCCCATGGGCGGCCAGCTTCTCGACGATCGAACCGAAGAAGGATGGCGGCACCGCGAGATAGAAGGCGGCATTGGCATCCGGCCCCAGCCGCTTGCCGATCTCCAGGAAAATATCGTCCTTGGTAAAATCCCCCGCCGTATAGGAAATGCGCCGGCGCAGGCTTTCCCAGACTTCGTCCTTCGCCGTCTGCTCTTCGCCGCTGAGATGGCTGAGGAATTCGTCGAGCCGCCCGCGCAGGAACTCGTCGTCACCCGGCTCGATGCCGATGCCGAGGATGTGGAGATCCTCGCCGACGAGTCGCTCGCGCGTCAGGTTGATGATCGCCGGCACCAGCAGGCGGCGCGTCAGATCGCCCGTGGCGCCGAAGATGACGAGGGTGACGGGCGGAGTAGGGGTGGCCATGATGTCGTTTCCCGTGATTTTCCGGCCGACTATAATGCGTGCCGGTTTCGCCGCAACATAGGCGGCGAGGAGTAACAGGCATTTGACAGCGGCGGGGCGCCCCGGGCCGCAAAAACCCTCATTCGGCTGCAGCCGGCTACCCCTTCACCGCCACCATGAAAATCCTGGGAAACCGCAGCAGCACCCGCCCGTCCGACAGCTTCGGATAGGCCTTTTCCACTCGCTGCAGATAATCAGCCAGAAACGCCTCGCGATATTTCTCGCCGGCATGGGCGAGATAGGGCATCAGCCCGGTTCCCTTTACCCATTCGACGATATCGGCCGCATCCGCCATCGGGTGATTGTAGATCGTATGCCAGACATCGACGCGCGACGCCTTGGCGATCAGACGGGAGTAATAGGCGGATGGCGCAGGCAGCCCCTTGCGGCGCACGCTCGTCGCCTCGAAGGCTGTCTTCCAGGGGCCGGCATGGGCGGTCTCCTCCATTGCCAGATGCGAGGGTTCGCCGAGATTGTCGGGCATCTGCACGGCGAGCACCCCGCCTTCGGAAAGCCCGTCCATCAGTCGGTCGAAAATGTCGAGATGGTCGGGCAGCCATTGGAAGACGGCATTGGCAAAGAGCAGGTCTGCCGGTTCCTGAGGCTGCCAGCTGGCGAGATCGGCCTCGACGAAGGCCGTGCCGGGAAGCCGCTTGCGCGCCGCTTCCAGCATGTTCATGTCGCTGTCGAGGCCCGAGACGCCTGCCGCCCCATAACGCTCGATGATCAGCTCGGTCGAGTTGCCTGGCCCGCAGCCGAGGTCGACGGCACGGCGGATGCTTTGCAGCGGCACTTGCGCCAGAAGGTCGCGCACCGGTCGTGTGCGTTCATCCTCGAATTTCACATACTGGCTGGCAGACCATGCCATGGCGTTCACTCCTGCTTCCAAATCATTCCTGTGCTGGATGCCAATCTCAGATGTTGCGGCCGGAAACGAAGGCACCCGCCGACCGTCACTCCGCAGACACGAGTATCTTGTCCACACGCCTCCCATCGAGATCGATGACTTCGAAGCGCCATCCGTCTCTCGTGAAACTCTCGCCCAATTCCGGCAGGTGTTTCAGCTCTTCCAGCACCAGGCCGGCCACCGTCTGATATTCGAGATCATCATCGAGCTTGAGATTCAGGAATTCGGCGAATTCGTCGATCGGCGTCCAGCCGGACACCAGGTAGGAACCGTCGTCGCGGCGAGCGATGGCCTGTTCGTCGACAGGTCCCTCCTGCAGAGCCCCCATGATCGCTTCCAGAATGTCGCCCGACGAAACAATCCCCTCGAAATGGCCGTATTCGTCGAAAACCAGCACCATGTGAACAGGTGATTTCCGGATGGCTTCGATCACGTTGATCGCGGTTGAAAGGTCTGAAACCACAGGTACGTCCTGCGTCAGGGCCTTGATGTCGGCACTGCCGTGTTCGGACATCGAGTCGTAAAAATCCTTGACCGGAAGGATGCCGATCACCTCGTCCGAACTGCCTTTGCGAACCGGCAGGCGCGACCGTTTCGTCCGGTGCAATTGCGTGCGGATTTCATCGAGGCTGTCGTCGATATCGATAATTTCGACGTCGCGCCGGGGCGTCATCAGCGCACGGGCGGTGCGGTCCGCCAGCCGCATGACGCCTGAGATCATCGCCGACTCCTCGCTTTCGATGACGCCGGCCGACTGCGCCTCGGCGAGAACCGTTTTGATCTCCTCGTCGGAGACATTGTCGCCACCTTTTCCCGCCTGGCCGAGAAGCTTGAGCACAAGATTTCCCGAGGCGTTCAGAAGCCAGACGAGGGGCAGGGCAATTTTTGAAAGCACCGCCATCGCCGGCGCGACCTTCGCCGCAACCGCTTCGGGTTCTCGCAGCGCGATCTGCTTGGGAACAAGTTCGCCGACGATCAAGGAGAGATAGGTGATTGCGACGACGACCGAACCGACGCCGATAGCGTCGGCGGCCGTCGATGACATCCCCTGGGCTTCCAGCCATCCGGTCAGGCGGCCCCCGAGGGTCGCGCCTGAGAAAGCACCGGAGAGAACACCGACCAACGTGATGCCGATCTGCACCGTCGAGAGAAAACGCCCGGGGTTTTCGGCAAGCTTGATCGCTTGGGCCGCACCCTTGCTGCCGTTGTCGGCAAGAACTTTCAGGCGGGCCGTCCGCGAAGACACGACGGCCAGCTCCGACATGGCGAGCACACCATTGAGGATGGTGAGAAACGCCACAATTCCAATTTCCAGAAACACAGGGACCCTATTCGTTGAGGTTGTAATGCCGCGTCAGGCGACACGGCGGGGCGGGGTCGTCGTCACGTAAGACCGCGCCTTTGAAGTGGAAATCATATGCCGCCTGCACGAGAAAGCCGGCCATATCAGGCCTGTCGGCGGCAAAATTTGAGAAAACGGCCCTCTCGGCACGCGCGGTGATAGACCCAAGGCGCGGCTGGAATCATCACGCCGTCTACAGTCACCGCCCGCGTCTTCGGCCGGAAGGTCCCGGTTGGAACGGGCGGAGCTTATACTGGATGGGTCGCTGTCAGGCATGGCGCAATTTTGGCGATGAAACCGATCCGGCGCAAGAGGCGTCGGGCGAAAATCCTTTTACCGCATTGATGTGACAGTTTCGAAACGGCGGCGAACGCATGTTATGGCGTAGCCGCAGACCTCAAAGTCAAGGTAATTGAGTTTCATTTCAGGCATTCGGCGGCTCGAGCATCAGACTTCTGAACCAGGAGGAAAAGCCCCCTCTTTCCGTTGGCTAATAAGGCCTGATTTTGGATGGGAAGCTGGAAGAGGTCGATGAGATTCCCAGCGATTTCACGGCTCTGGTCGACGAAATCCCATCTGCGCTCTGCGTCTAATCATTCCGAGCACCTCATGCAGGCGGGCTGGCCGCCTTGCCAGCGCAAGCCTGGCCGGTTGTGATCGTCACGCTACACCAGTTGGCGACGCCCGCCATGGGCGCAATTCCATTATGGTTGACACAGCACGAAAAGAAGGCCGCCCGCCAGCCCCGCACCGTCAAGCTGCCAGGATCGTAATCCCATAGGCATTGGCGGCCGCCGTCATCCGGGCGATGGTTTCCGCAGAAGGGCGGGCCTTCGGTGGCTCGGTCGCGCCTTCCTCTTCTATGAATTCCGCCATGTCACGATCGACGACTGCGGAAAAGACGGCGGGGACGGTTCCGCGGTTGGCATAGCCGTGCACCATGAAGGGGGCAATGCTGACGATGTCGCCGGCGCCGGCCTCGATCTCTTCGGGACCGTTGTCGGTCTGGCGCCAGATCGTCAGGCACCCCTCGAGGATGCGGAACACCTCAGGGCTCGCATGCGCATGTCTCGGCGTCCGGCTGCCCGGTGGTACGGTGACGTCGAAGAGATTGAGCCAGTTTCCGCGGATGCGGAGCCGCCGCTCGATCCTTTCGCCGAGGACGAAGAAGCGCTTCGCCTCGTCACCCGTCTCTTCACCGGCATGCACGTTCACAAATGAGTTGGACATCATGTCTCTTTCTTCTTGCAGGCTTTTTCTTGTTGGCTTTTCTTGCGGGCGCAGCCGATAAGCCTTTGCGCCGCCTTTGGCAACCACCGCGATATAGAGGTCGGGAAGCCGATCGCCCCCGATATCGGTGCGGCGAGGCCTTTTCGCAAGACCTGCCGGGCTGCGGCAAAAGCTCCTGATCGTCGAACTGCCGGCCTTCGAAGGCTCTCAGCCTGTAATACCGCCGACACAGAAGGGGCGCATAGAACGCGGCGGCTGTTCCGGCCGTCCCTTCACGCCGCGCCGGCATTCATTGCCGGCATTGATCGCCGGCATTCATCGATGGAGCGCATTCATGTCTTCTCTTCCCGTCGTCGGCGCCGCCATGACGCTCGATGAAGTCGAGATTCACCGCGACTGGCTGTTCGAAAAGCCGCGCGATCTCGAATTGCAGAGCTTCGTCGATGCGGAGGTCCTGAATGGCGACTGGGCGCTGCTCGCCGCACACGCGCGCAGGCTTCTCGACGGCCATAGCGGCCGCTTGGGCATTCACGGCCCGTTCTGGGGCTTTACCATCGCTTCGCACGATCCCGACATTCGCGCCGTCGTCAGTCGCCGCCTGTTGCAGGGCCTCGATGTCTGCGCCGCCATCGGTGCGACGCAGATGGTCGTCCACAGCCCTTACACCTCGTGGTCCTACAACAATCTCGACAATAATGACGGCGCCCGCGCGGATCTGGTCGAGCGCGTACATCTGACGTTGCGCGACGCCGTCAGGCGCGCCGAGGATATCGGCTGCACCATGGTTCTCGAAAACATCGAGGACAAGGATCCGCATATCCGCGTGGCGCTCGCCGACAGCTTCCATTCGCCCGCCGTCGCCGTCTCGATCGATACCGGCCACGCCCATTACGCTCATGGTTACACCGGTGCGCCGCCGGTGGATTATTACGTCAAGGCCGCCGGCAACCGCCTGCAGCACGTCCACCTGCAGGATGCCGACGGCTATGCCGATCGTCACTGGAGCCTCGGCGAAGGCTCGATCCACTGGCGCGCCGTCTTTGAAGCCCTTGGCAAGCTCGACAGCAATCCGCGCCTGATCGTCGAGATCAAGGACAAATCGAAAATCCCGGCCTCTGCTGCCTATCTTGCCTCGATTGGGGTGGCGGAATAGGGTTCGTTGCAACGCGGAGAACCTGTGAGACACTATTATATGGGATGACTAAGGTCGCGGCTGGGTTCCCTCTTCTCCCCAGCGGGGGTCCGAAGGACGGGTCGAGACCCGCGGCTCGACCCCGGTCGGTGGCCCGTAGGGTCGGATGGGGGCCACACGGCACATCCTATCATTGCCCTTCGCATGTGCTCAACGAATTTACCGATCTGCCGCGTAGCCCCCTCATCTGCCTGCCGGCATCTTCTCCCCGCTGGGGAGAAGCGGAATCGTGGCAGCGCCTTGGTTGCCTCTCACGCTTGTCACAGGCGAGAGGGCAGAACTCCCTTACGAAAACCGCGTAATCACGCTGATTCCCGTCGCCTCCGCCTTGTCGAGCGCCATCAGCGCCGGCACGGCCTCCTCGAGGCTGATCCGCCGTCCGATCAGCTTCTGCGGGGCGATTTTGCCGGCTGCCAGCATCGACAGCATGGCGTCGTAGCGCCAGGCCTGCATGCCGTGGCTGCCGTAGATCTCCAACTCGTGGCCGATCACCTCAGCCATCGGGATTTGCGGCGTGGCATGTTCGCCGAGCATCAGCCCCACCTGCACATGCCGGCCGCGCCGGCGCAGATTCTTGATCGAGTTGAAACAGGTGACGGGATGGCCGAGCGCGTCGATCGAGACATGCGCGCCGCCCTTGGTGATCTCGCGCACCGCCTCCGCCACGTCGGCGACGCCTGATGCGTTGACTGTGGCCACGGCCCCGCATTCCCGCGCAAAGGCAAGCTTCTCCTCCGATATGTCGATGCCGATCGCATTGGCGCCGAGGGCCGTGGCGATCATGATCGCCGACAGGCCGACACCGCCGCAGCCATGCACGGCGATCCATTCGCCGGGCCCGGTGCGTGCCTGGTCGGCGACGGCGCGAAACGAGGTGGCGAAGCGGCAGCCGAGGCTGGCCGCCGTCGCATCGTCGATCGTATCCGGCAGATGAACCAGATTGGTGTCGGCATAATCGATCGCCACATATTCGGCGAAGGAGCCCCAATGGGTGAAGCCCGGCTGGAACTGGTTCGGGCAGACCTGCTGGTTGCCGGAATGGCACTCTCCGCAATGGCCACAGCCGGAAACGAACGGTACGGTCACCCGGTCGCCCACCTTGAAGCGCATCACGCCGCGACCGGTGGCGACGACCCGCCCGGCAAGCTCGTGTCCCGGCACATGCGGCAGGCGGATATCGGGATCGTGTCCCATCCAGCCGTGCCAGTCGCTGCGGCAAAGCCCGCTGGCACCGACGGATATGACGACGCCGTCCTCGGAAGGCGTCGGATCGGGAAGGGTGCGGATCTCGGGCGCCTGTTCGAAGGCTTCGTAGTACATGGCTTTCACAGGCGTCTTCCTTTGCTGCTGTCCCGCGATTTTTCCCTATGATCGCACGCGGCAGGCCGCCGTTCCAACATCCCATTCCATCATTTTTGCTGATGCACCCATCGCTGAAGGCGTGGACGTCGCGCACGAATATTGCGGGCCGGACCCATCCTCCGGCATTTTCTTGCTTCCGCATTTCCCATCCGGATTTGTCCTTGACCCCGCCCGCTGCGGCGGTTTTTGCTTCCGAGCTTTACAGGGGAGGGCAGCATGGCCGTCGATACATCACCGCGTTCAACCACCTGGACTCATGTCGACGGGGAGTGGCTTTCCGGCAATCCGCCGCTGATCGGGCCGACCTCGCATGCCATGTGGCTCGGCTCCACGGTCTTCGACGGCGCCCGCTGGTTCGACGGCATAGCGCCGGACCTCGATCTGCACTGCCAGCGCATCAACCGCTCCGCGCTCGCCATGGGCCTGAAGCCGGTGAAATCGGCCGAGGAAATCGCCGCACTCGCCTGGGAAGGCGTTGCGAAATTCAATGGCGCCACGCCGATCTACATCAAGCCGATGTATTGGGGCGAGCATGGTTCGCCCGGCAGCGTCGTTTCCGTCGATGCCGAATCGACCCGCTTCGCGCTCTGCCTGTTCGAGGCGCCGATGGGCGGCCATGGCGGCACCAGCCTCACCGTCTCGCCCTACCGCCGCCCGTCGCCGGAAACCGCGATGACCGAGGCCAAAACCGGCTCACTCTATCCCAACAGCGGCCGCATGATCACTGAGGCGCGCAGCCGCGGTTTCGACAATGCGCTGGTGCGCGATCTGAACGGCAACGTCGTCGAGACCGCCTCCTCGAACGTTTTCCTGGTGCGCGACGGCGTGGTGATGACGCCGGCCGCCAACCGCACATTCCTCGCCGGCATCACCCGCGCCCGCGTCATCTACCTCTTGCGCAAGGCCGGCTTCGATGTCGTCGAAACCACGCTTTCCGTCGAGGATTTCCTTGCCGCCGACGAAATCTTCACCACCGGCAACTACTCCAAAGTCGTCGGCGTCATCCGCCTCGACGACCGCAACCTCCAAGAAGGCCCAGTCACCCGCAAGGCGCTGGAACTCTACATGAACTGGGCCCACGGCAGAAGCGAGAGCGAGGAGTGAGGAGAGGTCCCGCGAAGCGGGAGCAATCGATCCAGTGAATCGATCACTTCGCGGAATCCAAGTCCCCCCTGCGCCCACCAACACCTTGGCCCGGGGTCAAGCCCGGGTCTTAATCCGTCTTTTGGATCGGGTTTAGCGGATCGCGGCCGCCCGTCCTTGAAAATAACATCTCAGGCCAGATCATCCGCCGCAATGTGCTGGACTTCGATAATGCGCTGCAAAGGAAGTTGCGCGATCTGGTTCGCTTCCTCGACACGCTCGGCAGAAGGCGCATCGAAGAGGCAAAAAGACTTCTCTTCCGATGGCACGAAAGTCGAGCGCAGATACCGGACGGGCTTGCCTTGTTCAGTCATTTCGGCAGTCACGACCTTTGCGCGTGCCGCGGCGGCTGAAAGCTGCTGCGGAGTGATGCCGGGCAAGTGTCTTTCGACCATATACTGTGGCATGATGAGCTTCCTTCTGCATGCTGGATGAAGTTCAACCTCGATGCGCCTATTTTTTAAGATGATAGCGCCGATTGACGGTAAGAGAAATGAGTATCTACTTCGCCGTAATCTTCACCGACCTCGTCCGCCACTCCGCGGTCTGGAACAATGTCTCACGGGATGCGGCAGCGGGGATCATCACGGAATATCGCTACCTGTCGCAGTCCCTTGCCAGCCAGTACGGCAGGCGGCATGAAAATTTCACTGGGGATGGTCACCTCTTTCTTTTCGAATCCGCCGACGTCGCAGTTCATTTCTCGCTGAAGCTTATCGCGTATTGGAAACAACGCCGCCGGTCCCTGGCCGCATCTCAGCACGGGCATGATCTTCCCATCCGGGTGGGCTGCCATTTCGGCGAATGCTACAGGATTGCAGACGACGACGCATGGATTGGCCGGGCCATCAATATCGCAAAGCGCGTGGAAGCGAGCGCCGACCCGGACTCGTTATTTATCTCACAGACCATTCTCGAGCTTATCGACCTTCCCGTTTATAATTTCGAGGACGCTGGAAGTTTCGAGCTCAAAGGCGACTTCCTGCCTTGTCGCCAGCTCTACAGGATGGTGTCCGTCGACCAGGCCGCACTTGCCGCGAGACCGGAGGACAAGATGACCGCGGAGGACTGGTTCCTGAGAGGGGTCGGGCTCGGATCGGGTATTGCCGGTGCTGTGGAAGAAGAACTGCGTTGCTATCGCAAGGCCCTGGAACTCCGTGCAACATATCCGGAGGCTCACAACAATCTCGGAATTCTTCTGAAAAGGCTAGGTAACGTCGTGGAAGCTGCCGAGCATTACCGGGAGGCGCTCCGCCTTTGGCCGAATTATCCCGAAGGCCATTATAATTATGCGATCCTCTTGCAGGAAGTGGGCGATATTAGCTGCGCGGAAACGCACTATCGTGATGCCATTCGTCTTCGTCCCGACTTTGTGGATGCTCGCCTGCGATACGCTGGCCTTCTCGAGGCGAATGACGACCCGGTTGAGACCCACTGCCAATACCGGGAGGTCCTTCGTCTCCGGCCCGGCTTTGCCGAGGCCAATAACAACTACGGCGTCTTCTTGGAGCGAATGGGAGATACGGCCGACGCAGAAGCCCATTATGTGAGAGCGCTGGAGCATCAGCCCGATTACGCAGAGGCGCATTACAACTATGCCATGCTGCTCGAACCAGGCGACCTGCGCAGGGCGAAGGAAGAGTACCGTGCAGCTATTCGTGCGAGGCCCAACTATGTCGAGGCCCATAACAATCTCGCCGTCCTGCTTCACGAGAACGGGGATTTGCCCGCGGCGGAGCGTCATTACCTCGCCGCTCTCCAGTTGAAACCGGACGACCCGGGTACGAACTACAATTTGGCTCTGCTCGCTCAGGCAAAAGGCGACGCAGAAACGGCCAGTCGCCATTTCCGGCTTGCGGAAGAGTTGCGGAGCGGCGGCTAATGCAGGTCACCTGAGGTAGGGCATTCCCGCACCGATCAATTTATCCACTTGCGATGCTCCGCAATCTATCCAGCAACAGGGCTGGGCGCGGGAAAGACGCCTCACATCGTCCTGGCTGAAACGAGCCGGCCAATGGGTTCGCTCCCCGTGGGCATCGGTCTCCCACTCGCGCCGGGCACGGGTCACGGTCCCGATTTGGACAGCGCCCTATCTCTGCTGTGTGAAACAAAGATGACAGCTTTCCGTTTCGTCCTGTGGGTCAGAAGTACTCGTTTCGCCTGTAGAAATTGCCGTAGAGGTGCGTCAGCACCGAATTGGATGCCAGTTTGTCTTCATCGCTGTCGCCATAAACCAGTTTGTGCGGATCGCTTTCGCAATAAATGACAGCGACGAAATGGTTGTCACCCATGCCGGCGATCCCTGTCGAAACGTCGCGCCCCTCGATGACCGAAAATTTTGTACCGTTCTGTGAAGAGCCGCTCGCGGCTGCCGCCGCTTCGAAACTCGATTTATTGAAAATGACGTACCATAGCCAAGGATCGAACAAAGGCACGGTAATCATCGTCGCAAAGCAAACCGGAACAATGATGATAGCAACAAGGCGACTCACCATTCCACGGAGACGACGACGACATAACGCGATAAATGCGCCGATAAACCAGACGAACAGAACGCCAACGACAGACAGAAAGAGCAGCGCCCCTCCTAATAGATCGAAGAGCCCTCGTAGCCCATTGGCCGAACCAAGCGGCCAAAAATCCAACGCGAGATGGTAAGCGGCACACGTGGTGCCAAGACAAGCGGCGATGACCATTCGCCGAACATTCCAAGTGTCTACGGGCACAACCGACGCACCATCCCGTTGTTTTTCATAGTCGAATTGTGTTCAGTGAAGTCGAGGCATTTTTGGGGCAGAGCGGTTCTGCTGCCACTATGTCGCAGTGAAGGGCGACCTCTGATGTAAAATTACCCCCTCACGTCATCCACTTCCGATGCTCGGCAAATCTCTCCGCAAGCAGGTCGATGAACAGCCGCACCTTCGTCGCCAGATGGCTGCGGTTGGGATAGACGGCGTTGATGTTGAATTCGATCGGCCGGTAGTCCGGCATGATCTTCACCAGCCGTCCTTCGGCGATGTCGTCGAAGACCACGAAGCTCGGCGCCAGGAAAATGCCCTGGCCATTCAGTGTCAGGAAGCGCAGCATCTCGGCGCTGTTGGAGATGGCGTTGCCGCCGATCTTGACGCTTTCCTGCCGGCCTTCGCCATCCTCGAAGCGCCATTCCTCGCCATAGGGATAATAGGCATATTGCAGGCAATTGTGATCGGCGACCTCGGCCGGTCTTTGCGGCATCGGACGGCTGTCGAAATAGGCCGGCGAGCAGACGAGCATATGGCGCCAGGGCGTCAGCTTGCGGGCGACGAGCGACGAATCCGGCGGCGGCACGGTGCGGATCACCAGATCGTAGCCGTCCTCGATCATGTCGACCATCCGCTCGCCGACGCTGAAATCGAGCGAGATCGACGGATAGAGCGCCATATATTCGCTGACGACCGGCAGCAGGAAACGCACGATCGAACTGCTGGTATAGACCTTCAGCGTGCCGCGCGGCGTGGTGCTGAGCGCGCCGGCCGTCCGGTCCGCCTCGTCGAGTTCGGAGAGGATCTGTGAGGAGCGTTCATAATAATATTTGCCGGTTTCCGTCAGGCTGACCTTGCGCGTCGTGCGGTTGAGGAGGCGCACGCCGAGCCGGTCCTCCAGCGATTGCACATGATTGCCCACCATAGTGACCGACATGTTGAGCCGTCGCGCGGCGGCGGAAAAACCGCCGCATTCCACCACCCGGCCAAAGACGGCAAGGCTTGTCAGTCGATCCATATTGCCCTCGGATTATCCGCTGAGAGTTGATGATCCTTCCCGATATAAGCAGATTATCACAATGAACGGCAGGGTGCATTTTCCCTTCAATCGAACAGGCCTCTGAAACGGAGGCCGGCATTGAAGGAGAAGCACGATGGTTGAGTTGCCCCGCAAGGACGTTTTCGACACCGCCCGGCAGGTTGATGCCGCACCTGCGGCCGAAGCGCCGACCGCCCCGGTGGCAGAAGCGCCCGTCGTCGGGGTCCCGGCCGCGGAAGCCCAGGCAAGGACCGGCCGCAGGACCGTCAAGCGTGCGGTCATTGCCGCAGCACTGCTTGCCGGCGTCGTCCTGTCGGGCGATTTCGGCTATCGCTATTGGACGGTCGGCCGCTTCATCGAATCCACCGACGATGCCTATGTGAAGGCCGATTACACCACGGTCGCCCCGAAGGTTGCCGGCTATATCAAGCAGGTACTGGTCAACGACAATGATACGGTCAAAGCAGGCCAGGTTCTCGCCCGCATCGACGACCGCGATTTCCAGGCAGCCCTTGCGCAGGCGAGGGCCGATCTCAAGGCGGCGGAAGCCGCCATCACCAATATCGACGCTCAGATCGCCCTGCAGCAGTCGGTGATCGAGCAGGCGAGGGCGACGATCGGTGCCTCGCAGGCCTCGCTGGATTTTGCCGTTTCCGATGCCGCCCGCTCGGCCCGGCTCATCACCAGCGGCGCCGGCACGCAATCCCGTGCCGAACAGACTCAGTCGGCCCGCGACCAGGCCGCCGCCGCCGTCGAGCGCGACTGGGCAGCCCTTGTGGCGGCCGAGAATAAGGTGCCGGTTCTTCAGACCCAGCGCGAACAGACGGTTGCCCAGCGCGACCGCGCGGCAGCCGCCGCCCAGCAGGCCGAACTCAACCTCTCCTATACTTACATCGTCGCCGCCGTCGACGGCACGGTCGGCGCCCGCTCGATCCGCGTCGGCCAATACGTCACCTCGGGCACGCAGCTGATGGCGGTCGTGCCGCTGCATGCGGTCTATGTCGTCGCCAATTTCAAGGAAACGCAGCTGACTTATGTCCGTCCCGGCCAGCCGGTCGAGATCAAGATCGACAGCTTTCCCGATATGTCGATCAAGGGTCATGTCGACAGCGTTTCGCCGGCGAGCGGCCTCGAATTCTCGCTGCTGCCGCCGGACAATGCCACCGGCAATTTCACCAAGATCGTCCAGCGCATCCCCGTCAAGATCGTCATCGACGACGAGGCTCTGAGCGGCCTGTTGCGCTCCGGCATGTCGGTCGAACCCGAAATCGATACCAAGGCCGCGCAGACCTCTGCGGCCGAGGAAGGATTATCCCGGCACGCCGGATAATTCTTCCGCCCTTTCCCGAATGATCACGATCATTCTCCAATGATCACCCGAACCCCGTCATGAGAAGGTTTTCCGTGAGAACCGGAAAGAGATCAGCCATGGCCACTCTTCAGATCGCTGCAAACAGCAACTCGCGTCCCGCCGCGGCGGCGCCCGCCCAATCCGCCGCCATCAGCCCGCTGCGCATGTGGACAGCCGTCATCGGCTCCACGCTCGGCGCCTTCATGGCGGTCCTCAATATCCAGATCGTCAACGCCTCGCTTGCCGATATCCAGGGCGCCATCGGCGCCGGCACGGATGACGGCGGCTGGATCTCGACCTCCTATCTGATCGCCGAGATCGTCGTCATTCCGCTCAGCGCCTGGCTGGCGCGGGTCTTTTCTCTCCGCAACTATCTGCTCGCCAACGCCATCCTCTTCCTCGTCTTTTCGGTCGCCTGTGCTTTTGCCGCCAATCTGCAGCAGATGATCATCCTGCGCGCCATTCAGGGCTTTTCCGGCGGCGTGCTGATCCCGATGGCCTTCACCATCATCATCACGCTGCTGCCCAAGGCCAAGCAGCCGATCGGCCTTGCCCTCTTTGCCCTGTCGGCCACCTTCGCGCCGGCCATCGGCCCGACGATCGGCGGTTATCTCACCGAGAACTGGGGCTGGGAATATATCTTCTACGTCAATCTGGTGCCGGGCGCGCTGATGGTCGGCATGCTCTTTGCCTCGCTCGACCGGGCGCCGATGAACCTGAGGCTGCTTGCCAAGGGCGACTGGCCTGGAATCGTCACCATGGCGATCGGCCTGGCAGCACTTCAGACCGTGCTGGAAGAGGGTAACAAGGAAGACTGGTTCGGCTCGGATTTCATCCTCCGCCTGTCTGTTGTCGCCGCCGTCTCGCTGACCTTGTTCATCGTCATCGAGCTGAAGACCGCCCATCCGCTGCTGAACCTGCGACTGCTGGTGCGGCGCAATTTCGGCTTCGGCATCGCAGCGAACTTCCTGCTCGGCATTGCGCTTTACGGGTCGGTCTTCGTGCTGCCGATCTATCTCACCCGCATCCAGGGCTATAATTCCGAGCAGATCGGCATGGTTCTGGCCTGGACCGGCATTCCGCAGCTGCTGCTGATCCCGCTGGTGCCGCGCCTGATGAAGCGTTTCGACGTCCGCCTGCTGATCGCCGTCGGTTTTGCGCTCTTTGCCGCCTCGAATTTCATGAATGTGCATATGACCGGCGATTATGCGAGCGACCAGCTGTTCTGGCCGAACATCGTCCGCGCCATCGGCCAGGCGCTGGTCTTCACGCCGCTCTCGGCGATCGCCACGGCGGGCATCGAGCAGGAGAATGCGGGTTCGGCGTCCGCCCTCTTCAACATGATGCGCAATCTCGGCGGCGCCGTCGGCATCGCCTCGCTGCAGACCTTCCTGTCGAAGCGCGAACAGTTCCACTCGAATATCCTGACCAATTCGGTCTCGGTTTTCGAGGAAGCCACGCGCGATCGCATTGCCAGGCTGACGGCCTATTTCATGAGCCACGGTGTCAGCGATCAGGCGCTCGCCGGCCACAAGGCCATCGTCGCCATCGCGCTCAAAATCCGTAAACAGGCCAATATCATGGCCTTCAGCGACACCTTCTTCCTGCTCGGCGTCGCCCTCGTCGTTGCCCTGCTCGCAAGCCTGCTTCTCAAAAAGCCCGGTCAAATCTCCGGCGGCGGCGCCCATTAAATGCAGGAGGAGATAGCCATGACGACTGCGATCCCTCAGCCAAAGGCGGCCGGCAATGCAGTCAGCACCGGCGCGCTGCTCTCGGTCATCGAATGGCTTTCCGGTGACGAATGCCACGCGCTCGACGAAGCAGGCCTCGTCTCCGGCCTCGGCCGCAGGCTTCAGGCCCTCGGCCTGCCGGTCGACCGGCTGACCCTGCATCTGATGACGCTGCATCCCGAGCTTATCGGCCGCACCGTCGCCTGGGCGCCGGGCGAGCCGGTGGAGATCCACGATCGGGAACACGGCGCCCGGGTCGCCATATCAAACACGCCGCTGCGCAAGGTGATGGAAACCCGCGAGCCGCTGGTCGTCGGCATCAGTGAAAGCGCCCATGGCCGCTGGCAGCATATCGATGTCTTTGCCGATCGCGGCCTGATGCAACTCGTGATCGCGCCGCTCTGCAATGTCGACGGCCCGGTCAGCGCCGCCGTCTTCGCCACCAGGCGGCCGGGCGGCTTCACGGCAGCCGAGCAGCAACTGATCGAGCGCATCCTGCCGGCGCTGCGCAACGCCAGCGAGCTGCGCATCCTGCGCCAGGTCGAGCTCAGCCTGCTCGATACCTATATCGGCCCGCTGACGGCAAGCCGGATTCTGGCCGGCCGCATCCGCCGGGACGAGGTAGAATCGATGCAGGCGGCCCTGCTGCTCTGCGATCTCAGAGGCTTCACCGAACTGTCGAACCGGCTGCCCGGCAGCACCGTGCTCGGCCTGCTCAATGCCTATTTCGACAGGATCGTCCCGGCGATCACCCGCGAGGGCGGCGAACTCTTGAAATTCATGGGCGATGCCGTGCTCGCCTTCTTCCCGGGTTACGATGCCACCCATTCCTGCGGCGCCGCTCTCGCCTCGGCCCGTGCCATCCTCCATGAGATCGATCATTTCCGGTATGAAGGCATCGGCGTGAAGGCCGGCATCGCCCTGCATTATGGTGAGGTCAGCTACGGCAATATCGGCTCCGGCCTCCGCCTCGACTTCACCCTGATCGGCCGCGACGTCAATCTCGTCAGCCGCATCCAGGCCGCCTGCAGCGAGTTGGGCGAGCCCTTGCTGATGTCGGCACCCTTCCGCGAAGAGGCCGGGGCAGGGGATACCATCTCCGCCGGGGCGCATCGGCTGAAGGGTTTTGCCGAGCCGGCGGAGTTGTTTACGATCGCAAGGTAGGTGCCGGTAGCACCCCCCTCTGCCGGGCAGGGCAGAGGGGGGTGCCACACACCTTACCCTTCTCGCATCTTTCCGCCATAGTGCCCCGCGAACCCCACAACACCGAGGAGAATCCCATGACCGTGCTGTCCGATGAACAAGGCGAAATCATCCGTGAGCTGGGCGTTGCCGCTGATATCGATCCCGAGCGTGAGATCGAGCGGCGAACCGAATTCCTCAAGGATTATCTCGTGGCGTCGGGCATGCGCGGCTATGTCCTCGGCATCAGCGGCGGCGTCGATTCGCTGACGGCGGCACTGATTGCCCAGAAGGCGGTGCGCGAACTGCGGGCCAGCGGCCATGCGGCGGAATTCATTGCCGTGCGGCTTCCCTACGGCATCCAGGCGGATGAGGCCGATGCGGCGAGGGCGCTTGAAACGATCGGTGCCGATCGCACGATGGTGGTCAACATCAAGGCGGCGGCGGATGCGATGCTGGCCGCCACTCGGAACGGCGGCCTCGCATTTGCCGATGCCGGCCGGCAGGATTTCATCCTCGGCAACATCAAGGCCCGCCAGCGCATGATCGCCCAGTTTGCGCTCGCCGGCGCGCTCGGCGGCCTGGTGATCGGCACCGACCACGCCGCCGAGGCGGTCATGGGCTTCTTCACCAAATTCGGCGATGGCGCCGCCGATATCCTGCCGCTCGCCGGCCTCAACAAGCGCCGCGTGCGCCTGCTCGCCAAGCGGCTCGGCGCTCCTGATGAGCTGGTGTTCAAGGTGCCCACCGCCGATCTCGAGGATCAGCGGCCACTGCGCCCCGACGAGGAGGCCTATGGTGTCAGCTACGACGAGATCGACGATTTCCTCGAAGGCAAGCCGGTCGGCGAGATCGCCCGCCGCCGCATCCTCGCCGCCTATCGGGCGACCGCCCACAAGCGCGCTCTGCCGGTGGCCGTCAACGCGCTCTGAGGGACACGCTCAGGGCTGCACCGGCGAACCCGTCCAGTCCGACGAGGCGAGATAGGCATTCGGCGCGAAATAGACACCGTCGACGTCGAAGGCCTGGAGATCTTCGGCGCGCAGCGCTTCGCGCACCTTCGGGCGTGCCGCCACGCGGGCCATGAAACCGTGCAGCGCCGGCCATTGCTTGAGATTGATCTGCGTCCAGGGCGACCAGTTCAGGCAGACGAAGAGATAGGCGTCCGCCACGGTGAAGGCCTCGCCGGTCAGATAGGGTCCGGCAAAACGGCCGCTCAGCCAGGAAAGCCGCTTTGCGACCTGGGCGCGGATCTGCGCATGCACGCTGGCATAAGCCGGCTCGAACAGCAGCACCATCGGCTTGTGCAGTTCGGCGGATATGAAATTCAGATAGGATTGCACCTCGTTGCGTCTGAGGTTGCCGACCTCGGGCAGCATCGCGGCGCCTTGCGGCACGCTGTCGGCGAGGAACTGCGCGATCGCCGGTCCCTCCGTCAGCACCTTGCCGTCGTCGAGCATCAGCGCCGGCACATAGCCGTTGCCGTTAATGGCGAGATAGTCCTTGCCGTCGCTCGTCCGTTGGGTTTCCCGGTCGACCTCGACGAGCTCGATGTCGAGCCCCAGCTCCCGGCAGACGATATGCGGTGAAAGCGAGCAGGCCGCGGCGTTCATATAGAGTTTCATGGCAATTTCCTCTCTCATGCAGGCGGTCGAAGCCGCCTGTTCGATATCATTGAACATCTGTACTGTTTCGCATAAAATAGACTTCGTCAAGAATTTAATGCGAAACGGTACAAAATATGAAGGATGAGAAGAAGCGCGGCCGCCCGAGGACTTTCGACGCCAAGGCAGCGCTCGGCAAGGCGCGGGATGTCTTCTGGGACCGGGGCTTCGCCGCCGCCTCGCTCGATAATCTGAGCGCGGCGACCAACCTCAACCGCCCGAGCCTCTACGGAGCCTTCGGCGACAAGGAGGATCTCTATCTCGATACGCTGGAAGGTTATCGGCAGGACGGCATGGATGCACTGGCCCAAGCGCTCGACCCGTCGCTGCCACTGCGCGACAATCTCGCCCGCGTCTATGAAAGCGCACTGGCGGTCTATCTACACGGTGAAACGGCCGCCCGCGGCTGTCTGCTGATCGGCACGGCGACCGTCGAAGCGGTCGAGCGTGAACGGGTGCGCGAGGTGCTCGGCCGCAGCCTCAGCGATTTCGACGGCGAGATCGAAAAGCGCATGCACCTTGCCGTGGAACGCGGCGAACTTGCCGAAGGCGCCGATCCGCAGATGCTGGCAAGGCTCGCCTCCGCCGTCATGCATTCGCTTGCGGTGCGCGCTCGGGCCGGCGACAGCCGTGAGGTGCTGGAGGCGATCGCCCGCTCAGGCGTCGAGCTGATCTGCGGGAACCGGCATGTTTGATGCCTTGGCGTCCCTCGGCCGCACGATCCAGGCATAGGCAGCGCCGGCCAGAAGCAGCAGCGACGTGCCGAGGAAAACCGAGCGCATGCCGATATGCCCGCCGACGAAGCCGCCGAGAACAGGACCGGCGACCTGGCCGACATATTGCGAGGAAATGGAAAGCCCGAGAATGGCGCCGGCCGCACTGTCCGGGACGTTGTGGCGGATCACGGCGGTAATGCAGGGCAGCAGCCCGCCGAGGGCTGCACCCATCAGGAACCGCAGCATGATCAGCTGCCAGGAGCTGGTAACGAGGGCCTGCGGGATCAGCAGCAGCCCGGCAACGGCAAGCGCGCCGGAGATGACAGGCCAGTGGCCGATCCTGTCGGCGAGCTTGCCGAGTCGGGAGGCCGAAAGAATGCTGCCAAGCGCGGCGGCCGACATGACGAGACCCGATATCATCGTCACCTGATCGGCCGCCGGCACGATCTGCGCGACATAGACGGTGATGATCGGCTCGATCGACATATTGGCGAACATCAAGAGCATGCCGGTCGCCAGCATCGCGATCACAGGTCGCTTGTCGGCAACGGATTTCCAGCCGCCGCTTGCCTTGGCCGCCTGTTTGCGGGCCGGAGATTTCTCTTCCTTGATCAGCAGGGTGGTGGCGAGAAAGGCGAGGAAGATCATCGCCCCGGCGGCGAGAAAGGTGCCGCGGATGCCGATGACCGCAGGCAGTACGCCGCCGACGAGCGGCCCGACGAGATTGCCGGCCATGATTCCGGAAGAGAGCACGCCGAGCGCCCAGGCCGAACGGTCCTTCGGCGTCTGCGTCGCCACCAGCACCATCGAGCCGGAGGAATAACCGCCGGCAAGCCCGACGAAGAGGCGCAGCGCTGCCAGCTGCCAGACATTGCCGGCCATGCCCATCAGCGAGATCGCCACCGTCATGCCGAGGCTGGCACGCACCAGCATCAGCTTGCGGCCATAGATATCGCCGAGCCGCCCCCAGAGCGGCGCGACGAGAGCGGCCGCCAGGAAGGTGGCGCCATAGGCAATGCCCGACCATTGCACGATCGCCGCATGATCGGTCACGCCGAGTTCTTCGACATAAAGTGGCAGGAAGGGAAGTAGCAGCGTCATCGCCACGATCGTGGTGAAGGAGCCGATCAGCGAGACGGCAAGGTTGCGCCTCCAGTAGATCGAGCCTGCTTGCGTGTCGGTCATTCTTGCCTCGGCATCGATCCTGCGGGCGCAGTTGCGCCGCAAGCTGGATCATCTCGGGTGAAAGTGGTAAAAGATAACCGATTGCATAATGCAATCGGATAATCGGAGGATTTTGCCATGAACGAGATGCGATCCAGGCAACAGACTGTCCGCGATCTCTACACCGCCTATCTCGCCGATCGCAAGGACCTTGTCGGCGCCATGCTGACAGAGGATTTCGCCTTCTCCAGTCCGCGCGACGACCACATCGACCGGGCGGCCTATTTCAAGCGCTGCTGGCCGAAGGAGCCGGTCTTCCGTACGATCGAGATCGAATTCCTGGCGGTCGACGGCGACGAGGCTGCTGTTCGCTACCGCGCCGAAAAACTGGACGGCGCCAGCTTCGCCAACATGGAGAGCCTGCGCTTCCGTGGCGACAGGATCACCTCCGTGGAGGTCTATTTCGGCCGGAATTTATGACCTCGACCCAGCGGCTTAGAAGATCCGCATTGCCGACGTCATGATGATGATCATCGACACCGCCACCATCAGCGCCCGCACCGGCAGCCGCTTGACGAGGAGGGCGCCGAAAGGGGCGGCGATGACGCCGCCGATGATCAGGCCGATCGCCGAATTGAGCTCCGACCAGCCGAGCGTGACGACGAAGGTCAGCGAAATCGTCAGCGTCACCGCAAATTCGGTAAAGTTGGTCGAGCCGATCACCCGTTTCAGATCATGGCCGCGGCTGACGAGCGTGCTGGTGACGACAGGCCCCCATCCGCCGCCGCCGATCGCATCGAGCAGGCCGCCGCAAAGCCCGACCGGCGGCACGATCCAATCGCGGACATCCCGTTTCGGCGGTGAGCGAAACGCCTTGTAGAGGATCAGCAGGCCGATCGCGATCAGATAGGCCGAGACGAAGGGCGCGATCGTCTTGCCGTCGATATTGGCAAGCAGATAAGCCCCGATCGCGCCGCCGATCATGCCGGCCGGTGCGAGCCGCGCCACCAGGCGCCAATCGACGTTGCGATGATAGGCATGCGAGAGGCCCGAAGCGGCGGTCGTAAACATTTCCGCCACATGCGTCATGGCGCTGGCATTGGCCGCCGGCACGCCGAAGGCGAGAAGGCTCGTCGTCGACAACACGCCAAAGGCCATGCCGAGTGCGCCGTCGACGATCTGCGCGCAAAAGCCCACGACGATGAAAAAGAAGAAATCCGATGTCATGCGGCCCCCTCACGAACGGTAGCATCAGAACAGGCGACGCGGGGAAAAACTTCCGGTCTCAGGCGGCCAGTTTCTCAGGAGGCCAGTTCTCTCACGAGGTAAGCCCGCGCTGCTTCAGCCGGACGATTTTGAAAAAGCCGTTCGGGAAGACCGGCAGGACCTCGGCAGCGGCAAAATCGCCGCGGCGCTCGGCCCAGGCGAGGATGCGGTGGAGGCGGAAGGCGGAGGACCAGCCGATGTGACGCATCAGGGGCGCCACCGCCGTCTCGATCGCGCCCTGCAGACCGGCGCCGTCGCCGAGCTTGCTGGCGAGGATGATCTCGCCGCCGGGCCTCAGCACCCGGGCGCATTCGTCCAGTGCCCGTTCGGGTTCGGGGATGAGCGTGATGACGAAGGGCAGGCTGACCGCATCGAAAGACCGGTCGGCAAAGATGAGCGCATGCGCATCCATCACCTCGAGCGCCTGCACATGCGCAAGATTCTCGCGTTTCGCCTTTTGGCGGGCCCGCGCGATCATGTGTTCGGAAATATCGATGCCGGTCACCCGGCAACCTCGCGGGTAATGCCCGAGCGTCAGCCCGGTGCCGACGCCGATCTCCAGTATATCGGGCCCGGCCGCGGCTGCGAGTGCGGCAAGCTTGCGGTGGCCATCGCGCAGGATGCCGCGATAGACGCGGTCATAGACCGGTGCCCAGCGCCGATAGATTTTCTGCTGATCTTCCGCGCTGTTGCCAAGCCCTGACATGCCGCCCCTCCCTGAAGCCCAGTCCTCAACTCCCGAGAGCAGGTTCCGGTTCCACTCGGAATGTGATGGAAGACACAAACTGCCGCGGCAGGCGGCCTGCATCAGCCTATTTTGCCGGCATGATCCCGAGCTTTTCGGCGTCCAGCTCGCTGCCGATCTCGACCGACTTCGTCTGCTTGTCATAGATGCAGATCTGGGCGACCAGTCCCTTGGCGCCCTTCGGTTTGCCGGTCAGCAAAGCGAGCCCGTAATGGGGCGTGCCGAAGGGATCGACAGCAGCATTCGGCGTCTCGATCGCGACAGCCGCCTTCTTGCACTTGGCCTCGACATCTGCCGCCAGCTCTTTCCAGGCCTCATCCGAGGAGGCGTGCGCCGTAACTGAAAGGAAAGGCAGCGCGGCGATGGCCAGAAGCGGGATTATATTCCTGTTCATATCGGATCTCCGTTGATCTCAATGGCGGCGAAGCGGTTTTCGCGGGCGGCATCCCCAGTGATTTGTCCGGGCAATTCGCAAGCGCAACTCCAGCCTGGAAAGTGAGGCAAATTTTCCTCCGGCGGCGCGTTTTTTGATATTTCGCCGGTTGCCTCTCCGTGCTTCCCCTCCTATGTTCCGCCTCACCTGCCGAGACGCAATCTATTGCCAAGAGGAGATCTGACATGGCTTTCGAATTGCCTGAACTTCCCTATGATTACGAAGCGCTTGCTCCCTTCATGTCGAAGGAAACGCTGGAGTTTCATCACGACAAGCACCATAAGGCCTATGTCGACAACGGCAACAAGCTCGCCGCTGAAGCCGGTCTCTCCGACCTCTCGCTCGAAGACGTCGTGAAGAAGTCCTTCGGCACCAATGCCGGCCTCTTCAATAACGCTGCCCAGCACTACAACCACATCCATTTCTGGAAGTGGATGAAGAAGGGCGGCGGCGGCAATAAGCTGCCGGGCAAGCTCGAAGCAGCCTTCGCTTCCGATCTCGGCGGCTACGACAAGTTCAAGGCCGATTTCGCCAATGCCGGCGCCACCCAGTTCGGCTCCGGCTGGGCCTGGGTTTCCGTCAAGAACGGCAAGCTCGAAATCTCCAAGACCCCGAACGGCGAGAACCCGCTGGTTCACGGCGCCACCCCGATCCTCGGCGTCGACGTCTGGGAGCACTCCTATTACATCGACTATCGCAACGCCCGCCCGAAATATCTCGAAGCCTTCGTCGACAGCCTGATCAACTGGGACTACGTCCTGGAACGCTACGAAGAAGCCACGAAGTAAGCGGTGCGAGGCTGCCGCCATCGGCGGCGGTCTCTCGGCTTGTTTGATTTTGCACCCGGCGTTCCCCCGAACGCCGGGTGTTTGTTTTCACATCCCGTCGTCATACCCCTGTTACCGACCGATCCTAGCCACGCCTCATGTCCATGTCCGCTCTTCCCCTCTTCCGCTTCGGCATCATTGCCGATCCGCAATATGCGGCCATTCCGCCGCATGCGGCGATGGACCGCTACTATGCCAACAGCCTCGCCAAACTCGCCGAGGCGATCGAGGTCTTCAACGGCTGGGAGTTGAGCTTCGTCATGACGCTCGGCGATGTCATCGACCGCAGCTTCAGGAGTTTCGACGATATCCTGCCGGTTTACGAGAAGCTCCGGCACGAGGCGCTCTTCCTGCTGGGCAATCACGATTTTTCCGTCGCCGCCGGGCATCTGACCGAAGTCGCCGTACGTCTCGGCATGCCGTCGCCCTATTACAGCTTTTCCCGCCACGGCTGGCGCTTCATCGTGCTCGACGGCAACGAGGTCAGCACCTTCGCGCCGCCCGAAGGCCATCCGCACCGCGTCCTTGCCGCGCAAATGCTGGCAGCGCTGGAGGCGAACGGCGCCAGGAATGCGCATCGGTGGAACGCTGCGCTGAGCGACGCGCAGTTCGCCTGGTTTGGCGATCAAATCGCAGGGGCGGCTGCGGCCGGCGAAAAGGTGATCGTCATGAATCACTATCCCGTGCATCCGCCGAGTGAGCACGGCATGTGGGACAGCGAGCGCATCGTCGCGCTGCTTGCCTCGCAGGGTAATGTCGTCGCCTATCTCAACGGCCACGATCACGTCGGCAATTACGGCAAGGCAGGCACCTGCCACTTCGTCAATTTCAAGGGCGTGGTCGACACCGAGGCTGAAAACGCCTTCGCCATCGTCGACGTCCACCCCGACCGAATCGAAATCCGCGGCTTCGGCCGCGAGGAGAGTCGGACGCTGGTTTATTAGGTGACGGTTCGCACGCCCGGTTCGTGCGGATGGCTGCCCCTCACCCTAGCCCTCATATGCGCTAGGTTTAGCTCTGGACATGATGAATCTGCTTATGATTCAAGCTTGGGATGAAGATTCGTCCTGAGATTTTGGATCATTGGCCGGAAGTGAGCGCGCGGCTTCCGGCTGGTTTTGACTTGGAAGCAACGGCGCGGTTGCGCGGTGCCTTCACGCGGGTGCGGGAAATCAAGAACGCCGAGACGCTGTTGCGGCTGGCGCTTGCCTATGGCGGCCTTGGCATGTCGTTGCGCGAGACCTGTGCATGGGCCGAGGCGAGCGGGATCGCGCGGCTGTCCGACCCGTCGCTGCTTGAGCGGCTGTGCAAAGCAGCCCCTTGGCTTGGCGACATCGTGGCCGCGCTGATTGCCGAACAGACCAAAGTGCCGGCGGGGCGTTGGGCGGGATATCGCTTGCGTGCGCTCGACGGAACGTCGATCTGTCACCCAGGTGCCGACCGCACGTCATGGCGGCTGCATGTCGGCTACGACCTGGCAACGGCTCAGGTCGATCAGCTTGAGTTGACCGACATTCACGGTGCCGAAAACCTCCAGCGCCTGACCTACGCACCCGGTGATATCGTGCTGGCCGATCGCTACTATGCAAGGCCGCGCGACCTGCGGCCCGTGATCGATGCCGGTGCAGACTTCATCGTGCGGACCGGCTGGAACTCGTTGCGGCTGCTGCATACGAACGGCGAGCCCTTTGATCTGTTTGCCGCGCTCGCCGCTCAGCAGGAGCAGGAAAGTGAACTGACGGTCCGTATCCACGAAGGCGTGAGGGTGACGGCGCCACTGCTTCTGCGCCTCGTTGTCCGGCGCAAGGATCCGCAACAGGTGGAAGCCGAGCAGCAGCGCCTGCTCAAGGCCGCCAGCAAGCGCGGCAAACAACCCGATCCGCGCAGTCTGGAGGCGGCGAAATACATTCTGCTGCTGACCTCGCTGCCGATCACCACCTTTCCGCCAGCCGATATTCTCACCCTCTATCGTTTCCGCTGGCAGATCGAGTTGGCGTTCAAACGGTTCAAGAGCTTGGCCGGCCTCGACAATCTGCCGGCCAAGAAACCGGAACTGGCGCGGGCATGGATCTGCGCCAGACTGATCGTTGCCATCATCGCTGAACAGATTGCCGGGCAGGTCCCGGACTCTTCCCCCTCTGGACACGCCAATCCCAAAGGCAAGCCCGTCGCGCTGGCGTCTCATGAAGATGGCCCTGAGTACCGTCTACGACGCCATCCGCGGACCACTGCTGTGGCAGGCTGTCTGTAATGTCTTCACCCGAAGTCGGCGTAACTTTTGTGAGTCGTCACGCCGACGCCGAAAACAATGCGACGATCTAAATGCCCGCCTAACCTAGCGCATATGACCCTAGCCCTCTCCCCGTAAACGGGGCGAGGGGACATGCCCTGCGAGAGGTCTGTGGGGGAACGGAGAGCTCACGGCTATCCCCCTTCGCCCCGCGTGCGGGGATAAGGTGCCGGCAGGCGGATGAGGGGCAGGCGGCGTTCTCAGGCCTCACATTTTCACCCCACCACAGCCTTCTCCGTCCACCCGCTCGTCCAGAGCTCCCGCAGCCTGTCGCCATCACCCTTGAAGAAATCCTCGGTTGCCGTGCAGCGCTCCACCCGGTCGCTGCGGAAATTGCGAATCGCCTGGCGCAACTCGCACCAGGCGACGATATTGGCGGTCTGCGAATAGTAGATCAGCGCGATCGGCTGGATCGTCCGCTCGCTCGCGCGGCCGAGCTCGTCGCGGTAGGCGAGCATCAGCTTGCATTCGTCGCGGATCGCCCGGCGCACGATTGCAAGGTCGAAGCCGGCCGGCTGCGCGGTCGAGCCCCAGGCATAAAGCGCCTTGCTGTCCATCGCCTGGCGCAGCGGCGGCGGCACGGCGACTGCGATCTTCTGGTTGACCCGGCGGGCGGCCTGCTTCAGCTCTTCGTCGGCGGTGCGTTCGAGCAGCGCCAGCGACAGCACGATCGCCTCCATCTCCTCGATCGAAAACATCAGCGGCGGGAGGTCGAATCCCGGCCGCATGATGTAGCCGATGCCGCGCCCGCCCTCGATCGGTACGCGCATCGCCTGCAGCGCGGCGATATCGCGATAGATCGAGCGCACCGTCACTTCGAGCGTCTCGGCCATCGCAGCCGCCGTCATCGGTTTTCTGGCGAGCCGCAGGATCTGAATGATCTCGAAAAGCCGCGAGGCCTTGCGCATTTTGCCTCTCCCATCCCTCACGCTCCTGACAATACACTGTCAGTTGGGTTTGCGTATAGAGCCGCCTATCGGATTGAAATCTATCAGGGTCTTTCGACACGACCCCCGGGACAAAAAGGCGTCAACTGACATGAATTACCACGAAAACCTCTGGCTCTTCTTCACCCTTCTCTTCGGCATCATCATCGTGCCGGGTATGGACATGCTTTTCGTGCTCGCCAATGCGCTGACCGGCGGTATCCGCCGGGGACTGGCGGCAACCGGCGGCATCATGGCCGGCGGGGCCGTGCATTCGGCCTATGGCGCGGCCGGCGTCGGTGTGCTCGTCACCATGCTGCCGCAGCTTTTCAACGTGCTGCTCTTTGCCGGCGTCGCCTATATGATCTGGATCGGCATTTCGCTGATGCGCAGTTCGATCACCGTCGAGGCGGTCGGGCCGGCGACAGCGCGCTCCGGCTGGCGCGCCTTCCGCCAGGGCGCCGTCACCTGTCTGATCAATCCCAAGGCCTATATCTTCATGTTCGCCGTCTATCCGCAGTTCCTGAGGCCGGAATTTGGCCCGGTCTGGAGGCAGGGCCTGATCATGGGCGCCATGACGATCGCCACCCAGTTCGCGATTTACGGCACGCTGGCGATGACCGCCGGCCGCAGCCGCGATCTTCTCGTCGCCAATCCCGATGCGACGGCCTTTGTCGGCCGCTGTGCCGGACTGCTTCTGGTCGCAGTCTCCGCGCTGAGCCTCTGGCAGGGATGGAAAAGCGCCTGAGGGCGGACGGAGCTCGCGGCTCGGATCAGCCGCGAGTCCCGCTGTTTTCACTGCCAGGTCATTTCGCCCTTGGCGACTTTCGCCCCTAGTTCCAACGAAACCGGCATGGCGGCGTCGGGATAGAGTTTCTTCATCGCTGCGATCAATGCCTTGGAGTCCGCGGCCTTGGCTGCCGCGGCGTCGAATGCGATCAGGTAATCGCGCGTGTAGCTGACGCCGGAAGCATCCATCGGCCAGCTGGGAGTGCCGTGACCCGGTACGACGATCTTGGGCTTGCGGGCGAGGATGTCATCAAGCGCGGCGAGCCATGCTTTTCGTTCTTCGACAGTCGGGAGATCGGCGACCCAGGGATACATGCCGCCGAAGACAGGCACACCGCCGAACACGGCATGGAGCGACGGAACCCAGATATAGCGGCCGCGATCCTTCAGATCCGGCGCGGTGACGATTTCGAGCTTCTCGCCATCAACGGAGAGCGTGCTGATGTCGCTCGCTTCCGGGAATACGAGATCGGAGACCGACTTCGGACCATTGTCGCCGAGAACAGGCGACCAGGCCTTGATCTTGCCTTCGGCCTTCTTCCGCATCAGTGCGACGGTGTCGGGAGCAGCGAGAATGCGAGCATCCGGAAAGGCCTGATGGACGGGCGCGAGGCCGAAGTAATAGTCGGGATCGTTGGTGGTGATGTAGATCGTGGTCAGGTGCTTGCCGCTCGCCTTGATGGCATCGGCGATGGCCTTGCCGTCCGAATAGCTGAAGCTCGAGTCGATGAGGACGGCCTCCGTCTTCCCGGTCACGAGCACCGGCGCGCGCAGGAAGCCCGCTTCGGTCGTCCTGAACGCCGTCCATGACAGTGGAGACTTCTCCTGCGCCACGCCGGATGTGGCGAGCGGGATCATGATAGCCGCTGCTGCGGCGATCGTCTTGAGGGTGGTGCGTCTGTTGATCATCGTGGATTTCCGAGGTTTTTGGGATGAGCCTAACTCTGCCTTCGAGGCAGAGGGGACCTGCCGCAGCCGACACCCGAACGGTGTCGACCACGCTGCGGCAAGGAATTCGGATTGGGGAGATCGGATCAGTAGCCGACGGTGAACCGCTGCCTGACGTGAGCCGGAGCTTCGATCTCGTCGACCAGCGCCACGGCGAAGTCCTCGAAGGAAATGCTGCTGCCGTGTTCGTTCGTCAGCAGTTCGTCCTTGCCGAGGCGGAAGGTGCTGGTCCGCTCGCCGGGGCCGAATGCGGCCGAAGGCGACAGGAAGGTCCAGTCGAGGTCGCTTTCACCCTTGAGCTTGTTGAGGTAATCGACGCCGCCTTGCGCTTCGGATTTGTAGATTTCCGGGAACTTGGGCGTGTTCACGAGGAGGACGCCTGGAGCGACTTCGAGGCTGCCCGCCCCGCCGACCACATAGTAGCGGCGAACGCCGGAGGCCTTGACTGCGCCAAGCAGCTTGTCCGGATCGCTGGCGGAGAAATGCACCGAGCTGATAACGGCGTCATGCCCCTCCAAGACCTTTGCCAGAGCGTCAGGCGCCTCGATGTCGCCGGCGGCGGCGGTGACATCAGGCAGAGAGGCGACCTTGGCGGGGTCTCGGGCAATCGCGGTGACGCTATGGCCGCGAGCCGACAATTCGGACAGGATGCGGGAGCCGGCCTGACCGGAGGCTCCGATGAGAGCGATTTTCATGATGGTACTCCTGGTTGGGATTGATGTTTCAGGCGACTGCGCAGAGCTCGTCGAGTGCCGCGAAGAGATGAGCCGGACCTTGATAGAGCGCCTCGCCGCCAAGCACGTGCGCATGGCCGTTGATGCGGGCGACGAGCTGCGGAACCCCGCGAATGCCGAGGATATTCATCTGACGCTGCGCATCGTCCATCCGCTCCAGCGTGCGCTCGCTGAGATCGGGGTCGTTCCGGAGCGTCTCGGCGAAGATCTCAGCGGTTAGTTCGACGCCATGCTCGGCAGCCACCTGAACGGCGACCGTCGCCACTTCCTGGACGTTGGAAGTGTCGCGTCCCTCGACATAACGTGCGATCTGGATCGCATGCAGGAAACGAGGCTCGAGCGTCGTATCGTGTTCCCCAAGGGCGGTGAGCGCAAGCGTCGCGGGGCCTGAGTCGAAAACGCCGTTCGGCGCCAACAGCACGTTCTGATGGTACTCCTTGGAGAAGCGCTGCCCGGTGAGAACCTCAATCCTTTGGTCGTTGCGCCAGGCATGATCTGATATCGACGAGATCGGCCTTGCTCCGACGAAAAGACCGGAGGGGAGCATCCTGAGGCGATCTGGAAATCTATCGGCAAGACCAGCCAGCGCCGGAGCGCTTGCGTAGCACCAGCCGCAGAAAGGGTCGAAGAAATATTGAAGGTCGATATTGGTGGTCACTGCGATCTCCCTGTGTTTGAAAGAGATATAATGTTGCGTGGATCAAAGATAAACGTCACTATGGTCGACAGAATGTTGCATGAATCGAGCGAATAGATGGATCGGATCATTGCCGCGAAAGTGCTCTTGAAGACTGTCGAGCGCGGCAGCGCTTCGGCTGCAGCCGAAGAATTGGGCATGTCCCGAGCGATGGCCTCGCGCTACATCGCGGCCATGGAAGACTGGTCGGGAACGCGGCTTCTCCACCGCACGACGCGACAGCTCAGCCTGACATCGGCGGGCGAACGCGTTCTCGACATGTGTCGGGACATCGTCCGTGTTGCCGACGCAGTGACGGAGGTCGCAACCCATGCAGAGACTCCGCACGGTCTTCTCAGGGTGACGGCGCCCGCCATCCTCGCCGAGGCGCAGCTCATTCCTCTTCTTTCCGATTTTGCCGACCTCTATCCGCGCATCAAGGTCGATTTACAGATTTCCGATCGAGCGATCGACCTCGTGCAGGACCGCATTGATCTGGCGATAAGGATCGCCAACCGCCTGGATCCATCCTTGATCGCAAAGCGGCTCGGACAGTGCTCGTCGCTGCTCTACGCCTCGCCGCGTTATCTCGAGCAATACGGAATTCCGACAGGACCGGAGGATCTCGACCGCCACAGGTGCCTCACTTACACCCACCTTGGAGGGAGCGAATGGTCGCTCAGGAATTTCGAATCTCAGATCGTGATCTCGGTGGAAGGAACCTTCCAGACCAATGACGCGGTCGCGCTGCGCCGGGCCGCTCTGTCCGGTCTGGGCATCGCCATGCTGCCGCGTTTCGCCGCTGACCAGGATGTTCAGACAGGCAAGCTAGTTGTCGTCTTGCCAGCATGGCAACCGAGCACGCTTGGCATTCATGCTCTTTATGTTTCCCGCAAGCACCTGCCAATGGCTGCGCGAGTCCTGATCGACTTCCTGGCAACGAGGCTGGCGGATGCATAGGATTGCCGGGTTTGAGCTAATTCGGTGGCAGCCTGTCTGGCCCGTCCTGCCTGTTCGCTATTTATCACATTGTTTTTACGCTGATCCGGCAAGACGTGACCGCCTTGCGCCATGGATTTTGTCATGCTCCCGGTGCAGATTGGCCATCGGCCGCCTTGGCCTCTAGAAAATTGGAGAGGAATATGAATTGGAAAGCAGTAGCTGCCGCCGCAGCGATGGCAGGAATAGCCTTCGGTTCGGTGACCGCCGCCGACGGGACACATGATTCGCGCATTGCCCTGATGAAGCAGATCGGCGGTGCGGCCGGCGCCCTCAGCGCCATCGCCAAGGGCACCAAGCCCTATGACGCCGAAGCCGTGAAGGCGGCGCTGACGACGATTGCCGCAACGGCCAAGGTCTTCCCCGATCAGTTCAAGCCGGGCACGGAAACGGGCGACCAAGAGGCGAGCCCGAAGATCTGGGAAAACATGGATGACTTCAAGGCGCGCTCCGCCAAGCTCTCCACCGACGCCGAAACCGCGCTCGCCCAGCTTCCGGCCGATCCCGCCGCTGTCGGCGCCACGGTCAACACGCTGGGCGCCAGCTGCGGCGGCTGTCACAAGGCCTATCGTATCAAGGATTGATAGGCCGTTTGATCTGGAACTTGATACGTGATCCGCGCCGGCCTTGCCGCTGGCGCGGATCACCTTATTCTCCGCCCGTGCGGGCCGGTCGCAGAATCGCTCCGCACAGAAAATTCGGCAAAAGGGGAGGCGGGGCATGATCCGCAGGTTCATCCGGTTACTGCTCTGTCTGATCGGCGTCGCCGTCCTTGGCGGGGGCGCCTTCTATGTCGTCACCGCACCCGATCCGCTGCCGGAAAGCCATTGGGCCGGTCTCGGCGCGCCCGATCCGGTCAACGGACAGATGGTCTTCTGGACGGGCGGCTGCGTCAGCTGCCATGCCGCCCCAGATTCGGAAGGCGATGCCAAGCTGACGCTGTCAGGCGGTCTGGCGCTGAAGAGCCCTTTCGGCACCTTCCACGTGCCGAATATTTCGCCGGATGAAAAAGCCGGCATCGGCGGCTGGACGCTTGCCCAATTCGGCAATGCGATGAAGCGCGGCGTCGGCCCTGACGGTCAGCATCTCTACCCGTCCTTTCCCTACGGCTCCTATGCCCGCATGAGCGACAAGGACGTCAACGATCTCTTCGCCTTCCTGAAAACCCTGCCGAAAAGTGGGAACGTCGCTCCCCCGCATGAACTGCCGTTCCCCTTTAACATCCGGCTGGCGCTTGGAGGCTGGAAATTCCTTTATTTCAACGATCAGCCGCGCGTCGTTCTCGCCAAGAGCGACGACAAGATCAAGCGCGGGCAATATCTCGTCGAAGGCCCCGGACATTGCGGCGAATGCCACACGCCACGCGATGCGCTCGGCGGCTTCCAGGCAGGTCAGTGGCTCGCCGGCGCGCCCAATCCGGAAGGCAAGGGCCGCATACCCGATATCACCCCGGCCTCCAAAAGCATCGGCGGCTGGAGCGAGGCCGATATCGCCAGCTACCTCGAAACCGGCTTCACCCCCGATTTCGATTCCGTCGGCGGCTCGATGGTCGATGTGCAGCAGAACATTGCCCATCTGCCGGCTTCCGACCGCGAGGCGATCGCCGCCTATCTGAAGGCCGTTCCGGGCCGTTAGACAATTCATGAAAACCAAACCGACCCTTGAACAGCTTGATCTCGTCATCGGCCGCATGCGTGCCCGTCTTGCCGGGCGCAACGCGCTGCTTGCCAACTGGTTCGACGAGACGATGAGGGTGATGGAGGCGCGCTTCGCCGAGAAGCTGGAAGATCCCCGCGATCTGGCGTCGGCGCGTGCCGCTGCTCTTGCCTTCGTCAAGGCCGCGCTCCACCAATGGGCGACGCGGCCGGCGCATGAAGGGCAGGCGGGCAAATCCCCGCCGGTTTAGGCGATCGACTGCATGTAACGCATGCCGGTGACCGGCCGCGGGGTGAAGTCCAGCTGTTCGTAGAAACGATGCGCCAGCACATTGCCGGTGGCGGCACTGACGGAGAGGTAGCCGCAGCCGGCATTGCGCGCCGTATCGCGGGCGCGGTCGACGAGCAGCTGGCCGGTGCCGTGGCCGCGATGGCCGTCGCGCACGAAGAGATGGTGCAGGTCCATGCCGCGCTTGCCTTCCTGCGCCCTGTAGAGCGGCACGAGAATGGCATAGCCGATCAAGCCTTCGCCGGTCTCGGCGACGAGCGCCTGGATCCACGGCAGCGGGCCGAAGAGGTCGCGCTCCAGCTGCTCCGGCGTCGTCGCGGCCGCATCGCCGTGATGGCCGGCAAGCAGGGCGATCATCTCGTTGAGTTCGGGCAGGTCGCGCGGCTTGGCGGTGCGGATCGTCACCACCGATGGGCGCATCAATGAAATTTCGCTGTCTTCGATTTCGGTCATGGTCTTCGCGTCCTTTGATAATCTGCCGTCAGGACGCTGCCGATACAACAAAGCCGCCTGACGGCGGCTTGTTGACAATATGATCTGTCGGGCCGCCCTTTACAGGTACAGCCAAAAATACGAGCGGCTCTGGTGCGCGTTTTTGATCATGATGCATCAATCGTCGGAATTGCCGCATTTGTCAATGGCCGATCGCCGCGCATCTACAGCGATGACGTTTCCCCTTGATAGTATACCCCCCTATGCTACATAAGAGCCCATGTCGCACACTACCCTGCAGAAAAAGAAACTCATCGCCCGCGTCAGCCGCTTGAAGGGTCAGATGGAAGCCGTCGAACGCGCGCTCGAGGCCGAGCGCCCCTGCGGCGAGATATTGCAGCTGCTCGCCTCCGTCCGCGGCGCCCTGACCGGGTTGACCGGCGAGGTGCTGGACGATCATCTGCGCGAACATGTGCTGAATGCCGATGACGATGCCGCGAGAGCAGAGGCGGTCGAGGAAATATCGGAAGTGCTGAGAACCTATATCCGCTGAGTGCCGTGACGAAGGAGCCTGTAATGAGTGCTGGGATCGAGAAGGCTGGAACGAACGCCCTGGAGCATGATCATATCTTCCTCGGCGCCGATCACGCGGTGAACGAGCGGCGCATCTGGCTGGTGATCGCGCTGACGGCGGTGATGATGGTGGCGGAAATCGCCGCCGGCACGGCCTACGGCTCGATGGCGCTGGTTGCCGATGGTTGGCACATGTCGACTCATGCCAGCGCACTTTTGATTTCGGCGCTCGCCTATCTCTTCGCCCGCAGGCAGGCGCGCAACCCGCGTTTCACCTTCGGCACCGGCAAGCTCGGCGATCTCGCCGGTTTCGCCAGCGCCATCATCCTGGCCCTGATCGCCCTGCTGATGGCCTGGGAAAGCTGGCTGCGCCTGTCAAATCCGGTGCCGATCGGTTTTGCCCAGGCGATCGCCGTGGCGGTAATCGGCCTTGCCGTCAACCTCATCAGCGCCTGGCTGCTTGGCGGCGGCGGCCATGGCGGGCATCACCACCATCACCACCACGGTCACGGTCATCACGGGCATGGTGATCATGCCCATCACGGGCATGGTGATCATGACCACGATCACCACGCAAAACCCGGCGACAACAATATCCGCGCCGCCTATCTGCATGTCATTGCCGATGCGATGACCTCCGTGCTCGCCATCGCGGCGCTGACGCTCGGCAGTCTCTATGGTTGGCTCTGGCTCGATCCCATCATGGGCATCGTCGGCGGCCTGGTCATCGCCAACTGGTCCTGGAGCCTGATGAAAGCCTCGGGCGGCGTCCTTCTCGACGTCGTCCCGCACGGCGAGACGCTGCCTTCGGAAATCCGCGAGGCGATCGAGACCGAGGAAGACCGGATTACCGATCTGCATGTCTGGCAGGTCGGCCCCGGCCATCATGCGGCGATCGTCGCCGTCGTCACCTCGGCGCCACGCGAGCCGGCCTTCTACAAGGGCAGGCTTTCGGCGCTGACGGAATTGTCGCATGTGACGGTCGAGGTCACGCGCGCCGCGTAATCGGGGCGCGCGACGGCAACAGTGTTGTCGTGGGGACGAGATGCCGCCGCAATCTCGCCTTAGCTCTGTTCTCCGACTCACCGGAGGATGTCATGGATCTCAGCCTTACCCGCCGCCTGCTGCTCGGCTCGGCGCTTTGCCTGCCTGCTCTGGGCCTGCCTGCGCTGGCGCTTCCCGCCAATGCCGAGGATGGGGCCGAGAAGGGGGCCCAGGAAAAGACCGGGGAGGGCGACGACAACGTCGAGAAGCGTCTTGCCGCGCTGGAAAAACGCACTGGCGGCCGCCTCGGCGTCTCGGTACTCGACACCCAGACCAGCATCTCTTTCGGCTACCGCGGCAGCGAGGCCTTTCCGATGTGCAGCACCTTCAAGGCGCTGGCCGCGGGCTTCGTGCTGGCCCGGGTCGACAAGGGCGAGGAGAAGCTCGACCGGCGGGTGACCTACGGCAAGGACAAGCTCGTCGACTATTCGCCGCTCAGCGAAAAACACGCCGATGCCGACGGCATGACCATCACAGAACTCTGCGAGGCGGCGGTGACGGTCAGCGACAATACCGCCGGCAACCTGCTGCTCGAAAGCTTCGGCGGGCCGCCAGCGCTCACCGACTGGCTGCGCTCGATCGGCGACGGTACCACCCGCCTCGACCGCACCGAACCGACGCTGAACGAGGGCAAAAAGGACGATCCGCGCGACACCACGACACCGGACGCGATGCTCGACACGCTCGGCAACCTGACCCTCGGCTCGGTGCTGACAGAGGCCTCCTCCGACAGGCTGGTCGCTTGGCTGGTGGCAAGCACGACCGGCGGCGAGCGGCTGCGGGCCGGCATGCCGGCCGAGTGGAAGGTCGGCGACAAGACCGGCACCGGCCCGAACGGCTCCTTCGGTGATATCGCGGTGATCTGGCCCCCCGACCGCGGCCCGATCGTCGCTGCCGTCTATATCGCCGAAGCGACCGTGCCGGTGAAGGAGCTCAATCCGGTCTTTGCCGAGGTTGGGCGGATGATTGTCGAGATGGTTTGAGTTGGGGGAGTTTGTTGAAATGACAAAGGCGGCCGCAGCCGAGCAAATCGAGCGAGGCGCGTGCGGCATGGATACTCGGGTCAAGCCCGAGTATGACGGAGGGTGGGGGAGGCGATCGGCAAGAGGCGGGACGTCCGGAGGAATTCCAGCAAGATGCGGGAGCTATTTTGCGTGGGAATTGCTGAAACAAAGACGGCAACTCCAACAAAATTGCGAGGCACTTGCGGTTCTTGCCGCAGACGTTCCCCCACCCTCCGTCGTCCTCGGGCTTGACCCGAGGACCCACGGCCGCAAGCACTCGTTGGGGTTCGCACTAAAACGCGACCGCTGCCAAACAAATCGAGCGAGGCGCGTGCGGCGTGGATACTCGGGTCAAGCCCGAGTATGACGGAGAATGGGGAGAGCGGCCGGCAAGAGGCGAGAGGCCTGGAGGAATTCCAGCAAAAAGCGCGGGCGGTTTTGCGTGGGGATAGCGTGAAATAATAGGCGTCAATTCCTGCAAATCACCACGCGCTTGCGGTCCTTGCCGCATCGGCTCCCCCACCCTCCGTCGTCCTCGGGCTTGACCCGAGGACCCACGGCCAAAAGCACTACGTTGAGAGGGCAGCCTCCGGTCACGGCAGCGTATAAGCAATCACATAATCGCCGGGCTTGGTGCCCACAGAGCCGTGGCCGCCGGCGACCATGACGACAAATTGTTTGTTGTCGTCAGTCGTATAGGTCATCGGCGTCGCCTGGCCGCCGGCGGGAAGGCGGGCCTGCCAGAGTTCTCGCCCGTTCGTCACGTCGTAGGCGCGCAGGTAGTTGTCGACCGCGGCTCCCAGGAAGGCGACGCCGCCCTTGGTCAGCATCGGCCCGCCGATGCCGGGCACGCCGACCTTGAAGGGCAGGGGCAGCGGCGTCATGTCGTGCACGGTGCCGTTCTTGTGCATATAGGCGATCTTGCCGGTGCGCAGATCGACGCCGGCGACATAGCCCCATGGTGGCGCCTGGCAGGGGATCTTGAGCAACCCGAGGAAAGGGCCCATGAAGACGCCGTAGGGTGCGCCGTCATTGCGGTTCAGCCCCTGTTCGCTGCCCTTCTCGTCCTGGCCTCTCGGCGGAATATCGGCAGCCGGCACCAGGCGCGAGGTGAAGGCAAGATAGGTCGGCATGCCGAACATGATCTGCCGCTCCGGATCGACCGCCACCGAACCCCAGTTGAAGGTGCCGAAATTGCCGGGATAGACGATCGTGCCTTCCAGCGACGGCGGCGTGTAGCGGCCCTCGTAGCGGTAGCGGTGGAAATCGATGCGGCAGGCGAGCTGGTCGAACAGCGATACGCCCCACATGTCCTTTTCCTTCAGCGGCTCGGGCGAGAAGGTGAGGTCGGAGATCGGCTGGGTCGGCGAAGTATGATCGCCGGTGATCGCGCCGCCGGGTGCGGGAATTTCCTTGACCGGGATGATCGGCTCGCCGCTGCGCCGGTCGAGCACATAGAGATCGCCCTGCTTGGTCGGGCCGACGAGGGCGGGAACCACCGTGCCATCCGGCTTCGTCAGATCGATCAGCGCCGGCTGGGCCGGCACGTCCATGTCCCAGAGATCGTGATGCACGGTCTGGCGCACCCAGCGCAACTGGCCGGTGGCGATGTCGAGGGCGACGATCGAGGAGGAGAATTTCTCGACATTGTCGCTGCGGTTGATGCCGAGCTGGTCGGGCACCTGGTTGCCGAGCGGGATGTAGACCATGCCGAGGCCCTCGTCGACGCTTAAGACCGACCAGCTGTTCGGTGAATTGGTCGTATAGGTCTGGCCGGCGGCCAGCGGCGTCGTCACGTCGGGATTGCCGGAATCCCAGTTCCAGATCAGCGCGCCGGTCTTGATGTCGAAGGCGCGGATGACGCCGGATTGCTCCTCCGTCGAATAATTGTCGTTTACCGCCCCGCCGACGATGATCTTGCCGGCCACCGCGACGGGCGGCGAGGTGGAATAATAATAGCCGGCCGGATTGTAGCGCATGCCGGTTTCCAGATGCAGCACGCCCTGGTCGGCAAAGCTCGTGCAAACCTTCCCGTCCGCAGCATCGAGCGCAATCAGCCGGGCGTCCGATGTCGGCAGATAGATACGTTCGGCGCAGGGCTGGCCGGCGGCAACGGTTGATTCGGCATAATAAGTGACACCGCGACAGGTCTGGTGCTGCCGGTTGGGGTTCATGCCCGAATTGGCGTCGTATTTCCATTTCTCCTTGCCGGTCTTGGCGTCGAGCGCGATCGCCCAGTTGTGCGGCGTGCAAAGATAGAGCGTGTCCTTCACCTTGAGCGGCGTCACCTGATAGGTCGTTTCGCTGATATCATCCGGCCGTTTGACGTCTCCGGTCTGGTAACGCCAGGCTTCCTTGAGGGTGGAGACATTCTGAGCGGTGATCTGGTCGAGCGGCGAATAACGCTGGCCGAAAGGCGTGCGGCCGTACTGGTGCCATTCACCATCAGGCACGCTGCCACCGAAGGCGGGGTTGGCGGCGACCTTGTCGGCCGGCAGCTCGCCGGCGAGATCGTGCGGGTCCGTCGTCATCGAATAGACGGCGACGAGGATGGCGAGAATGACAGGCACGGCGAGTGGCCAAGGATTGGCGCCATAGGTGAAGCCGGTCGGGCTGCGCAGGCCGAGCGGCCGGCGGATCCACGGCGTCAGCAGCCAGAGCCCGAGCAGGATGATCATGCCGCCGCGCGGACCGAGCTGCCACCAGTCGAAGCCGACCTCCCAGACCGCCCAGGCGAGCGCCATGATGACGAGCGCCGCATAGACCCAGAGCGCCAACGCCTTGCGCATCAGAAGCAGCCCGGCGGTGATCAGGAACATTATGCCGGCGAACAGATAGAAGATGCTGCCGCCGAGCGTGACGAGCCAGAGCCCGCCGCCGCCGAGCGTCAAACCGATGATGATGAAGAAAATGGAGGTGATGACGATCGCCATAAGGGCTGTCTCCCGCTTGATTTAGCCGGGTGGAGGTCGGCGGAAAACCCCGCCGATCAGGCAGATAGCGCGAAGGAGATGCCTTTCAACGGCAGCATTTGCCGCAGGCCGTCGTCACGGTACGGTTGTATCGGGCCAGGCCGCAGGGGCGGATGGCGGTGTATCTGGCTGCCGGGTTGCTGCGCGCAAACGGAAAGGTCGCGCTCACGTCCCGCAGAAGGTCGCAAGCACCCGTTCGTTCGGCTTCGGCGGTTCCAGATAGGCGGCAAAGCCCGGCTGGTCCTCATAGGGCTTGGAAAGAACGGCGAGCAGCGCTTCGAATAGCGAGAAATCGCCGTTCTCGACAGCGGCCTCGATCGCCTGCTCGACCCGGTGGTTGCGCGGAATGAAGGCGGGATTGACGCGGCGCATGGCAATGCTGCGCTGGGCCTCGGTCTGCGGATCGCGGGACAGCCTCTCGCGCCATTGTGCAAGCCAGGTGCCGCAGGCCTCCGCTTCGCGGAAACTTGCCGCAAAGGCGGGCTCTGCGGCGGCATCGCCGGCAAGATCCGACAGTCGCCGGAAGGTCAGGGTGAAATCGGCGCCCTGCGCCTGCATCAGCGACAGCAAGGCCTGCACCAGTTCGAGGTCGCCGTCCTCTTCGCCGGCAAGCCCGATTTTGTCTCTCATGCCGGCCAGCCAATGCGCCTGGAAGCGTTCGCCATAGGCGCGGATCACCCCATTCGCCTTGTCGACGGCGCCGTCCGGCTCTTCGTCGATCAGTGGCAGCAGCGTTTCGCCGAGCCTTGCAAGGTTCCACTGGCCGATGCCTGGCTGATTGGCATAGGCATAACGGCCATGCTGGTCGATCGACGAGAAGACGGTCGCCGGGTCGTAAGCATCCATGAAGGCGCAGGGGCCGAAATCGATCGTCTCACCGGAAACGGTCATATTGTCGGTGTTCATCACGCCATGGATGAAGCCTATATGCAACCAGCGAGCGATCAGCGCCGCCTGGCGCTCGCAGACCGCCTCGAACAGTGAGAGATAGGGATTGTCAGCCGCCTTCAGCGCGGGATAGTGCCGGTCGATCACATAATCGGCGAGCGCCCGCACACCCTCGGTATCACCCCTTGCCGCAAAGAACTGGAAGGTGCCGACCCGGATATGGCTGGCCGCGACGCGGGTGAAGACCGCGCCCGGCAGCACCTCTTCGCGATAAACAGGCTCGCCCGTCGTCACCGCCGCAAGCGCCCGTGTGGCGGGAATGCCGAGCGCAAACATCGCCTCGCTGAGGATATATTCGCGCAGCACCGGCCCTATTGCCGCCCGTCCGTCGCCGCGGCGGGAAAAAGGCGTCGGCCCGGCGCCCTTCAGCTGGATGTCGAAGCGCCTGCCGCCACGGTCGACCACCTCGCCGAGCAGGATGGCGCGCCCGTCGCCGAGCTGCGGCGAGAAGCCGCCGAACTGATGACCGGCATAGGCCATCGCCAGCGGTTCGGCCCCTTCGGGAACGAGATTGCCGGAGAAGATCGCAGCGCCGTCGCGGCGCAGCGTCTCGACGTCGAGCCCGAGTTCGGCGGCCAGCGGCTCGTTCAGCTTGATCAGCCAGGGCTCCGCCACCGGCGTCGGCACTTGCGGCGCAAAGAAGCGCTGCGGCAAGCCGGCATAGCTGTTGTCGAACGGAAAGGCCGCACGGGGCCGATTTGTCTCGAGGGCGGAGGTCATGCTTCATAGGTAGGGCCGGGGCGTCTGCGGCGCAAGCCGCTCATGACCGCTGAATGAGCTTCACGAAGATCAGGCCGATGCAAGCAATCGTGATCCGCCTTTACCTCTCGTCAAAGCAGCTTTGCCATAAAGGACATAGCGCCGCCATGATCTGAGGCGTATAGCAAATCGTCTCCCCTTGGCCTTGTGCCATATCATCTCCGCGGCCTTGCTGCCTCGTGTGCTCCGCCGCGTCACCGCGAGTGATTCCGGACGATGTCGGATCAGATTTACCAGGCGCCGATGGTTCGGCGCGCCGCGCCCAATTTCCGGGTGATCGCGATGATTATCGCGAGTGCGATGCTGATGGAAAATATCGACGCGACCGTGCTGGCAACGGCGCTGCCGACCATGGCGCGCGATTTTGCCGTCAGCGCGCCGGCCATGTCGATTGCGCTCACCTCCTATCTCCTCAGCCTGGCGATCTTCATTCCGGCGAGCGGCCGGATGGCCGACAGTTTCGGCTCCCGCACCGTCTTCCGCGCGGCCATCGCCGTCTTCGTCATCGGCTCCATCCTCTGTGCGCTGGCGCCGACCCTGTCCTTCCTGGTGCTGGCGCGGCTGCTGCAGGGCATAGGCGGCGCGATGATGATGCCGGTTGGGCGCCTGGTGCTGATGCGCAGCGTCGCCCGCAAGGATATGGTCAGCGCCATGTCCTGGCTGCTGGTGCCGGCGCTGATCGGCCCGATCGTCGGCCCGCCGCTCGGCGGCTTCTTTGTCACCTATCTCGACTGGCGCTGGATCTTCTACATCAACGTGCCGATCGGCATCATCGGCATGATCTTCGTCTCGATCTACATCGACGAGGTGAAGGGCAAGGCAAGCGGGCCGTTCGATACGATCGGTTTCGTGCTCTCCGGCATTTCGCTCGGTTCGCTGCTCTTCGGCTTCGAAATGTCGAGCCACGAGGGCGAGGGCGCCTTCTCGATCTTCCTGATCGCCCTCGGCCTCATCTTCGGCATCGCCTATTTGAGGCATGCCCGTCGGCATCCGTCGCCGATCATGGATTTCTCGCTGATGAAGGTGCCGAGCTTCGGCACGTCCGTCATCGCGGGTTCGCTGACCCGCATCACCCAGGGCGCGCAGCCCTTCCTGCTGCCGCTGCTCTTCCAGATCGGCTTCGGCCTGTCGGCCGCCGCGGCCGGCCAGATCGTCATTGCCACAGCACTTGGCGCGCTCGCCATGAAGCCGATGGCGAAGTTCGTCTTCAGCCGGCTGGGCTTCCGCCGCAGCCTCGTCCTCAACGGCATCTTCGGCACGGTCGGTTACGGCCTCTGCGCCGCCTTCCGGCCGGACTGGCCGATGCCGCTGATCTTCGTCGTTCTGGTGCTCAGCGCCTTCTTCCTGTCGTTCCAGTTCACCGCCTATAACACCATCGCCTATGACGAGATCGACAAGGAGCGGATGAGTTCGGCCACGAGCTTCTACACCACCTTCCAGCAGCTCATGCTGTCGCTCGGCATCTGCATCGGGGCCTTGGCACTGCA
This sequence comes from Rhizobium sp. CIAT894, assembly GCF_000172795.2. Lineage (NCBI taxonomy): Bacteria > Pseudomonadati > Pseudomonadota > Alphaproteobacteria > Hyphomicrobiales > Rhizobiaceae > Rhizobium > Rhizobium sp. CIAT894. The sequence goes on from NZ_CP020947.1 coordinate 1,232,830, forward strand.
CGGCTCGATGGCCTTCAACAATGTCGAAACGCCGTCGCTGGACGATTTCTCCACCGCCTTCGTGGTCGTCACCCTCATCTCGATCACCGCGACGATCTGGAACTTGCGCTTCTCGCCGACCGCCGGCGAGGAGATCAGCGGCTATAAGGCCAGAGGGATAAAGGTGCCGCTGGAGGCTGACGCGACGCGCGTGAAAACAAAGGCTTGAGGTCCCTCGCTTGAATCAAATTCTGCGCCGGCCCTCAGCCTTCCATCGAAGCCGCCATGTCTGCGAGCTTGCGCACGGTGTTGAGATTGCGCGAAGTTCCCGGCTTCAGCGCCGGCAGTTTCAGCTTCGAGCGGCCGGACCCACTGGGATAGTGCACATAGATTTCGCGGGTCCCGAGCTTCACTTCCTCGCCATCGGGCGCCACCATTTTATCAAGCGCATCGGCCGGTGGCTTTTCGGGCAGGAAATAGACGAGCAGAAAATTCGGTTTGGCATCGGGAAAGGGTGCGTTCGCGGCAATGGCGGTGAGCTCCTTGCGGGTCCGCACCGTCACCCCCGGCCGCTTGCCCATCTTCTGCCCGAGCGCCGCGTCGAGCTTTTCCTCCACCGCCGTTGCGGAATCATCCGAGCGGAAGAGTACGTTGCCGCTCTGGATGTAGGTTTTCACGTCCGTGAAGCCGAGGTCTTCGCAGGTCGCCTTCAGCTCGGCCATCGGCAAGGAGCCGGTGCCGCCGACGTTCACGGCACGCAGGAGGGCGATGTAGACTGCCATTTGTTTCTCCCTCGGCTGTTGTGCCGTGGTAGCCCCCCTCTGCCCTGCCGGGCATCTCCCCCACAGGTGGGGAGATCACAAGTGGCCAAACCTTCGCATCCGTCTACCGTTTCGCCATGCTGTGACGTCAATTGTTTGAGGAAGCCAGTGAGCCCAGCCAATCTCCCCACCTGTGGGGGAGATGCCCGGCAGGGCAGAGGGGGGTACCTCCACGGCACACCCTATCAACCCCTCACATCTTCCCCGCCACCTTGATCGCAAACGCATACTCGAACGCAATCTCCTCCAGCCGCTGGAAGCGACCGGACGCGCCGCCATGGCCGGCATCCATATTCGTCTTGAGCAGGATCGGCGCTTCACCGGTCGTCTCTTCGCGCAGCTTCGCCACCCATTTGGCCGGTTCCCAATAGGTGACGCGCGGGTCGGTCAGGCCGCCGAGCGCCAGGATCGGCGGGTAGGGTTTTGCGCCGACATTGTCATAAGGCGAGTAGGCTGCGATCTGCTCGTATTCTTCTTTGCTGTCGATCGGGTTGCCCCATTCCGGCCATTCCGGCGGCGTCAGCGGCAGCGTATCGTCCAGCATGGTGTTGAGCACGTCGACGAAGGGAACGGCGGCGATGAGGCCGGCGAATTTTTCCGGCGCCATGTTGGCAACAGCGCCCATCAGCATGCCGCCGGCCGAGCCGCCTTCGGCGATGATCTTCGCGTAGGAGGTGAACTTCTGTTGATTCAGATAATCGGCGGCGGCGACGAAGTCCTTGAAGGTATTCGTCTTCTTTTCCATTTTGCCGTCTTCGTACCAGGCAAATCCCTTGTCCTTGCCGCCGCGGATATGGGCGATGGCATAGACGAAGCCGCGGTCGGCAAGCGACAGACAATTGGTGTTGAAGCTGGCCGGAATGGTGATGCCGTAGGCGCCGTAGCCGTAGAGCAGACAGGGGGCGGTGCCGTCGAGCGGCGTATCCCTGCGATAGAGCAGGGTGACCGGCACTGTCTCGCCGTCCCAGGTCGGGGCGAAGACGCGGCGGGTGACGTAGTCGTCGGGATTGTGGCCCGACGGCACCTCCTGTGTCTTTAAGAGCGTGCGCTCGCGCGTCACCATGTTGTAGTCGTAGAGCTGCGACGGCGTCGTCATCGAGGAATAGGAGAAGCGGATGATATCCGTATCGTATTCCGCAGCTCCCGAAAGCCCCAGCGAATAGGCTTCCTCGGCAAAGGCGATCGCATGTTCCTCGCCGGTCGCCCGATCGCGGATCATGATCTGCGGCAGCCCGTCCTTGCGCTCCAGCCACAGGAGATGGCGGGCATAGGCCATGTGGCTGATGATTAGCGTGCCGGGCTTGTGGGCGACGACTTCGCGCCAGTTCTCCTTGACCGGATTGTCGACCGGCGCTTCCATGATCTTGAAATCCTTGGCGCCGCCGTCATTCGTCAGGATGTAGAAGACGTCGCCGCCCTCGGTTAGCGAATATTCGATGCCTTCCTCGCGCGCCGCCACCAGCTTCGGCTCGGCGGTGAGATCCTTGGTCGACAGCAGCCGGTATTCACTGGTCTCGTGGTCGTGAATATCGATATAGATGACATCGTCAAGCAGCGAGCCGCCGACGCCCATGAAGAAGCCGGCATCGGCTTCCTCGTAGACCAGCCGGTCTTCCGACTGCGGCCGGCCGATAACATGGTGGAACACCTTCGACGGCCGGTGGTTCTCGTCGAGCGCCGAATAGAAGAAGCTCTTGCCGTCGGGCGCCCAGACGCCGCCGCCGCCGGTATTCTCGATCACGTCGTCGAGATCCTGGCCGGTCGACAGGTCGCGGACCTTCAGCGTGAAGAACTCCGAGCCCTTGTCGTCATAGCCCCAGATGCCGCAGCTGTGGTCGCTCGTATGGTCGAGGCCGGCGAGGCGGAAATAGGCCTTGCCTGATGCTTCCCTGTCGCCGTCGAGCAGTACCGTGCGGATCGTCTCGTCGGCGACGTCGCCGTCGCGGGTGATGCGGAAATAACGCGGCTGCTCGCCGCCGGTGACGTAGAAGGTGCCGTAGGCATAGGCGCCGTCCTTCATCGGCACCGAGCTGTCGTCTTCCTTGATGCGGCCGCGCATTTCGGAAAACAGCGCCTTCTGCAGCGGCTTGGTGTCCTCCATCGCCGCGTTCATATAGGTATTTTCGGCTTCGAGATGCTGGCGGATCTCGGGGTCGAGGATCGACGGATCCTTGAACATCGCCTGCCAGTTGTCGGCGCGCAGCCAGGCATAATCGTCCGTGCGGGTAATGCCGTGGCGCGTATCGGAGACGGGCTTCTTCGGTGCGGCGGGCGGTGTCGGCAGGCTCTTGAAAACGGACAAGGAATTGGCTCCGGTAGGAATGTCGGGTTGGCAAGAGATAGAGGCGCGCCGCCGCCGGATCAAGCGGCAAGGCTGCGCCAACAGTGCGGGTCACCTTCCACAGGCAAGGAGGCGGCTCTGCCCGCTTTGCCTTGATGTCACCACAATATTTAAGAATGTCCGCTCTCGCTGAGCGAAATTTGCACATGCCAAGCCCCCGGCAAGCTGCCCGGGGCAGGGTGAAGAATGGACAACAGTAAGGGATTTTCTCCACAATGCCGAAACGTCTGCTCCTGTTCGTATCCCTCCTTGGCCTTGCTGCCCCCGCCTTCGCCGTCGATCCCGCCATCAAGAAACAGCTGGAAAAACTCGATCCCTCGACCCGGCTGGAACAGAGCTGCGACACCGAGGCGATGAGCCGCATCAACAATGACAGCACCGGCTTCAAGCCCGACAAGGTGATCGCCTATACGTTCAAGGATCCCGTCGCCGGCGACAATTCGCTGCAGGCGCCGGGTGCGGTCTTCCGCAGCAAGGGCGACTGGTACCATCTCTCCTACAATTGCATCACCGGTCCGCAGCATATCAACGTGCGTGAGCTCGATTACCAGATCGGCGACAAGGTGCCGCGCGAGAAGTGGGACAAATATTATCTCTACGATTGATGCCGTGGATTGTTCGGGCGGCTGCGGTGACATCCAGCCACATGGCACCATGCAAGAACACCCGCTAAAATCGACGGACCCAATCGTAGAAGCCCCGATATGAACCGCATCCTTTTCGCTTCGGCCTTCCTCCTGGCCGCGATATCAGCCGCATCGGCGGACGAATTGCCGTCTGCGCCGCTGATCTCGGCCGCAACAGTTCCGGTCTCGAAGTCGCCGGCGGTAAAACTCGTCGAGCCGCATCTGCATATCGCCCGCTCCAACCTCGCCGGCCATGCCCGCATCGCGCTGACTTTCGATGCCTGCATGGGCCAGGCGGATGAGCGCATTCTTTCGACCCTGGTGCGGGAACGCATCCCGGCGACGATCTTCGTCACCGCCCGCTGGCTGAAGCGCAATCCCGCAGCCCTTGCCGTCTTCCTGGAGAATCCCGATCTCTTCGAACTGGAAAATCACGGTCAGAACCATATCCCGGCCGTCGACACGCCCACGCTGATCTATGGCATCGCGTCGGCCGGCTCGGCCCAGGCGGTAAAGCAGGAAGTCGAGGGTGGCGCTGCGGCCATGGTTGCATCAGGCATTCCCGCACCCCACTGGTTCCGTGGCTCCACGGCCAAATACGACCTTTCCGCCATCGCCGAGATCCGCGCCATGGGCTATCGCATCGCCGGTTATTCGGTGAATGGCGACGGCGGCTCGCTGCTCGGCGCAGCGATCACCGAAAAGCGCATCGCTTCGGCCAGGGACGGCGACGTCGTCATCTCCCACATCAACCAGCCGACCCATGCGGCAGGCGAGGGGGTGGCGAAGGCGCTGGTTGATCTGAAAGCCAAGGGCACGGAGTTCGTTCGCCTGGAGGATGTCGAGGATATGGGCGACGACAAAACGACGGAGTAGAGCCTCCGAATCTCTCTGCTTGTTTACCCGCAGAAATCGAATAATGCTGTTCTTGTTTGTTCGGTTGAGGGGACGTAGGGGAACGCATGTTTCGTGCGATTTGGGATGTCGAAAGTGAAATTCGAAATGAGCTTCATCCCGCGGAAGTGATTGTTTGGACAGGGCAGCCAACTGCCTGGGGAACTTTCGTTTTTAAATGGCCCGACGTGTTTCTTGGCGTGCTCTTCTCGATCCTGGGTTCCATTTTGCTGTTGCCGGCAGATAACCAGGTTGTCAGCATCGATAAGCCAGCTGGAATCATGGGCATCATATTCCCCGGAATTTTCGCGCTCATTGGCATCGCGGCTATCGCGCGCGTGGTTTTCGAGGTGATTGCGACAAGTCGAACCGCTTACGCCGTCACCGATCGCAGGCTTCTTATCATCCGAAATATGATCAGGCGACGCGTGACGACGATAGCGCCGACAGCCATCAACGTTGTGGAGGTCAGGGAAAAATGGGATCGCTCAGGAACCCTCACTTACCGTCGGGAGGGAGACGGAGATAGTGTCAAAAAATTCGGCTTTCTCGGTATCCCAGACGTTCGCGAAGTGGCCAAGCACGTTGAAGAATTGCGGATGACGGGAAAACAAGCGAGCTAGACCAACTGAAGTTTCAGTGCCTTTGGCTTTCCGTCACGTTTCGATGAACGCCCGAATGGAAACGCGCCAACCCCGGCCCATCCCGATCAAGCGCAAAATCCTCGAACCAGTCGCGATGCATGCCGGCCAACATCGCGCCGATCATCTGGGCTGCGAGGTAGGAAAAGGTGATGCCGTTCCCGCCGTAGCCGTAGGCTGCGAACACATGCGGCATCTCGGGCACCGGGCCGATCAGCGGCAGGCCGTCGGCGGTCTCGCCGAAGGTTCCGCACCAGGCGTGCTCCACCCGCGTATCCGCCTTCGGCCATAGCCGCTTCATCTTTTCCTGGATTGCCATGGTCTTTGCCGGCAGCTTGCGGTCGCGCATTTCGGGATCGATTGTGCCATCATCCTCACCGCCGGCAACGATGCGGTTGTCGGCTGTCGTGCGCATATAGAGATAAGGGTGGTTGTCTTCCCAGATCAGCGCCCTGTCGCGCCAGAAATTTGCCGGATCCTGCGGCACGGTGGCGAGTGCCCAGCTCGAACTGACGCGGTGCAGCTTCGGCATGTCGAAGCCCGGCATCGAATAGCCGGTCGCAAGCACGACATGGCGCGCCTCGATGAGGTGGCCTTCGTCCGTCTCGGCCGTGACATGATCGCCTTCGCTGTGAAGCGCCGTCACGGACGCCTTTACCAGCCGCGTGCCGCGCCGAACGGCCATGTCGATCAGCGCCCAGGTCAGGAGCAGCGGGTCGCACTCCGCCGAACTCGGCGAAAAGATCGCCGCATCCCGGTCGATTTCGAACTGGGTGAAGAGATCGGGATGTTCGAGATAGACGCCCGGCAGACCCGCCCGACGGCGAAGCTGGCGCTCCTCCAGAAGGTCTCGCGCGCCTTCGCGATTGCCGGCAAGATAGAGCGTGTTGCGTGACCGGAAGCCGCAGGCAATTCCGTTTGCGGCAATCAGCTTGGAAAGGCCGGCGACCGCCGCACCACTGCGGCGGTAGATGCCGGCCGCGCGCTCGAAGCCGTAATAATCCTCAAGCTCGGTCAGCGTGCTGTCGATTTCCCATTGCAGCATCGCTGTGCTCGCCGACGTGCTGCCGAAGCCGGGCTCCTCCTGGTCGATGATCACTACGGAAAAACCACGCGCCGACAGATGTTCGCCCACCAATGCGCCGGTGATGCCGCCGCCGATCACCGCCACCTCGGCGCAAAAACTCTGTTCGATCGGCCGCCATTGCGGCCGCATGCCGCTTTTCCCCCAGAGAGATCGGCCGCTGACCATCTGGTCGTGATCGGATTCGTTGAGGTCGAGATCGGATGCCATCCACGCCTCCCGTTCGGTTCACTTCGGCAATTGCGGCTGCGGTTTTTCCTCGATCAGCAGTTCATCGATAACAGTCATGACGATAAGCGACAGCGGCAGTGCCAGCATGGCGCCGACCGCACCCCACATCCATGTCCAGAACAGGATGGCGAGGAAGACGATGAAGGGATTGATTTCCAGCCGCCGTCCCATCACCGCCGGGAAGATCAGGTTCTCCATGAGAAGATGCACGGTGAAGAAGGCCGCGGCCGGCATCAGCCCGGTGAACAGGCTGTCATAGGTGAGGATGCCGGCGATCGCGACGGCAAGCGTCATCAGCGTGATGCCGAGATAGGGGATGAAACTCGACAGGAAGGCGAAGAAACCCCAGAGCACCGGCGCCGCCAGCCCGCTGGCATAGGCGATGATCGTCATGACCACGCCGAGCCCGATATAGATCAGCGAGGCTGTGGCGAAATAGAAGCCGAGCACCTGTTCGACGCCATTGATGACGCGGATTGCTGCCAGGCGCTGCGTGCGGGTGCGGAAGGTCATGATGATTGCCTTGCGCAGGTTGACCCGGCTGGCGAGGAACAGCAGCAGCGCCGCAAAGAAGATCATCCCCTGCACCAGTGCCGGCGTCAGGCTGGTGGTCACCACATGCAGCACATTGCCGGTGTTTTCGATCAGCGCTCCGATCGACATCGGCCCGCTTTCGAATGTCGCCGGCGTGATGTGCAGCCATTGAATGCGCTCGAGATAGGGCATGACGCGGTTGATGGTCCGCTCGGCAAAAGCCGGCGCTTCATTGGCGAACGCCACCAGCGGACCGGCGAGCGAGTTGACCAGCAGGAAGATCACCAGCGCGACGCAACTTGACAGCAAGACGGCGTTGGCAAGCCGCGGCACGCCCATTTTGCTGAGGTTTTCCGCCGCCATGCCGAGGATCATGCCGACGACGACGGCAAGCGTGATCGGGATGAGGATCAGCGACATCATGTAGACGGCGGCAAGGCCGAGTATGGCGAAGATGCCGATGATCGCCCAGGCCATGCTGATGTCGAGCCCGTCCTTTTCCAGCCGGTGCAGCGGCGGCGGCGGCAGCTCTTCCGCCGTCTCCTTCAGCGTCTGCGCCCAGGCGCTGGTGTGGCGTTCGCCGATGGCGATCTTCTTTGCATGTTTGCGGATGCCGTTGGCGATGCCCATGCGGTGAGGTCCCCGAAGCCCCATTGCTTCGCGATGGAAACGCGCTGATGCGGTTCCGGTTCCGCCCGGTTGCCGCCACTGCCGCCGGCATGACGTATTTCCTGCAGCGCAGGCGGGCGCGGTCACCGTCGACAGCATCCCGCATGCAATTTGCGATCCGCTGCCGGAACAAGTTTTCGCCTGCCGGAATTCGCCCTGGGCAGCAGTTAAAACGATGACCGCAGATCCCGATCAGACGAAATCCACCAAGGCCTACAGCACCGACCCGCCTTATGCCGACGAGGCGACGCTGAAAGCTGCCGAACAGCGGCAATGGTGGGGTTGGACGGTCATCTTGGCGGGCCTGGTGGTAGTGATCATCGCCGGCGTCAGCGTCGCGATCTGGCCTGACCCCAGTCAAAACGACCCGGCAGCCACGGCGTCGACCAAGCCGGATCCGATCAATACGCAGCCGTCCGGCTCCGGCACCTTTGACGATAACCCCGCCGGCACCGAGAAAGTCCAATAGCGGCCGATGCGTGGGTATCAGGCCGACAGCGTCAGGCCGATGCCCCAGGGATCCCTGAGGAAGGTGCCGCCGTCGCGCTTCTCGCTCTTGATCTCCAGTTCGTCGAGCTTGGCGACCGCCGCATCCAGCGTCGCCTTGTCGTTGAAGCGGATCTTGTAGTCCGACAGTCCGGTCATGTTGGCGGCGCGTGCCGTTGCGCCCCGGCTGTTCCAGATATTGGCGGCGATATGGTGATGGTAGCCGCCGGTGGCAAAGAAGCTCGCGCCCGGACGGCTCGCCATCAGCTTGAGGCCGAGCACGTCGCGATAGAAGGCGTCTGCTTTCGGAATATCGCCGACCTGCAGATGCAGGTGGCCGATCGCCGTTCCCAAAGCCATGCCATCCCAGCGGTCTTCGGGTGCGCTGTCATAGAGCGCCTGCAGGTCGAGGCGCAGCGTTGCCATATCGACCATACCGTCCTGATCGAATTTCCATTGTTCGTGTGGCCGATCGGCATAGATTTCGATGCCGTTGCCTTCGGGGTCGGAAAGATAGATCGCCTCGCTGACCAGATGGTCGGAGGCCCCGTCGAGCACGACATTGTTATGGGCTGCATGGCGCAGCCAGCGGGCCAGCTCGACCCTGTCAGGCATCAGGAAGGCAGTGTGGAAAAGGCCGGCGGCGTTGCGCGGCGCGATCGCGGCGTTCTTCGCTGTCGTCAGCGTCAGCAGCGGCTGCCCGCCGGCGCCCAGCACTTCGCCGCTCGCCGTCTTCTCGATGACCTTCAGGCCGAGCATCGATTGATAGAAGCCGGAAACCAGGCCGAGGTCGGTGACGACGAGGTGCGACTGGTCGACATAGGCGGGCCGCGTCAGCGCATAGGAAGTTTCGGTCGTCATGGATTGTTCTCCTGCCCTTGATCCGGCCTGTAGAATGGAAGGCGTACCGGCGGTGGCGGCAAAAGTGCCGCCCGCAGCAAGCCCGAGGAAGTTTCGCCGGTTCATTCGCCTCTGTCTCCTCGGTTGCCGTACTTGAGCTCTATATGGCGCATTCGGATTGTTCACAGAAGACACGTTTTTGAGGATGAAGCGTTGAGGAATTGTTGACGATGACTTGCGCCCACTTGATTGCGATCAATGCGATCATATCTTTTTAGAGGAAGCTTATGCATCGCAGTCATGGAGGGAGCCATGTATAGGAAGATCATCGTCGCGGTGGCGCTCGGCGGCATCGAAAAGGGAGAGAAGATCCTCCGCAAGGCGGCGTCTCTGCTCGACGCCGGCGGCGAGATTATCGCCCTCAACGTCATCGAGGATATACCGACCTATGTCGCGGTCGAACTGCCGGCCAATATGGTCGAGGACGCCATGCAGGATAGCCGCGACCAGTTGGAAACGCTGGTCGCCACGACCGGTATTGCGGCAACCGTCGAGATCCGCAACGGCCCACCCGCCAAAGCGATCATCTCGACCGCCGAAAGCCACGGCGCCGACCTGATCATCGTAGCCTCGCATGTTCCGGACTTTTCCAACTACTTCATCGGCGCCACCGCCGACCGGGTCGTGCGCCATGCCAAGTGCTCGGTGCTGGTCGACCGGCAAAAGATCTGAGTGCGGCAGGTCTTGCGGCCTGTCACGAAGATTTACCACCTGTGCGCTTAGCCGCAGTTGCGCACCCGTCTGTTCGATGAGACGATTGCAGGCGGGGTCCAAAACGGATTGGCGCGCATGGCCGAGTTCAACGGTATTCGCTGGGTTTACGACAAATATGAACTGATCGCCGACGGCATCGTCCATGGCGTCGGCCTCGTGCTGGCGCTGATCGGCGCCACCGTGCTGATCTTCTATGCCACGCTCTGGAGCTCTTACGGCGCGCTCGCCGCCGCCTGGATCTATGGCGTCGGGCTGGTGCTGACGCTCGCCATTTCCTTTTCCTACAATGCCTGGCCGGTGTCGCCCACCAAATGGTACCTGCGCCGCTTCGATCACTCGGCGATCTTCCTGCTGATCGCGGCGACCTACACGCCCTTCCTCCAACGCGGCGCCGACGATCCGCTGCTCTTCTTCATGCTGGTGGCGATCTGGCTGTTCGCCGTCGCCGGCATCGTGCTGAAATGCGTCTTTCCCGGGCGTTACGACCGTCTAGCCATCCTGCTTTACCTCGCCATGGGCTGGAGCGGCGTGCTGGTGGCCGGGCCCGTCGCCGCGCGCATTCCATCCGCTTCGATGCTGCTGATCGTCATCGGCGGCGTCATCTATTCGCTCGGCGTCATTTTTCATGTCTGGGAGAAGCTGCGCTTCCAGAACGCCATCTGGCATGGTTTCGTCGTTACCGCCGCAGCCGTGCATTATTCGGCCGTCTTCACCTGTTTCAGCCTGTCGGCGCCGGGCGTTTGACACGAGCTGTTCCCGAAGCCGCCGTTTACATCTTCGGGAGCGGGGCGTATGCCATCCCGGCAGTCAATTCGAGCCGGGCAATCATGACAGACGCCGTTCTCCTCCGCGACGCCAGCGAAGCTGATCTTTCCGCCATCCGCGATATCTACAATCACGCCGTCGAACACACGACGGCAATCTGGAACGATACGCTGGTCGATCTCGACAACCGGCGGGAATGGATGAAAGCGCGCAAGGCGCGCGGCTTTCCGGTCATCGTCGCCGAACTCTCGGGCAAGGTCGCGGGCTACGCCTCCTACGGTGATTGGCGGGCCTTCGACGGCTATCGCCACACGGTCGAGCATTCCGTCTATGTCGACAAGGATTGCCGCGGCGCCGGCATCGGCGAGCGCCTGATGCGGGAGCTGATCGTCCGGGCCGCGGCCGGCAATATCCATGTGATGATCGCCGGCATCGAGGCTGAGAATACCGCTTCGATCCGGCTGCACGAAAAGCTCGGTTTCCGCATCGCCGGCCGATTTTCCGAGGTCGGCACCAAGTTTGGCCGCTGGCTTGATCTGACCTGCATGGAGCTCCGTCTGCCTCAGGCCTGATCCGGCAACTCCCGGCAACCCTTTGTGAAGGGCGCTCGCCATCTTTTTATTGTAGTCTGAGCTGTGTAAGAAAGGGGAGGCAGCCTGCTTCGCGAGAGGCGGCTTCAGAACGGCATGCTCGAAACCGTCGTGCCCGAAAATGCCCGAATGTCATGGAGGTGAACAGTTCAATGGCAATGCACGCATCGTCGCTCGGTCTCCTTGCCCTCGTCCTTCTGGCATTTCCGCCGGTTGCCGCCCGGGCCGCCGATTGCGGCAGCCTGGCCTCGCCGAAGCTCGACTGGCAGGAATGCACCAAGAAGAACCTGATGCTGCAGGGCAGTGATCTCGAAGGCGCCAACCTCTTCGGCACCGATTTCTCGCTGACCGATCTCGCCGGCGCCAATGTCAAATCCGCCAATCTCGAAAAGGCGACTTTGGTGCGCGCCTCGCTCGAGGGCGCCCACGCCGAAGGCGCCAACTTCGCCAAGATCGAGGCCTATCGCGCCAGCTTCGCCAATATTGCCGCCGAAGGCGCGTCCTTTGCCGGCGCCGAGCTGCAGCGCGCCAATTTCGCCGGCGCCCGGCTTGCCGGCGCCAGCTTCGAAAAGGCGGAGCTCGGCCGCGCCGATTTCGACAAGGCGGTGCTGACGGGCGCGAAATTCGCTTTCGCCAATCTCTCCCGTGCCGATCTCTCCAACGCCACTTTCGAAGGCCCGGCGATATTCGAGCGCGCCTTCATGTTCCTGACCCGCATCGAAGGCCTTGATCTCTCGGCCGCATCCGGGCTCGAACAGGCCCAGATCGACCTCGCCTGCGGCGATGCCTCGACCAAACTCCCTGCCGGCCTCTCCACCCCGACAAGCTGGCCATGCCCTGCCGAGCACGAGTGATCGGGTGGGGTTTGGCCGCGTCGTCGAGTTGGGTACCGTTTCCTGGGATTCTCTAGATTTCCCCACTCTCCGTCATCCTCGGGCTTGACCCGAGGATCCACGCGACGAGCACTGCAGGAGAGGCGGAGCGATCCAGTCGAGGCTGAAGAGCGAGCCACGATCTTCGAGATTTCCGCCACCGCGCATGGATGCTCGGGTCAAGCCCGAGCATGACGGAGGTTGAGGGCGAAGCGCGGAGTCCCTCGCGCAATTCCAGCCAAAGTGCCGCATCGGGTTTCTCCGAAAGCATCTGAAAACAAACGGAGAAGTCAGAAAACCCTATGACTTCTTCGTAATATAGAGGTGGAACTCCACTTTGTCTCCATCTGAGCCCGCGGCTTTGACGAATGTTTCCCGCCGCCGATGCACCCGTTCCGCGACCCGTTGCGAGCGAATGTTGTCGGGCCTGACGATGGAGACGATGCGCGCACGGCCGAGGGCTTCAAGCGCGTAGTCCCGGCAGGCGCTCGCCGCCTCGGCCGCATAACCCTTGCCCCAGTGGTCGCGCCACAGGTGGTAGCCGATCTCGGGTTCCAGCCCTGCGGAGGTTTCCTGCAACGTGATGCCGCAATCGCCGAGCAATGTGCCGCTCTGCCGGTCCGTCACCGCCCAGAGGCCGAAACCGTGATTGGCATAGCTGTCGAAAGCGAGCCTCTGAAACCAGCTTCCGGTTTCGTCGAAGCTCTTGATGCCGGGGTAATAACGCATGCATTCGGCATCACCGAAAATGCGATGGAGAAACGGCAGATCGGCAAGCGTGATCTCACGTAGTATCAGCCGGTCCGTCCTGAGAATACCTCGCGCCATCAGCCTTCTTCTGCCCGTTGGATCACCAGTCCATCAGCGGCTCATCGCATCGGGATGAGCCGCTTGCTGCGCCGAACGCCTATTCCCCCGGCTCGAACACCATGGCATGGCCGTTGATGCAGTAGCGCAGGCCGGTCGGCGGCGGGCCGTCGGGGAAGACGTGGCCAAGATGGGCTTCGCAGCTGCCGCAGCGGATTTCGGTGCGCACCATGCCGAAGGCCGTGTCGCGATGTTCGGTCACCGCATCGGGTGATACCGCTTCGAAATAGCTCGGCCAGCCGCAGCCGGCATCGAATTTGGTGTCGGAGCGGAAAAGCGGGGCATTGCAGCCGACACAGCGGTAAAGCCCGGTCTCGAAGGAATCCCAGTAGGGGCCGGTGAAGGCGCGCTCGGTGCCGTGCTGGCGGGTGATGCGATATTGCTCGGGGGTGAGCTGTTCTTTCCATTCCGCATCGGTCTTATGGATCTTGGCGGTGGTTGCAGTTTCGGACATGCCATGCTCCTTTCGCCGAGGGGCGGTTCCGTTTTGCGAGAAAATGTGGTGCGCCGTCTCCGATTCATCAAGCCTTGGGCACCATCCCGCCCAATTCGCCGTGTACCGCTTTTTGGGGAGGACGCTTGCTCTTACATCCGTTAGGGGTTTTCTGTTAGGGTTAATGTTACGTGTATTGGGGAATCACTGGTGTTTGAAGCAGCAATCGTCCTGCTCTACGGCCTCGTAGCCGCAGCCGCCATGGCGGTCACGCTCCTGGAGGGCTGGGCCAACCATGACGGCTTGACGTTCCATCGTCTGGCCGGGCTTTTCGCCTGTTTGCTGTGGCCGCTGACGCTTGTGGTCTTCGTCCTGCACGGCTGCGTCGTCCGGCTGCTGACGCGTCGTTCCCGATCGGCCGCTTGATTACGTCGAACATCGCCTGCGGCCGAAATCGCTTGAGACGCCCTCCCGTTTCGCCTAAGTCAGAAGACGGGCCGGTTTTCGCCGGCGCTTCGTTTATCGCGGTTGGGGAGGAGACATGGCCGATGTCACGGCTCTGACATTTCTGGCCCTGTGTCTGCCGCTTGCCGGCGCTCTTGCCGCCCCCTTCGTCATCCGCATCTTCGGCGCCAACGGCGCCTGGCTGCTGGCGATCGCGCCCTTGCTGGCCTTCCTGCATTTCCTGCGTTTCATTCCCAAGATCGCGCGCGGCGAGGTCGTCACCGGCGGTTATGCCTGGGTGCCGAGTTTCAATCTCTCCTTCTCCTGGTTCCTCGACGGCCTGTCGCTGGCTTTCGCGCTGCTGATCACCGGCATCGGCACGCTGATCGTGCTTTATGCCGGCGGCTACCTCAAGGGACACAAGGATCAGGGCCGCTTCTTCTCCTTCATCTTCCTGTTCATGGGCGCCATGCTCGGCGTCGTCGTTTCCGACAGCTTCCTGATGCTCTTCGTCTTCTGGGAACTGACATCGATCACCTCCTTCCTGCTGATCGGCTTCGATCACGAGCGAGCGGCGGCTCGCCGCGCTGCCCTGCAGGCCTTGGTGGTGACCGGCGGGGGAGGGCTCTGTCTGCTTGCCGGCCTGCTGCTCCTCTGGAACATCACAGGCGTCACCCGGATGTCGCAGCTCATGGGATTCGGCGATCTCCTCCGCGAAAGCCCGTTCTATCTCGCCGTCCTCATCCTGGTCCTGGGCGGCGCCTTCACCAAGTCGGCGCAGTTTCCATTCCACTTCTGGCTGCCGAACGCCATGGAAGCGCCGACGCCGGTATCGGCCTATCTGCATTCGGCCACCATGGTGAAGGCCGGCGTCTATCTGCTGATGCGGCTCAACCCCATCATGGGAGCGACCACCGCCTGGGAAATCCTTCTGCCCTTTTTCGGCGGGCTGACGCTGGTGGTCGGCGCCGCGCTTGCCGTCGGCCAGGCCGACTTGAAGCTCAAGCTCGCCTATAGCACCGTTTCCTCGCTCGGCCTGCTGGTCATGCTGATCGGTTTCGGCTCGGAATATGCCGTGGCGGCGGCGGCGCTCTATCTGGTGGCGCATTGCCTCTTCAAGGGCGCGCTGTTCATGGTCGCCGGTATCATCGATCACGAAACCGGCACGCGCGATATCACCAGGCTCGGCGGCCTGATGCGGGCGATGCCGCTGACATCAATCATCGCAGTTGCGGCGGCGTTCTCCATGGCCGGCCTGCCGCCCTTCTTCGGCTTCCTCGCCAAGGAGGAGATCTATGCGGCATTGGTCGGCGGCGATGTCCGCGCGCTGACGTTCACCGCCATCACCGTCTTCGGCAACGCGCTGATGTTTGCCGTCGCCTTCGCTGTCGGGCTGAAACCCTTTCTCGGCAAGCCGCTGGAGACGCCGAAACATCCGCATGAAGCGCCCGTCCTGCTCTGGCTCGGCCCAGCCGTTCTCGCTGCCCTCGGCATGTTTGCCGCGGTCTTTTCGAATTTCACCCACGCCGTCCTGTCCTCGCCGATCGCAGCCGCCATCCGCCAGACCCCCGCCGACATAGACATTTCGCTGGTGCTGCATCCAGGCCTGCCCCTGGGGCTCTCCGCCCTGACCATACTGCTCGGCATCGGCGTGTACCGGCAGCTCGCGCCCGCCCGCTCGGCGATGGCCCGTTTCCTCAGCGCGGCCGGGAGCGGCCCGGATCATGGTTTCGACCTTGCCGTATCGGGGCTTGTCCGCTTCGCCGGCCGGCTCACGCGTGTCCTCCAGCCGGGACGGCTGCAGATCTATGTCACCTGCACCTTCCTCGCAGTCGCCGCCGTCCTCCTCATTCCTCCTGTCGTCCATGGCGAACTGCCGCACCCTCCCGCCTGGCCCACCGATGTCCGGCTCCATGAATGGGCGGTCTTGCTGATTGCCGCCTTCGGCCTTGCGGCCGTGCTTGTCGCCCGCGACCGGCTGACGGCGATCGTCTCGCTCGGCATCCAGGGCTTTGCCGTCGCCATCATCTTCCTGCTGTTCGGCGCACCGGACCTGGCCTTCACCCAGTTCATGGTCGAAACCCTGTCGGTGGTCATCCTCGCTCTGGTCATGACCAGGCTCCGCCTCTCGCCGGGCGATCGGCGCCCGCTCGCACACAGGCTCTTCGACGGCGCGCTTGCATTGGCCTGCGGCCTCGGTTTCACGCTTCTGCTGATGCGGGCAACGCAGGCGCCGTTCAACGATGCGTTGACGCTCTTCTTCAACGCCTATTCGAAATCGATCGCCCACGGCGCCAATGTCGTCAACGTCATCATCGTCGATTTCCGCGGCACGGACACGCTAGGCGAAATTGCCGTCGTCGCGGTCACCGGCCTTGCCATCCTGGCGCTGATCCGCATCCGCGCCGGCAGCGAGCGCAAGCTTGCCGCCAATGATCCCACGCTGGAGGCGGAGGGCTGATGAACACCCTGATCTTCCGGACCATCGCTCCGTTCCTCACCACGCTGATGCTGCTTTTTTCGGTTTTCGTGCTGTTGCGCGGCCACAACGAGCCGGGCGGCGGTTTCATCGGCGGGCTGATCGCCGCCTCGGGACTGGCAATCTACGGCATTGCTCTCGGCGTCGCCGCCGTTCGCCGGGCGCTGTTTTTCCATCCGCTGTCGATTGCCGGCTTCGGCCTGCTGCTGTCGACGGCAGCAGGTCTTCTTTCCCTGTTTTTTGCCGTTCCTTTCATGACCGGCCTCTGGATCTATCCCAATCTCTTCGGTCTCGAAGTGCCGCTGTCGAGCGTCATGCTCTTCGACGTCGGCGTTTATCTCGTCGTCTTCGGGGCCATCACCTCGATCGCCCTGGCACTGGAAGAAAAGGAGATGGAATGATGGAGCCGCTTCTTTCGATCCTCGTCGGCCTGTTCTTTGCCGCCGCCATCTATCTCCTGCTGTCGAAATTCACGATCCGCATCATGCTCGGCATCGCCATCCTCGGCAATTCGGTCAACCTGCTGCTCTTTACATCAGGCCGGCTGACGCGCGAAGTGCCGCCGATCATCCCGGCGGGCCTCGACAGCCTGCCCGCCGGCGCGGCCAACCCGCTGCCGCAAGCCCTCATCCTGACGGCGATCGTCATCTCCTTCTCCTTCCTTGCCTTCCTGCTGGTGCTGACCTACCGCGCCTATCAGGACCTCGGCACCGACGACACCAGCCAGATGCGCGCCGCCGAGCCCGACGACCGGCCGCTGCCGCCATTGGGGTATTGATGCGGATGTCGGCGCGGATGTTTACCCCCCTCTGCCCTGCCGGGCATCTCCCCCACAAGGGGGAAGATCGGCTGGGAGCGACGTCTCGGACCAGCCAAATGCCTCGGATGGGCGAAGCCGCCTGGCGTGAAATTGATATGTCGGCAAGCGGGTGCGTCTTGCCGATCTCCCCCCTTGTGGGGGAGATGCCCGGCAGGGCAGAGGGGGGTAGCCCGCGGCACGCCCCCTGCTATCCCGGAGGCCGTCCCTGATGGCCGCCCCCACCTCCGCCGTCGATCTCTCCGCCGCCTTGATCACCGCCCCGGTGCCGATCGGCCATTGGCTCGCCGTCCTGCCGGTCGTCCATTGCATCGCGCTCGGCGCCGTCCTTCTGATGCTGCGCGCCTATCCCCGCCTGCAGGCCGGGCTTGCCATAGCGGGCCTTGCGGGCCTGGTGCTGATCGATGCGGCGCTGCTTGCCAAGGTCGCTGCCGAAGGACCGCTCACCATGGTCATGGGGCGCTGGCTGCCGCCTTTCGGCATCGCCTTCACCGTCGATCTGCTCGGGGCGCTGCTGGCTTTCACCTCGGCCCTTGCGGCGCTCGCCGGCGGCATCTATGCGTTGGCCGATATCGGTGAAAGCGGCCGCCGCTACGGTTTCTTTCCGCTGCTCATGCTGCTGATGGCCGGCGTCAGCGGCGCCTTTCTCACTGGCGATGTCTTCAATCTCTATGTTTGGTTCGAGGTGCTGCTGATTTCCTCTTTCGGGCTGATCATCCTCGGCTCAGAACGCGAACAGATCGACGGCGCGCTGAAATATGCGGTGCTGAACCTCATCGCCACGACGCTGTTCCTGATCGGCGTCGGCATCCTCTATGCCGCCTTCGGCACGCTCAACATGGCCGATATCGCCGCAAGGGCGGGGGATTTGCGCGGCACGGCGCCGCTGATGACGCTGGCGAGCCTTTTCCTGCTTGCCTTCGCCATGAAGGCCGCGGCCTTCCCGGTCAATTTCTGGCTGCCCGCCACCTATCATACGCCGCGCATCGTCGTCTCGGCGCTGTTTGCCGGCCTGCTCACCAAGGTCGGCATCTACGCACTGATCAGGGTGATGGTCATGCTGCTGCCGGTGGAAGGAAAAGAGCTCAGCCTGGTGATCGCGCTCGCCGCTGCCGCGACCATTATTGTCGGCGCTCTCGGCGCGCTTGCGGAAAACGATATCCGCAGACTGTTCGGCTATATCGTCATATCCGGCATCGGCAACATGCTTGCCGGGGTCGCCCTCGGTGGCCCCGGCGGCGACCTCGTCGGCGGCATTGGCGGCATCGGCGGCGCGGTCTTCTATGCGCTCCATTCCATGGTGCTGATGACGGCGCTTTATCTTGCCGCCGGCGAGATCGCCCGGCGTGGCGGTGGCTTTGCGCTGTCTGATCTCGGCGGGCTCTATCGGCAAAGCGGCGGCTTTACCGCGCTCTCCCTCGTGCTCTTCCTGGCCGCCTGCGGCCTGCCGCCCTTTTCCGGCTTCTGGCCGAAAGTCATTCTCGTCAAGGCCGCGCTCGATCTTGGTGCCGGGTGGCTGGCGGCGGCAATCCTTGCCGGCGGTTTTCTGACGACGATCGCCTTCGGCCGTCTCTTCCTGCTCGCCTATTGGCGCCCGGCGCCGGTCGTACGGACGCCGTCGAAAGCCGGATGGCGCACCGGCCTGCCGCTTGCCGCACTGACAGCTCTGGTCATCGGCTTCGGCATCCTGCCGGAACGGCTGCTGGCGCTGTCGCAATCGGCAGCCGCCGGCCTTGCCGATCCGCAGGCCTATCTTCATTCGGTCTTCCCTGGAGGCGTGCAATGACCGCCTTTCTCTTCAACCTGCTGCTGGCCATTGCCTGGGTCTCTCTGACCGGCAGCGCCTCGCTGCATAATCTCGTTTTCGGTTTCCTGCTCGGCGCCGTGGCGATCATCATCATCCGCGAGCCTTTCGGCGGCAGAGGATATATCCGCCGTGTCTGCCTGGTGCTTTCGCTTGCTGCGCTGTTCCTGAAGGAATTGTCGCTGTCGGCCTGGAGGGTCACGCTCACCGTCCTCTCGCCCGATATGAAGCTGAAACCCGGTATTTTTGCTTTTCCACTGACGGTGACGAGCGATTTCGAGATTACCTTGCTCGCAAATCTCATCACCCTGACGCCCGGCACGCTTTCGGTCGACGTCTCCAGAGATCGCCGCACGCTCTATGTCCATGCGCTCGATTGTTCCGATCCTGAGACAGCCAGGCGTGATATTGCCAATGGTTTCGAGCGCAAGATCATGGAGGCCTTCCGGTGATCACCCCTGCCGACATCGTTGCCGTCGCATCTTCGGCCGCCCTCATCATCCTCGGCCTGGCGCTGATTCTGACCGTCTGGCGCGTTGTTGCCGGCCCGACCTTGCCGGACCGGATCCTCGCTCTCGATATGCTGACCGGCATATCAATCGGCCTCATCGCCGTCATTGCGGTCAAGACAGGCTTTTCGCTCTATATCGATATCGCCATCTCGCTCGGCCTCGTCGGCTTCCTGGCGACCGTCGCCTTCGCCCGATTCGTGCTGTCGCGCGGCAGCATCAAATCGCCGGCGCCCACATCTCCGGCAAAGGCCAGTTCTTCGACAAAGGCCAGTGCAAAAAAGCGTCACGGAGGAGGGAGGAAGCGATGATGGATTATATCCTCGCTGCCGTCGCCGCTCTGCTGCTGATATCAGGCGCGCTCTTTGCGCTTTCGGCGGCGATCGGCCTGCTCAGGCTGCCCGATCTCTATACGCGCATGCACGCGGCCTCCAAGGTGGGAACGGTCGGCTCCGGCCTGCTGCTGCTTGCCGCCGGCCTCTATTCGCAGGACCTGGCGATTCTCGCCCGCGCCATTGCCGGCTTCGTTTTTCTGTTGCTGACGGCGCCGGTCTCCGCCCATCTGCTGGCGAGAGCCGCCCACCTTTCGGGATATCAGCTCGGCGCCGTCTCGGTGCGCGACGATCTCGGCAAGCGCTGAGCCTATGCCGTTTCGCTGCTTTACCAGATTTATGCAAAACTTATGCACAGGAAGCTGTGAGTAAAGCTTGCCCAAGCGTGCCTTAATTCTTCATCCGTCATTTTTTCTCAAGAAAAACGACAAATAATAATTGGCCTTTTGGCCAAACGATGCTATTTGAAAATGCAAGTAGAGTTCTGATTGTGAATTACAATCGTACTGCTTCCAAGTCCCTCAGTTTTGATTTTTCATGTCTAACTGAGGCCATCGCCTGGGGCATGACGTAGTGGTTTGCAGTCAGGCAGTATAAGAACAGGTCTCGCTCTTCGGAATCTAGGGGTGGATTTCGCGTTTTTCGAAACAGAAGGTCGCTTCCCGTGCTTTTGCTGTTCGCTTCTACGAGGCGGGTCTTTGGCGTGTCAGTCAAAGGCCGTTTGAGCATGCTAACAGGAGAAAAAATATGACGGATATGGCGACCGGCAATGCGCCGGAGCTGCTTGTGGAACTGACGGCCGACATCGTCGCGGCTTATGTCAGCAACCATGTTGTCCCGGTCAGCGACCTGGCTAATCTGATTTCCGACGTGCACTCGGCACTGAGCAACACGTCCGTACCGCAGCCTGCTGCGGCTGTCGTCGAAAAGCAGAAGCCTGCAGTTTCTGTCCGCAAGTCCGTACAGGACGAGCAGATCACGTGTTTGGAATGCGGCGGCAACTTCAAGTCCCTCAAGCGTCACCTGATGACCCATCACAGCCTCTCGCCGGAAGAATACCGCGAGAAGTGGGACCTGCCGACCGATTACCCGATGGTCGCGCCCGCTTATGCCGAAGCGCGTTCGCGCCTGGCAAAGGAGATGGGCCTTGGCCAGCGCCGCAAGCGCGGCCGCGGCTGAGCTTTCGAAAGTATCGACGTCAAAAGCCGGGTCTTGTGCCCGGCTTTTTTGTGTGCCGTTTCAAAGCGATGACAATAATCACTCAGTATTTCGCGCCGCCGAAAATGATTCGAGCGGGCGCTCGGGATAATGTGAGCGATCCCCATCTTACGCTTTGCCGGCGGGCTTCGAATGGCTGCTATACTATGAGCAGGCGATAATATACTCGATTCGGCAGGAGCGCTTTCCGAATCGATTGGCCGGCCTCTCAAAGTCGATCGGCTGCGCTCGCGTTCAGGCCGCGGCTCGAACCCTGGCTTCTTCCCGGATCCTGTTGACCATCGACCGCAGCCCGTTCGAACGCTGCGATGACAGGTTCTCCACCAGGCCGATCTTCGAGAAAATCTCGAAGGCATCGAGACTGGCGATCTCGGCTGCCGTCTTGCCTGAATAGGTGGCAAGCACGATGGCGACAAGGCCGCGCACGATATGGGCGTCGGAATCACCCTCGAACTCCATGACGGGGTTATCGGGATTGCCGGTCGCATGGGTCACCAGCCACACCTGGCTGGCGCAGCCCATCACCTTGTTTTCGGAGGTGCGCTTCTCCTCGGCGAGCTCCGGCAGCGCCTTGCCGAGTTCGATGACATAGCGGTATCGGTCTTCCCAATCGTCCAGGAAGGTGAAGTCGTCGATGATCTGGTCGAGGGATGCCATGGGAAAGCCTTTCAATCTTACCAGTGCATATAGGTGAAAGACCCGCGGATTTGAACCGTTAAAGCAATTTCGGGAAAAGTGTGACGCGGTTTGTCAGGCAAAGCGCACAGCGGTTTTGCCAGGATTGCATCAATAGAGAAAGAAACGCCGTGAGGGATGGGCATCCTCACGGCGCAGCAACATGCTGAAATTAAACAGGGCAGGCACGTCAGGCATGGGGCATTTCCGCGTCATGCGGACCACCGATGCAAGCTGGAAAAAATGGTACGGTTACGGGTGGGTGCCCGCCAGAAATTTCGTCAGATCGCCGGCTTCGGCGTCGGCAGCGGGATCGCGCCGGTCGCCACGGTCTGGGCTTCGTCATCGACCGGCGGACGGTACGGCATCGGCTGGTTCAGCGCTGCCTTTGCTTCGCGCGCCTTCTCCTGAATGGCGGGCGCCGCCAGCGAAGGCATGTTAAGCGCGACCGGCGCCTGAGGTGCGGCGGGTTTTGCGGTCGTCGGCGCCTCGTCCTTGAACTGGCTGTCGAGAAGTTCGTAAGCGACGCGGGCGCCTTCACGGGCCCGGTAGCCAAGCGCAGTGATGGTTTCGGCGCCCTTGGTGCAGACCTCGGGTTTTTCCGAGCACATGCCCGTCAGATAGTCATAGGCGCCGCTTGCCGCCGTGTACGCGTCGGAAAGCTGCAGGTGCGGGCCGCCCGCCAGCGTGTCGGAACTCTCCGTGCTGAAGACGGACAGAAGCACGAGCACAAGGCCAAACCAGAAGGATCCTTTGATCAGAAACCACATTGTCGTTGCCCATCCTGTTTTCCCGTCCGGTTCTTGTCGCCGAATCAGGCCGGTTGTCCGGTGTTTTCACCCTACCGCCAAGTTGCGAATGCCGCTTTTCGAAACTCACGCGCATTTGCGGCAAATTTAGTTCAAATTTTAGCGATCGGCATTTGAGGGACATTTCAGTCGAATGCGAGCGATCGCCGTTAAACATCAGGGCAGCACCTGCTTGCAATTGCAGGGCTTTTGCCGGCTCGCCTTGCCACAGGAGTTAACGCAATGCTGAAATATGAGGAAAATCCGTCGCTTACCTGCTATTAACCACAAAAGGCAAAGAGCCTTCCAGATGCTTCAAAACGGGAATTCCGGCGGTTCCAAGCGGTGAACAGCGCTTTTGCCTTATCCTTTCTTTAAGTCGCCGGGGCCTATTGTCCGGATCGATAGACAGCCTTTTGGGCGGGTATTGCGTGCGTGTATTGAGTGACATTGGCGGCTGGGTGTCGGCGCTCGTAGACCGGGCGGCGACAAGCTGGCTCTCCCGGACGGGTGGCGGCGAAGCCATGCGCCAACGCGAACTCGCGATTCTGCGTCGCCTCGTGCTGTTCTCGTCGGCCGCTCTTATTATCGCTCCTGTCGGCCTGTCGGCGGTCACCAGTCCGGCCGTCGCCCTGCCGGCCGGTGTCGCCATGGTCTGCGCCGCCTTTCTCTTTTCCGCAGTCGGCAGCATCGCGCTCGCCCGTCAGGGTTCGTCCGCCGGTATCGCCACGCAGTCGGCCGAGGATTTCTTCCTTGCCGCCACCCCCGGCCTCGTCTTCTTCCTCGACCCGCACGGCAGTGTGGCGACCGTCGGCGGCCGCGACCGGCGCGATTTCCTCGCCTGGATGCGCGACCCCAAGGGCAGGGGTTTCCTCGAGCAGGTGCATGTCTCCGACCGCATCCTTTTCCTGCAGGCGCTCGACAGCCTGCGCCGGGGCGAGGAGGCTGCGAGCGTCGATCTGCGTCTCGACCGGCCCTCGGTCTCGCGCGATCAACGCCAGTTCGCTTATCTCAGAATGGACATGACCGCCCGGCGCGATGCCGACGGCGAACTTGCCGCCGTCATTGCTCAACTGCGCGATGTCTCCGTCGAGCAGCAACTGCGCGACGAAGCCCATAACCGTGCGGCCGACGCCGAATCGGCAAACGACGCTAAATCGCGTTTTCTCGCGGCCGTCAGCCATGAGCTGCGCACGCCGCTGAACGCCATTCTCGGTTTTTCCGATATCCTGATCGGCGAATATTTCGGCAAATTCGAAAACGACCGTCAGCGCGAATATGTCGGCCTGGTGCGCGAATCCGGCGCGCATCTCCTGTCGGTCGTCAACACCATGCTCGACATGAGCAAGATCGAGGCCGGCCGCTACGAGCTGATGCTCGATGCCTTCGATATATCGAGCTCGGTCAAGTCCTGCGAATCGATGCTGGCATTGCAGGCCAAGACCAAGGGCCTGACGCTGACCAGCCGTATCCAGCGCGGCCTCGGCGAAGTGGTCGCCGATCAGCGCGCCATCCAGCAGATCCTCATCAATCTCGTCGGCAATGCCATCAAGTTCACCGAGGCGGGCGGCGTCGTCTCGGTCGATGCGGCAGCCCGCGACGGCATCCTGAAGCTGACGGTCAGCGATACCGGCATCGGTATTGCGGCCGACAAGCTGGCCTTGCTCGGCCAGCCCTTCGTCCAGATCCAGAACGATTACACCCGCCGCTTCGAAGGCACCGGCCTTGGCCTATCTCTGGTCAAGGGACTGGTGGCGCTGCATGGCGGCCACTTCGCAATGGCCAGCCAGCCGGGCGAAGGCACGATCATCACCATTGAGATCGCGATGGACGGCTCCGGCGCCAAGCGCGCCGAAGACGCCGGTCATGGCGCGACTGTCGAATTTCCGCCGCGGCTGAAGGGCGCGGTCAACACAGGTGCAGAATTGGAAGAGGGGCGTTTCGATGGCCGCGCGCAAGCGAAAATCGCCTAAGGGAAGAAAGGGCCGGCAGCAGCCGGGCCTTCTGATCTCGGGCGCCGCCGCCCTGGGCGGCCTCAGCCTGCAGGGCGCATCCGTGCTCGGCGGTGTCATCGGCCGCAATCCATCGGTCGCCGGCGGCACGATCACCTTTGTCGTCATCTTCTCTTTCGTCGCCGCCAATGCGCTCTGGTATCAGCCAGGCCTCCATCCGCATCCGATTTTCCGCACCCGCGATCCACAGTCTCCGGCCGTGCTCGGCGCGCGTCGCCCGGCCGAGGAGCCGCAGGGCGACGTCACCACCTTCCGGATCGAACGGCCGGAGGATGCCGCCGCCACCACCAATGCAACGCCGGTGCCTGCCGCGCCCGGCCAGCAGCCGAGCCAGCTTGTCATGGATATTCAGCAGCAGCTGGTGCGCCGCGGCCTCTATAACGGCATACCCGATGGCATCATCGGCCCGCGCACCAGTGCGGCCATCCTCTTCTTCGAGGAAACCGTCGGCATGGCCCAGACCGGCGATCCGACGCCGGAGGTGCTGGCGGCGCTGAAGATCGATGCATCGGGCCCTTCGACCGTGCCCGCCGAAAAGCCGCCCGAGGATGTGAGTTCGAAGGCGGCGGCGGAAGACCCGGTGGCAGCGGCGATCCGCAGCGCCGAAAAGACCGTCAAAACCGCTCCTTCGGCCGCAAAGCAGCTTCCATCGAGCGAGATCACCAATGTCGACCTGGTGCTGAAGATCCAGAAGGGTCTTTCCAACATGGCCTATGCCAATGTCGGCGTCGACGGTGTCGCCGGCGAGCAGACCCGCGCGGCCATCCGCCATTTTCAGAAGCACTACAATCTGCCCGAAAACGGCGAGCCGAACCAGGCGGTGCTGAAGAAACTCAAGGAAATCGGCGCGATTTAGAGCATGTCGCGCAAAAGAGTGCAGCGGTTTTGCCAGGCAAAGCGTGAAGTGCTTTTGCCAGGCAAAGCGTGAAGTGCTTTTGCCAGGCAAAGCGTGAAGTGCTTTTGCCAGGCAAAGCGTGAAATGCTTTTGCCAGGCAAAGCGTGAAGTGCTTTTGCCAAGCAAAGCGTGAAATGCTTTTGCCGCAACGACATGCGCAAGAGCAAAGAGCTGAAGCGCGAGACGCGCTTTGGAAACCACCCCTGCCATCTGGAACACCGCCAATCGCCGCATTGCCGTCGCTGGCCGCCCGGTCTATACCGCGCCGATGAGATTACGCGCCGATATCTTCGTTTCCGCCCTGCTGCGCCGCGTCTTCGCCAGCGGCGATTTCGCTGCCGTCGAGAAGAAGGGGGCGGAGGAGGCGGGTGCGATTTTCATCCGCCAGCATTTCCGCGACGGCTTGGAAACGCTCTATGCGCCGGCGCCGCAGAGCGCCTTCGGTGAGGGTGAGGCCGGCGATCGCCTGTTCGAAATCCGCCTGTTGCGCAGCGATCCGGAAGCCGTGCGTGCCATGCTGGAGCGTGAACGCCGCTTCGACCCGGATCTGTGGATCGTCGAGCTGGAGGCAGAGGAATTGGGCGACATCATCCCGCTTGCGCGCGACGGCTGACGTGAAAAGACGCGCGGTGCCTTAAACTCAGCGAGACCGCCGTCCGAGGACGCGCAGGTCGCGTGGCGCCGGCGCCTGATGGATGAAACGGTGGTTTGGCGTTTCCTGCGGGGCCGGCACATCAGGCACATCGGGCTTGTAGGTGTAGCGATCGGCGCGGCGCCAGGCGTCCACGCGTTCGTGGCATTCTTCCGGGTCGAGCGCATCGAGCACCATCCAGCCGCGTGTGACGTTGTGCTGCTGTTCGGCAAGATGCGGATAGAATTTCTCCAGCACGAAGACGGCGTCGAGAAAGCCCATGCCGAGGCTCGTCAGCGTGGTGGCGAGCTGCTGGCCGGAAAGATCGAGCATGATGCGCTCGGCAAGCCAGCGGCTTGCCGACAGCGCATCGGCAAGCGCGGTCGAAAAATGCATCGCCTCGCGCGAGCGGGCGAAGCGCACCAGCAAAGCCTCCTGGATGTCGGTGAGCGTGCGCAGGCCGAGCCTGTCTTCCTCTCTATGCCCGAGATGACCAGCCAGGCCGAGGATGCGTTCGCGCAGCGCCTCTTCATTGGCAATCCGCTGTTCTTCCAGCGCATCCGCCTCGTTGGTCTCCGTCGGCGCCGGCGCAAGCGGCACAGTCTGTGTTTCTGTGATCGGCGCCGACGCGGCCGCCGGCCGCGGCTGGGTCTGGCGAAGTGACACCAGCGCATCGATGACCTTCGGCGAAAGCGAATCGCGGCTGACGATCGCCTTGACATGCGCTGCACCCTGCATGCGCGCGATGGTAATCAGCGTGTCGTCTGCAATTGCCTTGGAGGCGGCAAGAAAAGGGGCGGCGATCTCGATCGGCTGGTTGCCGATGAACAGCGCCACAGCCGCCGGCATGTTCTCGCATTGGGAGAGTGCTGCGACCGCCTGGCGCTTGGCCTCGTCGGAGGAGGCCTGGAAAAGCGGCATGAAAAGCTCGGCAAATTGGCGCAGCTCGGACCGTGTCGGATGCGACAGGTTCTCGAAACTGCTGACAGTCGCCATCAATACCACGTCCTTTTTCCTGACGGCCAAGGGGCCTTCTAGGTCTCGAAACCGGTCACGCACACGAACACCCCGAAAACGCCGAACCAAGGGGAACCACGGGTCGATATGCGTTGGCGGGACGCATGCCGGACCACGTCGGTTATGAACAAATCCTACACCGGTAGGGTTAATGCATGCTGAAGATTTTATTAAAATGCACCAGAAATATACACGCAAGACGTGTCGCGATTTGATGGGCCGGCAATATAAAATTGCCTGCTGGAGCATCGGCGCTGCTGCGATTGTTTATCGCTGATATGACGGTTGAAAAGGTCAGGTGGCCTTGCGATCGTGTAACGCATGCAGCAGCGTTTCGCGGCTGTCGTGACCGGCCTGATAAAGGTCGAGTGCTGCGGATACCGCAAACTGGGCCTCGGCGCTCTTGATGTCGACGTGCTGTTCCACGCACCAGGCATCGAGCGCACTGCGTAGCACGTCGAGATCTTCAGGCGAGAAAGATGAATTCACCAGCAAAGACACAGCGGTGTCCTCCGCATTCCGGCAAGAGCGTGGAAAATCCGCAATCGGCGGAAGATCCGCTGTCGACCGGCGCCCGGAAACGGTGATCGACGAGAGCAACCATACGCGCATTCGATTTGGTCGCAATTAAATATTTTCATGAAGTATTTCTGCAACACTCGCCATTTTGCCGCAGCTAATTCGCTTGGGTCTCCCGCAACTACATGATTTGTCTTTGATTTTATACGCTGGCCCGCATCTGGTGCTTTGCACGAGCGGCATGAAACCAAATCAACTCTCCGCGCGTTACAGGGAAAGTGACGTGAACTGTATTTGGCATCTGCTGAACATTAGTAAACTGTTAACTGTCATCTGTCTCAATTCGGATAGGAACGACGCGATTTGAGTAACTGGATCGTTGAAACTCCTGATCACGGTATTTCAATCTGGTGCCGTGGGAAAGGCGCGAATGCCCTCGGTCCGGCAATCCCGGCACCGCAGGACGCGCCGGCCCGCACATTGGCGGGCAGGGTGAAATCCATCGCAAGTTCATCCGTCTCGGGCAGTGCATGGAGACGAGCATGGCAATAGTAGTCGCATTGGCGGATCGGCTGCCGCGGGCGCCGCGTCGGCCGGACAAGGAGCCCCGCGAAGCCAAGATCCTGTGGTTCACCGGCGTCCGCTACGAGCGCTTGGTCGAGAGTCCGAAACGGCGTCGGGCGTCCGCGCCGCGCGTCAACAAGAAGTAATCGCAGGCGCAACCTCAGCGGGCAGTGAATTGCTCGCAGCCGGCTCCCGTCAGGAAGTTTCGTGCCGCCTCATCGAAACTTGCCTGCGGCGCCAGCGTCCGCAGCACGGCATAACCGTCCGGCCGTGCCATCTCCACCAGGATCGCCTGCTGCAATTCCTGCGGCAGGTTCTTGCGCAGGTCGGTCAGCTGAATCGGACCTCCGGCCAGCACGTCGAGCGCGCCGCCGACCGACGTCCTGTCGTTCATGCTGAAGACCTCGTTGGAGGCGCTGTCGTAAATCGCGATGGACCAGAAAGGCACATTGCCCTTGGCGGTGAAATGCACCGGCGCATCCTCGACGTCGAAGGAGCAGACGGCGGTGCGCAGGAAGGGGTCGCCATTGGCAAGGCCTGCCTCGTCATACTGGTCGCCGAGCAGATAGAAATTGTTGAGGTCGCCCTCTGCCTCCACACGGGTCGCCGCATCCCTGCCGGTGAAATGCGGCAGCGACAGGATGATGACGAGGTGCAGCAGCGCTGCGCCGAAAAGCCCGGTCAGGATGGCGAAGAAGATCCTAAGCATTGCCGCATCCGGTCTTGGTGAGCTTCGGCATGGCGAGGTCGATCACCCCGGAACTGCCGGCAGTCGGTGTGTCGAACAGCGTCAGCACCAGCCGGAAGGTTCCGGCCTGCGGCAAGGCCAGCCAGTTGCCCGGCTGCGCGGCGGCGGAGATGTCGATCGAGAAGCTGCTGTCGGGCTGACGCAGCACCGTCCAGGAATTCAGCGCCGAGGGAAGCCCGCTCTTCACCGCCGCCGGATTGCCGCCATTGTCGGCGGTAAAGAGGGTCCACAGCCGGGCAGGCGGCGTCTGCCCGCTGATGCGGTAGCGGCAGCCGGCATTCAGCCGCGCCCCATCGTCATCGACGCTCGCCGTAAAGGTCAGACCCTCGGCGCTGCCATAAAGCAGCTTGCCGGCGCGCGCCCGGTGCGACTTGGCGTAGGGGTCGGCCTCGACCGTCTGCAGCGCCGGAAAAGCCTCCCAGGCGCCGAGCTTGATCGCTCCGAAACCCTGCGTCGCATCCAGCGCATACAGCGAAATCATGATCCCGCCGCCGAAGGCGACGATCAGCGTGATCAGGATGAAGAGGGGGAATCGAAACACGTCAAGACCTTGGAAACCATATCAGATGAAGGGTTACCACTGATTCTGGCAGGGTGGAATGCCGGGCGACGACTTGGGACGTTGATTGATCCCCGGTTATATCCGCGAAGCGGTCATGCCGGGTGCGGCAATAAGGCTGCCCGGTTGGCCTATCCAAGACCCCTCCCCACAAGGGGGAGAGGCTTAACCTGCCGCGCCCGTTTTCCATATCTGCGACGTTTCGAGTGGAACGAGGCGGGCGTTCCGGGTTAGTCCCTCCCCCTTGTGGGGAGGGGTTGGGGAGGGGACTTTCACACAGGCGGATAGGGAAGCCATCGGCGAACTCCGCCGCCAACTACTCCGCGCTCGCCACCTTCGCCGGCGCCAGCGGCGCGGCATTCTTCAGCTTCTCGCCGAGCTTCTTGAGGATGTCGGTCGATTGCACCGAGAGCATGCGTGGCCGGATGAGCTGCGGCAATCCATCCTGCGGCTTGGCGGCGGCAGTCTTGGCGAGATCCTTTTCCGAGGGCAGGGGGTTCTGGATGCCGGGGATGGCGCGCAGCGTCACGCCCTGATGGGCGTAATCCATGGCGCGCTTGAAGGTCATCGCCGGCAGCGAGCCGCCGGTCATCTCGTTGGTCGAGGTGTAGTCGTCGTTGCCGAACCAGACGGCGCAGGTGTAGTTGCCGGTGAAGCCGACGAACCAGGCGTCGCGATAGGCCTGGGTCGTGCCGGTCTTGCCGGCGGTCACGATGCCGTTGTCGAGGGCCGCCTTGCGCGCCGTGCCGACATAGGGAACACGTGACAGCATCTGGTTCATATAGGCGTCGGCCTGTTCCGACAGCACGCGTTTCGCCGCCGGCTCGTCGCGGTCGAAATCATAGAGCACGTCGCCGTCGTAATCGAGGACCTGGGTGATGCCGTGGCGGCGCGACTGGTAGCCGCCGGCCGGGAAGGTGGCATAGGCGGTCGCCTGGTCGAGCACCGTGACTTCGGATGTACCGATCGGGATGGTGACGTCGTCGCGGATCGGCGTTTCGACGCCGAGGTTCTTCGCCATCGCCCGGATCGGCTGGATGCCGAGTTTTTCCTTGGCGAGCCGCACCGGCACGGTATTGATCGACTGGGCGATCGCCGTCTCCAGCGTGATGCGGCCGGCGTAGCGGTTCGCATAATTATGCGGGCTCCAGTTGCCCCAGGAAATCGGCGCGTCGACGATCGTCGTCTGCGGCGTCATTCCGCTCTCCATCGCCACCGAATAGGTGTAGACCTTGAAGGAGGAGCCCGGCTGGCGCAGCGCCTTGGTGGCGCGGTTGAACTGGCTCTCGCCATAATCCCGCCCGCCGACCATGGCGCGCACGGCGCCGCCGTTCTCGATCATCACCATGGCGCCCTGCTTGGCGTGATAGGCCTCGCCATATTCGCGCAGCGACGTTTCGACCGAATCCTCGGCCGCCTGCTGGATGCCCATGTCGATCGTCGTGCGCACGATCAGCGAATGCTGGTGGAAACGCGGCGAAAGCCGCTGCACCTCGTCGAAGGCCCAGTCGAGGAAGAAATCCGGCGATTCCACCTCGTTGCGGTCGACGACGGTCGCCGGGTTGCGCCGGGCGGCGATCACCTGCCCCTCGGTCATCAGCCCGCTCTGCACCAGATTGGTCAGCACCTCGTTGGCACGCGCACGCGCCGCCGGCAGGTTGACATGCGGCGCATATTTCGCCGGCGCCTTGAACAGTCCGGCCAGCATGGCGGATTCGGCAAGATTCACATCGGTGATGTTCTTGCCGAAATAGAATTGCGCCGCCGCGGCTGCGCCAAAAGTGCCGCCGCCCATATAGGCGCGGTCGAGATAGGTAGAAAGGATTTCCTTCTTGGAAAGGTTGGCCTCGAGCCAAAGCGCCAGGAAGGCTTCGGTGACCTTGCGGTCGATCGAGCGCTCGTTGGAGAGAAACAGGTTCTTGGCGAGCTGCTGGGTCAGCGTCGAGCCGCCCTGCACGACTTCGCCGGCCTGGGCGTTGGTGACCATGGCGCGGAAGAGACCGATGGCGTCGATGCCGAAATGGTCGAAGAAGCGCCGGTCTTCGGTGGCGAGCACCGATTTGATCAGCGAATCCGGCAGCTCGTCGATCGGCACGGAATTCTGGTGGATGACGCCGCGATGGCCGATGACGTTGCCGTAGCGGTCGGTGAAGGTGACGGCGAAATCGCCGCGGTTGCGCCAGTCCTCCTTGGTCGCCTCGAAGGCCGGCTGGGCAAGCAGCAGCATCAGCACCGAACCGGCCGCCCCGAGCGTCAGCCCTTCACCGGCGAGTTCGAAGACCATGCGCTTCCAGCCGCGCACCCGGAAGCGGCGGAAGAAGATGGTGATGTCTTCCCAGATCTCGGCGGCGCGGAAGCCGGCGTTCCAGACGGTCGAGTCGATCCAGGAGTCGATGCGAAGCAGAATGTGACGGTTCTTCGCCGGCCGTTTGCCGGCCGCGTCGTTCACCACTTTTTCCGGCCCATTTTCTGGCCCGTTTTTTGGGTTGTCCGGATCCTGCACGTCCTGTATTCCCGCCTGATCGCGCTTGCCTCATGTCCGTCCGTCGGAAGGCGATGGAACGCAAGCCTGCATATGGCCGCAAAGCTCTCCGATATCAGGAGCATGCTGAAGAATTGATTGATTTTGTGGCCGATAACAAGAGAGATGCATGACGGTCACGTGAATTTGCGGGCCGCTGTTGCAAGAAACGAACGATGATCGATCTGCCCT